>NZ_FNHS01000044.1 GCF_900103445.1 Methylobacterium phyllostachyos | reverse complement strand
TACGGCCGGGCGTTTGCGACCTGCTTTGCGGTGCCGCCGGGGGTGACGGGGCTGTGGCAGGTCTCGGGCCGGTCGGACACGAGCTATGCCGAGCGCGTGGCGCTGGATCTGGATTATGCCAGCCGCTGGAGCCTGCGCCGGGACATCGCCATCATGCTGCGCACCGTCCCGGCCGTCCTCGCCCAGCGCGGAAGCCGCTGAGGCAAGGCCCCGGGGGGGGCTTCACGCGGGCATCCCTTCACGGAGCCGGTTGAGGCCGGGATCGGCGGTCTGGTGTGGTTCGGCCCGGTACGGTGGCTGCCAGCGTTCCTGCCGGTCGTGGCCGATGGGCTGGCCTACGGCGTGTGCATCCATCACCGCAGCGCCGGCGGCGACATGCACTGCGGTCTGGCCCTGCCCGCGTGCGGGGCGCATGGTTTCCTGCGCGGCGCCCTCATGAGACCCATGCGTGGGCGAGACCTCAGCCACGGCGACTCTGGGGTGCATTTACCACGCATGCAGGCGATGCGGATTTCTGCTGCGTTGCGGACAGGTCATTGCGTCTCAACCTGAAAGCGAGGGTTGAGACAATGGATTCGTCCCGAAAAGACAAGCTTGGCCCCGAGGGGTCGGAGCGTCGGCGCAGTTTGGGACAACACTTGTTCGCCCGCTTCGGCACGCCCGCGATCCTGATCACCGTGCTGCTCGTGGTGGTCGCCTGGGCGGGGTTCTTAGGGTGGGGTCTTATCCGGCTGTTGAGTTGGCTCGTCCGATAGGGGCGGGGACCGGCCGTCGAGGTCATCCTCAGGCATCGCCGATGCCCCGCGACATGGGTGCCAGAAGACGACAAGCCCGGTGACCAAGGCGATCGGTAAAATGGCTGTGCGGGCCATGTCCCAGCTCCGGGCTATCGCAGATAGAGGCCGGCGCCCAATCCTATGAGGATCCAAGCCGGTGTAGCGAGGCCTCGCCGGACCGACGCTTCACACGGTTGCATTCTTCGCGCCCTATCACGCCGCTCCCATGGTCGGCGGCGGGGACCGCCTCCGCGCACCTCGCGCAGGTGTGACCAGCGAGGTGCCGGCACATCGCGGCTCCGAACCGGTGCCGTCTCGGCGCCCGATCCTAGGTTATCGTTCTCGCTCCAGGTCGCGCAGCGATGCATGGTGGGTGCGTCGTGTTCGGCCGCTCCCCTCGTTTGCAACGGTTTGAGCCCCTCGGTCGTTTGAGGGTTCGCTGCTGCGCAAAAGAAGGTGCGCCGCACGCATCCCACCCGTGGCGCGGCCTGAGGCCGACGCCCGACGTCTTGCGGCTGCCATGGCTGCGATGTCCGGTCAGTATATGCGTAAGTAGAAACTACCGGGCGGCTATCCGCATCGGGCCCGATGACGCGTCTGCATTAATCCTAACAGAGGTCAGTCGTACTGCCGAATTCTGTTCTGGATGTGAAATTCGCGAAAATACCGGGTTGCCGCGCTGCGTTTATCAGATTATGAGCAGCGCAATAACCAATTATTAACGTTCGCCATTGGGCTCGCCAAAGGAGCTGAGACCATGCTGACTCGCGCCGAGACCGCCGCGTCCGCCGAC
>NZ_FNHS01000047.1 GCF_900103445.1 Methylobacterium phyllostachyos | reverse complement strand
TGCATCCGAAGCTTCGGCTCGTGGCTTGAGCCCCGTTACATTTTCGGCGCAGGACCCCTTATTTAGACCAGTGAGCTGTTACGCTTTCTTTAAAGGATGGCTGCTTCTAAGCCAACCTCCTGGTTGTTTTGGGAGTCCCACATCCTTTCCCACTTAGCCACGAATTGGGGGCCTTAGCTGTCGGTCAGGGTTGTTTCCCTCTCCACGACGGACGTTAGCACCCGCCGTGTGTCTCCCGCGCAGTACTCTCACGTATTCGGAGTTTGGTTGGGTTTGGTACCGCTGTGGGCGGCCCTAGCCCATCCAGTGCTCTACCCCGTGAGGTATTCACGCGAGGCGCTACCTAAATAGCTTTCGCGGAGAACCAGCTATTTCCGAGTTTGATTGGCCTTTCACCCCTAGCCACACGTCATCCAAGACCTTTTCAACGGGCACTGGTTCGGACCTCCAGTGGGTGTTACCCCACCTTCATCCTGCACATGGCTAGATCACTCGGTTTCGGGTCTAAAGCCACGAACTGAACGCCCTGTTCAGACTCGCTTTCGCTGCGCCTCCACCTATCGGCTTAAGCTCGCTCGTAACTTTAAGTCGCTGACCCATTATACAAAAGGTACGCGGTCACCCAGGACGAACCTTGGGCTCCCACTGTTTGTAAGCATCCGGTTTCAGGTGCTGTTTCACTCCCCTCGTCGGGGTGCTTTTCACCTTTCCCTCACGGTACTGGTTCGCTATCGGTCGCTGAGGAGTACTTAGGCTTGGAGGGTGGTCCCCCCATGTTCAGACAGGATTTCACGTGTCCCGCCCTACTCGAGTCCTGTGTTTCGTCCGTCCCGTACGGGGCTGTCACCCATCGCGCCGGCCTTTCCAGACCGTTCCGGTAAACTCAACACAGGCACTGGCCTGATCCGCGTTCGCTCGCCACTACTGACGGAGTCTCGTTGATGTCCTTTCCTCCGGGTACTGAGATGTTTCAGTTCCCCGGGTTCGCTTCAAACCCCTATG
>NZ_FNHS01000042.1 GCF_900103445.1 Methylobacterium phyllostachyos | reverse complement strand
CGATCCAGCAGCTCGACAAGGTGACCCAGCAGAACGCGAGCGCGTCCGAGCAGGTCTCGGCGACGTCCGAGGAGCTGGCCGCGCAGGCGGAGCGGCTGCAGGCGACGATCGCCTACTTCCGGATCGAGGCGGCGGCGTCGGGCTTTGAGGCTGCGGTCCCGCAATTGCGGGCTGCGGCGGCGCGGATGGCGGGGCCGGCCCGGTCGGGCAAGGCGGCGGTGTCGAAGGCGAAGGCGAAGGCGCGCGCGGCCGGGTCGCCGGGCTTTGCCCTCGACATGGGCGAGGGCGACGCCCGCGACGCCGAATTCGTCCGCGCCGCCTGAGCGCTGCGGATGCCGATCTTCACGGGTTGGCGCGGCCGCGAAGGCGGCGCCAACCGCGATCCCCCAAGACAGCTCGACCATTCCACCTAAGTCTGACGGAAGAAGTTTCCCATGCGTCTCACGATCCGCACCAAGCTCGGCTTGGCCTTCGGCCTGATCCTCCTGCTTCTCGGCGGGGCGGGCTTCCTCGCCATCACGAGCCTCAGCAGCGCCAACGACTGGATGCAGGCCTTCGCGTCCGGACCCTTCGCTCAGGTCCAGCGGGCTCTGCGCTTCGAGACGCTGGCCGTCGATTCCGCACGCATGTTCGCACGATCGCTGCTCGAGCCGACGGAGGCGGCCCGGGCGAAGCTCGCCGCCGACCTCAAGCAGCAGGATGTGACGTTCCGCGGACTTCTGAAGGAGTACTCCGACGCGACCACCGCCGAGGAGCGGGGGCGTCTGCTGCCCCTGCGTGAGGCCTGGGACAAGCTGTCCAGTGCCGCCGCCAAAGGCACGGAGTTCTCGGTCAAGAACGGCAACAACACCGCGATCGGCATCGCGGGCGGCGAACAGCTGACGACCTCCCGGGTCGTGATCACCCGCATCCAGGATCTGGCATCCCGGCCCGACATCTCACCGGAGACGCGCCGGCTCGCCGCCATTCTCGAAGCTCGGATGACGCGCCTCGTGGCCGATGTCTATCGCGAGGTGGTGATCAGCGACGAAGCGCTCCTCGAGAAGCTGACCAGCGAATATCACGAGCATCGCCGCCAGTTCGACCAGGATTTCGCCAAGCTGAGCGAGGTGGGGCGTAGCGAAGGGCTCGGCGACGCCATCGCGGCCATCGCCGCCGCGTTCCGCACCTGGGAATCGGCCGGTGAACAGGTCTTCACCCTTGGCCTCGCCAACACCGACGCCAAGGCGCTCCAAGTTTATGTCGGTCCGTTCACGCAGGCGCGGCTGGCCCTCATCGAGGAGGTCAAGAAGCTTCGCGCCTACGAGGAAGGTGTCGCGCAGACTTATGTGCGGGAGACCCAGACCGCCTATGAGACGACCCGCATGATGCTTATCGGTGTCATCGCCGGCGCGGTGGCGATCGGGCTTGCCATGGCGATCTGGCTGTCGATCTCGATCTCCCGTGGCATGCAGAAGGCCCTCGGGGCGGCGAACCGGGTGGCTCAGGGGGATCTGACCGAGGACGTGGTGCCCACCGGCAGCGATGAGATCACCGATCTCCTGCGCGCCGTGCAGGCCATGACCCTGAAGCTGCGCGAGGTGGTGGGACAGGCGAGTGTGGCGGCCAGCAACGTGTCGGCCGGGTCGGAGGAGCTGTCGTCCTCGGCCGAGCAGCTGTCGCAGGGCTCGACCGAGCAGGCCGCCTCGACGGAAGAGGCCTCCGCCTCCATGGAGGAGATGGCC
>NZ_FNHS01000040.1 GCF_900103445.1 Methylobacterium phyllostachyos | reverse complement strand
TCGTCCCGTCCAGGGTTCGGGGGACCGATGACCTTGCCGTCCTCATCCGTCTGCGGTTCGGCCTTGATGGTTACTCGGGCTTGGCGCCTCGGCATGTCTGGGTTCCATCTGAAGATTAGATTTAGAAAACGAAGCGCGCTTCGCTCGACTGTTCGTGCAGCCCCGGGCTGTCGAGCTCGAACGTGAACCAGCCACGTCCCTTGGGCCATGTCCCGCTGGCGGGCGCAGCGGCCCGCATCTCTTCCGTCAACAGGGTGGGGGATAGGTCCCGTGGCGGCTCGCCCTCAGCGATTTCGTAGGCGCCGACATTCATCAGGAACACGTCGTCACCCTCGTGGATGGCGTGCCCGCGCTCGTGCAGGAAGGTGATGATTTTCTCTCCCGACGTCCCGTGCGGGGCCTCAATCCGGAAGGTGAGGTGCTTTCCGGTTGACGGCAGCACGGTCTGGGCTTCCAGTCGGCGAATCCGCACCATCAGGGCGTCCTTCATCGTCTGCCTCCCGCGGCTTCCTTGGTTTCCTCCAGGGCGACGACCCGGGCGGCGAGGTCGACGACCTTCACCGCCTCGATGTGCGCGGTGACCAGCTTGGACATCTCGCTTGCCTCGGCCGGGGTGATCTCGCCGTCCGCGACGCCCTGCAGCAGGGCTCGGGTCGCCCGGGTGAGGTCCGCCGTCGTCTCAATCCTCGGCAGGTCGAACGTGACGGCCCTATCCTTCCGGGGCGGGCATAGCCTGTCGAGGCACAACCGCATCGCCGGACCGTCTCCGCCCAAAGCCATCTCGACAGCCTTGCGGGTCAGGGTCTCGGCTTCACCGTCCAGAATGGCTTCGACCGCTTGGGTGGTGCGGTTGCGCGACCCTTTGGGCCGACCGCTCGGGTTGCCGCTCTGGCCTGCCCCGAACTGCGTCTCTTCACGGGGCATCGGTCGTCGCCTCCTGCAGCGCCGTGCCCTGTAAAAACAGGCTGAATACAGGCCGCATCTTCATCGCCCGCACCTCGCCGTGATATCCTTCAGCGGCAGGTCGACGGGCCGCCCGTTCTCGGCGCCGATGATGATCCGAATGATGTTGTGATCTTCATCCTTGATGACGTGGCCACACTCTCGGAGGAAGGCTTCGGCAGCTTCCAACGGCAAACCTTTCGACCCCTCGATTGCGAACTGCCGAACCTTACGGTGCTGCTGTGGACGGATGGCCCTCTCCAGCTTCTGAAGGCGGACGTTCAAGTCCCTCATGTCAGCCGCCTCTCAATGCAGGTAGAGAGGGCAGGTGTGACGTCGCGAGCGCGGCCCGTCAGGCCGATGGCCTCCAGCAGCCGGCGCAGGTTTCCGGAGGTGCGGCTGTAGAGGTCAAGGGCATCGGCGTCGGCCTCGCCGTCCGTGGCGAACCGCTCCTCCATTCGCTCTAGCTCGACGGTGAGAGTCGCCGCCCGGCGGATCAGCGACTTCTCCGCGGCAGACACAGCGCCCTCCCCGCCCAAGTCGGATAGGTGCAGGGCCATGAGGTCCCGCATGCGCCGCGCCCAGGCCGAGCGGCCGTCCGCCATCCTCAGCAACGCCGAGCCGTTCGTGACACGGCTGCGATGTGCCGGCGAAGGGCAACCAATGTGCGGGCTATCTGCCACCGATCCAACAGCCTTATGGGACATCTGTTGGACAAAGATAGCGCGGTTGGCGCGCTAAGTCATTGTATGCGCTTGTGTATATCGGTTTATCTGTGTTCAATCCATCGCCTTGCTAAAGCGACAACGACCGCGGCCAGCTTTTTTCTGAGCATTTCGATGATGCGAGCGCGTGTCCTCTCACCTCATCACGGCCTTAAGGTTTCGATAACTATGACGGCCTCCTGTGGATGAGCGCGACCTGATCCGGTCGTGATCGGTTGAACTGTCGGCGACGGAGATCAGCGATGGACCAGCAAGCCGGAGACGATCACGAAGACCGCGCTCAGATGGAGTGAGCTGCCGATCGGAAGGCGTCATGGCGCCAACTCTGAGTCCGAAGGCCGCTGGGATGCGTTAACCCGTTCGACGGGGCGCGTCCACTGCTGCCCGCTCAGGACGCCCTAATGAACGCGATCGGTTGGCTGCTCACCAAGGTGATCGAGCTCATCACCGGTAAAGACCGAGGGCAGAAAAGCTCCGGCATGCCGAGAGTTCGTGAAGTCAGAGTGCACGAGGATCAACCTGCGGACAAGAGTAGAAATTTCGACGCCGATTACCGCGCCGCCACGATGATGCTGAAGACTCGGATGGGCAACAGCTTCCCGGACAACTATCACGCACGGCCGGGCGCGGGCACGAACTGCACGCGTGACTTCGGCGACGAGCGGGCCGAAGCGATCGACACAGCATCGGCCGCGATAGCTGCAGCGCTTCGCAAATGTGCTACCGTCAAGCAGGCGGCAGACGCCGGCGCGGCCAGCGTCGGTATCTAATCGTCGGACGGTTACGCCAAACCTTCGGCTGCCCGGCGTTTCCGATCCTCCTGCACGTCTCCCATGGCGATAGCGATATCGCTGGCCGGGACGTGCTTGAGCCGTGGGATGAGTTTGAGCAGGGTTTCCCGCGGAATCCTTTCGACCAGCATTTCGGCCGCGCGCTTCGCAGCATCTTTCCGATCGGCATCGGTCAGGTGAGCATAGTGCTTGGCCCAGACGCCGCGGATGATGTCGTTGCGCTGCGGCTTAGTGATGTAGCCGATGCGGAATAGCTCGCGGGCTGCCCCTTCCTGCCAATCAGGCTTGTCCTTGGCTTCGTCCCAAATCTGCTTCAGCTCGGTGAAGTCGTGCTCGGCCTCGGGCGACAGGAGCTTCCGAGATGCAGTAGTCCGCTTAGGTCCGGTCGCCTCGGCCGCCGCCTCCCGCACACTCAAACCCGCAACGCGTTGCGCTTTTGCCGGATCGCCATCGACGTGCCGGGCGATCCGCATGTAGAGCTGCGCCGTCCTGGGCGAGACGGTGGTGTTTAATCGAAGCCACGCGTCCCAGCCGCCATGCGGGACGGTGTCCTTGGCCTGGGCCAGCAACCTACCGCACTCAACGGCGTAGCGGGCTCCTTCGCGCTTGGCGGCCTCCACGCCGGCATGGGCCGCATTGATCGCACCGGCGATATTGGAATGGGTCATCACGAATCCTCCGTTGCTGATGAAAGGTGCTTGCTGCGCCCGAGCGCAGTCACTCGGCCGCCGCGCGCTTCAGCCACTCCAGCGCACCGTCGTTCCGCGCCTCCTCGCGCCAGTCGCCGACGACCACGATGCCCTTGGTCGTGGTCCAACCCCTGAACCAGGCGTCAAAGGAATCGGGATTGGCTGGGTAGCCACGGCCTCGTTGATCGCCTTCCACGACTGCGATCCAACAAGGCCAGTTGCCTCCGCAGCCCATGATCGTGTGCGCCTCGCGGCCAAGCAGATCGGCTCTGACGGACCGCTTGTGCGGGGGCGTGATGTCGAGCTTGTCTTCCAGGCTCACCAGCGGTCCCGCGCTGGCCTTCACGCAGCGCGAGATGGCGGAGATCGTGAACGCGGTCACGATATGCTTGTTGGTGCGCTTTGATCGGCGCCTCTGATCAGACGCCACGATAGTCCCGCGGACCTTCGCCCGATCGGCCACCTCCACGAGGTGATCGAGCATCGGGGTGGTCATCTCCTCGAACAAGCGCCCGATCTCGCGCGCGTCCGAATTTATCTTACCCCCCTGTGCCGTTTGTGCCGTTGGCGCCGCTAGAGCATTTTCGTTTTAATCTGGATCGTAGCCTGCCGCAGCAAAGAAGTTGGCGCACTCGTCTGGGGTGACGGTGTCGATAAGCCGTCCGATG
>NZ_FNHS01000037.1 GCF_900103445.1 Methylobacterium phyllostachyos | reverse complement strand
GCGGCATCCTGGCCACCAGCGGCACCATCTCCGGCGGCCTGAGCAACGCCGGGCTGGTCCAGAACACCGGCGCGATCGCGGGCGGCGTGTCGAACAGCGGCACACTGGCCACCTCCGGCACGATCGCGGGCGGGCTCACCAACACCGGCACGATGCTCGCCAGCGCCGGCCGCATCGACGGTGCCATCGCCAACAAGGCCGGCACCGTCACGGTCGCCGGGGCGGTGGCCAGCGACGGCACCTTCGCCAACGCCGCCGGTGCGACCCTCGCGGTCTCCGGCACGGGCGCCTACAGCCTCGCAGGCCCCCTCACCAATGCCGGCGCCGTCACGGTCGCGCAGAATGCCAGCCTCACCGCGCCCGCCGGCCTGAGCAATGCCGGGCTCGTCGCCAGCGACGGCGTCCTCACCACCGACCTCACCAACTCCGGCACCGCCCGCCTCTCCGGCCAGCTCAACGGCGCGCTCACCAACACCGGCAGCCTCCTCTTCACCGGGCCGCTCGCCGGGCTCACCAGCCTGACCAATGCCGGCCCGCTCGACCTCGGCGGCACCGCCCTCACCCTCGCCAGCCTGGCCGGCACCGCCTCCGGCGTGATCGGCAACGGCGCCCTCACGGTCAGCGGATCGACCGATTCGACCTATGCCGGCGCCATCCTGGAGAGCACCAGCCCGACCCGCCTGACCAAGGCCGGATCCGGCACCCTCAAGCTCACCGGCACCGGCCGCTTCTCCGGACCGACCACGATCCAGGCCGGCACGCTCTCGCTCAACGGCCTCTGGGCCTCGCCGGTGACGGTCGCGGCCGCAGGCACCCTGCGCGGCATCGGCACGGTCGCAGGCCCCGTCACCGTGGCGGGCGCCCTGCGGCCGGGCAACTCGCCGGGCACGCTCACGGTCCTCGGCCCGGTCGCCTTCGCGTCCGGCAGCCTGTTCGGCCTCGACATCGACGGAATCGGCACCGGCACCGGCGCGGGCCGCTACGCCCGCCTGCTGGCGCTAGGTCCGAGCGGTGCGGTCGCGGCCAACGGCACCCTGGCGCCGGTGCTGCGCGGCATCACCGGCGACGCCACCAACGCCTACACCCCGGCGCTCGGCCAGCGCTTCGGCGTGCTGACCGCCCAAGCCGGGCTGACCGGCGCGTTCACCGGGCTGGCCCAGCCGACGGCGGGGCTGGCCGCCGGCACCCGGTTCGATGCGCTCTACCGCGCCACCGGCCTCGACCTCGTGGTCACGCCCGCCGCCTACGGCAACCTCGCCGGGCTCGGGCTCACCCAGACCGGCAACGCGCAGGCCGTGGGCGCAGCGCTCGACGCCGCCCGCCCGGCCGCGGGCACGCGGCCGGACCCGGATCGGGCGCGGGTGTTCGACGCGCTCTACGCGGCGGGTCCGGCCACGCTGCCGGGGGGGCTGGCGAGCCTGTCGGGCCAGGCCTACGGCGACGCCGTGATGGCCGATCTCGCCGCGCGCCGGCTGGTGACCGACACGATCGACCGGCACCTGCGCGGCCAGGGCGGCGGGGCGGCTTCGCTCAGCGCGGGCGATCCGGGGCTCGGCCCGAACCGCTCGGCGCTGCAGATGCGCGGCGCGGCGGGCGCGCCGGACCAGCCGCTGGCGTCCGGCGAGGGCCGGGTCTGGGCGGAGGCGCTGTACGGGTTCGGCGCCCGCGCGAGCGACCGCGCGGCGGGCGGGGCGGCTCTCGACGCGGGTGGTCTGGTGCTCGGCGTCGACCGGCAGGTCGCATCGGGCCACGGGGCCGACACGCTGGTGGGCGGCGCGTTCAGCTACCTGCGCGAGACCGGCACTGGGCGAGGCCAGGGCTTCGGGCTCGGGCGGAGCGCGGCCGACAGCTACGGCGGCACGCTGTATGCCAGCACGCGGCTGGGTGCCGTGATCCTGCGCGGCACGGCGGGCCTGTCCTACGCGGACGGCCGGATCGACCGGACGGTGGCTCTGGGCACGGGCGTGTCGCGGGCGAGCGGACTGGCCTCGGGCTGGGACGCGGGGGTGTCGGGCTTTGCCGGGTACGCGCTGGCGACCGGCCTGCCGGTCGAGCTCGTGCCGGAGGTGGGCGTCAGCTACGACCGCCTGACCCGGGCGCGGGTGGCGGAGCGGGGCGGTCTGGCGAGCCAGAGCTTCGCCACCGCCGGCCTCGACGGTGCGCGCGTGCTTGTGGGCGGGCGTCTGGCGAGCCTGGAGGTCGAAGGCACGGCGGGCCTGCGCCTGGAGGGCCGGGCCTACTGGGCGCATGAGCTCGCTGACACGTTCGCGACGGTGCGCTCGAGCCTGTTCGGGGTGCCGTTCGCGACGCGCACCAGCGCGCTGGGACGGGACGGGGCGGTGCTCGGTGTGAGCCTGACCGGTCCGGTGGCCGAAGGCGTGCTGCTGTCGCTGAGCTACACCGGCGACGTGCGGCCCGGCGCCAACGCTCAAGTCGTCTCGGCCGGCCTCCAGGCCCGCTGGTGAGGGCACGGAGGCGGCGCGTCAGCCGAACAGCGCCCGCGCCACGACCCGTGGGTCGATCGGCTTCTGGCAGAGGGGCACGGCCCCGTGGGGCGGCGGTACCACGGCCGCGTCGTAGCCGGTGGCGAAGAGGAACGGCACCCCGCGGGCGTGCAGCGCGTCGGCCACGGGGAAGACGAGCTCGTCCTGCAGGTTGATGTCGAGCACGGCCGCGTCGATCGCGGCCGTGTCGGCGATCAGCGCCAGCGCCTCGTCCACGCTGGGCACGGGGCCGAGCACCTCGGCGCCGCCCTCCTCGAACCACACCTTGAGGTCGATGGCGATGAAGTAATCGTCCTCGACCAGCAGCACCCGTCTGCCGGTCAGCGCCGCCGCGGACGAATTCATGGCAGGCTCCCTGCGGTTTCTCCTTCGGGAAGGGGAATGTTGATCGTACACTGGAGCGTCGTCTCGCTTAAGGCATAGCAGGTCCTGGCCTTCAGCGCGTAGGGCAGCGCCCGCTCGATGAGCTCGCGCCCGTAGCCGCCCCTTGGGACCGGGGTCCCGGTCTCCGCCGGGCGGACCAGACCCTCCTCGACCCAGCTCATCAGCAACCGGCGCCCCTCCTCGGATTCGCAGATCCGCCACGTCACGCTCAGGCGACCTTCCGGCGTGGTGAAGGCGCCGTATTTCAGGGCGTTGGTCGCCAGCTCGTGCAGGGCGAGCGCGAAGGTCTGCACCGTTGCCTTGCGCAGGCAAACCGCCGGTCCCTCGAGCCAGACGCGCGTCTGCGTGGCCGGAGCGTCGAGGGCGACGAGTTCCGTCTCGATCAGTGCGCGCAGCGTGATCGGCTCCTGATCCGAGCGGGACAGCAGGCCTTGCACGCGCGAGAGCGCCGACAGCCGGTCATTGAACCGCTCCTTGAAGAGCTCGCCCGGCCCGGTCAGCGCCATGGTCTGCTTGGCGATGGAGCGCACGACCCCCAGCAGGTTGCGGGTGCGATGCTGCAATTCGGCGACCATCACCTGCTGCCGCTCGTGAAGCTGGCGCAGGTCGTCGATATCGGTGGAGGTGCCGAGCCACTCGACGATCCGCCCCTCTCCGTCGCGCACCGCCGCCGCCCGGGTCTGGAACCAGCGGTACCGCTTCGCGGGTGCGTTGCAGAGCCGGTGCTCGTAGGCGAGATGCCCGCTGGCCGAGGCCTCCTGCCAAGCCGCCCGGGCGCCCGCGACGTCATCGGGATGGACCGCGTCCAGCCAGCCCCAGCCGAGGCTGGTGCCGCTGTCCTGGCCCGTATAGGTAACCCATTGCGGGCTCGCCCAGATGCAGGCCCCGTCGATGGCGGCGCGCCAGATGAGCTGCGGGATCCCCTGGGCGAGGGTGCGGAACAGCGCCTCGCTCTCGCGCAGGCGCTGTTCGGCCAGCACCCGCTCGGTGCTTTCCACCACGATGGCGATGACGCCCGCGGGCTGCCCGCCCTCGTCGAAGACCGGCGAGTAGTCGAGGTTCATCCAGACCTGCTCGGGCCGGCCGTAGCGATGCAGGGTGAGTTCCTGGTCGCGGTAGGACAAGGTCCCCCCGGCCAGGCCGACGCGCATGACGTGGTCGTTGAAATCGGCCACCTCCGGCCAGCCCTCGCGCACCTTGGAGCCGAGGAGCTGCGGGTGGCGCCCGCCCGCGAAGCCCGAATAGGCATCGTTGTAGATCATGATGCCGTCCGCGCCCCAGAGGAGCACGATCGGCACCGGTGAGAGCAGCAGGGTGCTGACTGCGAAGATCAGGCTCTGGGGCCAGTCGGCGATCGGGCCCAGCGGCGTGCGCGCCCAGTCGTAGGTCCGCACCAAGTCGCCGAGTTCGCCGCAGCCGACCGGGAGCGTCGAGGCTCCGCCCTTCCGGGGCGGGACGCTCGAAGCCTCGGGGCGGGCGGGCGCGGGACTGGCGGAGATGGGGGGCGGTTCCACGCTCTGCATGGGGGGATGAGTTCGGCTGCCGGGCCGATCCCGGCCGCGAGGATTACAACAGGGTTGCCCGCCGTGGTAGAGGCCGGCTTGGCGGCTTCAGGCCGCGGCGAGCCGACGCACGACCGTATCGCCCCTGTCGATCGCCTCCACGGCGTGGCTTAGCCGCGCTGCGTCGTCCGTGCACCCGAGGGCTTTCCAGAGGCGCTGGGTGCAGACGGCGGCCGAGCCGCAACAGGGCAGGCCGGCACGCGACATCCGCCGATTCCTGGCGATGATCCTCCGCCCGGGATCCCGATGGAGACCTTCCGGGCCGTCGCCGGACCTTCCCCACGGGAGGCCGCGCCTCGGTTCCGCCGCGGCCGACGGAGAGACGATCCCCGGGCGTAGCGACCCGATGCCCACATCGAGCCGCGCCGCCATCCTGATGACGGGTCTGGCGGCTGTCGGTCTTCGGCGTGCGCCCTCGCCCCCGGCCCGGCAGAGGGCGTCCTAGCCGCCCCGGTAGCCGGTCCCGCCGTCACCCGCCGGGTTCTCGGCCCCGGGCGCCGCGTCGGTCTGCGCCTCGAAGGCGCCCATGTCGCCGGGTTCGGACTGGCCCGGCGAGCGGGGCCCCTGCGGCGCCTTCGCCACCGGTTCGGGGGGATAGGTGCGGGCGCCCGGCGGATCCTCGGCCAGCACCGTCTGGGCAGTGTTCGGGTCGGGGGCGGACATGGTGGGCTCCGGGCACAGGGCGGTTGCTCTGAAGAAGGGGCGCAGGACCGACCGGTTCCCCGGCGTCGCTCAGCGCGCTGCCGTGTCCGGAAAGCGGCGGGCGAACCAGTCGCGCAGGATCGCCCGCTCGTAATACAGGCCGCCGCTCGAGAAGCGCGGGTTGGCGGTCAGCAGGACGTTGGGGTCCGTCACCGTATCCTCGCCCTGCGCGACGGTGCGCTTGCCCCGGCGCAGCGCGTAGGACAGGCGGATCCGCGGCGGCGTGGCGTCGGTCACGACCCGCAGGCCCGTCGGGGTGGCGAAGCCCGGGCGCTCGAAGCCCGCAAGGTCGATATCACGGACGGTGATGTCGAGAATCTCCCCCGGCCGGAGGCGCGGCGCGGCCAGGTCCTGGAAGATCCGGGTCAACGCGGCGAGGGTGGCGGGGAGCGTCTGCCCGGAGCCGAACCGGTTCTCGGCATCGGTGAAGCGCTCCGGCGCGGCATAGTGCACCCGTACCTCGGCGGCGGCCGGCCCGGCGGCCAGCAGCGCCGCGACGGCCAAGCTTCCTACGATGCGCCCGCCCATGTTGAGGCCCTCCCGCCCGTGCCGCCCGGATCCGCCGGCCCGCTCTGGGGGAAGAACCACGGGGGCGGCGGGGTGTTTCCGGCCGCCGAGTCCCGCTCCCGTCCCGGCGGGGCTGCGACCCGATGGCCCGCCCGGTTTCAGGCCACGTCCATAGTCTCGCCGTGTTCCAGGCGCCCCCTGGCGAGGTCGGCCCCACGGGGCAGCCCGATCCCGGGAGAACGACCCCATGATGAACTCCTTTCTGGCCCTCCTGACGGTCGTCGCGGTCCTGGCGGCCCGGGCGCTGTTCAAGCTGCCGCTCCTGCCGTTCCGCCTCGTCGCGCGCCTGCTGCGCAGCCGGCCGGCTACCGCCTGAGCGGGCGGATCACTCTGCCGCCTCGATGGTGAAGACCATCCCGCGGCCCGGGCCGTGGTCGGAATAGTCGACGAGCGACAAGCCGCGCTCGGCCAGCGTCGCCTCCACGGTCTCCCGCTCCTTGCGGACCATCTGGCCGACCGCGAGCGGCGTCAGCCGCGGGCTCGCCTGCCGCAGCCGGTCCACCCCGATGTGCGCCGGCAGGCTGTCCGCCTCGGCGATCCGGGCGAGGGCGAGACCCAGGTCCCGCGCCTTCGTCTCTGCGGCGGATTTGGGCTTGAAGGCCATTCTGCTCATCCTTCCCGTTTCAAAGTTGCGTCCGCTCAGGCGGCCCGCGCGTCGACATCCACGTCCGGGAAGGCCCGGATCCAGATCCGCCGCCCCCGCGCGTCGTAGACCTCGACCTGCCAGCGCGACCAATCGAACCGCTCGACCACCCGCTCCATCAAGGCCAGCGCCACACGCTCGGCCTGGATCCGCATCTGCGCGGTGTTCGGCAGCCGGCAGCCGCCGAGATCGGTCACCAGCTCGTGGCCGTCCGTGCAGTGGAAGCGGTAAAGCCGCATCGGCATTGATGTTTTCCTGATCCATCCACAGTGTTCCACTGCGATCTGGAACCGCGCCGGGCGAAGGGTTGAACCATCCCCACCCATGCGCTTTGTTCATGGAATGTTCTAGCCGGATCGGAGCCACAATGCACGCGGATCCTGAGGGGATGCCTGTGGAGATTCGTCCTCACGAGGCGGAGGTGATCGCCTTCGCCTATCACCGGGCGGCCCGGGGCGATGCGTGGGCGGCGCTCGTGGCCGCGATTTCAGACGCCCTTGCCGATCTCGAGGCGGCGGAGTTGCGCGTCGCCCGGCAGGCTCGGCTGATCTCCTGGGGCTATGCCCGCGGCCAGACGGGGGCTGACACGATATCCATGATCGCGTGCCCGGATCGGCCGCTGCACGCACTGTCTGACCCCGAGATCGGTGAGGCCATCGTCTGAGAGCCCGTTCGGTCCCTCGGAGACTCGATCACGCTCCCCTCCACCACTGTGGAGGCGCAAGTCTCGGCCCTCCCTTCCGAGGTTGCCGCGCAGCAGCCTCGGAAGGGAGGGTGAGGACGCCAAAGTCCGGATGGAACCGGGCCCGAAACGGGTCCGCTTGCGAGGGGGGACGACCCCGCCGTCGCAGGCGGCAACACATGTCGGGAGCCTGCACTGTGCGTCACCCTCCTCGACTGAGGGGGAGGGCGCGTCGGGAGGCTGGATCGCCAGTCCCGTCAATGGGACGAGGATCGCAAGCGCAATATCGGAATCGGGTGGTCCCTGCGGAGGATACGGGGGCCACCGTCCGGCCGCCTCAGCGGCTCTTCCGTTCGCGCTCGGCCATGGCGCCGGGCTGGCCCAGCCCGATTGCCTTGGCCAGCGCGGAGCGCTGCTCGGCATAGGCGGGGGCGACCATCGGGTAATCGGCCGGCAGGCCGTAGCGGTCCCGGTAGGCCCGCGGGTCGAGCCCGTGGCTGGTCAGGTGGCGCTTGAGCGTCTTGTAGGTCTTGCCGTCGATGAAGCTGACGATCCCGTCGGGCCGGACCGACTTGCGGATCTGGGCGGCGCTCGGCCGGTCGATCTCGGCGGGCGCGGCCGTGCCGGTCTCCGCCGACAGGGTGCCCGAGACGAGGCCGGCAATCGCCCCATGGACCCGCGCGATCAGCGCCGGAAGCTCCGCGGCCGGAACCGGGTTGTTCGACACATAGGCGGCAACGAGTTCGGCGGTGATCCCTGCGAAGGTATCGGCTGCCTCTTCGGTTGTGTCGTTCATGAAGGCTCCTTGGGATTGTGCATCTTCTCCCTTATTGTTTGAAGCCTCCAACGGTTTAAACGAAGTAAATTTAGGAAAAGGACTTCGCCAATAAGCTCCTTTCTTCCTCCCGCGTCTGGCCAGCGCGATGCGGCAGTCCGCTTCGTCCTTTGCGGATGGCTCCTCAAGAACCATGCCCGGCCGCATTGCGACCGGGCATGATTCTCAGGCTCGCGGTTTGACGCGCGCTGGTTCTTCCCAAGCCAGTCCGGCCGGTCAGAGGTCGGTGGTGGTGGGATAGGTTCGGACCCGCCCGCGCTCCCCGGCCGTCCCGGCAAGGCCGGTGCTCGGCTCGGGCGCCGTCCAGCCCTCGGCACGCCACGCGCCGGCCTTCTCGTCGAGATCGACCGCGCCGTGCCGCTCGAGGATCGTCGTCACCGTCGGGGCCAAGGCCGCGCGGGCCGGGTCGAGGCGGATCGTGACGAGCGTTCCACCCCGTCGCACGCCTTCGCCGTAGGCATGCGCATCGCCCTCGCTGACTCCGGCGCCCGCCAGGGCCCCGGTGAGACCACCCGCGGCGGCGCCGATGCCGGCGCCCGTCAGGGTTGCCACGAGCCAGCCGGCGGCCACCACCGGTCCGACCCCAGGGATCGCGATCAGGCCCAGGCCGGCCAGGAGACCCGCAGCGCCGCCCGCCACGGTCCCGAGGGTCGCACCCGCGCCGGTGCCATCCTTGGCCTTCTCCCGGGTGTCGGCCGATCCGCTGCCGAGACGGTCGGTATGGCGGTCACCGTCATTGTTGCTCACGAGGCTGACCTCGTCGTGCGGGACTCCGCTGCCCTCGATCTCGCTGACGGCGGCGCTCGCGTCCTCGTAGCGGTCGTAGAGGGCTGTGATGGTTTGCTGAGCCATGATCTGTCTCCTGAAAGGGGCGGGCGCGGTGTCGTCGGCTTACTGCGCCGACACGTTGCCTTTGAAATCGAGGCCGACCTGTACGGTCTGGCCGCCATGCGTGGCGGTGCCGCGCCAGATGCCGTCCGAGTCCTTTTTGAGGTCCCGGGCATCCATGAAGCCGGCCTTCGCCAGGCGCGAACGGGCCTCGCCCTCGGTGAAGCTGTTCGCACCCTTCTCGAGTCGAACGGCGCCACCCATGCCCGCGCCGGTACCGTCCGGCGTCATCTTGTCGGTGTTCGGTCGTGTGACGCTCTCCTGACCGCCCGATTGCTGGCTCGTCTTGGCGTCGGGGGCGGCCGGCTTGCCCGTGACTGTGGTCTGGGCGACAGCGCTCGATCCGAGCAGGGCAACAAGGACGAGGGCGAGGGGCGTACGCATGATGGACTCCGTCAATCGTTTCGGAACCGTCAATCCGCCAACACAGCCACACGTTCCCAACTTCAATACTTTGTGTCGGAAAGATAAATAGCCGCCTTGCTATGAGGACTGCTCTACGGACACGCCGAACATCATCTGCCGCGGGTCCGGCACACGCCAGGACCCTGACCGGGCGGTCCCGGACGTCTCAGCCCGCGCCGTGGCCACCCTTGCGGTTGTCCGGCCGGGCGGGAGCCGGACGGGTATCGTAGCCGCCGGTCTCCGGTACCTCCTGGGATTCGGGGGTGACGGGGCCGGGCGCATGCGGACCGCTGCCGCCCGCCGTAGGATCGACCTCCCCGGTCCGCCGGTCCGGCCGCCCCGGTGGCACTGTCCCGAAGGCCTCGCGTGCTGCGTCGACATCCTGTCCCATGCGCCCTCCTGACGAACCGACGGCCGATTGGTGAGGGTCAAAGGCCGTGGACCGGCGCATGTTCCCGGAAATCCGGATCTCCGGCCGGTGGGTTCGACCGCGGACCTGATCCGCGGCGTGGCGCGCCACACCAAAAGGACCACACGCGCGACCGTCCGGCATCCGCGGCGCTCTCCACCGAAGCGAGCCTTGGTCAGGCGCGCGAGCGCGCGCCGAGACGCGAGGGTGGAACCACGCGCGATCGCGGCGCGATCGGGCGCGGCCCTCGCATCATTTGCGCGCGCCGGTGGGATTGGGCGTCGCGGAGGTATCGGGCGATACGGCCGGGCTCACGGGGGTGACCTTCGACCACGTCGCCGCGATGAGGATGATGGCGATCAGCAGCGCCGCGAAGATGCCGACTAGGAGAAAGCGCTTCATGAGAGGGGCTTGGACCATCCTGCTGAGCCGTGGAGGCCAGGGAACCGCCGAGGTGGCCGATCGATCCCCGACCCGATCCGGGACCATCGTCGCAGGCGGCCTTGGCCCTCACGACCCGGCGGACGGCGCAGGTTCCCGGAGGACGCCTGCACCGGCGAGGAGACACACCCGTGCGAGGGCCGCAGCCGCCTGCTGGGCCAGCGCCTCGAGCCGGCAGATGGTCGCATCATCCGGGATGACGGAGGCGCACCAATAGGCGCCGAGCGCCGCGACTGGTTGAGCCGCGCCGATCGGAACCATCACGAGGCTGCGCATCGAGGTTGTGCGATAGGCCATCATGGGCACCCGCGGATCGGATTCTATGTCGGGCACGACAGCGGTCTGGCCGTTCAGCATGCACCAGCCTGAGATGCACGCCGCAACCGGGAACCGGCGCCCACGCCACAGCGGCTCGATCGCGTCCTCCGCCGCGTAGAAGACGGTGTCGCCCTCGCGCAAGACCACCGAGATTCCATCGGAGCCGACGATCTGCCGCGCGGTGCTCTGGAGGACGGATACGACCTCCTCCAGCGATGCGGCGGCCTCCAAGGAGCCAGTGGCCGCCGCCATGCCCGGTTCCGGGCGGAAATGCGTGTCAGCCATGGGATTGAAATAGTGAACCGGCCGCCCCGGATCCATAGCGTGACCGGGCCGCAACGGCGAGCTGTCCCGATATGCGTGTCATCAATCCCGGCATGGACAACTTGCAATAGATTTGCGCCGGGCCGCTTCCCGTTAAAGCCCGGAAGCGGCGCGACGCTGCCGTAAGATCGCTCGATCCGGTGGGCCGACAGAGTATAAAGGCCGCGCATCGCGATAGAGATCCTTTAATAGTTCCTCATCGGCCGATCACATCCATGCGATGATGTGCTCTAGCGCACCTTACTGCTGTGGGGCTCGGAGCGTGCGGGCGGGCTGTTGCAGCGATGCACTATCGCGTCGCCTCAACCTGTCGTCCTTGTCGCGCCGCACACATCCCGTCCAACGGGAGACAGAGGACCAGATGATCAAGAAGCTTCTTCTCGCGACTGCCGCCACGGCTCTCCTCACCGGCGCCGCCTCGGCCGCCGACCTGCCGCGCCGCGCCGCGCCGCCGCCCGTGTTCACCCCCGTGCCGGTGTTCACCTGGTCGGGCGCCTACTTCGGTATCAACGCCGGCTACGCCTTCGACGCCTCCAGCCGCTCCAACGGCAACAGCTTCGGCGTGCCCTTCCCCTACGCCGCCCCCGGCACCGTCGCCACCTTCCGCAACAGCAGCCAGGACGGCTTCTCCGGCGGTGGCCAGATCGGCTACAACTTCCAGCTGACCCCGGGCAACGGCGTGGTGTTCGGCATCGAGGCCGACGCCCAGTACCTCGACTTCGGCCGCAACCGGAACAACGCCTTCATCAGCGGCGCCGTCGCTCCAGGCTACTACGTCAC
>NZ_FNHS01000034.1 GCF_900103445.1 Methylobacterium phyllostachyos | reverse complement strand
ACCAGCGGGCCTGGAGGCCGGCCGAGACGACTTGAGCGTTGGCGCCGGGCCGCACGTCGCCGGTGTAGCTCAGCGACAGCAGCACGCCTTCGGCCACCGGACCGGTCAGGCTCACACCGAGCACCGCCCCGTCCCGTCCCAGCGCGCTGGTGCGCGTCGCGAACGGCACCCCGAACAGGCTCGAGCGCACCGTCGCGAACGTGTCAGCGAGCTCATGCGCCCAGTAGGCCCGGCCCTCCAGGCGCAGGCCCGCCGTGCCTTCGACCTCCAGGCTCGCCAGACGCCCGCCCACAAGCACGCGCGCACCGTCGAGGCCGGCGGTGGCGAAGCTCTGGCTCGCCAGACCGCCCCGCTCCGCCACCCGCGCCCGGGTCAGGCGGTCGTAGCTGACGCCCACCTCCGGCACGAGCTCGACCGGCAGGCCGGTCGCCAGCGCGTACCCGGCAAAGCCCGACACCCCCGCGTCCCAGCCCGAGGCCAGTCCGCTCGCCCGCGACACGCCCGTGCCCAGAGCCACCGTCCGGTCGATCCGGCCGTCCGCGTAGGACAGGCCCGCCGTGCCGCGCAGGATCACGGCACCCAGCCGCGTGCTGGCATACAGCGTGCCGCCGTAGCTGTCGGCCGCGCTCCGCCCGAGCCCGAAGCCCTGGCCTCGCCCAGTGCCGGTCTCGCGCAGGTAGCTGAACGCGCCGCCCACCAGCGTGTCGGCCCCGTGGCCCGATGCGACCTGCCGGTCGACGCCGAGCACCAGACCACCCGCGTCGAGAGCCGCCCCGCCCGCCGCGCGGTCGCTCGCGCGGGCGCCGAACCCGTACAGCGCCTCCGCCCAGACCCGGCCCTCGCCGGACGCCAGCGGCTGGTCCGGCGCGCCCGCCGCGCCGCGCATCTGCAGCGCCGAGCGGTTCGGGCCGAGCCCCGGATCGCCCGCGCTGAGCGAAGCCGCCCCGCCGCCCTGGCCGCGCAGGTGCCGGTCGATCGTGTCGGTCACCAGCCGGCGCGCGGCGAGATCGGCCATCACGGCGTCGCCGTAGGCCTGGCCCGACAGGCTCGCCAGCCCCCCCGGCAGCGTGGCCGGACCCGCCGCGTAGAGCGCGTCGAACACCCGCGCCCGATCCGGGTCCGGCCGCGTGCCCGCGGCCGGGCGGGCGGCGTCGAGCGCTGCGCCCACGGCCTGCGCGTTGCCGGTCTGGGTGAGCCCGAGCCCGGCGAGGTTGCCGTAGGCGGCGGGCGTGACCACGAGGTCGAGGCCGGTGGCGCGGTAGAGCGCATCGAACCGGGTGCCGGCGGCCAGCCCCGCCGTCGGCTGGGCCAGCCCGGTGAACGCGCCGGTCAGCCCGGCTTGGGCGGTCAGCACGCCGAAGCGCTGGCCGAGCGCCGGGGTGTAGGCGTTGGTGGCGTCGCCGGTGATGCCGCGCAGCACCGGCGCCAGGGTGCCGTTGGCCGCGACCGCACCGCTCGGACCTAGCGCCAGCAGGCGGGCGTAGCGGCCCGCGCCGGTGCCGGTGCCGATTCCGTCGATGTCGAGGCCGAACAGGCTGCCGGACGCGAAGGCGACCGGGCCGAGGACCGTGAGCGTGCCCGGCGAGTTGCCCGGCCGCAGGGCGCCCGCCACGGTGACGGGGCCTGCGACCGTGCCGATGCCGCGCAGGGTGCCTGCGGCCGCGACCGTCACCGGCGAGGCCCAGAGGCCGTTGAGCGAGAGCGTGCCGGCCTGGATCGTGGTCGGTCCGGAGAAGCGGCCGGTGCCGGTGAGCTTGAGGGTGCCGGATCCGGCCTTGGTCAGGCGGGTCGGGCTGGTGCTCTCCAGGATGGCGCCGGCATAGGTCGAATCGGTCGATCCGCTGACCGTGAGGGCGCCGTTGCCGATCACGCCGGAGGCGGTGCCGGCCAGGCTGGCGAGGGTGAGGGCGGTGCCGCCGAGGTCGAGCGGGCCGGCATTGGTCAGGCTGGTGAGCCCGGCGAGCGGCCCGGTGAAGAGGAGGCTGCCGGTGTTGGTGAGCGCGCCGTTGAGCTGGCCGGAGAGGCGGGCGGTGCCGGAGTTGGTGAGGTCGGTGGTGAGGACGCCGTCGCTGGCGACGAGCCCGGCATTGCTCAGGCCGGCGGGCGCGGTGAGGCTGGCATTCTGCGCGACCGTGACGGCGCCGGCATTGGTGAGGGGGCCTGCGAGGCTGTAGGCGCCCGTGCCGGAGACCGCGAGGGTCGCACCGGCGGCGTTGGCGAAGGTGCCGTCGCTGGCCACCGCCCCGGCGACCGTGACGGTGCCGGCCTTGTTGGCGATGGCACCGTCGATGCGGCCGGCGCTGGCGAGCATCGTGCCGGTGTTGGTGAGCCCGCCCGCGATCGTGCCGGAGGTGGCCAGTGTGCCGCTGTTCGACACGCCGCCCGCGATCGCGCCGGTGTTCTGGACCAGCCCGGCGTTGCTCAGGCCGCCGGAGATGGTGCCGCTGGTGGCCAGGATGCCGCCGTTCGATACGCCGCCCGTGATGACGCCAGCGTTCTGGGTCCGGCCGGTGTTGCTCAGGCCGCCGTTGATCGTGCCCGTGTTCGCCAAGGTGCCGGCGTTGGCGACGCCGCCGGAGGCGAGTCCGGCGTTGGCGAAGCCGCCATCGGGCCCGACCGACACCGGGGATACGAGGCGGCTGGTCGCCGTCAGCGCCAGCGTGCCGGCCCTCACCGAGGTGCCGCCGGCATATGTGTTGGCCGCCGTCAGCACCGCCGTGCCGGAGCCGTCCTTAAGAAGAAAACCCGGCTCGGACCCGTCCGTGATCACGCTCGCGAAGGTCGAGCTGCCGCTGTCGATGCGCAGGCCGCCATCGCCATCAAGAGTGATCGGGCGTGCGGTGGCGAAACCGTCCGCCAGGACGCGCAGCCGGCCGCCGTTGCCAAGGGTGAGGCCGGTGCCGTCCGCGCCGAGGTTGCGGTCGCGCCACACCGCCAGGGAGCCGCCATAGACCTGTGTGCCACCCGCGTAGGTGTTGTCGCCGGATAGTTCGAGGGTACCGGCGCCGATCTTGGTCAGGCCGCCCACGCCGGAAATGGCGTTGGCGAAGGTGCCGTAATAGGCTTGCCCGTTATAGGTGGTGTTCACCGTCCAGTCGGCGGTGAACTGGCCCGGGCCGTCGATCGCCTTGCCCAGGTTCAAGAGGCCCCAACCGTAGATCGCCCGATCACCCAGAGGCGTCGCGGTGGTGAACATCGTCTCTGCGATCTGCGGCGCCGTCAGGAACGGGAAGGCTTGGCGCAACACCGCCGCCGCACCAGCCACGTGGGGGGCGGCCATCGAGGTTCCCTGATAGCTGTCGTAGCCGCCCCCAGGGACAGTCGAATAGATTTTCACGCCCGGCGCTGCGATACACCAAGCCGCCGCGACCCCGCAGCGATTGCTGAAACGCGCGATCTTGTTGTTCTCATCGGTTGCCACAACGGCAATGATATACCCGTTTACGTTAGAGAAATTCGTTTCCAGATTGGCCGATATTCCCCCACCATTGATATCATAAACATTTGTCAAAGCGTTGCTGGGTTTGATGTAGGGGAACAGAGCATTGCCGTAAGGATTCAATGCGATCTTCGGCTGGTCTCTAAAATCATTCCCTGCAGAAAAAACGAACAGGAGGTCTTTCTTCGCCCCCTTCAGGATCGATTCATAATCATCTTCATTAAAAAAATACTGCTGATTGAATAGAACGTAGTCTTTGTTTGGTGTTCCATCCTGATTTCTTCGTTGGGGATATACAGGGCCATAACTTCCATTCAGGACTCGAGCGCCCTGGTCGATCGCGTATTCGATCGCCGCAGACGTGCTGGTGCCAGTTACGTGTTGTCCGTAGCGGGCGTGGATTATATCCAGATCGTTTTTGCTTGCGATTGCATTGAGCGACAGGATCTGGCTCTCGAAAGCGACGCCCATCATCTCTCCACCCCTTGGAGAGGCCCCGACTGTTCCCGACACATGCGTGCCGTGATTGTTGACATCGACCACGATCGTCTCGCTCGATTGCCCATTCGGCGCGACGAATTCTGGAAGCCAGAAATTACGTGAGGCGTCTGAAATCCGCCCCGTGAATTTCGGGTGATTCGGATCGATACCGGTGTCGACGACCGCCACCGGGACGTCGAGACCGGTGAAGCCGCGCGCATAGGCTTCCGCGGCGTTGATCGCCCGGAGCCCCCAATCCCCTTTGTAGGCATCCCAGGTCCGGAAGTCCGCCGCCGTGAGCGGCCGGCCCGAGGCATCGATCGTCGAGGGCGACTGCTCCGGCCGCAGACCGTCCTCCTCCGCCGCGACTGGCCCCAGGGCGACTAGGAGCGCAGCGAGCGAGCACCCGAGCAAATATCCCGCCCGTACCGACTGCTTTTTTCGGCCCGACGCAACAATATGTCTCGCTTTATTCAAACTCTCAGAGCTGATAATAGAATAATCAGCTCGAATAGACATTACAAATCCCTTCCGACGTCGTAGAACGATAATCCTATTGCATTACCTTATCGCTCGTTGTGAAGCTGTAACTTTACGGCAACAGCAAGTTTGGCGGCAGTAGACTTGAGACGACGGTACCCTTACCTGAGATGGATTGCCCGTCGCGCGTGCCGTCCATGAACAGCCCTGAGATCCGCCACCTGATTCGTTGCTGGGGATCACCGGACGTGTCCCACGGGCGGGGCGGGATTGACCCGGCCAAGCGTGTCCGCTGATCGGGCTGCCGGCATGTCGTCTGACACATCAGATCCGGTCGGGGACGCAGCGTCGGGCCGCGCCACGACGACCGCCGGGGGCGTCGCGATCCACCGCTTCGAACCGCCTCAGGATCCAGCTGCCATCGGTCCCGCGTGGCAGAGTCATCTCGCGCCGATCTTCACGGTGAGCTTCCGCCCGGAGACCGATCTCACGATCCCGATCTCCATGCACGGGTATCACCTCGGCGAGCTTCTGATCGGCGACGTGACGGCGCCGGCCCACATCCTGGTGCGGACACCGGAGATGATCAGCCGGCAGGGCATCGATCACATCCTGCTGCAATTCTACCGCAAGGGACGCAGCGAGGTGGAGACGGAGCGCCGGGCCAATCCGGTCACCGACGTGCAGTGCATCGTGTTCGATCTGGCTCAGCCGGTGCGCATCGTCGCCGATGCCGTGGATGCCACGAACGTCCTGATCCCGCGCGCCCTGCTGGAGGATCACGGCTGCTACCCGGCGGCCCTGCACGGCCGGGCCATCGACCACGACCAGGATCCGTTCGGGCGGCTGGTTCACAATTTCGTGGCGAATGTCGTTGCGTGCGGCGAGCTGCTCGACCCGCGCGAGGCCCTGTCGGCCTCGACCGCGATCGTGCAGCTCTGCGCGAGCTGGCTGCGCGGGCAGGCGGATGGACGCCCCGAGGCCAGCCAGGACATCCGGATCCGGATCCGCCGCTTCATCGAGGCGGAACTCAGCAACCCGAAGCTCACGCCAACCCTGATCGCCACGCAGCTCGGCCTGTCGCGCTCGACGCTCTACCGGATGTTCGCGCCGAACGGCATCGTCGCCTATATCCGCGACCGCCGCTTGATGGCCGCCATGCGGATGCTCGTGCGGGATGACGGGTCGCGGCCCGCCCGCATCGCGCAGGTCGCCTACGCGGTCGGCTTCACGGACGAGCGGACCTTCCGCCGCGCGTTCAAGCGCCGGTTCGGCTTCGTTCCCAGTGTCGCCGGTCCGCTCCGCCTGGGCGGTGACCTGGACCCCGCGCCCGGGACGGTCCTGCGCAGCTGGATCGAGAGCCTTTGACGATCTCCGCACCGATGATCCGCAATCCGCGCCACGGTCCGGACAGCGTTCGGCCAATCGGCCCGTGTCGTCGTGAAGGCCAGGCATGTGTCCAGCAAGCAGACACAGACCGTCCGTTTTCACGACACTTTCGGGGATCTGTGCGGCGACCTGGCGGGGATCACGAAAATTTAGGTTCCGCCACCGCGGGCCTGAGACCCGCCAGCGGAACCTGACCGCGTCCGGGGCGTCGGGCCGTTCGCAACGCTGACGGCCACCGCGTGGGGGGCTGTCCGGAGGGCGCGATGATGGGCGGGACAGGCAGGTTGATCGGGTGGGCGCCTCATGCGTGAGACGCACGATGTGTTCGCCTTCGCGCATATCGGCGACCTGCACCTGGAGGGCGGGGCCGACCGGAACGCCGATGACCTGCGGGCGATCCTCGCCGAGATCGACGGCCTCTACGGGCGCGGCCTCCTCGATTTCGCCTACCTGCCGGGCGACCTCGCCGAGGATGGGCGGGCGGCCCAGTACGCGATCCTGATCGAGGCCCTGGCGGCCCATCCGAGCCTGCCGGTCCGCCTGATCGCGGGCGATCACGACCGCCAGCACGGCACGATGACGGACTTCGATGCCCTGTTCACGCAGATGATGGGCAGCGCGCAGGGCGGCGGCCACCGCGCACACGATCATGCCTTGTCCAAGTCCGGGCAGCCCGATCCCGTGCCGCAATATTACTTCGCCGAGACCATCGCCGGGGTGCGCTGCCTGTTCCTCGACATGATCAGCGCCGGCTACGGCCGGAAGGGATTCGGCCTCGATTTCCGGCTCGGCCCCGACCAGCGCGAATGGCTCAGGACCGAACTCGCGGCGGCCGACCGGGACGGCCTGCCCTGCGCGGTCTTCGCCCACACCTATCCGGACGACCTACAGGTCCCGGAGGAGACGACGGAACTCGCCGGCCTGATCCGCAGCCACGGCGTGCGCCTCGTCGAGATGGGCCACACCCACTACAACGAGCTCGCCCATGATGGCCGCACGCTCTACGCCGCGGCCCGCTCGGTCGGACAGAACGAGGAGGGCGCGGTGGGCTACGCGGTCGCCGCCATCGACGGGGCCGTAACGAGCTGGCGGTTCAAGCCCCTGGACCAGGGCCTGCCCTTCGTCATGATCACGAGCCCGGCCGACCGGCGCCTCGCCACGGAGCCCCTCGGACCCGGCGGGACGATCACGGTGCGGGCCCTCGTGCTCTCGAACGCCCCGCAGGCGGCCTGGTCCTGCCAAGCCCACGTCGACGGCGGCCCGGCCCACCCGATGCGTCCGGCCGGCCCGCGCATCGTCGAGGCGCAGATCCCGTGGCCAGACGGCGCGCAGCGCCTCACGGTCACGGTGGCGGACGGCACGGGCGGCAGCGACACCGAGACGATCGAGCCCGTCTCGTGCGGGTTCACGCCGCCACCCGCCCCGGAGCGCCCGGGCAGCGACGCGTTCCGCACGGAGGCCTGGCCCGGCAAGGGCATCCGCGGCGACCAGCTCGGCCCCAACCGCAACGGCCGGGACTGGTAGCGCGCGCCATCCAAAACGCTGCAGACATCCGTTTCCCGACTCACCCGATACAGGACCACCGGAACCGATGGGCGCGCTGACGCTGTCCCCCAACATCACCACCTGGGCGATCACGGCCCTCGCGACGCTCGGCGTCATCCTGCGGCCATTCTCCTGGCCGGAGGCAATCTGGGCCGTGCTCGGCGCCGGCGCCCTCGTCGCCCTCGGGCTGCTCGCCCCCGCCACCGCCTGGGCGGGCGTCCTCAAGGGCACCGACGTCTACCTGTTCCTCGTCGGCATGATGCTGATGTCGGAGGTCGCCCGGAAGGAGGGCCTGTTCGACTGGCTGGCTTCGATCGCGGTGCGCGCCGCCAAGGGTTCGGCGGCGCGGCTGTTCACCCTGGTCTACCTCGTCGGCACCGTCGTCACGGTGTTCCTGTCGAACGACGCCTGCGCGGTGGTGCTGACGCCGGCCGTCTACGCCGCCACCAAGGCCGCCAAGGTCGAGAACCCGCTCCCCTACCTGTTCATCTGCGCCTTCATCGCCAACGCGGCGAGCTTCGTGCTGCCGATCTCGAATCCCGCCAACCTCGTGGTCTTCGCCGACCACATGCCGCCGCTGATGCGCTGGCTGACCCTGTTCGCCCTGCCCTCGGTTCTGGCCATCGTGACGACCTACGCGGTTTTGCGCCTGACCCAGGCCAAGTCCCTGCGCGGGCAGAGCGTGGCGACCGATGTCGAGGCTGCATCGCTTTCGCGTACCGGCCTCGTGGCGGGGATCGGCATCGTGGCGACCGGCGGCGTGCTGATCGGCGCCTCCGCGCTCGGGCTCGATCTCGGCCTGCCGACGTTCGTGGCGGGCTTGGCCACGACCATCGTCGTGCTCCTGCTCAAGCGCGGCGGCCTCGTGGAGGTCGCCAAGGACGTGTCGTGGAGCGTGCTGCCGCTGGTGGCCGGCCTGTTCGTGCTGGTGGAGGCCCTGGAGAAGACCGGCGTGCTCGCCATGCTGGCGGACCTGCTCAAGGGCTACGCCCACGCCGCCCCGACGGAGACCGCCTGGGGGGCGGGCGGGCTGATCGCGGTGCTGTGCAACCTCGTCAACAACCTGCCAGCCGGGCTGATCGCGGGCGCCGCCGTCCACACCGCCCAGGTGCCCGAGAAGGTCGCGGGCGCCATCCTGGTCGGCGTCGATCTCGGCCCGAACCTCTCGGTGACGGGCTCGCTCGCCACGATCCTCTGGCTCACCGCCATCCGCCGCGAGGGCCAGGATGTCGGCGCCTGGACCTTCCTCAAGCTCGGCCTGCTGGTGATGCCGCCGGCCCTCGTGCTGGCGCTGGCCGGCCTGCTCCTCGTCTGATTTCCGCCCCGAGAACCCCAAGGTCCGCGCGTGACGGCTGCCCTCCTCTATCCCTTCATCCTGGTGGCCGGCGCGTTGCAGGCGCTCGGCAACGCCATGAACGCGCAGCTGAGGGGCAAGCTGGTCAATCCCTGGCTCGCCGCGACGGTGTCGTTCCTGCCGATCGTCTTCGTGTTCGCAACCCTGTTCTTCACGATGCCGACGCCGCTGCCGAACCTCGACAGCCTGAGCAAGATGCCCTGGTACGCCCCGCTTGGGGGCGTGGCCGGCGCGGTAGCGGTGTTCGGCGGCCTCGCCTTCATCGACAAGGTCGGCGCCGGGCCGTTCAACGGCCTGACGCTCACCGCCAACATCCTCACCTCGCTGGCGATGGACGCCTTCGGCCTGTTCGGCCTTCAGGCCTCGGGCTTCAAGCCGATGGCCTGGCTCGGCGGTCTGCTGATGGCGGTGGGCGTGACCTTCATCGCGAAGTCCGGCGGCAAGAGCGAGGGCGGCGAGGGCGGCATCGGCGGCAAGCTGCTCTACCCGTTCATCCTCGTGGCCGGCGCCCTCATGGCGATCGGCGTGGTCTGGAACGCCCAGCTTCGGGGCGCCCTGGAGAATCCCTGGCTCGCCGCGACGGTCTCCTTCATCCCCGTCGTGTTCGTGTTCGCGCTGATCTTTCTGCTGCGCCCGTCGCCGCTGCCCAACCGGGACGATATCGCGGGCGTCCGCTGGTGGATGCCGCTCGCCGGCATCA
This sequence comes from Methylobacterium phyllostachyos, assembly GCF_900103445.1. GTDB lineage: Bacteria > Pseudomonadota > Alphaproteobacteria > Rhizobiales > Beijerinckiaceae > Methylobacterium > Methylobacterium phyllostachyos. Next base: position 9,944 of record NZ_FNHS01000034.1, on the reverse strand, counting down.
CCGGGGCGGTGGCGGTGTTCGCCGGGCTGCTCTTCGTCGACAAGGTCGGGGCCGGCGCCTTCAATGGCCTCTTGATCACCGCCAACCTGCTCACCTCGGTGGCGCTCGACCATTTCGGCTGGTGCGGCATGAAGCAGGTCAAGGCCGGCACGCCGCGCCTCATCGGTGCCGCCGTGATGGTCGCCGGAATCGTGCTGATCTCCCTGTTCTGAGCGGCCGGGATGTGGGCCTTCCCCGCCTGAATGCTGCGCCGCGAGGTTCTGCGCCGCGCCGGCGCCAGCCTGCTGGGCGCGGGCGGGGTGGCGGCAGCAGGCCGCCATCGTGTTCGCCGACATGCGCGGCTCCACCGCCCTGGTCGAGAGCCTGGACCCGCACCGCCTCTCCGCGTTCCGGCGCCGGATCACGCGCCTCGCCCGGCTGCGCGGCGGCGGGGTCGACAAGTTCATCGGTGCTGGCGCCCCGGTGGTGTTCGACCTGCCCAAGCCCCGGCCCGACGACGCCCGGGCCCTCACCTTCGCCCGGGACCTCGTCGGGGTGATCGCCCACTGGACCGCTGAGGCCGAGGCCATCCGCATCGGCATCGGCGTCCATTACGGCGCGGTCCTCTGCGGGATCATCGGCGAGGAGGCGCGCTACGAGTTCACGGTGCTGGGCGATGCGGTCAACGTCGCCGCCCGCCTGGCGCAGGCGGCCAAGCTCCACGGCGTCCCGATCCTGGCCTCGGAGGCGGCACGCCATGCCACCGGGGAGCCCGCGGGGGCGTGGCGCGAGGTCAGCCGCAAGCCCCTGCGCGGCCGCCGGGAGCGGATGCCCTACCACACCCCCGCGGCGCTGGATCCGCCCGGCTCCGGCCAAGTCCGGGAAGAGGATTCGCGTCCGCCCGGCCCCCGGATCGGCACCTGAGAAGAAGATGTTCGTGACGCCATAAGAACCGAGAACATGAATCTCCCCGCGCAGGAAAATACGAAAGACGCGTCCATTGCGGACGACCACCCCGGGGGCGACATTCCCGATATGCGCACGTATCCCGAAGCCCGGCCGACAGCCTTCGATCCGTTCGGCGAGCCCGTCACGGACGGGGTTGCGCGCGTCTGCCCGGAAGCCACCGGTGACCGGACGGCCCGGCGCGTCGCCGGTGCCGTGTTCTGGACGCTTGCCGTGGTGATCCTGGCCGGGCGCGTCTACGCGTACGACATGCCGGCGGTGCAGAACGTCGCGGCGCACGCCGTCCAGATGCTGGCCCTGCGCTGAGGGCGTTGGGTCGACCCTTCGGTTCTCCGGAAGTCCTCAGGCGGCGCGGATGCGACCGGACACGGCGCTCAGTCCTGATGTTGACACGCGCGCCTGCGCCCAACCGGTGTCCTTTCGGGCGGAGGACGCCCTAGGCCGGTTTAAGCTTCCCGAACCGCTTGAGCAGGCGATCCCGCTTCAGGCGTGACAGGCGGTCGATCCAGAAGACGCCGTCGAGCTGGTCGATCTCGTGCTGCACGACGGCGGCCGAAAAGCCGTTTGCCGTCTCCTCGTAGGCTGTTCCGTCAAGGTCGCGATAACTGAACCGTACCTCTGCGGGTCGGGTGATCCGTTCCCGCACCCCCGGCATGCTGACGCTGCCCTCGTCGTGGGTCGCCGTCTCAGGGGACGCCCGCAGGATCACCGGGTTCACGTAGACGCACCAATCCGCCTCCGGCGTCATCCGGATCACCACGACCCGCGCGGGCACGCCGATATGTGGGGCGGTGAGGCCGATCGCGCTGGCCTCCCGCAAGGTGTCCCAGATATCGGCGACGAGCGTCCGCAGGTCCGGTCCGAACGTCTCGACCGGGGCAGCCGGTTGAGCGAGGCGCGGATCCGGGAACAGAACGAGGGGGCGGGCCGGCATGGTCGGTCTACCTGGGACGGTGTGGTGTCCGCTTCCCTCTAGCGTGGCCGATCCGGCCCGCAAACGCATGCGCAAAGACCCGGCTTCAGAAGGTCCGGGCCCGTTTGCGGGTGCGGGGCAGCGCCCTGCTGTCGGGCTGCGCGCCGTTCGGGATCCCGGGTCGATGGCACGCGGTCGCGCTTCAGGCGAAGAACCGGTTGGCGGGCCGCGCCAAGCCCAGATGGTCGCGCAGGGTCGTGCCGGCGTAGTCCCGGCGGAACAGGCCTCGCCGCTGCAACTCCGGGACGAGCCGGTCGACCACGTCGTCGAGCCCCTCCGGCACGAAGGGGAACATGACGTTGAAGCCGTCGCAGGCGCGGGTCTCCAGCCATTCCTCCATCCGGTCGGCGACCTGGGCCGGCGTACCGACCATCTGCAACCCGCCATAGCCGCCGACCTTGCGGGCGAGCTCCCGCACGGTCGCACCGGTGCGCCGCGCGTATTCGACGATCTGCGCCTGCCCGCTCTTGCTGGCATTGGTCTCGGGGATCTCGGGCAGCGGCGCGTCGAGGTCAAAGCCGGAGGCATCGACGCCAAGGCGCACCGACAGGTTGGCGAGCCCGCTATCGGGATGGACGAGGTCGTCGAGCCGCGCCTTCTTGGCCTGCGCCTCGGCCTCGGTCTCGCCGAGCACCACGAAGCAGCCCGGCAGGATCTTGAGCTGGTCCGGATCGCGCCCGGCCGCCGGCATCCGGCCCTTCACGTCGGCGTAAAAGGCCTGGGCGGCTTCAAGGGTCGAGCCGGAGCCGAACACCATCTCGGCGGTCTCGGCGGCGATCTGCTTGCCCGCCTCCGAGGCGCCGGCCTGCACGATCACCGGCCAGCCCTGTACCGGCCGGGCGATGTTGAGCGGGCCCTTCACCTTCAGGAACGCGCCCCGGTGATCGAGGACGTGCATCTTCTCGGGATCGAGGAACAGCCCGCTCTCCGGATCCATCGGGAAGGCGTCGTCGGCGAAGGAATCCCACAGGCCGGTCACGACGTCGAAGAACTCGCGCGCCCGGGCATAGCGGGTGGCGTGATCGACATGGGCGTCCCGGCCGAAATTATGGGCCTCGTCGGGGTTTCCGGAGGTCACGAGGTTCCAGCCGGCCCGGCCCTTCGAGATGTGGTCGAGCGAGGCGAATTTGCGGGCGACGTGGTAGGGCTCGTTGTAGGTGGTCGAGGCCGTGGCGATCAGGCCGATCCGCTCGGTCAGCACGGCGAGCGCCGGCAGCAGGGTCAGCGGATCGAACGACGTGACGGTGGCCGAGCGGCGGAGCGCCGCCGGCGGCATGTTCATCACCGCCAAGTGGTCGGCCATGAAGAAGGCGTCGAACTTTGCCGCCTCCAGCCGCCGGGCGAAATGCGCCAGGTGCTCGAAATTGAAGTTCGCGTCCGGGTAGCCGCCCGGATAGCGCCACCACCCGGTGTGGATCCCCACCGGACGCATGAAGGCGCCGAGATGCAGCTGACGGTCCCGGCTCATCGATGCCGTCTCCGATATCTTACGGGTGCTTGTGGATCGGATCGACCCAGTAGACCGTCTCGGGCGCCTCGGCGGCCGCGACGTCGGGCAGGTTGACCACCACCGCCTCGTTGTCCGAGCGCACCAGCACGCAGTGCAGGGGCTCGTCGGTCGAGGCGTTGATCTCCTGGTGGGGCACGAAGGGCGGCACGAAGATGAAGTCGCCGGGGCCGGCCTCCGCGACGTATTCCAGCCGCTCGCCCCAGCGCATCCGCGCCCGGCCGGAGACCACGTAGATCACGCTCTCCAGTTCGCCGTGGTGGTGGACGCCGGTCTTGGCGTCGGGCTGGATCGCCACCGTGCCGGCCCAGATCTTCTGGGCGCCGACCCGGGCGGCGTTGATCGCCGCCTGCCGGAACATGCCGGGCGTCTGGGCGGTGTTGGCGTCGAGCCGGTCGCCGGGGATCACCCGCACGCCGTCGTGCTTCCAGCGCTCGGCCGTAGCGTGGTCGTGCGCGTGGGTGTGATGGTCGTTGCCGTCGTCGTGCATGTCGGATCCTCCAGGGCCATCATCGCACGGCTGTGACGACTTGCGAGAAGCTTGTGTCGAGGATCGCCTCGGCCCGCGGCGCCCGGGCCTTCGGGATCAGGCCGGCACGCACGTAGAGGTCGATGTTGCGCTGCTCGTCGGCCACCACCGCCGCGTCCATCGGCACCGCCCGGTATGCGGCCCGCCCGAACCAGCGCAGCGGCACCGCCTCGGGCAATCCGATCAGTCTCGACCAGACGGCGGCATAGGGCGCCGGGTCCTTCAGGGCCCAGGCCCGCGCCCGGGCGAGCCGTTCGCCAAAATCGGTCAGCAGCGCGCGCTTGGTCCGGATCGCTTCGTCGCTCGCCACCGCGAAGGTCAGGCCCGGGGTGATGCCGTTGCCGTCGCGCACCACCCGCACGAGGCCGGCGAGTTCGGCCGTGGAGGTGTAGGGCTCCCAGGTCGCCCAGGCGTCGACCGCTCCGGAGGCGAGGGCGATCTTGGCGTCGGCCGGCGGCAAAAAGCTGAAGGTGATGCTGTCGGCGGGAAGGCCCGCCTCCTCCAGCGCCGCCAGCACCACCTGATGGCCGATCGAGCCGCGGTTCGTGGCGATGCGCTTGCCCCTGAGGTCGGCCACGGTGCGAAGGGGTGACGCCTTCAGCACCAGGATCGCCAGCCCGTCCTGCCGGTTGCGGAAGGCGAGGAAAGCCTTCACCGGCACACCGGCGGCGGCCGCGAAGGTGAAGGGCGCGTCGCCGACGCCGCCCGCATCGATCGCCCCGGCGTTGAGCGCTTCCAGCAGGGGGGCGGCGGCCGGGAACTCGCTCCAGTCGAGGCGGTAGGGCAGATCGTTCAGGACGCCGGCCGCCTCCATCAGCGCGCGGGCATTGCCGCGCTGATCGCCGACCCGCAGAACATCGTCCGCGTATGCGGGCCAGACCGCCAGGAACGCCAGGAACGCCAGGAGGACGAGGAGGCCGGCCCGCATCACGCGGCCTCCGCCGCGCCGCGGCGCCCGAGGGCGGCCCGGAACGCCGGCAGCAGCGCCCGCCCGTACTGGATCGCATCCTCCAGCGGGTCGAAGCCGCGGATCAGGAAGGTCCGCACCCCCAGGTCGTGATAGTCGAGCAGCGCGTCGGCGACCTGCTCGGGGGTGCCGACCAAGGCGGTGGAATTGCCCGCCGCGCCGGTCTCGGCCGCGATGGCGGTGAACAGCCGCTTGTCGTGGCGCGGCCCCGCGGCGGCGGCGGCCAGGAGCCGCCGGGAGCCCTCGTTCTGCGGCACCGCGGCCGGGCCGAGCCCCTTCGCGGCCCGGAGCGCTCGGGTCCGGGCCAGGATGTCCTCGGCCCGCTCCCAGGCCCGCGCCTCGGTCTCAGCCAGGATCGGGCGAACCGAGAGGCTGAAGCGCGGTGCCCGGCCGTGGGGCGCCGCCGCTGCCCGCACCCGGCCGATCAGCTCGGCCACCTGCGCGTGGGTCTCGCCCCACAGGGCGTAGGTATCGGCGTGGCGCCCGGCTACCGCCAGCGCCGCCGGCGAGGCCCCACCGAAATAGACCGGGATCGCGTCCACCGGCTTCACCTCGGAGAAGCCGCCCTCCACCCGGTAGTAAGCGCCCGCGTAGTCGAACGGCGCCGTCGCGGTCCAGCTCTGCCGGACGATGTCGAGGAATTCGCCCGTGCGGGCGTAGCGCTCGTCCTTGGTGAGGTGATCGCCGTCCTGGGCAAGGTCCCGGTCGTCGCCGCCGCTGATCACGTGGATCGCGACCCGGCCGCCGGTGAGCTGGTCGAGGGTCGCGAATTGCCGGGCCGCCACGGTCGGGGCCGTGAAGCCGGTGCGGTGGGCGATCATCAGCCCCAGCCGCTCCGTCACGGCGGCGACCTGCCCGGCGAGCAGCAGCGCGTCCGGTGCGGTGGAGTAGAACGCCACCAGCACCCGGTCGAACCCGCCCCATTCATGCGCCTGCGCCAGGAGTTTCAGGTAATCGCGGTCGATCGGCGGCCCCTCGGCGGGATGGATCTCGGAGGTGTGGCGGGGGGCCACGAAGCCGATGAACTCGACGGAATCGGGGGGCAGCGGGCTCATGGGCCGATCTCCGTGTCGGGGCTCGCGCGCCGGGGCGTCCTGGCCAGCCGCCAAGGCGTTTGCGGTCAGCGCTTTGAATCCCGTGATCGTCCGCCCGGCCACGCGGCGCGTCAACGAAACGCGTTTTCGAAGATCGGCACCCGCGCAGGAGGAAACCCTGACGCGGGCGCCGGCCGGAGAAGGCTCCGTCTCCTCACCGCCCGGATGAGAGAGATCGTCCTCACGTCGACCGCGCCGAACGCGTGCGACACGCCGTGCCCGCTACCCGGCGCGTGGATGAACATCCGCGTTCGATGCGGGAGAAGCGCGAATGAGATCGTCCGATCCGCACAAAGGTGAGGACATGCTTCCGGCGGCTCAGGTGGGTGCCGTTCGAACGAGGCCGTCACCCTGGCCGGCCGGGTCGTCGTGATGCGGCCATGACCGGGCCGCCGCGACGAGACCCTCGCGATCACGATGCCGCGCCCACGCGCTTCGTCTCGCCGCGCGACGAGGCGGCGGTAGGCCGGGTCATGGCCGCCCTCTGCCGCTCGCCCTGCATCCGCCCTCGGCGCGCGCCAACCCAGCCCGGAGGGGCACGCCGGCAGGTCGTGGGGGGTCTTGCGGGGCACGTGCGGGCCGGGATGACGCGATTCCAGCGGCGGTCCCGGCCAGATCCGCTGCCCGCTGAACCGGCATCAGGGCGCGACGGCCTCAGACCGCGCGCACCTGCCCGATTGCCCACCGGGACGGCGGCGCCGTGCCGCCGAGCGTGTCGTCGCCGATGATCGGAGCCCCGAAGGAGGTCCGCCTCCCGGGATGAGGCTTCAGGCCTTCATGCAGGCTGGCGCAGCGCCGGCATCGCACCGAAGCGGAGGATCTCTTGGTGCATCCGGTCCAGCGGCAGGACCTTCACGGCCGCGCCCCGCTCGATCGCCTCCTTGGGCATGCCGAAGACCACGCAGCTCTCCTCGTCCTGCGCCACCGTGAGCGCCCCGGCGCGCCGCATCTCCAGAAGGCCGGTGGCGCCGTCATCGCCCATCCCGGTCATCAGGACGCCGAGCGCGTTGGCGCCGGCGCAGCGCGCGGCCGCCCGGAACAGCACGTCCACGGAAGGCCGGTGCCGCGAGACCAGGGGACCATCCTTCACCGACACGCTGTAGCGGTTTCCGGTCCGCTGCAGCAGCATGTGCCGCCCCCCGGGGGCGATCAGGGCCCGCCCGGGCAGCACCGCGTCCCCGTCCTCCGCCTCCTTCACCGCGATGGCGCAGAGGCCGTCGAGCCGCCGGGCGAAGGCCGCGGTGAAATGCTCGGGCATGTGCTGGACGATCACGAGGCCCGGGCAATCCGGCGGCAGTACCTCCAGCACGTCGCGCAGCGATTCCGTGCCCCCCGTCGAGGCGCCGATGCAGACGATCCGGTCCGTCTCGGCCACCGCCCGGTTGGGGGTTGGGGCCGGCAGCACGGCGTCGGCCGTCAGCTTCTTCTCAATGCGGCGCGGCTCCGGGCGGCCCGGGCGCAGCTTCGCCCGGGCCGCGGCACGGACCGCGTCGCAGACCCGCACCGAGGATTCCAGCAGGAACTGGCGGGTATCGATCCGGGGCTTCGGCACGATGTCGACGGCGCCGGCCTCCAGCACGTCGAACAGCGTCCGCGAGCCCGCCTCGGTCAGGGCCGAGCAGATGATCACGGGGATCGGCCGCTGGGCCATGATCTTCCGCAGGAAGGTCAGCCCATCCATGCGCGGCATCTCCAGATCGAGGAGGATCACGTCCGGCACCGCCTCTTGGATGCGCCGGGCCGCGATGAACGGGTCCGCGGCCGTGCCGATCACCTCGATGTCGGGCGCGCCCTCCAGGATGGTCACGAGGGTCTGCCGGACCGAGGCGGAATCGTCGACGATCAGGACGCGGGTCGGATCGCGGTGGTTCATTGGATCAGGTCCCGCGCCCTGCGGAAGATGGTCGAGGACACCTGCTCGAGGCCCGGCACGCCGGTCCCGGCCATGGATTCCGAGTGGCCGACGATCAGGAAGCCGCCCGGCCGCAGATGCTGGGCGAGGCGGCCGAGCACCGCCTTCTGGGTGTCCTTGTCGAAATAGATCAGGACGTTGCGGCAGAAGATGACGTCCACGTCCTGGTCGACCGCGTAGGACGCATCCATCAGGTTGAGGCGCTGGAAGTGCACGTGGCTACGCAGTTCGGGCACGATCCGCCCGAGCTTCCGCGCGGGGTCCCGGGAGGTCATCACGTAGCGGCGTCGGAAGGCCGGCGGGATCTGCACCAGCATCTCCTCCGGGTAGATCGCCTCCGCGGCGACGCGCAGGACTTCCGTGGAGATGTCGGTGCCGAGGATCGCGTAGCTGAACCCGTACCCGGCCACGATCATGTCCTGCAGGATCATCGCCAGGGTGTAGGCCTCCGCCCCGGTCGAAGCGGCGGCGCTCCAGATCTTGAGGCGCGGGTTCCCGCCCCGCCGCCGGCAGAGCAGCGGGACCAGATCGTCGCGCAGGTGCTCGAAATGGGCGGGCTCCCGGAAGAAGTCCGTCTTGTTGGTGGTGACGCAGTCGATGATGTGGACGAACTCCTCCGCGAGGTGCCCGTCATCGAACAGGTGGTCTCCGTAGGCCTTGAGGCTGTCGAGGTCGAGCGCCCGCATGCGCTTGCGCAGCCGGCCCTCGACCATGGTGCGCTTGGTCTCCGGGATCTGGATGCCGATCCGGGCCTGGATCAGATCGGCGACCGTGTGGAAATGGCGGTCCTTCAGCTGCGGCATGGCATCGATCCCTGGCTGTCAGGCGGCGAGCGGCGGCTCGAGCAGGGCGGGATCGTCGCCCGCCATGAGCGCCTCAAGGTTGAAGACCACCACGAAGGCATCGCCCTTGCGGCCGATGCCGGCGATGTAGTTCGAGCGCCAGCGGCCACCGACCTCGGGGGCCGATTCCATCTCGGCCCGGTCGAGTTCCGTCACCTCGATCACCCGGTCGGCCACGAAGCCGACCCGCAGGGCGCGGTCCCGCAACGGGATGTTCAGCAGGATGATGCGGGTGGCGGGCGTCACGGGAATTGCCGGCAGGCCGAGCTTGGTCCGCAGGTCGATGACCGGGTAGCTCTGCCCGCGGACATCGATCATGCCGACCAGGAAGGGCGGGGCGTGCGGCAGGGCGGCCGGAGCCCGGTAATCGAGGATCTCGTGAACGGACTCGATGTCGATCCCGAAGATCTCACGATCGAGGCCGAGAGTCAGATACTGCCAGACGCTAGACATAAGGGTCTCCGGCTAGGGCGCCGCCTGTCGGATCCCCGCTTCGGGAGTCCGCATATCGGTGGGGTGGTCGGTCAGTTCGGGATCCGGGCCCGCGCGGGCCCGGACTTGGCGCGGTGCGCATGTCGATCAGGCGGCGCGGATGAACTCGGCGTCGCGGGCGTCGCCCTCGCCCATATCGAGGGCAAAGCCCGGCGACCCGGCTGCACGCGCCCGCGTCCGCGCCTTCGGGGCGCCCGCCGCCTTGCCGGGCCGGGTCGGCCCCGCCATCCGCGCCGCCGCAGCCCGCAACTGCGGAACCACGGCTGCCACGTCCGACGCCGCCTCGATCCGGAAGTAGGCGATCGTCGCCTGCAGCCGCTCCGCCTGCGCGGCTAGCTCCTCGGACGTCGCCGAGACCTGCTCGGACGCGCTCGCGTTCTGCTGGGTCACCTTGTCGAGCTGCTGGATCGCCTGGTTGATCTGGCTCGAGCCGACATCCTGCTCCCGGCATGCCGCCGAGATCTCCTCGACCAGGCTGGCGGTCTTCCTGATGTCGGGCACCAGCCGCCCCAGCATCTCGCCCGCCTGCTGCGCCGCCTTGACCGTGTCGACCGACAGCGTCCCGATCTCGGCCGCCGCCGCCTGGCTGCGCTCGGCGAGCTTGCGCACCTCGGACGCCACGACGGCAAAGCCCCGCCCGTGCTCCCCCGCACGGGCCGCTTCCACCGCCGCGTTGAGCGCCA
>NZ_FNHS01000033.1 GCF_900103445.1 Methylobacterium phyllostachyos | reverse complement strand
TCCCACGCGTTACTCACCCGTCCGCCGCTGACCCCGAAGGGCCCGCTCGACTTGCATGTGTTAAGCCTGCCGCCAGCGTTCGCTCTGAGCCAGGATCAAACTCTCACGTTGAAGAGAAAGATCCGGCCGATCACTATATTCTCAGACGGAGCCTCACATCGACCAAGTGCCAGACGCTTCACAGCGCCAATACACCCGTCGGTGAGCTCAGAAAGAAGAACACAAGATCAGCACAAGTCTACTCACGCCAGGCCCGAAAGCCTGGCCGCAAGGACAAACGCCGCCCGCGTCTCCCTTCCTCAAATCCAACTTGTCAAAGATCAGTAATCACTTTCGTAATTACCTTTTGAGAGGAAGTCAAGTACCTTGGCTTTCGCCAGATCTACTTTTCTAACTCTCGGGAAGTCCGTCCGACCCGGGCCGTTTTGCTTCGGCACCGCGTCGGGAGGCGCCGTATAGGCTGACCCCGCCCCCCCTGTCAACCAACCTTTTCCCGGCGAAAGAACCGCCTTGCGGCGGACCGTCGGGACAAGGTCGCTCCCGCAAAACGTGACAGCGCGCCCCGAGGGCCGGCCGCACGCGTTTCGATGGGATGCGTCCAACACTCCGCCGAACCTGGATCAGGCTTCGACACGTCAACACTCCGCCGGAGCGGATGTGGTCGATCAAGGGGTTGGAGGTTTCGGCAAACAGCGTTCCGCCGCTGCCGATGGACCCGATATGGCGCAAGCCAGCCGCTTCCGCAAGGCTCGGGATGTCGCGGGCTGTCCCATGCGTGCCACGGCGGGCCGTCACGGCCCGGATGCCGGGCCAAACGCTTCGGGCCGCCCGGATCTGTCGCCGAGAGGAAGGCGTCGCCCTTACGCGAGCGACGATGCGGATCCGCTCGCGCCCATCCGTAATACTCGATGCAGTACTACGTCTTGAGTCATTTAACCTATGTCAATTTGGTTATCGTAGGCAGCTAAACCGTAAGTTAGGATCTCTGAGGATAGAACCATCCGGTTTTCCGATCACGGGCTTGCCCGATAGACCCGAGGCCTCGTGCATGAGCGCGGATCCCCAGCCCGTCGCCGCTGTGAGCCGAACGATGCGGCTCCCGGTGCGCTCGGATCCGGCGGTGAGCGGCGATACCCTCGTTCGCTATCTCGACGCGGTTCGCCAGGGCCTGCTGATGATCGATCGATCCGGCTCGATCGTCATGGCGAGTGCGTCGGCACGGCAGCTCCTGTCCAGCCTCAACATCGCCCTGCGGGAGAACGCCTCCGCGCTGCCGCTGCTGCGTGTCCTGCGCGGAGAGACGCCGCAGGACCGCCGCGCGATCATCGGCACACTCCGCCACAGCCTCGATCGGCGGCAGCCGCGCCTGTTCGAGTTCCGCTGCGCCGATCACACGGTGCAGGCGGAGCTGCAGCCGGTGGTGGGCGGGAGCTGGGTCGTGACGCTGGAGGATGTCAGCATCCGCAAGGCGAGCGAGGCCCGGGCCGACGCGATGGCCCGCCTCGATCCCCTCACGGGCCTGCCGAACCGGCTGCTCCTGCGTGAGCGCCTCGCCGAGGCCCTGGCGCGGCTCGATCGGACCGGCGAGGCCTGCGCCCTCCTGCTGATCGACCTCGATCGGTTCAAGCCGGTCAACGACACCCTCGGCCACCCGGTCGGCGACGCGCTCCTGGAGAAGGTCGCCGATCGTCTGCGCTCCACGGTGCGACCCACCGATACGGTGGCGCGGATCGGCGGCGACGAGTTCATCATCCTGCAGGCAGGCGTGCGCGACGCCGCCGGCACGCAGGCCCTGGCCCGCCGGATCGTCGACTTGATCGGCCGGACCTACATGGTGGAGGGTCATCTCCTCACCATCGGGGCGAGCGTCGGCGTGGCGCTGGCCCCCGAGGACGGTGCGGATGCCGACAGGCTCCTGAAGAACGCCGACCTCGCCCTCTACCGGGCCAAGCTCGACGGGCGCGGCACCTACCGCTTCTTCGAGTCCGAGATGGATGCGCGCATGCAGGCGCGCCGGAAGCTCGAACTCGACATGCGCCAGGCCCTCGCGCGCCGGGAGTTCCAGCTGCACTATCAGCCGCAGCTGCAGCTCGAGAGCGGGAAGCTGATCGGTTGCGAGGCCCTGATCCGCTGGCGGCACCCCGACCGGGGACTGGTCTCCCCCCTCGACTTCATCCCGCTCGCCGAGGAGATCGGGTTGATCGTCCCGATCGGCGAATGGGTCATCCGGCAGGCCTGCCGCGACGCGATGACCTGGCCGTCCCACATGTCGGTGGCGGTCAACGTCTCGCCCGCGCAGTTCAAGAGCGACCGGCTGGTGGAGACGATCATCTCGGCCCTGGCCACGTCCGGGCTGCCGGCCCGGCGGCTGGAGGTGGAGATCACCGAGGGCGTGCTGCTTCAGGAGAACGAGAAGACGCTCCAGACCCTGCACCGGCTGCGGGAACTCGGCGTGCGCGTCTCGATGGACGATTTCGGAACCGGCTACTCGTCGCTGAGCTACCTGCGCAGCTTCCCGTTCGACAAGATCAAGATCGACCGCTCGTTCGTGAAGGACCTCGCCACCAAGCCCGACGGCGAGGCGATCATCCGCGCCATCGCGGGGCTGGGCAAGAGCCTCGGCATGACCACGGTCGCCGAGGGGGTGGAGACCGCCGAGCAGATGCAGCGTATCCGCCTGGAGGGCTGCACCGACGTTCAGGGCTACCTGATCAGCCGGCCCGTCCCGACCGAGGATCTGCTTGAGGTCTTCGCCACCTACCTGAAGGCCTGATCCACCCCACTGCCGGACGCCCCGCCATGACCGACCTCTACCGCCTCGTCTACGCCAGCAAGAACCTGCTCCGGGGGCCGGAGGCCGATGTCTCCGCCGAGGTCCGGCAGATCCTGGACGCCTCCCAACGCAACAACCAAGCGGTCGGCGTCACCGGCGCGCTGATGTTCAACGCGGGCGCCTTCGCGCAGGTGCTCGAAGGGCCCCGGGCCGGCGTCGAGGCCACCTTCGAGCGGATCCAGCGCGACCTGCGCCACAGCGACGTGACCGTCCTCCAATGCGGGCCGACGGAGAGCCGGGGCTTCGCGAACTGGTCGATGGCGTTCGTCGGCCAGTCGGCCGGAGGGCAGGCCCGGTTCAGCGGCCTCGCGGCCGAGAGTGGGTTCGATCTCACCCGCCTCGACGGCGACCGGGTTTTTTCCATGCTGCACGGGCTGGTGATGGAGGAGGAGGGCCTCCCGGCCACCGTGGTGCTCCCGGCGGAGACGGCGCGCACGGTCACCGGGCTCGATGTGGTGCAGGTGCGTGCGGAGATCGCCCAGATCCACCCGGATGCCGCCGCGCCGGAGCCGCTGCCCCGGGCCGTGCCAAGCCGCGCCGCCGCGCCGCTCGGCACCACCGAAGCCGCCCTGCACGTGCTCAAGGCCGCGCTCGCAAGCGAGCGGACGCGCACCACCGAGCTGCGGACGGAGATCGACGCGCTTCGGATCGCCCTGGCCTCTGCCGAGGACCGGATCAGCGCCGTACGCGATGCCCGAGACCTCTGGGCCGGGCGGGCGCGGCTTCTGGCGCAGGCCATGGTGCAGGAGGCCGAGGGCCTCGACGCGGCCGCGCCGGCTCAGGACCCTGATACGGCCCGCCCGGCGACGCGCGATTCCCTCGCCGCTTGACCTGGCCACAGCCCATGCGCGAGCCCACCTCGCCGGACGATCGCCGCATGACAGCTGCCGGAAGACGTCCCGGCAGCCGGCGCAGCCATAAGGGCGCGAACACAGCCGTTTGACCCTCAAGCCGTCCGCGGTAGACCCAAGCTGTCGCGAACACGCATCTCCCCTCGTTCTCTTGAAAGTCTGATCTGTTCGCCATAAAGAACGCCTGCGGTTCGGCCGCAGGGGCCGGGATCGGCGGGGAGGAGAGGCGATGTCAGAAGGTTTTGCGGCGCGCACCGTCGCGGCGGCCAACGGCGTGGCGCAGGATACGGCCTTCGGGGCGGTCATCGCGCCGATCCACCTGTCGACCACCTTCAAGTTCCCGGCCTTCGAGAAGCCCGGCCCTTACGATTACTCGCGGCTCGGCAACCCGACGCGCGATGCGCTCGCCGACACGATCGCCAAGCTGGAGGGCGGCGCCCGCGCCGTCATGGTGGCAAGCGGCATGGCGGCGCTCGACCTCGCCCTGTCGAGCCTGCGGCCGGGGGACCTGCTGGTCGCGCCGCACGATTGCTACGGCGGCACGCACCGACTGCTGAGCTTCCGCGCCGCCCGGGGTCACTACCGCGTGAACTTCGTGGATCAGACCGACGCGACAGCCCTGGCGGCGGCTCTGGCCGAAGGTCCGAAAGTCGTGCTCATCGAGACGCCGAGCAACCCGCTGATGCGCGTGGTGGATGTCCGGCGCATCGCCGCCGACGCCAAGGCCGCGGGCGCCCTCGTGGTGGTCGATAACACCTTCCTGTCGCCCGCGCTGCAGCAACCGATCGCCCTGGGGGCGGACCTCGTCGTCCACTCGACGACGAAATTCCTCAACGGCCATTCCGACGTGATCGGTGGGTGTGTGATCGCCGCCGAGAAGGCGATGGGTGAGGAACTCGCCGGCTGGGCGAACACGATCGGGGTCACCGGCTCACCGCTCGACGCGTACCTGACGCTCCGGGGCCTGCGCACCCTGTTCGTGCGCGTCGAGCAGCAGCAGCGCAATGCCGCTCGGATCGCCGCCTTCCTCGACGCGCATCCGGCGGTGAGCCGCGTCCATTATCCGGGCCTGCCCTCTCATCCCGGCCACGCCCTCGCGAAGGCTCAGCAGGCAGGCTTCGGCGCGATGCTGAGCTTCGAGCTCGCCGGCGGACTGGAGGCGGTACGCGCCTTCGTCGGGGCGGTGCGGGTCTTCACCCTGGCCGAGTCCCTGGGCGGGGTCGAGAGCCTGGTCGCCCATCCGCCGACCATGACCCACGCGGCCATGGACCCGGAGGCGCGGACGACCGCCGGCATCACCGACGGGCTGCTGCGGCTCTCGGTTGGCCTGGAAGCGGAGGACGATCTTCTGGCAGACCTATCCCGCGGGCTCGCGGCGGTGGGCGGCTGAGCCCGCCGCTCAGCCTTCCTCGATCACGCTGAATCCGGATTCGTCCTCGACCACCCGGAACCGGGAAAGCCGCTGAGTGCGGGAGCGCTCCCCCGCCTCCTCCCGGCATTTCAGGACATGGGCGGCCCGGTTGACCACCTGCAGGTTCGGCGTACCCCAATAGGTGAGGAGTTCCGGCCAGGGGCGGGTGCGGTGCTCCCGCCAGACCTGGTAGAGCGGCAAGGCGTGATCGACCTCGGCGGTCCGCAGCAGCCGCTTGCCGGAGGTTGCGCAGCGGTACCGCTGGCGGAGCTTCAGCGCCCGGAGCTGCGCGTGCGGGGCGAGCCAGAACTTCCAGGCGGCGACACAGGCCGCATGCCAGCCGGCCCTGGCGTTGGGCGTGCCGCTGTTCCACAGGTCCCGGTGCCAACCGAACCGGTAGACCGGCTGACCGCAGATGCAGCAGGCCCCGCGGCCGCGGGCGAAGGCCGGGTCGCGATAGGGGGCGGGCGGGGTCCGGAAGCTGCCGGTCCGATCCGCCTCGCCCGCGCCGCCGATCTGCCACGTCCAGCCCTCCGGCGTACCGGACCGGAATGCCAGCGCGCGGGCAAGCCGGTCGGCCCGGAGAATGTGGGCGCGCCAGTAGCTCTCGACGGCGAGCCGCGGCGTCGGCGGGATCAAGGGTCGCGACAGGGCGTGTCGCAGGACCGGGACGGGGAAGATCGAGGGCAGCGCCCGTTCCAGCCGCGCCCGGGCCTGCACGTTGCGGAGGGTGCGCCAGTCCGATGTCGTCATGCTGCACCGATGCTACCAGAGCGCGGCCCAGACGGCGATGACACCGCCGCCACAGGTGCTGCCGCACAGGGTGAACGCAATGTTTCCCGTGAAACATTGTCGGCCGGCCACAACCGCCCCGGCCCGGACGCACGTGAAGCGGCGCAGCCTCCGCAGCGCTCCGTTGCCACCGCACCGGGCCGGTCTTAGGACGCTCGGACCTGAAGTGCGCGACCCAGGCCCCGCCGGTCGCCCAAGGATACATCGCCCCGTGATCACTGGTCCGTGCCTCATCGTCCAGCCGATCCATGCGGCGGGTCTCGACCGCTTGCGCGCAGCCGGTCTCGAGCCGCGCCCGGCTAACGGAACCGATGCCGGAACCTTGGCGCGGGATGTCGCCGATTGCGTCGCTGTCATCACCCGCAACACCGGATTTCCGGCCGAGGCCATCGCGGCGGCCCCGCACCTGCGGGTGATCGGCGTCCACGGCACCGGCACCGACCATGTGGCTAAGGCAGCGGCGACCGAGGCGGGGATCGTGGTGGTCAATACGCCGGGCGCCAACGCGGTCTCGGTGGCCGAGCACACGCTGGCGCTGATCTTCGCCCTGGCCAAAGCTCTTCCCGGCGCCGACCGGTCGGTCCGTCAGGGCGACGACAGCTTCAAGTTCACCACCCGCCTGATCGAGCTCGCCGGCCTCACCCTCGGCTTGGTCGGCTTCGGGGCGATCGGGCAGGTCACCGCTCGGCTCGGCACCGCCCTGGGCCTGCGGGTGCTGGCCTACGGACCGACCCGCCCGGAGACGGATTTCGCGACGGTCGGCGCCCTGCGGGCGCCCTCGGTGGAGGCCGTTCTGGCGGAGGCCGACATCGTCTCGCTGCACCTGCCGCTCACCGGCAGCACGCGCGGCCTGATCGGCCCGGATCAGCTCGCCCGGATGAAGCGGGGCGCCTTCCTGATCAACACCAGCCGTGGCGGCCTCATCGACGACGCGGCTTTGGTGCAGGCCCTGGAGGCCGGCACGATCGCGGGCGCCGGGCTCGATGTCTTCGCGCAGGAGCCCCTGCCACAGGGCCATCCCCTCAGCCGCCAGGAGCGGGCGATCCTGACGCCCCATGTGGGCGGATCCACCGAGGCGGCACTGATCCGCACCGCTGAGACCGCCGCGGGCCGGGTGGTGGATACCCTCGCCGGCCGGCATCCGGGCGGATTGGTCAATCCGGAAGTCTGGGACCGTCGACGCGGGCTTTGAGCGGGCCCGGACAGATCCCGTTTCCCGGGGAAACCAGAGAGCGGGCTTACTGAACGGAGTCTCGCCGCACTGCAGCATGAGACGACGGCATGCATCGGACGCGTCGCTCAGTCGTCCATGCATATCTGCCCCGCTTCCGGACCATTGCTTACCGCACTGCGATATCCTATCTCTGCATTGCGGGACGGCGATGGCGTCGCGGTCCCGCTGCCCTTCTTGGGCGTTTCCTCCCTAGACTTCGGGCCGCTCCTTCGGGAGTGGCCTTTTTTGTTTGCGGCGAGTGCGCCCTGGACAGAATCCGGCAGCCCGGTCAAGCGGAACTGGGAGCTTGACCGTACGTTATCCCGCCATGAAACACCCCCGCACCATCCTCGCAACCACGGCCATTGCTGTATTGGGGCTGGTCGTGGCGGCTCAAAGCTTTCATGCGAACATCGACACGGCGCAGGCGCGGCCGGCCGTGGTCGCCGCACCCTCGGTCAGTCCGGTAGCCTGGGTCGATCCGCCGGCCCGCGGTGGCGCCCCGGAGACGACCGGGACTCTCGCCGCCCAGCCCAAACCCCTCACGATTGCCGCGATTCTGCCGGCCCCCGAGCCGGTGGCAACGGCCCCCGTCGAGCCGCCGCGTCGGGCCGCGGCTGCCCATCGGGGGAAGGGATCGGAGCGCGCCCGGCTGCGGGTCGCCCGTCTGCACCGTACCCTCCCCGGCCGCACCGCCGCGGTCGATCCGGCGACCCTACCGCGCCCCGAGTCGCGGCCCGCACAGAACAGGATCGACCCGATCGGTGACATCCTCCGCGGCCTCGGACTCGGCCGCGACAGCTGAGCCGGCCCGCCTACTGGACGTGGATGGTGAGCTTCATCTTCGGGTGAATGCCGCATTGGATCACGAAATCCCCCGGTTCGGCCAGCGTTAGCCGCGTCTCGGCGCCGGGCTCCTGATCGCCGGCATCGAACGAGAACCGATCCGCCTCGATGAAGGCGTGGTGGGTCTGGCTCTCGTCGCCATTGAGCAGCGTGATCGTGTCGCCCTGCCGCAGATACAGGTCGGTCGGCGCATACTGGCGCCCCTTCTGCAGCACGATCCGGACTGTGCTCGATAGGGTCGCCCGCGCCACTTCCGGCGCAACGCTGGAACCCGCCAGGGTTAGCGCACCGACAACGAGGAGAGAGCGCAGGCACCTGCTGCGAGGAGGCATGATGGCGTCCGCGGTAATCTTGAACGGCCCCGACCGACCCGGATCGCTCGCGGGGTGTCGGGCGTGTTGCATCGCATGGTGACGGATGCCCGCAAACGATACGATACCGCAATCGTTAGGATTTTATCGAATTTCCAAAATTTGGTGTGCTTTTATTGCATGAGTTCGATTTTAAACAGTATTAGCGTCTAAATCCGTCGTCTCGTGCATGCAGTCGTAAGCCGCCAGGGCGCTGCTGACGTGCTCGCGGAACACCCGGACCCGGGCCGGCAACTCGCGCCCGGCCAGGGTGACGGCGCGGAGGGCCGCGCCGCGGGTGGCCCAGGGCGCCAGCACCCGTTCGAGTTGGCCGGCCTCCACCGCCCGGGCGGCTACGAGGGTCGGAAGGTGCCCGATCCCGGCCCCCGCCAAGGTCAACCGATGCGCGGTGGCGAAATCGCTGACCCGGATGGCGGGGCTGACGGCCAGCGGCTCGGTGCGGCCCATTCCGTCGGTCAGCGCCAGCGCCGTCGCGCCGAACCGCTCACGGGCCAGGATCAGATCATGGTCGCGCAAGGCCGCAAGATCCGCCGGGGCCGGCCGGCGCAGCAGGTAGGCGGGGGCGGCGTAGAGCCCGACGGCGAGCGTTGCCAGCATCGCGGCGCGGTAGCCGGTCTCCTCGGCGCTGCCGAGCCGCAGGGCGAGGTCGATCCGGTTGGCTGCGAGGTCGAGGCGCGCGTCGGTGTTCAGCATCTCCACGGTGATCTGCGGATAGGCTTCGCGAAAACTCGCGACGATCTCGGGCATCACCTCGATGCCGAAATCGATCGAGGTCGTGATTCGCAGGTGCCCGGCCGGCACCGTGCGGGCGTCGCGGGCGGTCTCGGTGGCCTCGTCGAGCAGCGTCAGGCTCTCCTGCGCCTTGGTGTAGAAGGCGAGCCCCTCCGCGGTGGGCGAGACCGCCCGGGAGGTCCGCGCCATCAGCCGGACGCCGAGCGCCCGCTCCAGCCGGGAGATTCGCCGACTGACGCTGCCCTTGGTCTCCCGCAGGCTCGCGGCGGCGGCCGTCACGGTGCCGAGATCGACCACCGTGCAATAGGCCCGCACGTCGTCGAGCCCACCGCGAAACGTTTCCGATCTGGCAACCATGGGGTTCCGGATAGCAGGCTCAACCGCGGCCGTGAACGGCGCTAGAGGACCAACATGGCGTGCCGAATCGCGCCCGACCGTTGCCCAAGTGGGAGATACCCTTGAAGTCGCTTCTCGCCTCCGGCCTCCTAGCTCTGCTGATCACCACCCCGGCGCTCGCCCAGACGCCCCCGACCCGCGACCCGGCGCAGATTCAGGCCGGGACCTACGCGGTTGATCCCAACCACACGCAGGTCGGCTGGCGGGTGTCCCATATGGGCTTCTCGAACTACGCCGGCGGCTTCTCGGACGTGTCGGGCACGCTGGAGCTGCAGCCGAAGAACCCAGCGGCGGCGAAGCTGTCGGTGAAGATTCCGGTCGCCTCGGTGACGACCACCAGCGCCAAGCTCACCGACGAGCTGAAGGGCGACCAGTGGCTCGACGCCGCCAAGTTCCCCGACATGACCTTCGTGTCCACCAAGGTCACGCCTGCCGGCAAGGATCACGCGAAGGTGACGGGCGACCTGACGCTCCACGGCGTGACCAAGCCGGTGACCCTCGACGTCACCCTGGTGGGCGCCGGCGTGAACCCGCTGAGCAAGAAATACACGGTCGGCTTCGAGGCGACCGGCACACTCAAGCGCTCGGAATTCGGGGTAAAGACCTACGTGCCGCTGATCGGCGACGAGCTGCACCTCACCATCGCGGGGGCGTTCGAGAAGCAGGATTGAGGGCGGGCTGACGGCCGCGAACGGCTGCTGTCGGGAGCCACTTCGCGGCGCGTCCTCTCCTTCCGAGAACCAGCACGAAGGGCCCCGCGTCTCCCCCTCCCCCTCTGCGGGTTAGGGAGACGCGCGGTGCCGTCCGACGTTTCCCAAGGAAATCGGCCCCAGCAGAGACAAGCGCAGGCGGCGCGACAGCCCCCTACCCCGGCCGGTCCTCCGACCCCGTTGCCAGCGCCCGCTGCACCATCACGCTGTCGGCCCAGTGGCCGTACTTGAACGCCACCGCCCGCAGGTAGCCGACCCGCTCGAAGCCGCAGGCCTCGTGGAGGCGCAGCGAGGCCTCGTTCTCGGCATCGATATAGCCGATGATCTGCCGATAGCCGCCGGCCGCGCAGGCCTCGATCAGCGCGGGCAGAAGCCGCCGGCCGATGCCTGCGTGCAGGTGGTCGGGATGCACGTAGATCGAGTGCTTGAGCGTGTAGCGATAGGCCGGGCGCTTCCGGAACGGCACCGCGTAGGCGTAGCCCGCCACCACGCCGCCGCGGTCGGCCACGAGGTGCGGCAGGCGCTTCTTGCGCATCGACTTGCGCCGCCGCTTCAGGTCGTCGGGGAGCAGCCGCGCCTCCTCGAAGGCGCCGACATCGCCCACGCCCTTGCCGATATGGTGCTCGTAGATCGCCACCATCGCCTCGAGATCCGCGTCCGAGGAGGGGCGGATCACGATGTCCGGGCAGGGCCGCGCGACGACCGGACCGGGGGGCTCGACCTCGATCTCCATCAGGCCCCCTCGCGCACGACGTAGGTGTGGAAGCGGATCCGCCCGTCCGGCTCGACCTCGCGGTAGACGCCCTGGATCTCGGCCTCGAAGCCCGGGAACAGGTTGGCCGAGGCTTCGAACATCTTGAAATAGTCGAGCATGGGCTTCGCGCGCTCGTCGAGCCGCTCGCCCGGCAGCACCGTGCCGATGCCCGGGGGATAGACCAGCATCAGCGTGGTGGCGATCCGCCCCTCGGCCTCGTTGATCGGCACGTAATCGACCTTGTTGCGGGTCAGCATCTGGGCGGCCTTCTTGGGCGGCATCACCATCTCGGGCAGGTGCTCGGGGGCGAATTGCCGCCGCTGGAGCGTCGAGGTGCCGGCCTCCCGGTGGAAGGCGTGGTACTCGCCGCAGAGATCGCGCAGCCGCACGCCCCGGTAGCGGTTCGGCCGGCGGGCGACGAATTCCGGCATGGCCTCCTCCAGCGAGACGTTGTCGTCGTGGAGCCGTTTGAACGCGACGAGGCCCGAGATCAGCGTGCCGGCCTTGGAGGATTCGACCCCCGGGGTCAGCAGGAAGAGCAGCGAGTTCAGGTCGTTCTTCTCGGCGACGATCCGGTTCTCACGCAGGTATTGCGCCACGATCGGCGCCGGCACGCCGTGCTCGGCATAGGCGCCGGTCTTCCGGTCGAAGCCCGGGGTCAGCACGGTGAGCTTGTTCGGGTCGGTGATGGCATAGCCCGGCGCGACGTGCGTGAAGCCGTGCCAGCGCGCGCCGGGCTTGAGTTCCCAGTGGCGCGGCGTGGCGGCGAGTTCGTCGGTCGGCACGCTCTCCCAGGGTACCTCGGTGCCGTCTGCACCCTTGGTCACATCCGGCACGAAGGGGTCGAAGAACCAGCGCCGGGCCGGATCGCGCTCGTTCTCCTCGAATTCCCGCCGGATCGCCCGGACCTTCTTGCGCCACTCGATCCCCAGCCGGATCGTGTCGTCCCACAGGATCATGCCGGAGCGCCCCTTCATCATCTGGGCGCCGACATCGAGGGAGGCGAAGAGCGGGTAGAAGGGCGACGTGGAGGCGTGGACGAGGAAGCTCTCGTTCAACCGCTTGTGCTCGACCCGCCGGGTCTGGCCGCGGATATGGCCGTCGCGGGTGTGGATCTGCGAGGCCTGGGAGAAGCTCGCGAGCTGCTTGTGGGTCGATTGCGTGGCGACGATGCCGGGCGAGGTCTCGTCGAGCCCGGTCAGCCCCATGGCAAAACGGCGGGCGTAGAGTGGGTGGAACTTCATGAAGCCCGCCCAGGCCTCGTCGAACAGGATGTAGTCGCAGAGGTGGCCGATCTTCTCCAGGATCTCCTGGGCGTCGTAGATCGTGCCATCATAGGTGCATTGCTCGATCACCGCGACGCGGAACGGCCGCTCCCGGCGCCACGCCTCCGGATCGGTCACCAGCGGATTGCGGCGGATTTTTTCGCGGATCCGCGTCTCATCCAGGGCCTCATGGTAGATCGGCCCGATCAGCCCGTAGGCATTCCGATCCGTTTCCAAAAAAATCGGGATGCCGCCGCCGAGGAACAGGGCGCCGTGATGGGCCGCCTTGTGGTTGTTGCGGTCGAACAGGACGAGGTCGTCCTCCGCCACCAGGGAGGACAGGACGATCTTGTTGGAGGCCGAGGTGCCGTTGAGGACGAAGTAGGTCTTTTCCGCGCCAAAAATCTTGGCGGCCTCCTTCTGGGCTTTCAGCGCCGGGCCCTCGTGGGTCAGGAGGTCGCCGAGATCGAGGACCGAGTTGTCGAGGTCGTCGCGAAAAATCGCCTCGCCGAGGTGCTCCACGAAGATCCGGCCGATCGGCGAGCGGTTGTAAAAGATGCCGCCGTTGTGGCCCGGGCAGGTCCAGAGCTGGTTGCCCTTCTCGGCGTAGTCGACCAGCGCGCCGAAGAACGGGGTCTTCAGCGTCTCAGCATATTGCGTCACCCGGCTCACCAGGCCGCGGGCGATGAATTCCGGCGTCTCCTCGGCGAGGAAGATGTAGCCGTCGATGAAGTCCAGGAGCTCGACCGGGATGTCCTCCAGCCGCTTGCGGCGGACCATAATGACGATCGGCATCTCCAGGCCGCGCTTGCGCATCATGTCGATGAGGGCGGCGGCCTTGCCGTCGAGGCCGCGCTTGCCCCAATCGACCACGAGGCAGCCGACGGCCGCGTCGGTCTGGACGGCGATCGCCGCGTCCTCGACCCGCCGGGCGCGCACCACCTCGAAGCCGCGGCTCTCAACGGCCGCCACGATCTGGTTGACGCGCGCGCCTTCGAGATCGTCCGGATCGAAGGCCGGCGTGCACATCAGGACCGTGAAGCGACGGTGGAAGTCCATGGAGCCCTCTCCTGCCTCGAATGCAGTGCGTGGCTTTCTGGTCCGTCCGTGACGTTTGGATGACAAGCCCCGGCGGCTCGCCGGCGGCGCACGCGATCTGCGCCGATCCGGATACCGGGCCGGCACGGGAGGGCTCATCAAAACGGGCGTTGGGAATCGTGCGCGGTCGCAACCCAAGCGGCACGGCTCCGGGCCGAATCGCCGTGTCAGGCCTCGCCGGAGCGGCCGTCATGCCCGATCAGCCGCTCGACCTCGGCCAGGGCGACGGCGCGGGCGACATGCTCGGAGGCATGCGGGCGGTACGACCCCCGGACCAGCTTGCCACGGTCGCGGATCGCCCAGGTGTAACGGCCTGGATCATGCCGGCTGGGCCTGACCTCGACCGTATAGAGATGCCCGTCATTCGCACCCATGGCTGGAATGTGCAGGACATCGCGCGGCCGGCACAGGGGGGTGCGACCGTGAGCGGCACCGGATGCCGGGCGACGGGGCGACGCGGATCGTCGCGCGGGAGAAGCGCCCTCAGGCGCAGCCTTCGGAGGATCCTGGGGCGAAACCGGCAAGCAGCAGCCGAAGCTCGTCCTCATGGACGAGCCGCGCCGCATCCTCCGGCGCGAACCACCGCAGCGTCCGTTGGGCCTGCTCGGGCCAGCGCGTGTGCTGGGTTTCGACCCGCAGCGGGTAGACGCGCACCTTGCAGGGCAGCGCGAGCCCGTGAGCGAGGCGCTTCTCGTAGCGGTACCAGCCGACCGGATCGGCCGCGATCTGCCCAGTCAGGCCGGCCTCCTCGAACGCCTCCCGTTCGGCGGCCCGATGCGCCTTGCGGCCGATCATCGGCCAGCCCTTGGGGATGATCCAACGGCCGGTATCCCGCGATGTGATCAGCAGCACTTCAGTCTGGCCGTCGGAACCGACGCGGAACGGCAGAGCCGCGACCTGCTTGAGCGGCTTGTCCTGCGCCTTTCGGATCAGCTTCTTCAGACCCGGCCGTTTGGATGCAATCTTCAGTTTTGACCTCGGGAATAGGAGCGTGTGTGTCAGTTGACAGGAATTCTGCGGCCTGTCGATTCGGATTGCTTTTACATAGCTCAAGACAAGCGCATTGTATCGACTGTGGATGGGGGGCCCCATGCGGGAGCCATGCCTGGGAGCCATGCCTGTGACGCTGTGCGCCACCCCGGATGGCCCGCTTGCGGGGCGCCGATTTCTGGGCGAATGCTCTCCCGTTCAACGGCCCCGAGGGCAGCATGGCTGTCGAGATCGAGCGTAAATTCATCGCCCGCCCGGACGTCCTGGCCCATTGCCGGTCCGGGACGCCGCTCGTTCAGGGCTATCTCTACACGGACGATGCCAACACGATCCGCATCCGTCAGGCCGGCCAGCGCATGCTGATCACCTGGAAGAGCCCGCGGCGCGGCATCTGTCGCGACGAGATCGAGTTCGCCGTCGCGCCGGTGGACGGCGCGGCGCTCCTCGCCCGGGTGCCCGCCGGCCGGCGCCTGGAGAAGACCCGCTTCCGGGTCGAGCATGCCGGAGCCACCTGGGACGTCGATGTGTTCGGCGGCGCGCTCTCGGGCTTGATCCTGGCGGAGATCGAACTGGAGCGCGAGGATCAGCCGGTGATCCTGCCACCCTGGGTCGGGCGGGAGGTCACGGACGACGCGCGCTACCGCAATTCGCGCTTGGCCGGGGGCGCCATGCCGGAGCGGTCCGCGGCGTGAGGGCCCGGTGATCGGACGACCGGCCTGGAGGTGACCGGCCTGGAGCCGCCCCCGATCACGGTGCAGCGGGGTCCACGGTGGCGACGCGATCTTCGACGGACGGGGTGGGGTTGACCCCCTCCCGTACGGGCGTCCTGTTCATAGATCGTGATTCGATACGGCCGCCGCCTCCCTGCCCCCGGCGTCGGACGGGGGAGAAGTGGGCACCGACAATCCCCTCTGGCACAGCTCTGGGACCCGCAAGCCTGCGCAGGGGCGGCGATGGCTCAGCGCAGATAGGACGGAAGACGGCGCTTCCAGCGCTCGCCGAGGCGGAGTTCCTTGGTCCGTCGCCACGTCATGGGGCGGGGCGACGGGTTTTCGGCGGCCTCGGCCGGATCCGCGGCGCCCGCCTTCGGCCCGATGGCCACGGGCGGCTGGGGCCGGGCCGCAATCGCGCGCGTCTTCGGCATCGGCTCAACCGGGGGGGCCGTCCGCGCAGGCGGCACGGCTGCAGCAGGCCGTCCGCGCCGTACCCGCCGCTGCGGCGCCTCCATCTCGGGCTCGGCCTCCGGCGCATCCGCGCTCTGGAACATGGGGACGAGGCTCGGCAGGACGCGACGGACCGGTGCGTCCGGCTCCTTCGTTTCCGGCCGGGGGGCCGGTGGCGCCGTGAAGACCGGGTCCGCCAGCTTCGTCTCGGCCTGGATCAATTCCGGCCAGAGGACCTTGTCGGGCCGGGCCTGCGGCTCGGCGGTCGAGGCTGTGCGAGGGGTCCGGGCGTGCTTGACTTCGACCATAAATGGCCGCGCGCTACGGCGCTTCATGTACTACGATCCTTGGAAGCATTCGAGCCGACACGTCGGTGACACGAACACTCTTAGCTTAGGCCTGATCTCAGGAGATGTCCAGAAACACGCCCCCGTATCCGCCGCATTTCTTTGTTCGCGAGAACGCGTGCGGCCCTTTCGGCGGACCGCGGCGGTCCCAGCCGGTCAGGCAGCCTGCAGCACCTCCGGGGCCTGAAGGGGCCCGGGGAGGCTGGCACCGAACAGGGATTGGTACAGGGCAGCCGGCGACCGGACCCGGCCGCTCCCGTCGGTGATCGTCACCTCGGCCATGCCGGCGGCGATCAGGCTCATGCCCTGGTCGAGGGCGGTGAGGAGGGAGGCGTGCTGATAGGCGAACCGGCGCGCGGCGATGCGTGCGGAGACCGTGAAATGCATGGCGACGATTGATCCTGGACAATCCTGGCCGGTCAGCGGACCGGGTGGCGGCTGTTCGCCGGCGGGAACCACGCCTCATGGACGTCGGGACCGCCGGGCTCGGCCGATCCGGCCATCTGATCGTCAATAAAGTCTTTCTGTTGACAGAAACTTGTTTTCACCGGCGATTACCTGAAATGGATCCTATTTTTTGATCAAATAAGTCGCTCTTCGCGGCCGCTTCCCGCCGTGGAGCGGCAGGGCGGACGCGAATCCGGAGGCCACCGCGCCCGCCCTGGCCCGGTGCGTGCTACGCTCCGGCGGACTTCACCGGGCGGATAGGCTGGCATGCTCAACAGACGTTCTTTCATGGCCCTGTCGGGCGCGGCGCTGGCCGCCCCGGCGCTGGCGCAGGGCACGGGCTCGCGGGTCCTTAAGTTCATCCCGCAGGCCGACCTGACGGTGCTTGATCCGGTCTGGACCACCGCCTACGTGACCCGGAACCACGGTCTCGCGGTGTTCGACACGCTCTACGGCACCGATGCCACCTACACGGCCCAGCCCCAGATGGTGGCTGGCCACACGGTGGAGAACGACGGCAGGCTCTGGCGCCTGACCCTGCGGCCCGGGCTGATGTTCCACGACGGCAACCCCGTCCTCGCCCGGGATTGCGTGGCCAGCATCGCCCGCTGGGGCAAGCGCGACGCCATGGGCCAGACGCTCATGGCCTATACGGACGACCTGTCCGCGCCGGATGACAAGACGATCCAGTTCCGCCTGAAGAAACCCTTCGCGCTGCTGCCGGACGCGCTCGGCAAGATCGGCTCCTCGATCTGCGCGATCATGCCGGAGCGGCTCGCCAAGACCGACCCGTTCACGCAGGTGACCGAGATGGTCGGCAGCGGCCCGTTCCGCTTCAAGGCCGACGAGCGCGTGGTCGGCGCCCAGGTGGTCTATGAACGGTTTGCCGGCTACGTCCCCCGCGAGGGCGGGGCACCGCAATGGACGTCGGGCCCCAAGCGCGCCTTCGTCGACCGGGTCGAGTGGCACGTCATCCCGGATCAAGCCACCGCAGCCTCGGCCATGCAGACGGGCGAGATGGATTGGTGGGAGCAGCCCCAGGCCGATCTCGTGCCGACGCTCGGCGGGCTGACGACGCGGATCATCGATCCGACCGGCCTGATCGGCTGCCTGCGGATGAACGAACTTCAGCCGCCCTTCGACAACCCGGCGATCCGGCAGGTGCTGCTGAAGGTCGTCGACCAGACCGACGTCATGCAGGCGGTGACCGGCACCGACCCCAAGCTGATCCATGTGCCGACCGGCTTCTTCTGCCCCGGCCTGCCGATGGCGAGCGACGTCGGCCTCGATGTCCTGACGGCCAAGCGCGACTACGAGGGCGCCAAGAAGGCGCTCGCAGCCGCCGGCTACAAGGGCGAGAAGGTGGTGCTGATGGGCGCCTCCGACTTCCCGAGCCTCAAGGCGATGGCCGATGTCGTGGCCGACATGCTCACCCGGGCGGGCTTCAACGTCGATTACCAGATCATGGACTGGGGTTCGGTGGTGCAGCGGCGCGCCAAGAAAGACCCGGTCGCACAGGGGGGCTGGAGCGCGTTCTGCACCTTCTGGGCGGGGCTCGACCAGGCCAACCCGGCGGTCAGCGCCTTCCTGCGCGGGACGGGCCAGAACGCCACGATCGGCTGGCCGACGAGCGAAAAGATCGAGGCCCTGCGCGATCAGTGGCTCGACGCCCCCGATACCGCCGCGCGGAGGAAACTCGCGGATGACCTGCAGCGGCAAGCCTTCATCGACCTGCCCTACCTACCCCTCGGCCAATACTTCAACCAGACCTCGTACAAGCCGACCCTGACGGGGGTGCTGGACGGCGTGCCGGTGTTCTGGAACGTCAAGAAGGGGTGACGAGGTTCGGGCGTCGGGAGCCGCGCACACGGCCCTCCCGTCGTTGCGGGCGCAACGAAGCGATCGAGGCGCCCGCGCCTCGGTGCGCGTGGGACCACCCGGTCGCTTCGCGCCACCCGCAAGACGAAGGCGCAGCCGGGAGCGTTGCGGGGGCCCATCGAACGTCCGGTCCGGCGGTCTTCGACGGTATCCTGGCGTACGAATACGCGACGCGGTCAACAGATCCGATCCCTTGAAGCTTCGGCAGCGCTTCCCACCCGTATCCGGAACGGGTTAAGCAGGGTTGGCACAGGTCACCATCAGAGATGACCGGCCCGCGAGGAAGCCCAGGATGCCCGTCTCACTGCCGTCGCGGCGGTGATCGGCGCTCTTCGAGTCCGCGCGGCCCCACCCGCGCGACGAGGACAGCCCGATGACCGGCTTGGTGACAGGCTCCCCGGACGACACCGCCCTGGAACGCTCGGCGATGCGCCGGATCGGGTGGCGGCTCGTGCCGTTCCTGATCCTGGCCTACTTCGTCTCCTTCCTCGACCGCGTGAATGTCGGCTTCGCGGCGATCCAGATGAACCACGACGTCGGCCTGTCGGCGACGGTGTTCGGCTGGGGCGCCGGGATCTTCTTCCTCGGCTACTTCCTGATGGAGATCCCCAGCAACCTGATGCTGGAGCGCTACGGGGCGCGGCTCTGGATCGCCCGGATCATGGCGACCTGGGGGTTGATCTCCGGCGCCATGGCGTTGGTGCAGGGGCCGTGGTCGTTCATCGGCCTGCGCTTCCTGCTGGGCGTGGCCGAGGCCGGCTTCTTCCCCGGCGTGATCCTCTACCTCACCTACTGGTTCCCCTCGGCCTACCGGGCGCGGATCGTCGGGATCTTCATGATCTCGATCCCGATCTCGTCGTTCCTCGGCTCGCCGATCTCCGGCGCCCTGCTTGGCCTGAGCGGCTGGGGCCTGCGCGGCTGGCAGTGGCTGTTCATCCTCGAAGGCCTGCCTGCGGTTCTGATGGCCTTCGCGGTCCTGTGGCTGCTGCCGAACGGTCCGCGGGACGCGGCCTGGCTGCCCGCCGAGGAGCGCGATTGGTTGGAGCGGCAGCTCCGGGACGAGGGGGCCCGCAACACGCGGCGCGGGCAGACCGGGAAGCCGCCCCTATGGGAGGTGCTGCGCGACCGGCGGCTCGCCCTGTTTGCGGCGATTTATTTCGGCTCGACGGCGAGCAGCTACGGGCTCTCGTTCTGGACCCCACAGATCGTCAAGGGCTTCGGCCTCGGCAACGTCGAGACCGGCCTGCTGAACAGCATCCCGTACGGCTTCGCGTCGGTCGCCATGATCCTCTGGGGCCGGCACAGTGACCGGATGGGCGAGCGGCGCTGGCACCTCGCGTTGTCCTTCCTGGTCCTGGCCCTCGGGCTCGCGGGCGGCACGGTGCTGTCGGGGCTCGGGCCGATGGTGGCGGCGCTGACGGTCGCGGCGGTCGGCGTCTACATGCTGAAGGGTCCGTTCTGGGCGCTCGCCACGGAGCACCTACCGCCTTCGACCGCGGCGGCGAGCATCGCGGCGATCAACGCGGTCGGAAATCTGGGCGGCTTCCTCGGCCCCTACCTGATCGGCGCGATCAAGGACGGGACCGGCAGCTTCACCCTGAGCCTCCTGCCCCTGGTGGCCTTCGCCCTGCTCTCGGCCGGCCTGTCGCTGGTGCCGGGCCGTGTCGCGCAGCCGGCCCCGGGTGCCCGCCGGCCGTCGGCGGCCTGAGGCCGCGCGCCCGGCGCGAACCGCCGCGGCGAACCGCCGGTTGGCCCCGGTACCACCCGCCGGAGCGCCCGGAGGCGCCTGCCCTCCCGCGGACCCGGTCGACCGGGAGAGGATCATGGACCTGAACGACACCGTGCGCGACGCCATCCTGGCGGAGCTGAAGCGCTAGGCGGAAGCCGAGGATCCCGCGCCGAAGGTGGACCTGTCGGAGCCGGGCTACGCGCGGATCGACGGCCGGATCGACCGCGATGCGCTGATCATGGTCGTGGCGGGCGCCCTCGCGGGCGGGCCCTGACGCGGCGCCGAGAATCGACGCAGCAGCCCCTCGGAACGGCAGCGAGGCCGCCCCCTCTCGGAAGCGGCCTCGCCGATCGTCGGACCGGGCGAGGGGCGGACCGGCGTGCCGGTCCGCCCCCCGCGTCGGGACTTCTTAGTACGAGCCGAACTTGTAGTTCAGGCCGGCGCGGACGACGGCGAACTCGTCGGCGCGGCGACCGACGCCGCTGTAGACGACCGGGAAGTTGTTGGCGGCGTTGACCACCAGGGCGCCCTGGTTGCGGTTGTTGCGGTCGAGGTTGACGTACAGGCCTTCGACCTTGAGCGTCACGGCCGAGGAGCGGAAGAAGTTCAGGAACGAGTCGGTGGGCAGCGCGTACTCGATGCCGCCGCCGACCGCGTAGCCGGTGCGGAAGCTGTCGTTGCCGGCGTAGCCACCGAACGAGCGGTCAGCCGAGCCCGAGCCGTAGGCGAAGCCGCCGGTG
>NZ_FNHS01000032.1 GCF_900103445.1 Methylobacterium phyllostachyos | reverse complement strand
GTCTCGGCCTCCGCCACCACGGCGAAATCGCGCACCCGCCGCAGCAGCCGCCCCGCGATCCGCGGCGTGCCGCGCGCGCGCCGTGCGATCTCGTTGGCCCCCTCGGCCGACATGCCGAGGCCGAGAACCCGCGCCCCGCGGGCCACGATCTGCTCCAGCTCGTCGATCTCGTAGAACTCCAGCCGGATCGGGATGCCGAACCGGTCGCGCAGCGGCGTGGTCAGCAGGCCCGCGCGCGTGGTGGCGCCGACAAGCGTGAACTTGGGCAGATCGATCTTGACCGAGCGCGCCGCCGGACCCTCGCCGATGATCAGGTCGAGCTGGTAATCCTCCATGGCCGGGTAGAGGATCTCCTCGACCGCCGGGTTGAGGCGGTGGATCTCGTCGATGAACAGGACGTCGCGCTCGTCGAGGTTGGTGAGCTGGGCGGCGAGATCGCCGGCCTTGGCGATGACCGGCCCGGAGGTGGAGCGGAAGTTCACCCCGAGCTCGCGGGCGACGATCTGGGCGAGCGTGGTCTTGCCGAGGCCCGGGGGGCCGACGAACAGCACATGGTCGAGGGCCTGGCCGGTCTTGCGGGCGGCCTCGATGAAGATCTGCATGTTGCCCCGGGCCGCGCGCTGACCGATGAACTCGGCCAAGCTCAGCGGGCGGATCGTCTGATCGACGTCGCCCGGGCTCGCACCCGCCTGCAGCAGACCCGGCTTCTGCGGCGGGGTCGTCGTCATCCGCGCGGCCATTCAAGCCGCCGCCTTCACCCGGTCGCGCGCGGCCTCGAAGGGCTGCACGAGGACGCGCCGCCCGGTCAGGTCGTGGACGCTGACCCGCCATTCGGACCAGTCGGTCCGGTTCGCCAGCGTACGCCGCACGTCGGCCGCGACCCGCTCGGCCCGGGCGCTCAAACGCCCGGCGGCGCGGACCTCGGCGCCGCGGGCGTCGAACACGCATTCGAGGCCGTTGGTGCAGTGGAAACGGTAGCGTGCCATCCCGCGCTCCTCCCCGGCCGCCCGACGCGGCCCTCACTGTATGTTCACTATATGTTCTTATCCGTGTGAGATCCAGCCCGGGCGAAGCGTCGCATCGCGTTGCGGAACACCGGCCGCCCTGCGCGCTTTCCGCGGACAGCTTTCGCTCAAGCGACCCGGGACGCCGCATGACACGCCCCTCATTCATCGCCCTCCTGCTCGTGGCTGCCCTGGGCACCGCCGCCCGCGCCGCGGAGGCGCCGGCCGGGTCCGACGCCCTGAAGCCGATGATCCAGTCGGACAGCCTCGTGTTCAACGGCGTCACCCGCTCCCAGGACGGCCGGGTGTTCTCGCCGTTCCAGCGCCAGTCCAAGGACAAAGGGATCGAACTCGGCGAGTGGAAGGACGGCAAGGCCGTGGCCTATCCCGATGCGGCCTGGAACGCCTGGAAGAGCGGCGACGACCCGGCCAAGGCCTTCGTGGCGGTCAACGCCATCCGGATCGGGCCGGACGGCGACCTCTGGGTGGTCGACAAGGGCGCCCCCGGCATGGGCGAGGCGCCGCTGCCGGGCGGCCCCAAGCTCGTGCAGATCGATCTGGCCACCAACACCGTGCGCAAGGTCTACCCGCTCCAGGCGGCGACCACGGACAAGAGCTTCATCGACGATTTCCGCTTCAACGGCCGCCACGTCTACCTGACCGATGCCGGCCAGCCCGGGCTGATCGTCCTCGACCTCGACACCGGATCCCTGCGCCGAGCGCTCGACGGGCACTGGTCCACGATCGCGCAGCGCCCGCTCACCGGCCAGGGCCGAGTGCTGCGGGACGACAAGGGCAAGCTCTTGTTCATCCACGCCGACCAGCTTGAGGTCTCGCCGGACGGCAAGACCTTCTATTACCAAGCCTGCACCGGCCCGCTCTACAGCATCGAGACGCGCTACCTCGACGACGCCGCGGTGAGCGACGACGAGCGGGCCAAGCACGTCAAGCTTTACGCGGCCACCGTGGCGACGGGCGGCACCGCGATCGACGCGAGCGGCACCATCTACGCGAGCGATACGGACGGGTTGCGCATCCTCAAGATCGCGCCGGACGGGACCATGAGCACCCTCGTGCAGGATCCGCGCCTCGTCTGGGTCGACGCCATGTGGATTGATGACCAGGGCGGTCTCTGGATCCCGGCGGCGCAGATGAACCGCACGCCCGCGATGAACGGCGGCGAGGCCTCAGCGGTGAAGTTCCCGACGACGATCTACCGGATGCAGATCGACGCCAAGCCGGTGCGCAACTGAGCGCGCCTCTATCCAGCCGAAGCGCGCACGGAGACCCGATCCGGGATCTCCGGGTTGACCGAAGGTGGTCGCATCGCAGGATGCAAGGGTTGAGACGGAGGGGTATGACGATCATGCCGAGGATGCGGCGTCCACGCGCCACGCGGGTCGTTCTGGCCGCCGGCCTGTTGATCGGGGCGGCTGCGCCGGTGCAGGCCACGGGATCCGTCACACTTCAGGAAACCCACCTGCACACGCCGCCGGATTCGCACGAGCCGCAGCGGGCCCAGGTCGCGCTGCACAACACCGGGGCCGATCCCGTGGCGCCGGTGACGATCCTCTGCACCTTCACTGGAGCCGGTGGGGCGGTCCTCGATACGCAGACGGCCGCGGTGCCGGAGATCGCCGGCCGCGCCACCGTGCAGGTCGAGGCTATCTATTACGGCTATCCCCGGGCGAGCGGTGCAGCCTGCCGGCTTGCCGAGCCGCGTTAGGGTTGCGGAAACCTGGGCCGCGCCTGAGATGAGCGTAAGGGGAACGTCCATGGACAGGGTCGCCCCTGGCCGATTTCCGGCGTCAGCGCCGGGTCCCCAGGGGGATCCAGCCCCGCGCTTCGACGGTCGCTCATGCCGAGGTCGACGCCACCACGAAGGTGGATATCGAGGGGCACAACGCCGATCCCGATGGGATGCTCGGCGCGTATTGTCGAATCGCCGCGGACGCTGCGCGTTCGCCCGGACATGGCCGGTCGCAGGCCGGCCGCCACAGGGTCGATCGCAGCGCGGCGCCGGGCCCGCGCGCCTATGACGGCACGCTACCGCGCGACTTAAGCTCGGGAACCAGACAGCGTGGCCGTTCTTATGGTGGCGGGCCGGTGAGTGACACGGTCGGCTCGGCCGCGAGGGGCCGAACGGAGGCGACAGAGGATCTGCCGTGGACACCCAGGACATTCCGGCCGAACTCAAGAGCTATTTCGCGAGCTCCCACATCGCCCTGGCGCTGGCCGGCGTCACTGCCGACAACCCGCTGCTGCTGGTGAACGCGCCGTTCCACCAGCTCACCGGCTATGACGCGGCGGATGTCGTCGGCCGCAATTGCCGCCTCCTGCAGCGGGATGCGGAGAACCGGGAGGCACGCGCCAAGATCCACGCCTTCCTCGAAGACGATCGGATCGGCGCCGTGCGGACGACGATCGTGAATTTCCGCAAGGACGGACGCCCATTCGTCAATCTGCTGTACATGTCGAAGTTGAAGGCGCTGTCGGGCGAGGTGCGCTTTCTTTTCGCATCCCAATTCGACATCAGCCGCTCGCAACCAGAGTTGCTTTCTGCGTACGATACCGAACTGAGCCGGACCCTGTCCCGGCTGAGTCCGACGCTTGCGGAGAGCGGCATCGTCATCGAGGGCTCCCTGATGACGATCGCCAACACCGTCGCCACCGTCGCGCAGGCGAAGCTCACCCTCGCGGATCTCGATGCACCAGGATTTCCTTGACGAGCCCGGGGCGGGAGCCCCGGAGGTCCTGGGTGGCGCCGGTCAGGTCGTGGCCGCTCCCTTCGCCGGGCCGGTGGTGGGGATCGGCGCCTCGGCGGGCGGGCTCGAGGCCCTGCGCGAGATGCTGGCCCGTGCCCGGACGCCGACCGAGATGGCCTTCGTCATCGTCCAGCACCTCGATCCCAACCACGAGAGCATGCTGGCCCAGCTCCTAGACCGGCATACCGGGCTGGAGGTGCTCCAGTGCGAGGGCGGCGAGCGGATCGCCGGCGACAAGGTCTACATCATCCCGCCGGGCCGGGGCTTGGTCATCCAGAATGGCGTCCTCGAACTCACGCAGTTCGTGCAGCCGCGAGGGCTGCGCCGGCCGATCGACGACTTCTTCCTCTCGCTCGCCGTCGATCAGCAGGCCAACGCGGCCTGCGTGATCCTATCGGGCACGGGCGCGGACGGAACCACGGGCCTGCGCGCCATCAAGGAGCATGGCGGCGTCTGCGTGGTGCAGCAGCCGGATACCGCCCGCTACGATGGCATGCCGGTCTCGGCGGTCGGCACCGGCCTCGTCGATTTCGTGCAGCCGCCGGGTGAGATCGTGGACTGCCTCGCGGCCTTCTTCCGCCGCCGCGGCACCGATGCGAGCAGCGAGGAATCGGGCCCGGTCGCCGACCATCTCGACGATCTCTGCCGGGTGCTGCGCACGGCGGTGGGGCATGATTTTGCCGGCTACAAGCGCACCACCCTGGTCCGCCGGGTCGAGAGGCGCATGCATGTGCTGGGCCTCGATTCCGCCCGGGCCTATCTCGCCCGCGTCCGGGCCGACAAGGCCGAATGCGAGGCGCTGTTCCGCGACCTGCTGATCAACGTCACCCGCTTCTTCCGGGACGCCGAACTGTTCGAGATCCTGCGCGAGCGGGTGGTCGAGCCGCTGCTGCGCAACCGCGATCCGGACGAGGACATCCGCGTCTGGATCCCGGGCTGCTCCAGCGGCGAGGAGGCCTACAGCATCGCCATGCTGTTCGCCGAGACCGCCCGCAGCCTCGACCTGCCGCTGGCGGTGCAGATCTTCGCCACCGACATCGACGAGCGGATGCTCCAGATCGCCCGGGAGGCGACCTATCCGGCCGCGGCGCTCGCCGACATCCCGGCCGCCATGCGCGAGCGCTACGTCGTTCCCCATGCCGAGCGCTTCACCATCGCGGCCGGGGTTCGCGACCTGATTCGCTTCTCCAGCCACAGCTTGGTCAAGGACCCGCCCTTCTCCAAGATCGACCTGCTCTCCTGCCGCAACCTGCTGATCTACTTCGACGAGCGGTTGCAGCAATCGGTCGTGCCCCTGTTCCACTACGCGGTGCGGCCGGGGGGCTATCTGTTCCTCGGCCCCTCCGAGAGCGTGAGCCGGTTCGAGCACCTGTTTCCAGCCATCGACCAGCACGCGCGCCTGTTCGAGCGGCCGCCGGGCTCGCCGCAATACCCGATCGACCTGCCCGGCAGCGCCCGGCGCGGCGAGGTGCGGCGCGGCGGGCGCGAGGAGCGCCGGGGCGATCCGTCGATCTCCGATGAATCCGCGGCGGTGCGCCGTGTGATCGAGCGCTACGCCCCGCCCAGCATGGTACTGAACGAGGATGGCGGCATCATCAGCGCCTACGGGCGCCTGAGCCGCTACTTCGACTTCCCGGTCACGCGCACCGGCGGCACCAGCGCCATCACGCTGGCGCGGCCGGGCCTGCGCGACGTGATCGGCCCCCTGCTGCGCCGGACCCGGGATGCGCGCAAGCGGGTCGTGGTCCGGAACGTGGAGATCCGCTCGGAATACGGCCTGCAGCAGGTGGAACTGATCTGCGATCCTCTGCCGGACGGCTCGATGCTGCTCGTCCTGCGCGAGACCGGTGCCTTCGAGCCGTCCAGCGACCTCGACCTGATCGAGCTGGATGCGGGCGGCGACCATGTCGAGGCGCTGGAAGAGGAATTGCTGCGCACGCGCTACAAGCTGCGCTCGGCGGTGGAGGAGCTGGAGACGACGAACGAGGAGCTGAAGAGCTCCAACGAAGAAATGATGTCGATGAACGAGGAGCTCCAATCGACCAACGAGGAGCTTTCCACCGTCAACGACGAGCTGAAGATCAAGGTCGAGCAGCTCACCATCGCCAACGCCGACCTGCGCAATTTCTTCGAATCGACCGACCTCGCCGTCATCGTGCTGGACCGCGACCTGCGGGTGCGCAGCTATACTGCGGCGGCCACCACGATCTTCCCGCTGCAGCCGGGCGACCGGGGACGGCCGCTCGCCGACGTATCGAGCCGGCTCGCCGGCCAGGAGTATCTGCACGACGCAGAGGCGGTCTGCGCCGGCGGCTCGGTCATTCAGCGGCGCCTCACCACCCGGGACGGAGAGCGGACGCTGTCGCTGCGCGTCCTGCCCTACCGCCTGCAGAACGGCAGCATCGACGGCGCCACGCTGGTGCTCACCGACATCACCGAGGCCCTGTCGCTGGAGCGCCAGCTCGCCGCCGAGCGCGAGCGCCTGGAACTCGCCGTCAAGGCCGGCGGGATCGGGGTCTGGGAGTACAGCCCCGACGCCGCGACCATCGTGGTCGACAGCACGGCCGGCACGATGTTCAGCCTCGCCCCCGACACGCCGCACCCGGTCCCGGCCCTGATCGCCAGCGTGGTGCCGGAGGACCGGCTCGGCCTGGAGGCGGCGCTCGCCGAGGCCGCGCACGGGCTCGACGAGTTCGAGGCCCGGATCCGCGTCCGGGCACCCGACCAAGCGCCCCGGCATATCCGGAGCTACGGGCGCTTGACCCGCAGCGGCGACCGGAAGCGGATCGTCGGCGTCTGCATCGACGTCTCGCCCGAATATGCGCTCGCCGAGACCCGCGACCTGATGCTGCGGGAGATGAACCACCGGGTGAAGAACCTGTTCGCGATCATCGGCGGCATGATCTCGGCGGGTTCGCGCACGCACCGGGACATCGGGATCTTCGCCTCCGACATGCGCGACCGCATCTCGGCCCTGGGCCGCGCCCACTCGCTCGCCGATCCGACCGACGGCCAGGGGATGAGCGACCTCGCGGGCCTGATCGGCGCGACCCTGCGCCCGTACCGCGACCACGTTCCCACGGTGATCGAGGGGCCCCTCGTGGCGATCAACTGGCGGCATGTGTCGTCGCTGGCGATGATCCTGCACGAATGGGCGACCAACTCGGTGAAGTACGGAGCGCTCGGGGCCGAGGACGGGTCCCTGTCGGTGACCTGGGAGCGGGGGCCGGACGGGCTGGTGCTGGACTGGTGCGAGCGCATGGCCCGGGTGGCGGAGCCGCGGCCGGGCCGGGGATTCGGCTCGCTGCTGGTCGAGATGTCCCTGCGCCAACTCGAGGCGACCGTGGAGCGCAGCCATGACGCGACCGAGTACCGGATCGTGCTGCGCCTGCCGGATTCGGCGCTGACGCGGGGGTGAGCGCGCCGCGAGCGGACCCATCCGCCGCGTCGCCCC
The DNA here is from genome assembly GCF_900103445.1 of Methylobacterium phyllostachyos. Classification (GTDB taxonomy): domain Bacteria; phylum Pseudomonadota; class Alphaproteobacteria; order Rhizobiales; family Beijerinckiaceae; genus Methylobacterium; species Methylobacterium phyllostachyos. Next base: position 18,403 of record NZ_FNHS01000032.1, on the reverse strand, counting down.
CAGAACCACGTGACGACGGGTCGCGGCCCGCTCCCCGGCCGATCTGCGGCAACGCCGTTGTTCCGCCTGCCGCATGCCCCGATCTTCAACCCTTGGATGCGCCCGCCCGGCGCAGCCGGTCCGGGCATGAACCAGCGAGCGACGCCACACCCCTCCGCGCCCGGCCAGCCCGTCGAGGCGCTCGCCGGGACGATCGAGCGCGTCACCTTCCACAGCCCGGAGACCGGCTTCTGCGTCCTCAAGGTCCAGGCGCGGGGCAAGCGCGACCTCGTGCCGGTGATCGGACACGCGCCGGCCATCGGGGCGGGCGAGTGGATCACCGCCACCGGCATCTGGCACACGGACCGCCAGCACGGCCTGCAGTTCAAGGCCGATACCCTCAAGGTGACGCCGCCGACGGGCATCGCGGGCATCGAGAAGTATCTCGCCTCGGGCCACATGCGCGGCATCGGCCCCGCCATGGCCAAGCGCATCGTGGCGGCCTTCGGGGAAGGCACGTTCGAGATCATCGAGGCCGAGCCCGGCCGCCTGACCGAGGTGGAGGGGATCGGGCGCAAGCGCGCCGCCCGGATCGTCGCCGGCTGGGCCGAGCAGAAGGCCGTGCGCGAGATCATGCTGTTCCTGCACGCCCACGGCGTCGGGACCGCCCGGGCGGTGCGGATCTTCAAGACCTACGGCCACGAAGCCATCGCGGTCATGACCGAGGATCCCTACCGGCTGGCCAAGGACATCCGCGGCATCGGGTTCAAGACCGCCGACGCCATCGCGATGAAGCTCGGGCTGACCCCGGAGGCGCCGCAGCGCCTGCGCGCCGGCATCTCCTTCGCGCTGCAGACCGCCACCGATGCGGGCCATTGCGCCCTGCCGGTGGCGGATCTCGTGACCCTGGCGGAGGACCTCCTCGGCGTGGCGGCGCCGCTGATCCGCACGGCCCTCCTCGACGTGCTGGAGACCGGCGAGGTCGTGCAGGACATCATCGGCGACAAGGCCTGCATTTTCCTCGCGGGCCTGCACGCCGCCGAGCGCGCCATCGCCGAGCGGCTGCTCCAGCGGGCGAACGGCACACCGCCCTGGCCGGAGATCGACATCGCCCGGGCCCTGCCCTGGGTGGCGGAGAAGACCGGCAAGACGCTCTCGCCCTCGCAGGAGGAGGCCGTGCGCCACGTGCTCGGTGCCAAGCTCGCGGTGATGACCGGCGGCCCCGGCGTGGGCAAGACCTCGACGCTGGAAACGATCCTGCAAATCCTCCGGGCCAAGGGCGTGCGGGTGCTGCTCGCCGCCCCCACCGGCCGGGCCGCCAAGCGGATGAGCGAGCAGACCGGGCTGGAAGCCAAGACCCTCCACCGCCTGCTGGAGATCGACCCCAAGCACGGCGGCTTCTCGCGCAACGCGGAAAACCCCCTCCCCTGCGACCTCCTCGTCATCGACGAGACCTCGATGGTCGACGTGCCGTTGATGAACGCCCTGACCAAGGCGGTGCCCGACCACGCCGCCCTCCTCCTCGTGGGCGATGTCGATCAGCTGCCCTCCGTCGGGCCGGGGCAGGTGCTGGCCGACGTGATCGCCTCCGGCGCGGTCCCGGTGGCGCGGCTGACGGAAGTCTTCCGGCAGGCCGCCGAGAGCCGGATCGTGGTCAACGCCCACCGGATCAACGCCGGGAAAATGCCGGAGCCCGCCCCGCGGGGCGCCGAGAGCGATTTCCACTGGATCGAGATCGACGACCCCGAGCCGGCCGTCGCGACGCTGATCGAGGTGGTGACTCGGCGCATCCCGGCCCGGTTCGGCCTCGATCCGGTGCGCGACGTGCAGGTGCTCACCCCGATGCAGCGCGGGCTGCTCGGCGCGCGCAACCTCAACCACGAACTCCAGGCGGTGCTGAACCCGAATCCGGCGGTCTCGGTGGAGCGGTTCGGCTGGCGCTTCTCCCCCGGCGACCGGGTGATGGAGAGCCAGAACGACTACGACCGCGAGGTGTTCAACGGTGATCTCGGCACCGTGTCGCGGATCGACGACGACGAGGGCGCGGTGATCGTCGATTTCGAGGGCCGGGCGGTGGTCTATCCCTACGGTGAGCTCGACACGCTGGTGCCGGCCTACGCCACCACCATCCACAAGTCGCAGGGCTCGGAATATCCGGCCGTGGTGATCCCGCTCGCCATGCAGCACTGGACGATGCTGGCGCGCAACCTCCTCTACACGGGGGTGACGAGGGGCAAGCGGCTCGTGGTGCTGCTCGGGCAACGCAAGGCCGTGGCCGTCGCGGTCCGCGGCGGCACGATGAAGCCGCGCTGGACCAAGCTGCGGGAATGGCTCAGCCGCGGGCCACAGCCCCCCGATCAGATCGCCCGGGCGTAATCCATCCGCTCAAGGTCTGCGATCAGTCCACGTCCGGTCGGTTCCCAACCGAGTCGCGACCGCGTCCAGGCGCTTGAGGCCGGCATATCGAGGGCGGCGAAGGCGGCAAGCCAGCCGAAATGCTCCGCGGCCTCCCCGGGCGTCAGGCTGACGACCGGCACCTTCAGACCCCGTCCGATCACCTCGGCCAGGGCACGAGCCGGGACGCCCTCCTCGGCAACCGCGTGGTAGCGGACGCCGGGCTCGCCCGCCTCCAGGGCCAGCCGGTAGAGGCGCGCCACGTCGCGGACCGGCCCCGCCGCCCAGCGGTTGGCGCCGTCCCCGATATAGGCCGAGATGCCGGTCCGGCGGGCAAGGTCGATCAGGTAGGTGACGAGCCCCTGCTTGACCGTGTCGTGGACCTGCGGAAGCCGCATCACCGCGACGTTGATCCCCGCCTCCAGCAATGCGGCACCGGCCAGTTCGGAGGCGATGCGGGGATTCGGATGCTCCGCGTTGAACACGTCCTCGGTCGCCGGCACGCCCGGCGCGGGGCAGCCGATCCCGGTCCCCGAGGTGATGAGGAGCGGCCGGTCCGAGCCCGCCAGGGCGTCCCCGAGTGCCGCGATGGCGCGCTGGTCCTTCTCGCAATTGGCGATGAAGTTCGAGAAGTCGTCGTGGTCGAAGGCGGTGTGGATCACGCCATCGGCCTCTGCGGCCCCCGCGCGCAGGCGATCGAGGTCGGTCAGGTCGCCGCGGAGGGGCTCGACCCCGGCCTCGGTGAGGGTGTGGGCCCCGGCCTCCGAGCGGGTGAAGCCGAGGATCCGGTGCCCGGCCGCGTGAAGCTCCGGGATCAGGGCCGTGCCGATGAAGCCGGTGGCGCCGGTGAGGAAGATGCGCATGGCGGGGCGTCCGTTGTGATCGAGGGGCCCAGTGTCGGCGCAGGATCCATGCTGTTAAAGACGTGACCGTATACGGGTATAACGGCTAACAGGATCGCCATGCCGGCCGGTTCCGAAGCTCTGCTAGGCGCCTATCTCCGGGATCGTCGCGCGCGGCTCGATCCCGCCACCTTCGGGTTCGCGGGGCGTCGGCGCACGCCGGGCCTGCGCCGGGAGGAAGTCGCCCAGCGCGCGAACATCAGCGCGACGTGGTACACGTGGCTGGAACAGGGCCGCGGGGGTGCCCCCTCGGCGGACGTGCTCAACCGCCTCGCCGCCGGGCTGATGCTGACCGAGCCCGAGCGCGAGCATATCTTCATGCTGGCCCTGGGACGCCCGCCGGAGGTCCGCTACCGACCCGCCGAGGGTGTCACGCCGCGGCTGCAGCGGCTGCTCGACACGTTCGAGACCAGCCCCGCGCTGATCAAGACGGCGACCTGGGACGTCGTCGCCTGGAACCGGGCGTCCGCCATCGTGCTGACCGACTGGGGCACCGTCCCGCCGGCTGAGCGCAACATCCTGCGTCGCATGTTCGGCGATCCGCGCGTACGGGCGGCGCAGCACGATTGGGCGAGCGTGGCCCGCCTCGTGGTCGGCGCCTTCCGGGCGGATGCGGCCCGGGCGGGCGCCGTGTCCGAGGTCGGCCAGCTGGTGGACGAACTCTGCCGGACCAGCCCGGACTTCGCCGCCCTCTGGCGGGAGAACGACGTCCATGCCCATGGCGACGGGGTGAAGCGGCTCCGGCATCCCACCCTGGGCCTGATCGAGCTGGAATATTCGGGCTTCGCAGTCGACGGCCGGCCGGACCTCGGCCTGATCGTCTACAACCCGGTCACGCCGACCCTCCGGGCGGACATCCGCCGGCTCATGCAGGCCCCGTCTCGGGACTCCTCCGCCGCACTGGCCGGCTGACGAACCGGGAGCCTACGAGCAGGAAGCGCCAGGGCGTCTCGGCCCCGCGGGTGATGCCGATCCGCCGGTCGCTCACCACCTCGGTGGGCTCCGTGCGGGGCGCGAGCCGGAACGGCGCCCGCCCGACCGGCCAGCCGTCCTGGGCGCCGGTTACGCCGAGGGCCTGGCAGAGGCGGCCCGGCCCGGCGCAGAGCAGGCGCGCCTCGGTCGTACCCCGCCGGGCCTGCATCGCGGGCAGTCCCTCGGTCGGCGCCAGCGCCCGGATCAGCACCGCGCTGCCGGGCTCGCAGACGAGGTTCAGGCACCAGTGCATCCCGTAGGAGCGGTAGACGTAGACGGTCCCGGGAGGGCCGAACATGCTGGCGTTGCGCCGGGTCGGGCCGTTGAAGCTGTGCGAGGCGGGATCCGTCCGGTCATAGGCCTCCGTCTCGACGATGACGCCGCCCGCCCCATCGACGAACAGGCCGGCGCCGATCAGCTCCGCCGCCACCGCGGCGGCCGGTCGGGCGAAGTCGAAGTCCAGCATCGGATCCCAAGGTTCGGCTCACGGTTCGGCGCGCCGCGTCGGCAGAGGTAACCCGCGGCAGCCCGCCGGGTCGACCCGCCCCGCAACCCGCATCGAACACGTACGCGGCGAAATAGATCGGGCGCGATACAAGTCTTGCTGGTACGAGTGTCGGCGAAATGCGAGCCGCCGGCCGATCCCATCGGACCTCAGCATGACGCGCACAGCCGCGATCGCGACGTTGCAACCTGCCGGAGAGGGTGCCGGGGTCCGGCCGGCCGTTGCCGTCCCGCGGCGGTCGCCCCTGACCCTGCGTCGGCTCCGGCTGGCGAGCGGCCTGGTGCTGTTCGGCTACGTACTGACCCATCTGACCAACCACGCGCTCGGCAACGTCTCGCTTCGCACCATGGAAGACGGCCTCGACGTCGTCACGGCGTTGTGGCTCAACCCGCTCGGGCTCGCGCTCCTGTACGGCGCGCTCCTGCTTCACATCCTGCTCGGCCTCCAGGCGCTCTACGCCAGCCGGTTCTTCCGCCTGCGGGCGTCCGAGATCCTGCAACTGGGCTCCGGCCTCCTGATCCCGCCGCTCCTCGTCAGCCACATCGTCGGGACCCGGGTCGCCTTCGCCACCGAGGGGCTCGATAAGGGCTACGCGCAGGAACTCTACGCCTTCTGGATCGCAGCCCCGATGCTCGGCGCGCTGCAGGTGGCCGTGCTCATCGTCGCCTGGGTCCACGGCTGCATGGGCCTGTATTTCTGGCTCCGGCTGAAGCCCGGTTTCGCGCGCGCCGCGCCGGGTCTGCTGGCCCTGGCGGTGCTGGTGCCGGTCGTGGCGCTGCTGGGCTTCGCGCAGGGCGGCCGGGCGATCCGCGCCCTAGCGCAGGATCCCGCGTGGCGGGCGGTGGCGCTCCAGCCCGTCCATGTCGGCCTGCCCGATCAGGTGGCCCGGCTCGCCGGGATCCGCGACCGGATGCTCCTGATTTATGCCGGGCTCGTGGCGGCGGTCATCGCGGCCCGCGGGGTGCGGACGCTCGCGGAGATCCAGCGCGGGACCGTCCGGCTCAGCTATCCCGACGGGCGGGTGGTGCGGGTGCCCCGGGGCACCAGCGTGCTGGAGGCGAGCCGCCGCAACCGGATCCCGCATGCCAGCGTCTGCGGCGGCCGCGGCCGGTGCTCGACTTGCCGGATCCGGGTGACGGATGGCAGCGACGGCGCACCGCCGCCGGGCCGGACCGAGGGCGCCGTTCTGGCACGCATCGTCGCCGGGCCTGGCGTGCGCCTCGCCTGTCAGTTCCGGCCCGAGACCGACCTCGCCGTGGTGCCGCTGCTGCCGCCGCAGCCGCGGGTGCGTCCGACGGATCTCCTCGACCGGGCGGAATCCGGCGAGGAGCGTTTCATCGTGGCGATGTTCGTGGATCTGCGCGGCTCGACCCGGCTCGCCGAGGAGCGGCTGCCTTACGACACGGTGTTCATCATCAACCGCTTCCTCGGCGCGGTGGGCGAGGCCGTGCGGAGTGCGGGGGGCTCGACCAACCAGTTCCTGGGCGACGGGCTGCTGGCCCTGTTCGGCCTGGAGAGCGAGCCCGAGCAGGCGGCCCGGGACGCCCTGCGGGCGGTGGACCTCATCGGGGACTCTGTGGCCGCCCTGAACCGCCTGCTGGCAGAGGACCTGGAGCACACCCTGCGCTACGGCATCGGTGTCCATGCCGGCCCGGCGATCGTTGGCGAGATGGGCGATGCCACCGACGCTCGCTTCACGGCGCTCGGCGACACCGTCAACGTCGCGTCCCGGCTCCAGGGACTAACCAAGGCTTTGGGCTGCGTGGCCGTGGTGTCGGAGGCGGTCTACCAAGCCGCCGGCGGCGTCCCGGAGACGATCCGGGACATCGCAGTGGACGGACGGTCCGATTCCGTCCGGGTCAGCATGATCGGGAGCCTCTGAGGGATCGCCCACCATCGCCATCGGGCGAAGCGGCGGTTCGCGTCTGGCTCCGGAACCCCTGCAAATGCGCGCCCACAACACCAGCCACAGGAAAGCCTCGCCGGCTCTGATTAGATAATAAAATCAGGCTCTGCTCGATAGCGATGCGCGTTTATTAAGCATTGAATGATATATAAGTCGTCTAATTTCTGACGATCTTGAATCGTTTCGAATAAAAATCGCCAATCCAACTGAAACTGCACACGGCAGGCGAAGATAAATGTTTGCACGGCATCGAGACGCATCGGAACTGCTCGAACTCCTTCAAGCCCACGCCGGGGTCGGTCTGTGGGACGCCATCCTGCATAATGGCGATCCCGCGCATCCGAAGAGCCGGTGGACGTGGAGCCCGGAATTCCGTCGGCTTGCCGGTTACCGCTCGGAGGCGGAATACCCGAACGCGATGGAGTCTTGGTCGAATCGCCTGCACCCGGATGATGCCGGCCCGACCTTCGCGGCCTTCGCGGCCGCCCTCAAGAACGTGAGCAACAAGGGGGCGTACGACGTCAAATACCGGCTTCAGATGCCTGACGGGACGTATCGCTGGTTCCGCGCCACGGGCGGCGTCGCGTTCGATCGGGCCGGCGTCGCCCAGCGCGCCTGCGGCTCGCTCGTCGATATCCATGCCGAGGTCGAGGCGCTCGCATCCAGCACGCTGCGCTCTCAACAACTCGAGGCGCTGATCGCCGAGTTCGACGCGAGCACGTCATCGGTGGTCATGTCCCTGTCGGTGGCCGCGAAGGAGATGGAGGCCGTCGCGCGACGGATGGCGGGCTCGGCCGATCAGGACATGCGGCGGACCGGCGAGGTTGCGGCGGCGGCGACGCAGACATCGAACAATGTCGGGATCGTCGCGGCGGCGGCCGAGCAACTCGGCTCCTCCGTCTCGGAGATCGGCCAGCAGGTCGACAATTCCGCCCAGCTCGCCCGGTCCGCGGTGACGGAGGCCGAGGAGACGACGGGCCTGATCGCGGATCTCGACGCGGCCGCCGCGAAGATCGGCACCGTCATCGCGGTGATCTCGTCGATCGCCGGCCAGACCAACCTTCTGGCGCTCAACGCCACGATCGAGGCCGCCCGGGCCGGCGAGGCCGGCCGGGGCTTCTCGGTCGTCGCCGCCGAGGTGAAGGAGCTGGCGGCCCAGACCACCCGGGCCACGGAAGAGATCACCGCCCAGATCAGCCAGATCCAGTCGGCTACCCAGCGCGTGGTCGCGGCGATCGGCGATGTCGCGGGCCGGATCCGCGAGATCGACACCACTGCGACCTCGATCGCCGCCGCCGTGGAGGAGCAGGAGGCCGCGACGCAGGAGATCGTCCGCACGATCGAGCAGGCCGCCGCGGGGACCGGCGAGGTCACGCAGAATATCGGGGAGATCGCGTCGAGCGCGCAGGCGAGCGGCACGGCCGCCGCCGGGGTGCTCGACGCGGCGCTTCAGGTGTCGAACCATGCCGAGCGTCTCGGCACCGCATTGCACGGCTTCCTGGAGCGGATCCGCGCCGCCTGACGGGCACGGTTCGGCCCCGGTACGCCGCCGGCCGAACACCGATCAGGCCCGCCGCGCCGTCTCGCCCCGAAGAGACGGCGCCAGGGCCAGCATGAGCGGCACCGCGGCGAGCGCCGTCGCGGCCGAGGCCGTCGCCGCCCAGTGCGGACCGGCCGCGTCGCCGAGCCGCCCGTAGAGCAGCGGCGCCGCCAGCGCGCTGCCGCCCAGCGTCCAAGTGTAGAACACCGCAAACGCTCGCTCGACCTGGCCGCCTGGGGCCAGTTCCGGCACCGTGCCGTAGAGCACCGAGGAGGTGCCGTTCAGCATCACGCCGAGCAGCGGCAGCAGGAGCAGCGCGGGCGCGAGCGGCAGCGCGATCACCGCCAGGATCATCACGGCGGTCCCGGTCTCGGTGAGGATCACGGTGCGGGTCACGCCGAGGCGCTCGCCGATCCGGCCGCACACGGCCTTGCCCAGGGCGCCCCCGACGAAGACCAGGGAGAGGGCGAGGCCCACCGTGGTCAGCGCCGCGCCCTTCTCCTGCATCAGGAACGGCAGATAGATCAGGAAGGCCGGCCGGGCGGCGTTGTCGAGCATGCCGATGGCGACGAGCAGACGAAATCCGCCCCGCCCCGCGGGCGCGCCGACGGCTCGCGCCGGTGTCCGCGCCGCCGTGCCCGGATTGGCCCTGCGTGAGGCGGAGTCACGCGGCAGCAGGCGGCCGACGGCGAAGGCGACGACGAGGCCGGCGCCCGCCACCACCCACAGGGCGTGGCGCCAGCCCGTCAGGGTCAGCAGGAAGCCGACGAGGGGCGGCACCGCTGCCTTCCCGAGATCGCCGGTGAAATTGTAGGTGCCGAGCGGACCGCGCGCCGCGGATCCGTACGCCCGGGCGATCACCGCCGAGGCCAGGGGATGCTGGGTGCTGCTGCCGGCCCCGCCGAGCAGCAGGCCGATTCCGAGCCCGATCAACCCGCCCGAGGCGCCCGCGACGGCGTAGCCGAGGGCGCTCAGCAGGGTGCCGAGCATCAGGACGGTCCGGGCGCCGAGCGACTGGGCGAGGCGGCTCGCCGGCATCTGCAAAGCCGCCAGGGCACCGTTGTAGAGCGAGCGCAGCAGCGCGAGGGCGACGTAATCGAGGCCGAACTCGGCCTGCCAGACCGGCAGCAGCACGTAGATCAGATCCGTGTAGCCATCATGCAGGGCGTGGTTCACCCCCGTGATCGCAAGGGTGCGCCGGGCCTCGCCGGGTGAAGCGGACGCAATCGATGCGGTCGGGGTCGATGCGAGGGCCATCCTGTCACCTTCTGGCTGTGGGCGGAGGATGGCCGGCTGGTTCAGAGCTGACAAACGACTTATGCTGACGCTCGCGTGAGGAAACCTGACCCGTGCATCGCCGGCTGCCGCCTCTGAACGCCGTCAAAGCCTTCGAGGCCGCGGCCCGGCACGCGAGCTTCACCCGGGCGGCGGATGAGCTGCACGTCACCCACGGAGCGGTGAGCCGGCAGGTGCAGATGCTGGAGGCGTGGCTCGGCGCGCCGCTGTTCGAGCGCCACAACCGCCGCGTCGTCCTCACCGAGGCTGGGACCGCTTACGCCGCCGAGATCGGCGCCGCCCTCGACCGCATCGCGCTCGCCACTGCTCGGCAGGTCGAGCGCGGCCGACCACGCCTGCTGCACATCAATGCGCTCGCCACCTTCACCCTGCGCTGGCTGATCCCGCGCCTGTCGGGCTTCCAGCGGGCCAACCCGGCGATCGAGGTGCGGCTGACGACCTCCAACGTGCCCCTGGCGCAGCTGACCGAGCCGTTCGACGTGGCGATCCGCGGCGGGCCGGACACGCGCCCGGGGCACGTCGCCGAGCCCTTCCTGTCGGAGCGGCGCATCCCCGTCTGCAGCCCGGCTTTGCTGCGGCGCCTGCCCCTGGAGACGCCCGCGCAGCTCCGGCAGCACACGCTCCTGCACGCCGCGACGCTCCCGCGGGTCTGGCCGGACTGGCTACGCGAAGCTGGCGTCCCGGACCTGACGCCACAGGCCTCGGTGACGCTGGAGCACTTCTACCTGACGCTCCAGGCCGCCCTCGACGGGCTCGGCGTCGCCATGGGCCCCGAGCGGCTGATTGCCGACGACGTGGCGGCGGGCCGCCTGACCCTGCCCTTCGCAGGTCCGGCCCTGCCGGCGCGGAGCTACTACACCTACGTCCCGGCGGCGCGGACGGAGGACCCGGCGATCCACGCCTTCTGTGGCTGGCTGGCCGCGGCGGCGCGGCCGTGACCCGCTGTCATCGCGAGCGAAGCGACGCGACCTAGGGCAGCGCGACATCGGCAGCTGTGGCGCCGACTGGATTGCTTCGCTGCGCTCGCAAAGACGCTCCGGGTGGCGCACGGCGTCCACCCGGCGCATGGTCGGGATCGGAACGCGCCCGACACAGTCCGGGTTGGCGTGAGACGCTTCTGCCGAAGGTGACCGCATGGCGCGCAAGCGTCTCCGCCCAACGATCGAAAGCCTGATCGAATCCCTCGGCCGGCTCGGCCTGTCGCCGGAGGCGGTCGATCTCGACCGGCTGCTCGCCCAGCTCGACCTGCCGGATTACGGCGCCGAGGTGGAGGACGAGCGCGTCGCCCAGGCCTTGCGAGCGATGAAGGCGGCCCGGGCCTTCGCGGAGACCGGGGTCCCGGCGATCCGGCAGGCGATCCCCACGCTGCGGGCCGTGGTGACCAAGGATCACCGGATCACGTGGCTCGTCCGGACCGAGATCCCGCTCCTCGACAACGGCCGCCTGGACCTGCGCCTCGACGTCACCCCGGACCCGGAGGCAGCCGCGATCCTCGCCCGCATGGCGTCGCGGAACGATTCCGCCCACGGCTTGGAGGCCCTGCGCGCGGCCGTGGCGCAGACGGCGTTGCAGGCCACCCGCGCCCTGCACAAGCCGGTCGACCGGCTGCGGGCGCAGCTCCTCGTCGATCTGCGCGAGGTCGGCGCGGATGCCGCCGCCTACATCGCCCACATGGACCGCTCGCTCCGGTCCCGGGTGTTCACCTACGGCCCGAAGCTCGCCCGCGGCCTCAACGACACCCTCACCCCCGTCCGCCGCCACGCCAAGGCGGTGGCGCGCGAGGGCTCGCGCCTGCGCCGGTTGCGCGATCAGGTCGGCTTCGGCGCCTATATCGAGCGGTTCACCGCCGCCCGGCGCCTCAACCGGAAAATCCTGTTCCACATGGGGCCGACCAATTCCGGCAAGACCTACGCGGCGCTCCAGCACCTGACCGCGGCCGAGACCGGCGCCTACCTCGCGCCCCTGCGCCTCCTGGCGCTGGAGAACTACGAGACCCTGCGCGAGCGGGGGCTCCGCGCCGGCATGATCACCGGCGAGGAGGTGCTGGGCGAGACGAACCCGACACACACCGCCCGCACCATCGAGACCGCCGACCTGACCCGCCCCATCGACGTCGCGGTGATCGACGAGATCCAGATGCTGTCGGACCCCGACCGCGGCTGGGCCTGGACCAACGCCCTGTTCGGCGTCGCGGCCCGGACCGTGATCGTCTGCGGCTCCGACGACGCCCTGTCGTATGTCCGCCGCGCCGCCGAAGCCGCCAACGAGTCGCTGGAAGTCATTACCTTCACCCGCAAGTCGCCGCTGCTGCTGATCGAGCAGCCTGTGCCCCTGGAGAAGGTCGAGGCGGGCGACGCGGTCGTGGCCTTCTCCCGCCGGGCCGTGCACGAGAATCGCGAGATCCTGGTGGCCCGCGGCCATCGCGTGGCGACGATCTACGGCGCCCTCTCGCCGGAGGTCCGCCGGGCCGAGGCCGCGCGCTTCCGCTCGGGCGAGGCCAACGTGCTGGTCACCACCGACGCGATCGGAATGGGGCTCAATCTCGGGCCGCTGAAGCGGATCGTGTTCTCGGCGGTGCGCAAGTGGGACGGCACCGCCGAGCGGGCGCTGACCCATTCCGAACTCCGCCAGATCGCAGGCCGGGCCGGCCGCTACGGCCACCAGGATGTCGGCTACGTGGCAGCGACCGAGCCCACTGCGATCGAGCCGATCCGCACGGCCCTTTCGGGCGCCCCCACGGCGCCGGCGGCGGACACGCGCTTCTTCGTCCGGCCGGATCTCGGGGCGATCCGCTCGGTCGCCGAGGAGATGCGCACGCACAGTCTCTACGAGGTGCTGACTCACTTCGCCCGGGCGACCTTCTACGCCGGCTCGCCATTCCAGCCCTCGGCCCTGGAGGAGGTGCTCGACGTCGCCCGCACCGTCGATCGCGCCCGGCTGCCGATCGAGGAAAAGTTCGCCTTCTCGGTCTGCCCGATCGACCGGCGCGACGAGATCGCGATGGGGCTTCTGGAGCGCTGGTGCCAGGCACGGGCGGCGGGCCTCACGGTGCCGGCCTTGCGCGGCAACCTCGCGGGCGCGCTCGACTATCAGGAGCGGACCGTGAAGCTCGCGAGCGCCTATCTCTGGCTGTCCCGGCGCTTTCCCGAGACCTTCGACGACGTGGAGGCGATCCGCCACATGCGCGGCCGCGCCAACGATTCCATCGAGCAGCACCTGCGCGAGACTGCGACCCGCAAGGCCGAGCGGCGCACCCGCCGCAGCGCCGGGGGGCGGTGACGGGTAGGACGTGAAGGTTCGGATTCAAAAGATCCGGGACCTTTTGCGGGTGCAGGGCAGCGCCCTGCCGTCGGACTGCGTCCGAATATCGAACTATGCCCGGTTGTCGGGCTTCAGCGCGACACGCCAGGGCTTCACCCTGGCAACCGACCAAAGGGCCTCGCCCTTTGGAATCCCGGACTCGGCGATCAGGCGCCGGCCCAGGCGGATGCAGGGCCGCTCCACGAAGCGATGGACCGGGGCCGCAATGGCGAGGGCGACCAGCATCGCGGCGCCGATCAGGACATGGCCGGGAACGACGAGACCGGCCCACCGGGCGGCGGCGAACACCACCTCCTGGGCGACCGGGCCGAACAGGTAGAGGCCGTAACTCACCGCGCCGAGCCACGCGAGGAGCGGCGCCTCGATCCGCCAGCGGGTGGTCATCAGGGCGAAGAGCAGCAGCGCCGTCTCGTAGGTCGCCGTGTAGCGATACCACGTCTCGCCGAAGCCGAGGTCGCGCCCGTAGGCGAGCACCGAGACGACGGGGATCGCCAGCGCGATCAGCGCCAGGATTCCGAGGGCAGCCGGGCGCGCGGCCGCGTGCCCCTCGACATGCCAGCGCCGCCAGAGCGTCCCCCACAGCATGATCGCCAGGGCCAGCGGCAGCGCGACCGGCAGGGCCTTGCCGAGGTGGTAGCGGGCGAGCGCCATCAGGACGGCGGCGGCCAGCATCACCGCGGCCGCGCCCGCGAGACCGCGCGTCCGCTGGAGCAGCCCGGCGCAGAACAGGAGCACGCAGAGGCCGTAGAAGATCAGCTCGATCTGCAGGGTCCAGTACAAGCCGATGATGTTCTCGATGCCGGCGAATTGCTGGAGCATCGTCAGGTTGGCGAGCACGGTCGAGACCGGGAGGTCCCTGCCCAGCGCCACGTAGAAGGCGCAGATCCCCATGGGGATCGACAGCCAATAGGCTGGATAGAGGCGGAAGAACCGGCTGATCGCGAAATCCCGCACGGGGGTGCGGCTGCGCGCGTCGAGCGAATAGGGGACGACGAAGCCCGAGACGGCGAAGAACATCACCACCGCCACCTTCCCGAGGTCGACGGACTGGGTGAGTACCTGGAACAGCGCCCGCTCGAGCCCGCTCCCCGCATGGCCGGTTTTCACGAGATGGTCCGCAACGTGGAAGTAGATCACCGCCAAGGCAGCGAGGCCGCGGATCGTGTCGACATAACCGAGCCGTGCGCCCCGCATCGCTCCACCTGTGAAAACGCAAGACACCGGCGCTCAATCAGCCGCTCACCACGCGAGAACAGTAGAGCCATTCCCGGACGGCTTCACATCCGAATCGATTGCGGGCTCCAAAACGATCCGGACAGGGTTAAGACGGCCGCCGACACCACCGGCCTCGAGCACCTATTTCCGGGCGGGCACGGGCCGCGGTCAGGCCGGCCACACCTCCGCCAGGGTCCTGCGCAGATCGGCCGGCATGAAGGGCTTGACGAGGCAGGCATTCACCCCGGCCCGCCGCACGGCCGTGAAGGCGTGCGCGTGCTCCTTCGTGGTCATCATCACGAACAGCGTCTCCCGCAGGCGACGGTCGTCGCGCACCCGGCGGAGCAGCTCGAAGCCGGACATCGGAAACATGTGCAGATCCGAGATGACGAGGCCGTAGGCGTGGTCGTTCAACATCCGGAGGGCGTCGGCGCCGTCGGGCGCCTCGTGCACGTCGCGCACCCCGATCTGTTCGAGGACGGCGCGGACCACCGAGCGGATCAGGGGGACGTCATCGACCACGAGGACGGGCATCCGGCGCGGATCAAGTCCGGGGGCACCGGCCATCTTCGGGCGCGGAGTGGACGACAGATGGTCGGGTGGTCCGCTCATGCGGCGACCCGATCCGCGGCTTCCGGGAACGCCGCCAGGATCGTCGCCTGCACCTGGGCCGACCCGTCTTCCGCGTGACGCGCCTCGGCGATACGGGCCCGTTCCTGGGCCGCCCGCGCCCACGCGGTCACGACGGCGTTCCGATTCTCGACACGCTGTAGCGCTTCATCCGCCGGGCGCTCGGCCTGATGCGCATGCGCCGCGGCGAACACGCCGCCGCCGCGGACCTGCGGTAGCACCGTCCTAAAGGATCGATCCCGGTCGCGGACATAGGCTTCGGTCCGGCACAGGCGGCCGGTGGCGGCACGCACCAGGATGGCCGGCACGCTCCAGGCCTGTGACATGGGCTCCGCGGCGGATGCCGGAGGAACGACACGGCGCTGCCTATCGGCCCGCTCGCCGGGCAAGGCGATCAGGTCAAGGCCGGTGATGGCGGCAGCCCGAAGACAGGAGCCCTGAAGGGACGTCTCTGTGTCACTCACGATGCCCTTCTCACCCCCATCAAGAACCGCAATAGCAGTCTTGAACGGTAAAAAGATCGTTTAAGAACAATTCAATATCTTTTGACCGGCACCCGGAACGACTTGTTCGAACACCGAGATCATGAGCGATCGGGCGAGAAACCTCGTTCTCACATCGCTTCATTCAAGGAACCAGATACCGCCCCCATAACCCCTGCGGATTTCGACCGCGCGAGGAACGTCGAGACGTAGAGGCCCAAGGCCTGCCGCGCGAGCGGAACGGCCAAGCTTGTATTGGCTGCGCACAAAGTACGGAGTTTCAGATCGCATTTGGCGAAAATGGTTATCAAATACAGTTAAATCGATTATGACCTGTGAATAGAATCATCGGAATAAAATCTAGGCTTGCGCCAACCGAAAATCCGACCTCTCCTTGAAGGCAGCAACATTGATAGGGAGGCTCGGGTGAAATACGTAAGTATACTCTGCACTTCCGCCGTCGTGATCGGTCTCGGCAGTCCCGCCGCCGCTGGAACCGGCAATGCTCTCGCGGGTGGCTGGGACGGCACATTGGCGAGCAGAAACACGAGCCCGGCGGCCTCGACCGCACCCACGCGCGTGCCTGCCTCTGCCTCGACATCCCCCTTCAGCGTCGAGGTTTTCGCAGGACCGAGCTTCAGTTTCGGCTCCGGAGGCGGGTCGAGCGGAAATACCGGCGGCGCCCCCTCGCCGGAGGCCAACACCATCCTCAGCCTGCTTCTCGTGGGCGGAACCGTCGCTTTCCTGCGCCGTCGGCGCAACGACGAAGCCAAGCCGCAGACCTGACGGTTCCCTGTCATGGACAGTCTCGTGTCGCATGGAAGGAAGCGCTGGACGGATGCAGCCTGCGCGGCACGCGCGCATCTCACCGCCCAGACCGCAGCCTGGGCGCTTCTGGTGTTCTCCGGGGGCACTCTCCTCTCGGCGGCCCTGCAGCGTCACCTTTTCGAGCAGGCGCAGACCGCCCGGCATCTCGTGGAGTTCAACGCCGGCGAAGCCTTCGCGCTGGCTGCGCTGCTGTCACGGATCCTGGCAGTCCCGAGAACGCTTTCCAGCGCAGTGGAGCCTGGTTCCGCGCCGAGCAGCGGGTCGAAACGGTTCCTCAGGACCGCGCCCGGTCGCAACGCAATTGGGCACGGTCCTGAGAGAGGGATCACGCTGGCGCGTGCCGACCGCGCGGTTTTGGTGCTCTCCGCCCTTGCTTGGTTCATACCGGAGCAGCATGGGATCTACGTGGCCACGACGGTCGCCGGGAGTTGGGCCCTCCTCCGACGTCGCGCCGATCGGCAATGGATCGATATTGGGCAGATTTGGATAGCCCTATCCATCTATGAATTGTGGGGTAAGCTCGCCTTCAAGATCGCGTACCACCTGATCGAGGGCGCAGAAGTCGGGATACTATATAGAGTTGGCAAACTCTTCTACGATGGCCTTGGAACGACTGGGGCAAGCCTCAGTGTGCGCGGCGACTGGGCCATTGTCGTCCTTGAAGGGTGCTCGTCGTTCCACAATCTCTCGCTGGCCGTCCTGATTTGGCTCTCGATCCTGAAGATCGCCGATCAACCAGCGGACCGCGCGGCGCTGGCCGCGCTCGCGACGAGCGCCGCCGTGGTGGTGGCGATCAACGTCGCACGGATCCTGGCGATGCTCCCATCCCGGGAGGCCTATCACTTCTGGCATGATGGGTCCGGATCATCCCTGGTCGCCCTCGCCTCCGTTGTGGCGGTCATCATTCCCACGTTGTTCCGGATCGAGGATCGCGCATGCGTGCCGATCCGTTGATTTCGACTGCGACGGGCCGAGCCTGCCTCGCCCTTCTGTGCCTCCTGGGCACCTCGATCGGGGGTCGGACCTATGTTCACGCCCAATTCTCGGATGCCGGCCGGGCCGCCAGCCTGGAGGCAACCAGCTCGCCGATCGATCTTGGCGCCGGCGTCATGCTCCCCCACGCTGCAGCCGGACGATACCGCGTCTCCTTCGACCGCTGCTCGAGTCCTGCCCTCGTGAGCTTCGTCGAGACCGGACCTTACAGATCGAATCCTGCCCTCTCGGCCGCGTCACAACCCGAGAACCGGGTTTTCTACGTCTATCGCGGTTGGAATCTCGGTTACCGATTCGCGACCGTGGGCCTGAACGCGATCCATTTCACCCGCAGGGCCTATGCTCGGCTCACGACGGGCCGGGATCCGGCCGGCAACGAGATGGCCGTCGAGATTACCGTGCCGGCCGGCTGCGAAGCTTCAGCGGACGATGTTTTGGCGGCCTTCCGGAGACAGATAGAGCCATCGGATTGACCCATCCATCACCTCGGCATCCCGATGGATCTCGCAACCCGTGCCAGAGCACCCATCAGGGCGGTCGCCTGGTCGCGTTATGCGACGTCGCCTCGGCATCAAGACACAAGGCACGCGGTGCCTGTCGACCACCGATAGACTGAGCGACGGGATCCAAAACGCCAAAGCCCGCCTGTTCTTTCGAACGAGCGGGCTGGCTTTGGTATGGTGTTTGTGGTGTGTGTTGGTTGCGGGGACAGGATTTGAACCTGTGACCTTCAGGTTATGAGCCTGACGAGCTACCGGGCTGCTCCACCCCGCGCCAAGTGTGTGCGGCTGGTCCGGTGCGCCGGCGCTGGGTGCGCGTGGGCGATGGCTCCGGGGCCGGATGGTGTCGTGTCGAGGGAATGGCGCTGGCTCGTGTGAGCCGTGTGCGCGTTCGATTGCGATGGGCAGGTCTGGCGGCGACCGACTCTCCCGTGTCTTGAGACACAGTACCATAGGCGCTGGCGTGTTTAACGGCCGAGTTCGAGATGGGATCGGGTTCTGGGCACGCCGCTCAGGCCACCAGACCGGCGCATCGCAATTTTTTGGGACTGGCCGTGCAGGGTGCTGCGACGGCGTGTGTCCTCTTCGGCAAGCATGCAGCGTCTGGCGCTGCGGGTCTTTCTGCAACTGTGCCGTGTTCACGGACACGGATCACGAGAGCGATCAAGCCAATCGGGCGATTAGTACCGGTCGGCTCAACGCGTCGCCGCGCTTGCACCCCCGGCCTATCGACGTGGTCGTCTTCCACGGCCCTCAAGGGAGGTCTCGTTTTAAGGGGGGTTTCCCGCTTAGATGCCTTCAGCGGTTATCCCGTCCGTACGTAGCTATGCTGCACTGCCGCTGGCGCGACAACAGCTCCACCAGAGGTACGTTCATCCCGGTCCTCTCGTACTAGGGACAAAGCCTCTCAAACCTCCTACACCCACGGCAGATAGGGACC
>NZ_FNHS01000035.1 GCF_900103445.1 Methylobacterium phyllostachyos | reverse complement strand
CCCCGACGGTTTCTCGGCCATGTCCGTCTCCCGCAGTGCCGCCACCGCAGGATCAGAACGCCCAACGCCCTTCAAAGTGCCCAGGTAGTGCTAGGGGGTCTTCTCGGGACGGCGGCCGCCGCGCAGGCCCAGTCCTACGGCGCCCCCGCCGGTCGCGACCCCGCCACGGCCCCGGGCGGAACCGAGGGCATCGCCGGCCCCCGCAACGAGGCCGAGGCAATCCGCTCAGGCGACGCGGTCGTGGTGCCGCCACGGGGTGAAGGCATCCTGGTTCAGGACCCGCCAGCCCCGCCGCCAGGCGTGCCGGCACCGCCGCCGGGCCGGTACTGACAGGTGCCGAGTTCGTTCTGAACGCGCGTTCCGCCGCGTTCGGGATGTTCCCGCGCGATCCTATTGCGGCAGCGTGTCGTCGATCCCCTTCACGTACCAGTTCATGCCGAGGATCATCGGGTCCGGCGCGGTCTCGCCCGCCTTCACAGCGACGCTCCCGTCCTGCTTCGTCACGGGTCCGGCGAAGGGCTGGACCGCGCCGGAGGCGATGGCCTGGACCGTCTCCTCCGCCATGGCCTTCACGTCGGCGGGCATGTTGGTGAAGGGTGCCAGCACGACCATACCGTCCTTGATCCCGCCCCAGGTGTCGTGGCTCTGCCAGGACCCGTCGAGGACGGCCTTCGCCTCGCGGATCACGTAGCCGTTCCAGTCGTCCACGACGGCGGTCAGCTGTGCCTTCGGGGCGAAGCGGTACTGGTCGGAGGATTGGCCGAAGGCGAGCTTGCCCTGCTTCTCGGCCTCCTGAAGGGGCGCGGCGGAATCCGTGTGCTGGGCCAGGATGTCGGCGCCCTGGGCGAGCAAGGCCTTGGCGGCTTCGGCCTCCTTGCCGGGGTCGAACCACGTGTTCACCCAGACGATCTTCAGCTTGACGTTCGGGTTGACCGACTGCGCGCCCAGCATGAACGCGTTGATGCCGCTCACCACTTCGGGGATCGGGAACGACGCGATGTAGCCGACCGTGCCCGATTTCGTGAGCTTCGCGGCGATCTTCCCGCAGACGTAGCGACCTTCGTAGAACCGCGCCGAGTAGGTCGAGACGTTGGCGGCGCGCTTGTAGCCGGTCGCGTGCTCGAACTTCACCGTCGGGAATTTCCTGGCGACCTTCAGGGTCGGCTCCATGAAGCCGAACGACGTGGTGAAGATCAGGCGCATGCCGGAGCGGGCGAGCTTCTCGATCGCCCGCTCGCTGTCGGCCTCCGGCACGTTCTCGAGATAGGTGGTCTCGACCTTGTCGGGCAGCGCTGCGGCGAGCGCCTTGCGGCTGAGGTCGTGCTGGAACGAGTAGCCGTAATCGGCCACGGGCCCGACATAGACGAAGCCGACCTTGAGCTTGTCCTCGGCACGGGCCGGGGCGGCGAGGAGCAGAAGGGCGCCGAGACAGGCGCCGAGGGTGGTTCGCAGCATCCGGATCATCCTCTCGGTAGCGGCACCGCTAGCGGTGCGGGGTGAAGTCGCGCCCGAGGGCGGCGGGGGCCGACGAGCCGCCTTGCCGCCGGCCGAGCGACAGCAGGACAAGCGCCAGGATCGTCGCGACGTACGGGAGTGCGGAGAGCAGCTGCCCGGGCAGGCCGATGCTGGCGGCCTGCGCGTGGAGCTGCAGCACGGTGGCGCCGCCGAAGAGGGCCGCCCCGGCCACCACCCGCCCCGGCCGCCAGGAGGCGAAGACCACGAGGGCGAGCGCGATCCAGCCGCGGCCCGCGGTCATCGCGGGCGCCCAGAACGGTGTGTAGGCGAGGGACAGGTAGGATCCGGCCAGTCCCGCGCAGGCCCCCCCGAAGAGCACCGCGAGGAAGCGCACGCCGCGGACCGGCAGGCCCAGCGCGTGGGTCGCGACATGGTCGTCGCCGACAGCCCGCAGGATCAGCCCCGCCCGGGTCCGCCACAGGAACCACGAGACGCCGACCGCGAGGCCGAGGCCGGCATACACGAAGGCGTCCTGCCCGAAGAGCAGGCGGCCGACCCCCGGTATCTCGCTGAGACCCGGCACGTGCAGGTGCGGCGCCGGCTCCCGTTTCTGGCCGACATAGCCGGCTCCGACGAGGCCGGAGAGGCCGAGCCCGAGGATCGTGAGCGCGAGCCCGGAGGCCACTTGGTTGGCCGCCAGTCCCACCGTGAGCAGTCCGAACACGGCCGCGAGCCCCAGGCCGGCACCGGCACCGGCGAGCGCGCCCAGCAGGGTCGAGCCGGTCTCCACCGCAACGGCGAAGCCCAAAGCCGCCCCGCACACCATCATGCCCTCGACGCCGAGGTTGAGGACGCCCGCGCGCTCGGTCACGAGTTCGCCGAGGGCGGCGATGATCAGCGGGGTCGCGGCCGTCAGCACCGTGACCAGCACCATCTGGATCATGTCGAGGCTCATCGCGCCGCCCCGGAGACGAGCTGGATCCTGAAGCGCGTGAGCACGTCGGCCCCCAGGACGAGGCAGAGCAGCAGGCCCTGGAAGGCCCGGGTCAGGTCGAGGGGGAGGCGGAGATCGATCTGCGCCGCCTCGCCGCCGATGGTGGTGACGGCGATCACCAGGGCGGCAATGAGGATGCCGAGCGGGGAGAGCCGCCCCAGGAAGGCGACGATGATCGCGGTGAACCCGTAGCCCGGCGAGATCGTCGGCTGAAGCTGACCGATCCGGCCGGCGACCTCGACGATCCCGGCGAGGCCCGCCGCGCCGCCCGAGATCGCGAAGGCGGCGAGCGTCATCCGCCCCTCGCTGAAGCCCGCGAACCGCGCGGCCCGGGGGCTGGCGCCGACGACGCGCGTCGCGAACCCGAACAGGCTGCGGCCCAGGACGAGGGTCGCCAGCCCCGTCGCCGCGAGCGCCACAAGGACGCCGGCGTGCAGGGTCTCGCCCTCCATCAGGTACGGCAGGCGTGCGGCCGCGTCGAACGCGACGCTCTGGGGGAAGTTGAAGCCCGCCGGGTCGCGCAGCGGCCCGCGGGCCATGTAGTCGAGGAACAGCTCCGCCACGTAGACGAGCATCAGGCTCGTCAGAATCTCCGAGACGTCGAGCCGGACCCGCAGGAGAGCCGGGATCATCGCGTAGGCGATGCCGGCGAGCGTGCCCGCGACCAGCATCGCGGGGAGGATCCAAACGGTGGAGCCCGCGCTCCCGTGGGTCGCGACCGCCACCCAGCCACCGGCGAGGCCGCCGACCACGAACTGGCCCTCGGCCCCGATGTTCCACAGGTTCGCCCGGTAGCAGAAGGCAAGGCCCGTCGCGATCAGGGCGAGCGGCGCCGCCTTCAGGGCGATCTCCTGCAGTGACCACAGCTCGGAGAGCGGCGCCACGAAGTAGACGGCGAAGGCCGCCCCCGGCGAGACGCCGAGGCAGGAGACCACCGCGCCGCCGATCAGCACGGCCGTCAGGAAGGCCAGGACCGGCGACAGGGTCGCGGCCAAGGGCGAGCGCCGCGCGCGCGGCACGAGATCAAGGCGCATGGGCGATCTCGGCTGGCGCGCTGGGGCCGACGGACATGTCCCGTCCGATGGACGGCCCGCTCGACCCGCCCATCAGGAGGCCCACCGCCTCGCGGGTCGTTTCGGCGCGCGGCATGGCAGCGGACAGGTGCCCGGCATGCAGGACGGCGATCGATCCCGCGATCTCGAACAGCTCGTCGAGATCCTGACTGATCACCAGGACCGCGCTCCCGCGCGCGGCGAGGTCGATCAGGGCCTGCCGGATCCGCGCCGCCGCGGCGGCATCGACCCCCCAGGTGGGTTGATCGACCACCAGGATTCCCGGTTCGGCCTGGATCTCGCGCCCGACCACGAACTTCTGCAGGTTGCCGCCCGAGAGCGTGCCGGCCGCCGGATCCGGCCCCGCCCCGCGCACATCGAAGGCGTCGACGATCCGGGTCGCCAGCGCCCGGGCCGCGGCGCGGCGCACGAGGCCGAAGCGCGCCAGCGGCGCCGTGGCCCGGCGCGTCAGGACGACGTTCTCGGACAGGCTGAGGCCGGGGGCGGCGGCGTGGCCGTTGCGCTCCTCCGGCACGAAGGCGGCGCCCAGCCGGCGGCGCGCGTTGATCCCGAGATGTCCGACGGCGGTTCCGTCGATCCGCACGGCCCCGGCCTCCGGCGCCGAGATCTCCCCGGACAAAGCGGCGAAGAGTTCCGCCTGACCGTTGCCGGCGATACCGGCGATGCCCAGGATCTCGCCGCCGCGGATGCCGAGGGTGACGTCGCTCAGGGCCGTGGCGTGCAGGCCCGGCGCGGGCAGCGACAGGCGGTCCAGCCTCAGGCGCTCCTGCCCCAGACGCTCGTCCCCGCGGGGCGCGGCCGGGCGCGCGGCGACCGCCCGCACCTGCGCGCCGACCATGAGGGCGGCGAGCGACGCGGCGGTCTCCGAACGCGGGTCGCAGGCGCCGACGACCCGGCCGCCGCGCAGGATGGTGGCCCGGACGCACAGGCGGCGCACCTCGTCGAGCCGGTGCGAGATGTAGAGCAGCGCCCGGCCCTCGCCGCGCAGGCGCTCCAGAACGGTGAAGAGCAGTTCCGCCTCGCCCGGCGTCAGCACCGAGGTCGGCTCGTCAAGGATCACGAGCTGCGGGTTCTGGAGCAGGCATCGCACGATCTCGATGCGCTGGCGCTCGCCGGCCGAGAGCGACCAGACCGGCCGGTCGGGTTCGAGCTTCAGGCCGTAGGTCTCACCGAGCGCCGCGATCCGCTCCGCGAGCACCCCGCGGCGGAGGCTCCGCTCCATGACCAGGGCGATGTTCTCGGCGACCGTCAGGTTCTCGCAGAGGGAGAAGTGCTGGAACACCATGCCGATGCCGAGCCGACGCGCCGCCTCGGGGCTCCGAAGCCGCACCACCGCACCCCGATGCGTGACGACCCCCTCCGTCGGTTCGAGGAGGCCGTAGAGGATCTTCATCAGCGTGGACTTCCCCGCGCCGTTCTCCCCGAGCAGGGCGTGAATCTCGCCGGCGCGGATCTCGAGGTCGATGTGATCGTTCGCCGTGAACGTGCCGAAACGCTTCACGATGCCGTAGGCGCCGAACAGAGGCCTCGGATCGTCTGTCGGCTTTGCCGATCCGGTGACGCCCGCCATGGTCCGCTCGCTCCGCGATGCCCAGGAGTTCTGACGGGGTCAGAAGACGTGGAAGGCGAAGCCCGCCAGGAAGCTCTTCTCCTCGGTCCCCTTGAAGCTGGCGGTCTCCACGTTGCCGAACTTGTTCAGCCAGTACTGGAACCCGATGAAGACATCGACCCTGTTGGGTTGGTCGTAGATCAGCTTGCCGAGGTCGAGAACGAGGTTGGTGCGCGAGAGGAATTCGACGCCGCGCTTGGGATTGAACGCGAAGTCCGCCACATTCTGCACGCCGCGTCCCTTGGGCAGCACGATGTTGTTGAAGCCCGTGATGCTGAGCGGCAGGTTGGTGAAGGCCAGCGGGAAGTTATAGACGAGCTCGAATTCGGGAACGACGTCGAAGCTCTGGTCCCGATCCGGCTGGAGGTTGAAACCGTTGCGGTTCCATTCCTTGTAGGCGTGGGTGCTCAGGTTGAGGAAGCCCGCGGGAACGTCGAACGCGAAGTTCAGGCCGCCGACGACGTCACGCTTCTTCGAGCCGAACGCGTCGTTCTGCGAATTCGCGTCGAAGCCGAAGGCGAGCGACACGTCCTTGACGAAGCCCGGGATCGCGAAGGCCTTCGAGCCCGTGAGCGCGTTCAGGCTGAGGGTGCCCCGGTAGAGGCCGTAGGCTTCCGTGTTGCCGTAGTCGGAGAAGGCCGGCGCGGCGATGCTCCCGGGCGGATTCGTCGTGCCGGCCGGGAATTGGGAGCCTGATTTCAGGATGTCGAGCGCGAAGAAGTTCGTGCCGTAGGCCCAGGCATCCGCATGGGTGATGCCCAGGATCTGCTTGGGCGCTTCCCGCGACACGAAGCTTCCGTCCGGCCGCAGGATCTGCACGCCGGGCGAGACCGTTGGGAATTGATAACGGTAGCTGATCTGGGTGTCCGAGAAGAGGAAGAACGACACGTCCTTCACCGGCACGGCCTCTGGCGCCTTGTCCTTCTTGGTCGTTTCAAGGTCTGCCGCGGATGCGGCCGCCATCGCCCAGAGCGACAAGACCGCCGTCAACAGTACACGCCCAATCATTGCGTCGCCCCCCGTATCCCGCCTGGCTGGAATGAGGGGCAGCAACCGTTATGCCAGGGTGCTTCCGCCACGCGCCGACTTCGGCATGCGTCGCAAAAACACAACACAATTTCGCAGCCACGCATCGATATCCTTGGCGATGCTGAAGCGGAGGCCGGGGGCTGCAGCGGTCAGCGCGTCCCCGGAGCGGAGCTTTGGCCGGGCTTCACCGCCCCGGAGGGCGGATCGCTGAGGAAACCATGCCCATTCTGAGCGATCCCTGGTCGTGGTGCCGATAAGGCTGCACGGCAGACACGTTTTGCGCGCGCTTGGCGCCATCGGCGCGCATGGCTTTTTCGGACGGCAACGGCATCATCTGTGGGGACGTCGGCGATTCGGACGTTCGCGGAGGTGACCGCCATGGCGTCCACGACAGGCCCCGCCGCGCGCTGCCGTCTCGAGGCCGAGCCGTCCCCGCTGCTGTTCGACCCGGCGGCCACGGCCCTGATGATCATCGACATGCAGCGCGACTTCCTGGAACCGGGCGGCTTCGGTGAGAGCCTCGGCAACGACGTGGCGCTGCTGGCTTGCGCCGTCGAACCCGCCGCAGCGCTGTTGGCGGCGGCCCGTGGAGCCGGCCTGCTGGTCGTCCATACACGGGAGGGACACAGGCCGGACCTGTCGGATGTCCCGCCCGCGAAGCTCGCACGCGGCGCGCCCTCCGCCCGCATCGGCGATCCGGGCCCGATGGGCCGGATCCTGATCCGCGGGGAAGCCGGCCACGACATCATCCCAGCGTTGCAGCCTCGCCCCGGTGAGCCGGTGATCGACAAACCCGGCAAGGGGGCCTTCTACGCCACCGCCCTCGCCGACATCCTGAGCACCGGGCGGATCGACACGCTGCTCGTCTGCGGCGTGACGACGGAAGTCTGCGTTCATACGACAGTGCGCGAAGCCAACGACCGGGGTTATCGGTGTGCGGTGGTGGCCGACGCCTGCGCGTCGTACAATCCGGCCTTCCACCTCGCCGGGCTCGCCATGATCAAGGCCCAAGGCGGCATCTTCGGGTGGGTCACGGATTCCGCCGCCGCCATCGCGGCCCTCGCGGGCGGCGAGCGCGGTTAGAGACGGCCCGTCGCGCCGGCCTTCGGCGCGGCAGGTATATTGCGTCGGGCCTCCTGCGAAGATCCGTCTCACGAGGGGGCATGGACCTCAACACGATCGCGACCGTCCTCCGGCGCCGCCGGACCGACCTGGCGGCGCAGCGCGGCGTCACCATCAGCGAGGGACCGTCCGGTCCCGGGCGGCGGGATCAGCCGCCGAAGGTCGCTCGCCCCGCACAGAACGCCATCCGCGACGCCACCAGCGCCCGGCTCACCACCACGGCCTCAACGGCCAACGGGATCTACAGCCCCAGGGCGGCTGATGCGGACGCGACACGCCC
Organism: Methylobacterium phyllostachyos; assembly: GCF_900103445.1. Taxonomy (GTDB): domain Bacteria; phylum Pseudomonadota; class Alphaproteobacteria; order Rhizobiales; family Beijerinckiaceae; genus Methylobacterium; species Methylobacterium phyllostachyos. The sequence goes on along the minus strand of NZ_FNHS01000035.1, from coordinate 11,328 downwards.
GTGATGCCCGACCTCGCGCCCGGGCCCGTGGAATCGTCATGCCGCGCCCTGCGCGGTCGCGCAGCAAGCCTGTCTGGAAACCCGTTCCTGGTGGAGGGCTGCCTGGACCACGTCGAGGACGCGCTCATCCTGATCGAGGATGGCCGGATCGCAAGCTTCGGACCTTACAGCGACACGGCCGATCGGATTCCACCCGGCGTCTCGGTCAGGCATTACGAGAATGCCCTGATCCTGCCAGGGCTGATCGACACGCATGTTCACTATCCCCAGCTTCAGATGATCGCCTCGTATGGCGAACAGCTGCTCACCTGGCTCAGCAAGTACACTTTCCCCGCCGAGTTGGAATTCGCGGATCAAACCCACGCGGAGCGGGTTGCGAAACTGTTCTTCCGCGAGATCCTGGGCGCGGGGACGACCACCGCGGCGGTCTATTGCACGGTTCATCCCGGTTCCGTGGAGGCATTCTTCGCGGAGTCCCAACGGTTCAACACGAGGATGATCGCCGGCAAGGTGCTGATGGACCGCAACGCCCCGGCGGCCCTCCTGGACACGGCGCAACGCGGCTATGACGAGAGCAAGGCGCTCATCGCGCGCTGGCATGGTCGCGGGCGGCAGCTCTACGCGGTCACCCCGCGCTTCGCCCCGTCCTGCACGTCGGCACAGCTCGACGCCGCTGGTGCGCTCCTGCGCGAGCATGACGGGCTCTTCCTCCAGACCCATCTGTGCGAGACCACCGACGAGATCGCATGGGTGATGGACCTGTTCCCCGACCGGGCGAGCTACCTCGACGTCTATGCCCGGTCCGGCCTGGTCGGTCCGCGCAGCATCTTCGGCCACGCGATCCACGTGAGCGAGGACGATTTCTGCACCTGCCACGCCACGGGTGCGGCGATCGCCCATTGCCCGACATCCAACGGGTTTTTGGGCAGCGGCCTGTTCCGGATGTTCGATGCCCTCGATCCCCGGCGGCCGGTGCGCGTCGGCCTCGGGACGGATGTGGGCGCCGGCACGTCCCTGTTGCTGCTCAAGACACTGGGCGACGCCTACAAGGTCGCGGCCCTGCGCGGCACCAAGCTCGACGCGCAGCGCGCCTTCTGGCTCGCGACGCTGGGTGGCGCCGAAGCCCTGCGTCTCGACGACCGGATCGGGCGGATCGCTGATGGCTTCGAGGCCGATCTCTGCATCCTCGATCTGGCGGCCACGCCGCTGCTCGGATTCCGCACCGGAAGCTGCCGGGACATCGATGACCTCCTGTTCGTGCTGATGACGCTCGGCGATCACCGCATGGTTCGGGCGACCTGGGTGGCGGGCGAATGCGTCTACGACAGAGGCCGCCCAAACGACCCGCTGCGCTACCCTTTCCCGAGCGATGGGGCCCAGCCTTGAGCGGCGCAACGCTTGGAGGCCGGACAAACGATGCCTGGCGCGACGATTGCTTGGCGATGACGCATTTCGAGAGGGGTATCATGCGTCGGCTGGGTCTTGGGTTCGCTCTTTGCGTTGCGCTATCGACGGCTAGTCTTGCGCAAAGCTACACCGCACCGTCTCCGACGGACGTACCGTCCACGGGCACCAGGGAACTGAACAAAGCAGACCGCAAGATGGCCTGCACGCAGCAGGCCGATCGGCGCAATATGCGCGGTCTCTCACGGCAGCAATTCCGGGCCGCCTGTCGCGGACGTCCCATTCCGAAGCGCGTCAACTCCTGATCGGGCGATGCAGGCCGACAGGCTGCGCCTCCCGGCCACGAACCCGGGACCGAACGAGGCTCCATAACCCTGCATCGCGTTCAGCTCGACCTCGCCCCCCGATGGCCTTGTTGCGGCCGGGCGCGTCGGGCTAACGTAGCCGTATGACTCGACGTGCCGCTCCGCGTCCGTTCCGCCGCTCTGCCGCCGGCCTCGCTCTGGGCGTCTGCCTGCTTGAGGCATCCCCGGCCGCAGCCCAGGCGATCCTGTGGCCCGAGATCGGCTTCGCCCCCCTGCCCTCCTTCGCTTGGCCCCAGACGGCCGAGGACGCGTATGGCCGCTGGACCGGCTCCTATGCCCGCCTGTCGACCGGCTACGCGGTGACGTCCTCGCGGCATTTCGGCAGCTCTGCAGGCCCGACGATCGGCTTTGAGGGCGGCCGGATGTGGCGGGAGGGTCCGATCCTCTACGGGATCAGCGGCGGCTTCGACTATCTCGCCGGCCTCGATGGAAATCTCACGCCGGGCTACGGGCGCCTCACCTATGCGCGTGACTTCGCCGGCGCCCTGGAGGTGAAGGTCGGGACGCTGCTGACGCCGGATGTCCTGGTCTACGCCAAGACCGGCGCCGTGGCCCTCCACGAGACCCTGCGCGTCGGGCCGACGCCGTCCACGCTGCCGTTCAGCCGCCAGGATATCGCGGTGCGGCCGGTGGCGGGGGTCGGGGTCGAGTGGGCGGTGACGGACCAGCTGTCGCTGGGCGTCGAGGCGGGCGTGGTCGGCGGCGGCATCCGCTGACGCTCCGCGCGGCCCGTCAGCCGGCGCCATCCCGCGGGCCGGGATCGGCCGCCGCGAGCGCCGTGAGTTCCCGCCACCCGTAGGCGACCTCGGTGAACGGACCCTGTCCGCGGATGCAGGCCTCGGCATCGAGCAGCGTGCCGCCGCAGCTCTCGTAGAAGCGCCGCCCGAGGTGGTTGGCGCGCAGCACCCAGGTGGCGGCGGCACGGTATTCGGCGGTCTGCAGGTGCCGCGCCATCCGCGCGATCAGCCTCAGACCCACCCCACGCCCCTGCGCGGCGCGCAGCACGTAGAGGCTGCTGACCTCACCGTCGAAGCCGGCCGCAGCCAGGACATCCACGCGCTGGCCGTTGCAGGTGCCGAACCCGACCGGCTCCCCGCCAAGCTCGGCCAGATAGGTCGCCCCGCCGCGCGTCGGCGGCGAGTTGCCGAGGCGTTGCGCCCACCAGGCCCGCCGAACCTCGACCGTGAGGGCGGCGATCATCGCGTCGGGCAGGAGGCCGGTATAGGTCTCGTGCCAGGCGGCGACATGGAGCGTGGCGATGACGGCCGCGTCCTCCGGCCGGGCGTGCCGCACCGCCACGGCGGTCGTCCCCCGGGTCTCGGTCACCATACGGGCTCCCACGCAGCTCGAGCGTTGGGACTTGCCGCGCGCTACTTCGGCACGAACGCCCAGTAATCGAGATCGAGAATCACCGCCGGGTCATAGCCCTCGCCGACGCGGTCCGGGAAGGTGCCGCAGGGCTGGTTCTTGGTGGCGACCATGCGCAGGCGCAGGAGCCCGACATCGTCACGGCCGATCTCGGCGCAGGCCAGCACCTCGCTCCAGGCATAGACCGTATCGCCGGCAAACAGCGGCCCGACATGGCGGCCGGCATTGATGCCGGCGAGCGCGAACACGTTGGCCAGACCGTTGAAGCTCAGCGCCCGGGCGAGCGAGATGACGTGGCCGCCATAGATCAGGCGCCGACCGAAGCGGGTGTCCTTGGCCGCCAGCCCGTCGAAATGGACCTTGGCGGTGTTCTGGAACAGGCGCGTGGCGATCTGGTGCTCGGCCTCCTCGACGGTCATGCCGTCGACGTGGTCGATCTTCTCGCCCACCGCGTAGTCTGCGAAGCGGTGCGGGCTGCCGGCCAGCTCCGTGTCGTAGGCGGCGGCCGAGAGCTTCGGCAGGGCGCCCGCGAGATCCTGCGGATCCACCACCTTGGCGAGGCTCGGCACGTGCTCCTCAGCGATCGCGGCCTCGGGGTCGCGCTTGCGCACCAACACCCAGCGGCAATAACTCAGCACGGTCTCGCCGCGCTCGTCGGAGCCGACCGAGCGGACATAAACCACGCCGGTCTGGCGGTTCGAACTCTCCTTGAGGCCGATCACCTCTGAGACGGTCGACAGGGTCTCGCCCGGGTAGACCGGGCGCCGGAACCCGCCTTCGGCATAGCCGAGATTGGCCAGCGCGTTGAGGGAGACGTCCGGCACGGTCTTGCCGAACACCATGTGGAAAGTGAGCAGGTCGTCGAGGGGGCTCCTCGGATAGCCGAAGGCGCGCGCGAAGGCGTCCGAGGACTGCACGGCGAAGCGCGGCCCGTAGAGGCCCGTGTAGAGCGCCACGTCGCCTACCGTCACGGTGCGCGGGGTGGCGTGGCGAATGGTCTCCCCGAGGCGAAAATCCTCGAAGAAGCGGCCGGGATTCGTCTTCACGGGCGATCGGTCCTACTGCGCGTAAACGTAGGTGGCGGGCACGGCATATTCGTGCAGCAGGCGGCTGATGAACAGCAGCAGCAGGATCAGGATGATCGGCGAGATGTCGACGCCGCCGAGGTTGGGCAGCAGGTTCCGGATCGGCCGGAGCACCGGCTCGGTGATGCGGTAGAGCACCTCGCCGATCTGCGCGACGATGGGATTGCGCACATTCACCACGTTGAACGCGACGAGCCAGCTGAGGACCGCGCTGGCGATGAGGACGTAGATGAAGAGCTGGACGACCGTGTCGAAGAGCCAGATCAGGGCGTTCATGCGGGTCCGCGCGCTATCCTCGGGGCGCCCGCATCCCGGCGCCGGAAGGGCCGTGGCGGGCGACGTTGAAACAAAGAATTGACAGGCTGAGCCGCCCGCGCCTACAAGGCCGGCGCCTCGACGGGGCTGTAGCTCAGATGGGAGAGCGCCGCAATCGCACTGCGGAGGTCAGGGGTTCGAATCCCCTCAGCTCCACCACTTTCTTTTCGTTCTAGAAAAGTGAGTGGTGGCAATGGGTTGCGAGATAGTAACCCGGTCTTACTCCCTACGTATCCCCATCAGGTGGGTGGATTTCTCCCCCACCCGAAGCGCGCGGCACGAGTTCATTCCTTCGTTCGATTCCTTTGTCGCTGCGGTGCGGTCGAACCGCACGCCGCACCACGCGCACTAAACGCCGGATACGCACGCTTGGTCACCCGGCGCACGTTGGGCGAATGCGTCGACCAAGGCGCGCTGGATCTGCGCGCAAGCCCACCAGCAGATGAAGGAGGAACTCGGCCTCGAACACTTCGAGGGCCGCTCGTGGACCGGGCTGCATCGGCAGGCGATGATGGCCTACGCCTTCCTTCAGACCCGACGCCTCGCAGTGATGGGACGAAACAAGGACGTGCCTACCCGCCGCACTAGCCCCGGATGCCGGCGATCCGGCAGGCCATCCTCGATCACTTCAGTCGGCCACCGCCGCGGCGATGCTCGCCCTGTGACGCCCTCCTCGATCTCCCACACTGAAATCAATCCGCGAAAGGAGTGCTAGGCCCGCCAGTCGTGTGAGGCTCGGTGTGGCGGGGGATCTGAACACCGCAATGCACGAGTCCATGCCCCCCTCACACAAATCGCTCGCACAATGAAGAAGGGCCGCCTCCATGGAAGCGGCCCCTCGTCGATCGAACTCTCAAACGGCCGTCGTTTAGGCCGCCCTCACGGTTGCGAGGAAGCGCCCGACCTCGGCGTTGAGGTGCTCGGACTGACGTGAGAGTTCGGAGGCCGCACCCAGAACCTGACTCGCCGCCGCGCCTGTCTCCTCGGCTGCGTCCGCCACACCTGAGATGTTGCTTGTCACCTCCCCTGTGCCCATCGCCGCCTGGCTGACGTTGCGCACGATCTCCTGCGTAGCAGCGCCCTGCTGTTCGACAGCCGCCGCGATGGAGGTGGCGACGTCGTTGATCTCGCGGATTCGCCCGGTGATGCCGCCGATCGACGTCACCGCCTGCCCGGTCGAGGCCTGGATCTGCGCGATCTGCCCGGAGATCTCGTTCGTCGCCTTGGCGGTCTGCTCGGCCAGCGCCTTCACCTCGGAAGCGACGACGGCAAAACCTTTGCCTGCTGCCCCGGCACGGGCTGCTTCGATCGTGGCGTTGAGCGCAAGCAGATTGGTCTGGCCGGCAATGTTCGAGATCAGACCAACCACATCGCCGATCCGGGACACGGCCGCGCTCAGTTCCTGTACCAGCGTGCCGGTCTGATCGGCCTCCCGAACGGCACGTTGCGCGAGTTCGGCCGAGCCTGCGACTTGGCGGCCGATTTCCTGGACGGACGAGCCAAGTTCCTCGGCCGCCGCGGCGACGGTGTTGACGTTCGAGGCTGCTTCCTCGGCTGCCGCCGCCACAGTGGTGGACTGGCTAGCAGTCTCGGTCGCCGTAGCGGTCATGGTCTGCGCCGTAGCCTGCAGTTCGGTCGCAGACGACGACACCATGCCGATGATTCCGCCGACCGCGGCCTCGAAGCCGTCGGCCATCTGCCGCATTCCGACCTTGCGCTGCTCCTCCGCGGCTAGGCGCGCCTGCTCAGTTTCCGCCTCCAAAGCCCTCATGCGGATCAAGCCGTCCTTGAACACCTGAACGGCGTCCGCGATCGTACCGATCTCGGTCTTCTGACCCCGATGCGGGATCTCCACCGAGAGGTCTCCGGCAATCAGAGCCTGCATCGGCTGCACCACAGAGGCGATGCCGCGGGTGATGCCTCGGATGATCAAGAGCGCCGCGATGCCGGATACGGCGAGACCGAGTAGTATGGCGGTCACGCCCCAGAACCACGTGCTCTCATACGTGGCTTTGCTCTGCGCCTGAGCCCGGGCAGCTCCCTCGTTGTTGAGGACCAGCAGCTTGTCGAGCGCTGTCGAGGCTGCGCGGCGTGGGATGATGCCCTTGCTCTCGTAGAGGGCGAACGCCTCGGCCTTTTGTCCCTTGCGCGACAAGTCCAAGACGGCATCGCGAACCATCTCAAAGCTGCGGTATTCTCGCGCGAACGTTTCGTAGATTGCACGCTCCGCGGGCGAGCTGATCAGCGTCTCGTAGAGTGCTTTCTTCTCACCAAGCTTCTGAGCGAAGCGCTCCGTATCCTTCTCGATGCCACCGAGGAGCGCGGGATCCGTCGATTGGGTATGGCGCAACATGGAGCCTGAGGTACGGGCTGTAAGCGTATCGATTTCACCCAACACGCGGATGCTCGGCAACCAGTTCGTCTCTACATCGACGGCCTGCTCGCGCATCTTCTGGGTGCTGGCAAGCCCTAGAAACCCGACGCCGACGAGCAGCAAAGATAGGATTGAGAACGCGAGGATCAGCTTGTTGCGGATCGACATTGGTTGAAACGACACAGCGTACCTCGTAAGGCAGCCACTAAGCCGAAGCGCTTCAAGCCACCGGAGCAGCAACCTGATCCGGAATAGTTAATAGATATCGAAGCTATAGTTCGGAATAGCAGTTTGCCGATAGCGTTGGCGCCTCGTATCATTTCTGTATGTATCCAGGCCGTCCCACTTTGGGTATTGAGCGGCGACGGCTGGCTGACCAAGGTGCGTGCATGGGGTGGCGTGCGGTCGCCGCCCGTTCGTTCATTTTGGTATCGTGCCGGCCGGGATACGGACGGTATCGCTCAAAGCGTAAGGACCGCCGAACAGGTCACCGAGCGCCTTCCACCTGCCGACGAGCATAGCCCAGCGGCCCACAATCCCGCCGCGATCGGCGCGCTAACTCGATGCTAGGGCGGTGGCGGCCGCCGTGTTCATGCCGCCGGGAGTACCTGCGTTGGTCAATACCCTGTTGGCGCTGCTTGCCGTTCTCGCCGTCATGGCTGCCCACGCCACCTACAAGCTGGTGCGCCTGCCTTTTCGGCTTCTTGGTAACCTGTTTCGGCATAAGGCTCGGCCAGCCACGCTGATGGCGCGCTAATCAAGCGGCACCATCCAGCTTTGAAGGGGGTACGTCAGGATCGCCCACGCAGGTGCGATACACGTGCCTTCATTGGTTGATCGGGAATGCCCCATGCGGAAACTGCTCGCGCTCATCGCGGCCATGGTCGTATGCGCGGGGCCGGTGTTCGCCCAGGCCGACCAGACTGCGCGCGAGTGCGTTCAGGATCCTGAGACGACAGGTGCTTTGCCTGCCGACCCACGCAGCCTGCATATGCCGGGCGAGCGGCTATTCCGACGCGACGTGGATCCGCCAGAAGTCAGTTGGCAGGACGAGGCTCGGGAGAGTTCCGAGCAGCGCCGGCGCGATCTGCTCGACTGTGGGGTAGACTGACGCACGCCCAGAGGCTGGGATCTTTGATCGCTTGATCCCGTTCCCATTCATCGCAGCGGTTGAGTCCGCTCCCGCACGCGAGCGCGCCGGCTGCCATGCCCCCGTTCACGTTCGGCCGGCGCATCCCAGGCCGCGAGGGCCAACCTGGGACACGTGAGCGTCTTGTCCGGTCACGAGCGCCTAACCCACCTCAAGCATGATGCCTCTGGGCCAAGTTGCGTATCGGCCTACCGCTGGTGAGATCGGACGCTCCCCCGCCCCGTGAGCAGATCGGGGCGGGGCCGAGCGGCCGACGCCTGGCATTCGGCCGGCTGATGGCTGCCCTTACGGACTAAGAGCCTCTCACAAAACTCCCGCTGCGCTGTCGCGGCCAGAGGGAGACCTCCCGGTGAACGGGAGCTTTGTGAGGAGCTCTAAGAGTTCGCTAACGCTCCGACACCACGCTGTGGGTATGTCGAAGCGTACCACCCGCACCCTCCGAGCCGCTCTATGGATCTCCGCCCTGGTGCTGTGCTGCATCTCCGCGGCCATGCTGGTCGAGGCGAATAGGCCTAAGGCAGGGGGCCAACGTCTCGTCGACGACCCGGCCGTGACCGGATCGGTCGCGGGTATGCGCTGGTGCGGCGCTGCTTCGTGGTGCCGCTGACGACCGACCATTGCGTCGGCCGCCCGTCGATAGGCTTTGTTAACCATGCGCCCTCACCCCGTGGGCATCAGTTCGCAGGTGCCTCACGACGTCCGAGCCCTCGCGTAGCGGTGTCACCCCGATCAGCAGCACATCGATATGCCCTTCGTACAAGATTTGCTCGCACGCTTCCGTCAGACCGTCACTGCCTATGCGGGCGACGAGGCACTGATGCAGGCCGGGGTTTCGGCCGCTGCCAACGTCATCGTTGCCGATGGCGAGGTTGCCGGCGCAGAGTTCGAGACCGCACTGACCGGGGTGATCGCTAGTCCGATCCTGGAAAAGGGCTACGACGTCCTGATGTTGGAGGAGGCACTGTACGAGGCGATCGGCCGGGCGCGCACCCGAGCTGGGCGAGCCGACAACCTCCGCCGGGTTGCGGCCATCGCCGGCCGGCCAGCGGAGCAGCGCGAGGGCGTGTTCCTGGTGGCGGCAGATGTGGCTGACCACGACGGCATCGCCGAGATCGAGCACGTCGCGCTAGCTGAGATTGCCACGGCCTTGCTCGTGGATAAGACACTGTTGCTGGAGGCGGTGCCGGCTCGATCTAAACGACTGCAAACGCAGGGATAGACCCGTCATCCGTCAACGTGGCGATCAGCAGCCATAGCGCCCTGTGTTCTGGTCCGCCATGGTCTGCAGCGAGGAACGCAGACAAGCCGATTTCCGTGACGTACCCACCCGAGGCAGGGTTGGCCTCGTGCCGAATGAGGCTTCGTCCGTCGGTCGGATCGCACACCAGCAACCATCGATCGCCGTTCGAGCTGGCCTGGAAGGGCCGAGCCACCACGACGCTCTGCGTTAGCGGACCGACTGACCGAGGCAGGCCGCGACGCTGGTGGCACGAGAGCCGACCATCCGCACGGCCTTGCGCAAACGAGCCTCCGTGCCCCCAAAGCGGAGGGCCCAAAGCGCGCGGGCAGCGCGGTCGAACATGTCGATATGGGCCTTGTCGGGCAGTTCGGTCCGCATGGGGTGATCCGAGGGCGTTACCACGACGATGAGTGTCCGGCGGTGCAACCTTGCGCCGCCCGGGTTACACGCCCGTCCCAGTCATTCACCGCAATCCGAAAGGGCCTGAGCACCGGCGTGAGCCCGCTGGGGGTTGCGGCTGTAAAGTCATGGTTAGCTATCACCGAGGACCGATCGGAACAGCCAGCTTGGCCGTCTGTTCTGCCGACATGGAACATTATCGATCCACCTTGGCCACCACGGCGATCGCAGTTGCCGGCCTGCTTGCCGCCGCTCATGTGCTGCATCCGGGCAATTACGAGCGATCTGATCGAAGAGCGCGGGTCGTCACGGTGGCTATCGATGCGCCATCAACGTCGACTGCTTGGACCGACCCACCTGGGAAACTAAACGGCAGCGAACCCGCGTTGGTGATGGCCAACAGCAGAGCGCTGCTGTCGCATCATCTGACGGTGACTCTGCCGCCGGGAGCAAGGTCGTCGCCGACATTGTCGGGCAAGCTCATGCCGCCGGTCCCTCAAGGGAAGGCTGCTGCAGGCGACCCGATTGGCGACCTCATCCGCGACCTGGATCTCAATCAGGCGAGCTGACGCTTGAATTCTCTTCGCTAGCAGACCCTCAGGCATAGGGCCCTCCGAAAAGATCGCCCCTCGCCTTGCGTTGGAACAGCGTCCGCCGCCGCTGATGCTCAGGCCGGTCGCGGATCCCGTGGGATCGCCGGTGGAAGGCCGCGAGGTTGGCGTCCGCGTTGTTCGAGCTGTCGTGGTTTCGATGGGCCGCTGCCAGGACGACCCGCGTTCGACGGACACGGTACGGGAGGTCGGCTTCCGCAGCTATCCGGATCCGCCTGCCCCACCCATTGCGCCACCGGCCGGCTTGCGCGTCCCACCAGCGGCCATCGCCGAGGTGGTAGACCATCTGCCCGTGCGGCCGCCCGCAACCCTCGCGGCAGCCTCCAGCTCGGCCGAACCGGATCGCAGCCGAGAGCTGCGCCCAGTCGATCGGGTAGAAGAAGTGATGTTCGGGCCGGATCGGCATGGTGGGCTGGGAACGCAGTCAGCGGTCCACTCCGCAGCGAAGTGGACGATCCACCCTGTAGCATCTCAGCCACAGCCAGCCGGCAACGCACCGACAGGTAGAAACCAAAGCGCCCCTGGGATGTTGTGGCGCTCGAACATGTACATCGCGCAGTATTGCAGTGGTCTAGTGCGCGTTCATAGACGGTTTACTACGATAGCGCCTCTCGCCAGCAATCGGTGTGTCCGTAAAACTACAGCCAATTCGCGCACCGTCCGGTAGCCATAGCTCCAGACGAAACTTTGGACCTGACCCGATGACCAAGCTCCTGGCCTCGCTGGCCGCCTTCACCGCCCTGACCGCCGCCGCCTCGGCCGCCGACCTGCCGCGCCGCGCCGCCCCGCCGCCCGTGTTCACCCCCGTGCCGGTGTTCACCTGGTCGGGCGCCTACTTCGGTATCAACGCCGGCTACGCCTTCGACGCCTCCAGCCGCTCCAACGGCAACAGCTTCGGCGTGCCCTTCCCCTACGCCGCCCCCGGCACCGTCGCCACCTTCCGCAACAGCAGCCAGGACGGCTTCTCCGGCGGTGGCCAGATCGGCTACAACTTCCAGCTGACCCCGGGCAACGGCG
>NZ_FNHS01000031.1 GCF_900103445.1 Methylobacterium phyllostachyos | reverse complement strand
TCCTTCAGAATCAGCTTCTCCAAGGTCAGATCCGAGATTGCCCTACGAAGACGTTGGTTCTCGGTCTCCAGAGATTTCAGCCGCTCGACCTGATCACCCTTCAAGCCGCCGTACTCGGACCGCCAGCGGTAGTATGTGACCTCGGTCACCTCGATTGACCGGATTGCTTCGGCAACCTTGCGACCCTGCGAGATCAAGACATCGACCTGCCGCAGCTTAGCAACGATCTCTTCAGCCGTATGCTTCTTCCGTCCCATGACGACATCCTCCACATGGCTCAAAGCCATACCTCAGGGAGGACCACTTTTCAGGGGGCAGGCCAGCTAAAGACATAGCTCAATTTAGCAACGATCCCGACAAAATGTCGGATCGAATCAAGGCATGGATGATGTCGGAACTAGACGCGATCGTCCCTGGGGTTCTGCCACTTCTTTAACGTCCGGATTCATAGCTGTGGCGCGACCCGGCAGGACGTATTTACGGCTTCTGCTGGAGGAACCGATAAATTATTCCTGACTGATAAACGAGCAGTTTGCGAAGATCGCACCACATCTGCACACCGATACACGAGGCAAGGCGCGGGTGGACGTCCGGCGTGCCATCGGCGGTATGTCCACGTGCTGAAATCCGGGGCCGTTGGACGACCGAATTGCGCGACATCGACGGCCCGAAGTAGACCCTCGAAAACCGCTTCGAGTGCTGGGCAACGAAGGGGGTTTGGGTCAGTCTGTTTGACGCCGTGGCCTAAGCTGGTGGACCGCCCGCTCGGGTTCTGATCGATTTATTCGTAGTGAAGGCCGACCGCTGCGCCGCCAAAGGCGAAGGGGGGAACACACGCTGGCGATCTGTCGCTCGCAAGGCGGACGCACGATCAGGATCTACGCGCTCACCGACTGCGACTGCGGCCCGCTCGCTTACTTACCGGCTGGCAGGTCGCCAATTGCACGGCCGGCGCACAGCTGCTCGAACGCCCGACTGTCTCGTCCTTCTGGCGGATGAAGACCTCGACGGCGACGCGATCGGCGGACAGATCAAAGTGGCCGGAGCCGCGCCCAACATTCCGCCCAAGATCAACCGCCGTTGGAAGCCGTGCTTTTTGCCCGTGCTTAATCGCGGCCAGAACGCGGTTGAGTGTATGTTTCGGCGGCTCAAGGAGTTCCGTCGCATCACCACTCACAAGCGATGCTAGCGACATTTACGCAACGCAAAGTACGCGTCTCACGAAGACAAATATATCCAGCTTACCGACGCTTTTAGAGCGCCGTATTTGGTTTGAATGCTCCTAACTAGATAGGCAATTTCGCATTTTATCTGCCACTATCGCAGCGAAGCCAATATCGCCCTCATTGAGCATGTCTCCCACACAATCCGCCTCTTGCATAATTGACAAAGACGTGATCAAGATGGCTGTGTTCCATGCTTTTCAGTATGCGGCAAGGTGATGTCTGCGGCTAAGAGGCGGATTGCAATATGAAAATCATCGAGATACAGCAAGCTTTAGCAGCAAAAGGCCTGAAGCCAGGATCGTTCGATGGCATTTGGGAGGCAAACTATAGCTGCGGTTCGTGCATTTCAGTCGAGAGTTGGTTTAGATCCGGACGGTATAGTAGGACCCCTAACCCTTCCTGCGCTGTTTCCTGATCGCCGTGCGGAAACAGATTTAGATCAGGCAAGTCTTGTCTGGTTCAAAGAGGCGAAAAGGTTATTAGGAACACGAGAAGACCCGAGTCGAGGTTCAAATCCTGACATTATCAATTGGGCTACGGAGCAGGGCATCCGCTACTCAGGTGATGATATCCCTTGGTGTGGATTGTTCGTAGGTCACTGCATCAGTTCAACACTCGATCGCGAACCTATTCCAGCTAATGTTTTAAGTGCCCGTGCTTGGAGCAGATTTGGAATAAAGACTAGCCCGACGCCTGGAGCTATTATGGTTTTTTGGCGTAAGTCTATACAAAGTGGTTTGGGCCATGTTGGATTCTACGCAGGAGAAGATGACTCCGCGTATAGAATATTAGGTGGGAACCAATCAGACAGTGTATCTCTTGCTTGGATAAGAATGGATCGGCTTGTGGATGCAAGATGGCCTTCGACTGTACCTCAACCAATGCCTAGGGTGTGAACCGAACCAAGATGTTGCAAGGTTTGTGGTTTTGTGATTCCAGGCGGCCGTTTTGCGGCCTGGAGGTGGCGATGGCGGACCTGTTCTGGCTCTCGGACGAGCAGTGGGCGGTGATCGAACCGTTCATGCCCCGGGACCAGCCTGGACCAGAGCGGAAGGACGACCGGCAGATCATCTCCGGCATCCTGCACGTGCTCACCTCCGGCTGCCGCTGGCGCGACTGTCCGGCGGCGTATGGGCCGCGCACCACCGTCTACAACCGGTTCAACAGGTGGTCCCGCCGCGGCTTCTGGCGCGCGATGCTGGCCGCCCTGGCCAAGGCTGGATGGGCTGGGGACGCGGCCGCCCTCGACAGCACCTATGTCCGGGCTCACCGCTCCGCCCACGGTGGCAAAGGGGGGCTCGCACGCAGGCCATCGGCCCGTCGCGCGGCGGCCAGACGACCAAGGTCCACGCGCTCACCGACGTCCTCGGCCGTCCCGGCGTCCTGCTGCTGACGCCCGGCAACGCCAGCGACGTGACGACCGCGCCCGTGGTGCTGGCCGAAGCGCCCGGCCGGATCCGACGTCTGGCCGCCGACAAGGGCTACGATGCCGACTGGCTGCGCACCGACCTGCGAGCGCAGGGCATCGTGCCGGTCATCCCGGGCAAGCGCGGTCGCAAGCGACGCATCCGCCACGACAAGCGGCGCTATCGCGAGCGCTGGCGCATCGAGGCGACCTTCAACCGCCTCAAGGACTTCCGCCGCGTCGCGACCCGATACGACAAGCTCGCCCGCAACTATGCCTCAGCCGTCGCCCTCGCCGCCGTCATCGCTTTCTGGTGCTGATCGAGTCCAGACCCTAGCACCGTCGTTGTCGGCCGCACCGACCAGCTGTCGTGGAATGAAGCATAGATGCTCGTCGTGCAGACGTTTCAGTCTTTTTACATATAATGGCGGAGGGTCGGTCATGGCAAGTACAGCAATTGACATACGCTCGTCACATCTGCGCGCGTTCAGATTAGGATAGCGCTTTCGGCCAAGCAGCATACCCGCCTTCCGGCAAGCCAAACGCTGGCGTCAAACTTGCATCTCAAATCATTCGCGGAGGCTGGCGAGACGAAGGCGTTACAAGTGCGTTATAAATGTTTGCGGCCAGGAAGATCATTTTCTCCCTTTCTATCAAGCTGCGGCGCTTACAATATTGTGATGGGAGGCAGTAATCGAAGAATATTCGGCGCCCTTCCACGCAGCCTCGCCGGCGACGTAGGTAATTACGTAATTGAAACCTCCTTCCGATTGAGCGGGTGGTTAGTGCCGCGACTGGTATGATGTCCGTGTGCACTCTGGCTCGGACTCTCGTGACTCACCGCGACAAAAAGATTATACAAATCCGTTATTATATGTCTTTGAAATAAAGGCGGACTGAGTGAGGACAACACTCGATTTGGGACCAGTTTGACGATGCTTCCTGTCTTTCGAATCATGTAAATTTCTGATCGATAAGCAGACCTGGGAAGGAACGTCACAGGGTGTACGCAAATGGCGAACAATACTAGCGCTACGGATGGGCAGTTAGGCAAGGCGACCGCCACTCCCGCCGCCACTCCCGCCGTCGGGGCTACTACATCACAAGAGTTCGAAAACTTGGTTTTCGAGAAGGATCTTAACGAAGTATACCTTTTGATAGATTTCATATCCGGAAATCCGCATAAAAATCTTTCCGGATCATTGTGAACACCATGTTGGAGAGTGGCCGACCTGCTTTGGTGCCGGGAAAGATAAAGTCCGAGCCGGCTGACAGAACTTGTGCCTCTCGCAAAATGCATAAGGCTTTGGGGCCGAGCGGGACGCGATGCTCCTTTTTGGCTTTCATGCGAACGGCCGGGATGGTCCATGTCGCGCTTTCATAGTCGATTTCCGACCATCTCGCGCCGAAAACTTCGCCGCTGCGCGCTGCTGTCAGAATGAGAAATTTGAAGGCAAGCTTCGGAATCGTTCCGGTCCGGGCTTTGTCCAAACTCGCCACAAACTCTGGCATTTTAGAGTAGGGGAGGGCGGCAAAATTCGACTTGGACTTCGTCTGTTTTGCTAATCCCAACTCGGCGCCTTCAACGGGATTCTCGCCGCTGCGAAAGCCGTTTGCCTTTGCCCATTTGAAGACTGTGGAGAGGCGTTGTCGGACGCGCCGGGCCGTTTCCGGCTTTTCGGTCCATATTGGCGCCAGCACCTGCACCACATCGGCTGTTTCGATGCGGTTAATGCGTATGTTACCGAGCAGCGGTACGGCGTAGGCCCGTAGCGTGTTGATCCACTGGTCGCCGTGCTTTTCGTTTTTCCAGCTTTTCTTGTGCTCAGCGTGGACGGCGTCAATGGCCTCCGCAAACGCCGGCACATGGCGTTGAGCGGCCCGCCGTTCGGCAACTGGGTCGCCACCGCTCCGGGCCGATTTGCGGATCTCGAGCGCCTTTTCGCGCGCCTCCGCGAGACTGACCGTTGCGGCGCCCCCTAAGCCGATATCGCGTCGCCTGCCTTGCACCACGATGCGTTGGACCCACCGCTTCGCGCCGCTCGGGTCAACAACAAGGTAGAGACCGCCGCCGTCAGTATACCGTCCAGGTTCTCGCAGATTCCGGACGCCGATCGCCGTCAGCTTTTTCTCAGGATGTCGTCCGGATTTAGGCAATTCGATCTCCCACATCTCATACCACATTCTATGTGGGATGGTGCGGACTGTAAACGCACGACGTGGGACAGAGACTGATCGCAAGGCACTGATTGGTAATGACAATTGGAATACAGTGGGACGAGGTGGGACGATGGTTCTAAGGACCCCCTATCCGCCAAAATATGCTATTCCATAGTAATTGTTGGCTTTCTCCCCGAGCTGGGGCGATTTGCCGTCGTGGTGGTACACACGATGGTACCTGCGCTCGCGCGGCCCTGCCGCCTTCCCAAGACGGGTACCGACTGGTTCCGACGACGCGTAGCGAAGGAACTGGGATTGCCTCGGTTTGGTGAACACCGAGGCCCATTTTGCGGGAGAGGTTTGCCCGATGCCCAGGACCCGCCCCGCATATCCGGCCGTGTGCCACCGGCAAATGGTCGCGTTGGTCCGTGCAGGCCGCGATCCGACTGATCTCGCCCGGGAGTTCGAGCCCGCGCGCCAGACCATCCAGAACTGGGTGGTCGAAGCTGACCGCCGTGAGGGCCGGCGAGAGACCAAGCGGTCGACAGCGGACCCGGGCCTGACGGCAGCCGAGCGCGACGAACTCGTCAGGCTGCGGCGCAAGAACCGGCAACTGAAGTCGGCGCGTGAACCGAAGGTCAGCGCAGCAACATTCTCTCGCGCGCGAGTCCGGGGTCCTGCCGTCGGGGTCTTCCGGTTCATGAGCGCCAACCGGGCCGACCTCCCCATCGCCGCGATGGCCCGCGTGCTGGGCGTATCGAAGGCCGGGTATTATGCCTGGGCCAAGCGGGAGCCCTCAGCGCGAGCGACAGCGGACGCTGCGCTGCTGAAGCGCATCCGCATCCTCCATCTCGGCTCGCCCAGACATACGGTGCGCCGCGCGTCCACGCTGATCTGCACGAGCAGGGCGAGCGGCATTTTTGCAAACGCATCGCTCGGCTGAGATGGGAGGCCGGCCCCGTCGGCGCCAGCCATCGACGGGGCGGTCCCGTCACCACCCGGCGTGATCGGGAGGCGCGGCCCGCACCCAACCTCGTCGATCGTAACGTCGTGGCCGAGGCGTCCAATCGGCTGTAGGTGGCCGGCATCACCACGTGTCGACTGCCGCCGGCTTCCTCTACCGCGCGGTGGTCCTCGACGCGTTCGGCCGCCGGATTGTCGGCTGGGCCAGGCGTCCATCGCAGCAGGCCGCGATGGGATCCCGCCATGGCCAACCATCTGCGCTCGGAGTTGGTGCTCGACGCCCTGGAGATGGCGGTCACCCAGCGCCGGTCGCGCGACGTGATCCATGCTTCGGATCAAGGCTCGCAGTATACCTCGCCGGCCTTCGGCCGCCGATGCCAGGAAGCGGGTGTTTGCCCGTCGATGGGCTCGGTCGGCGATGCCCACGACAAAGCCATGGCGGAGAGCTTCTTCTCGACCCTCGAATGCGAATTGTTGGCGCGCCGTCGCTTCCGCTCGCAGGCGGAGGCACGGATGGCGGCCTTCAACTATATCGAGGGCGTCGCAGATCCGCTGCGCCGTCACTCGGCACTCGGCGACCGCTCGCCCGCCATCTACGAGTAGAAGACCGGATCAGAACCAACAATCGAGACCCTGCTTAGCCAAGTCCCCTGAACCGTCCACAATAACGGGGCAATCCCACACGCCGTCGATGTCCCGAAGCAGACACGTGCGCCGTCGTGTGTGATCAGGCAGCCAAACTCGCAAACGCCAGGGATTGGTGAACGGAGACACCCGCCGTGACCCCGTCCGCCACGGCCCAACTCACGCTGTGAGGCGCCCGCGCAATATCGCCGGCCGCATACACCCCCGCCACCGTCGTCTGCTTGGAGGCATCCGTGCGGATGACCGGACCAAACGGCCCTTCGTCGAGCACGCAGCCGAGCCGTTCCGCCAGCGGGCTATTCATGCGTGAATGCGGAGCGAGGTACAGGGCCTCGACCGCTGACGTGCGCCCGTCACCGAGCCGCAGGCCCGACAGCGCATCGCCCTCGCCGACGAGCGCCGCAACGGGGGCAGGCTCAATCCCGATGCCCCGGCCTGCGAGCCGGGCGCATGTCCCCACGTCCGGCATGTCCCCGCCGTTCAGGTAGAGCGTCGTCGGTCCCCACTCGGCGATCAGCAGAGCCTGATGCGCGGACAGGGGAGATCCGGCGAGTACACCGAGCTTCCCGTCGGCGAACTCGTATCCGTGGCAGTAAGGGCAGTGCAGGACGCTCTTGCCCCATCGCTCCGCCAAGCCCGGGATCTCGGGCAACAGGTCCGTGATGCCATACGCGAGGATGAGGCGGGCCGCATCCAGCGTCTCACCGCTCGCGAGGGTGACGGTGAAGTCCCGTCCCGCGCGGACGTCGACCGCCTCGCCCTCGATGATGGTCGCCTGCGGGTAGGCGGCGAGCTGTCCGCGGGCCTGCGAGAGCATCGTCTGCGGGTCGCTGCCGTCCTGGCCGAGAAAGCCGTGTGAGGCCGTCGCGAAGCGGTTACGGGGTTTGCCTGCATCGACCACGCAAACCGAGCGGCGCCCGCGGGCGATGTAGGTGGCCGCCGCCAAGCCGGCGAAGCTGCCCCCCACGACGATCACGTCAAACGGCATGGGCTTGCTCCAGAGACAGAGTGCCGCCGCGCGCGGCGAGGCGGGTGTGGAAATCGACGCTGAGCGCGGCGAGGGTGACGCCGCCGAAGCGCTCCAGCAGCACCCGCTCGGCCTCGCGAAAACCGTCGTCGAGGGCCGCGTTCACGGCCTGCTCGACGAGGCAGCCGGGCGCCTCCGTGCGGTTGCCGATGGCGAACAGGTCGGGTGAACCGAGCGCGACGTGGATGTCGAGAAGGGTGATCTCGTGAAGGTCGCGCGCGAGGGTCCAACCTCCGCCGTGCCCGCGCCCGGACCGGACGAAGCCCGCCTCCCGCAGCCCGGCCATGGTCCGGCGCACCACGGCCGGATTAGTCTGC
Organism: Methylobacterium phyllostachyos; assembly: GCF_900103445.1. Classification (GTDB taxonomy): domain Bacteria; phylum Pseudomonadota; class Alphaproteobacteria; order Rhizobiales; family Beijerinckiaceae; genus Methylobacterium; species Methylobacterium phyllostachyos. The sequence continues at coordinate 22,218 of NZ_FNHS01000031.1, read as the reverse complement.
ATCGCGGCGGCGAGCGCATCGGAGGTGAGCGGTCCGGGCTCCTCGGCCATGTGCAGCAGCACGTGCAGGATGCCGGAAAGGCGGCTATCGCGTCTCATGTAGCAATTGATGCTACATATGTTGCCAGCGGTCAATCCGATGAGGGTACGAATGCATCCCCCCAGGCCGCATCCTGCGTTCGAGACGCTGCGAACCAACCCGCAGCGACCCTTGACGGAACGCGCCGACTCATCCAGACATATGAATACATGCTCATGTATTTGGGTGCTTAACGTGTCGCAGCTGACAGAAGCGCAGCTGGTGGATGTGGCAGAGGTGTTCCGACTCCTTGGCGAGCCGAACCGTCTTGGGATCGTGCTCGCCTGCCTGAATGAGGCACGGGGTGTCGGGGAGATCGGGGAGGCGCTCGGGCTCTCCCAGTCTTTGACTTCGCACCACCTGCGCCTGTTGCGGACCGCTCGGATCGTGCGGGCGACCCGGCAGGGGCGACATGTGGCCTACACGATCGACGACGATCACGTGCGCGATGTGTTGCGCAACATGATCGCCCACTTCGTCGAGCCCCATGAGCATGCCCATGGCCCAGCCGGTGATGCCGGAGGGTCCCCTGACGAAAGCGAAGGAGAAAGCTGATGGCCAGCGTCGATGTCGAAATGGCGAAGTGTGCGTGCGAGGACTGCGTGTGTGTGGTCGCCCTGTCCAAGGCCGTGACCCGCGACGGTAAGGCATACTGCTGCGACGAGTGCGCCGATGGCCACAAGGATCACGCTGGGTGTGAGCACGCCGGTTGCACTTGCCACGGCTGAGCCCGGCAGCCGCCTCGGATCCGTGAAGAGCCGAGGCGGCAGCTTCGTCAGAACCGCGCTGTCAGAAACAGCCGTACATTGCGCCCTGGCAGCAGGATCTCGTCCTTCTTGAACGAGGCCGAGTTGCGGATGTCGTCGTTCAGAAGATTGCGACCCTGTAGGCCTACGGTGATCTCGGCAACACCGTAGATTTTGGGATCGAGAGGTTGCGTGTAGCTGACCTCCGCGCGAAGATCGTCCCAACCTTTCGTCGGCGTCTCAAAGACCGCTGTGGCGGTATGATCGAAGGCGTGCAGCAGGTTGACTCGCGCAAACCAGCCATCTGCTCGCACATACATGCCGCCGCCGAGGCGGTAGGGCGGGATACGCGGTACGTTGCTGCCGTCGTCGAGTTGGGCGCGGACGAAGTCGAACTGTCCCTCCAGACCGAAGAACCCATTCCCGACCGGTAGCAGGTCGTACTGACCGATGATTTCGGCGCCGTAGAAAGTGGCATTCTGCTGCTGGTAGACGATCTGACGATTTTCCGTGCCTGCGCCGCACGAGGCGAAATCGTCATCACAGAACAGGCCAGTATAATTGCGGTACACGAAGCCGGTGTAGCGGGTGTAGAAACCCGTGGCGTCGAGGCGCAACGGTCCATCCGCCTTGCGGATGCTGGCTTCGACGGTCCGGGCACGCTCTTTCTTCAGATTGGGATTGCCGATCTCGAAGGTTGCGGTGGCGTCGTGCGGACCTTGTGAGAACAACTCGTAACTGGTCGGTCCACGCTCGACATACGAGCCATTCAGGCTTGCCACGAAGCCGTAGGGGAGGTCCTGGAGCGCACCGATGCTGGCGCTCTTCGGGGCGAAGCGACGCGTTCGCGCATACTGGAACGGCTCCTCGCCGTCGACCGGCACGTAATCTCCCGGGAATTGGGCCGCCGTGCTCGACAAGCGATCGACTTCGTAGCGCCCCGCCGCCTGCAGACGTGTCCCTGGGCGGATCTCCAATTCCTCGAACAAGTAGACGGCGTTGGCACGGGACTCCGTCTTGGGCAGGAAAGCCTCAAGCTGCGTGTTGATCACGCGCCGATCCGACTGGAAGCCGAGTGCGCCCGTAAGCCGTCCGAGATCGGTGAAGACCGGGACATGCTGGAGTTCCACTCGGCCTTCAGCCTCGCGGTTCTTGAAGATCGCCTGAACGCCCTCGATCCCATCCTCGCCGATACCGATCTCGTTATGCCGGTAGACCGAGTAGCCTGCCCAGTAACGAATCACCTCGATGGGTCCATCCAGGGGCCGATACTCGCCGCGCGATAGAACTCGATCCTGGTTTGGCGTGAGCCGGGTGCGATCCTGCTCGGCCACGCCGCCGGGGATACCGTACAGACTGTCGTAGTGGCTGAACGAGATGCCCACGAAACCGCGGTCACCGATCGCCGAAATGCCGACCGCGCCGCCCTGCGACTCGGTATAGGAGTTGCGCTGGATGCCGCCTGGGATCGCGTAGCTGTCGGTCGCGGTCTTGAAGCCGTCGGCGTGGACGGCGATGCCATCGCCGCCGGCATCCACCGTAGCGGCGCCGAGGCGGCCGTTGTCGACGCTGGTGAAACCACTGGTGACCGACCCGGAGATGCCGTTGACCGGGATGAAAGTCGGTACGCGGTTGTTCTCTGAAGAGACCACGCCACCGATGGCGCCCGAGCCATAGCGCAGGGTCGCAGGACCGCGGATCACCTCGATCCGGTCCGAGATGAGCGGGTTCACCGGTACGGCATGATCCTCGCCGAGATCCGACACGCCGTTGTTGACGACGCCGTTCTCCTGGATCCGCACACGTGCTTGGTCGAGGCCCCGAATGATCGGGCGGGAGGCTGCGCCTGGGGCGTATGTCGATGCCGTGATGCCAGGCCGGTCGAACAGAGCGTCACCGAGCGTCCGAGGCTGATCCCGCTGGATCTGCTCTTTGGCGACCACCGTGACTGGTGAGAAGGTGTCCGTCGCCACGGGCAGGACACCGATCGGCGGCGACGCTGCCGCTGAGGCCGCGACAGGAGGCGATGGTGTGGCAGCAGGGGCAGCGTCAGAAGCGTTGGCGGCGGAGACCCCTCGGCCGCCCCCGCCCTGGATCGGACTAGCCGAGGTCACGCTGATCTCGCCGAGCGTGACCGCAGATTGTGCCCATCCCTGTGTACCTGTGCAGACCAACAGGGCGCCGGACAAGCTCGTCAGCACCGTGCCGCTGACGAGAGCGGCTCGAAGGGAGGGAGGCATGGCGATCCAAGCGATTGTTATATCGTTACAACTGCGACGCTCGCGCTTTCGTGACAAGGCGCTTTCGGCGGCGGACCGCTTGCGGTCGATGCGTGTCGTGTTGATGCAACAGACGCGAGGGTCTTGGACGCCAGGCGGCGCTGGGCCGAATCAAACTCAACCCACGTTCGTTCGCCGGCATGGCGCGCAGCGCCCTTCGCTGTCGATGAGGCGTCGCCCCAACGCGAACCCCGCCTGCGCCGTGAGGCAACCGACTTTCTCCATGAATGCCAGTGCGCGATAGACGGCCATCACCTCCGGGACTTGCCGCCGGACGGTGTCAGGGTCAGCCCTCCTTCGCGGCAACTCTCGACTGCCGCGTCGACGAAGGTTGCCGCTTCTCTCCCTCCTGCGCGAGCCGGATCGTGGGCTGACGCGGGAACAGCCTCTGCCTGCATGTGATGCGCTCCGGGTTGACGATGTAACGTTATTACATTCTGATATGGGCGCTACCCGCAGCCAAGTGACATCGACGATGCCGCACCTTCACGACAAACGCCTGCCCGTCACGGTCCTGTCCGGCTTTCTCGGTGCCGGTAAGACCACGCTGCTCAACCACGTCCTTAACAATCGCGAGGGCCGGCGGGTCGCGGTCATCGTCAACGACATGAGCGAGGTGAACATCGACGCCGATCTCGTGCGCGCGGGCGGCGCTGACTTGTCCCGCACGGATGAGAAGCTTGTGGAGATGACCAACGGCTGCATCTGCTGCACCCTGCGCAACGACCTGCTCGCCGAGGTACGGCGGCTGTCGGAGGCGGGGCGGTTCGACTACCTGCTGATCGAGGGGACCGGCATCGCCGAGCCGCTGCCGGTAGCCTCGACCTTCTCGTTCCGCGACGAGGACGGGGTCGCTCTCTCCGACGTCGCCCGCCTCGACACGATGGTCACCGTGGTGGACGCCGTGAACCTGCTTAGGGATTACGGCTCGAACGACTTCCTGCGCGACCGCGGCGAGACGGCGGGCGCGGAGGATACCCGTACCCTGGTCGACCTGCTGGTGGAGCAGATCGAGTTCGCCGATGTGGTCGTGATCAACAAGGCGCGGGACGTCGCGCCCGACCACCTCGCTCTGGTTCGCTCGGTGGTGCGAGGCCTGAATGGCGACGCGCGCATCGTCGAGACGTCTCACGGGCAAGCGCCCCTCGACGCGATCCTCGACACCGGGTTGTTCGACGAGGAGAAGGCGCAGCAGCACCCGCTGTGGTTCAAGGAGCTATACGGTTCTCACGAGCACGTGCCCGAGACGGAGGAATACGGCATCAGGTCCTTCGTCTACCGAGCGCGCCGCCCATTCGACCCCGTCAAATTCAAGGCTTTCATCGATGCGACTTGGCCTGGTCTCATCCGGGCCAAGGGCCATTTCTGGCTGGCGACGCGACCGGACTGGGTCGGCGAGTTCTCGCTGGCCGGCGCCGTCGCGCACGTCTCCGCGATGGGCTTTTGGTGGTCGGCGGTGCCGCGCAAGCGCTGGCCTGAGGCCACGGAGTTCCGGGATCGCCTCCAGACCGTCTGGAGCGAGGTTTGGGGCGATCGTCGCCAGGAACTCGTCTTCATCGGCACCGGCATGGACCGGACCGCCATCACCGCGGCCCTGGATGCCTGCCTCATTCAGACTGGGCGCGATGTGACACCGTTCGACCCTGCTCCTTACCAGGGTCTCCCCGACCCGTTCCCGGCTTGGCGGCGCGCTGCCTGAAGGACCTGGGATCGTGAAGCGCGGGGTTCGGGGATGACCATGGTACAGGCCATTCGAGATCAGGATGTCGCTCGTCCGGGTCGAGGGCTTCCCGTGCATGTCCGTGAGGTGGACAGCGTGGAGGGCCTCGCGATCGTCCGGCGTCCTGGGATCAACCTCGCGTTCTTGCCGCGGGCGCTTCCGGTGGAGGTCGTGGCCCACCTGCCGGCAATGGTCTCGGCTGGTCTTGCGCCGGTGCGATGCGAAGCGCCGCACGATGCGATCGAGGCCGAGCTTCGCCACCGGCTCCCGCCCGGCCCGTCCCGGGACTGGCTCGCCGCCGATGCCGCACGGCTGGCGCGGACCCTGGCACAGCTCACGGGCACGCGCCGGGTCGTGCTTCGCATCGAAGCGATCGCAGGGGATGGCTGTCGCCTGTTCCACGCCGATGCCGTCGCCTTGCGCCTCGTCACGACCTATGAGGGCCGCGGGACGCAATGGCTCGCGGATGCGGACGCGGACACATACGGCAACGGCGGTGACGTACCGGAGGACCATATCCACGAGGTCGCCACCGGCACCGTCGCGGTCTTCCGGGGCTTGCGCGGTGTGACGGGCGGACATCCGCTCGTCCACCGCTCTCCTCCGCGGCGGCCCGGGGACTGCGTCCGGCTGTTCCTAGCCGTCGATCCGGCGACGCACTGAGGATGGGCGTTGGGTCTGTCGGGCAGCCGCTGATCTTTGCCGTGGGCTTGGCGACCGCCGTGGCGACGCTGTGCGGCGGCTTCCTGGCGCTGCGCTACCGCACCGCCTACACCCTGCTGCTCGGCTTCAGCGGCGGCGCCGTCCTGGGCGTGGCGTGGTTCGACCTCTTGCCGGAGGCGGTCGAGACTGGTGCAGCAATCCTTGGGTCGTTCGGCATCGCCCTCTGCCTCGCCGCAGGCTTCGCTACCTATTTCGCCCTCGACCGTGCGGGGTCGAGGCTGACCGGCGCAGCCGCCGGCCATCGCGGGCACCTCGCGGCGTCCAGCCTGACGGCGCACAGCCTGATGGACGGCCTTGGCATCGGGTTCGGATTTCAGATCTCGGAGTCCGTGGGTGCGGTCGTCGCGGCGGCCGTCCTGGCCCATGACGTGCTGGATGGGGCCAACACCGTCGCAGTAAACCTGCGCGGTGGCGGGGATGCGCGCTCGGCGCGCCTGTGGCTCGTGGCGGACGCCGCTGCGCCGCTCGTGGGGATCGGTCTGGCGAGCCTGGCCTCGGTGCCAAGTGCGGTCCTGGCGGGGCTCATGGCGGCCTTCGCAGGCGTGTTCCTGTGCATCGGCCTGTGCGACCTGCTTCCCCGTGCCTATGCTCGTGGTCCGGTCGTCCGAACCGCCGCGGCGATGGGGCTGGGGCTGGCCTTCATCTATGCGGTCGTCCGGATGGCCGGCTGAGTCCGAGGGATGTCCCGCATCAGAGGGATAATTTCGGCGGCATCGACGCTCGACCAACGCGTGCAGCCATTGCTGCGGCCGGTGGCGTACTCGACCAGCGTACCGACCGGCACGTAGCCATCGGGATTCGCGTGAGGGCTTTCCGAAGTTCTGCGCTGTGGATCTGCAACGCGCTGAGAGCCGGGGTCGCGATCGGCGCCGATCGTGACTCCCTCGAATACGTATGTTCGTGTTTCAGCAATTGGTTAGCGGGAATTTTTCCAGGGTCGTCATTCGATGCTGATCCAAACATGGGATCAGCCTTTCGCCGCTTGGCTGCGCGTCCGCGCCTGCGGGAAAATGTCTGAGAACGTGGAATTGCCACGGTCCGCTTTTGGAGACCAAACGGACAATGCAGACGTCCAATGGGCAGCTTTCACAAATACAACATGCTCTTGGATCTGCTCAGAGCAGCGGCCATCCTGTACTCTCTCGGGGTCATACCGTGACGATCCTTGAAGCGCCTTGAAAAATGCGCCTGGCTCGTGAAGCCACAGTCATACGCCAGCGTGCCGATCGGCATGTGCAGGCAGGCTGGGTCGGATAAGCGCTTGGTCGCCGCTGCGAGCCGGCGTTCCCAGATCCAGTCGGAGATGTGCTGACCCCGCTCGTGAAACAGCTCTTGGAGCCGCCGTAGGGAGACGCCCATAGCGGCCGCGAGCCGGGCCGGATCGAGCGTCTGGTCGTGCAGATTGGCCTCGACGTAAGCCTTCGCGCGTTGAACGGTGATGTCACCCTGCCGCGATCGTGGCACCTCCCTGGCCATGCGCTCCGCGATGCTGGCCACGATCATGTCGGTCCCGATCGACGCCATGCGCTCCGCCGCGTCAGGGCTGAGCTGACCGTCGATCTGGATCAACTCGCGGAAGAAGGTGAGCGCTAACGTCGTGGAGGCAAGCTCCGCCCCGATGGTCAAGGATGTATAGAGGGTTGAAGGACCGAGCACGCTCTCAAGGCGTTCGCGCGGTAATTCAATTGCCAAGGACTGACCATCATCAAGTGTTCCCAGCACGCTCGGCCGTCGCGCGAGTACGACCATATCGCCGGGCCTCTGAATCGCCGCCCGATCGTCCTGAATGGTTCGCGTCGTCGTGCCGGCCAGCTTGAAGATGGCGAGGACCGTATCAGGGGTATGGCTCCGTCGCCGATCCGGGGTCGTCTGCTCCGCCGCACTCTGCGTGAACCGAATGATCGACAGGGCTCCGACTCTCGTCTCCTCGACTTTACCAATGAACGTCCTTTCATTGGTGCGGGTCAGCGCGAATTCACCGAAACGATCAGCCAAGATCTCACGCCAGAGCTTGAGTTTGTTTTCCGGCGGCAATGTCTTAGTCGAGCACAGAAGTTGCATTGGCCGGCCCCGTGGCTCGCCGCGTTTGAGGATGATCGGATTTGTGTGTCATTAGGCAGCCGTAACTTCACGGTCATGAAGCTATCGACCGTAGTGTTGTCGTCCAGCTAAAAAATATTCATTGTTGTTATTTACTGATTTGGATCGAAATCGGCCGCGACTGGTCGGCCGCCGTACCGTAAGATGAAATGAGTCAAGCAATAAATGCTATCGACTATATCTCTGCGATTGGAGGCAGTTCCGACCCAAAAAGATCAATGATGCCCGACCAAGGCATCGGCAACACCATCGACCAAGTTGAGAGTGAGCAGGAAGTCCGGCGCGAACTCCGTGCGCACCACGGGCTCACACGGGATCTCACGCCGCAGGGCTTCGGCTTCCGCCCCCCGGGCTGCGATCGCATCGGCGACCGATACGGCACCGAGGACGATCTGGGAGCCGCCCTGCAGCTGAGCGAGCCGCCCGAGATCGGGGCCGATCACCGTGGCGATCTTCGGACAGCCGCCCGTCGAGATCTCGACCGCGGTGGCGTCGAGGGGATTGCCGACCGCCCGGTTCGCCGTGGCGAACATCAGGGGGTCCATCGCGCCCGCAGCCGTGATGCCGAAGCGCAGGTAGCCCTGCCGGCCGCCATCCTGGCTCATCAGCGAGCGGTGGGTCGGAACGGTTTCGCGGATGCCCGGCAGGCGGTCGGCGGCCAGGGCGGCGTCCAGCGCAAGCACGCGGTCGCTGGGCGCCGGATCGACCGCCGTGCGGCATTCGACGACGAAGGCGGCCTCGCCCGCATCGAGGAGGTGTGGCGTTCCGGTCTCCATCATCGTCAGCCCGTCGCAAACTCGGTGTTGAGGCGATCCGTGACGAGCATGCAGCCGGGTGCGTGGGTGATGGCGAAGTCCGGGCGGGCGGCGGCGATCACGGATTGCGGGGTGACGCCGCAGGCCCAGAACACCGGGATCTCATTCGGGCCGACCGGGACCGGATCCCCGTAATCGACCTGCTGCAAGTCCGTGATGCCGATCAGATCGGGCCGCGCGAGATGCACGGGCGCGCCGTGGACCTGGGGATAGCGCGCCGTGACCTGAACCGCCTGGATCGCCTGCGCCGGGGTCAGCGGCCGCATCGACACCACCATCGGCCCGGCAAACGGCCCGGCCGGCGCGCACGCGATGTTGGTGCGATACATCGCGACATGCGTGCCGCGCTCGACATGGCGCAGCGGCAGGCCGGCCTCCAGCATCGCCTCCTCGAACGAGAACGAGCAGCCGATCACGAACGCCACGAGGTCGTCGCGCCAGACGGATCTCACGTCGGGCAATTCGTCGACCAGCTCCCCGCTGCGCCAGACGCGGTACAGCGGGAGATCGGTGGCGATATCGAGATCGAGGCCGAGTTCCGGGATGTCGCGACGGCCCGGCTTGGACTCGCCGATGACCGGACAGGATTTCGGGTTGCGCTCGGCAAACAGCCTGAAGTTGTCGGCGATCCGCTCGGGGAAGACCGCCAAATTGCCCTGCACATAACCGTTCGCCATCCCGGCGGTGCATCCGGTGATCGCCCCGCTGCGGCAAGCGAGGCGGACGGCCGTGCTGGTGGCCGATGCCAGATCGGCCGACTGCGTTTCTGGATCAGAGGCCATCACCGGACCTGCGCGTTCAGGACTTGAGCAAGTCTATCCTTTGCGCAGATGCCGGCAAATCATGATTGATTATGGGAATCGATAACGCGGCTTCATAGCAAACCAGTCGGCCGCCACCGTCCTGGCGATGGCGGCCGCTGCAGCGCTCAACCGGTTGTCAGGGGCATTCTCGTAGGCGGCCACGAAACCGACGGCGGGAAGGCTGACTGCTGTGTCGAGCACGCGCAGCTGCCCGCCTTCGATCTCGGGCAGGACGGCGTCCACCGGCATGGCCCCGATCCCCGTTCCTTCGATCGCCATGCGGATGATCGCCGAGAGCGAAGCGCTGGTGTAGAGGCGCGGCGGCGGCAGGTCCGACTGGACCAGCAGGTCGCGCAATTGCGCGAAGGGCGTCGTGTTGGGTGGGAACGTGATGATCGGATGGCGGATGAGATCGGCCAGCCCGATCGGACCGGCCGTCGTCACGAGGCGGGGGGAGGCGATCCAGGCGGTGTCGAACTGGCCGAGTGGCACGTTCACGAGCTTCGGTGTCGTGACCGGACCGACCAGAAACGCGAGGTCGAGATCCCGCCGCAGCAGGGCCTCCCGCATGTTCGGCGATACATCGACCGCGAGGTCGATGGCGATTCCCGGATAGGTCCGCCCCATAACCTCGATGAACGACGTCAGCCAGGTATGCACGATAGTCTCGGACACGCCGAGGCGAAGACTGCCGCTGCTGTTCGCCGGCGCCGTGATGGCGGCGACCATCTCGCCGTGCAGGCGCAGGACGCGCTCGGCATAGCTCAGGAGTTCAAGACCCTTGGGCGTCAGGCTGAGACTGCGCGGAAGGCGGTTGATGAGCGTCAGCCCGAAGGTGCGTTCCAGGGCCGCGATCCTGTGCGAGACGGCCGGCTGCGTGGTGTTGAGCCGCTTGGCGGCGGCGCTGAAGCTGCCGAGGGTCGCCGTCCAGTAGAAGATCTGGATCGTTCTCAGGTCCGGGACGAAATCGGACATGGCCTTGTCCCAGTGGCATCGACCCGGGAGAGATTGCGGCCTCTCGCCTGCGCAAGGCTCGAACCCGGGACGATCGGTTGCGGAAGGAGGGGCCGGAGCGCGTCCGGCTGGCGGGAGCGAGGGCCTTCATCTGGGCGTCGATGATATGGCCGTAGCGGGACGTTGCGGGATGGGTCGGCAGGATCTGGCGCGCATAGGCCTGATCCGGCACCACGATCTTCCGGCAGGACGGAACGTCGGGCCAGGGCGGCGCCGCCGCGATCACCACATCGTGGCGGCCCGCCATCAGCCCCTCGTGCAACAGGGCCGAGGAGCCGGCCTTGAGCGCGTGGACCTCGGCGAGGATGCGCCGCGCCTGATCCAGGAGGCGATCGCCCACGGGGATCAGTTTGATCTCCCGCCCGATCCGGGTGACGAGGCGGACGGCCAGGTTGTCCGCCAGGGCCTGAAGCCGCTGCGCCACGCTGGCCGCGGTCAGCCCCTGGGCGCGCTGCCGCCGCGACCGACTCACGTTCGGCGGCGACGAAGGTCACCAGAAAGCGCGTCTCCAAACCAAGCCTCCGGCTGGCTCTGAAGCCATCGACACTGAACTCATCACCGGTTCCAGCTGCGGTTACAAGGTGCGGGACAAGCCCACCGCAGGCGCTTGCCGTAACGACAGGGGAAGACAATGCGCAGTGTCTTCCACTTGGCCTACAACGTCCGCGACCTCGATGAGACGTGCCGATTCTATGGCGGGGTTCTGGGCTGCCAGGAGAGGGCCGGAGCGCGCCGACCGGGGTCGATTTCAATGTCTTCGTCCACGCAATCTCGCTTCACCTGGGCGAGCCGTTCGCCGTGGCCAGCACCGGACGCGTCGGCGGGCATCTCGGGCCGATGCCGCATCTGGGTAACACCCTGGAACTTGAGGACTGGTCATCCGTCTGGAATTTTTTGCCGCTGTCCACCGTCAGCAGTCCTGAGACAGATTGAGGGTCTTCACGAACGGAGGATGCCTGGTTCAGCGTAGTCCTGAGGCACGAACCTCATACAGACGTCCGGGCCGGCGCGGGCTCCGGCAGAAGCCGTGATCAAGGACATCCGCCGCGCCACGCGCCGGCAGTTCTCGCCCGAGAAGAAGATCCGCATCGTGCTGGAGGGCTGCGCGGTGAGGACCGCATCGCCGAACTGTGCCGGCGCGAGGGCATCACCCGCTCGATGTTTTACCGCTGGTACGACGCCTGCCAGCGCGGCGGCCCCGCAGCGCTGGCCGACCGTCCATCCCGTCCCAGCCGGATCTGGAACCGTCTGCCGACAGAGATCCGCGAGCAGAGGCGGCGGCCGGGCTCGATCATGTGCGGGTGGCGCATCGGCCGCATCGGCTCACCGACAACGGGCCGAGCGACGGCGCAAGTGATCTGGCCGACTGGCTCGGCCGTCGGGGCATGCCTCATATCCGCGGTGCGCCTCGCCATCCCCAAACGCAGGGCAAGATCGAGCGCTGGCACCGGACGCTCAAGAACCGCATCCGTCCACGACCGAGTGAAGCGGAGGCCACGGTGCCTTCTCTGATCGCCGGTGCGGGTGCGGGTGCCACCAGGGCGCACAAGCGCGACGGCTAAAATCTCACGCCTGAACTGACGCTTTTGGCGGCTCGACCGACAGGGAAGGTGAGCGCGGATGGAGCCGCGACCCTGGCGGGACTGCAATGACGAAGACGTTGGCATTGGCGCGTGGGTGCGGCGAGGAGCGGCGATTTCGGGCGCGCGGGCGTGGGCCTTTGCTCGCCATCCTATTGTCCACCGCCGCGTCGGTGCTGCCGCCGCTCGCATCGCCGGCGTATGCCCAGAGCCAGATCGCCTTCGACATTCCGGCGGGCGATCTCGGAAGCGCGCTGGCGCAGATCGGGCGGGCCAGTGGTCAGGCGATCTCCTTCCCTGCCGAACTGACCCGGGGCCGCACGACCGGGCCGATTGTCGGACAGATGAGCGTCGGCGAGGCCGTCGCCCGTGCCCTGGCCGGGACCGGGCTGACGGCGGTCGCCGGTTCGCATGGGAGCCTGATCATCCGACGGGCGCAGGCCGCCGCACCGGCCGCACCGGCACCGGGTGGCGACACGCTCGCTGCCATCGACGTGGCCGACCTCGTGGGCGGGACCGGGGACCACGGCTTCGTGGCCGGCAACACCAGCACGTCCGACCGCCTCAACATCCCGCTCAAGGAGAATCCCCGCTCGGTGGTCGGCGTCACCAAGGACGTAATCCGGACGCAGGGCCTGACCTCGATCCTTGATGCGGCCCGCAACGTCAGCAACGTCACGGTCAGCAACGGCGCAGGTCAGGGGCAAGGCATCGCAAGCTACAGCGTCCGCGGTTTCGACGTACAGAACGTCATGATCGGCGGCCGTATCGGGCCGCGCGGCATCAACGTGCCGATCGAGGATGTCGAACGCGTCGATGTCATCAAGGGACCAACCACTGATCTTACGGGCGTGAGCCTCCCGGGTGGCGGCATCAACATCATCCCCAAGGTGCCCAGCGCCGAACCGATCCGGGAGGCGGCGATCTATCTCGGCAGCCGCTTCTACCGGACGCTCGCCTTCGACCTGGGCGGCCCTGTCGAAGGGACAGAGAACCTGACTTATCGCATCAACGTCTCGGGCAACACCGCCGATACGGCGCCCGGCGGCGACAGGTCCCCGCACGATGGGCTGATCTCGCCGAAAGTCCGGTGGGATGACGGTGAGACGACTGTGACGGCCGGTGTTCGTTACGCCGATCAGATCGTCGGACTCTCGCCGATCACGGTTGGTAATTATGCCTTCAACTGGCGCCCCATCCGAGTCTCTCGCGAAAGGCCGATCGGTACAGCTGACGCTGGTGCGTCATTCCGAAGCCTCAATCCCTACCTCGATTTCGAGCGCAAGCTCGGATCGGTCGATACAGACGGATTCGGAACGTTCGACTTTGCTGTCCGTAACCGATCCGCATATTTCTCTAATAACTACACATCCGTTGGCTATATTTTTGGACCCAGCATGGCCGCTCCCACGGTCGTGTCACCGATCGGAAACTATATCTCCGTAACTGAACGAAAATTGGTCACTCAGTCGGATGTGATTTTGACCCACACCCTAAATGATTACAAAAACACAATGAGATTTGGCGTTGATTACACGACTGATTTTATGTCATATTTGAACCGACTGACATATCCGCGCCTCCGCTTTGACGCTCGGATGCCGCCGGCCGCGCTGCCGTTGCCATCTCGCGACGGCTATCATGCCAAGACATATAAAAACTTTGATGATATTGGTCTCGCATTCCAAGATAAGATCGATTTATTTGATCGCCTTCATATCCTCGGATCGGTCAGACAAGATTTTTATGAGGGCAGGACCACCTACACATTGACCAAAATGGTCGATAAGGCAGACCAGCCCGCGCTGACCTACAATGGGGGTGCCGTTTACGACATCACCAAGTGGATGAGCGTGTACGGGACGATGGGTACGGGCTTCACTCCGAACCAAGGTGTTCTCGCCAACGGACAATCGGCGCCTCCGCAATTCATCAATCTCAGCGAGTATGGCCTGAAATTCAACCTGCTTGACGAACGGTTAATCGTGACAGCTTCTCGTTTCGAGAATCAATACAGCAATGTGCTTATTTACGATCGATCGAAAGGGGGGAACGTCCTCGGACCGGGCAGCTCATCCCATGGATTGGAATTGGATGTCCAGGGTCAACTGACGGACAACATCAGCTTGATTGCCAGCGTCGGCCACACACAGATCCGCGCCCAGGGCGCCAAGCCAGGAGAGGTCTTTCCTGGAGTTCCACCCTACAAGGGAACGCTATTTGCGGTCTACACTTTCACCAAGGGCCCGTTTCAAGGCTTCCAATTCGGCGCCGGGACCGAGGCGGTTACTTGGACCTATAGCAGCTTCGGCCCGAAGCTGGGCAATTCACGGATCCCAGGATACGCCACCGTCGACGCGATGGTCGGTTATGCGAGAGAGAACATCACCGTCTCGCTCAACGTCAAGAACCTATTCGATCATTACTATTACGCGCCGACGCAGGTCCCGCAATTCATCCCGGTCGGTCAAGGACGCCAGATCATGGCGCAGGCCCGGATCAAGTTCTAGCGGGTCGCCGGCAACCCGCGCGCCGACGGTACGGCCCGGACCCGCGTGGACTTGCAGTCAGCATGTCCGGGCGGGCCCTTGAGCGTTCCATCTTCGATCCCAGGATCCTCAGTCATGTCGATCGTACCCTGTCTCGCCTTCGGCGGCGACGCCGCGCGTCAGTCCGCATTGCTCGCGCGCCTCGGTGAGCACCGCGACGCCGGAACGATCGTGCCGTCGGGGCCGAGCTGGACCGGCACGGGCGGGACGCCCGCCGGCTGCATCGCCGGCGCGAACGATCCGGCGGATTTCGCGCGGGCGACGGGCTTTCCCCCGTCTCTGATGCCGCTCCTCGATTTCCTCTGCGCGCGAGCCGGAGACGAGGAGCGGGGCGCGGACGCGGGCGAGGCCGCCGACCTGGCTCGGGCCTGGCTCACAGGCGTGACGCCAGGGGTCGATCTGACGAACGTGCCCGGCCTGATCCTGTGCGCGCTGTTGGATGACGCGGGCCGGGACGTCGCGAACGCGCCGGACGTGATCGCCGCCCGCGACCGCATCGATGCCCTGCACCGCGCCGCGATGACCGGCGACAGGCCGGAGGCGCCCGCGTGGCGTGCCGCTCGCGCATTGGCCGTGACGGCGACCGATGCGGCGCGAGAGCCGGCCGGGCAGCGCTTCGGCCGGCTGGTCGAGGCGGCGGCCTGGGACCCGGTCACCTCGCCCTCGATCCTCCAGGAGGTCGCGGTGGTGTGGCTCGAGATCCAAGCCCACGCCGCGGCGGCGGCGACCGGCTGGACCGAGGCGGACGAGGCCGCCGTCAAAAGCTGCTTCCAGGCTTGCCGGAGCGAGAGCCTGGAGGCGGGCATGAAGCCGGAGGAATTTGTCTTTCCACCGCTCTTCCGGGCGCGCGAGCCGGAGCTGGCCCGGCGCTTCGAGACCCAGCTCGCCGCCGCCAATGCGGCCTATTTCCGGGCGGTCCACGATCTCGCACAACGCTGCCTTGATCACCTCGCGGCGGCTCGACCGCCGGGCGCGCCGTCGGCCGCCTGACGCGAGCGCGGAGGATGAGCACCGTGCGGCCGATCGACGACGGACAGCCGGAGGCGCGCGCCTCACGGCCGGCGGGCGCAGCCGAATCCGCGATCCCGCCGCTGGCGAAGCTCCGCCATTTCGGCCGGTTGACGTTCGGGTTCTGGCTCACCCGCAGCGCTCTCCGCGCCTGGGCGCTCGTGGGGGTGAACCTCGCTGCCCAGAGCCTGATGGTCTACACGAGCGTCCTGAGCACCCGTTACACCAAGGCGCTCTACGACATGCTGGCCGAACGCGCGCTGGACCGGCTGCCCGGAGTGCTGGGCCTGCTCGCCGTCGTGCTGGGCGCCGCCATCGTCCAGACGGTGATCGCCTTCTCTGTGCCCGAAGCCATCGCGTTCGCGTGGCGCCAGTGGTTGACCGGCCACTACGTGGCGCGCTGGCTGCACAGCGGCGCCTATTACGAAACCCAGCGCCGCGACCTCCTCGACAACCCGGATCAGCGCATCGCCGAGGATGTCGAGGCCTTCACAAAGACCATGGTCCAGCTCGTCTTCGCGCTGATCCAGGTCGCCTCGATGGGGATCACCTTCGGGATCATCCTGTGGTCGGCGTCGGGCGCCGGCGCGATCACGCTCGGACCCGTGAGCCTGCACATCCCCGGCCTGCTGCTCTGGGCGACGGTGGCCTGGACGATCCTGCACACGGCCGCGGTGCTGGGCGCCGGTCGCCGGCTGCCGCGCCTCGTCGCGGAGGGGCAGCATCGCGCCGCCGATTTCCGCTTCAAGCTGATCCAGGTCCGGCGCTCCGCCGAGCAGGTGGCGCTGCTGCACGGCGCGGCGGCCGAGCAGGCGGCCCTGACCGCACGATTCTCGGCGATCCGCACGAATTTCTTCGCCCAGATCGTCCAGACGGTGAAGATTCAGGTTACGAACGCCACGATCGGCCAGGTCAACAGCCTGTTCCCGTTGCTGCTGATCCTACCGCGCTACATCGCGGGCGAACTCTCCCTCGGCGACCTGTTCCAGACCCAGCGGTCGATGGAGCAGTTCCACGCGACGATCGCGTATTTCGCCCAGGCTGCCTCGACGATTCAGGTCCTGCGCGGCACGATCCGCCGCCTGCGCGCCTTCGATGCCGTCCTGGATGCCGTCCCGTCCCGGCCCGCTCCGGACCGGCCCCGGAACGAGGCGACCGTGCTGGCGGTCGAGGCGCTGACGATCGGCCGGCCCGGCGGCGCGCCGCTCCTCAGCCTTCCGGCCTGGCGGGTGGCGCCTGGGCAACGCTGGCTGATCCGTGGCCCCTCGGGCATCGGCAAGAGCACCCTGCTGCGGGCACTCGCCGGGATCTGGCCCGAGACGAAAGGCCGGCTGACGATGCCGCTGCGGGAGGCGACCCTGTTCATGCCGCAGGTGCCCTACCTGCCGGTCGGTTCCTTACGGGAGGCGATCACCTACCCGTCGCCCAATCCGGTGCCGGACGCTGTGCTGCGCGACCTCCTCGGGCGCGTCGGCCTCGGGGATTGGGCGGCGGATCTCGACCGCACCGCGGAATGGGACCAGCATCTCTCGCCGGGGGAGCAGCAGCGCCTGGCCTTCCTGCGCCCCCTGCTGCTGCGCCCGACGCTGATCCTGCTCGACGAGGCGACCAGCGCCCTCGATCCGGGAAACGCGCGGGCCATGTACGCGCTGCTCCTCGAGGCGCTGCCGGGCCTGACCCTGATCAGCGTCGCGCATTCCGACGTGCTCGACGACTTCCACACCCATCGGCTCGTCCTTGGCGAGCCGAACGACGCATGTGAGCAAGCCGCATGACCATCCCCTCCGTCACCGACGCCACCTTCCAGGCCGAGGTTCTCGACACCGCAGCGCCGGTGCTCCTCAAGCTCTGGGCGCCCTGGTGCGGACCCTGCCGGGCGATGAATCCGGTCATCGAAGAAGTTGCGGCCGAGTATGCGGACGAAATCGCCGTGCGGGCGGCGAACATCGAGGCCGACCCGGCGATCGCCGAGCGGCTGGCGGTCCGCGGAATCCCGCTTCTCGTCCTGTTCCGTGATGGCGCGGAGGTCGGGCGCGTCTCGGGTGTGCTGTCGAAGACCCGGGTCTGCGTCTTCATCGACGGGCATCTCGGCTCGGCTGAGTGATTCGCGTGCTTGCCGCCGGATTGGAAGCCGGTTCGGCGCAAGCAAGCCCGACACACCACCGGCTTTAGCCGGGTCGGGCGTCTCCGGGCGCGCCCGGCCCGATCGCCACCCAATAATGCGCCACCCGGGTGACCGACAGGTTGAGGGAAGCGCCCAGGATGTCGAGGGCATCGTCTGGGCGCCGCAGCGGGAACACGCCGGTGGCGCGGATCTCCGCTACGGCCGGATCCAGACGAATGACGCCCGGGAAGTAGGGACGCAGACCGTCGACGATCGCCGCGACCGGGCGGTTCTTCGCGACCAGGAGCCCGTCGAGCCAGGCTGCGGCGTCCTCGACCTCCACCGGCTCCCGGTCGGGCCGGCCGGCCCGGAGGCCGATGCGCTCGCCACGCCCGATCGGGCTCGCGGCCTGGGTTCCGAAGGCGATCTGCCCCGTACCCTCAAGCCCCGTCGCCGCGAGACTGTTGGACCGCTTCTCGATCAGGAAGCGGCCGGATGCGGCCGTCAGGCTGAGGGCCCCTGCATCCAGCCGGAACGGCGCGGCCCGGGACGCAACCTGCAGGAGAACCTCGCCCTCGATCAGGCGGACGCCCCGGCGGCCGGGCGCGTAAGCGATGTCGAGGGCGGTGCGGGGTGCCATCACGACCTCGCTGCCATCGTCGAGGTGCACATGGGTCTGCTCGGCGGTCCGCGTCACGTGATCGGCGAGGAGGCTGCCGAGCGGCACGAACCGGTCCGCCACCACCGCGCCGGCCGTCCCGAGCCCCAGAGCGGCCATCAAGCCGGCGAGCACGGCGCGCCGATCGGGCCGGCGCTCGACGAGCTGCTGCCTCAGCCGGCCTGCCGGAAGCTTTTGCTCGGCCGCGATCCCGCAGGGCGCGAGGCCCCGCTGCAACTGTGCCCAAGCTTCCGCATGGCGTGGGTCGGCCGCGAGCCACGACGCGAAGGCGCGCTTCTGACGTTCGGAGGTTGCTCCGGAACACAGCTCGACCATCCAGCCGATCGCGGCCTCGCCCGGCTCGTCCTCGTGCTTGGCGGATCTCGTCATCGCCGGTCTCCGTGCGATCCGCTCGACGTGCTCACGCCCACCTTGATCACAGCTACCCGGTCACCCTTGGCGCATCTGCGCCTCGTAGGCGGCGCGCAGCCCCTGCGCAACGTACTTGCGCACCATGCTCACCGAGACCTTCAACTCCGCGGCGATCTCCGCATAGGGCAGGCCGTCGATCTGGCTCATGAGGAATGCCGCGCGGGCCTTCTGCGAGAGGCGCGCCAGCATGGTGTCGATGGCTTGGAGCGCCTGCGCGAGGATCAGCCGGTCCTCCGCGGATATCTCGACCGCTTCCGGCATCGCCGCCAGCTCGGCCTCGTAGGCCAGCCGGAGATCGCTGCGGCGGCGCGCGTCGCAGATCAGCCGCCGCGCGATGGTGGTCATCATCGCGCGCGGCTGCCGGACCCGCTCCAGATCGGGCAATTGCAGCAAGGCCATGAAGACATCCGCCGTCAGGTCGTCCGAGGCCGAAACGGTCCAGCGCTGCCGATTCAACCACCGCGTCAACCATTGGCTGTGTTCTCGAAACAAAACATCGAGAACGGATGCATTTTTGTGAAGTGCTGTAGCCCCCGTCATAGCGCCCTCAAAGACCCCGAGCCAGCCTGTCTTAGATCACGCGGGTTCGCCCCTCGTTTGCGACTCGCATCTTAGCCGGCAGGCAGTCTGGATCCATTCCGAACGCGCTTAAGTTCCAAGCAAAAGCTTTCCATATGTTCGGCATCAGGAGATTTTTTTATGCAACAATCCTGACAATGTAACGTACGTTCGTTCAAAAGGCTTCTTACACGAACTTCGATCGCCAGCGGAAAGCACAAAACTGAGAAGATGATTTATTTACGATCGCATGAAGGCGATTTTATATCGTAATTCGATGAGAAATGTTGAAGAATGACCTAGAGACGAACTGAAAAGTCTTCCCTGTCGATCCCGTGCCGATCTAATGGGCTGTCCGCGCGGGGGGCTTGCGAGGGGGCGCCGGCTTTTGTCGGCGCTCCCTCCCGGTCGACCGGCACCGAGGACATGCCGGGAGTCTACGTTTCAACACAGATCCGACGGCAAGCGTGAAGTGATTCGCGGTGTCGGGTCGAGGCGTTCCCCGCCGGACGGGCAGCGCTTGTGGTGTGCCGGGGGAAAAGGATTGGAGCGCTCGACGGGCCACCTACGCCCGTCCAGACGGTTCTTACCAGCGGGCCTGGAGGCCGGCCGAGACGACTTGAGCGTTGGCGCCGGGCCGCACGTCGCCGGTGTAGCTCAGCGACAGCAGCACGCCTTCGGCCACCGGACCGGTCAGGCTCACACCGAGCACCGCCCCGTCCCGTCCCAGCGCGCTGGTGCGCGTCGCGAACGGCACCCCGAACAGGCTCGAGCGCACCGTCGCGAACGTGTCAGCGAGCTCATGCGCCCAGTAGGCCCGGCCCTCCAGGCGCAGGCCCGCCGTGCCTTCGACCTCCAGGCTCGCCAGACGCCCGCCCACAAGCACGCGCGCACCGTCGAGGCCGGCGGTGGCGAAGCTCTGGCTCGCCAGACCGCCCCGCTCCGCCACCCGCGCCCGGGTCAGGCGGTCGTAGCTGACGCCCACCTCCGGCACGAGCTCGACCGGCAGGCCGGTCGCCAGCGCGTACCCGGCAAAGCCCGACACCCCCGCGTCCCAGCCCGAGGCCAGTCCGCTCGCCCGCGACACGCCCGTGCCCAGAGCCACCGTCCGGTCGATCCGGCCGTCCGCGTAGGACAGGCCCGCCGTGCCGCGCAGGATCACGGCACCCAGCCGCGTGCTGGCATACAGCGTGCCGCCGTAGCTGTCGGCCGCGCTCCGCCCGAGCCCGAAGCCCTGGCCTCGCCCAGTGCCGGTCTCGCGCAGGTAGCTGAACGCGCCGCCCACCAGCGTGTCGGCCCCGTGGCCCGATGCGACCTGCCGGTCGACGCCGAGCACCAGACCACCCGCGTCGAGAGCCGCCCCGCCCGCCGCGCGGTCGCTCGCGCGGGCGCCGAACCCGTACAGCGCCTCCGCCCAGACCCGGCCCTCGCCGGACGCCAGCGGCTGGTCCGGCGCGCCCGCCGCGCCGCGCATCTGCAGCGCCGAGCGGTTCGGGCCGAGCCCCGGATCGCCCGCGCTGAGCGAAGCCGCCCCGCCGCCCTGGCCGCGCAGGTGCCGGTCGATCGTGTCGGTCACCAGCCGGCGCGCGGCGAGATCGGCCATCACGGCGTCGCCGTAGGCCTGGCCCGACAGGCTCGCCAGCCCCCCCGGCAGCGTGGCCGGACCCGCCGCGTAGAGCGCGTCGAACACCCGCGCCCGATCCGGGTCCGGCCGCGTGCCCGCGGCCGGGCGGGCGGCGTCGAGCGCTGCGCCCACGGCCTGCGCGTTGCCGGTCTGGGTGAGCCCGAGCCCGGCGAGGTTGCCGTAGGCGGCGGGCGTGACCACGAGGTCGAGGCCGGTGGCGCGGTAGAGCGCATCGAACCGGGTGCCGGCGGCCAGCCCCGCCGTCGGCTGGGCCAGCCCGGTGAACGCGCCGGTCAGCCCGGCTTGGGCGGTCAGCACGCCGAAGCGCTGGCCGAGCGCCGGGGTGTAGGCGTTGGTGGCGTCGCCGGTGATGCCGCGCAGCACCGGCGCCAGGGTGCCGTTGGCCGCGACCGCACCGCTCGGACCTAGCGCCAGCAGGCGGGCGTAGCGGCCCGCGCCGGTGCCGGTGCCGATTCCGTCGATGTCGAGGCCGAACAGGCTGCCGGACGCGAAGGCGACCGGGCCGAGGACCGTGAGCGTGCCCGGCGAGTTGCCCGGCCGCAGGGCGCCCGCCACGGTGACGGGGCCTGCGACCGTGCCGATGCCGCGCAGGGTGCCTGCGGCCGCGACCGTCACCGGCGAGGCCCAGAGGCCGTTGAGCGAGAGCGTGCCGGCCTGGATCGTGGTCGGTCCGGAGAAGCGGCCGGTGCCGGTGAGCTTGAGGGTGCCGGATCCGGCCTTGGTCAGGCGGGTCGGGCTGGTGCTCTCCAGGATGGCGCCGGCATAGGTCGAATCGGTCGATCCGCTGACCGTGAGGGCGCCGTTGCCGATCACGCCGGAGGCGGTGCCGGCCAGGCTGGCGAGGGTGAGGGCGGTGCCGCCGAGGTCGAGCGGGCCGGCATTGGTCAGGCTGGTGAGCCCGGCGAGCGGCCCGGTGAAGAGGAGGCTGCCGGTGTTGGTGAGCGCGCCGTTGAGCTGGCCGGAGAGGCGGGCGGTGCCGGAGTTGGTGAGGTCGGTGGTGAGGACGCCGTCGCTGGCGACGAGCCCGGCATTGCTCAGGCCGGCGGGCGCGGTGAGGCTGGCATTCTGCGCGACCGTGACGGCGCCGGCATTGGTGAGGGGGCCTGCGAGGCTGTAGGCGCCCGTGCCGGAGACCGCGAGGGTCGCACCGGCGGCGTTGGCGAAGGTGCCGTCGCTGGCCACCGCCCCGGCGACCGTGACGGTGCCGGCCTTGTTGGCGATGGCACCGTCGATGCGGCCGGCGCTGGCGAGCATCGTGCCGGTGTTGGTGAGCCCGCCCGCGATCGTGCCGGAGGTGGCCAGTGTGCCGCTGTTCGACACGCCGCCCGCGATCGCGCCGGTGTTCTGGACCAGCCCGGCGTTGCTCAGGCCGCCGGAGATGGTGCCGCTGGTGGCCAGGATGCCGC
>NZ_FNHS01000029.1 GCF_900103445.1 Methylobacterium phyllostachyos | reverse complement strand
ATCTTCCACGGCGTGCTCCCGCGCAAGTCTCAGCCGATCGAACAGCACTTCATGTTCACGGATCAGGGCATCGACTGCGCCGACCGCAACAAGAACACTCTGACTAGCTCGTCGTCCGGCTGGAACCTCAATGGCGCGATCATCGACAGCAAGGGCAACATCACGACGCCCGGCAACATGACGGCCGGTCAAGGGACCGGTGATCAGGTTGATCTACAGGGCCACACCCACGGCACCGGCCCGGCGCCCACGGCAGGGACCTAGGCCGTGACGTTCTCGCGCAAATACATTGACGTTTCGATCTCGCTTTCGAACGGTGAATTTCAAGGCGGCGGCAACACCGCGAAGTTGAGTGGCTTGCGCGTTCTTTGTGGAATTGAAAATGCCGGCTCGCCCGACATGGGCAAGGCGACCGTCAGCATCTACGGCCTGCCACTCACTATGCTGAACCAGTTGACGCAGATGCCGTACAACTCGGATGTTATTGGCCAGAACACCATCACGATTATGCCGCGCGAAGAGGGTGGCCAGAGCGGCATCGGCTTCAAGGGCACGATCATCCGTTCCTTCGCCGACATCGAACAGCCAATGGGCGCGTTGCGGGTCGACGCGTTGGCGGGCCTCTATGAAGCCGTCGCCGAAGCGAAGCCGACCAGTCGCGCGGGATCTACCGACGTTGCGCAACTCATGAGCCAACTCGCTGATATGGCTGGGCTGACGCTGGAAAATAACGACGTTCAATGCAAAGTCGTGAACCCGTATTTGCCAAGCTCACCGCGACAGCAGATTAAATCTCTCGCGCGCATGGCCGGGATCAATTGGACGATTGAAAACAGCACGCTCGCAATTTGGCCTAAGAATGGCTCGCGGCAGGGCGCTTCTACTCAGATCAGCGCGCAGACAGGCATGCGAGGCTATCCGCGGTTCACGGCCAGCGGCATCGAAGTGACGACACTCTACAACCCTACATACAAGTACGGTGGTAGTGTTGAAGTGCAGAGCGACCTCAAGCCGGCCTGCGGCACTTGGTATATTACCAACTCCTACCATGAGCTTGAGAGCGAGACGCCAAGAGGGAAGTGGTTCACGACACTTTCTTGCTCAAGGCTGAAGATTTAAGGGGACGCGAATGCCTACGGTTGTGGACGCTTTGATCGTGACCTTGGGCTTGGACCCTAAGGATTTCACGAAGGGCCAGCGCGAGGCCGCCAAAGCGGCGATCCAAGGTCAGAAGGACATCGAGAAGGCCGCGCTCGCTCAGGAGAAGGCGGCGGTCCGAGCGGCGCGCGAGACCGAGAAGGCGGCCAAGCAAGAGGCCAAGGCCCATCGAGACGCACTCAAGCAAATCGAAAAGGACGAGAGGGCGGCAGCTAAGGAGGCTGAGCGGCATGCCAAGGAAGTCGCCCGCGCGCACGACCAGGCGGCGGACTCGCTCAACCGGCTCGGCCGGAATGCCCTAAAACTGTTCGCCATCTTCACCGGTGGACGCGCGGTCGGCCAGTTCGTGACCGATATCGGCAAGGCCGACGCCGCCATGGGCCGGATGGCCGATCGTCTCGGCGTCGCGCCCGAGCGGATCGCGGCCTTCGACAACGCGGTGAAGCGAGCGGGCGGCACGGCGGGTGAAGGATCCGCCTCGTTCCAGCAGCTCTCGGATACCCTCAATGAGCTGCGCACTTCGGGCAACGCGTCGGCGCTCGTGCCGTTCGCTCGGTTGCAGGGCATCAGCGGCCAGCAGATCCGCCTCAACGGCAAGCTGGAGGAGTCGTTCGGCGATCTCGCGGAAGCGGCTAAGGGCACGGCCGAGAAGGCGGGGGCCTCGACGGCGAGCTTCCTCCTTAAGCAGGCCGGCTACAGCGAAGCCACCATCAACCTGCTGCTGAAGGGCAGGAAGGCCGTCGAGGAGGCGCTATCGCGTTCCCAGAAGGCCGGGCTCGTGTCCAAGGCTGACTCCGATGCGGCACGCGCCTTGGGCGAGCAGTACGAGGATCTGTCCGACCGGGTGACGGACTTCGGCCGGAAGATCTCCACGGCCCTCACGCCCGTCATCACGGATCTGATGAAGCGGTTCGCCGACTGGCTGGACCTGAACAAGGACTGGCTGAAAGACGACATCGTGGGCGAGGTCACGAAGTTCGCGACCGAGCTGCGCAAGATCCCGTGGGATGATGTCGGTAAAGGCATCAGGGATTTTGTGAAAGACGCCAACTCAGCCGCGCAGGCTGTCGGAGGCTGGACCCGTGTCGCAGAGATCTTCTTTGGCCTTTGGGCGGCCAGCAAGGTTGGACAGGTGCTTGTCGGCATCGCTGCCATCCGGAACGCCCTCGTCATCGGCGACACGTCCCTTTTGGCCGCCATGGCCCGCGTAGGCCTGCCGGTGGCGATCGGCGCCGCTGCGATGGGGCACGGGTTCCAGACGCCTGAGGAGGCTGCCAAGGATCCCGATCAGGCTGTCCTGCAGAAGGAGGGCATCGACCGGCGCGCACGGGTGCGGGGCGCCATCGGTGGCGCGTGGGAGGCTACGAAGCGGTTCGGTAGGCGACTCATCGGCGGCGGCGGTGAAGATGCTGGCGAGAATGGCGGTATGCGCACGCGCGCCCGTCGCGGCTTGGATAAGCTGGCGCAGAGCGCGAACGTCAAGGCGATCACGGGTGAACTTCGAAACGCGGGCTATGGCGACAACGCCATTGCGGCCGTTGTCGGCTCAATGGAGACGGAGAGTACCTTCAATCCACGCGCGCACAACGATGTAAGCGGCGGTCATACCGGACTTTGGCAATGGGACCGAAATCGTTGGCCTAAGATCAAAAGATGGATCGAGGCCCAAGGCGGCAACCCATACGACGCTGCGTGGCAGACGAAGGCTTGGGTTGCGGAGCACAACTCGAAACCGGGCGATGCCATCTACGACCACCCTCGGACGGAGCGGGGCGGCGCAATCCTGCGGAACAACCCGACTATTGAGGATGCCATTCACGGGGTCCGTGAGAGCGAACGGTTCGGCCCTGGCGAAGAAGGCGGACGGGCTCGCCACGCTCGGGAATGGCTGCCGCAAATCCGATCCTCGGCGCAGCGAGATAAGGATATCGCCACTATACAGGCCGGTCCGCGCAAGCCGGAAAGCAATACCTTGCCGAACGGTGCGCCCGCCGTCCTCAAGCCGAACAGCATGCCGGATGCCCCAGGGCAGACGATGAATGAGGCGAACAAGCGGAAGCCCATGGCATCACTCCTTTACGGCGACACTCCGCCGGCCGCCCGCATCGGAGCCGCGGCTGTCGTGGCGCAGGCTAGCTCCGCACAGGCTGACAGGCTGGCCTCAATCAGCAACGACAACCGGAGCGTCAGCACATCGACGGCCGAGTCCCATTTCCATGGCGATATGATCTTCCAGAATGCCGGAGATAGCCGCGAGATCGCCAACAACCTACGAGATCGGCTGAAGGAAAGGCAATTCGTCCAGGCAGCGAACTACGGGCAGGGCTAGCACCTGCATCATCGGCGAGGGCCGCAAACCTGCGAGAACAATTGGTCCGCCTGGATGATGCTATTGGGGTTAGCCACGGATACCCAAGGGCCACCATTGCGAGACGGTCTATATGCTCCGTCACCGGCAACAATTACAGTTGGGCGTTTACAATTGATTTGAAGCTCAAGTTTCTCTGAGGATTTGTTACTTTGAAGACAATTTGCCCAACCTTTATCTGACGGATGAACGTCTTCGTATCTTTCGCAATATTCCGAGATATTGGTTTCCAGGGTCTGTGCGGACAACTCATGAAGACCAGTGGGGGCGACGCGATGAGAGACCACCGTGCTACCGACCCCGTTAGACGATAGTGAAATGACATCGCCAACATCAATAGCACGGGCGCCGGAGATAGACGCAGCAACGATCACGGTGGCGAGGGCGTAGCGCATCCCGCCAAGATGGGCGCGGGAAGCGCGGCTGTCGAGATGGCGCCGCGAGTTGGGGCACAAGGCGGGCCTTGTGCCATTCGCCGAGGGTCCTGCGCCCCAACTCGGACAGGCGCTAATCAGGTTTTTTGTTTAGTTCTTCCCGGATGTTGTGAAAGTTAAACTGAAGCATTTTTATTGCGCCATCCAAGACCTTATGCTCTTCCTCGACAGTCAGCCCCTCTGAATGGCTGTGACGAGCATTATCTATTGCGGCTTTCTCTATCGCATCGAGCCAAGCCCCCGGTCTGCCGCCGTTGTGCTTTGCTAATTCGATAGCCATTTTCTCGAGCGTATCGCCCAAGCAAATGTTGCTAAAAGCGATGATAGCTTTTTGCATATCGACCATGGACCGCCCCCTCAAGCCACCTTCAGCGACATGCGACCGCGCCGCTCGGCCTTCGACGGCCGCAGAGTGATCTCAACGTCGTCGCCGAGCGCACGGGTGAATTCGAACATCCGTTCAAGCGAGAAGCCGAGTACACGCCCGCGCAGCAGATTGGACACGTCGGGCTGCTTCACCCCAAGCACCTTGGCGAACTCGGTTTGGCTGAGCCCCCTACGATCCATCTCGGCACGTAGGCGCATGACAAGGCGCGCCTTGATCGCCTCGTCTGCGGCCTCTGGAACGTCGAGGTCTGCGAAGACATTGCCGCTGCTGACCTCGAATGTGATCGGCTCATCTTCCGCCTGCACGGACGGGGCTTCGGCTTCCATAGGAAGCTTCGCCTTGACGGGGCGAGTATCCCGAGCTGGCGCGCGCAGAGGCGATTGGGGGGCTACACTACGACCTGCGGGCTTTGCGGTTCTGGCGAAGGAAGCGGGCATGGGGGCGGTTCCGTGAGTATGAGGGTCATAACCTCGCGGGAGGAGGGGGCTCCACGCGGGCCGAATTCCGCCGGTCCGACTAACCGGCGTCCCGAAGTTTCAGCAGGGCCTTATGCATCTCCTTTGCGGCGGCGAGCCGCTTCCTGATCCGGTCTAGGTCCACCACGGCCGTCTTCCGCTTGACGGTCGACTTTTTCTGGAAGGCATCCAGCACGAAAATGAAGCCTTCCAGCTTCACCGTGTAGACCGCCCGGAACGTATCACCATCAAAATCCGTCACGACTTCAACAGCTTCGATGCCCTTCAACGGCTTGGCGTGCGGATGCTTCCCGCCGCACTCAGCCTCGAAGAGCGCCTGACCGAACTCGCGCCGGACCTCGGCGGGCATCGCTTGGATATCCCGCCGCGCGGAGGCCACGAAGATGACTTGGCGCGACGGCTCGGGCTGATCGGGCATGGCGCATTCCTATAGTGAAACTACTATAAGCGCGGCCGGTTGCATGGGCAAGCCGCATCTCCGAACCCGTCGAACCTTCCCGGCTTCGTTCGGCATATCGATCGGACGCAGACCCTCACCGCATGGCTCGACCCGCGCCACGATCCGCGCGGATTCTCATCCGGCCTGATCGGTCGAGGTCGCCCGCTGCCCCTCGGCAGCCTCTTTTCGGTTCCGCATCCACAACCTGCCTCTGTGGATCTCCCTTATCCGTGGGGTGAATCGGTTTGCACCCTATGCTGCCCAGCAACGCCGGGGCCGCGGACCGCCCTCCCCGCCGAAGCCACTGCAGCCATTCGCGGCTGATGATGCGGACCACGTTCGGATCCGATTTCCGGCCCTGGTGGCGGCGCTCCTGGATGGTAAGGAGCCCGTCGCCCTCAGCCAACCGGATCGCGGCCTGAGCGAGTCGCCGGCACACGCCCGCCCTGGCGGCTATGGCGTCAATACACAGCCCGCAGGCGCCGTTGCGGGCCATCTCGTCGCCGACGATCCGCAGGACCGCGAGCTGCCCGGTGGTGAACCGCGAGGCGAGCGCGGGCGGCATTGGACCGGAGCAGGCCAGCCGACGACGGCGCTCGATCGCCACGGATCGCTCAGGAGCCCGCTGGAGGCGCTTGGCTGGAAACAGCGTCACACGGCCGAGTGGGATGCCGACGGGCGCCACGGCCTCGCGCACGGCGCTCCTGCGGGTGTGCAGCAGCTCAGCGAGGCCCTGCGCCTCCGCGTCGGTCACGGTCTCGGCGGCGTGAGCCTGCCAGATGGTGCGCGACAGGTCGTCGAGTTGCGCGAGTGTCCGCGCGTCCTCGATCGCCCCCCGCATGGTGGCGTGAAACATCGGTCCCGGTCCCTCACGGGCCGCGGCTAGGGTCCAGGCAAAGCCTTCCCGGTGCGAGAATTGGCGTTCTCGCTTGACTCCCGAGGGGGTCGTGTGGCTTTTGGGGGATTAGGAACTGGCCCTCCAAAGGCCCCAGGTTTTCAGCAGGCTCCCGTTTGGCGACGGGGGCCTGTTGGCTTTTCAGGGTCTATCTCGCGGCGATCTCTCCTGAATGGCGGCCGCGACTCGCCAAGGCGGGTGCAGCCGGAACGGTCCATGTCGGCCGGGCGGCACGGTTAAGTCAACGTCAGGGGATGATCAGCGCGACCATGCCGGCCGGACCACAGACCCTCGCGGACCTGCGCAAGGCGGGCGTCATCACCAGCCAGGAAGTCGTCGCGGCGATCGACCTGTACATGCGGGATCCGGCGGCCGGCCTCTACCGCTTCGCCAGCGGCTACAGCCTCGACATCGCCGCGCTCGTTGCCTCGTCGATCAGCCCCACCGAGGTCGCGAACCGAGCGGGTCCGCAGGAGAAGACGTTCCGCACCGCTGTCGCGGCGGTCGTCATGGCGGCGCATCTGACCGCCCCCTAGGCCGCCCACGGCCCTTCCCAGACCAATCTGCCTATCAGCACGTGGTCAGTGGATCCTGGTGCCGCGGGGCCGCTCGGCAGCTGGCGGGCTTTCCTGTAGCGAAGCTGCGATCTGCCGACCCAGTTCATGCAGCAGCGCCTCGATCAGGATGCGGAGATACTCGGCACCCTCGGGCTCCAGATCTCGGATCATTCCGCACAGCTCTAACGCCCGATCGGCGATCCGTTCCAGCAGCGCGCCGGAAGCTTCGTAGGCCGCCAGAAACTGTGCTGGCCCATCGATCACGCCATCCATCCGCGTATCGGTGATGTCGATCACGATCCCACGTCCGCGCACCCGACCATCTGCGTTTCGCTCGAAGTGCCCGCGCGCCAGGACCCATCGGACCACACCGGGGGCGGGCGCGATGCGATGCTCCCACACGAACAGGCCACCGTCTTGGCGCACATGACGCTGAGGAGTTGGGTGCGCCCGTAGGTCATCGGGATGAAACAGCGAACTGAGGCGGTTCCACGATAGACCTTGCGCGGCTTCGGCCTCAGATAGCCCGTACATCGCCGCCATCACGGCGTCGCCACGGATCCGATCGGCAGAGACGTCGTCCTCCCAGAGGCCGATCTTGAGCATAGCCATGGGCAGAGAGGCAGGCGTGAGGGTCTTCTCCGGCACCCGATGAGCCATGCGCTTCCTCACGTTTATGCGTCTTGTAGCGGACCACACAACATCGCAACTTTGCGTCGATTGGCAACCGGACATACAATGTGCGGTATCAGATATTGCGAGCGCGATATGGCTGGGCGACCCGAGAATGGGGACCAGGCTTCCTGGCTGACACCTACCGGCAACACCGACGGGACGCGGGACCGCGAACGCACGATGCGGATGCTGAGACGCATCGCCGATGCTCTGGGTCGGCCGGTCGAGGATTTCTTCAAGCCCATCCCAGAAGGCGACGCCACCGCGGCCGAGGGGGACAAAGACGGACGCGAGTAAGGGCCGAGAACAGCCGCGCTTGCACCTTTGCCGAGGTCTCGGCACGTCCATCCCATGATCCGGTCCGATCTCATTGCCCGCATCGCGAAGCAGAACCCACACCTCTACGCGCACGAGGCCGAGGCGGTGGTTAATGTCGTCCTCGGCCGGATCGCCGCTGCGCTGGCGGACAGCGACCGCGTTGAGCTGCGCGACTTCGGCATGTTCGCGGTGCGGGATCGTAAGGCGCGTACTGGCCGCAACCCGCGCTCGGGCCAGAGCGTCACCGTGTCGGCCAAGCGGAGCGTTCACTTCAAGCCGGGCAAGGCCATGCGGACGCGGCTCAATCCTGGGAGGATTGAGCTGGGAGAGGAAACCGAACGGCTGCTGCGCGCTTCCTAATCGCGTTCCTCGTCCAAAATCCTGCGCAGGGCGTCCAGAGCCGCGTCACGTCCAGCGTCCGTCCCAAGGCTGTGCCACAGGCGCATGAACTCATTGTCGGCCCAGAGCCTCTGAAATGTGGGTCCAGACGTCAGGTCCGCGACATGTATCCCGAGTACATCAGCGATCTCTTGTAGGCGTGCAAGCGCTGCCTCACGGTCATGCGACATCGTCCAGTTTCGCTGATCCCACCAATCCAGACGCGCACATTGGTATGCCTCATTCCACCTAGGATTGATAGATGCGTCGCGATGGCATAATGATTGAATAAGCCGTCATATGATGGCTTTTGTCTGGGGACAGTCTTGATCTTCGTCACAGATGCCTCCGGTCAAACTATCCATACGAGTTCCGATTGGCCCGTTCTGACCGGACAGACCATCAAAGACTCGCTCGGGCGAGGCTGGCTGAAATGCGTCCATCCAGAAGATAGGGCAATTGTCGAACGAACTTTAGAAGAGGCGCTGTCTAAGGTATCTGAGTTCAGCATTAGGTACCGCTTAGCCAAACCTTCGGGCGATTACCGCTGGGTCGGAGTGGGCGGCGTTCCCTCGATCGGACCGCCTGATTATACTTTCATCGGCTATCTCGGTTCACTCACGGAAATTGCCGACTGTTCGACTGCCGAAATACACGCTTACGGCAACGTCGAGCGGTTCATACCGCCACCGACGCACCCCGCGACCATAGCCACGGACCATCTCGACCAAATCGCTGACTACCTGATCCTAGCGCACGCTCTGATCGAAGCGGATGGGGCGAAATCTGCGTTGCCCGGCTTGCGCCTCGCTCTTTTTGAGGTGGGATGCGCGCTGGCAGACCGTGTTGGAAGGCCGGCGAAGCCAAACTGAGCTGCACGACAAGCACGTGATCGCTGCCGAAATCCGTCTTATGACGGAACGCCGGAATTAACATCAGTCTATTCTGCGCGTCATCATCGGCTGATCCGGCACAGGCGCTGATGACTGGGAGAGCTGTGCGCTTCCGCCTGCGACGCGAGGTGGAGCGACATGAACTCGGCCCCGGACCAACCCGCCCTGTCCATGCTCATCCGCAAGCTGGAGAGCGCCGCCACTCTTTCGGATGCAGAGCGTCAGGCCGTTTGGAGACTACCGACGCGGATCCACACTCTCGATGCTCGAAAAAACATCGTCAGCGAGGGTGATCAGCCGACGCACTGTTGCCTTATCCTCGATGGCTGGGCCTGTCGTTACGTGATGCTCAGAGAGGGCAAAAGGCAGATCCTGTCGTTTCATATCCCTGGCGATATCCCGGACCTGCAGAGCCTGCACATCCCGACAATAGATCACAGCCTCGCTACCCTGACTAAGGTCGTCGTGGCCATCATCCCCCACGAGAGCTTGCGAGAGCTGACGGCGCGCCACCCCGGCCTCGCGGCTGCATTCTGGCGCGACACGCTGCTCGATGCTGCGGTCCTCCGCGAATGGTTGATCAGCACGGGTCAGCGCTTGGCCTTCGAGCACGTCGCACACTTATTCTGCGAGCTGTATTTGAGGCTGAGGTCGGTAGGCTTGGCCGAGGATCACCGCTGCCCGATGCCGATCACGCAGACCGACATCGCCGATGCACTGGGGCTCACGCCCGTGCACATCAACCGTGTTCTGCAGGAGATGCGCGGCCGGACCCTGATCACGCTCCAAGGCCGGATGCTCGTGATCAAGGCGTGGGACGAACTTCTTCGGATTTCGGAGTTTGACCCAACGTACCTGCAGTTGGAGAGGCGGCCGGATGACCCTACGCCTACAACCCGTGCACGTTGGAACGGGCAGCTACGACATCAACGGCCAGTTGGTCTTCGCTGACGGCCTGCTCGCGGCGGTTCTGGTGCAGCTCTCAGATTTTCACGAGGATTTGGCTGGGATGTGGTTCCTGGAGGCGGGCTTCGGACTGGTGGACACGGCTTATCAGCCGACCTTTGCCGATCTCAACGCGGCGCAAGCCTGGATCGCGCAGCGGCTGGCACACAGGGCTTGAGCTACGGGTTCTGAGCCGCTCCCTCATCGGCTTACCCTCGCAGGCGCTGCCGCACCCACCGCGTCGCGTTCTCCAGGGTGTCGAATACGGGCGGGCGTACCTTCGCGAGCCGGCCGAGCCTGACCTCCATATACCAAGACCCGCGTCGCTCATGCTCGGGCGCATCAAGGCGCACCAGCACGGCCACGAGCAGCCCGTTGGCGATCACGAGCATGCCAACATGGTCCGGGCTCGCAGTGTCTACAGAGATAGGCTGCAGGACGACCAGGCTCTCGACGTTGTCCCGGTCCGCCACCGCTAGTCCCCTCGAACGCTACTCAGCCACGGCAACTGCCGGCGGCCACTCCAACGCGCGTTCCTGAGGTGGAGGTAATTGGGATTGAACCCGCAGTACGCCTTGAGCTGCTCTACGTCCAGGATCGTCAGGACCCGGTGCCGCAGCGTGATGAGGTCGAGCCGGCGCAATTCCCGCAGCGTGCGACTGACCTGCACGTCCGACAGGCCCACCGCGTCGGCGACGTCGGTCTGGGTGAATGGAAATGGGAAACTGTTGTCGGTGACACGCCCCACCGCCTCCAGGCGCAGCAGCAGCTCGCAGAACAGATGCGCGATGCGCTGATCCGCCTGTCGGCCGCCGATGTTGACCAACCACTCGCGCAGCACGGCCTCATCTACGAGAGCGCACCACATCAGGGCCCGCGTCACCCGTGGGTGGTGGGCCGTGATCTCCTCGATGGCATGCCGGGGGATCTCGACCACTTGGCAGGCCGAGACCGTGCCGAGGGTGTGGTCCATCTGATCGAGGATGAACACGTTCAGGTCGCAGAAGTCGCCGGGCACGAAGAATGCCATGATTTGGCGCTGGCCGTCCGGCAAAACCTTGTAGCGGCAGGCGTAGCCGTTGAGGATGAGGTGAACGTCGCCGGGGGTGTCGCCTTCCTGGATCAGGTCCGTCCGCGCCGGCACCTGTCTCACCCTCGGGACGAACGCCCGCAGTGCGGTACGGTCGGCGTCAGTCAGCTCCTCGAAGCTTTCGAGTTTACGGATCAGCGTATCTTGCATCGGGCCACGGCAGCCAAGGTCGATCTGACTATCTACGATGAATACGAGATGCCAGACTCCGTCATAAGACGGATATTCTCGGTTGGAAGCAGGTAAGTGACTGCGACTGTTACGACCACTCGCATTGCGGCGCAACAAAGCATAGCTTAAGAGAACCGCAAGCTTTACATCTGGCGCGCTTCAGCAGCTCGACGAGCAACCAGCCCGCCGACGCGACCGGTAGGGTTGCGGTTTGAACTCAATCCAAGTTACTCGCCGAGCAACTGCTTACGCCGCTGCCACGAGGCTGCCTTGCGTAGGATGTGTGAAAGCTGCTCGATCGAATACGGCTTGTGCAGCAGCTCGAACCCGTAGGTACCGTTCTGCGCCAGGATGTGGCTGTAGCCTGAGGTCAGCACTACCGGTAGGTCGTGATACAGGCGGCGGATCGCCTGCCCCAACTCGATGCCGCTCATCCCCGGCATCATCACATCCGAGAACACCACGTCAAATCGGTCGGCATCCCTAGCCAACTCTGCTAGCGCAGCCGGGCCGTCCACCGCGAGAACGGGCACATAGCCCAGATCGCTCAGCGTCTGCACGGCGAACGTACCGACCGCTACGTTGTCCTCGACAACCAGCACGCGTGTACCCTGGCCGTCGATCAACGCGGCCGCCTCATCGGCCACCTTGATCTGCGCCGGGGCCGGCACGCGCGGCAGGAACAGCGTGAACGTGGTGCCCTCGCCGACCATACTTTCAACGGTCACGTCGCCGCCGGATTGCTTGGCGAACCCGAACACCTGTGACAGGCCGAGCCCGGTGCCCTTACCGACCTCCTTGGTGGTGAAGAACGGCTCGAAGATCCGCTCGATGGTGTGATCCGGGATGCCGGTACCGGTGTCGCTGAGCGAGACTGCCACGTAGGGAGATTTGACGGTCGGGTGCGACCGGATCGCCGGGATTGCCTCGACCGGCGACACCGAGATCGTGATCTTGCCCTCACCATTCATCGCGTCGCGTGCGTTGACCGCGAGGTTGACCAGCGCGGTGTCGAACTGGCTGGCGTCGGCATTGACGAAACAGGGGATCGCGGGCAGGTCGGTGGTAATCTGCACCCGCGAGCCGGTCAATGTGCGCATCATGTCCGAGAGCGCCCGCACGCTATCGCAGGCTGCGAACACCTCGGGCTTGAGCGCTTGCCGCCGGGCGAAGGCGAGGAGCTGCCCGGTCAGCTTGGCGGCGCGGTCCACCGTGTCTGCGATAGCCGCGACGTAGCGAACGCGTCGCTCCTCGGCGAGATCTGGGCGCTTGAGCAGGTCGGTCGAGGATTTGATCACGGTCAGCAGGTTGTTGAAGTCGTGGGCGACGCCGCCGGTGAGCTGCCCGACCGCCTCCATCTTCTGCGACTGGCGTAGGGCTTCCTCAGCCTGATCGAGGGCGGCGGCCTGCTCCTTGTCCGCCGTGATCTCGCGCGCGGAGCAGTACACCTTGCCGTCGTCTGGGACACCGACCCAGGCGAGCCAGCGCCACGTGCCGTCTTTGTGGCGATAGCGGTTCTGGAAGCGCAGGGCGGGCAAGCCGCGTTCGACCGCGTCCAGCCACACGGCCAGCGTCGCAGCCTGATCGTTGGGATGCACGAATTCGGCGAACGGCGTGCTGGTCAATTCGTGCTCGGACCAGCCGAGCGTGGCCGTCCAGGCCGGGTTGACGGTCTCGAAGCGGCCATCGGCGTTGATGACCACCAGCAGGTCGGGGCTGACCTGCCAGGTTCGGCCGCGCGCCAAGGCACGCTCCGTCACCTTGCGCTCCAGGTCGGCGTTGAGATCCTGCAACGCCAGCGCCATGCGCCGTTGTTCGGTGACGTCGTAGCCGCCGACGAAGATACCGGTGACGGCCCCCTGGTCGTTGCGGATCGGCTGAAAGGTATGATCGATGAACCGCGGGGCCGTCTCACCGTTCAGATGGACCGGCGAACCCTTGGCGGAAAATGGCTCGCCGGTGGTGTAGACCTGATCAAGCAGTTCGAAGAACCCCTGACCCTCAACCTCCGGGAAGACCTCGCGGACCGTGCGGCCGATGTAGTCGCGCGGTCCGGCGATCTCGACATAGGCGTCATTGACGTAGTCGAACACGTGCTCGGGTCCGGTCATCACGCCGACGAAGCCGGGCATCTGTTTCAGGAGGTGGCGTTGGCGCGCCTCGGTGGCCCGCAACTCGCGCTCCGCGACGCGCCGGGCGATCTCGACCTCGGTGCGGTCCATCACCCGGCGGGCAAAGTTCAGTTCCTCCGCCGTCCACCCATGCGGCCGGTTGGCGTTCAGACAGAACACGGCCTTGAACTGGCCCCGCTCCATCAGGGGGAGGTTGACCAGCGCGGCGACATCGATGGCCCTGAAATTCTCAATCTGTGCAGCGGTCCGGGGGTCCTTGGCGATGTCGTCGATGATGACATCCTCACCGCGCCGCAGTTCGTCGATGTATGACCCGTAGCTCACGAACTCGTGGATGCCGGCGATGCTTGGCTGGCCAGACGCCAGCCAATCCGGTCGGATCACGACACGGGAACCGCTGGCATCGATGTCGCCGTAGGCAACGCGTGACAGGCCCAACGCTATGCCGACCGTCTCCGCTGCCGCCAGCGCCAGCTCCTCGGGTGTGCCGAGACCGCGTAGCCGCTCGCCGAGCGCGCCGAGTGCCGCATCGAGGCGTCGCGCGGCCACATCGATCAGCACACCGGGGAACCGCAGCGGCGTGCCGTCAGGGCCATGCTCGACGTGACCGTTGGCCTCCAGCCAGCGATATCGGCCGTCCGCCCGGAGGGTACGATACTGATGGGCGTAGCGGCCACCCCGCGCGATCGCGTCGGTGATGGCGGCCGAGAGGCCCGCCTGATCGTCCGGGTGAACCGTGGCAACGATCTGGGCTAGCGGGATACCCTCGCGGCCAAGTGCCGGATCGAGGCCGAACGCTGTGGCGAACGCTTCATCGACCGTGAACCGATCTGACGGCAGGTCCCAGAACCACGTGCCGATGATCGCCCCGGCAGACAGCGCCAGTTGGATCCGCTCGGCATCGACACGCGATGCGGCCTCCCGCTGGCGCGCTTCATCGCGCTCGGACCGCAGGTCGCTGACGCGCTCACGCACGGGCCGCCTCCCCGTCGCCACGCAACTTGGGGCGTTCCGGGTTCGGTCGGCTCTCCTCACGGTCGAGCAGTCGCAGCGCGGCGCGCACGACCTCGCTGGTGCTGGCGAAGCGTCCGGACTGCAGGCAGGCTTGGATCAAATCCTCCTGCTCCGGGGTGATCGACACGGTGATGGTTCTGCGCACGGCCATGGCCTAGCTGTGACCTGTGGGGGATTTCCTTACAAGATCACCGCGTTTCACATACGCGGCATCTGAGCGCGATGAGTGTTCCGACGTTCTGCCCCTCTCACCTGGCTGACCGCGAAGCGGCTTGACGATCTCAAGCCTGCTCCAGCAGGTCGATGAGGAGCGTGCCGGCCGCCGCGATGACGTTGCCGCGGCCGCGCCAGGGCAGGATCTGCACCTCGGGCAGCAGCTCGGCCGGCACCTCCGGCAACGACGTCTCGGGCGCCTTGGCCTCGCGGTCCTGATCGTTGCCGCGCAACCATGTGACCTGTGAGCCGGTGGCGTTCTCGGGCGCGGCCAGGGACGGCTCGGCGTCCCTGCCGTGTCCATACATCTCGGCCGGGCCGCACGGTTGGGTCAACGCCGCCTCCGCTGTCGCTCCATCAGCTTCCGCTCGTGCACCTCCGCCGGCGCAGCCGGATAAATCTCAGCCTGCGCCTTCATTTCCGCGAAGGTCAAATGAGTCATCGGCCTGTCGACATCGGCGGCCGCGTCGGTGCGACTGGTCTCGACGCGAATTAGGCGGACCTCCGGCTCAAAGGGCTGGCTGGCCTCACCGGCCGCGTAGCCAGGGCGCCGGCGTAGATCACGCTGGCGTCGCCTTTCAGCTGCTTCGGCTCCGGCAGCGGCTGCAATAGCCCTACGGTCGGCGCGGGCCTTCACAGACAGCCCCTCAGCGGCAAGGCGGGCATTCAATTGGCGCGCGATCAAGTGCGCGCGGGCTCGGCGGCCCTCGGCGGGTGTGTCGGTCAATTCTTGGTCCTCGGCAATCCGGCCGGTGCCCCTCGAAATTCGCGTGGACACGGCTGTCTTGATCATCATGGCGGACCCGGAGGCGCGATGTCGATTTTCTCCTGCAGGGGGCGTCCGCGGCTACGGCATCTCGGTCTTAAGATCGCGGATCTTGGCCGCCGACCGAGTGCGCTCGTCTGCAATGCGCTGCTGCACCTGCTGGCGCCGGTCCGCCCGTTTCTCGGCCTGTTTGGGCGTGAGGGGCTTCACGGGCTTGATGATCCCGCCCTCCAAGATTTCGCGGAGCGTCATTCAGATATTTAGCCGCTGCCCGTTGTGCGGCAGGCCGCCGCGGCGCGAATTTAAAATGGACGCGGGCCGCTGCGGCTCGATAATCAGGGAGTCGCGCGCCGTTGCGGTGCGGATCAACTCATTTTTTGAAGCAATACATTTCAGGCATCGATTATGACCCGGCTTAATCTCGATTTTTCGTCCCTCAATCAGGGCGAACAGGCGGACATTCTCCGCGCATCGTACTTTATCTTGGAGGCCAACTACGAGGCCGGCGAGGGGTATCTTCTAAGCGGCATCGAAGACGCAGAGGACGACGGCGGCTTCGCCATCCACATCGGGTTGCCGGACCGTCCCGATCGGCGCTTCGCATTCACCTTCGATGAGTTCGAGGATGCGGTGGAGGCGCTGGCGGAACTGA
Organism: Methylobacterium phyllostachyos; assembly: GCF_900103445.1. Taxonomy (GTDB): domain Bacteria; phylum Pseudomonadota; class Alphaproteobacteria; order Rhizobiales; family Beijerinckiaceae; genus Methylobacterium; species Methylobacterium phyllostachyos. The sequence goes on along the minus strand of NZ_FNHS01000029.1, from coordinate 19,802 downwards.
AGCATGCGTTCCCGGCCGCGGGCTACTGGCTCAGCACCCTAGAATTGCTGGTCGAGATCCAAGGTGCTGATATCTGGCGCGGCGTCGTCGAGGCTCGGGCAAGCTGCGATCCGACCGACCCCACGTGCGATTGGGTCCTGCTCTCAGCCGCTATCGCGGCCAAGGCCGCCACCGGGACGCCGATCGCCGTCAGCCCCGCCGCGCACCCAGTGGTCGCCAGTCTCGCGGCGCGGCTCTGATTGCCAATTGGGGGCACAGCCATGACGACCACCCTCGATAGTGCCATCGTCGCCGAGATGCAGCAGAGCAACCCCGACCTGTTCGCTCAGGTCGACGCCCTGCGCGCAGCTGGCAAACCAATCGCCCATGCGGTCCTTGATGAGGACACCGGCGAGGTCTTTGTGAGTGAAGGGCCGGGTCGGCCCTACGTGAAGGCGCACGCGGCGATCAGCGCGATGGTCACCGGCGCCCGGTACAGCGATCCGTCCGCCCTTGATCCGCTGGCGTCTTGGGAGGCGCGGAGGGATCCGATCCTGAAGTTTCACCATGAGGCCGCGGTGCGGTCGATGCTCGGAGAACTCGTCGACTACTATGCGCCTGCGCTGGCGCGGCAACCGCTCGCCAGTCAGACCCTCGATGACGTGGTTGCGAACATCGAGGGAAACCGGTCTTTCCTCGCCGCGCAGCCGACCATCTGTGACCGCTGGGACCGCATCGTTAAGTGCACCATCGCCCTGCTGGAGAAGCCGTAGGGACCGAGGCCGGCGAGACTAAAAGCCAATCAGCCTCATGGGAGATTGGAATGGCACAGGGCGGCTTGCCACAAAGGCAGCCGCCCACGAGGATGCGCCCCGGCACGGGCCGCCCGGTGATGGCTCTGCCTCTAGGACTGGGGTGAGGCATGCGGGTCGTCAGCGAGCGCACCGAGGCCGAGATCCGGACTCACGAGGTCGAGGCCAAGGTGAGGGTCACCCTCCGGCGCTTGGCGGCCAACATCATGCGGGTCTCGCGCGGATCAGGCTCGTCGGGGGAACTCGGTGCCCAAATGGTGGCCTGCATTGAGGCAATGGAAGCCTACCGCGATGTCGTCGGCACCTGGGTCCCCAGTTGGGATCTGAACCAGATGCTCGACGCTGACGCCGCGGATGCCGAGGACCGGACCTTCGTGCCCAGCGCCGAGGATCTGGCCCGATGGGAGGAGGACGGCTCTAGCGACCGCATTCTGGCCGTGAGCGACATCCGGCGCGCGTGCTTGCAGATGACCGCTTCAATGCTGCTCAACCAGACGCCGCAGAAGGCTCGGGGCGAGCACGACTTCCACGAAGGACTCCGGCGGCTGAAGGCCGCGCGGGAACGCAGCCGCGCCTATGATCAGGCGAGATATGCGCCCGCGCCTCAAGCCCGGAAGAAGCCGAAGCCCCGGTAGACCCGCCGACCGACCGCCTAGGCCTGCTCCGGCTCAGTCCCTTCGAGGTCACGGTCCCCTCCCCGCAACCAGACGATCTGGGAGGCGTGGCCCTCCGGCGCGCCGAGGCTCGGTTCAGCATCACCACCGTCCTCGCGGTCTGGATCACCGTCATCGGCATCGAGGAGCGCGACGATCCGATCAACGATGTCGAGGGCCAGATCGGCGAGCCGTTCGAACTCCTCGCGCGGGATGGGCTGGGCAGCAGGGGGCATCCGGCCGCCCGGAAAGCGAACGACACTGGTCATGATGATCTCTGGGTGCGTGTTGAGGTTGGCAGTTTTCCCGGCGAGATCCGGCCGAGGCGGTACGCACGGCTACAGGGGGAAAGGAGCGGTCAGCCGCCCCAAGCCTTGGCGATCTCGGCTCGTAGATCGGGCGCGTGCTGCAGCGATCCCTCACACAGCATCTCGTGCCGGATCAGGATTTCGAGCCGCCAACCGTGCTCCAGGCTCCCGGTCGGGATCTTGGTTCTGATCTCAGCCACGATGCGGTCTCGGACCTCGGCGGCCCGCTGTTCCTCACGTTCGACCGTCTCGCCGCCAGCCGTGAGGGTATGAAATGGGCTTTCGGGGCTCTGACGAGCCCACGGGACGCAAGTCGCTGCGCTCCAGGTGTCCGCCGCCCCCGCGAACAGGCCGTACAGGTTGTGAAGCTGGAGGATGTCGAGGCCAGACAGGTTGACCTTGGCGGCCTGCTCGATAGCCCACGCTCGGACGGGGGGGACGACTGGGCGCGGCGGCCCCTCGGCGGCGTCCTCTCCGAGAGGCTGGCCTTTCCAATCCACGCCAGCCAGCATGCAGCACGCCTCGATCAGCGCGCGGGTGGCTTGCTCCGTCAGATCTTCGCCCTCACCGAGATGGCTGTCGCGTTCGTACTGACCGGACACGAAGACCATGACGAGGGTGGCGCGCGCCTTCACGGCGAGACCGAGCGGGGTCCGCGCCGGGGTCCGCCAGATGGCCTTGCTGATGCGCTCCAATTCAGCGCCGATGGCGTCGAACGTGTCGTTGGCCTCGGCGATGCCAGGCGCATTCCAAGCCGCTATGCTGGCGGCATGGGCCGAGCCGCCGCGCGCCTTGGCCCGTTCGCACGCTTGCCGCACATGGTCTTGGGCGGCCCAATATGCGGGGGTCGCGGCCCGCCAGCGCGCGTGCGCCTCATCAAGGGCCAAGCCAAGCGCCAGGATCTCAGCGTCGCCGTTCGGTGCCACGGCCTCAAACGCATCGAGGCGCAGTTCCCGGTGAACGCGGGCGCGGGTTGCCTCTGTGGCGTCCGGCCCGACCTTGCGGGCGTACTCCGCCAGCGCGATCCGGTGCAGGCGCTCCAGTTCCATCCGTAGGCCCTCGCGGATGATGACGAACCCCTGCGGGTCAATCGCTGGAAAGGCCATGAACCCGAGCGGCGGGTCACGCCAGTCGGTCAGGTCAGTCAGCGCTGCGGTGTTGTGTAGAGCGGCAACCTCGCGCAGAATTACACGCGTCAGCCGCACGTCGTCCGTGAGGGTGCTTTCCTCTCGGTCTGTCGTGTTGTGCGCTTCCAAATCGTGCAGCAGGAGGCGGGCCTTGGCCTGCAACTCGGCCACGTCGCGAGCTGGTTCGTTGATCGCCCGCCGGAACACAGCACCGTAGGCGTCCAGCGCCTCGTCAAGCTGTTCGTCGCCCCAGTCCTCCGCTCGGCTGCGCGGCTGAATGGTGTTCCAGTCGACCATGGCTTGATTGCAGGCATGCACAAGGTCGGAGGGCTGAGCAGCGTCGGGAGCAGGCGCTGTGACCTGTGTGGCGTTTGGCTGAGCGATACGGGCTAGATCGGCCTGCAGATTTGCGGCTCGATCACGGAGGCTGTCGACGTTGCTTCGACGGAACGGGTTGGGGAGCTTGAGAGAGAGCACGAGGTGGCCTCCTAGGATCACAGGATGACAGGTGGCGCGACGGGTTAGGCGCCGCGCGGTGGCGGCATCAGGCGTCGTCTTCGTCCTCGGCAGCGATCTCGGCTCGCGCTTGAGCGATGGCCCATGCCGGGAGAGACCCCGCGGAAGTGTAGAGTGCTTTGTCGCGGTCGCTGTGGTCGGGCTCGTCGCCGAACCCGATGAACCCATCAGGGTACGCCGCCCCCGTGAATGCTAGGACAGCGCGCGTCAGGCTGACGGCGGCAGTGATGGCTGGGTCATCGTTGGTGAATTCAGCCTCCGTCAGGATCGTCGCGGCGAGCGCCGTGAGGGTCAGACCTTCGGTGGTCGCGGGCGGCGGCAGGGCGAGAATTTCGCGTGCCGTGCTCCAGAGACGCTTGCCCACGAGGGCGGCGGCTCGCTCCTCGATGCTGCCGAATTGGGCGACGTTGCTGATCGGGCGCTGTGCTCGGTCCTCGGCATAAGCGGCCAGCAGGCGCGCTCGGTACTCGGCGCGCTCGACAGGAGCGACAGCCATGGGTGCGGGCGGCAGTGCCCGGGTCGGCGCGAGGGCAGTTACCTCCCGCAGGAGCGTCAGCGTCGCGCGGTCGCCTGCGAACTTGCTCCAGCCGAGATGCTGCCCGCTATCCGCGATCAGGAGCCGGGCCTTGGCCGAGAGGTCATCAAGGCTGGCTGCCGGCTCATTGGCCGCTCGCCACACCACGTCTTCGGCCTTGTCCAGTTCGGCCTCTAACCGCTCGTCCGGCCAAGCGTCGTCAGGGTGTGCCGGGTTGTTGATCCAAGCCAGATGCGCCACGGCAGCGTCACAGGCACGGGCGAGGTCGGACGGGACGGCAGCAGGCGCCACGGTAGCGGCGAGCGCCGGCAGGGGCACGGCGGCGGCCACGGTGCCGGCGACGACAGTCCGGCGGTTTAGGCTGCCGCGCAGTTCGGTGGCACGCTCGCGCAGGCTGGCGACGGGGTCGCGGCGGATCAGCTTCTGTAGGGATGTGCGCAGGGACATTGCGGGATCCTCGGATGAGGGACGCGGGCGAGCGGCCCGCTTGAGTTGCGGGCTGGGTTCAGAGCAGGGTGGCGAGGCCGGTGAGCACCATGCCCCCGCCGATGATGGCGACCGCGGCCAGCAGTTCTCCGGCCGTGTCGAGGAAGCGCAGGCTGCGGCTGTGCGCGGTATCCGGTCGGACCGGGGTCACAGCTTCCCACGGCTCGATGGCGCCGGGCTGAGGCTCGTCCCGCGGGGTGACCGCCGCCGTCCGGTGCTGGCGGTCGACTGCAGGCAGCGGGCGAGCCGACACCGGCATGCCGAGGCGGCCCGATGGCATCGCCCGCGGCAGCACGGTCGGCGGGATCGCGCGGCCGAGGAACAGGGTCAGATCGGCGGCGCGGGCGAAGGCGATGCGATAGCTGGGCTGGTGCCCGGCGGCGAACTCGGCCTCCTCGTTCAGCCAGTTGCGCAGATGGTCGAGGAGGGACAGGGCACCGAACCGGCTGGTGCAGACCGTCGCCACCAGGGCATCGGTCGCGGCATCCATATCGTCGTTGGTGATCAGCGACGGGGCGAGGTGGTATGCATCGCAGGCGGCGCGGTGGCGCTCGATCGCGGCATGGATCGGATCGGGGCTGAGGCAGGCGTGCGTCATCGTTCGGGCTCCGGTGAGGGCTCGTGGCAGTGGCTCGGTGATGAGAGGCGCCCCGCGGTGGGGCGGGTCAGGTCAGGCGGCGGGCGGCGCCATGCCTGAAGTCAGGGCCCAGGCGGGGTGATCGCCGTCAGGGCCGTAGAGGTCGGGAAACAGCACCCACAGGCGCTGCTCGATGCGCGTGAGCAGGTCGCTGCCGACATCCATGGCGTCGCCGCGCAAGGCGTCGTCGTGGAAGTGATCCGCGTCCCCATGCATGTCGCCAGAGACGTACTCGGCCAGAACCATGCCGATGACGGCGGCGCCAATCTCGGCCTGCGTGGCGGGCGAGAGCGAATGCCACGCCTCGGCGGGCGTGAACGGCAGGGGCATGCGAGCCCAGAGTGAGGCGTGATCGGGCAGGCGGGCGGTGTCGTCGCCACGCGAGCCAGAGGATGCCCGCGCCGCTACCTCAGTGGCTGCGGCAACAGCGTCGAGGAAGATCGCAGGGACCGTCTCGGCGGCCGGGCCCATCGGGACGGCGGCAACCGTCGCGAGGAACAGGGCCGAAGGCGGCGCGGACATCAGGGACGCGAGACCGGCCCCGAGGGCAGCTCTGCGGGTGTGGGGAAGCGACATGGGCGAAGCTCCTCAGTGCGCGGCCATGTGACGGGCGAGCTTGGCGGTCCGCCACGCGGCGGTGAGGCAGACGGACATCGCCTCGGCCCAGGTGCCGCCGAAGCGCTCCTGATGGGCGTGGGCGGCCTTGGCAGCGGCTGACATGATGGCGGCGCGGTCGAACTTGCCAGCGGCGTAGAGCGGGCGGCGGGTGGTGCGCACCGTCATATCGATGCGGGCGGTGGCGGACAGGAGGCCGGCGGGGATCGTCGGGCGGCTGTCGCGGCCGGCGCGGTCGATGCGGGTCCAAGAAACGGTGCGGTGGGGCATCGGTTGATCCGTCGTTATTCGATGGATCTGACCATAATCGATGTTTTTGAACCGATCAAGCCCTTTCCGCCGATCTTGTCGATTTTCGACGGTTGCGCCATAATGGCGGGATGATCACGCCCGCTCAGTGTCGTGCCGCTCGCGGCCTGCTTTCCTGGACCCAGGCGGACCTCGCCAAGGCCGCATCTGTAGGCGTTGTCACCGTCCGGCAGCTCGAGGGGGAGAACGGCACCCCGCGTTCAGCAACGTTGACCGTCTTGCGGCAGGCCCTCGAAGCAGCCGGCGTCGAGTTCATCCCGCAGAATGGCGGCGGGGCTGGCGTGCGGATGCGGCAGCCATGAACCAGCGCTGGGCTCAGATCGGCGGCACGGTCTCGTTCGCGGAGTTCACCGTCATCTTCACGGCTCTGGCCGTTGTCAGGCTCGCGGGGCTGGTGCCATGACTACCGACAAAAACGGCGCCGTAAATTGGCCGCTCGCTGTCGCGGTAGGATCCGCGGCGGGATTTGTGGGTGCGGCGGTCATATGGGCTGGGGTACGGAAGCTCCAGGCATCCAAGGTGCGTCCGTACAACGGGGCATCACCGACGGATCGAGCCACCAGGTTTCACGATCTAACAATTGATGCTGGGAACGCGGAAGAAACATTTTTAGTTTCTACGCAGTTGCTTCGGGGCAAAATCATAAATCACTTCGCGAACGTTGAGTTCATATTTGCAGATTTGCATTTTAGAGCAAGGCAACTCTCGGCATATAGTTGGCTTTCTCCAGATCTACCATATACTATTAAGAAAAGAATTGCCTCTGTTAAGGCTTTAGCGACAGCAGATGGACCACTGCGCATCTATGAAAAAGATCTATTGGCAATTGCGAACGAACTTCCACGTTTCGAAAAGCTTAGACAATTTGTTGCTCATGGCAATATGCTTGTCGATTTCAAACGAGAAAGACCCATCATTATTTTCCACGTTTATGACCAACCAAAACAAAGTCAGCCTATATTAAGCGAGAGAAAGAATACCCTACAAGAATTTCATTCGAGCTACATGGATCTAGCCCTGTTCAGTGAGCGCGTAATTATCCTTGCGCACAAAATCATCACAGGAGTGCCGCTGCCCCCGGCGGTGTAGCTGCCTGACCGGGCGGCCATATCATCACGGCTCGCCCGGCCTCGCGCACGCGTAAAAAGGTAAGTGCGTAAGCTAGTAAATTCACGCTGCTGCTGCGTGAAAAAGTAAGAGCGTCAAATTTTAAACCTTTCTACGGATTTGATGGTGAACTGGTGAGAGCGTGGACGCGTCAGCGGAGTGTGCGCATGAAGGTCGTCAGCGTGATCGGTCAGAAGGGTGGCAGCTCAAAGAGCACCGTCGCCCTCAACCTCGCGGTCTGTGCTGAGCAGGCGGGGTACTCGGTGGCCGTGATCGACACGGACCCACAGGGTTCGGCGCATAAATGGTTCGAGCGTCGCGAAGCCGAGACGCCTTCGATCGTTCGCGAGATTGATCCAGACGCTCTCCCCCGGCTCATCAAAATCGCTGCCTCAAACAAGACGGATCTCCTGATCGTGGACACCCCCGGTAAGGCCGAGGCGACCGCACTCGCTGTGTCCGAACTAGCGGACCTCATCCTCGCGCCCGTAAAGCCAACTCAGTTCGATTTAGAGACCTTGGGGGCGGTGAAGCGCACCATCCGGATCGCGGAGAAGATGGACGCGGGTTGGGTGATGCTGAGCCAAGTGCCGGCCAGTTCGAAGAAGATCGCCGATGAAGGCGAGGCGGCTGTTCAGGGCTACGGTCTCAAGCTGGTGCCGCACAAATTCATGACCCGCGCGGACTTCGCCTACTCAATGTCCAGCGGGCTCGCTGCGACCGAATTCGAGCCGAAGGGGAAGGCCGCTGAGGAAGCCCGCGCTCTATTCGCGTGGGTGCGCGGCATCCTCGGTCTCGCAGACCCGTCTAAGCGTAAGCTAGCTGACGCGTAGAACCGTGAACCCGTAGGAGCGTAAGATCGTGGCCAAGAAGGCATCGGCGTTCACGCCACCTCCAGAGGACGAGCCCGAATTGGTAGGTGCCCTGCCCTCAAAGGATCCTGAGCCTGCTGGCGAGCTCTCCACCGCGTCTCTGCCGGCCGCCGCGCCGTCCTCTGCCTCCAAGGCCCTTCCGAGCTACCGAGTAGGCAAGCGCAACCTGTCGGCCTGGATCGACGAGAAAGCGTTCAACCAGTTCAAAGCCATGGTGTCCGAGGAGGGGAAGACGATCCAGGATTTCATGGTGGAGATGGTCAACCGGGAGTTCGCCCGGAAGGGCCGACCGCAGATCGCAAAATGACCGGCGGGCTCCGGCCCGCCCCTCGTCGCGGCTTACGCTCTTACGCTTCCACTTTCCTACGCTTCCACGCGTAAATTAGCTTGCTCCGGTCATGGATGCGCTGTAACTTGCGATAATCGTCGTTCTCGAAAGTTTGGCGGGTAGGCAGATCGGAAGAGCGGTGAGGAAGTGAAGCCAAGGCTATATTGGCGATCGGTGGTGCGGATGGCTGGAGAGGCGCAGAGTGCGGTCACCCTGCGGCGGACCGGCTCGACGACGATGCCCGACCCTCGAAGCTCACGGATGATCTGGATTGGCGCTTGGGGCGCCTTGTTCGGCGCTGTGGTCTACAGCCTCGCGCAGACGGATGAGATGTTGCCTATCAACCGCATCCTTTTCGGCGTCGACTCAACGCTGATGCTGATCTGGCTTCTCGTCATTCTCTTCGATGGTCCAGGCAGACAGTCATGACGCCGGACACGCTTCCCATAGCCGCGCCCGAATTCGTGAGCGAGCTTCCCGCCGAGACCGCAGCGATTGTCCACGCCTACCAGCAGGCGAGCAAGGCGGACTCTACCGTCCGCGCCTACCGATCCGATGTGCGGGTCTTCCAGACATGGTGCGCTCGGTTCGGCTTCCGGTCGCTGCCAGCCACGCCCGAGACCGTTGCGGCCTTCATCGTGCACGAGGCCGAGGAGGGCAGAGCGGCCTCGACGCTCGGGCGTCGGCTGGCGGCGATCCGGTACGGGCACAAGCTCGCCAAGGCGCCGGACCCAACCGACGACGAAGGCGTGCACGCCGCCATGAAGGGCGCTCGGCGCAAGCTGAAGGTCGCGCCCAGGCAGAAGGTGGCCGCGACGGCCGAGATCTTGGCGGCCCTCTTGATGCGGACGCCGGACACTCTGACCGGCAAGCGCGATCGGGCGATCCTGGCGCTCGGGTTCGCCGGGGCCTTTCGCCGAAGCGAGCTCGTCGCGCTCGATGTCGAGGACCTGCGTGAGGATCCCGAAGGCCTGCGCGTCATGGTCCGCCGCTCCAAGGTCGATCAGGAGGGCAGGGGGTTCGAGAAGGCGATCCCGCACGGCCGGTTCATCCGCCCCGTCGCCCTGGTGCGCGAATGGCTGGACGCGGCCGGCATCGTCTCGGGGCCTGTGTTCCGCCCGGTCTCGCGGTCGGGGAACGTGCGCTCCCCAGATCCGGGGACCGCAAAACCGCCCCGGCTAACGACGCAGGCGGTCGCCGACATCATCAAGGGCTACTGCACGGCCGCGGGGCTCGACGCCTCGACGTTCGGGGCACACTCCCTGCGGGCCGGCTACATCACCACGGCGGCCGAGCGTGGGGCCGATCTCGCCCGGATCATGGACCAGTCGGGCCACCGGGATCCGCGAACGGTGGTCGGCTACATCCGGCGGGCCAACGCGTTTAAGGGGCACAGCGGCTCGGGATTTCTGTAGGAGGTCGTGATGGTCGGGCCCAACCTCGAACAGGCTGCGCAGGTCATTGCCGAGAACGTCGTCTCAGCGGTCGTTCGCGATCCAGCGTCACCCCTTCGAGATACGCCGATGGCCCGTGACGCCGCCGTCACCGCGATCATGGTCGCGCTGCTGCGGATCATGCCGACCGATGACAGCAACCGGCTCGCAGACGCCTGCAACCGAGGTCTCGGCGAGTTGGCGATCATCGGCGCGCTCGGGCCGCTCGTGGAAGCCGTAGATCCCGACGATGGATCTGTGACGATGCGTGCAGGGTAGGGGTGTGGGCCGGATCCCGTGATGACGTGGTTCGGCCCTGTGCCGTTCGGCGGTTAGCCGGAGCGACAGGCGCGACCTAGCACGGCGCCAGGCCGACGTTGATGCGGCGATTGCTGAAGCAGCTCCAAAGAAAGAAGGCCACTCCCGAAGGAGCGGCCCGAAGTCTAGGGAGGAAACGCCATGCGGCGTCGCACGCCAGTGCGGTGCAATAAGAATGATGCGTTGCGGCTGATGTCAACGCTGACGTGCCCTCAGCGCCAGCAGATCGCCGCCGATGTCATCCTCAGATGTAGAAGATCCACCGGCCCGACCTTGGGTGATGGGGGGCACGTTTAGCCGGGCCGGTGGGTGTCCTTGGGAGGACCCTACGAGCTTGGTGCCGCAGCGCAGCAATTAAAGGGGTCGAAACGAGGGAAGCTCGCCCTGTTGTTACAGGTGTGGGCTTGGTGCGACTGCATCGGCGAGGCCGCGTCGCTCCCCCAAGGACGGCGCTGCTCTTCCGATGCTCGGCTCCCCAGCCGATCGCTGATGCCCAACTGCCGAGGTTATGGTTAACGGTTCGTAACCGGGAGGGAGATCACTCCCACGGCGCCGGAGCGCCCTTCAGCATCGCGTCGTAGTTGGACGCGAGTTGATGCACGGTCGCTGTCGCCCAGTACGCCTGAGCGCGAGGATCGGGCTCCTCGGGGTCGTGCAGCGATACCTCGTATCGCCGCGCGGCTTCCGCCGTCTCCTCAGGCGTGATCAGGACGGGCACTGCTGTTCGGGCGGCCTCCAGAGCAGTGAGGCGCACTATCAGGTTCGGCGTCATTGCAGCGCTCTCGGGCTCTCCAAGCGGAACGTGAAGCGCTTGCACCCCTTCGGCCACCGTCCTGCCGCTGGCGCCGCCGAGCGCTCCTGCTCCGTCAGAAGGGCGGCCGACAGGTCTCGCGGGGCCTCACCCTCGGCCATCCGATAGGAGCCGACGTTCATCAGGAGCACGTCGTCACCGTCGCGGATAGCGTGCCCGCGCTCCCGCAGGAAGGTGATGATCTCCTCGCCCGGCATCCCGTGCGGAGCCTCGACGCGGAAGATGAGGTGCTTACCGGCCGTGGGCGAGGCCGTCGCCGCCTCAAGCTGAGCCAGCCGATCCATCAGCTTCGGGGTCATCGCAGCCCTCCCTTGTTGGCTACGGCCTTCTCCAGAGCGATGAAGCGTTCGACGAAATCTCCCGCAACGATGGCCTTCACATGCACATCGACGAGCTTCGACAACTCGGACGCCTCGGTGGGTGTGATCTCGCCGTTCGCCACGCCCTGCATCAGCGCTCGGGTCGCCTTGGTGAAGTCAGCCGGGTTCTCGATCTCGGGCATGTCGAACGTGATAGTCCGGTCCTTTCGAGGCGGGCACAGCCGGTCGAGACACAGGCGCAGCGCCGGGCCATCGCCGTCGAGAGCCAACTCGATCGCCTTGCGCGTCAGGGCTTCGGCTTCGCCATCCAGCAACGCCTCGACAGCCTGCGTCGTGCGGTTGCGAGCCCCCTTCGGTCGACCGCCTGGGTTGCCGCTCCGGCCTGCCCCGAACTGTGTATCCTCGCTCGGCATGGTCTAGCCTCGGACTTCTCGGCTGCCCTGTAAAAACGGGCGGAATACAGGACCCAGCATCATCGGGGCTGCTCCGGCGTGAGATCCGCGAGCGGCAGATCGATGGGGCGCCCATCCTCAGCGGCGACAACCACCCGGATGATGTTGAGACCGGTGTTGCCCAGATCGTGCCCCTGCCCCTGGAGGAAGCTGGCAGCCTCGTCCGTGGACATGCCGTGCGGGCCCTGCACCACGAACCGACGCACGGCGCCCGGCGGCTTCGTGATGATCGCGGTCTCCAGGCGACCGAGGCGGGCGAGAAGGTTTTGCATGTCGAGCCTATCGAACAGCAGTATACCAATAGATGAGGTCAAACTATAGATCCGGCGGGCGGACAGCGAGCCGCCCCTTCCTCACTTCACCCGGTAGTCGATGCCGGCAAGCTCGATCCCTCGGTCCACGAGCTGCTTGTCGAAGCCCTTGCGGGCGACGGTGGACGGTTTCAGGGGTGGCCCCGAGTAGTCGGTGATGGCCTGTTGCAGGTCGCCCTTGATGATCTCACCCATGAGCGCGAGCGCCTTATCCGTGTCGTAGCCGTTGGCCTTGAGCAGCACCGCGAACTTGTCCCGCCACTCGGTGGACTTAGCCGCGATGGTCTGGCGGATCGCGGGGCGCGGCGGCTGGCCGTGAGCCGCATTCCCGAACTCGTTGATGAGGGCCACGAGGGCGACCGGCGTCCCATCGGGGTACGTCGCCCCGTCGAGCCAGCCGACCTCGACGGTGGAGGCGCGGCGCAGGTTGGCCGCAATCTCCTTCAGCCGCGCTTCGAGCTTATCGCCGCCCGTGACCTTAGCCATTGGCGGCCTCCCCCTTAGGGGTACGCGTCTGGTGCGTACCCTCGGCGCCGAGCAACAGCACCTTGGCCCCCTCGGCGAGGCCATGGAGCGCAGCGGCCGCGGCTTGCTGCCGGACCTCACGGGCGTCGTCGCGGACCTCGATGCTGACGGCGGCGGCCATAGCCATCTGGCGCATCGCCTCTACGCCCTCATTGAAGGCGGCTTGCTCGCGGGGCGTCATGAGGCCGCTTTCCACATCGTGATTAAACACCCGATATCAGCAGCCCTATAATCTAGGACAGCAACCCACGACGGTCCGTAGGTTGCGCTAGACGGCGCTAGAGCAATGCCACGTGCTTTAGAGACATCGGGTCTTTCCCGCGTACTCGCCAAGACCTTGTGGCCCTGGATCGACATCGTTGAGACTGCGACGGGTGGGATGGGCGGTCGCGTTCGGCTGACGGCCGAGAACACAGTTGCGAGCCTTCGGGGCCAGATAGTGATGGTCCCGGCCCTGGAGATGGCGATGACAGATGCACTCCGCGCATCCGATGCTTTGGCGCAGGAGCTTGATCGACGAGCCTTCCTCCAGTCCGACGCGCGGACTGAAGCGCTGCTGGCCCTCAACGGGCTGATCGTGTGGTTGAAAAGTGCCGCGCTGAACGCGGGCGCCAAGGGACGAGAACTCGGCGGGTAGGCATGCTCGAACCCCTGAACGAGGGTGATGGCGGATGTGCCCGTCATGGATTCGGCGACAGCGGAGGCCAGTCTCATGCAATCTCCGAGAGGCTGTCGAAGAACAGCTCAAGGTCGTGGTCGTCCCAGGTCGTGCCGACCTTGAGGGCGAACACCTTCATCACGTCGTCCGCCCGTCGGATTATGCACTAGGGGTCGAAGTCCGGACCGGACTGGACGGGCCAACGCGGCACCTCGGCTGGCGTCTGGCGGCGCAGCCGGTATTCGCCCGAAACCAGATGTCGTCGATGTCGATGGCGGGCATGGTCTCGTGCTCCTCAGGCTGCGGATCGGTTCAAAGCGAGGTACGAAGCCCAGACGCGGCGCTTATCGATCGCATCGAGGCTGGACAGGGCGGCCAGAGCAGGCGGCAACAGCGCGTCATCCCGCTCGGCCTGCAACAGCAGCTCGGCGAGAGCTTGCCCACGCGGGCCGGTCGACAGGTGGACGATCGCGCGCAGGCATCGGAGCCGCGCCTTGCGCTCGCCTGGGTCAATGTCGGGGCGGAACGGCCCCCACGCCTCGTTGCTGGCGATCATCGGCCGAATTCCCACCACGGCACGCCCTGCGGCTGGCCGGGCTTCTCGCGGTGCGTCAGGTGGTCGAAGCGGACTTCCCGATCCGTGATCGCACGGACCTCTTCCGAGACGGGGAGGGTGAGCGCTCCGCAGGCGTCGACCCGCACGATACCGGCGGTTTCATGGACACCGAACAGTCGGCTTGCGGTCCAGCCCAGCGCCTCGGCCTGCTCGCCGAACTGATCGAGGAAAGCCACGGCGCGAGCGAGGGTGCTGCGCCACTCGTCGGACCGGTAGCCGGGGCACGGGGCTGTCTCGTAGTCGAGGCGGGCGAGACCAGCCCGCCAGATGGCGAGACCATCAGCCGTCGGCGCCGGGGCATTCTTCCCGTCCGGAATAATGGTGGTCTCGGCCCTTGCCTGGGCCTCGGCCTCGGCGCGCGACAGGCCGCACTCATACTCAAGGAAGGCGGCGCGCTCATCGAACGTCGGCGGCTCAAGGCCTACGGAAGGGGCCGGCAGGGATGCGGCTTTTCCGGTTTCTCTCTTTTTTTCCGGTTTTAGGGAGAGGGATCCGGAAAGGTAATCGCCTGCCGGCACTCGCTTTTCCGGGGTTTCCGGGGTTTCCGGTTCCCCCACATAAGACCCACGCGCGCGCTCGCCCGCACGCCCGCGCGCCCGCGCCTGGGTCTCGTAAAATTCTGCGGATTGTTCGGGGAACTCTGACGGCCCGGAAACGCCGGAAACGCCGGAAATCTCTTTATTATCAGATACTTGTTCTTCCGGATCGGCCTTCCCGGAAACCGGAAAACCCGGAACAACAGCAGCGGCATGTTCCTCGCTGGCCGCCTGAAACAGGGTCGCCAAGTCGATCATGCCCGGCCTCCCGCGTAGACGCCGAACCGCAAGCCGTCCTCATCGGAGCGCCCGAACGCTTTCCGGGACAGGGCGTAGGCCTTCACCTTCCCGATTTTGGGAATGTACGAGACGTACAGGCACGAGGCGTCGTGCTTCTTGGCGATGAAGCCTTGCGAGGCCAGCGCCCGGCCGATCTCGATCTCTTTCAGCGCGCCGCCCGCGGCCTCCACCAGCCGTTGCGTCGGGATGTAGACCGCATCCTCATCGTACCACCCGAGGGCGTCCCGCATCGAACGGCGGCCGTCATCGTCCGGCACGGTCGGGTGGATGCTTGAGCCCCACCGCTCCGCGATCCACGAGCGGAGGTTCATGGTCGCTTGCTGCTCCGGATCGAGGGCGATGGCGTCGGACGAGTCGCCGAACCGGCTCCAGGCCCAGCGCACGGCCCGCGCCACGTCTAACTCTGCCGGGAGGATCCCAAGCCGCTGCGCGAGGCGCCCGGCCGTGTCGAGGATGGCGAAGGGCAGCGCAGCGCGAACGTGCTTGCCGTCGGCCTCTACGCCCGCGATCGAGCGTGCCGTCTTGTCGATCCCGCGCCGGATCTCTTGGGCCTGCCGGTGCAGCCCTGCGGCCACCAACGCCTCAACGAAGGCGGGGCCCGCGTGCCCGTAGTTCCGGTCAACGGTGGCAATGCTGTCCAGCACATCCTGGGCAACGGCCCGGTTGATGCCCGAAATGTCGATATCGGGAACGCGCACGGCCATGCCGCCGGCCCATTCGCCGCCGTCGCCCCGCACCTTCTCCTCTAGGGACTTCTCGGCCGAGAACAGGACGAAGGTCGACCACGTGTAGGAGGTGCGGAGCTGCGCATCCGCACCCATGCGGGTTTTGCCGACGCCGGAGGCCAGCGAGTAGATGATCCGGCCGAGTTCCTTGCCGTTGACGTGCCCCAGCTCGTCCATGGCAAGCACCGTCCCGCTGGACCGGGCCGCCATCAGCTCGACGCCGTTGGCCGTCGCCCTGGCGCTCTGCAGCAGACTTTCGCGCTGATCGAGGGCGGCGCGCGACCATGCTGAGACCGCGAGGCGTTGCGCCGTCGTCTTCCCGCCCGACGTCATGCCGGACAGGTTGATGCCGCAGGTGTCGAGCCCACACAGGGACAGGATCGGGGCGCAGAACCCGGCGATAGCGCCGATGATCCAGTGTTCGCACTTGGGGGCGGTGCAGGCCGCCGCGACGGCCGCGCGCCAAGCCTCGATAGAGCCGCCGCGGGCAACAGCCGCGCTGATCCTGGCGTTCACCGACAGTTCGGGCGCCTGATCGCCGCTCGCGCCGATGATCTGGCCGTCCGGACAGACGAAGTAGGGATCCGTACCGGCCTCGCCCTGGTGCCAGCCCGGCCGGCGCACGACGGCGATTTCCGCGCTCGGGTCGGCGGCCTTGAGGCACTTCACGGCGACGTGCTCGCCGTCGCTCTCGGCGCGTAGACCGGCCCCCAGCAGCATCGCGCGGGTGTCGACAGCGCCTTGCCGCGCGAACCCGGCCCGATCGACGTCGATCCCGCGGCGCCGGCCGCCCATGTCCTGCACGACGAGGCGCAGACCATAGGCATTGTCATCGTCGGCAAACCGCAGCCGGGCCAGCACGCCGAACGGCGAGGCGATCGGCACCATCTCCACGTTGTCGCCGACCTTCACGGCCTGATGCACCCAGACCTTGCCGGCCTTGGTGCGCTGATAGGCGAGCGTCAGGCCCTCAAGGTGGGGCAACGGGTACTCGCCGACGATCCGAGACAGCTCGTCCATGTCGGAGACCCGGGCGGCTTCTGCCCGCAGCTCGTCATCCGTGGCGCTGTATGCTTCTGCGGCCAGGATCCCGGCTCGTACCGCTGCGGGGCCGTGGGCGCTGTGAACGTCGAGCCAGTCCGTCGCTGTCCCGGGCTCGCCGGCCAGGGCGTAGGCGACCGCAACACGGTCTCGATTGCGGATCCCGAATTTCCGGGCGGCTTCCTCGCCGCGGCGCGTCGGGTTCGGGCGGCTGATCTTCACCGCCTCGTCCCGATCGGCCGCGACCGTGACGCGCTTGGTCTCGGGCCATGGCTCGAACGCCTCGACACCAACAGCATTGATGCCGGCGACCACGTAGGCGGCCCCGCCTTGGATCTCCTGCCGGAATGCGTGCGCGACGGCCGCGGCGGTCTCGATGCCCTCGGCCACGATGCACCAGGGCGCGCGCTCGGCGTCACCCCAGATCACGGCCCGGCCGGCGGTGCTCTCCTCGCCGGATCGCTTCGCCGATTTCTTGGCATCGCGGGCGGTCCCGTTCGCCGCAAGGCCCAGATCGGCCTTACCGGCGCCACCGGGGGCAACGTAGATCCGGTGCGCGTGCCGGCGACCCTGCGCGTCGGACTGCTCGAACACCGCGCATGGGAAGTCCCCAACGTGGGTCGGCTTGCCGGTCCCCTTGCCCTTGGGTGGGTCGAAGTAGCCAAGCGCTTTGAGCCCGACGGTGCGCGTGGTCGGCATCAGCACGG
The DNA here is from genome assembly GCF_900103445.1 of Methylobacterium phyllostachyos. Classification (GTDB taxonomy): domain Bacteria; phylum Pseudomonadota; class Alphaproteobacteria; order Rhizobiales; family Beijerinckiaceae; genus Methylobacterium; species Methylobacterium phyllostachyos. The sequence continues at coordinate 2,765 of NZ_FNHS01000029.1, read as the reverse complement.
CGCCCGCCTCGATCCCGAGACGATGGGCGAGGTAGGCGGCCGGCAGCGTGTCGTCGCGGCGTTCGGGTCGGGCTCGCAGCAGGCCGTCGGCATCTGTGGCCTGAAACTGACCCTCGCCGGACCGCTCGCGGATCAGGTCCGCGCGGCCGACGATCTCGATGCACCGGATTTTGGCCTGTTCCTCGTCCAGGCCTTCGACCTTCATGGCGATGTCGAAGACGCTATCGGTCTGCCTGCCAGTGCAGGTGCAAATCGCGCGGCCCTGGTTGGTCAGCCGCCAGTCATCGGCCCCGCCATGCCCCGGGTACGGGCAACGGATGTGGTCGCGCTGCCCGGCGCTCCAGGGGATCCCGAGCGCGTTGACGATTTCCACCTCGTGCCCCTCGACCGCGGGGCGCGCATCTTTCCATGAGACGTAGCGCGTGGGTTCAGCCGTCATTCTGCCGGCGCTCCTTCACGATGCGAGGATGGGGCGCGGCGGCGGTGCTCCGCAGCGATGCGGTAGCCCTCTTCAAGGGCCACCACGTCGAGGGCGACACACAGGACGGCGTTGCTGGCGTCCTGAAGCGCCTGGGCGACGGCGTAGAGTTCGCTCAGATCGGCTTCCGCCAGCCTGAGCGCCTGGGGGATGCCGTGGATGGTGCCGAGGATTGCGCGGCTCAGGGGCATGTCAGGCCCTCCCGCCGTGCGAGAGGGCGCTCGGGGCGTCCGGCAGCCGCCGCAACCCTGCCGCTGCGTGCCGGGCGACCTCGGCGCAGGCCGCCGCGCGCGAGCCGCAGGAGATGCGCCGTGCGAGCCGGTCGCCCCGTAGCAGCTCCACGCACCAAGAACCGAAATCGTGGCCGAGGCGTACCGCGTCAGGATCCGGCCGCTTGACCCCAGCCCGCGCGGCGCCGGCCATGCTGATGGCGTTCAACCGAGCGCTGGCGTAGCGGTCGCTGTCTTCCCACGGCTGGGGGAAGAGCCCGCACCGCGGCGCCATCACAGTCACCGCCGCGCCGTTGACCGGAACGATGGTGATGAAATGGTCGGGGTCTCGAACGTGCGGGCTGTCGCCGGCCTGGGTCTCGCGGACTCGATACCGCCGGGTGCTGTGATCGAGCGCCCAGAGCCGATCATCAGGGGCAAGGGTGCGCGCGATCATCGGCCGCCCCCGTCCTGCTGGGCGGGGCGCAGCAGCGCCGCGGCCTCGCTGGCAGCTACGATTGCCCGCCCGGCGCATGCCAAGCTATGGACCAGGCCAGCGGTGTCCCCGACTGCGGCCAGGTTGGCGGCGGCGGTCGCATAGGCGGCGGCCACGTTGCACCGCTCGGCGATGGCGTCCTGCACGAGGGGTGCGCCTTCCCAGGCGCGCGAGGAGAAAGGAGCGGCCATCATGTGCGGCAGCTCCAATGCTCGGGCACAGCATGCAGGTGCTGCGCGATTTCCGCGGCCAGAGCCGGGCTCAGAGCGAAGCGCCTGCGGAGGCGGGCGGTCTGGATTTCGGCAGTGCGATGGGCTACATGGAAGGTGTCGCCGACCAAGCCGACATTCCTTCCAGAGCCCTCGCCGTTCGCCGCGGCGGGGGTTCTTCCGTTCATGGGGGTGGTGGTCTCCTACTGCTGCGCCGGCCGCATCGGCGCGGAGAGTTGGCGGCCAGCGGGTTGCCCCGCTGAAGCGGGGTCAGGCGGCCGGTTGCTGCTCTTTTTGCTGTATCGCGCGGGCCAAAGAGCTTCGACGCGAGCAGAGGACCGACCCAAGATAGAAGAACGGCAACTGACCCGTCGAGCAGAGGTGGTAAACCTTGCGCTGCTTCTTAGGGTCTCCGAACACGAACTGCGCAATCTCTCTAGCGCCGTGTAGAACGTCGCCCGCCATCGCCAACGGAACTCTCACATCCTCGACCATCTTCAACCTCATGACGTTAGACATATGCCATATTTATGAGGGATAAAATTTTAGGACCAGAGTGGGCTAAGGATAACGCTCAGGTTAAGCAGATAGCAGCGCGAGTGCTTTCTCGTGAAGTCGCTTGGAGTTTTCAGCCAATCTGCGCTCTTGATGTGCTCCGGCCTCGGAACAAGATCCAATCCACACCAATGATAACCAGTCTTTTTGCCTTTGCGCCCAACGCTTAGAAGCACGCAAGCGTTGTCTTCCTTATGTAAAGCGCGGCCAATAGGAGAAGATCTATATCGGCTAACCCTCAAAGCCTCGCTCGGATCGTCCTGATCGTCGCCAAATCGATACGTCTCGCTTTGTGGATCGGCCATCCATCGTAGCATTGTCATGAATACAACCATCTCATGAACAGGAACATGGAGGTCGTTCATGGCCGACGCTATCAGAGCCCATTTACGCTCGCCGAAATTCGGCTCTGCTCGGAACTGGCGGTGGCGGCCGCGCCCTTGCTTCTCGGTCTCTTCTATTGGGAACAGAACGTTGAGATTGCACCAATGCTGGAGCGTCGCCGCGCTCTCGCCGGTGTCGTCCATCAAAGTTCGTAGAGAGACGAGCTGAGACACGTGGATAGGGTTCTCGCCAAAAGCTTTTAAGACATGTAAGATATGTCTTCACTCACGTCAATGGCGTACCAAACTGCGCCACTGACTTTCAACGCTGACCACGGCTTCCGGCGCGTCCTCGCGCCAGCAGACATCTGCAACCGCATTCAATCTAGGCAGGTAGATTATGCCGAGGCGCCAAGCCCGAGTAACCATCAAGGCCGAACCGCAGACGGATGAGGACGGCAAGGTCATCGGTCCCCCGAACCCTGGACGGGACGA
>NZ_FNHS01000036.1 GCF_900103445.1 Methylobacterium phyllostachyos | reverse complement strand
TGGCGATTACCCTGTGCCGGTGCATGAACATCCCGGCCCGCTACGCCACCGGCTATCTCGGCGACATCGGCGTGCCCAAGGACCCGGCGCCGATGGACTTCTCCGCATGGTTCGAGGTCTTCCTCGAAGGCCCCGAAGGACCGCGCTGGTACACGTTCGACGCCCGCCACAACCGACCCCGCATCGGACGTATCGTCATGGCCCGCGGACGCGACGCGACAGACTGCGCGATCTCGACCAATTTCGGATACGCCCATCTCGCGCGCTTCGACGTGCATACCGACGAGGTCGTCTAAGCCGGCCTATACGCGCGAGCGGCGCTGCGTATTCCACCGCCCTCCAAAATCGTGGCGGTTGTATGGAACTGTCTCCCTATGCTCACGCTTGTAATGGCAAAGGTTATTGCACAGGCAGGCCAACCATGAAGATCTCGGTCACCGCACTCGCCGCGCTGCTGGGCGCGACTGTTCTTGGCGCAATGCCCGCGCTTGCCGCCTCGTCCTACGATCCCTTCGGAAACGAGGATGCGGACGGGTATTACCAAGATCAAGGCCAGTATGGTTACCAGGGCACCTATGCTCCGGGCTACGGTCAGGGCGTACAAGCCGCGCCGCAGGCGCAAGTCCAGCCGATCCCCCGTGAGGTCGTCGCATTCAACGCCCCCTACGCGCCCGGCACGATCGTCGTCTCAACCGCCGAGCGCCGACTCTATTACGTGCTCGGCAACGGTCAGGCGCTCCGCTACGGCGTTGGTGTGGGCCGCCCGGGCTTCAGCTGGAGTGGCACCAACACCATCACGGCCAAGCGTGAATGGCCGTCCTGGACGCCCCCGGCGGCCATGATCGCCCGCCGTCCCGACCTGCCGCGCTATATGGCCGGCGGCATCGAGAACCCGCTCGGCGCCCGCGCCATGTATATCGGCCACACCGAATACCGCATCCACGGCTCCAACGAGCCGGACACGATCGGTCAGGCCGTGTCGTCGGGTTGCATCCGGATGACCAACGACGATGTCACCGACCTCTACGAGCGCGTTAAGGTCGGCGCCAAGGTCGTCGTGCTGAATTGAACGAAACGGCGCGGGTGCTCCCGCGCCACCGTCGGCGAATGAAACGGCCGCGTCGTCCTACCGGGCGCCGCGGCCGCGTTATTTCTACGGCACGACCCGTCCGACCGCGGTCTGAGCGGGGCTGAACGACGCGATCGGAAGATCGCAGAAGCAGCGCACGCCGAGGGGCCGGGGGCCGGGAAGCGGGCAGGAAAACGGCTTCGGCCCGGTAATGCCCTGCTGCACGGCATCACAATTGTACCCGACCGGTTCGCGCTCCACCCGGCGCGGCGGGCGGCGGTAGCCGCGCTCGTAACCCGGATCCTCATAGCCGGCGGGCGGCCCACCATAGGCCGGCCCATCGACATACTGCGCCCGCGCCGCCGGCCCGGGCAGCGCGGCGGCAAGGGCCAGCGCGGCCATCATCATACGGAGAGGGTCACGCCGGCGCGCGCGGCCGAAGACAGCGAGGCGCATCGTCAAATCCTTCGCTCGACGCGGACCGACCCGTCCGCGGGGCGGCTCTCGGCGGCAATACGGGCGAAAACGAGACGGCCCGCCTCCGGAAACCGGCAGCGGGCCAAGTGATCACCACGCGGAAGCGATTTTAGTGACCGGCGCGCTCGGCGGCATCCTGCGCGTTCTGGGCCGTCTGCTTGGCGGCGTCCTGGCCCTGCTCCATCGCCTTGCGGGCTTCGTCGGCGCCCTGCTGCATGGCCGACTTGGCGCGCTCGGCGCCCTGCTGCATCGCGCTCTGAGCTATGCCGCTGAACTCCTTGGCTTGCGCCTGGATGGCGGCGAACTGGCTGCGCACGAACTCGGCCTGATGCTGCATGGCCTCCTGCATGTCGCGGGAGCGGACAAGCTTCTGGGCGAGATCGAACGCCGCGTTGACGTTCTGCTCGGCGTATTCGAAGCCGCGCGTTGAGACGTCACGGGCGTTGGTGCGCGCGAGCTCCGCGGAACCCTGCACCGTGTCGGCCGTGCGCCGCGCGGCGCCGATGAAGCTGTCGAAGGCCTTGCGGGCCTGCTCGACGCTCTTTTCGGCCATGTCGCGCATCTCGGCAGGAACTTCGTAATTCGGGGGGTTGCTCATGTACGTCTCCTCTTGTTTCCGCCTGTGGATGGCGTTTTGTGCACTGCACAATAACCGATTCGTACCCATATGCCACCCACGCCCTCGGCGTTAAGGTTGACATGACGTAAACGTGTGACGGTTGTTGCCAGAGTCCAGCGCTGCGGCGACAGGGAGTTTACAACAAAGCTCCGACGGTGCGGGTTTCTCGCGCCAGGAGACTCGGAAGCACTGGGACGCGTGTGGGTTCGAGGTCGCGGACGTTGGAGACGACACTGATACCGGCCGAACCAGACCGTGAACACGGCCTCGCCGCAGCTTTCGCGGGCTGGAGTCGGTTGCCGACCCTGTCGATGGTCTTTGCCGTCCCGGATCCGGTGTATCTCGTGCTCGACACGGGCGCTGGGACGATCCTGCACGCCTCCCCGGCGGCGCGCCCCCTGTCCGACATGCTTTCCGGCCCGGGCCTGAGGGACCTGCTGCGGCAGGTTGCGTCCGCAACGCCACAGGATGGCACGCCCCGTCTCGCGCGGCTGCGGCTCGACCCCCGCCGGATCGCGCCGCCCGTGCTGTGCTGGCTGGCCCGCGGCAACCGCGACGGTGGGACGCCCGTGATCCTGGTGATGCCGGCGACACCGGTCGCAACGCCGAAGGCGCGCCCGTGCCCCCAGGAAGCACCGGCCGCGCCTCCACCCGCGCCGCCCGTCGAACGGGACGATCGCTTCCTGTGGCGCATCGATGCCTCGGGCGAACTCACCCTGCTGACCGGCCCGGAAAGCCTCGCGGGCCTTGTCGGCCAGCGCTGGCAGGATCTGACGGCGGCCGGCCGCATCGCCGGCGCCGAGGGCGTGCTGGCGGCGCTGCACGAGCGCCGCACGTTCCGCGGCGAGCCGGCCGTTTTGGATGCCGGCACCGGTCCGTTCCGCGTCGAGCTGTCCGGCGCCCCGCTCGGTCGCGGCGATGCGGCCTATGCGGGCTTCGCAGGGTTCGGTCTGATCCGCGCTCTGCCGCCGGGACCCACCGTCCGCGTCACCGAGGCGTCGTCTGTCGTGGCCGTACCGCCCAGTTCGGCGGAAATCCCCGAGCCACTACCCCCGGCTCCCATGCCGGCCGAGCCCGATCCGCCTGGCAGTGTGGAGCCGGCACCTCCGGCAACCCCGCTGTCGACGGACGAGCATGCCGCGTTCCGAGAGATAGCCCGCGCGCTCGGCGCGCGCTACGCCGGCGACGACGCGGAACCCGCCGGCCAGGGCACGAAGTCGGAAGGCGGCGCGATCATGCCCTTCCCCGGCCCGCAACCCGGATTGCCTGAGACGCACGACGATAGCGGCGCGGCAGCATCGGTGCCTGAGATTCTGGCAGGCCTACCGCTTCCCGCGCTCGTGCATCGGGCTGGCTCAATCCTGGCGGCGAACGCAAAACTCCTGGCGCTGACCGGGCACGCCGATGTCGCAGCCTTGTCGGGACGTGGGCTGGGCGGGCTCTTCCCCGGTGCTGCGCACGAGGGGGACACAGATCCGGCCGCGCGCGTGACCGCCATCGTGACCACGGACGGATGCACGCGACCGGTCGAAGTCCTCAGCAACCGCTGCAGCTGGACTGGCGAGCCCGCCATCTGTCTGCTCCTGCGCCCGATCGACGAGGCCGATGCGGCCGCCGAACTTGCGGCCGAGCGCCTCGCCCGCGCCAACCAGAGCGAGAGGGCCGTCGGCGCCGAGGCCGCCCTCGATGCGCTCGACAGCGGAATCGTCACCCTCGATCACGCCGGCCGCATCGTAGCGGTGAACCGTGCCGCCGCGACCCTGCTGGGCTGTGAGGCCCGGGAGATCGTCGGCGGAAGCTTCGTCTCGCAGTTCGATCGGGAGAGCGTGCTCACCGTCGCCGACCTCCTGCGGGGCGTGACGCGGGGGCCACGCAGCGTTTCGCTCGCAGGCACGCCAGTGACCCTCGACGTCAGGGTAGCCCAGGAGGACAGTCGCCTGGTGGCGATCCTCGACGGGGCGAAAAGCCGTTCCTCGTTCGCGGCTGCAGGCATGACCGACCGGGCCGCATCGAGCGGTGCCAGCAACACCCTGGCGCGCCTGGATCGCGCATTCCGCGAACCCCTGACCGGGATGATCGGCCTCGTCGATGCAATGCTGAAGGAGCCTTTCGGCCCCCTCGGCGACGCGCGCTACAACGCCTGCATCGCCGAGATCAAGGCGTCGGGCGGGACGATGCTGGAGCGGGTCGGAAATCTCCTCGACCTCGCGGCTGTGGAATTCGGCGCCCTGCATCTGGAACCACGGGCTTTCGATCTCAACGATCTCGCGGCCGGCTGCGTGGCGCGGTTCCAGGCCGAGGCGGCCCGGGGCCGGGTCGTCGTGCGGACGAGCTTCTCCACCGACCTCGGGGAACTGGAGGCCGATGAGCGCTCCGTGAGTCGCGCCGCCGGCCTGGTGATCGAGAATGCGATCCGGCGTTCGGCGGCGGGTGGCCAGATCATCGTGTCGACGGGCGCGGCCGAGCGGGCGGGTGTTGCCCTGAGGGTTCGCGATACCGGCGCCGCGGGTCGGTCCGCCGATCCCAGGCGAGAGGTCGAGGAGGGCCTCGCTCTGCCCCGCGCGCTCGTCGAGGCCAATGGCGGCCGCCTCGAACTGTCGACGCCGGCCGAGGACGGCACACTGGTGGAGATCATCATGCCGGTACGCCGGATGGCAAACGGCTGAGGCTCCGCCCGGAGCGTCGGCGGCTCGAAACATGAAGTATTCGTGGGGGCGGAACCGCAATGCCGCCTTTCCCCTGGAACTCGGCTTGACACGGTATGACCGAGGCTTCACTCACCCGGTTACATTGCGCCCAATTCATCCAGCGGAAGTGGAAGGCGCCTGAGGAAAACGACGAGGATAACGGCGCCTTACAGTGTAGGCTACGTTACTTTGGAAGTCCTGGCAGCGCGGCGTAGACCGCGATACGATCGGACGCCAATCAGGGATGGAACGCCATGGAAGGCAAGGTCATCGAGGTGCAGGCTGCGTGGCGGGAGGGTGCTCACGTCGACGACGCCAAGTATCAGGACATGTATAAGGCGTCGGTTTCCGATCCGGACGCCTTCTGGCGAGAGCACGGCAAGCGCATCGACTGGATGACGCCGTACTCCAAGGTCAAGGATACGAGCTTCGAACCCGGCAGGGTTTCGATCAAGTGGTTCGAGGACGGCACCACAAACGTCGCCTATAATTGCATCGACCGGCACCTCGAGAGCCGCGGCGATCAGACCGCGATCATCTGGGAGGGCGACAATCCGGACGAGTCCAAGCACATCAGCTACCGCGAGCTGCATGCGCAGGTCTGCCGGATGGCCAACGTCCTACGCAATCGGGGTGTCGGCAAGGGCGATCGGGTCACCCTGTATCTTCCGATGATTCCGGAAGCCGCCTACGCGATGCTCGCCTGTGCGCGGCTCGGCGCGGTCCACGCCATCGTGTTCGGTGGCTTCTCGCCGGATTCGCTGGCCTCGCGCATCCAGGGGTGCGGCTCGAAGGTGGTGATCACGGCCGACGAGGGTCTGCGCGGCGGCCGCAAGGTGCCGCTGAAGGCCAATGTCGACGAGGCGATCAAGCGCATCGACAGCGATCTGGTCGACCACGTCATCGTGGTCCGCCGCACGGGCGGCAGCGTCGCCATGGAGGCCGGCCGCGACGTCTACTACGACGAGGCCGCCGAGCAGGTGACCGATGATTGCCCCGCCGCAGCGGTTGAGGCGGAACACCCGCTGTTCATCCTCTACACCTCCGGCTCGACCGGTCAGCCGAAGGGCGTGGTCCACACCACCGGCGGCTATCTTGTCTACGCGTCGATGACTCACGAGTACGTCTTCGATTACCGCGAAGGCGACGTGTACTGGTGCACGGCCGATGTCGGCTGGGTCACCGGCCACAGCTACATCGTGTACGGGCCGCTCGCGAACGGCGCGACGACGCTGATGTTCGAGGGCATCCCGACCTACCCGTCGACCTCCCGGTTCTGGGAAGTGATCGACAAGCACAAGGTCAACATCTTCTACACCGCGCCGACTGCGATCCGCTCTTTGATGGGCGGCGGCGAGGGCCCGGTTAAGAAGACCTCCCGGGCCTCATTGCGGGTGCTGGGCTCGGTCGGCGAGCCGATCAACCCGGAGGCGTGGGACTGGTACTACAACGTCGTCGGCGACAAGCGCTGCCCGATCGTCGACACGTGGTGGCAGACCGAGACGGGCGGCATCCTGATCACCCCGCTCCCGGGCGCCACCGCCCTCAAGCCCGGCTCGGCGACGCGGCCGTTCTTCGGCGTCAGACCTGAGATGGTCGATGCCGAGGGCAAGGTCCTCGAAGGGGCCAGCGAGGGCAATCTCTGCATCGCCGATTCCTGGCCGGGCCAGATGCGCACGGTCTACGGCGACCATGAACGGTTCGAGCAGACCTACTTCTCGACCTATCCGGGCAAGTACTTCACCGGCGATGGCGCGCGGCGGGACGCCGACGGCTATTACTGGATCACCGGCCGCGTCGATGACGTCATCAACGTCTCCGGCCACCGGATGGGTACAGCGGAAGTGGAATCGTCACTGGTTGCACATCCGAAAGTTGCAGAAGCCGCGGTCGTCGGCTACCCGCACAACGTCAAGGGCCAGGGCATCTACGCCTACGTGACCCTTAACGACGGCGAGGAGGGCGACGACGCGCTGCGCAAGGAGCTCGTGACCTGGGTCCGCAAGGATATCGGGCCGATCGCCTCGCCGGACCTCATCCAGTTCGCGCCGGGGCTGCCCAAGACCCGCTCGGGCAAGATCATGCGCCGCATCCTGCGCAAGATCGCCGAGGACGATTTCGGTTCGCTCGGGGACACCTCGACGCTGGCGGAGCCCGCCGTCGTTGATGACCTGATCGAGAACCGGCAAAATCGGGCCTGATCGTGTCCGCGCCTCCCAGACGGCGGCGCGGGACTTCATCGGGGCGGATGCCGGTGCGGCGCCCGCCTCCAACAAGAACCACGCAAGACAATCGCGATGAACCCGGGGGCCGGAGAGCCCTCGCGGGAGGAACAGTCATGAGCAGCGGCACGACACTCGGCGCCCGGGGACGCCCGGCGCCCCCAGGGACAGCCACCCTCGGGACAGATCAGGATCCGCAGGTTGCGCGGATCGCCCGGTCCCCGGAATTCCAGCAACTCGTGGGCGAGCGCACGCGCTTCGCCTGGACGCTCACCATCCTGATGCTGATCGTCTATTTCGGCTTCATCGGCCTGATCGCCTTCGACAAGTCACTGCTCGCCGTGAAGGTCGGCGGCACCGCCTCGCTCGGGTTGTTCGTGGGCGTGTTCGTGATCCTGTTCGCCTTCCTGCTGACCGGCATTTACGTGGCCCGGGCCAACACGCGCTTCGACGCGCTCAGCGACTCCCTCAAGCGGAGCTTCGGCCGATGAACCGCCTCCTCCTCGGCCTGCCCCTCGCCGCCGTCGCGGCCAGCGCAGCCTACGCGGCCGGCCCGGATCTCGGTGCCGTGCAGCAATCGGCCACGAATTGGCCGGCCATCCTGATGTTCCTGTTCTTCGTGCTGCTGACGCTCGGCATCACCTACAAGGCGGCCAAGGGCACCAAATCGGCCGCCGACTTCTACGCAGCGGGCGGCGGCATCTCGGCCGGCACCAATTCGCTCGCGATCGCCGGCGACTACATGTCGGCGGCCTCGTTCCTCGGCATCTCGGGCCTCGTCTACACGTCGGGCTTCGACGGGCTGATCTACTCGACGGGCTTCCTGGTCGGCTGGCCGATCGTGCTGTTCCTCATCGCGGAACGGCTGCGCAACCTCGGCAAGTTCACCTTCGCCGACGTGGCGAGCTTCCGGCTCGACCAGACCTCGATCCGCATCATCTCGGCGGTGGGTACCCTCGTGGTGGTGGCCTTCTACCTGATCGCCCAGATGGTCGGCGCGGGGAAGCTGATCCAGCTCCTGTTCGGCCTGCCATACCTCTATGCGGTGATCATCGTCGGCGTGCTGATGATCGTCTACGTGGCCTTCGGCGGCATGAAGGCGACCACCTGGGTGCAGGTGATCAAGGCCTGCCTGCTGCTCGGCGGCGCGACCTTCATGGCCGGCGCGGTGCTGTTCAAGTACGGCTTCAACCCGGAGACCCTGTTCGCCGCTTCGGTGCAGGTCCATCCGAAGGGCGACGCCATCATGGCGCCGGGCGGCCTCGTGTCGAACCCGGTCGAGGCGCTCTCGCTCGGCGTCGGCCTGATGTTCGGCACGGCCGGCCTGCCGCACATCCTGATGCGGTTCTTCACGGTCTCGGACGCCCAAGCCGCCCGCAAGTCGGTGTTCTACGCCACCGGCCTGATCGGCTATTTCTACATCCTGACGTTCATCATCGGCTTCGGCGGCATCGCCCTGCTGATGTCGGACCCGATCTACTTCAAGCTCGGGCCGGCCGGCGCCTTCGACAAGCTGAAGGACATGATCGGCGGCACCAACATGGTGGCGGTGAACCTCGCCAACGCGGTCGGCGGCCCGTACTTCCTGGGCTTCATCTCGGCGGTGGCCTTCGCCACGATCCTCGCGGTCGTCGCCGGCCTGACGCTGGCCGGCGCTTCGGCGATCAGCCACGACCTCTACGCCCAGGTGATCGCCCGCGGGCGCACCACCGAGAAGCATGAGGTCAACCTGTCGAAGATCTCGGCGGTGGTGATCGGGATCGTGGCGATCTATCTCGGCTATGTGTTCGAGAACCAGAACGTCGCCTTCATGGTCGGCCTGGCCTTCGCGGTGGCGGCGAGCTGCAACTTCCCGGTTCTGGCCATGTCGATCCTGTGGCGTGGCACCACCACCTGGGGGGCGCTGGCCGGCGGCTTGGTCGGCCTCCTGGCGGCGGTCACTATGGTTGTGTTGTCGAAGGCCGTGTGGGTGACGACGCTGGGCAACCCAGCCCCGCTCTTCCCCTACGATAATCCGGCGCTGTTCTCGATGCCGCTGGCCTTCGCCACGATCTGGGTCGTGTCCCTCTTGGACAAGTCTCGGCGGGCTCAGCGCGAGCGCGCCGCCTTCGAGGCGCAATATGTGCGCTCCGAAACCGGGATCGGTGCGGCCGGCGCGCACGCGCACTGACCGATCCGGCAGAGCAGGTCAGCAGAAGGGCGCGGCGCGAGCTGCGCCCTTTCTCGTTCGCGGACCCGGTGAGTGGGCACCCCCGTGTTGATGACGTGGTGCACGAACGCTTTCCCGGTTGACCCCATCCCACCTTACATTCACGCAAATGTGAGCTGCGCTGAGCGCAGGGTTCGCCCGGGAGCGGACAGCGCGAAAACTTGGTCTCGGGAGGGTTTCGTCGATGGCTGGGGCAACCGCGATCCCGCGGACGGGGGATGCCGCGCGGCCGATGAATGCGGCCGAAAAGCGTGTGATCTTCGCATCCTCGCTCGGCACCGTGTTCGAGTGGTACGACTTCTACCTCTACGGCTCACTCGCGGCGATCATCGGCGCCCAGTTCTTCTCGGCCTACCCGCCGGCGACGCGCGACATCTTCGCGTTGCTCGCCTTCGCGGCGGGCTTCATCGTCCGCCCGTTCGGCGCGCTGGTCTTCGGCCGCATCGGCGATCTTGTCGGGCGCAAATACACCTTCCTTGTCACGATCCTGATCATGGGTCTGTCGACCTTCATCGTCGGCGTGCTGCCGAACGCCGCCACGATCGGCATCGCCGCGCCGATCATCCTGATCGTCCTGCGGCTGGCTCAGGGACTGGCGCTCGGCGGCGAGTATGGCGGCGCAGCGACCTACGTGGCCGAACATGCGCCCAACGGCCGGCGCGGCTTCTACACGAGCTGGATCCAGACCACCGCGACGCTCGGCCTGTTCCTGTCGCTCCTCGTCATTTTGGCGACCCGCACCTTCACGGGCGAGGCCGCCTTCGCCGAGTGGGGCTGGCGCATCCCGTTCCTGGTCTCGGTGCTGTTGCTCGGGATCTCGGTATGGATCCGGCTCCAGCTTTCCGAATCGCCGGCCTTCGAGAAAATGAAAGAGGAGGGTAAGACCTCGAAGGCGCCGCTCACGGAAGCCTTCGGCCAGTGGCGGAATGCAAAGTTTGCGATCATTGCCCTGTTCGGCCTCGTCGCAGGCCAGGGCGTGGTCTGGTACACGGGCCAGTTCTACGCGCTGTTCTTCCTTCAATCGATCCTGAAGGTCGATGGCTATACCGCCAATCTCCTGATCGCGTGGTCGCTGCTCCTCGGCACCGGCTTCTTCGTGGTGTTCGGCTGGCTGTCGGACATGATCGGCCGCAAAATCATCATCCTGGCGGGATGCGCTATCGCGGCGGCGACCTTCTTCCCGATCTTCAAGGGCATCACCTCGGCTGCCAACCCGAAGCTGGAAGCGGCAATCGAGTCGGTCAAGGTTACGGTGACGGCCGACCCGGCCGCGTGCGGGACCCTGTTTAACCCGGTAGGGACGCGAATCTTCACGGCACCCTGCGACCTCGCCCGCGACTTCCTGTCGAAATCCTCGGTGCGTTACACCACTCTCCCCGGCGCCGCCGGGCAACCGACCACGATTCGGGTCAACGACACCGAGATTCCCTACCCAGAAGGGGGCAACCTCGATGCCAACAGGGCGACGATTGCGGCGCTCCAGGCAGCCGGCTATCCGAAGGCGGGTGATGCCGGAATCGTCAAGATGGCGAACCCGTTCGACGTCTTCCGGCCGCAGGTCGCGCAGGTGATCGGCCTGCTGTTCCTCCTCGTGCTGCTCGTGACCGTGGTCTACGGCCCGATCGCCGCCATGCTGGTGGAGCTGTTCCCGACTCGAATTCGCTACACTTCGATGTCGCTGCCCTACCATATCGGCAACGGCTGGTTCGGCGGGCTGCTGCCGGCTACCGCCTTCGCCATGGTGGCCCAGACCGGCGACATCTACTTCGGCCTCTGGTATCCGATCGTGATCGCCGTCGCGACCGTCATCATCGGTTTGATCTTCGTGCCGGAAACGAAGGATCGGGACATCTTCGCGGATGTCTGAGCGGTCCGACGCGAGCGCGTCGGACGTCTCATCGACCCAGCACGCTCTCACCGCACGGGTGCCTTCGTGTGCGCCCATGGCGACTCGTCTCGGGCCGGGCCGGTGCGGGACGCGCGGTCATGCATGAACGTCCCGGCAACGAGTCAATCCCCTGCGCTTGAACGAATACGCAACGAGATAGATTCAATATATCGACTTGCCGGGCAATATAATAGACCCTCCTTATTCAGGGCCTCATAAGACTCTAATACAAGGAACTCTTGTGCGATCTTGGGCTCGCGCGATTGTGAGTCAGAGCTGGTTGTCAGGTCATGCTGTCTTGACTTTAAACCGGCTCGAACCGCATCCAAGCGTTTGGTCACTACAATCTGGGAACAAAAATCGGTCTCTGCCCGTAATTGGGGCACCCAAGATCGGTATGCCAGGATTCAGAACGTGAACAATGTCTCGATTCGACAGCAAAGCCGGACTGCTAAGAGACCGCCACTTCTACTTGTGGTCGTCTGGCCATCGGCGACGATGATCTTGTGGTACACGATCAACCATATTGCGGGCCGGTTGGTCTGGTGGTGGTAGGCGCGGGTCAGGGCGTCAATTGTTCTGGTGGTATGCGCCCATATAGGCGCCGAGCAGGTAGCCCGATTGGTGAGCACCGAGATAGCCAAACGTGATCAGCACATGGAGCAAATCGAACCTGTAAGTGGACAGAAAAATCGTCACTGCCGTGAACATAACTACAGTCGACGTCATGGCCAGGACGACCGCAGTAGAGGATCTGCCGATGACCCATCCCACCATGAACAACATCAAAGCGACCAACATCGCGTCACCCCGACCAGATGTGCTGAAGGAGATGCATCGCGCACTCACCTTGCCCAAGTTTCCGCGATGATGACCTGATGGAGTTTGGATATCAACCCCGACCTTTCCTCTGGTCTTTTATGGTCTTTGCTGTAGATATGGGTCGCGATTTATAAATTCTACCGCCATTGTTTGATGGAAGACTTCGGATTACGCATTCCCAAAAACGCTGTAAGCTTTATAGGCAACGTCGCGATGTTTGGGGTCGTCCGACTGATATCGGACCACATCTGTTAATTTTACGGGATCGTTAACGGCCTCGTCGGCACGCGGTGGTCGTGCTTGGCCCTCGGCGTGGTTTGCGAAGCGGTGAAAACGGGCGCGCCGGAGCACGACCGCGCAGCTGCGATCATCCCGGGACCGGCCCCGATTTGCGCTACATCGCCCTTTTGGGCGCAGCGACGTTCGCTGCGCGTGTTTGGCCGCCTAGAGCATTTTCGTTTTAATCTGGATCGTAGCCTGCCGCAGCAAAGAAGTTGGCGCACTCGTCTGGGGTGACGGTGTCGATAAGCCGTCCGATGGCTGACCATAGCCCTTCGACGGTGCGCTCGGCGGCCTTGCGCAGCAGCGCCTTGAGCTTGGAGAAAGCCATCTCGATCGGGTTGAAGTCCGGCGAGTAGGGCGGGAGGAACAGCAGTCGCGCGCCCGCTGCCTCGATGGCCGCGCGCGCAGCTGGGCCTTTGTGGCTGCCGAGGTTGTCCATCACGACGATGTCGCCGGGCGTGAGTTCGGGCACCAGCACGCGCTCGACGTAAGTCTGGAAGGCGTCGCGGTTGATCGGCCCGTCCAGCACGAACGGCGCGGCGATCCCGGACAGGCGCAGACCCGCCACCAGGGTGGTGGTCTTCCAATGACCGTGCGGCACGGGTGAGCGCAACCGCTCCCCACGCGGTGAGCGCCCGCGGGTGCGGGCCATATTGGTGGCGGTCCAGGTCTCGTCGAGGAACACGAGGCGGCTGGGATCGAGGTCGGGCTGGCCCTCAAACCACGCCTCGCGGGCGGCCTTCACGTCCGGGCGATCCTGCTCGGTCGCGTGGGCTGTCTTTTTTTGTACGTCAGGCCACGCGCGTCGAGGAAAGCCCACAGGGTGCCCAGCCCGACTGTGAGCGCGTGTTCCTCCCGCAGGCGGACCCGCATCTCCTCCAGGGTGATGTCGTCCCGATCGGCGATCAGGCCGCGCAGGAACGCCTCGTGCGGATCGAGCTTGGAGCGGCGCGCCCGCCCTTGTGGCCGGGCCGCCACTGTGCCGGTCGTGGCCAGTGCCGTCATCCAGCGGACCGCCGTTGCGGCACCGACCCCGAAGCGCTTGGCCGCTTGCCGACGCGAGGTCGCACCTGCCGCGTCCACCACCCGCTCACGCAGATCCTGGCTGTAGGGTCGGCCCATGCTCTGCTCCTCATCTGGAGCGCGCAATGAATCAACTCGACAGCCCGACGTGAACCCCAACTGGCCGATTCAGCTCAAACCGAAAACGCTCTAG
>NZ_FNHS01000021.1 GCF_900103445.1 Methylobacterium phyllostachyos | reverse complement strand
CGCGGCGCAGATGGACGGCGCGATCCTGGTGGTGTCGGCGGCCGACGGCCCGATGCCGCAGACCCGCGAGCACATCCTGCTGGCGCGTCAGGTCGGCGTGCCGGCGCTGGTGGTGTTCCTCAACAAGGTCGACATGGTCGACGACGAGGAGCTGCTCGAGCTGGTCGAGCTGGAGGTGCGCGAGCTCCTGTCGAAGTACGACTTCCCCGGCGACGACATCCCGATCACCAAGGGCTCGGCGCTGATGGCGCTGGAGGACAAGGAGCCGAAGATCGGCAAGGACGCCGTGCTGAAGCTGATGGAGACGGTGGACGCCTACATCCCGCAGCCGGAGCGCCCGATCGACCTGCCGTTCCTGATGCCGATCGAGGACGTGTTCTCGATCTCGGGCCGCGGCACGGTGGTGACGGGCCGCGTCGAGCGCGGGATCGTGAAGGTGGGTGAGACGGTCGAGATCGTCGGCATCCGCGACACGCAGACCACGACGGTGACCGGCGTCGAGATGTTCCGCAAGCTGCTCGACCAGGGTCAGGCGGGCGACAACGTGGGCGTGCTGCTGCGCGGCACGAAGCGCGAGGACGTGGAGCGCGGCCAGGTCGTGTGCAAGCCGGGTTCGGTGAAGCCGCACTCGAAGTTCAAGGCCGAGGCCTACATCCTGACGAAGGAAGAGGGCGGCCGCCACACGCCGTTCTTCACGAACTACCGGCCGCAGTTCTACTTCCGCACGACGGACGTGACCGGGATCTGCACGCTGCCGGAGGGCACCGAGATGGTGATGCCGGGCGACAGCGTGACGATGGACGTGGCGCTGATCGTGCCGGTGGCGATGGAGGAGAAGCTGCGCTTCGCCATCCGCGAGGGCGGCCGCACGGTGGGTGCCGGCGTCGTCGCTGCCATCAACGACTGAGCCAGAAAGGCCCGGCGCACCACGCGCCGGGTCACGAGCATCCCGCCGTCTCGCCGGTGGGCATCGACTTGGATCGATGTGAATCGCGCCGGCCTTCGTCTTGACGGAGCGCCGGCGTTGCTTTGTCCTGTCTCCGCCTGGTCTTGGGGGAGACTCGGATGTCGGTTGGTTCCATTCTCCGGGCCGGGTGTTTCGTTGCCCTGATCTGCGTGGGAGCAGCGGTCCTGACCGGCGCGGCCTGGGGCGATGCGTTGACCGACGGGCGTTTCCGCGCGGAAGTGGCGGCGCTGATCCAGGGCATCCGGCCAGGGTCCACGGTTCTCCTGGAAGCGGATCCGGCGCAGCTCAGCGTCGGCACGAAGACGCTCGATCTCACCAACCTGTATCGGCGCGTCGACGGCCTCTCCGAAGCCGAACGCCGTCGGGAGGTGGAGGAGTTCCTCGCCGTCGCTTTCGCGAAGGCCGCCCCCGCGCCGGACACGGGCGACTTCGCGGTGATCCGGCCGCGCCTGCGCCCGCAACTCGTGCCGGACGAGATCCTTCAGCAATACAAGATGCTCGCGCATCGTCGGTTCTCCGAGACGCTGCACGTGGTCTACGTGCTTGATGAGCCGAATCGCTATCAGTACGTGACCCACGAGATGCTCGCGGGCTGGCAGGTCGATCCCGCGTTGGTGGAGACGACGGCCGTCGCGAACCTGGCGGGGACCTCGCGGGATGCGCCGTTTCAGTTGGTGCTCGGGGACGGCGCGCCCCTGTTCGCCATGGCCAATCCCGGCGACGATTTCGCCATCGCGCGGCTGCTCGTGCCGTCCTACCTCGACGAGATCCGGCGCGCCCTTAAGGCAGACAGCATCACGCTGGCCGGACCGACACGCAATCTGCTCCTCGCCTGGCCGTCCGACAGCCCCGCCCGGCGCGACTTGGCCGCGGAGGCCACGCGTTATATGCGCGAAGGCCCGTACGGCCGCAGCGATGAACTGTTCCGCTTCGACGGCCGCCAAGTCCGGCCGCTGAATACGATGGAACGGGCGGATCACGGCCGGTGAGGCGCGGCGGCCGATCGGTCTCGGCCGTCGCGGCGGTGGAACTGAGGTCTCGCGCCTTCGCGGGTCACACGCACTCCAATCCGGATTGGATCGAGGCTGCGATTTTCGGTTCGGCGACCCCGCCCATGCCGCCGAACCCCTTGCAAGCCGGGCCGCGATGAGGCATTGGGCAACGCGCTAGGAGTGTAGCTCAACTGGTCAGAGCGCCGGTCTCCAAAACCGGAGGTTGCGGGTTCGAGTCCCTCCACTCCTGCCAGACATCCTGCCCGATCCCGCGCGGCGGCCCGGTCGACAAGGCCGCGGAGTTGCGCTAGAGCGGGCGCAATCCGAGATCTGAAGCGACCGTCGGTGCGGGCCCATCCGGGTCCTCGGCGCCGTCATTTCGTGTTCCCGGAGCGGTCTCTGCCCGGGGCCGAACACGCACAGACACTGGCGCCATGGCATCGAACGAAGCGACCAAGAAGGTGGACCTGGTGCGCGGCGCGGCCCGCGGCCCTGCGAACCCGCCGCCGGCTCGGCCAGCGACCTCGGCCCGGGCGACGCAGAAGCGCGCCACGCCGGGCGAGTTCTTCGCCCAGGTCCGCGACGAGGCCCGCAAGGTCACGTGGCCGTCCCGCCGGGAGACCACGATCACCACCATCATGGTGTTCGTGATGGTGGTGGTGACGAGCCTGTTCTTCACGGTGGTGGATCAGGCCCTGCGCTTCGTGGTCGGCCTGATCCTGGGCCTCTGAAGCCGGGCGCCATCGGACGAGGGAGACCTCGCAGACGTATTCGGAGTTGAACGGAACCGTGTCGAAGCGCTGGTACATCGTCCACGCCTACTCGAACTTCGAGAATAAGGTCGCGCAGTCCATCAAGGACCAGGCGGCCCAGCGCGGGCTGACCGAGCTGTTCGACGAGGTGATGGTCCCGATCGAGAAGGTCGTGGAGGTGCGCCGCGGCCGGAAGGTCGATGCCGAGCGCAAGTTCTTCCCCGGCTACGTGCTGGTGAAGTGCGACCTGACCGACGAGGTCTACCACCTCATCAAGAACACCCCGAAGGTCACGGGCTTCCTGGGCGCCGACAAGTCGAAGCCGGTGCCGATCCCCGACGCCGAGGCCGAGCGGATCAAGGGGCAGGTCGCCGAGGGCGTCGACCGGCCGAAGCCTTCTGTCTCGTTTGAGATCGGCGAGACCGTCCGGGTCGCCGACGGCCCGTTCGCCAGCTTCAACGGCACCGTCGAGGAAATCGACGAGGCACGCTCCCGTCTCAAGGTGGCCGTGTCGATCTTCGGCCGCGCCACCCCGGTGGAGCTCGAATACGCCCAGGTCGAGAAGGCCTGAGCCTCCTGATTTCGGCAGCCCCTGAGCTGCCCGTTTTTCCCGGCCGACGCTGAGCGGCGGCCGCGAAGCCGCGGCATCCCGTTCGAGGATGCGGCACCATCCGCGGGAGATCCGCCCGGCCTCGCCTCCGGGATCGCCGGATCGCACCGCGATCTGCAACCGTCCGACCCGCCGCGCTTCAGGCCGCGTGGGGGCGGATTCTCATTGGGAGCAGTCCCATGGCGAAGAAGATCACGGGTTACGTGAAGCTTCAGGTCCCGGCCGGCGCGGCGAACCCGTCGCCGCCGATCGGCCCCGCGCTCGGTCAGCGCGGCCTCAACATCATGGAATTCTGCAAGGCCTTCAACGCGAAGACCGCGCAGATGGAGAAGGGCACCCCGATCCCGGTGATCATCACCGCGTATCAGGACCGCTCCTTCACCTTCGAGATGAAGCAGCCCCCGGTCACCTTCTTCCTGAAGAAGGCTGTCGGCCTGAAGCTCGGCAAGAAGCCGGCCTCCGGCTCCAAGACCCCCGGCAAGGGCCCGACCGTCGGCAAGATCTCCGAGGCGCAGCTGCGCGAGATCGCCGAGAAGAAGATGCCCGACCTCAACTGCGACTCGATCGAGTCGGCTGTTGCCATGATCCGCGGCTCCGCCCGGGCCATGGGCCTCGAAGTGACGGCCTGAGGGAGGACAGCATGGCTAAGGAAGGCAAGCGCATCCGCGCCGCCCGCGAGGGCATCGAGGTCACCAAGCTCTATCCCCTCGACGAGGCGATCAAGCTGGTGAAGGAGCGGGCGACCGCGAAGTTCGACGAGACCGTTGAGGTCTCCATGAACCTCGGCGTCGATCCCCGCCACGCCGACCAGATGGTCCGCGGCGTCTGCAACCTGCCGAACGGCTCCGGCCGCACGGTTCGGGTCGCGGTCTTCGCCCGCGGCGCCAAGGCGGACGACGCCAAGGCGGCCGGTGCCGACATCGTCGGCGCTGAGGACCTCCTGGAGATCGTGCAGAGCGGCAAGATCGAGTTTGATCGCTGCATCGCGACCCCGGACATGATGCCGCTGGTCGGCCGTCTCGGTAAGGTGCTGGGCCCGCGCGGCCTGATGCCGAACCCGAAGGTCGGCACGGTGACGATGGACGTGAAGGGTGCGGTGGCCGGCGCCAAGGGCGGCTCGGTGGAGTTCCGCGTCGAGAAGGCCGGCATCGTCCATGCCGGCGTCGGCAAGGTCTCGTTCGATGCCGACAAGCTCGTCGAGAACATCAAGGCCTTCGCGGACGCAGTGGCCAAGGCGAAGCCCACGGGCGCCAAGGGCACCTACGTCCAGCGCATCGCCGTCACCTCGACGATGGGCCCGGGCGTGAAGGTCGAGCCGAACACGGTTCTGACCGCCTGAGGCACGGCACAGCGTTCACGCTGCGGAGCGCCCGGCCGGAAACGGCCGGGCGTTTTCCGTTCGTGCGTCCCTCACGCCATTCTCAACCACGGAGGGGGGGCGCCAAGCCGCACGGCTGTGCTAGATACACCGCCATGCGATGCACCCTGACGGTCTCCTCCAAGCGACGCATCCTGTGCGTCTTCCCCGCCTACACGCCGTCCTTCGGGACGTTCTCACACGCCTATCCGCTGATGGGCGGGGTGAAGGCGTTCATGCCGCCGCAGGGGCTGCTGCTGATCGCAGCCTACATGCCGGAGGCGTGGGAATGCCGGTTCATCGATGAGAATATCCGCCGCGCGGGCCCCGCTGACTTCGCCTGGGCCGATGCGGTGTTCGTCTCGGGCATGCACATCCAAGAGGCGCAGATCCACGATATCCGCGACCGGGCGCACGCCGCCGGCAAGGTCACGGTGCTGGGCGGTCCCTCGGTCTCGGGCGCGCCGGAGAAGTACGGCGACTTCGATTACCTTCATATCGGCGAGATCGGCGACGCCACCGACCAGCTCGTCGCGCGCCTCGACGCCGACCTGACGCCCCCGCCCGCCCAGATGGTGCTGGAAACCAAGGACCGACTGGCGCTCGCCGACTTCCCAGCCCCGGCCTACGAGGCGGCGCCCCTCAAGCGCTACCTGATCGGCTCGCTGCAATTTTCCTCGGGCTGCCCCTATCGCTGCGAGTTCTGCGACATCCCGCAGCTCTACGGCCGACAGCCCCGCCTGAAGAGCCCCGAGCAGATGTGCGCCGAACTCGACGCCATCATCAGCCAGCCGGGCCATCCGGCGGTGGTCTACTTCGTGGACGACAATTTCATCGGCAACCGCAAGGCGACCCGCGAGATGCTGCCGCACCTCGTGGAATGGCAGAAGAAGAACAACTACCCGCTCCAGTTCGCCTGCGAGGCGACGCTGAACATGGCCAAGCAGCCCGAGATCCTCGAGCTGATGCGGCAGGCGAATTTCATGACGGTGTTCGTCGGGATCGAGACCCCGGAGGCCGAGGCGCTGAAGGGCATCGACAAGACCCACAACGCCGCCGTGCCGATGTACGAGGCGATTGAGACGCTGAATTCCTACGGGCTGGAGGTGACCTCCGGCATCATCCTGGGGCTCGATTCCGACACCGACAAATCCGAGCAGAATCTGATCGACTTCATCGACCGCTCGGCGATCCCGGTCCTGACCATCAACCTGCTCCAGGCCCTGCCCAAGACGCCGCTCTGGGACAGGCTGGAACGCGAGGGGCGGCTCCTGCACGATGCCAGTCTCGAGTCGAACGTGCTGTTCAAGCGCCCGCACGACACGGTGGTCAGCAGCTGGCGCCGGGCGATCGCGCACGCCTACGATCCGGACAAGATCTTCGAGCGGTTCAAGCACCAGTGCGCGGTGACCTACCCGAACCGCATCACCACGCCGACCGCCGGAAAGCTGACCTTCACCAACCTGCGCCGCGGCCTGATCCTCGGCTTCAACATCATCACGCGGGTCGGGATCTTTTCCGACTACCGCAAGCCGTTCTGGAGCGCGGCGGGCTACGCGCTGAAGCGCGGGCAGATCGAGGCGGTGTTCAACATGGGCTTCGTGGCCCACCATCTGATCCGCTTCACACGCGAGGCCCTGCGCGGCGAGCACAATGCCTCGTTCTACGCCGCCAAGGCCGCCGAGGCGAAGGAAGCCCGCGACCGGAGCTGGTGGGAGGCGGCCCGGCGCAAGCTGGTTCCGGAGCGCGAGGCGGCGTAGCACGGCGCTCGAAGAGCGATGCAATCGCGGCAGGGCTCCTCAGGAAGCCCTTGCCTGCGGCGGAAAAGTCGCGCTTCGGGTCTTGGCAGGCGCCTTGCTAGGCTCTATACACCGCGCCTCACGCATTTCATCCTCACGGAAGGAGAACGGCCAATCGGCCGGTTTCCGCTCGAAATGTCGCCCGGGCAACCGGGTGGCACTGGCCGGACGGATCCCAGGGGTGAAAATCCCCGCGGAGCCTTGTCCGGCCATGTCCTGTCCGAGACTGCAGGTGCTGGTTCGCCGGCTTAATCCGCCAGCCTGCACAGACGGGGAAGACCGAATTCGAAAATGCCTCGCTGCGGCGCGCGCCGCGGAGGGGTTGTCGGTTTGAACCAACTCGCCCGAGGCGGCCCGCAAGGGTACGCGCGGGGACAGGGCCGCGAAGCGTCGTTCGGACGTTCCCGGTCTTACGGCCGAGATCACGTCCGGGCGGCATGTGCAACCGGCGGACCCGAAACCGGGTTCCGCCAACCGGAGAGAGCCCAGTGGACCGGACAGCAAAAGCTGATCTCGTCTCGACGCTCAACGGCGTGTTCAATCAGAGCGCCGTCGTCGTCGTGGCCCACTACAAGGGCCTCACGGTCGCCGACATGCAGAAGCTGCGCACGCAGATGAAGCAGGCCGGCGCCACCGTGAAGGTCGCCAAGAACAGCCTCGCCGGCATCGCACTCGATGGCACGGACGTCTCCTCCATCAAGCCGCTCCTGAAGGGCCCGACCCTGCTCGCCTATTCCGGCGATCCGGTCGCAGCCGCCAAGGTCGCGGTGGATTTCGCCAAGGCTAACGACAAGCTCGTGATCCTCGGCGGCGCGATGGGGAAGACCGCCCTGAACCCGGACGGCGTGAAGGCTCTGGCCTCGCTTCCGTCCCTCGACGAACTGCGCGGCAAGCTCGTGGGCCTCATCCAGGCGCCCGCGACCAAGATCGCCCAGGTCGTCAACGCGCCGGCGGCCAAGCTCGCCCGCGTGTTCGGGGCCTATGCCAAGAAGGACGAGGCCGCCTGAGGCCCTTCAAAAACCATCCGTTCGAACCGATATTGAAAGGAATTCACCATGGCTGATCTCGCCAAGCTCGTCGACGACCTGTCCTCGCTGACCGTGCTCGAGGCCGCTGACCTGGCCAAGATGCTCGAAGAGAAGTGGGGCGTCTCGGCCGCTGCCGCCGTCGCCGTCGCCGCTGGTCCGGCCGCCGGTGGCGCAGCTGCCGCCGTCGAGGAGCAGACCGAGTTCACGGTCGTCCTCGCCGCCGCCGGCGACAAGAAGATCGAGGTCATCAAGGAGGTCCGCGCGATCACCGGCCTCGGCCTCAAGGAAGCCAAGGACCTCGTCGAGGGCGCGCCGAAGCCGGTCAAGGAAGGCGTTGCCAAGGACGAGGCCGAGAAGCTCAAGGCCCAGCTCGAGAAGGCTGGCGCCAAGGTCGAGCTCAAGTAAGTCGCCGATGGGCCGGTCCCGGCCCATCACCCCACGGAGGCTCTTCGCGAGCCTGTCGTGACTGGAGCCCGCGGGTCAGCACCCGCGGGCTTTAGGCCGCTTCGGCGGATGGTCCCGAAAGGGACCCAGAACGAGATTCGGTTCGGTGGCGCGGCTCGGCGGGGCGCGCGTCACGGCCCGGTGCGGGAGGTCCCTTCGCGGGAACGCTTCCCCGGGCGCGAGGCACGCGGGTAGGAGCGAGGTCACATGGCCAACACGCTGGTCGGTCGCAAGCGCATTCGGAAGTTCTTCGGCAAGATCAAGGAAGTTGCCGAGATGCCGAACCTCATCGAGGTTCAGAAGGCGTCCTACGACCAGTTCCTTATGGTCGACGAGCCCGAGGGCGGGCGCGGCGACGAGGGGCTGCAGAGCGTGTTCAAGTCGGTGTTCCCGATCTCCGACTTCGCCGCCACGGCGCTGCTGGAATTCGTGCGCTACACCTTCGAGGCGCCGAAGTACGACGTCGACGAGTGCCGCCAGCGCGGCATCACCTTCGCGGCGCCGCTGAAGGTGACGCTCCGCCTGATCGTGTTCGATGTCGATCCCGACACCCAGGCCAAGTCGGTCAAGGACATCAAGGAGCAGGACGTCTACATGGGCGACATGCCCCTGATGACGGAGAACGGCACCTTCATCGTCAACGGCACCGAGCGCGTCATCGTCTCGCAGATGCACCGCTCGCCGGGCGTGTTCTTCGACCACGACAAGGGCAAGACCCACTCCTCGGGCAAGCTCCTGTTCGCCGCCCGCATCATCCCGTACCGGGGCTCCTGGCTCGACGTCGAGTTCGACGCCAAGGACATCGTGCACGTCCGCATCGACCGGAAGCGCAAGCTGCCGGCGACGTCGCTGCTCTACGCGCTCGGCCTCGACGGTGAGGAGATCCTGTCGACCTTCTACAACAAGGTCGTGTACGACCGGGACGGCGCCGAATGGCGCGTGCCGTTCGATGCCGAGCGCATGAAGGGCATGAAGGCCACCGTCGACCTGATCGACGCCGATTCCGGCGAGGTCGTGCTCGAGGCCGGCAAGAAGCTCAACGCCCGCAACGCCCGTCAGATCACCGAGAAGGGCACCAAGTTCCTCAAGGCGACCGACGAGGATCTCGTCGGCCAGTACATCGCCGAGGATCTGGTCAACGCCCAGACCGGTGAGATCTGGGCCGAGGCCGGCGAGGAGATCTCCGAGAAGCTCCTCAAGAGCCTGGAGGATGTCGGCATCACCGAGCTGCCGGTGCTCGACATCGACCACGTCAATGTCGGTCCCTACATCCGCAACACGCTGGCGGTGGACAAGAATTCCGGCCGCGAGGGTGCGCTGTTCGACATCTACCGGGTCATGCGCCCGGGCGAGCCGCCGACCCTCGATACCGCCGAGGCGATGTTCCACTCGCTGTTCTTCGATTCCGAGCGCTACGACCTCTCGGCGGTCGGCCGCGTGAAGATGAACATGCGTCTCGATCTCGACGCCGCCGACACGGTCCGCACGCTCCGCAAGGAGGACATGCTGGCTGTGGTCAAGGCGCTCGTGGAGCTGCGCGACGGCAAGGGTGAGGTCGACGACATCGACCACCTCGGCAACCGCCGCGTCCGCTCGGTGGGCGAGCTCATGGAGAACCAGTACCGCCTGGGCCTCCTGCGCATGGAGCGCGCCATCCGTGAGCGCATGAGCCAGGTCGATATCGACACGGTCATGCCGCAGGACCTGATCAACGCGAAGCCCGCGGCCGCGGCCGTGCGCGAGTTCTTCGGCTCGTCGCAGCTGTCGCAGTTCATGGATCAGACCAACCCGCTCTCCGAGGTGACGCACAAGCGCCGCCTCTCGGCGCTTGGCCCGGGCGGTCTGACCCGTGAGCGCGCCGGCTTCGAGGTGCGCGACGTGCACCCGACCCACTACGGTCGCATCTGCCCGATCGAGACGCCGGAAGGCCCGAACATCGGCCTGATCAACTCGCTCGCCACCTTCGCGCGGGTGAACAAGTACGGCTTCATCGAGACCCCGTTCCGGCGCGTGCGCGACGGCGTGGTCACTGACGAGGTCGCCTACCTCTCGGCCATGGAGGAGGCGAAGTACTACGTGGCCCAGGCCAACGCCCAGATGGACGAGAACAAGAAGCTGACGGAGGACCTCGTGGTCTGCCGCCGGGCCGGCGACGTGATCGTGGTGGGTCCTGAGCGCGTCGATCTCATGGACGTCTCGCCCAAGCAGCTCGTCTCGGTCGCCGCGGCGCTGATCCCGTTCCTCGAGAACGACGACGCCAACCGCGCGCTCATGGGCTCGAACATGCAGCGCCAGGCGGTGCCGCTCGTCCGCGCCGACGCCCCATTCGTGGGCACCGGCATGGAGGCGGTGGTCGCCCGGGATTCCGGCGCCGCCATCGCGGCCCGCCGCGCCGGCATCATCGATCAGGTGGACGCCACCCGTATCGTTATCCGCGCCACGGAAGAGGCCGATGCCAACAAGCCCGGCGTCGACATCTACCGCCTGCAGAAGTTCCAGCGCTCCAACCAGTCAACCTGCATCACGCAGAAGCCGCTGGTCCGCGTCGGCGAGTTCGTAAAGAAGGGCGAGATCATCGCCGACGGTCCCTCGACCGAGTTCGGCGAGCTGGCGCTCGGCCGGAACGTGCTCGTCGCGTTCATGCCGTGGAACGGCTACAACTTCGAGGACTCGATCCTGCTCTCCGAGCGGATCGTGAAGGATGACGTGTTCACCTCGATCCATATCGAGGAGTTCGAGGTGATGGCCCGCGACACCAAGCTCGGGCCGGAGGAAATCACCCGCGACATCCCGAACGTTTCGGAAGAAGCACTCAAGAACCTCGATGAGGCCGGCATCGTCTATATCGGTGCCGAGGTGAATGCGGGCGACATCCTCGTCGGCAAGATCACCCCGAAGGGCGAGAGCCCGATGACGCCGGAGGAGAAGCTGCTCCGCGCCATCTTCGGCGAGAAGGCCTCGGACGTGCGCGACACCTCCCTTCGGGTGCCGCCGGGCGTCACCGGGACGATCGTCGAGGTCCGGGTGTTCAACCGCCACGGCGTCGACAAGGACGAGCGCGCCCAGGCGATCGAGCGCGAGGAGATCGAGCGGCTCGCTAAGGACCGCGACGACGAGCAGGCGATCCTCGACCGCAACACCTACGCCCGTCTGGCGGATGTGCTGATCGGTCAGGCGCCGGTGGCCGGCCCGAAGGGCTTCAAGAAGGACACCACGCTCACCCGCGAGCTGATCAACGACTACCCGCGCTCGCAATGGTGGCAGTTCGCCGTCATCGACGACCGTCTCATGACCGAGATGGAGGCGATGCAGAAGCAGTACGACGAGTCGAAGAAGCGCCTTGAGCAGCGCTTCCTCGACAAGGTCGAGAAGCTGCAGCGCGGCGACGAGCTGCCCCCCGGCGTCATGAAGATGGTCAAGGTCTTCGTGGCGGTGAAGCGCAAGATCCAGCCGGGCGACAAGATGGCCGGCCGTCACGGCAACAAGGGCGTCGTGTCGCGGATTGTGCCGATCGAGGACATGCCGTTCCTGGAGGACGGGACGCATGCCGACATCGTGCTCAACCCGCTGGGCGTGCCCTCGCGCATGAATGTCGGCCAGATCCTGGAGACGCACCTGGGCTGGGCGGCTGCGGGCCTGGGTCGCAAGGTGTCGAAGGCGGTGGATGCCTATCTGAAGACGCAGGACATCACGCCGCTGCGGGAGGAGATGAAGGCGATCTACTCCCCGAGCGAGCTGGAGGGCCTGTCGGACGAGGAGCTGGCCGAGGCCGGCAACAACGTCCGCCGCGGCGTGCCGATGGCCACTCCGGTGTTCAACGGCGCCAAGGAGGCCGACATCGAGCAGATGCTGGAGATGGCCGGTCTCGACCGCTCGGCGCAGTCGACGCTCTATGACGGGCGCACCGGCGAGCCCTTCGACCGCAAGGTGACGATGGGCTACATCTACATGCTGAAGCTGCACCACCTCGTGGACGACAAGATCCACGCCCGGTCGATCGGCCCGTACTCGCTCGTCACCCAGCAGCCGCTGGGCGGCAAGGCGCAGTTCGGCGGTCAGCGCTTCGGCGAGATGGAGGTCTGGGCGCTGGAGGCCTACGGCGCAGCCTACACGCTGCAGGAGATGCTCACGGTGAAGTCGGACGACGTGGCCGGCCGCACCAAGGTCTACGAGGCGATCGTCCGCGGCGACGACACGTTCGAGGCCGGCATCCCCGAGTCGTTCAACGTGCTCGTCAAGGAGATGCGCTCGCTCGGCCTCAACGTCGAGCTGACGTCCTCCAAGAAGGCCGCGAACGACCAGCTGGAGCCGCCGGCCGACGCGGCCGAGTAAGAAGTCGCAAAAACCTCCCGTGGCGGCGGATCTCTGCCGCCACGGTCGAGCGGGGAGGGGAGGGGCCTTCGCGGTTCGACGACGGTGAGCAGCGCCCGTGCGGGGCGCGGCGCCGGATTGTTTTCAGGACGCGGTGGCCCGGCGCGGGGCTGCCGGCGTCAACAGGGAGCGGATCATGAACCAAGAGGTCATGAACCTTTTCAACCAGCAGGCCACGCCGGTCAGCTTCGATCAGATCAAGATCTCGATCTCGTCCCCGGAGAAGATCCTCTCCTGGTCATACGGCGAGATCAAGAAGCCCGAGACCATCAACTACCGGACCTTCAAGCCCGAGCGCGACGGCCTGTTCTGCGCGCGCATCTTCGGGCCGATCAAGGACTACGAGTGCTTGTGCGGCAAGTACAAGCGCATGAAGTACAAGGGCGTCATTTGTGAGAAGTGCGGCGTCGAGGTCACCCTCGCGCGCGTCCGGCGCGACCGCATGGGCCACATCGAGCTGGCCGCCCCCGTCGCGCACATCTGGTTCCTGAAGTCGCTGCCGAGCCGCATCGGCCTGCTGCTCGACATGGCGCTCAAGGACCTTGAGCGAATCCTGTACTTCGAGTCGTACTGCGTCATCGAGCCGGGCCTCACCCCCCTCAAGGAGCGTCAGCTTCTGACGGAGGAGGAGTACCTGCGCGCCCAGGAGGAGTACGGCGAGGATAGCTTCACCGCCATGATCGGCGCCGAGGCCATCCGGCGCATCCTGCAGGAGCTCGACCTCGACAAGATCGCCAACGATCTGCGCGAGGAGATCGCCGTCACCACCTCGGAGTTGAAGCCCAAGAAGCTCCTGAAGCGGCTCAAGATCATCGAGGCGTTCCAGCAATCGGGCAACAAGCCCGAGTGGATGATCCTGACGGTCGTGCCGGTGATCCCGCCGGACCTGCGCCCGCTGGTCCCGCTGGATGGCGGCCGCTTCGCGACCTCCGACCTCAACGACCTGTACCGCCGCGTCATCAACCGCAACAACCGCCTGAAGCGGCTGATCGAGCTGCGCGCGCCCGACATCATCATCCGCAACGAGAAGCGGATGCTGCAGGAGGCAGTCGACGCCCTGTTCGACAACGGCCGCCGCGGCCGCGTCATCACGGGCGCCAACAAGCGCCCGCTGAAGTCGCTCGCCGACATGCTGAAGGGCAAGCAGGGCCGGTTCCGCCAGAACCTGCTCGGCAAGCGTGTCGACTATTCGGGCCGTTCCGTCATCGTGGTCGGCCCGGAGCTGAAGCTGCACCAGTGCGGCCTGCCCAAGAAGATGGCTTTGGAGCTGTTCAAGCCGTTCATCTACGCGCGCCTCGATGCCAAGGGTTTCTCGGCCACCGTCAAGCAGGCCAAGAAGCTGGTCGAGAAGGAGAAGCCGGAGGTTTGGGATATCCTCGATGAGGTGATCCGCGAGCACCCGGTGATGCTGAACCGCGCGCCGACGCTGCACCGCCTCGGCATCCAGGCGTTCGAGCCGAAGCTGATCGAGGGCAAGGCGATTCAGCTGCACCCGCTGGTCTGCGCCGCGTTCAACGCCGACTTCGACGGCGACCAGATGGCCGTGCACGTCCCGCTGTCGCTCGAGGCGCAGCTGGAAGCGCGCGTCCTCATGATGTCGACCAACAACATCCTGCACCCGGCCAACGGTCAGCCGATCATCGTGCCGTCGCAGGATATCGTGCTCGGCCTCTACTACCTGTCGATCGTGGCCGAGGGCGCGCCGGGCGAGTACAAGGCCGACAACGCCAAGAACCCGATGCAGGGCGTCTACGGCGACATGGGCGAACTGGAGCACGCGCTGGCCGCCAAGGCCGTCTCGCTGCACACCAAGATCAAGTGGCGCTGGACCGGCATCGGCCCGGACGGCAACGAGTTGACCAAGACCTACGAGACCACCCCGGGCCGGGTGATCCTGTCCGGTGCCCTGCCGAAGCACGCCAAGGTGCCCTTCGACGTCGTCAACAAGCTGATGACCAAGAAGGAGATCTCGGCGATGATCGACACCGTCTACCGCCACTGCGGTCAGAAGGAGTCGGTGATCTTCTGTGATCGGATCATGGCGCTCGGCTTCAACCACGCGTTCAAGGCCGGCATCTCGTTCGGCAAGGACGACATGGTCGTGCCGGAGAACAAGTGGTCGATCGTCGACACGACCCGCGCGCTCGTGAAGGATTACGAGCAGCAGTACAACGACGGCCTGATCACCCAGGGCGAGAAGTACAACAAGGTGGTCGATGCCTGGGCGAAGTGCTCGGACAAGCTGGCCGCCGAGATGATGGGCCGGATCTCGGCCGTCCAGAAGGACGAGCACGGGGCCGACAAGCAGGTCAACTCGATTTACATGATGAGCCACTCGGGTGCCCGTGGCTCGCCTGCCCAGATGAAGCAGCTCGCGGCGATGCGCGGCCTCATGGCCAAGCCGTCGGGCGAGATCATCGAGACGCCGATCATCTCGAACTTCAAGGAAGGCCTGGACGTTCTGGAGTACTTCAACTCCACGCACGGTGCCCGTAAGGGCTTGGCCGACACCGCCCTGAAGACCGCCAACTCCGGCTACCTGACCCGCCGTCTGGTCGACGTGGCGCAGGACGCCGTCATCCGCGAGGTGGATTGCGGAACGACCAACGGCATCAAGATGCGCGCCATCGTGGATGCCGGCCAGGTCGTGGCGACGCTCGCCACCCGTATCCTGGGCCGCGCCACGGCCGAGGATCTCGTGGCCGCGGACGGCACGGTGATCGTCAAGACGGGCGAGACCATCGAGGAGCGTCACCTGCCGGCGATCAACGCCGCCGGCATCCAGGAGGTGAAGATCCGCTCGGTGCTGGTCTGCGCCACCAAGAGCGGCGTCTGCGCCACCTGCTACGGGCGCGACCTCGCCCGCGGCACGCCTGTCAACATGGGCGAGGCGGTCGGCGTCATCGCGGCGCAGTCGATCGGCGAGCCGGGCACGCAGCTCACGATGCGCACCTTCCACATCGGCGGTGCGGCCCAGATCGCCGACTCGTCGTTCATCGAGTCGAGCTTCGAAGGCACGATCAAGATCCGCAACCGCGCGATCGCCAAGAACTCCGATGGCGATCTGATCGCCACCGGCCGCAACGTGGCGGTGGTGATCGTCGGGTCGGACGGGGTCGAGCGGGCGGTCCACCGCCTGCAATACGGCGCCAAGCTCCGGGTCGACGAGGGTGACAAGATCAAGCGCGGACAGCGGATCGCCGAGTGGGATCCCTACACCCGTCCGATCCTCACCGAAGTCGACGGCATCGTGGCCTACGAGGATCTGGTCGACGGCCAGTCCATGACCGAGACCACCGACGAGTCGACCGGCATCGCCAAGCGCGTCGTCGTCGATTGGCGCGGCTCGGCCCGGACCTCGGACCTGAAGCCCGCGATGGTCGTGGTCGACAAGGACGGCAAGGCGCTCAAGCTGCCCCGCGGCTCGGACGCCCGCTACTTCCTGCCGGTCGACGCCATCATCGGCTTCGATCCAGGCGCGAAGGTCAATGCCGGCGACATCCTCGCCCGCGTCTCGACCGACTCGGCCAAGACCCGCGACATCACCGGCGGTCTGCCGCGGGTGGCGGAGCTGTTCGAGGCACGGCGCCCGAAGGACGCGGCGATCATCGCGGAGAAGTCCGGGACGATTGCGTTCGGCCGTGACTACAAGAACAAGCGTCGGCTCACGCTGACGCCGCATGACGGCTCGGAGGCGGTCGAGTACCTGATCCCGAAGGGCAAGCACATCCACCTGCAGGACGGGGACGTGGTCGAACTCGGCGATTACATCGTCGACGGAAACCCGGCGCCGCACGACATCCTGGCGATCAAGGGCGTGGAGGAACTCGCGGCCTACCTCGTCAACGAGATCCAGGAGGTCTACCGGCTGCAGGGCGTGTCGATCAACGACAAGCACATCGAGGTGATCGTCCGTCAGATGCTGCAAAAGGTCGAAGTGACTGACGGCGGCGACTCGGACATCCTCTCGGGTGACCAGATCGATCGCACGGAGCTGACCGACTTCAACGAGAAGCTGCTCGCCGAGGGCAAGAAGCCGATCCAGGGCGTTCCGGTCCTGCTCGGCATCACCAAGGCGTCGCTGCAGACGAAGTCGTTCATCTCGGCGGCCTCGTTCCAGGAGACCACCCGCGTCCTCACCGAGGCGGCGGTCAACGGCAAGGTCGACACCCTGGAAGGCCTGAAGGAGAACGTGATCGTCGGCTCGCTCATCCCGGCCGGTACGGGCTCGATGGTGGCGGATATCCGCGCCATCGCCCGCCGCCGCGACGCGATGATCCTGCAGCAGAAGCAGGCCGAGAGCGGCGCGATCCCGGTCGAGGAGCTTCCGCCCGCCGCCGAGTGAGGCGATCGGCAGGACTAAGATGAGAGAGGGCGGCTTTCGGGCCGCCCTTTTCTTTTGGGGCATGCCTTTTATCCACGCTGCCGTCTTCACGAGCACAGCGAAGCAATCCAGGGCGGCGCCACGCTTCCTGATATGCCGATACCCCGGGTCACTTCGCTCCGCCTGGGATGACGGAGCGGGCAGCCTCGACTGCAGCGTTCAACCCGAGACCGTATCGAGACACGCGCAGCGATCCGCCCTTAACGGCGGCGAAACCATACCGGGCGATAAATCCCGCACGGCCGCAGAAACACCCTGGAAACGGGGAGGCTGGGGTCGGTTCGGGTGCGTGAGTACGGGTCGGGCGTCGTGGGTACGAGACGAGGACGACGAGAATCGAGCCTGCGCTGGCTCTCGGCCGCGATGACGCCCTGGATGGTCGGCCTCGGCCTGCTGGTGTCGTTCACCGCCGATGCCGGCACGGAGAACGCCATCGGGTCGAGCCGGCTCGGCCTGATCGATGCCGACACCGTCCCGCCCCTGCCGCCCGGCACGCTGCTGATCGGCTCGGCCCTGCGCCGCCTGGGCGACGAACCGCCCCGGGCGGTGTTCAAGGCCGGCGCGCATGTGTTCCCCCTCGTGGAGCGGGCCGGCAAGGGAAACCCGGCCCGGCCGCCGGCCGAGAGCTTCGCCCGCCACGCCGTGAACCTCCGCGAGACCGGCGCCAACCTGGTGTTCGGTGACGTCACCGGCAGCGTCACCGGCGTGCTCACCCAGGGCTCCGCCGTCTGGGACCCAGAATCCGAGCCGGAAGCCACGTTCCTGCCCGTCCCCGATCTCGGCCTGACCACGGGCTCCGGCAGCGCCGCCTCCACGGGCGAGGGCACCGCCGACCTCACCGAGGATGGCGACCCCGCCCGCTTCGATGGCTCGACCCCGCCGGTGCCCCGCGCCGTCGCCCTGTCGTCCACCACCCCGGCGCCCGCGGACGCGATCCCGGTCGAGGTGGCGGCCGCGAGCCTCGCGCTGCCCGATTTCGCGATCCGCACCGAGCGCCCGGACAGCGCCCAGCCGGTTCCCGAGGATGCCCGGCGGCGCTACGCCGACCTGATCGATCCGGAATCCCTCGACAAGGAGCAGCGCTGCCTGTCGGAGGCGGTCTATTTCGAGGCCCGCAGCGAGCCCGAGGCGGGGCAGGCCGCCGTCGCCCAGGTGGTGCTGAACCGCGTGAAGAGCGGCCTCTATCCGGCGAGCGTCTGCGGCGTCGTCTACCAGAACCGGCACCACTACATGGGCTGCCAGTTCTCCTTCGCCTGTGAGGGCAAGTCGCTGCGCATCACCGATGCCGGTGCCTGGGAGACGGCGACCCGCATCGCCCGCTCGGTGATCGAGGGCCGGACCTATCTCGCCGAGGTCGGCGCAGCGACCCACTACCACGCCGACTACGTGCGGCCGGGCTGGGCGCGGCGCCTGCGCAAGATGGACGTGATCGGCCGGCACATCTTCTACCAGCTCAAGGCCGGCCAGACCTGACGGGCGGCGGTCCAGAAGCGATAAGAGATTCTGATGAAGATCGGAGCAATTCTACCTAGGTAGGCGACGCCTAAGCAGTCGAAACCAAGGGTTAATTTTACCTTCGTTCCCGATAATGCTTGCGCGCCGGGCAACGAGTCTGGCCTCTGGTACGTCGAGACGGGTGCCGCATGCGCGGCCCGATCCGCCGTATTGCGTACCAGAGGATTTCCATGACCGCGCCGGTCGCCAGCACCCTCGTCCTCGCCGCCCTGGGAGGCCTGCTCCTTGCCGCCCCTGCCCAGGCCGGCGGCTGTTATGGCAGCGAATGCTACCGCCATGTGGTCGTGCCGCCGGTCTACGACACGGTGCAGGAGACCGTGCTGGTGCGTCCGTCGCGCACCGTCTACCGCTCCGTCCCGCCCGTCTATGACACCGTGTCCGAGCGCGTGATGGTCTCGCCGGGCGGCCGCTTCTGGCAGACGAGCCGCGGCCCCGGCGGCGAGCTGATCGGCTGCTGGGTCACCACCCCACCGCGCTTCGCCGTGCGCACCCGGACCGTGGTGGTCCGCCCCGCGCAGGCGATTCCTGAGACGATCCCGCCGGAATATGCCAGCGTGAGCCGGCGCGTCCGCGTGGCGCCCGCGCGGGCCGGCTGGGTTCCGGTCGGCGGCGGCTATGGCGGTGGCTACGCCCCCGCTTCCTATGGCGGCCCGCTGATCGGCTCGATCCCGGATGCGGTCGGCATGACCGGCGCCAGCTCCTCGGATCTCGGCGTCGCCCTCGGCTTCAGCTACGGCAGCCCGTACGAAGGGTATTGATCCCGTCCCCGTCGGCTTGATTCCGGACGTCCCGGCGACACCTCACCGCCAAATACGGGAGGTGACGATGGGGACGTTCAAGGCTTGGGTGGTCGAGAAGGGCGAGGCCGGCCAGAGCCTCGCGTTCCGGGATTTCGACGAGGCCGACCTGATGGACGGCGACGTCACCGTGCGGGTGACGCACTCGACGCTGAACTACAAGGACGGGCTCGCGCTCACCGGCACATCGCCGGTGGTGCGCCGCTTCCCGATGATCCCCGGCATCGATTTCTCCGGGATCGTCGAGCGCTCCGACCATCCCGAATACAAGCCGGGCGATGCCGTGGTGCTCACCGGCTGGGGCGTCGGCGAGACGCATCTCGGCGCCTACGCGCAGCGCGCCCGGGTGAAGGGCGACTGGCTGGTGCCGCTGCCCCAGGGCCTCACCCCCGAGCAGGCCATGGCGATCGGCACCGCCGGCTACACCGCGATGCTGTGCTGCATGGCGCTCGACGCCCACGGGGTAAAGCCCGACCACGGCCCGGTGATCGTCACCGGCGCCTCGGGCGGGGTCGGCTCGGTGGCGGTGGCCTTGCTCGCCCGGGCGGGCTGGCACGTCATCGCCTCCACGGGCCGCGACGGCGAAGCGGATTACCTGAAGGGCCTCGGCGCCGCCGAGATCCTCGACCGGGCGGAGTTGTCGAAGCCCGGCAAGCCCCTCGGCAAGGAGCGCTGGGCGGCGGGAATCGATGCAGTCGGCTCGACCACGCTCGCCAACGTGCTGGCACAGACCCGGGCGGACGGCGTCGTGGCGGCCTGCGGGCTGGCGCAGGGCATGGACCTGCCCACCTCGGTGGCGCCGTTCATCCTGCGCGGCGTCTCGCTGCTCGGCATCAACAGCGTCACCACCCCACAGCCGAAGCGCCGCGAGGCCTGGGTGCGGCTCGCCCGCGACCTCGACTTGGCCAAGCTCGCCACCATGACCAACAGGGTCCGCCTGGAGGAGGTCGGCCGGCTCGGCGAGGCGATTCTGGCCGGCAAGGTGCGGGGGCGGATCGTGGTGGAGGTGGCGTAGGGCCGGCGGGTGGAACCTACGCCGTTCTTGCCGTGTTCTATTCTTTATGAGCGTCGCATTCGTCAAAGAGCCTGAGGGCGGGGAAGCGTTCGAGAATCTGCCGGACCGGCCGATCTCGCCGCACACCAATTTCGTGACCCCGGAGGGCTTGGCCCAGATCGAGGCCGAGGTTGCGCGCCTTGAAAAGGAGGTCGCTTCGCTCGACCCGACCGACAAGGCCGAGGATTCCCGGATCGGGCGGGATCTGCGCTACTGGGCGGCCCGCAAGAACACCGCGCAGGTCGTGGAGCCGAAGAGCGGCGACACGGTGCAGTTCGGCTCGACTGTCACGGTGTTGCGCGAGGACGAGTCCGGCAAGGAGACTCGCCAGACCTTCCGCATCGTCGGCGAGGACGAGGCCGATCCCCATAAGGGCTCGATCTCCTACGTGGCGCCACTGGCCCGCGCGATCACCGGCAAGACGGTGGGCGACGTGGTCGAGGTGAACGGCCACGAGGTCGAGGTGGTTGAGATCAACTGACAGCGGTCAGGATTCTTCGCCCTGGCCTTCGAAGCGCGGCCGCAGGGGCAGGATTGCCTCGGCCATGTGCTCCATGAAGACGCGCACCCGGGCTGCATGGCGCAAGTCCGGATGCGTCAGCACCCAGAGGTCGGTGCCGAGTTCGGGATGCGGTCCTGACAGGCGACGCAGGGCGGGATGGGCGTCGCCCGAGAAGCAGGGCAGGGGACCGATCCCGAGCCCCGCCGCGATCGCGGCCTCCAAACCCGTCACCGTGTTGATCCGCAGCTTGACGCGCTCCGCCGTCGTCTGCGTGCCCACAAAGCGCATGAACGTCCCGCCGGCCACAGTCGGATCCGGGCTGACCCAGGCCTCGGATGCGAGATCGCCGTAGTCCCGATCAGCTCGTCCGTAGATGCCCCAGGCTACCGCGGCGAGGCGGCGTCCGACCAGAGTCTCGCTCGGGTCGCGGCTCGCCCGGATCGCCACGTCGGCATCTCGGCGCGACAGGTTCAACGCCGCCTCAGCCAGGATCAGCTCGATCCGGATGTCAGCATAGCGGTCGCCGAAATCCGCCAGGATCGGCATGAGCAGTTCCACGGCTAGGCTCGTCGGTGCCGTCACGCGCAGCTCGCCGGACGGCGTCTCGCTCCGGCCGGCGGCCGTGCGCTCGAACCGGGTGACGTCGGCCTCGATCCGGTTCGCTGCCTCGATCATGGCCTGCCCGCAGGCGGTCGGCGCGTAGCCGGTCCGCAGGCGCTCGAACAGCCGCGCCCCGAGCTTCGTTTCCAGGGCCGTGAGCCGGCGGAACGCCGTCGAGTGGTTGATCCCGAGCTGCGCCGCGGCCGCCGTCAGGCTGCCGCGCTCGGCCACGGCCTTCACGAAGCGAAACGCGTCCCAATCCAGCGCCATGCCCATCCCTTGCATCTGTGCAAGACAGGCTTTGCGCTGCAGGGCATTTTTGCAAGGCTCGAAACGCGCCATGGAGGCGTCATCGCCCCGTCTAACGATTCGGACGGCCGTCCCAAACGCGAACCGGAGATCCCGACATGGCCAAGGTTCTGGTGCTGTACTACTCGACCTACGGACACGTGGAGCAGATGGCCTACGCCGTCGCCGAGGGCGCCCGCGAGGCCGGGGCCGACGTGGTGGTGAAGCGCGTGCCGGAGCTGGTGCCCGAGGACGTCGCCCGGCAGAACCACTTCAAGCTCGATCAGGCTGCCCCGGTCGCGACGGTCGACGAACTCGCCGATTACGACGCAATCATCTTCGGCACGCCGACCCGCTACGGCAACATGGCCTCGCAGATGAAGCAGTTCATCGACCAGACCGGCGGGCTTTGGATGAAGGGCGCGCTGGTCGGCAAGGTCGGCTCGGTCTTCACCTCGACGGCTTCCCAGCACGGCGGTCAGGAGACGACGCTGACGAGCTTCCACACAGTGCTGTTCCACCACGGCATGGTGGTGGTTGGGCTGCCCTACAGCTTCCAGGGCCAGGGTGGCGTCGAGGCTGTGAAGGGCGGCACGCCCTACGGCGCCAGCACGATCGCGGATGGCGACGGCTCGCGTCAGCCGAGCGCCGTCGAACTGGAAGGCGCCCGCTTCCAGGGCCGCCACGTCGCCGGCATCGCGGCCAAGCTGGCTTGAGGATTTCGGGCAAGAAAAAAGGCTCGGATTGCTCCGAGCCTGAAAGGAAAAAGGCCATTGGGGGCTGAGAAGGCCTTCGTGATCAATAAACGGGCGATGAAGACGTCTGTTCCGCCACTGGCCAAAAAAATCGCACGGTGCCTCAACGGGGGGCGGCAGCCCGGGCCAGCCGGTCACGGATCGCCTCGCCGAGGCCGTCGGACGGGATCGGCACCACCGCGATGGTCGCCGCCCCCGACGCGTCGAGATCCCGCAAGGCGCCGAAGAGGCGCGCCGCGGCCTCTTCGGCGTTCCCCACCGGGCTAAGGTTCAGCGCGGCGCAGGCCTGCGCGTGACCCTCGGGTCGGCTCGTGCCGAACAGCAGCACGGCCTCCCCCGGCTCGATGCGCGTCGCGTCGAGGCGGACCCGCGCCCGGGGGGCGTAATGCGAGGCGAGCATGCCGGGTCCCGCCGGCCGGTCGGCATCGACCGCCTCCGGGGCCGCCGGGTCGTGGCCGAGGATGGCGCGTAGCGCCGCCCGGGTTATCCCGCCAGGCCGCAGCAGACGCGGCGGGCCGCCGAGGCAGGCCACCACGGTCGATTCGACCCCCACCGGCGTATCGCTGCCATCGAGCACCGCGGCGATCCGGCCCTCAAGATCGTCGAGCACGTGGGCGGCGCGCGTCGGGCTCACCCGACCCGAGCGATTGGCCGAGGGCGCGGCCACGGGCCGGCCGACCTGGGACAGGAGAGCCTGTGCCAGCGGATGCGCCGGCACCCGCAGGGCGACGCTCGGCAGGCCGGCACGGGCGAGATCGCTGACGCGGGAGGCCGGTTGGGCCGGCACCACCAGGGTCAGGGGGCCCGGCCAGAAGGCCTCGGCGAGGCGGCGCGCCGGCGCGTCGAAGACACCCTCCGCCAGGGCCGCCGCCAGATCCGGCAGATGGGAGATCAGCGGGTTGAAGCGCGGGCGCTCCTTCGCGGCGAAGATCCGTGCCACGGCGGCGGGATCGGTCGCGTCCGCGCCGAGGCCGTAGACCGTCTCGGTCGGGAAGGCCACGAGTTCGCCCGAGAGCAGCAACGCGGCGGCTTCGGCGAGGCCGGCCGCGTCGGGGTCGAGCCGCCGGGTCGCGGCCGGGACCGTTGACCCGGGATCGTTCATGGGGAAAGCCGTTTCAGAGACAAGGGCACAGCGCGCGCCTATTCTCGGGCCGCCGTAGACCCGGGATGCGGGCGTGGTCAAACCCGCGCCGGATCGAGCGCACGGGCCGCCAAGGGAGGATCGTCATGAGTTACCGCGCCCCGGTCCCCGAGATGCTGTTCACGCTCCGGCATGTGGCCGGGCTCGACGCGGTCGATCCCGAGGACGCCGAGGCGATCCTCACAGAGGCCGGGCGGATCGCCGCTGGCGTGCTCGCGCCGCTCAACCGGGTCGGCGACCGGCACGGCACCCCCTTCACGGACGGGCGCGTCACCACCCCGCCGGGCTGGCGGGAGGCCTACCGGACCTTCACGGAGGGCGGCTGGAACGGGCTCTCGGCCGAGGCCGACCATGGCGGCCAGGGTTTGCCGAAGCTGATCGAGGCCGCCTGCACCGAGATGTGGAACGGCGCCAACCTCGCCTTCGGCCTCTGCCCGCTTCTGACCCAGGGTGGCATTGAGGCGCTGGCGGCCCACGGCGCCGACGACCTGAAGGCACGCTACCTCGAGAAGCTGGTCTCGGGCGAATGGCCCGCCACCATGAACCTGACCGAGCCGCAGGCGGGCTCCGACCTCGCCCTGCTGCGCACCCGCGCCGTGCCGGCCGGCGACGGCACCTACCGGATCACCGGCAACAAGATCTACATCACCTACGGCGAGCACGATCTGGCCGACAACATCGTCCACCTCGTCCTGGCCCGGCTGCCCGACGCGCCGGCCGGCACGCGCGGTATCTCGCTGTTCCTGGTGCCGAAGGTGCTTCCCGATGGCACCCGCAACGACCTGCGCTGCTCCGGCATCGAGCACAAGCTTGGCATCCACGCCTCGCCGACCTGCTCCATGGCGTTCGGCGATCAGGGCGGCGCCACCGGCTGGCTAATCGGCCAGGAGAACAAGGGCTTGGCCTGCATGTTCACGATGATGAACGCGGCCCGCCTCAATGTCGGCCTCCAGGGCGTGGGCGTCGCCGAGGCCGCGACCCAGCGGGCGCTGGCCTATGCGCAAGAGCGCCGACAGGGGAAGGCCATCGGTACCACCGAGGCGACGAGCCCGATCGTCTCGCATCCCGACGTGCAGCGCATGCTGCTCACCATGAAGGCCTACACGGCCGCCGCCCGCGCCATCTGCTACCTCACCGCCGCCGCCCTCGACGCGTCGAAGGATGCGGAGGGGCAGACCGCCCTCGACCGCGCCTCGCTGCTGACCCCGGTGGCCAAGGCGTTCTCCACCGATCTCGCCAATGAGGTGACCTCCCTCGGCGTGCAGGTCCATGGCGGCATGGGCTTCGTGGAGGAGACCGGGGCGGCGCAGCTGATGCGGGACGCCCGGATCCTCGGTATCTACGAGGGCACCAACGGCATCCAGGCCATCGACCTCACCGCCCGCAAGCTGCCGCTGAACGGCGGCGCCACGGCGCGCTCGCAGATCGCCTGGATGCGCCGGGCGGCCGAGGGTCTGCTCAAGGCGGGCGATCCGGCCTTCGGTCATATGGCGGCGCGGCTGCGAGACGGGATCGGCAGCCTCGACCGGGCGACGAGCCATCAGCTCGCGGCGCTCGCCTCCAACCGGCCGGAAGGCGCGCTCGCCGGCGCGACCCCGTATCTGCGCCTGTTCGGCCTCGTGCTCGGCGGCGCCTGCCTCGCCCGGAGCGCGCTGGCGGCTTCCGCCGCCCGGAAGGCCGGCGAGACCGATCCGGCCCACCCCGCCCGCATCAAGCTCGCGCGCTTCTACGCCGAGAACCTCCTGGTGGCCGCCTCGGGACTGGAGCAGAGCGTGGTCGAGGGCGGCGCCTTCACGGACGAGGCCGGGCTGGCCCTGGCGGTCTGAGGGGCGCCGGAGCCGCGGGCATATCGGGCTGGCTCCGCCCTGCGGCACGATGTTCAATGCCCGCGATTCGTCCCCGGCCGGGCCAGGGCTGCTCGGCCGCGCGAGACGATCGGGTCGGGGAGCCGACAGGGGGTGGGCATGAATTTCGACAAGCAGCGGCGTCTCGTCGAGCGCCTGCTGGAGCGGACTCGCGCGGGGGAACTGGTCTGGCAGGAAAGCATCCGGCCGGACGTGTTCCAGGCCGCCTTTCAGAACAGCAGTGTGCAGATCAAGTCGGTCGATGACGGGCGCTTCACCGAGTGCCACGTCTCGATCATCGATGCCATCGGCCGGATCGTCGATGATTTCGGGCGCGATGAGCTCGATCGCGACAGCCCGCGCCAGCCGGGCTCGTGGTCGCGCGCCCTGGAGGAACTCTATGCCCTGGCGCGTCGGAGCGCCCTGAGGGCGGACGACGCGATCGACAGTATACTGGCTGAAATCGAGTAGGGATCGGATCAGGACGCCGCCATGCAGACGATCATCATCAGCGACTTGGAGGGCGGCGTCCGCCTGATCACCCTGAACCGCCCGGAGAAGAAGAACGCGCTCACGGGCGCGATGTACGACGCCATGCGCGAGGCGCTGGCCGAGGCCGATGCGTCGGACCGGATCGGCGCCGTGATCTTCGCCGGGCAGCCCGGCATGTTCAGCGCCGGCAACGACCTCGCGGACTTCATGGGTCATGCCGAGGACGGGTTCAGCAACTCGCCGGCTTTAGCCTTCATCCGCCAGCTCGCCCGCACGCGCACCCCGATGGTGGCGGCGGTCGACGGGATCGCGGTGGGGATCGGCGCGACGCTCTGCCTGCATTGCGACCTCGTCTATGCCAGCCCGGCGGCGCGGCTGCGCATGCCCTTCGTGGAACTCGGCCTCGTGCCGGAGGCGGCGTCGAGCTACCTGCTGCCCCTGCGGGTCGGGCGGCTCAGGGCCACCGAATTGCTGCTCCTGTCCCGGCCGCTGGAGGCCGACGAGGCGCAGGTGCTCGGCCTGGTCAACGCGGTGCTGCCGGCCGACATGCTGGTCGAGCAGGCCGTCGCCCAGGCCACCAAGCTGGCCGCCCTGCCGCGCGGGGCGCTCGCCGCCTCGCGGGCGCTGATCCGGGGCGATCAGGCCCAGGTCGAGGCGGCCCTGGAGGCCGAGGCCAAGGCGTTCGACGCGCAGCTGCGTTCGCACGAATCCCAGGAGCGGCTCGCCGCCTTCCTCAACCGCGCCAAGCCCGCCTCGGCGTGAGCGCGCCCGATCTGTCTCACAAAATCTGCCTCGTGGCGGGCGCCTCGCGGGGTGTCGGCCGAGGGCTCGCCCGGGCGCTCGGCGAGGCGGGCGCCACCGTGATCGTCACCGCCCGGTCCAGCGAGACCGGCGCGCGCACCGAGATGCGGTCGGAATCCATCGAGGACACCGCCCGCATGGTCGATGAGGCCGGTGGGCGCGGCCACCACTATCTCTGCGACCACCGCTCCGAGCGCGCCACCGACGCGCTGGTCCATTGGGCGCTCCGCCGGTTCGGCCGGATCGATGTCGCGGCCTGCAGCGTCTGGGGCGGCAACGAGGGCTATGACGGCGAGCGCTACCCGGACGGCGCCGGCTGGGGCGAGCCATTCTGGCGCCGCTCCGCCGAGCCCTATCTCGGCTTCCTCGAGGCCGGTCCTTTGCCGGCTCTACTCCTCGCCCGCGCCGTCGCCCCGGCCATGGTGGCGGCACGCGCCGGCCTGATCGCACTGGTCTCCTTCGGGACCGATGCGTATCTTGGCGATATCTTCTACGACTCGGCCAAGGCTGCCACCAACCGGCTGGCCCTGGCCTTCGCCCGGGAGCTGGCACCGCACGGCGTCACGGCGCTCGGTCTCTCGCCGGGCTTCGTCGCCACCGAGCGGGCGCGCGACCTCGGGCAGGACGACCGCGCCACCGAAGGGCCGCTCTACGCCGGCCGGGCGCTTGCCGCGCTCGCTGCCGACCCGGATGTCGCCGCCCAAGCTGGCGCAGTGCTGCACGCCGGCGACCTCGCTCGGATCTATGGCTTCACCGATGCCGACGGGACCCAACCGGAGCGGTTCCGGGTGCTCCCGTGAAATCGCGCCGCGCAGCGGCCTGTCGCCGAAATGGCGCATCGCGTCGACAATCAGCCGGAATACGCGGATGCGGCGGCCGGCAGGGTTGATAAACCCGATTTGGGCGGGCGTCGTGTTGACCTCGTCGAC
The DNA here is from genome assembly GCF_900103445.1 of Methylobacterium phyllostachyos. GTDB lineage: Bacteria > Pseudomonadota > Alphaproteobacteria > Rhizobiales > Beijerinckiaceae > Methylobacterium > Methylobacterium phyllostachyos. The sequence continues at coordinate 53,876 of NZ_FNHS01000021.1, read as the reverse complement.
TCGAATTGCTGCGGGAGCGAAAAACGGCCTCAATTCGCCCGCAGGTCAGGGGCCGATCCTGTGCCTGGTCCAATCTTCGGTCGAGACCGGGTGCGCGCGTGAACGAGGAACTGGCATGTCGGAAGCGAACACGGCCCCGCGCGTGCTGATGGTGTTCCCGAAGTTCTACGAAAACTCCATGTGGAACTTCAAAGAGGCCATGGAGCTGCAGGGCGCCCGCGCCCCGGCGCCGCCGCTCGGCCTGATCACGCTCGCCGCGATGCTGCCGCCGGCTTGGCAGGTGACGCTGGTCAACCGCAATTGCGAAGAGCTGACGGACGCCCAGATCCTGGCGGCCGACCTCGTGATGACCGGCGGCATGCTGCCCCAGGAGCCGGACTGCCTCGTCGTCATCGACAAGTGCGTGGCGCTCGGCACCCCGGTCTGCGTCGGCGGCCCCGCGCCGACCTCGACGCCGGAAGTCTACGACAAGGCGGACTTCCTCGTGCTCGGTGAGGCGGAGGGCATCCTCGACAAATTCGTGGCGGCCTGGGAATCGGGCGAGCGCCGCGGCCGGCTCACGGCGGAGAAGTTCAAGGCGGACGTCACCAAGAGCCCGATCCCGCGCTTCGACCTGCTGACCTTCAGCCACTACCTGTATATCGGCGTCCAGTTCTCGCGCGGCTGCCCGTTCACCTGCGAGTTCTGCGACATCATCGAGCTCTACGGCCGCGCCCCGCGGACCAAGACCACGCCGCAGATGCTGGCCGAACTCGACCGGCTGTACAGCCTCGGCTACCGCGGCCATGTCGATTTCGTCGACGACAACCTGATCGGCAACAAGAAGGCGATCAAGCTGTTCCTGCCGCACCTCATCCAATGGCAGGCGGATCACGGCTACCCGTTCAAGTTCTCGACCGAGGCCTCGCTGAACCTCGCGGACGACGAGGAACTGCTCGGGATGATGCGGGACGCGAACTTCTTCGCCCTGTTCACCGGCATCGAGACGCCCGACGAGGCGACGCTGATCCAGACGCAGAAGAAGCAGAACACCAAGCGCTCGATCGCCGACAGCGTGCACAAGCTCTACGAGAACGGGATGTTCGTCACCGCCGGCTTCATCGTCGGCTTCGACACCGAGCAGGACAGCATCTCCAAGGCGATGTCGCTCTGCATCAGCCAGACCGGCATCCCGATCGCCATGGTGGGCCTGCTCTTCGCGCTGCCGAACACCCAGCTCTCGCGCCGCCTGCGCAAGGAGGGCCGGCTCTACGAGAACTACGCGGCGACCACCGCCGACCAGGGCGACCAGTGCACGCAGGGGATCAACTTCGTCACGCTGCGCCCGCAGCGCGACGTGCTCGCCGACTATCGCGACGTCCTCCAGGAGATCTACGACCCGGCGAGCTTCTTCGATCGGGTGCGGGTGGTGGCGCGGCGGGTGAAGCGGCCCAAGTTCGCTGCGCAAAAACTCGACTGGCGCCATGTCGCCCACGATCTCTATTCGCTGCTGCGCGTCTGCTGGCGGATGACCGTGCGCCGGCCGGAACTCGCCAAGCACTTCTGGAGCGTGTTCCTGGAGACCGCCCGCCGCAACCCGGCCGCGCTGGAGGCGGTGGTCACCAACATGGTGATCTACCTGCACGTCTATCCGTTCTCGCGCTACGTCATCCGCGAGATCAACGGCCGGATCGCCGACCTCGATGCCGGCCGCTGGGTGCAGCCGCCGGTCCTGGCCCCCGAGGCCGAGGGCTGCGGCAAGGCGGCCCCGGTCGGCAAGGTGGTGGTCAAGGCAGAGGTGAAGCACTTGGCCGCGGTGGCGTGACGGCTCGACGGCGCGGGTGATCCCGACGGTACCCTCATCCTGATGCGGATGGACCGGACCGCGCGCCACCCCTCTTGCCGCCGGCCCCGTAAGCCGGGGCGGCGGGCGGCTCACGCCTTCTCACGGCCGGCCTGATCGGCTCCGGGCGCGTCCGGATGAACTTGGCGAGCCCGAGCTGACCTTCAGGCTACGCGCACGGTCGCCAGGAAGGTGTCGATCTCCCGGCGGAGTTCGGCGGATTGCTCCGAGAGGCTCGCCGCCGAGGCGAACATCCGCGTGGCGGCCGTGCCGGTCTCGTCGGCAGCCCGGGCCACCGCATCGATCGTGCCGGTGACCGCGCTGGTGCCGGAGGCTGCCTCGGAGACGTTGCGGGCGATTTCCCGGGTGGCCGCGCCCTGCTGCTCCACGGCGGCAGCGATGGAGCTCGCCACGCCGTCGATCTCGCGGATGCGCGCCGCGATGCCGTCGATCGCCGTTACGGTCTGCCCTGTCGCTCCCTGGATGCGGCCGACCTGACCGGTGATCTCGCCCGTGGCCTTGGCGGTCTGCTCGGCGAGTTGCTTGACCTCGGCGGCGACCACCGCGAAACCCTTGCCGGCCGCGCCGGCCCGGGCCGCCTCGATGGTGGCATTCAGCGCCAGCAGGTTGGTTTGGCCGGCGATGTCGGTGATCAGGCGAACCACGTCGCCGATCCGGCCCGCCGCAGCGCTCAGCTCCTGGACGAGATGGGCGGTGTTGCCCGCCTGGACCACCGCGCTCCGGGCGAGTTCGGCGGAGCCGTCCACCTGCCGGCTGATCTCCTGGACCGAGGCGCCGAGCTGCTCCGCCGCCGCTGCCACCGTCCCGACATGCTGAGCCGCCTCCTGGGCCGCACCCGCCACGGTCGCGGAGCGTTCGGCCGTGTGCGTGGCCGTTCCGGTCATCGCCTCGGCATCCGCGCGCAGGCCGCGGGCAGCGTCCGAGACCCGCGCCAGGACGCCGCCGACGGCCGCCTCGAACGATCCGGCCATCGCGTGGACGGCGCGCCGGCGTTGCGTCTCGGCGTCTTCCCGGGCGAGGGCGGTATCCCGCTCCAGTGCGCGGCTGCGGATGAGGTTATCCTTGAACACCTGCACGGCCGACGCCATGGCGCCAATCTCGTCGCGGCGCCCCGCCTGCGGGACCGGTACGGTCTCGTCGCCCTCGGCGAGGCGCTTCATCGCGCCGGTCATGCGCTCGATCGGACGGGCGATGCCGAACACGGCGAACAGCAGCGCGGCAGCCGCCACCGCTAGACCCACCACTGTCGCCGCCAGGGCGATCAGCTTGGCCCGCGTCGCCTCCCGCGCGGTCTCGGCGACGTTGGCCTCCGTCTGCGACCGAGCCAAGGCGATCGCCTCGGTGAGGCTCGTGACGGCCTCGTCGTTCCGCGCTCCGGTGGCGGGGTCCAGCACCAGCGCGAGGGCGCCGGCCCGGTCGTCCGCAATCATCAGTTCGACCACCTGCAACTGGATGTTCTGGTAAGCATTCCAGGCCGTGGTGAAGCGCTCGTAGATCGCCCGGTCCTGCGGCGCGGTCAGGCGCTCCTGGAAGGCTTGGCGCAGGCTGGAGAGCGCCCCGAGCGTATCGGTCAGCGCCGTCTGGTTCCTGTCCAGGGCGGCCGCGTCGGGGGAGGCCACCGCGAGCCGGTAGAGGCCGAGGCGCGCGTCCCGGACGGCGGTCCCGATGGCCTCGGCCTGGTTCTGCGTGGGCAGGGCCTGCTGCGAGACCGCCTGCGCGTTCCCCTCGATCTCGGACAGGAACGCGACGCTGGCGATCCCCTGGCCCGCAGCGGCGAGCGCGAGCAGGCCGATCGCGCCGGAGAGGACCGTCTTGAGGGAGAAACGCATGGGGGCATCCGTCTTCGCGGTCGTGCCGCGCCGTCAGGTCCCGGTTCTCCGTTAAAGATCTTAATTATTTCCCGATTTTCGCGGGCATCCGAGGCTAGAGCCACTTCTTCCAGCGGAAGAAGAAGTATGGAAATACAGCTGCAACAACCATCATGACCAGCGCCATCGGGTAGCCGAATGACAATTCGAGTTCCGGAATCGACTTGAAATTCATGCCGTAGATCGATGCGATCAGCGTCGGCGGCATGAACACCACGGCCATGACCGAGAACAGCTTGATGATGTTGTTCTGCTCAAGGTTGACGAGTCCGAGCGTCGCGTCGAGCAAAAATTGAATTTTGTTGTTGAGGAAGGTCGCGTGCTCTTCCAGGGATTGAAGATCCCGCAGGGTCGAGCGGACATCCTCTCGCAGGTCGCGGGGCGCTTTGTTGGTGCGGTAGGTCGCCGAAAGCGAGAGCAGGATTCGCTCCATGGAGACGAGGCTCTCGCGTTGCTTGGAGATGAGGTCGCCGTGCCGGCCAAGCGCCCGCAAGGTCTCCTGCAGGGCGGTATTGCGGGCCGAGGGATCGTCCTGCACCTCGAAGATCTTGCCCGACAGCCGGTCGATCCGCTCGCCCTGAAGCTGGAGCACGTCGGCGGCACGGTCGATCACCGCCTCGATCAGGCCGGCCAGGATGGTCTCGCCGGAGGGGGTTGCGGTGCTGCCGTTGCCCATCGAGCGGCCGGCGCGCTGCGTGTACATCCGGAAGGCTTGGGGCTCCTCGTGGCGCACCGTCACCAGCCGGTTGCCGCGCAGGATGAAGGTGATGCCGGCGAGGCCCGGCTCCTCGGAATCGCTGACCTTCGAGAGCACGCGCCCGGTCATGTAGCGGGCGCCCTCCTCGACATAGAGCAGCTCCGAGGGCTCGATGTCCTTCATCTCCTCGCGGGTCGGCACCTCGATACCCGCGAAGGACTCGGCCTTCATCTCCTCCTCCCGGCTCGGACGGATCAGGTCGAGCCAGACGGTATCCTCGGGAATGGGATCCTGAAGATCGATGATGCGGCGTTCAAGCAGCGCGGATCCGGCGCCGGTGGCAGGCTGGTGGATGAAGATCACGAACGGGTCTCGCGTGCGGGACGGTCACGATACAGCGCAGGGTTTCATCCGCATCCGGCACGGCGCCCCCCGACGCAAGCTGCGCCGTGGGTGTGGCGGTGTTTTCTGACGCTTCCGTGACATCGCAGTTCGTTGCGAGGGCGGCGACCCGGCATGAGGCTGGGTCGAGCGACCACCCGTGGCCTGGCACATACAAGCAAGGGCCGGTTGACCGAAGAACGCGCCGCATCTCCGTGCGCGGCGCATAGCAATCCGTCCACGCCACGCTCACCGGTGTTCCGCCGCCCTGAATCGCTTTGCTCCGCGCGCAGGGATGCGGGTGTTATGAGCCCGGCGGCAAGCTCTCTAATTGCAGCCGTCGCAAATACTGTTGTCGATCTTGTTGGTGAGCGCCCGCTCACGTCGCTGCTGCTGGTGGGATGGGACCTCGCCGGGGCCCATGGACGTGCCCGGCGGCTTGGTGACGCCGTACTGGTTCGTGTACGGCGCCGTGATCGTCGAACCCGGGCCGCTGCCGGTGCCGGTCTGGTCGGGCGCGACGGTTTGTGCCGCCGCCGGCCCGGCGAGGACGAGGCTCAGGGCGGCGAGTGCCAACGGGGGCAGGGATCCTCGGGTCATGGAACCTCCATTCGCCGAGAGAACGTCAGACTCTGCTGCAGGTTGCCTGGGTCACGGGCGCCGCGCGGCGCGGCGGAAGACGCCCACCATCTCGACATGCCCCGCATGGCGGAACTGGTCGACCGGCGTGACCGCCTCCAGCCTGTAGCCGCCGGCCGCCAGCGTGGCGGCGTCCCGGGCGAAGGTGCCGGCGTCACAGGCAATGCCGATCACCAGCGGCACCCGCGACGCGGCGAGTTGGCGGGCCTGCGCCTCCGCGCCGGCCCGGGGCGGGTCGAACACCACCGCGTCGAAGGCGTCGAGCTCCAGGGGCAGCAGCGGCCGGCGGAACAGATCGCGGCGCTCGGTTGTGATTCGCTTCAGGCCCGTCGCCGCGCGGGCGGCCCGGTCGAGGCCGGCGAGCGCCGCCGCGTCGGATTCGACGGCATGGATCGCGGCGCGCCCGGCCATCGCCAGGCTGAGCGGCCCGCAGCCCGCAAACAGGTCGGCGACCTTGCGTGCACGGGGCCCGAGGGCCGCGAGGGTCAGGTCCGTGAGCGCGGCCTGCCCGGCGGCGGTGGCCTGCAGGAAACCGCCGGGGGAGGGGTAGAGGCGCGTCGCACCGCCCGTCACCGAGACCGGCTCGGCCTCCATCAGGCGCTCGCCGTGGAGCGACAGCCGGGCGAGGCCGAGTTCGCCCGCGATCCGCACCAGGGCGGCGCCGACGCCGGCGCTCACCGGGCCGTGGCCGCGCAGATCCACGTCGAGGCCCTGGTCGGTGGCGGTGACCGCCACGTCGAGGGGTTTGCGACCGTGGCCGAGGGGAGCGGCGAGGCGGCGCGCCACATCCGGGGCCGGGTGCAGGGCCGGGACGGTGATCGGGCAATGGTCGATCGGCACCAATGCGTGGCTGCGCGCCTCCATCAGGCCGGCCTGGGCTTGGCCCTCGACCGCCCGGACATGGAGCGTGAGTCGCCGCCGCCCCGCGCCGTGCGCGTCGATGGCCGGTTCGGGTTCCACGTCGAGCCCGGCCTGCGACAGGGCCTGGGCGATCAGGCCCCGCTTCCAGGCAAGCTCGGCCGGCCGCGTGAGATGCTGCGTGCGGCAGCCGCCGCACCGCATGACATAGGGGCAAAACGGTGCGACGCGGTCGGCCGAGGCCTGCTCGATGCCGAGCAGTTCGGCACGGCGCCCCTCGCGCCGGATCGCCACGCGCTCGCCGGGCAGCGCGTACGGGACGATGGTCCCGTCCTCGGCGATGCCGTCGCCGCGGGCTCCGAGATCCCGGATCGTGACGGTCTCGCTCACGGAAGCCTCGCGCCGATCAGGAACTCGGTGTTGCCGTCGCCACCGGTCACCGGTGAGCCGATCAGCCCCAGGATCGTGGCGCCAAGCCCCTCCAGCTCCCCACGCACCGCCGCGCAGACCTCCGCGTGGACGGCCGGATCGCGCACGAGGCCGCCCCGGCCGATCCGGGCACGACCGGCCTCGAATTGTGGCTTGATCAGTGCGACGAGGCTCGCGCCCGGCGCCAGGAGCGCCGGTAGGGCCGGTAGGACGAGGCGCAGGCTGATGAAGCTGACATCGACGCTGGCGATGTCGGGGCGCGGCGTCAGCGCCGCCGGGTCGAGGCCGCGGATGTCGGTACCCTCCAGATTGCTGACGCGGGGATCCGCGGCGAGCCGTGGGTGGAGCTGCCCCCGGCCGACATCGACCGCATGGACATGGTGCGCACCCCGGGCGAGCAGCACGTCGGTGAAGCCGCCGGTGGACGCTCCGACATCGAGGCCGGTGCGGCCGGCGGGATCGAGCCCGAACACGTCCAGGGCTGCGACCAGCTTGAGCCCGCCGCGGGAGGCGTAGGGGTGTTCGGCGGCGGCCTCGATCCGGGCACCCGGGGAAATCGTCTCCGAGGCGCGGGTGAGCGGCCGGCCGTCGACGCACACCTTTCCCGCCCGGATCGCGGCCTGCGCCCGGGCCCGGCTCTCGAAATGGCCGTGCTCCACCAGGAACTGGTCGGCGCGCCGCGCGGGCGCGGTCCGATCCGGTATGGTCCGGTCTGAGGTCATCACGGCTTCGTGCGATCCCGGCAAAACTGGGCAGAGGTTTCCAAGCGCGGCCCTGTTGCTGGCCGGCGCGCTTCCTAACTAGACCGAGCCTTACAGGAGAGCCACCGCATGATCCGTACCCTGCCGCTGCTCGCACTGCTCGCGACCGTCGCCGCGGGCGGTGCCCACGCCCAGGAACCCCCCAAGGAGGCTGCGAAAGCCGCCGAAACCTTCTCGGCGCCGATCAAGAACGCCAAGGGCGACACGATCGGCTCGCTGGCGATCCGCGACGGTGCCAACGCCCTGGTCCTGCGCGTGGCGATCCAGCCCGGGGGCCTGCCGCCCGGCTGGCACGGCCTGCACTTCCACGCGGTCGGCGACTGCTCCGATCCGAAGTTCATGAACTCCAAGGCCCATGTGAACCACGATCAGAGCAAGCACGGCCTGCTCAACCCGGACGGGCCGGACGAGGGCGACTTGCCGAACCTCTACGCGGCGCAGGACGGCTCGGCCAACGCCGAGGTCTGGAGCGAGACGCCCCTCAACGGCGAGGGCGGGCTGAAGGACGGGGACGGCTCGGCGCTGATCATCCACGCCAACGAGGACGACCACACCAGCCAGCCGATCGGCGGCGCCGGCGACCGGATCGCCTGCGCGGTGATCAAGTAGCGGCCTGGGGCGACGGCGTCGCGGGCGGGATCGGCCGGGGCCGGCCCGTCTCGTCGATCGCCACGAAGGTGAGGGTGGCCTGCGTCACCCGCTCGCGGACCTGGGTGCAGAAGCGCCGCGCCCAGGCCTCGACCTCGATCTTCATCGAGGTGCGGCCGACATGTGAGATCCGGGTGTAGACGCACAGTACATCCCCCACACGGACGGGCCGGATGAAGGTCATGGCGTCGAGCGCCACCGTGACGACGCGGCCCTGTGCGCGATCGACGCCCGCGATGCCACCGGCCTGATCCATCTGCGAGAGCACCCAGCCGCCGAAGATGTCTCCGTTGGCGTTGGTATCGGCCGGCATGGCGATGGTGCGCACCGTCAGGTCGCCCCGGGGCAGATCCTCATCCTGGGGGGGCGGCACGCTCGCGGCCGAAGAGATCCCGACGTGCTGCATCGTGTTCACCCACCCGCCTCGCGCCGTCAGGACAGCAGGCCGGCGAGCTTGAGCCCCGCCGCCAGCAGCACGGCGACCGCGCTCAGGATGCATTCGAGCGGGATCGATTGCCAGAGGTCCTGCGTTGCCGCCCTAGGCTCGGCGCGCTCTGCGATATCGTTCATCGGGCGTCCTCCCGGGTGGAGCGATCTGACGCCGCTGATCCCGTTCCCTGCACGATAAAGCAAGGATGCCGACCGCGCATCCCGAATCACGGCACGAAAAAGCCCGGCGGCTTGCGGGAGCCGCCGGACCGCTCAGGCGCAGAAAGGCTTAGTAGAAGAACCGCCGACGGTAATAGTGGCGGCGCCAGTAGGGCCGGGGGCCGTAGAAACGGCGGCCGTAGAAGCGGCGACCGTAATAGGGGCGGCGGTAGTAGGGCCGCGGACCGTAGAAGCGGCGGCGGTAGTAGTACTGGGCCTTCTCGGTCACCGCCGGGGCGGCATTGGCCGGCAGGGCGAGGCCCGGACCGATCGGCGCGGCGGACGCGCCCTCCGGCGCCGCGGCCGCGAAGCCCAGCACCAGCAGGGCCGCGAGCAGGAATTTCCTCAGCACGGTCTCGACTCCCTTCGTGTCATTGCGTCTCGGACGACGGACCACACGGGGAGTGAGACCCCTCCGCTCGATCCGAGACGCTGCAACGCGTGGGCGAGGCAAAGCGTTGCAGCGTAACCGCCGGGGAGGGACGAGAGGGTTGATTTTCGATTGTCGCGCTCAGGCGATCTTGGTGGTCATGTCCTCGATGCGGGCTTCGGCGCTCTGCCGCACCAGGGCGATGCCATGCTCGCAATCCTCGCGGCGGATATAGCCTTCGCCCGATTCGGCGATCACTTCGCCGTTGCGCGCGCGCAGGCGCCAGCGCCATTCGCCCTTGGCGTCCCGATAGAGTTCGAACCGCATCGTTCCGGCCCCCTGATAATCCATTTGGTGAGATGGGATGCGGGGACCGTAAGGAAAGGATCAATCCCTGACGATGATCGGCGCGCGGCGGCTCTATCCGACCCGCGCCCCCCCGCGATACGCGATCATCGGACGCCGCGACGCTGTCGGAACGCTTTTCCCGTCTCCCGGGCGGTCTGAGTTCGCAATTCCGAACGATCCGAACGCGGGCTTCACCGGCTGCGGAGGCAGGACGGGACGTTGTCGCGACACGATTGCGCGTGCGGCGTCCCGAACCTGTCACCGGTCGCCGCATGAAAAAGCCGCCCGGGACGGAACCATCCCGGGCGGCTGTGATGTCGAGGTTCTGCGCGCTCGGCTCAGGAGCGGGGCGCCCGCTCCAGCCAGCCGATGCTGCGCCCTTCGTTGCCGCCACCGCTGCGCGGGCGGGACTCGGCCCTCTGGGGCCGACCCTCGCGGTTCGGGCGGGCCTGGTTCGGACGCTGTTCGCCCTGCGGCCGGGCCGGCCGGTCGGCGCGGGGTTCGCGACCCTGCGGAGCGGGACCACGGTTGTCAGCCCGCCCCTCCTGGGGCCGACCTTGCCGGGGCGCACCCTGGCCACCAAAGCCGCGGCCGCCTTCCGGGCGTCCCTGCTGGGGACGACCCTGCTGCGGCCGGGACCGCTGGCCCGGACGGCCGCCGGCGGGGCGCTGCTGCTGCCGCTCGGGCCGGCGCTCCTCCTCGCGGGCGATCTCGGCCGCCTCCTGGCGCGAGGGCGGATTGAAGCCCTCGGGGAAGCCCGCCACCGGCACCTTTTGGCGGGTGATCCGCTCGATGTCGCGCAGGTAGGCCTTCTCCTCGTCGTTGCAGAACGAGATCGCCAACCCGTCGGCGCCGGCGCGCGCCGTGCGGCCGATCCGGTGGACGTAGCTCTCCGGCACGTTCGGCAGATCGAAGTTGATGACGTGGCTCACGCCCTCGACGTCGATACCGCGGGCCGCGATATCGGTGGCCACCAGCACCCGGCAATCGCCGTCGCGGAAGGCCTGGAGCGCCCGCTCGCGCTGGGGCTGGCTCTTGTTGCCGTGGATCGCGGCGGCCGCGATGCCGACCTTGTCGAGGCCACGCACCACCCGGTCTGCGCCGTGCTTGGTGCGGGTGAAGACGAGGACGCGCTCGATCGCCGGATCGCGCAGGATGTGGCCGAGCAGCGCCTGCTTGGCGCCGGTATGGACGAAGATCACCTGCTGATCGACCCGCTCGGCCGTGGTGGCGACGGGCGTCACCGCAACCTGGACCGGGTTGGTGAGGTACTGGCTCGCGAGGCCCGCGATGTTCTTCGGCATGGTGGCCGAGAAGAACAGGCTCTGGCGCTTCTCAGGCAGCATCTTCACGATGCGCTTGAGGGCGTGGATGAAGCCGAGGTCGAGCATCTGATCGGCCTCGTCGAGGACGAGGATCTCGACGCCTTCCAGCGTCAGCGAGCGGCGCTCGATCAGGTCGATCAGCCGGCCCGGCGTGGCGACGAGGATGTCGACGCCCGGCGCGAGCGCCCGCTCCTGGCGGCTGATGGTGACGCCGCCGAACACCACCGTGTTGGTGAAGGACAGGTGACGGCCGTAATCGGAGAACGACTCGGCGATCTGGTTGGCGAGCTCGCGGGTCGGCGAGAGCACCAGCACCCGGCAGCCGCGGCGCGGGGCCCGGCGGTCCGAGAGGGCGAGACGGTGCAGGATCGGCAATGCGAAGGCCGCAGTCTTGCCGGTGCCGGTCTGGGCGATGCCGCAGAGGTCGCGGCCCTCCATGGCGGGCGGGATCGCCTGAGCCTGGATCGGGGTCGGCGCGACGTAGCCGGCCTCGCTGAGCGCCCGCAGCACGGGCTGGGCGAGGCCGAAATCGGTGAATTGGGTCAAGGATGTATCCGATGCAGCAGGATCGGCCGGGCGCCTCGCCATGCGAGCGGTGCCATGTTCAGGCCGGTCCGTTGGCAGGGGGCAGCCCGCGTGATGGGGCGGCCCGGGTGCATGCACGTTATGAAGAGGGGGGCCGGATCACGCCGGGAGGCGCCCGATCCGTCACGCAGCCCCCTCAAGCGGGCCATGGCGGCCGCTGACGCTGCATCGCCGATATGCGGGTGTGCGGCTGCGAAGTCAATGCGGCACGGCCGGTCCCGGCGCATGGCACGGCTTCGGACGGCGCACGGCTGCACGGAAGCCGCCGCGCGCGAGCCCATTGCTGCCGGGGCTCGGTGCGACCCCGAACCACGGCGGCGGCGCGCCAGGCCGAGGCCATGCGAGGAGCGGACGAACCTTGAATCGGCGCGCGCGATCCTTGAGGAAGCACGGAGAGTGTTGCGGCTTCGACCCTATCTCGGGGCCGCCAAAGAGGATGGGGCATGACCCGATCTATTCTGTCCGTGAGTGCCGGTCTGGCGGTGATCGCCGTGATCCTGGCCGCCCTGTGGATCGGGTTCGGCCCGCGGACTCAGGTCGGCCCGGACAAGCGGACCGCCAGCATCCCGCTGTCGCAGCAGCAGCGATCCCCCGTGGATGCCAGGGGGCAATCCATTCGCGCCATCACGCCGGGATCGCCCTCCGGTTCGGGGATGGCGGCGATGCCCCCGGCATCATACCCGTCCGCGGCTTCTCCGGCCGTTCCGTCGGGACAGCCCCGTCCGTCGGCCGATCCTGGTTCGCCCGCGCGGCAACCCGACGATGCGTCCGCGACGGGCCTGCGAACCGAGACGGCCCCCGGAACCCCTCACGAACCCTCCGTGCCGCCCGGTGAGGGCGTCGATCTCAACACGGCGTCGGTCGAGCAGTTGAACGGGCTCGGCGCCGGCATGATCGGTCGAAGGATCGTGGAGTTCCGCCCCTATACTTCGCCCGATGAGCTTCTGTCGCGCCGCGTCCTGAAACGAACCGATTACGACACGATCAAGAACGCGGTCACGGTCCGATAGGCTGACGGCCGGACTCGCTCAGTGAACAGGCGGCGGTCGCGGACGTTGATGCACAGATCACGCGCGAGACGTGATCGTGGAACGCCCGAGGAGTCTGCCATGCGAAAGACCGCACTGATCGCGGCCGTGAGCCTGCTATCGATGGGAACCGCCGGCTTGGCCGCCGAGACTACGGGCGCCAACGGCGCATCCGGTACAACGCCCCGGATGCAAGGATCACCCAATGCTGCAGGCTTCGGTAAGGCCGAGACCACCGGGACGGCCGGCGCGACCACGCCGGACAACACGGCTGGCCAGAACGGCAAGATGAAGGGGCCGCCGAACGCGTCGGGATACCAGCACGGCACGTCCGGTACGACGTCAGGCCGCTAAGGCTGTGCGGGCGGGATGCTCATCATCCGCAGGCCGACGATTCCCGGTTTCCCGGATCCGTGTGACCGCCCGTGCTGTGCGTGATGTCGTTCGGGGCCACTGCTCGGCAGTTGGGTACCCCATTCCGTCGGTTTGCACCGAATCTCTTTCTATCGAGAAAAGAGATTGGTGCGGCCAAGAGGACTCGAACCTCCACCCCTCGCGGGACTAGCACCTCAAGCTAGCGCGTCTACCAATTCCGCCATGGCCGCATCGGACGCGATGACCCGTGTCCGCTCGCTCGACAAAGGCGGCCCGCGGGAGATCCCGGAGGCCGGACGTTGTCGGCGGCGCAGCGGATAACAGATCGCTCCGCCGCCGACAAGCGTCTCGCTCACCGCGTCGACACAAGGTTGGAGCGAAGGGGCGCGAGCGCCAGATCCGCGATCTGGCGAAGCGCCTGCTCCGTTGCGCCGTCCCGCGCCTGGATCGAGAGCCCTTGGAGCGTCGCGGCATAGAACGCTGCCAGGGCCTGCGTGTCGGCGGAGTCTATCAATTCACCCGCCTGCTTGCCCTGGTCGAGCCGGATCTTGATCCTGTCGCGGGCTGCAAGGCGCCGGGCCGCCATGCGATCCGCGACGGCACGATGCTCCACGGCGCAGCACAAAACGCCCAGCGATATGAAGCAGCCACGGGGTCCGCTTCCCCTGCTGTAGTGTTGCGCCGCCTCCATCAGGAGTGCGTGGACTGCCTCCTGCACAGAGCCCGATCGATCCAACGCGGCTTCGGCGAACGCGCCGTCACGCTTCCGATAGAGTTCGACCGCTTCTTCGAAGAGCGCTTCCTTGCTTGCGAAGACGCCGTAGAGGCTGGTCGCCGAGATGCCGATGGCCCTGGTTAGGTCGGCGATCGATGTGCCTTCGTATCCGCGCTGCTGAAACAGCGTCAGCGCCGTCGCGACGGCCTTGTCGCGGTCGAACTGGCGCGGACGGCCGCGCAGCCGTCGGCCCTCAGGCGCGCTGATTTCCATAGCGATTGCTGCAATAGGGGCTTGACTCCCCACAGGCAAGATGGGTCATTTTCGCAGTGATCGTTACAAAAAATGGGGGTCGAGGTTGAGCTGGCGCATCGCTACGACAATCGGGACGCTGGCGATCAGCGCTCTATTCGGCACAGCGAATCTGGCCAGAGCGGAGCCGCGCCGGATCCTCGTCTACGGCGACAGCAACACGTGGGGCTACGTGGCGCGTTCCGATGGCCAGCCGACGCATCGCTATCCCCGGGAGCAGCGCTGGACCGGCCTACTCCAGCGGGAACTCGGCAGCGGCTACGAGATCGTGGAAGACGGCCTCAATCTGCGCACCACCGATCTCGATGGGGAGGATTGGCCAGGCAGCGTCATCCGCCCGGACACGTTCAACGGCCTCAAGCATCTGTCAGCCGCCCTGGCGGCCCATATGCCGCTCGATCTGGTCGTCATCATGCTCGGCACCAACGACCTTCAGGCCCGCTACCAGCGGCAGCCGGACGCGATCGCGGCGGCCGCCGTTATGCTGGCCCGGCAGGTGCAGGCCGCGTCGGGCGGCATCGGAACCGCCTATCCGGCTCCGAAGGCCCTGCTGGTCTCACCCGTGCAGATCGCGACCCTGCCGATCGAGGATTGGAATCGGCGCTATGCTGGCGGTCGCGAGAAGTCTGCTCAGTTCGCGTCCGCCTTCCAGCGCGCGTCGGCGGAGGCCGGGCTGCCATGCGTCGACGCCGCGTCAGCCATCGGTGGGGCCGCCCATGGGGCGGATGGGCTGCACCTGTCGCCGGACGACCATCGCAGCCTCGCAAGCGCCCTCGCGCCGGCCATACGGGCGATCCTCGGCCCTGAGCTGCCGCGGTAGGTGGGGTGCTTCAGCCGCTCACGCGGATTCGTAGCCGCTCTCCAGAAGCGAGGCCGCGCCGTCGCCGATGCTGGCGCCGGGCTCCACGATCGAGGCCGCCTTGCGGATCAGCTCCGTCACCTCGACGGAGATGCGGTCGCCGGTCACCACGATCTGGCCGCGGGCGATCGGATGATCGTTGGCCAGGATCTCGACCATGTCGCTGTCGCTGGCGTCCAGCTCGATCACGGCGCCGCGGCCCATGCGCAGCAGCATGTGCAGCGGCATGCGGGTGCGGCCCAGCACCACCGTCAGATCGACCTTCAGCGACTCGAAGACCGCCACCGCTCATCACCCCGTCTCGCAGCCGAACCCTGCCCGTCGAAGACTTGCAACCGACGGCCGCGGATGTTGAAGGCTTCGACCATCGGTGCAGGATGGTGAACCCTTGGTAAACGCGCCCCGCCTCGCGGTCAGTCCGCTCGCCTTCCCGAAGGAGCCTGGCTCCGATCCGGTGCACTGGCGCGTCAGCGACGCACCCGTGGGTTACGAGGTAGCGGTCGCCTGGATGGAGGCGCGGGCCGAAGCGATCGCCCGCGGCGCAGCGCCCGAATGCGTCTGGCTGCTGGAGCACCCGCCGCTTTATACGGCCGGGACGTCGGCCCGCCTTGAGGATCTCGTGGCGCCGGAGCGCTTTCCGGTCTACGCGACGGGGCGGGGCGGGCAATACACCTATCACGGGCCCGGCCAGCGCGTGGCCTACGTGATGCTCGACCTCGGCCGGCGCAGCCGCGACCTGCGCGCCTACGTGGCGAGCCTGGAGGCGTGGCTAATCGAGACGCTCGCGGCCTTCAACGTCCGTGCCGAGCGCCGGGAGGACCGCGTCGGCGTCTGGGTGCGCCGTCCCGAGAAAGGGCAGGGGGTCGAGGACAAGATCGCGGCGATCGGCATCCGGGTGCGCCGCTGGGTGAGTTTTCACGGTATCAGCCTGAACGTCGAGCCGGACCTCTCCCATTTCGACGGCATCGTACCCTGCGGCGTGCGCCAACACGGGGTGACGAGCCTCGTCGATCTGGGCTTGCCGGTCAGTATGGCCGAGGTCGACATGCAACTCCGCGCTGCCTTCGAGGAGATTTTCGGGGTGACAGTTCTGGAGGTGGACTGACACAGCGGCCGATCAGGGCAATCGGTGCAGCTGCCCCGCCCATCATCACGAGCGCAGCGAAGTGATCCAGGGAAGCGCGGCACCGGCTATCGTGGTGCACTGGGTTGCGTCGCGCCGCTCGCAGGGACGGCTGCGGCACGAAGCCCTTCGGCCGGAAGTCGGTCCCCGCCGCGTTCAGAAATCCGCGTGCAACCGAGAGGCGAAGAAGTGGGCCGGCCCGCGGTCGCGGTTGTAGCCGGGGTTGTTGATGAACTGGTAGTCGAAGGTCAGGGTCACGAACTTGGTCAGGTTCAGGGCGTAGTAGGTCTCCAGCGCCCGCTCGGTGCCGTAGTTGAGCCGCCCGTCGCCGATCAGCAGCCCGTAGAAGCCCGCCGCGAAGGCCGCCCGGTGCGAGGGCGAGAGCCCGTTCATCGCCGCACCGATCCCGATCGTGTCGTCCGGCCGGTCCCAGGCCTTGCCCTTCAGCGACAGGCCGCCGGAAAAGCTCTGGTCGATATCGGTGAACGAGATGTTCTCGGTGCGCCCGTCGTTCAGGCTGGCCCGGGCGAACAGGCCGAGTTCCGGCGTCAGCGCCTGTTCCAGATTGATGTAGCCGCCGGTCTTGCGCCGGGGGCGCCGCGTCGCTGCCGCCGCGTCATTGATGTCGTCGAAGGCGCCGAGCTGCGTCAGCGTCACGACCTCCCGGTTGTTGGCCGAGACGCCGACATTCGAGAAGAACCCGAATCGCAGCTTGCCCGGCTGCTCCAGCCCCGGCAGGACGTAGCGCTGCTCGAACTCGGCGTTGAGACCGGCGCGGCGGAACACCCGCGGGTCGAGCACGTCGCTCGACGGCTCCTTGGGCACCTGGGTGTAGGCGGCGCGGATCGCGAATTCCGGCCGGTTGTACTCGGCGTAGACACCCTGCGTGAAGCCGGGGAGGTTGGCCGGGAAGTCCCAGGCCGAGGAGCCCCACAGCGACCAGTTGAAGAAGTCCACCCGCGGATCGTGCGCGTAGATGTTGCCGTCGAAGAAGTCGCCCAGCGCGAACTTGCCGGCGATCAGGGTGATCCGCTCGG
This sequence comes from Methylobacterium phyllostachyos, assembly GCF_900103445.1. Lineage (GTDB taxonomy): Bacteria > Pseudomonadota > Alphaproteobacteria > Rhizobiales > Beijerinckiaceae > Methylobacterium > Methylobacterium phyllostachyos. The sequence continues at coordinate 37,027 of NZ_FNHS01000021.1, read as the reverse complement.
CATCGTAGCGGGTGGCGACCTGATTCGGCCCGTCCGGCACCTCCACGGTCTCGCCGCCGAGATTGATCGTCTGCTTCACGTAGTAGCGGTTCGAGCGCAGCTTCGGGAACGGGGCGCCGGCCTTCTGCGCCTCGCCGTTGACGAAGCCGGCCACCCCCAGCGTCCGCGACAAGCCGAAGCCCTGGCTGAACTCGGGATTGTAGTAGAGCTCGGTCGTATCGCTGAGCTTGAACCCGAGGAAGATCGTGGCCGTGGTGGTCTGCCGCGCCTGATGGGGGATCAGGCTCTGCGCGCCCTCGTAGGGTGAGCGGAAGCCCGGCACCCCCTGCGCGATCAGGGTGGTCTGCCCGTGCAGCGAGAAGCGGCCGGTATCGCCGTTGTCCGGATCGTGCGGGGCGGTCTCGTCCGGGTCGGGCGGCACCCTCAGCCCGTCCGGGAACCACATCAGCCGCAGGAACATCTGGTTCGACGTGAAGCTCGCCCGGGTCGAGACTGGGCCGCCCTGGTCTCCGGGCACTGCGCCCAACGGAAAGCGCCGGCTGCCGCCGAGATCGATGTAGCGGTAGTCGATTCCGAGGGCGAGATGGTCGCTGACGGCATATTGCACCCCCGCGCCGAGGGTGAAGCCGAGATAGCCGAGTTCCCGCTGCGCCGTAGCCTGACCGCCCGTATCGAGATCCGGATAGGTCGCGAGGAAGCGCGCATTGGCGCCAGCGAGGCCGAAGGCGCCGTAGATCAGGTAGCGCTCGAAGCTGTAGCCGAGCCGCGCGCGCACGGTGCCGTAGAGGTCGGTCTTGGCCCGCACGATGTTGAAGGCCGGATCGACATCCGCGTAGCCGAAGCCCGCGATGGTCGAGGGGACCGGCCGCTTCAGGTTCGCCGCGTCGAGGCTGGCCTCGACGCCGTAGACCCACGGGCCAGTCTGCCAGGTCCAGCCGCCGAACAGGCCGCCCACTGCTGTGGTGGCGTTCCGCCCCTGGTCACTGCGTCCCGTCGAATCGCCGCTCTTGAAGGCCGGCACCGGCCGCCCGCCGATTGTCGTCGGGCCGAACGTGTAGGCTCCGTAGGAGCCGCCCGCGCTGCCCTCGAGGCCGATGTAACCGCCCGACCAATCGGTGTAGGCGGCCACCTCCGCCGCCGGACGCGGTGCTGCGAGGTCCGCCGCAACCGCGGGTGCCGTGATCGCAGGCGTCAGCAGGAGAGCCGCGACCTGGGGCAAGGCCGGGATGCGGATCTGGGATCGTGCTCGAACCGAGGACGCGGGACGGATGCTCATACGACTCACAGCAACAATATAGCTTTTGCTAAAACCCGCTTCGCTTCCGCGCAAGCCACGGCGCGCCGGCGCGGCGAACGCGGTGTCGCAGGTGCGGCATCGCTGCTTCCGTTCCTCGGTCACCTTCTCGGCCCCTAGCGTGGCAGTTGCATGACGATCCCGAGATCGCCCCGCCGGTCAAGATCCGGGCGGCCACAGAGGGGCGAAAAGTCTTCGGGACGACAGATTACAATCGGCCGTCGGCGAGACTGAGACTGGGAAATACAGGCGCAGCACCTCGAAAGGCCTTCAGATTAGAATTGTTATTATTTGATGCTTGTGCGATTCCTGTTTGAACTTCGGACGTGAGAGTCTATGTGCTGAGGCATGCGCGCCTCTATCGCCCCATCGCTTCTCCGTGGCCTCGCCGCGGCCGCCGCCCTCGTAATCGCGGGATCCGCCGCAGCCAAGGAAGTGCCGATCGGCCCGCACGTGACGCGCAACGGCCTGGAGGTCGCGGCCGTCTACCTCCAGCCGATCGAAATGGAGCCTGCCGGCATGATGCGCGCGGCCGCGCAGTCAGACATCCACCTCGAGACGGATATCCGCGCCGCCAAGGACAACCGCAACGGCTTCGCCGAGGGCGATTGGGTGCCGGCGCTCGACGTACACTTCGAGGCGGTGAAGCTCGACGGCGACAAGCCGACCGACCAGAAGGTCGCCGGCATGCTGATGCCGATGGTCGCCAATGACGGGCCGCATTACGGCGACAACGTCAAGCTGTTCGGCCCCGGTCGCTATCGCCTGAAGGTCACGGTTGCGCCCCCCGGCAAGGACGGCCATTTCGGCCGCCACGTCGACAAGGAGACGGGGGTCGGCCCGTGGTTCGAGCCCTTCGACGTCGTGCAGGACTTCACCTTCGCCGGCGTCGGCAAGAAGGGCGCCTATTAAGCTTCCGGAGGTGTCCGTGTCCCGCCCGCCGCGCATCGCCGCAATCGCTGCCCTGAGTCTCGCCGCCTGTGCGGCCGGGTCTGCGCGCGCGGATGACATGCCGGTGATCAAGGTCGAGATGCGCGACGGCGTGATCCTGCCGGCGGTGATCGAGGTGCCGGCCAACACCCGGTTCAAGCTGGAGATCTCGAACACCGGAAAGTCGCCCGTCGAGTTCGAGAGCACGGAACTCAGGCGCGAGAAGGCGCTCGCGGCCGGTTCGACCTCGGCGATCGTGTTCCGCACCCTCGATGCCGGCACCTATCAGGTGTTCGACGACTTCCACCCCGACGCCAAGGCGACCCTGGTGGCCAAATGAGCGCGTCGACGACGGCGCCCGCGGCCCTGCCTGCCGCCCCGCGTGTCGCACGCCGCGCCTGGATCGACGCGCGGCTCGCCGCGCTCGGCAATGCGATGCGCCGGTACGGCTGGGTGATCCGCGGCGTGCAGTGGCTGATCGTCGGCGTCTACGCGGTGCTGGTGATCGTGCCCGCCCTGCTGCCGCTGCCCGGTAACGCCGCCCATATCTGGACCAACCTGACTCTGGCCGCGCAGTTCGCCTTCTGGGGGATCTGGTGGCCGTTCGTGCTGCTCAGCATGGTGCTGGTTGGCCGGGCGTGGTGCGGCGTGCTCTGCCCCGAGGGGGCGCTCAGCGAGTTCGCCAGCCGCTGGAGCCGTGGCTATGCGGTGCCGCGCTGGATCACGTGGCAGGGCTGGCCGTTCCTGGCGTTTGCCGGCACCACGGTCTACGGCCAGATGACCAGCGTCTACGGCTACCCGAAGCCGGTTCTGGCCGTGCTCGGCGGCTCCACCCTCGCGGCGATCGTGGTGGGGCTGCTCTACGGGCGCAACAAGCGGGTCTGGTGCCGCTATCTCTGCCCGGTCAACGGCGTGTTCGCGGTGCTGTCGAAGCTGGCCCCAATCAGCTTCCAAGTCGACCGCGCCGCCTGGGCGGCCTCGCCGAAGCCGACCCGGGGCAGCGAGGCGTTCAACTGCGCGCCGCTCGTGCCGGTGAAGACGATGCAGGGCTCCGGCGCCTGCCACATGTGCGGGCGGTGCAGCAATCATCGCGGGGCGGTGCGCCTCGCCCTGCGCTCGCCCAACCACGAGATCGTGCACGTGGCCGGCACCGAGCCGGATCTCGACCAAACCGTACTGATCCTGTTCGGCATGCTGGCCCTGGCAGTGGGCGCGTTTCAATGGTCGGCGAGCCCCTGGTACGTCGAGGCCAAGCAATGGGCCGCCACCTGGCTCATCGACCATGGAATCACGTGGCCGCTGGAGATGTCGGCCCCCTGGTTCGTGCTGACGAACTACCCCGACCGCAACGACGTCATGACCCTGCTCGATGGCGGGTTGCTTCTGGCCTATATCGGCGCGGCGACGGTGATCCTCGGGCTTGCCCTGTCGGGGATCGTGGCGCTGGCGACCCTGTCCCTCGGGGGCTGGTCGCTCCGGCGCTTCCACCACCTGACGCAGACGCTGATCCCGGTGGCGGGCTGTGGCGTCTTCCTGGGTCTCTCGGCGCTCACCGTCACGTTCCTGCGCGGCGACGGCATCGTAATCCCCTACGTGGCCGAGATGCGCGCGGGCCTGCTCGCCGGGGCGAGCCTGTGGAGCGTCTGGCTCGCGTGGCGGGTGGCTGGCCTCAGCGCCGCCGGGATCCGGCGGGCGGCGGCTACAACCTGCATCGCCGGTGCGGCCGCCCTGTCGGTGGTCAACTGGGTGCTCATGTTCTGGATCTGGTAGCGCGGTCCGCGCGGCATCTCGCAACACCTCGCAATCTCTGGAGACCGCCATGATCGGCGCCTTCGTCATCGCCTTCCGCGAAGTCATCGAGGCGGGCCTCATCATCTCGATCGTGCTGGCGGCGACCCGCGGCATCCCGGGCCGGATGCGCTGGGTGCTGCTAGGCATCGTGGGCGGGCTGGTGGGCGCCGGTCTCGTCGCCCTGTTCGCGGAAAAGATCTCTGACGCCTTCGAGGGCAGCGGGCAGGACATCCTGAACGCCGCGGTGCTGATCGTCGCGGTGCTGCTGCTCGTCTGGCACAACACCTGGATGAGTAAGCACGGCAAGGAGCTGGCGGGCGAGCTGCGCGTGGCCAGCGCGGCGGTGCGCTCGGGCGAGCGCGAGGCCGCCGCCCTCTCGATTGTCATCGGCGCCGCGATCCTGCGCGAGGGCGCCGAGCTGGTGCTGTTCCTCTACGGCCTCGTGGCCTCGGGCACCTCGGGAGCCGATATCCAGTTCGGCGCCGTGGCCGGCATAGGGGCAGGCGCGCTGCTCTCGGCGGTGACGTATTTCGGGCTGGCCTCGATCCCGAGCCGCTACGTCTTCTCGGTGACGAGCGTGCTGATCATCTTCCTGGCCGCGGGCCTCGCCGCGCAGGCCGCCCAGTTCCTGGCCAATGCCGGTGTGATCGACGTCCTCGGCCATACTCTCTGGAACAGCTCCGGCGTGATCGCCGAGAATTCCTGGCCGGGCCGGATCCTGCACGCGCTCGTCGGCTACACCGACCGGCCGACCGCCCTGCAGGGGCTCGTCTACGTCGCGACCATCGCCGTGATGATCGGGCTAATGCAGTGGAGCGCCGCCGACAAGCGGCGCGCCGTGCGGGCCGCCTGACGCTGCTTGGTGGGAGACCGGGGCGAAGCCCTGGCTGTCATCCGGCACGGCTCTATGAAGGGCTCTGCCCTGCACCCGCAAAAGGTCCCGGACCTTTTGGATCCGGGACCTTCGATCAGTCCGTGTTTAGGCGCCCGCGGCCCATTTCGCGGGATCGGCCGGCTTCTGCTTGTAGATCGTCCCGGCGAAATCGACGTGCAGTTCGGTGGCCACGTCATCGCCCCGGTGCGCCAGAAGCTCGAAATGCTTGGGCTTCCGGCGCGGCGTGTCGGTCACCGTCCAGCCGCTGGCGGCAGCGGCCGCGAGGGCCTGGGCGGGATCGGCCGGAACGTCCGGCCGCGCCGGACCGGGCGGATGGTGGGGCTTCTTGTGCTGGATCAGCACCGGCTCCCGGCCATCGGCCGCGATCCGCGTGACCTTGATCTCCGAAGGGCGGCGCTCACCCTCCAGGCTGACGCGAAGGCCGGCCGTGAGCGGGAACGCGTCCGCGCCCTTGGGGCCCAGATCGGCCAAATGTGTCGTCCCGTCCGCCTCGAGGGTGAAGCGGTGCGCGAAGACGTGCTGGATGGTGCCCGAGAGGGCGGTGGTGTCGTGATGCGGCATGATCTTCTCCGTAGAGCGCCCAACCGCAGGCGCTTTCGATATATCGGATTGGATCATGTCCTGTTCAAGGCGGTCCGGGCGCCGCCCGCTGATTGCTGACGAGCCGGAGGGTCAGGCCCCGGTCGCCACCGCCCGGTTCTGGTCGGCGCCCCATTCGGACCAAGAGCCGTCATAGAGGCCGCGAGCGTGCCGGCCCATCGTCTCCAGGGCCAGCGCGATGATCGCCGCGGTCACCCCGGAGCCGCAGGTGGTCACGATCGGCCGGTCCGGATCCACGTCGTTCTCCGCAAAGACCGCGGCCAGTTCCTCCGGGCTCTTCATCCGGCCGTCGCGCTGCAAAGCCGCGTAGTGCAGGTTGCGGGCGCCCGGCATGTGGCCGGGGCGGACGCCGGGGCGCGGCTCCGGCTCCTCGCCGCGGTACCGCGTGCCCGAGCGGGCATCCACCACCTGGGCCGAGCCGGTGGCCAGGGCGCGCGCGACGTCATCGGCGTCCGCCACCGCACCGTGATCGAGCCGGGCGGTGAAGTGCCGGCGCTCGCGGGGCTGCGGCTCGCCCTCCTCGGTGGGATAGCCGGCTGCGATCCAGGCCGGGAGACCGCCATCCAGCACCAGGGCGTCGCGCACCCCGAAGGCCTTGAGCATCCACCAGACCCGCGGCGCCGAGAACAGACCCATCCCATCGTAGACGACGATCTGCTGGCCGTCGCCGACACCGAGCGCCCGCATCCGCGCGGCGAAGACCTCCGGGCGGGGCAGCATGTGCGGCAGGTTCGACTCGGTGTCGCTCATGGCATCGAGATCGAAGCGCCGGGCTCCGGGGATGTGGGCTGCGCGGAACTCGGCCTCAGGGTCCCGGCCGGCGGCCGGCAGATACCAGGAGGCGTCGAGGACCACGATGTCGGGGGCGGTGAGGCGGTCGTGCAGCCAATCGGGTGACACGAGGGGCGCGTGGGCCATGGGCGGCGGATCCGGCACTGGTCTCGGGAAGGCCGCAGCAAACCACAGGTCGATCCGGCTTGCACGTCCAGAGGACGCCTGAGTCGGAGCGTTCGTATCGTTTCGTCAGCCTGGCGAATGCCAATCGAACCGGCGGCGTCCGCGATGAGCTACGCATCCCGCACCGTGCTCCGATGCAACGCGCGCAGGCTGGTCTTGTTTTAAAGAGCCTTAACCCCAGTTACGACAACATGATGACGCCGATCGCGCCGGCCGTTGCAGGCCGGCATCGAGCGGGCTGACCCGGATGCCGTTCCGACGGACGCGTTTCGGGGTCGCCGCCTTGAGGGAAAGGCGTTCCACCTTCTCCATCTGCAGGGGCCCCGCACCCGCCCGGCAGGATGCTTATTGAGCCGATCGATACCATGAATCAACTCGTTCGCATGTCCCAGATCGGCGATGCCGAGACCATCAAGGAGCCGTCGGCCGACCTGCGTGTGCCGTTCGCGCAATCGGGGGCCTTCGTGTGCAAGTACATCATCGGCGAGCCGAACGACCGGGCGATCTGCTGCGGCGCGCCCGTGTCCGACGGAAAGAGCTGGTGTGCCTACCACCGCCGGATCGTGTTCGAGCCCACACGGCCGGGCCGCATCCGCTGAGCCGGGCGTCGCGCCCGGCCGTCACTGCGACCGCATGATCTGGATCACGGCCGGCGTGATGATGACGACGAACAGCACCGGCAGGAAGAACAGGATCATCGGCACCGTCAGCTTGGGCGGCAACGCCGCCGCCTTCTTCTCCGCCTCCGTCATGCGTTGGTCGCGGCTTTCCTGGGCCAAGACCCGGAGCGCCTGACCCACCGGCGTGCCGTAGCGCTCGGCCTGGATCAGGGCGGTCGATACGGCTTTCACGGGATCGAGGCCGGTGCGTAGCACGAGGTTCTCGTAGGCCTGGCGCCGGTCGGGCAGGAACGACATCTCGGCGGTCATCAGCGCGAGTTCTTCGGCCAGCACCACCGAGGAGGTGGCGATCTCAGTGCTCACCTTCCGGAAGGCGTGCTCGATCGCCATGCCGGATTCGACGCAGATCAGCGTGAGGTCGAGGGCGTCCGGCCACGCCTTGCGGATCTCGGCCTGACGCTTCTTGGCAGCGTTGACGAGGAACAGCTCCGGCGCCTTGATGCCCGCGTAGGCGGCGCCGATCACCAGACCGAACCGCATGAGGTAGGAGACGTCGAGCGCCTCCAGCACGAACAGATAGAACACCGCGCCGATCACCGCGCCGATCGGCACGACGAGGCGGAAGAACAGGAAGGCGGTCTCCGCCCCCTGGCCGCGATAGCCGGCCTGCATCAGCTTGCGTTTGGCCGTGTCGGTGGCGAGCCAGCGCTGCAGCTGATACCGCTCGACGATCGACTTCATGTAGGCCTTGGGCTCGACGCGCAGCGTGCCCCGGGTCGCGGCCTGGGCGCCCTTGGCGCGTTCGCGCCGCCGGATCTGCTCGCGCTCGTCGCCGACGAGCTTCATCCGCTTCTCGAGCTTGTCGGTCTCGAAGAACGGCTGCGCCACCGCGAAGGCGGTCGCTGCCGCCGCGATGGCGGTCAGCAGCGTCCCCATGAACCGGGGATCGAACAGCTTCGCGGCGATGTCGTCGATCATGGGACCGGATCCGGGAAGGGCGCGGCAAGCCTTGCGGCTCGCCGTCAGAAATCGAACGCGATCATCTTCTTGATCGTGAAGACCCCGATCGACATCCAGATCGCAGCGCCGACCAGGGCGATCTTGCCGATATCGGTCGTCCAGAGCAGCGAGATGTAATCGGGGCTCGTCAGGGTCGTGATGCCCGCCACCCCGAAGGGCAGGCAGGCGATGATCGAGGCCGAGGCCTTGGCCTCCATACTCATCGCCTGGATCTTGCCGCGCATCTTGGCGCGGTCGCGCAGCACCATGGAGAGGTTGCTCAAGGCTTCCGAGAGGTTGCCGCCTGATTGCTGCTGGATGTTGATCACGATGACGAAGAAGTTGACCTCGGGCGTGGGCACCCGGTCGAACAGGCGCGTGACCGCCTCGCCGAGCGACAGGCCGAGCGCCTGGGTCTCCACCACGGTCCTGAACTCGCTGCGCACCGGCTCCTCGGCCTCGCGCGAGACCATGCGGAAGCAATCGCCGACCGGGATGCCGGTGCGGATGCCGCGCACCACCACGTCGACGGCGTTGGGCAGTTCCTTGTTGAACTTCGCGATGCGCTTCATCCGCAGGTAGCGCAGCAGCCAGGCCGGCAGGCCGAAGCCCCCCGCGAAGGCGGCGGCGGCCCCGACGATCGGGCTGTCGGTGAGCACGAAGAGCATCAGTCCGAGGATCCCGGCGCTCATGGCCGAGACCATGTAGAAGGTTCGCTTCGTCCAATCGAGGCCGGCGCGGGCGAGCTTCAGCTCCACGGTCGCCTTGGAGGCGCCCTTCGCCTTCGCCTCGATCTCGCTGAGCGTCTTGGCGACCTGCTCGCGCCGGTTGACCGCGACACCCCGCAGGGCCGCCCCGGAGGGAGAGACGGCAAGCGCCTTCAGGCGCTTGGTCGCCCGGCGCTCACCACCGAGCAGGGGCAGGACCGCCACATAGGCCACCGCCGCCACCGCGATACCGATGAGGCCCGCGGCGATCGGCAGGTTCGAGACGCCCACGGCAGCGAGATCTGGCATGCCTCAGCTCCGATCGACCACCTCGGCGGCGTCGAGCGCCTCGCCGAGCCGGCGCTCCAGGCCGTAATAGCGGGCGCGCTCCCAGAATTTCGGGCGGCCGATGCCGGTGGATCGGTGGCGCCCGACCAGCCTGCCGTTCGCATCCTCCCCGACGATGTCGTAGAGGAACACGTCCTGCGTGGTGATGACGTCGCCCTCCATGCCGAGCACCTCGGTGATGTGGGTGATCCGCCGCGAGCCGTCGCGCAGGCGCATGGCCTGGATCACCACGTCGATCGAGCCGCAGATCATCTCGCGCAGCGTCTTCGACGGCAGGGTGAAGCCGCCCATCGAGATCATCGATTCGATACGTGACAGGCACTCGCGTGGGCTGTTGGCGTGGAGCGTACCCATCGAGCCGTCGTGGCCGGTGTTCATCGCCTGCAACAGGTCGAAGGCCTCCGGTCCGCGCACCTCGCCGACGATGATCCGCTCGGGCCGCATGCGCAGGCAGTTCTTGACGAGGTCGCGCATGGTGACCTGCCCCTGGCCCTCCATGTTGGGCGGGCGCGTCTCCAGGCGGACCACATGCGGCTGCTGGAGCTGGAGTTCCGCCGCGTCCTCGCAGGTGATCACCCGCTCGTCGTGCTCGATGAAGGCGGTCAGGCAGTTGAGCAGCGTGGTCTTGCCCGAGCCCGTGCCGCCCGAGATCACCACGTTGCAGCGCGACTGGCCGATGATCTTCAGCACCTCGGCGCCCTCGGGCGAGATCGCCCCGAAGCGCACGAGCTGCTCCAGGGTCAGCTTGTCCTTCTTGAACTTACGGATGGTGAGCGCCGGGCCGTCGATGGCCAGCGGCGGCGCGATCACGTTGACGCGGGAGCCGTCGGGCAGGCGCGCGTCGCAGATCGGTGAGGCGTCGTCGACGCGCCGGCCGACCTGGCTGACGATCCGCTGGCAGATGTTCATCAGCTGCTGGTTGTCGCGGAACCGGACGCTGGTCAGCTGGATCTTGCCCCCGACCTCGATGAAGGTCCGGTTGGCGCCGTTGACCATGATGTCGGCGATGTCGTCGCGGGCGAGCAGCGGCTCGAGCGGGCCGTAGCCCAGCACGTCGTTGCAGATGTCGTCGAGCAGCTCTTCCTGCTCGGCGATCGACAGGACGATGTTCTTGAGCCCGATGATCTCCGTGACGATGTCGCGGATCTCCTCGCGGGCCGTCTCGCCGTCGAGGCGCGAGAGCTGCGTGAGGTCGATCGCCTCGATCAGGGCGCCGAAGATCAGGCTCTTGGTGCGGTAGTAATCCTCGGACCGCGCGGTCTCGACCACCACAGGGGTCGCGGGCTCGGGCCGCCGTGGCGGCGGCGCGGCGTCGCGCGGGGCCGAGGCCGGCGGGGCGGCCGGCGATTTCGGGATTGGCAGGGGTGCGGCGGCCGCGCCGCCGGTCTGGCGTCTACCGAACATGGGCCGGTTCCAGGGCGCGGTCGGACCGCATCACGAGGCCTTCCCGCCGGCGAGCTTGATGCCGCCGAGCTTGGTGCCGGCGAACCGGGCCAGCAGCGGCTCCAGCAGGCTCGCGCGCCCGCTGCGCCGGGTCTCCGCGCGGCCGAGCGTCAGGGCGGCGAGGTCGTTGAACAGCTCCGCCACCTTGGAGCCGGCCTGGATCTCGGCGATCATCTGGCCGTTGTTGGCGGCGGTGCCGAACAGGGCGGGCTCGAACGGGATCGTCAGCGCGACCGGAGCCTCCAGGGTCTTGGCGAATTCGGGCGTGCCGATCTCGGGGCGCTTCGGTACGCCGACGCCGTTGAGCAGGATCCGCGGCGGCGCATCGTTCGGGCGCCCATGCTTGAGCGCGCCGAGGAGGTTCTTGGCGTTGCGCAGGCTGGCGAGGTCGGGCCCTGCAACGATCAGGATCTCGTCGGCCGCCGTCAGCACGCGCTTCGTCCACGCGTTCCACTGGTGCGGCACGTCGAGCACCACGCAGGGCACGCTCGCCCGCAGATATTCGATCAGGGCGTCGAAGGCCGGCTCCGATAGGTCGATGGTGCGGTCGAGGCTCGCGGGTGCCGAGAGCAGGCTCAACGTGTCGCTGCACTTGGACAGCAGCCGCTCGACCAGGGCCGAATCCAGGCGCTCGGGGGCGAACACCGCTTCGGCGATGCCTTGAGGCGGATCCTGGTTGAAGTTCAGCGAGGCGGTGCCGTAGGCGATGTCGAGATCGGCGATCACCGTCTGGACGCCCTGGCTGCGGGCGACCGACCACGCGAAGTTGTGCGCCACCGTCGAGGCGCCGATGCCGCCCTTCACGCCGCAGACCGCCACCGTGCGACCCACCGGCTTGACGCCCGGGGCCGTGAACAGGTCGGAGATCGCCCCGATCAGGGTCAGCGGGTCCACCGGCGCCATCAGGTAGTCGGACACGCCGCGCTGGATCAGCTGCCGGTAGAGCGTCACGTCGTTGAGATGGCCGATCACCAGGACGCGGGTGCCCTCGTCGCAGACCTCGGCCAGGGCATCGAGGCATTCGAGCGGCTTCGAGCGCGGCCCTTGCGTTTCCAGCACGATGACGTTGGGCGTCGGCGCGTGCCGGTAGGCCTCGATGGCCGCAGCGCCGCCGCCCATCCGGACCTTGACCTGCGTCTTCTGCATGCGCCGGTCGAGGGCCGCCCCCTCGATCATCGCGGCGGTCTCGCTGGTCTCGCAGAACGCCTGGATGGTGATCCGGGGCACCGGGGCGATCGTGCGCTCGGCTGTCTCGGACAGGTCTGCCATGACGGCGCTTTCAGGTTCGCGTTCGGGGTGCGGCGTCGGGATCGAGCAGGACGTAAACTTATTGTCCGACCTGAGATTTCACGTCGGTCTGCCCATCTTGACGCCATGCGGTTGATGGATCCTTGCCTTCGCGCAATTGACCGATGTCGCGGACCCGCTTGACCGTATCGATCCGGCCCTCGGGCCGTCCGCGCACGAGATCCACAGGGTCGGCGATCTGTGCGGCCACGGTCGATTGCGTGGCGCAGCCGAGGTTCCACATCGGGCGGTTGTTGTAGTCCAACGCGAAGTTGCTGGTTCCCGTATCGTTGGGCCAGAGCCCGCAGGCATCGGAGACCTTGGCCTGCATCCGCTGGAAGCTCAGCCGGATCGGCGCGGCCAGACTCGGGGCCGCGACGGCGTAGCCGGTGACGGCGATCTCGCGGGCGCTGACCCTGTCCTGTGCGCCCAGCCGACCCAAAGCCGCCACCGTGCGGGCGACCGCTTCCGCCTGTGCCGGCGGAACACCCCGAGGGACCTCCATCAGGAGGGTTCCACGCCCGTAGCGTCGGTATTCCAGCATGAAGGCATCGACATCGGCGGTCTGGCGGGGATCGAGATGGCCGACCCCCGTGGGGAACACGTCGAGGCTGCGGGTGCCATCGGCCAGGACGATCGGGTGCCGGGCCCGGTAGTCCGAGATCTCGATCGCGCCGGTAGCGGCCGGCTCGCTCTTGCAGCCGGCCGCGAGGGCGCCGAGGGCGCAGGCGGCGAGCAGGCCGGCATGGGCGCGGTGCCGGGAGAACGGGGGGAGTCCGGTCATGGATCCGATCCTGAAGGCGCTACTCGACGATGAAGCCGACGCGGCCGCGATAGCTCGGCCCGAGCGGGGCCGCGCCGGTGGGGGCGACCTTGCCGTACAGGCGGTTGATCTGGCCGAGGAGCACCGCCTGACCGTCGGTGGAATCGACGAAGTTGTCGTCGGGGCGGCTGACCTGCTTCGGCTCCATCGCCCGGGCGATGTAGGGGGTGCACATGATCATCAGCTCGGTCTCCATGCGCTGGTAGTCCCGGGAGCGGAACAGGGCGCCGAGGATCGGCAGGTTGATCAGGCCGGGCAGGCCGGAGATGGCCTGCTTGTTCACCTGCTGGATCAGGCCGGCGGTCATCATCACGCCGCCGGAGGGCAGCTCGACCGTGGTCTCGGACCGGCGGACCCGTGTTCCGGGGATCGCGGTCGTGACGCCGTCGTTGGTGTAGTTGAAGCTGTTCGTCGGATCGATTTCGGTCACGTCGGTGGCGACGCGGATCGAGATCCGGTTGTCGGCCAGAACCACCGGCGTGAAGCTCAGGGCGACGCCATAGGGCTTGAAGGTGATGCCGGGGGCGGAGCAGAGGCCGCTGACGCAGCTCGAGGCGGCCGATGGCACCGGGAACTCGCCGCCGGCCAGAAATTTCGCGGCCTCGCCGGAGATCGCCGTCAGTGTCGGCTCCGCGAGGACGCGTGAGACCCCGGCCTGTTCGAAAGCTTTCAGCGTGGCCTGGAGCGAGAAGCCGCCGGCTCTCACGGACGCCTGGAGTTGGTTGCCGGTCGGCGTCGTCCCGCCGGTGATCGGGAAGGGCAGCGAATTGACCAGCGAGGGGGAGGTCGTCGCGTTGCCGAGGGGGTTCAGCGCCGACCAGTTCCCGTTCAGGTTGATGCCGAACTGCTTCAGGACGTTGCGCGACACCTCCACCACGGTGACGCGCAGCATCACCTGGTCCTTGTTGCGGATGGAGAGGTTGTTGATCACCGCGCCCCGGGCGCCAGCCGCGACGCCGCCGCTCGGCGCGCCTGTCCCGCCGCCTCCACCCCCCAGCCCCACGAAGGCGTTGGCGATGTCGATCGCCTGCTGGGCGTCCGCCGACGAATTCACCGAGCCCGACAGCAGCACCGAGGCCCCGGAGGAGCGCACGTCGAACCGGCCGCCCGGGATGCTCTGGCCGAGCAGCTCGCGCAGGGTTCCGAGGTTCAGGTCGCGGGCCACGGTCACGTCGAGGGCGGCAATCTGGCGGCCCTCGGCATCCATGATGAAGATCGAGGTCGCGCCGTCGGCCATCCCGATCACGAAGACCTTGCGAGTCGAGCGGACCACGGCGTTGGCCACCGCGGGGTTCGCGACGAAGACCTCCTTGGCGTCCCGCGGCAGGTCCACGATCACGGAGCGGCCAGCCGTCAGTTCGACGCGCCGGGTCGAGGCGGCCTCCGCGGAGCCCACCGTTAGGACCGGGGCGGGCCCGAGGACCGGTCGGTCCTGCGCGCCGGCCGGAGCGGTCAGGCTGGCCAGGAGAGCGAGGGCACAGGCCCTGCGGCGGATCGGACGCCGCGCTGGGCGGGCGTGGGGCAGCGGAGCGAGCATGGCGGTCACGGCGTCTGCTGCTGCGCGATGCCGAAACGCACCACGGTCAGTGCGTCATCGGGCATCTGCGCCTGGGGCGTGTCGGCGGGGGCGGCGGCGGGAGCGCCGGCATCGGCGAGGCTGCGCAGCGACAGCGACAGCGAGCCATCCTTCCCGGCAAGCGTCAGGGCTTCGGCCTGGGCGGGGGTGACTGCCAGCGTCGCGGTCTCGCCCGTGACGACGTTTGTGCCGTTCTTCTCCTGGATCAACTGGCCAATCGCGAGGACGCGGATGTCGGTCAAGATCGTCTGCGAGATTTGGGAGTCGCGCTCACCGACCGCCATTTTGACGGGCTTGTGGAAGGTGCGGATCACATCGACCCGGTCGTTGGGCAGGATGAAGCCGCCGGCCGAGTTGGTGCCGCGGCTGTCGGTGGTGATGGCGACCGCGCGCAGGCCCTGCGGCAGGATCGCCGCCATGAAGCCGCTCTCCGGGCGCACGAGCTTCTGCGCGCGGATCGGCTCACCCGCCAGGAAGCTCGAGCGGACGGAGGCGCCCACGGTCTCGTCAAGGGCCTTCGGGTTGGTCTTGCGGCTCATGTAGCCGGGATTCACGGCGCCATCCGGCCAGGCTTGCCACCGCAGGTCCGCGGCGCGCAGCACCTGCCCCATCGGCAGGTCGGTGGCGGCGACCAGCACGTCGTTCATCGGTACCGGCGGCGCTTCGGCTTTGATCGGCGCTGGAGGCGGGGGCGGATCGCCGCCGCTCATCAGGAAGGCCGCCCCACTGCCCGCCGCGAGGGCGATGCCGAGGACAGCGAGACGGGCAGGTTTCATCGCATCGCCACGCGCCGGAGACGGCCGAATTGCCGCCCATGACCGGAACTTGCGCGTGGATTCGTGTACTTATGGTTAAGCTATTGTAACTTCGCCCGCGCGATTGTCCGGAAACGTACGAAAGTCGGGGCGGCGGTCACAACCGGCGCAATCTTTCAGCATCCGGTCGAGCTTGACCGTGGCCTCTCCCGCTCGTGTGATCTATTTTGCATTCGGAACCGCCTCAGAAGCGGGCACTCGGGTGAACCGGGGGGAGACATGATCAAGACATTCGGCGGTGCGGTGCTGGCGGCGGCGCTGGTTGGAACGGCCTGCGGAGCCGCCGCCCAGGGTGGCGCGGACGCGTTCTCGGGCAACGCGGTGCGCATCGGCATCCTCAACGACCAGTCCGGCCTCTACGCCGAGTATGGCGGCCAGGGCTCGGTCGAGGCGGCCCGGATGGCGGTGGAGGATATGGGCGGCAAGATCGGCAGCGTGCCGATCGAGATCCTCACGGCCGACCACCAGAACAAGCCCGACATCGCCTCGGCGATCGCCCGGCAATGGTACGACCGCGACGGCGTCGACGCGATCATGGAGTTGACCACCTCCTCGGTGGCGCTGGCGGTCCAGGGCCTGTCCAAGGAGAAGAAGAAGATCACGATCACCACCGGGGCGGCGTCAAGCGACCTCACCGGCAAGGCCTGCACGCCCTACGGCTACCATTGGGCCTTCGACACGCGGGCGCTGGCGGTGGGCACCGGCGGCGCGCTGACCCGGGCGGGCGGCAACACGTGGTTCTTCCTCACGGCTGACTACGCCTTCGGCTCGGCTTTGGAGGCCGACACCAGCAAGGTGGTGATCGCCAATGGCGGCAAGGTGCTGGGCAGCGTCCGTCACCCGCTCTCGAACCAGGATTTCTCCTCGTTCCTG
The DNA here is from genome assembly GCF_900103445.1 of Methylobacterium phyllostachyos. GTDB lineage: Bacteria > Pseudomonadota > Alphaproteobacteria > Rhizobiales > Beijerinckiaceae > Methylobacterium > Methylobacterium phyllostachyos. Next base: position 21,069 of record NZ_FNHS01000021.1, on the reverse strand, counting down.
CTCCAGGCCCAGGGCTCGAAGGCCAAGGTGATCGGGCTCGCCAATGCCGGGCTCGACACCTCGAACGCCATCAAGCAGGCGGCGGAGTACGGCATCGTCGAGGGCGGCCAGAAGCTCGCGGCGCTGCTCTTCACCCTCTCGGAAGTGCACGGGCTCGGCCTGAAGGTGGCCCAGGGCCTGACGCTCACCGAGGGCTGGTACTGGGACGCCAACGACGAGACCCGCGCCTTCGGCCAGCGCTACATGAAGCGCACCGGCCGGATGCCCAACATGATCCAGGCCGGCACCTACTCGGCGGTCCTGTCCTACCTGAAGGCCGTCAAGGCGGCGGGCACCGACGAGACCGACGCGGTCAACGCCAAGCTCAAGGCGCTGCCGGTGGACGACGTTTTTGCCCATCACGGGGTCGTGCAGGCCGACGGCCTCATGGTGCACGACATGTACCTGTTCGAGGTCAAGAAGCCCGCCGAGTCGAAGGGCGAGTGGGACCTCTACAAGCTGATCTCGACCGTCCCCGGCAAGGAGGCCTTCGCCTCGCCGACCGAGAGCGGCTGCCCGCTCACGGCAGCGAAGTAGCGCTCACCCCGTCATCGCAAGCGGAGCGAAGCGACCCAGAGCAGCGCGGCATCTGTTCGCGTGGCGCTGCTGGATTGCTCCGCTTCGCTCGCAAAGACGGCGGCGGGCCGAATGTCCGCCCCGACAGATTCTCTGCCCCGCGGGCATCACCCCGCCCAGACGCGCCGATACAGCGCGACGATCTCGTCGGCACTGGGCTCGACCGGGTTGTTGGCCGGTGACCCGGAGGCGAGCGCCTGCGCCGCCATCGTGGGAAGCAGCGCCTCCCAGCGGGCCGGGTCGATCCCGTATTCCTTGGGGCCGGGAACGTCGAGGTCGTCGTTGAGCGCTTCCAGTTCCGCCACCAGGGCCGCGGCGGCGGACCGGTCGTCGGCCTCCGGCTTGGCGACCCCGATGGCCCGGGCGCAGGCCGCGTAGCGATCGATGGCGGCCGGTACCGAGAAGGACGTGACCGCCGGCAACAGCATCGCGTTCGACAGCCCGTGCGCCACGTGGAAGTGGGCACCGATCGGCCGGCTCATCCCGTGGACCAGTGCCACCGACGCATTCGAGAATGCGATGCCGGCCTGGGTCGCACCCAGCATCATCGCCTCGCGCGCCGCCCGGTCGCCGGGATCGGTCCAGACCCGCCGCAGGTTCGGGGCGATCAGCTTCATCGCCTGGAGCGCCAGCCCGTCCGAGAACAGGTTCGACTTGCGCGACACGTAGGCCTCGATGGCGTGGGTCAGCGCGTCGATGCCGGTATCGGCGGTGAGCCGCTTGGGCTTCGTCAGCGTCAGCTCGTAATCGACCAGAGCCGCGACCGGCAGGTAGGCGAGCCCGATGCACAGCATCTTCTCGTCGGAGGTCTCGTCGGTGACGATGGTGAAGCGGGTCGCCTCCGAGCCGGTGCCGGCGGTGGTTGGGATCGCCACGATCGGCAGGCCGGGCTCGTCCTGCTGGCGGGGTGCCTTGTAGTCGCGCATGTGGCCGCCGTGGCGGGCGAGCACGGCGACCGCCTTGGCGGTGTCCATCGGGCTGCCGCCGCCGAAGCCGACCACACAGTCGAAATCGCCCGCCTTGAGCGCGGCGAGCGCCGCCTCCACCGAGGCCACGGTCGGGTCGGGCACCGTGTCGGCGAACACGGTGGCGCGGGTGCCCGCGCCGTTGAGCCGTTCGGTGAGCGCCTCCACCCGGCCGCTGCCGGCGAGGTAGGGGTCGGTCACCACGAAGGGGCGCGACAGGCCGAGCTGGCCGAGCACCTCCGGCAGGAGCCGCGAGGCGCCGGCGCCGACGCGCATCAGCCGGGGCAGGGCGATCGAGGCGACCATGGTGTGATCCTCCCATCCGGCGCCAATTCCGATCGGCCGGGTTCGCGGGATCTTAGGGCGCGACTGGATCCGGCGAAACCGCCGGTGCTGACACAGCCGGCCCGGCAAACAGGGCGCCCGCCGCCTCGACCTCGGCGGCGATGAAGCTCGCGACCGCGCGGATATGGGCCGCTTTCCTGTGGTCCTCGTGGATGTGCATGTGGAACGCGCGCGTCAGCGAGACCCGGTCGGGCAGCACCGGCACCAGCCCGGGATGGGCCGCCGCGATGAAGGCCGGCAGGACGCACAGGCCCGCCCCCGCGCGCGTCGCGTAGACCTGGGCCAGGAGGTTGGTGGAGCGCAGGCGGGCGCTGACCGGAGGCCCGAGCGCCCCCAGGTAGTTCAGCTCGCGCGTGAAGAGCATGTCCTCGATATAGCCGACGAAGGAATGCGCGGAGAGATCCGCGACCTCGGTGATCGGCGCCGCGGCGGCGCAGTAGGACTCCGCCGCGTAGACGAACAGCCGGTAATCGGTGAGCCGGCGCGCCACCACCCGGGCCTGCTGCGGGCCGGACAGGCTGATGACGATGTCGGCCTCGCGCTTGGACAGGCTGAAGATCCGGGCGGTCGCCATGATCTCGACCTCCAGCCCCGGATGGCGGGCGGTCAGCCGATGCATTCGGGGCGCGAGGAAGACGCTGCCGAACCCGTCCGGCGCGCCGATCCGCACCGTGCCGGAGACCGTCTGGGCGGCCCCCGTGGCGGCGATGGCCGAGAGGAACGCGCTCTCCATCGCCTCGGCGACGCCGAGGAGGTTCGCCCCGTCCTCGGTCAGCGCGTAGCCGAGGTTGCTGCGGTGGAACAGGCGGCCGCCGAGGCCTTCCTCCAGCGCGCGGATCCGCCGGCCGACCGTGGTGTGTTCGGTGCCGAGCCGTGCGGCGGCAGCGCTCAGGGTGCCGGTGCGCGCCACCGCGAGGAAGTAGCGCAGATCGTCCCAGTTCGGCCCGATCCTGGCCATGGCCGCACTCCCGCTGTGCATCGATGCACAGCGGCTGTAAGCGCATCCGGCTTTATCGCTCAAGCGATCCTGTTAGGGTGCGGCAAAATCATACGCCACATCACAGGGAGGCGCGCATGCGCACGATTGGGCATTACATCGGCGGCCGGAACGTCGGCGGCGAGAGCGGGCGGTTCGCCGACGTGTTCCACCCCTCGACCGGCGAGGTCCAGGCCAAGGTCGCGCTGGCCAGTAAGGCCGAGATGCGCGCGGCGGTCGAGAACGCCAAAGCGGCTCAGCCGGCCTGGGCGGCCACCAACCCGCAGAAGCGGGCCCGGGTGATGATGCGCTTCCTCGAACTGATCCGCGGCGAGCACGACGCGCTGGCCGAGCTGCTCGCCTCCGAGCACGGCAAGACCGTGCCGGACGCCAAGGGCGACATCCAGCGCGGCGTCGAGGTGGTGGAGTTCGCCTGCGGCATCCCGCACCTGCTCAAGGGCGAGTACACCGAAGGCGCCGGCCCGGGGATCGACGTTTACTCCCTGCGCCAGCCGCTCGGCGTCGTCGCCGGCATCACGCCGTTCAACTTCCCAGCGATGATCCCGCTGTGGAAATGCGCCCCGGCGATCGCCTGCGGCAACGCCTTCATCCTGAAGCCGTCCGAGCGCGACCCGAGCGTGCCGATCCGCATCGCCGAGATCTTTTTGGAGGCGGGCCTGCCGCCGGGCATCCTCAACGTCGTCAACGGCGACAAGGAAGCGGTTGACGCGATTCTCGACGACGAGGACATCAAGGCGGTGGGCTTCGTCGGCTCCTCGCACATCGCCGAGTACATCTATGTCCGCGCCGCCGAGACGGGGAAGCGCGCCCAGTGCTTCGGTGGCGCCAAGAACCATATGATCATCATGCCGGACGCCGATATGGGCCAGGCGGTCGATGCCCTGATCGGCGCCGGCTACGGTTCGGCCGGCGAGCGCTGCATGGCGATCTCGGTGGCGGTGCCGGTGGGCGAGCAGACCGCCGACCGCCTGATGGAGAAGCTGATCCCGCGGGTCGAGTCGCTCAAGATCGGCCCGTCGCATGACGGCTCGGCCGATTACGGCCCGCTCGTCACCCGTGAGGCCGTGCAGAAGGTTGCGAGCTACATCAACAAGGGCGTGGCCGAGGGCGCGCAGCTCGCCGTCGATGGCCGCGGCTTCAAGCTCCAGGGCTACGAGAACGGCTTCTACATGGGCGGCTCGCTGTTCGACCGCGTGACGCCCGACATGACGATCTACAAGGAGGAGATTTTTGGCCCCGTGCTCTCGGTAGTGCGGGCCAAGGATTACGAGGAGGCTTTGGCGCTGCCCTCGACTCACCAGTACGGCAACGGCGTCGCGATCTTCACGCAGGACGGCGACGCGGCGCGCGACTTCACCGCCCGGGTGAATGTCGGCATGGTCGGGGTCAACGTGCCGATCCCGGTCCCGATCGCCTACCACACCTTCGGCGGCTGGAAGCGCTCGGGCTTCGGCGACCTGAACCAGCACGGGCCGGACTCGATCCGCTTCTACACCAAGACCAAGACCGTGACGCAGCGCTGGCCGAGCGGCATCAAGAGCGGGGCGGAGTTCTCCATCCCGACGATGCGCTAGCGCGACTCCTCTCTCCTCCCCCTTGCGGGGAGGAGCCGGAGGTGGGGGTGGTGCAGAAGGCACCGGCACGCTTAATCCTGCACCACCCCCACCCCTGACCCCTCCCCGCAAGGGGGAGGGGAACGTGCCTGCCTCCTGAGGCATGTTTGTTCTGACCTTTGGAGCCACGCCCATGAGTTTCGGGCTCGATGAGGACCGCACCGCGATCCGCGAGATGGCCCTCGGCTTCGCGGCCGAGCACATCGCCCCCCACGCCCTCGACTGGGACCGCGACAAGACATTCCCGGTCGAGACCCTGCGGGAAGCGGCCGCGCTGGGGATGGCTGGCATCTACGTCCGCGAGGATGTCGGCGGCTCCGGCCTGTCGCGCCTCGACGCGACCCTGATCTTCGAGGCGCTGAGCACCGGCTGCCCGACGGTGGCGGCGTTCCTGTCGATTCACAACATGTGCGCCTGGATGATCGACGCCTACGGCGACGCCGATCAGCGCCAGCGATGGCTCCCGTCCCTCATGGGCATGGAGCGGATCGCCAGCTACTGCCTCACCGAGCCGGGCTCGGGCTCCGATGCCGCGGCGCTCCGCACCCGCGCCGAGCGCGACGGCGATCATTACGTGCTCTCCGGCGAGAAGCAGTTCATCTCGGGCGCCGGCGCCAGCGACCTCTACGTCTGCATGATCCGCACCGGCGAGGCCGGTCCCGCCGGCATCTCGGCGATCGTCGTCGAGAAGGGAACGCCCGGCCTCTCCTTCGGGGCCGATGAGCGCAAGATGGGCTGGAACGCCCAGCCGACCCGCGCGGTGCGCTTCGATGGCTGCCGGGTGCCGGTGGGCAACCGCCTCGGCGCCGAGGGCCAGGGCTTCAAGATCGCCATGAGCGGCCTCGATGGCGGGCGGCTCAACATCGCCGCCTGCGCGCTCGGCGGTGCCCAGGCGGCCCACGACAAGGCGCTCGCCTATATGGCCGACCGGCGCGCCTTCGGGGCGAAGCTCACCGACTTCCAGGCGCTGCAATTCAGGCTCGCCGACATGGCGACCAGCCTGGAGGTGTCGCGCACCTTCCTGCGCCACGCGGCCTCCGCGCTCGATGCCAAGGATCCGGCGGCCACGCAGCTCTGCGCCATGGCCAAGCGCCACGTCACCGACGCGGCCTTCGAGGTGGCGAACCAAGCGCTCCAGCTGCACGGCGGCTACGGCTACCTCGCCGAGTACGGCGTGGAAAAGATCGTCCGGGATCTGCGCGTCCATCAGATCCTGGAGGGCACGAATGAGATCATGCGGGTGATCATCGCCCGCGGGCTGACCGGGGGCCGCCGATGAGCGATGTGATCGTCGAGCGCGTCGGCGCCCTGGGGCGCCTGCGACTCAACCGGCCGAAGGCGCTGAACGCCCTGACCCACGGCATGGTGGGGGAGATCGACCGGGCGCTCGACCAGTTCTCCGCCGATCCCGGTATCGCCGCGGTGCTGCTCACCGGTGAGGGCGAGCGCGGCCTCTGCGCCGGCGGTGATCTGCGCACCCTCTACGACAGCACCGACCTCGTCGAAGCCGAACGATTCTGGCGGGATGAGTACCGGCTGGATGCGCGCATCGCCCAGTACGAAAAACCGTTCGTGGCGGTGATGGACGGCATCACCATGGGCGGCGGCGTCGGGCTCGCCGGCCATGCCGCCCACCGGATCGCCACCGAGCGCTCCCGCATCGCCATGCCGGAGACCGGGATCGGTTACTTTCCGGATGTCGGCGGGACGTGGCTGTTGCCGCGGGCGCCGGGCGAGGTCGGCACCTATCTCGGCCTCACCGGCGAGCCCATGGGCGCTGCCGACGCGATCTTTTGCAACTTTGCCGACGCGCTGGTGCCCTCCGCGGCGCTCCCCGACCTGATCGATACCCTCGCGGCCCTCCCGCCGGATGCCGGGGATGCGGGCGTGCGGGACGTGATCGCGCGGCTCGCACAGGATCCCGGCCCGGCGCCTCTGGCCGCGCATCGGGACGTGATCGACCGCTGCTTCGCCTTCGACATGGTCGACGAGATCCTGTCTGCCCTCGACGCCGCCGGCTCGGACTTCGCGGCGGCCACGCGGAAAACCATGCTGACCAAGGCGCCGACGAGCCTCGTCCTGACGCTCTGCCTGCTGCGCCTCGGCCGCAGCGCGCCGAACCTGGAGGCCTGCCTGGAGCGCGAGTTCCATGCTTCGCTGGCCATCCTGGCGGAGGGGGATCTCCGCGAAGGCATCCGCGCAGCGGTGATCGACAAGGACAAGAACCCGCGCTGGAACCCCGCGAGTCTCGACGCCGTCGATCCCGCGCGGATCGCCCGGTGGCTGGAAAGGCGAGCGGAGCCGGTTTTTTCGGGCGCGCGCACTGGGCCGGTGTGATGACGCTTCGCTTTCTCACATCCGCGCTCTCCCTCCCCCCTCTGCGGGGGAGGGTGGCCCCCGAAGGGGGTCGGGAGAGGGGAGCGACGGTGCAAAACAAGGTGCTGGCCGTCACATCTGCTCCGCCCCATCCTGAAGCCGGGTTCCCCTCTCCCGACCCCTGCTGACGCAGGGGCCACCCTCCCCCGCAGAGGGGGGAGGGAGAGCGCATGGGGGATCTGGTCTGCCCTCAGGATGAGGGCGGGGGTGGGAGAGGCGAGCAACAACAATCAAGGAAGGGTTGGATGGCGCAGACCATCGGGTTCATCGGTCTCGGCAACATGGGCGGCCCCATGGCGGCCAACCTCGTGAAGGCGGGCCATATGGTGCGCGGCTTCGATCTGGCTCCGGCCTCACTCGAGACTGCCCGCGCCGAGGGAATCGCCGTGGCGGGCTCAGCCCTGGAATCGGTCGCGGGCGCGGACGTCGTCATCACCATGCTGCCGGCCGGGCGTCACGTGATCGAGGTCTGGACCCAGCTCGCCGAGGCGCTGCCGGCCGGCACCCTGCTGATCGATTCCTCGACCGTCGATGTCGAGAGCGCCCGCAAGGCCCACGCCCTCGCTGAGGCCCGGGGCTGCCTGTCGGTCGACGCGCCGGTCTCCGGCGGGACCGGCGGCGCGAAGGCCGGGACACTGACCTTCATGGCCGGCGGCGCCGAGGCCGCCTTCGCGAAGGCCGAGCCCCTGCTCAAGGCCATGGGCAAGAACGTGTTTCATTGCGGCGCGGCCGGCGCCGGGCAGGCGGCCAAGATCTGCAACAACATGATCCTCGGCATCTCGATGATCGGCGTCAGCGAGGCCTTCGCGCTGGGCGAAAAGCTCGGCCTGTCGCACCAGGCCCTCTACGATGTCGCCTCGGTCTCCTCGGGCCAGTGCTGGTCGCTGACCACCTACTGCCCGGTGCCGGGGCCGGTGCCCACTTCGCCGGCCAACAATGGCTACAAGCCTGGCTTCGCCGCCGCACTGATGCTCAAGGATCTCCGCCTCGCCCAGGCCGCCGCTTTGGCCTCCGGCGCCGCGACGCCGCTGGGCGCCGAGGCCGCGCAGGTCTACGGCCTGTTCGAAGGCGCTGGCCACGGGGGTGAGGACTTTTCCGCGATCATCCGTATGCTCCGCGGGCAGGGAGGCGAGTCGTGAGCGAGACCTACGAGACGATCCTGACGGAGACGCGCGGGCGCGTCCGGCTGATCACGCTCAACCGGCCGAAGGCGCTCAACGCCATCAACCTCCAGCTCACCCGGGACGTGATCCGGGCGGCGACCGAGGCGGATGCTGATCCGGAGATCGGCTGCATCGTGCTGACCGGCTCGGCCAAGGCCTTCGCGGCGGGCGCCGACATCAAGGAGATGCAGCACGCGACCTACGCCGAGATGTACGCGGGCGATCGGTTCGGCGACTGGGAGCGGTTCACGGCGGTACGCAAGCCGATCATCGCGGCGGTCGCCGGTTATGCGCTCGGCGGCGGCTGCGAGCTCGCCATGATGTGCGACATCATCCTGGCGGCCGACACGGCGCAGTTCGGCCAGCCCGAGATCAAGCTCGGGGTGATGCCGGGGATCGGCGGCAGCCAGCGGCTCACCCGCTTCGTCGGCAAGGCCAAGGCCATGGAGATGTGCCTCACCGGCCGGATGATGGACGCCGCCGAGGCCGAGCGCGCCGGCCTCGTCTCCCGCGTCATCGCCGCCGACCAGCTCCTCGACGAGGCGATGAAGGCGGCCGAGACGATCGCGTCGATGTCGCTGCCGATCGCCATGATGACCAAGGAGGCGGTCAACCGCTCCTACGAGACGACGCTCGCCGAGGGCATCCGCTTCGAGCGGCGGGTGTTCCATGCCATGTTCGCCACCAAGGATCAGAAGGAGGGCATGGCCGCCTTCGTGGAGAAGCGGCCGCCCCGGTTCGAGAACACCTGAACGGGCAGAAGGCCATGGACGTCCTGGACCACGATTCGGAACACCGGTTCGAGATGGCTTTCCCCCGCGCCATCGTCGCCCAGAAGGCGCGGGGCCGCGAGGAGACCATCAACGAGCACTTGGTGAAGTTGCTGGCCTTCGACGTGGCACCGGAGACGCGGGCGGTCTGGCGGAAGGAGCTGGCGCGCCACTTTCGCTTCCTAGCCGCCCTGCGGGTTAAGCCGGGGGCCAGCCTGATCCCCGCCCGGGACTGGTGGGCGTGGCTCTATGCCGACCCGTTCGAACACAACGAAGCCGGCTACACGGCTGGCCTGATCGCGCTGAACGCCGACGATTTCACCCGCAACGGCCGCAGCGTCGGGGCGATCGCCGGGCAGATCCGGGACTTCCACACCGGCATGGTCCAGCGCCTCGGGCGTGGCGAGGCCGGCGATGACCTGATCCCGGCCTGAAGAAGCCGGGACAGGAGAGGCAACGACGAGGAGGGGGAACGACCATGCCGAGCTTCCAGGAGGCCCGCGATCTGCTGCTGGCCCACCGCACCGATTACGCCGCCGCCGTCTCGGCTTTCGCGTGGCCCGAGCCGGTGCCGTTCAACTGGGCGCTCGACTGGTTCGACGCCGTATTGGCCGGCCCCGAGAGCCGCGACCGGGCGGCGCTGCGGATCGTCGAGGCCGCGAGCGGCGCCGAGCAGAGCATTTCGTTCGGCGAACTCGCCCGGCGCTCCAATCAGGTGGCCAACCACCTGCGGCAGCTCGGATTGAAGCGTGGCGATCACCTGCTCCTGCTGCTCGGCAATGTCCCGGCCCTGTGGGAGACCATGCTGGCCGCGATGAAGCTCGGCGCCGTGGTCATCCCGGCGACCACCCTGCTCACCGCCGACGAACTGTCGGATCGCCTCGCCCGCGGGCGCCCCCGGGTGATCGTGGCCGGTCCGGAGCAGATCGCGCGGTTCGCCGGCCTCGACACGGGCGGCGCCATCCGCATCGTCGCGGGCGCCGCCCAAGAGGGCTGGGGCGCCTACGACGACGCCTTCGGCGCCCCGGACAGCCTCGCGCCCGACGAGCCGACCGGGGCCGGCGACCCGCTGCTCCTCTACTTCACCTCCGGCACCACCGCGAAACCGAAGCTCGTGCGCCACAGCCACCGCTCGTATCCGGTGGGCGCGCTCTCGACCATGTACTGGCTCGGGCTCCAGCCAGGGGACGTGCATTGCAACGTCTCCTCGCCGGGATGGGCGAAGCACGCATGGTCGTCGTTCTTCGCGCCCTGGAATGCCGGGGCGACGATCCTGGTGATCAACCAAGCGCCGTTCAACGCCGCCGCCCTGCTGACTCAGCTGGAGCGCACCGGCGCGACCACGCTCTGCGCGCCGCCGACCGTCTGGCGCATGATCATCCAGGAAGATCTGACCGGGAGGAAGCTCGCGCTCCGCGAGGTCTGCGCGGCGGGCGAGCCCCTGAACCCGGAGGTGATCGAGCGCGTGAAGAGTGCCTGGGGCCTCACGATCCGCGACGGCTACGGCCAGACCGAGACCACGGCGCTCATGGCCAACACGCCCGGCCAGCCGGTGGTGCCGGGGGCCTTAGGCCGGCCGCTTCCGGGCTACCGGGTGCGCGTGCTCGACGCCGACGGCGAGCCGGCCTCAGAGGGCGAGGTCTGCCTGGAACTCGGCGCGCATCGCCCCGCCGGCCTGATGCAGGGCTATGATGACGGCCAGGGCCATCTGTCGGGCGCGGCGGGGGACCTCTACCGCACCGGCGACGTGGCGTTCGTGGACGATCAGGGCTGCTACACCTTCGTGGGCCGGGCCGACGACGTGTTCAAATCCTCCGGCTACCGGATCAGCCCGTTCGAGCTGGAGAGCGTGCTGATCGAGCACCCGGCGGTGGCGGAAGCCGCGGTGGTGCCGGTACCGGACCCGATGCGCCACACGATCCCGAAGGCCTATGTGTCGCTCGTGGCGGGGGTCTCGGCAGGGCCCGAGACGGCGCTCGACATCTTCCGCTTCACCAACGCCCGGCTCGCCACCTTCAAGCAGCTGCGCGGGCTCGAATTCGTGACCGATCTGCCCAAGACCATCTCGGGCAAGATCCGCCGGGTCCAGCTGCGCCGCCTGGAGCACGAAGGGGTCACCGAGGATCCGCACCGGGGTCGGGCCTACACGCAGGCCGACTTCCCGGAGCTGAAGGGCGAGGTGGAACGCAAGCTCGACCAGACGGCGGGGTGAGGAATTCTGCCCTTGCCGCCAGGCTGCCGAGCGCTGACATTACGGCGGTCGAATCCTTTGGGGATCACGGTCGATGGCGGAGACGGCCGCTCACGAGTCGCTCGATTTTGCGGAGCAGGTCATACGGGTCCTGCGCGCGATGGAAGAATCGCAGAAGTTCGTGGCCGAGCAGAAGAAGCTCATGGCCGAGGCGGCCAAGCTGGAACGCGACCGTGCCCTGGCCCCATGGCAGGTCGCCCTGGCCGGCATGGCGGCGGGCGCGGCGTTCTTCGGAGCGGGTGCCGCCGTCGTGAAGCTCCTGGGCCCTTAAACGAACGCTCAAGGTTTCCGCTTCCCGAAGCCGAACCGGCGGATTTGCCGAGCTTCCCAAGCCTGCCGTCGACGCTGTCGCGCAGGACCCGGGGCCCGGGGCCGAATCGATAAAATTGCGCGCATCGCTTTCAGCGCCGCGGAGGCTCTGCGGCGCAATCCTGGCCTCAACAACGGGGACAGGTTCGATGGGCGCGGGGTTTCTCAGGACGGTTCGGGTGGCGCTGGCGGGCGCGGCGGCGCTGCTCGGTCTCACCGCCACCGCCGAGGCGCAGACGCTCGCCAGCCTGCCCACGGAGGCCGGCGCCACGACCCTCGGCGACGCGAAGCCGATCGCCGCGTGGGTGACGTTCTGCCAGAGCTACACGGCCGAGTGCGCGGTCGACCGCACCGAGCCGGCCCGCATCAGCCTCACCCCCGCCACCTGGGCGACGATCGTGTCGGTCAACCGCCGGGTCAACAAGGCGATCGAGCCGATGACCGATCAGGAGCACCTGCACGTGGCCGATCGCTGGGATCTGGCCGAGGACGGCATCGGCGATTGCGAGGACTTCCAGCTGCTCAAGCGCCACCTGCTGGCCGAGGCCGGCCTGCCGCGCCGGGCGATGCGCATGACCGTGGTGATCGACGAGAAGGGCGAGGGCCACGCGGTGCTGAGCCTGATCACCGACCGGGGCGATCTGGTGCTCGACAACAAGACCAACGCGATCCTGCCCTGGCACAAGACCGGCTACGTGTTCATCAAGCGCGAGAGCCAGGACGCGGTCGCGTGGGTATCGCTCGGCGGCGTCACCTCCCCAGTCACCACCGCAAACCGTTGAGTGCGCCTCAGGCGGCGCGGCTCAGCGAGGGTTGCGCGAGGCTCGCCACATAGGCCTCGACCCGGCCGATGAAGCCGGCGAGGTGCGGAGCCACGCCCCGGAGACTCGCGAGATCGCGGACCAGGATGTCCCGCGACAGGGCCCGGTCGCCGTCGCTCGGCGCATCGGCCAAGTAGGCACTCACCGCGTGCTCCGCGATGTTGATTGCACCGGCCCGGCCATCCTCGGCGAGCGCTCTGATCACCTGCTGGATGGCGGGCTGCATAATGTGTCCTTGTCCTGGCTGGGGCCACGTCCCGATGGACTGGCAGATGTCTTGCTCTGATCGGAACCCGCCGCGAATCCCTCGCGTCAGGTGCCTAGTGACAAGCCGGCAAAGCGGATCCGAATCAAGGGCTTCAGTCGGGCCGCAATGCGGGTATTCGCGTGGTGCATGCACGGATGCGGAGTTCTGCGGATGCAACACCGCATTAAAACGGAACCTTTGCGCCGTCCGGCGGTTGTTGTCGCCCCACTGAGCCATTGTGCGTTGCAAAGCGGCGTGTCACCTTTCCGTCATCATCGGGCGGCGGGGCTTGGACCATGCGGCACGCGGATGGCGGATTGACGGGTGAGACGTTCGGTACCCTGCACTGGCGGGGTTGGAGGGATGCGGCGCGCCGGGGGCGACAGGCGGCGAGCTTCGCCCTGATCGGCACGATCCTCGCCTTGAGTGGCGCGACGACCCATGCCCATGCGCGGCTGGTTCTGCCCGGCGAGGCCTCGCGGGAGGAGCCGACAGGGGCCGTGCGGGCTATCGCGGGGTGGACGGATTTCTGCGCGCGGATGCCCGCGGAATGCATGGTCGACACCGCCGAGCCGACCGTGATCCCGCTCACCGTGGCGGTCTGGCGAACGCTGCTCAGCGTCAACCGCCGGGTCAATGCCCGCATCCGGCCGATCACCGACCAAGCGCATTGGGGCGTCGTCGATCGGTGGGACTTCCCCGATGACGGGTCGGGCGATTGTGAGGATTACCAGCTTTTGAAGCGGCGGATGCTGGTCGAGCGTGGCTTGCCCCGGCGTGTCCTGCTGATGACCGTGGTGATCGACGAGATCAACGAGGGGCACGCGGTGCTGACGGTGCGCACCGATCGCGGCGATTTCATCCTCGACAACAAGACCGATGCGATTCGTCCCTGGCGGCGCACCGGCTACAGCTTCATCAAGCGTGCCGGCCAAGACGGGGCGGCCTGGGTCTCCTTGGAAGGTAAGGACGGGACAGCCCAGGTGGCGACCGCCGAGCCTTGAGGCCGCCGCTCAGGCGCCGACCAGCATCGCGGCGAGGTCGAGGGCGACCCGGCCCGAGAGCAGGCTCCAGCCACAGGCGATGACGGTGGCCAGCATCACGAAGGGCATTGGCCGCCCCTCGAGGCGGCGGCCCCGCAGGGTGTTGCGCAGGATGATGAACGGCGCCGAGAAGGCCAGCATCGGCAGGGCGGCCACCGCCGGCAGGCCGCCGCGCTCCAGCAGGCTGAAACTCGCCCGCCGGGCCGCAAACAGTTCGAAGGCGCTGGCGATGAGACCGGAGAGCGCGAGGCCGAGGCACAGCGTCCGGATCGAGTCGAGGGCGGCAGGCGTGACGACCATTATTCGCGCTCCTGTACAGGTTCGCGCAGCTTAGTCACGCCATTTACTGTCTGTTAAGCAGTACCGCCGGTTAGCGTTAACCCATGCACAGGCAAGCGCCGGGGGAACCGGCGCGGCTGGGTTTCAGGCATCCTCTTCGAGGTCGATGTCGAGGATCGCCATCCGGAAGACGAAAGAATCGTCACCGTCTTCCTTGTCGTCGGCGATCACGCCGATCGACTCTTCGCCGATGAACACCTCGGCGGAATCGCCGGTCTTCATCGCCGTCAGGCGGATATTGTTGTTGGCGAACTTGCGGCGCAGGTAGTCCTGGAGCTTTGCGGTTTCGGCTTTGGTCACGCTGTTGGATCTCCCTGGCGGCGCAGGCGCCGCGGGTGGTCTGATAGGGGTGGGGCTTGCCACGCCAGCGGCGGAGCGGCAAGCGCAGGTTCAGATCCCGTCACCCAGATGGATGAACTGGTCGAGCGCAACGAGTTGATCCATGGCCCGGGCCGGATCGTCGCAGCCCGCAGTGCCGACGACGCGGGCCGGCACGCCCACCACCGTGGTGTTGGGCGGCACCGGCCGGAGCACCACCGACCCCGCCGCGACCCGGGCGCAGGCCCCGACCTCGATGTTGCCCAGGATCTTGGCGCCGGCGCCGATCATCACGCCGCGGCGGATCTTGGGATGCCGGTCGCCCCGCTGCTTACCGGTGCCGCCGAGCGTCACGGCGTGCAGGATGGAAACGTCGTCCTCGATCACGGCGGTCGAGCCGACCACGAGCCCGGTGGCGTGATCGAGGAACACGCCCCGTCCGATCCGCGCGGCCGGGTGGATGTCGCACTGGAACACCTCCGAGACGCGGCTCTGGAGGTAGAGGGCGAGGTCGCGCCGGCCGCGATTCCAGACGTGGTGGGCGAGGCGGTAGGCCTGCAGCGCGTGGAAGCCCTTGAAGTAGAGGACGGGTTCGAGGGCCCGGAGCGTCGCGGGATCGCGGTCGATCACCGCGCCGATATCGGCCCGGAACGCCTGCCCGATGGTGGGATCCTCCGCGATCGCCTCGTAGAAAGCGTGGGCGATGAGCTCGGCCGGCAGCGACGGATGCCCGAGACGGGCTGCGACCCGGTGCGCGACAGCCCCTTCGAGGGTGGTGTGGTTCAGGACTGTCGCCACGATGAAGGAGGCGAGCTGCGGCTCGGTTCGCAGCAGATCCTCGGCTTCAGCACGCAGCCGCGACCAGACCGGATCGACGAGCGCAAGGTCGCGGGGCTCCGCGTTGCGGACAGGACTGGCGCTCATGTCCGAGTCTCCAAATAAGAGCGGGTTCCCGGGTGGCAAATCACCGCCCGATCTCCGGTCACGGGGTTCCAAAGGGATCATCCCTTTGGCGGAGTGTCGGGGCGGGGCCCTGACAATGGGCGAAGCCCAACGGCAGGGTTGCGCCCTGCACCCGCAAAAGGGTTCAACCTTTTGAAACCAGGACCTTCGACGACGCGCCCTAGCGTGGTGCGCCGCAGTGCGGCGATCAAGGGCCGGAGCGGTCCGGAGGCTGCGTCGCCAGCATGGCTGTCACCCGGTTACGCGACCGGCGACACCGCATGGCCGAACCGCGCCTCGATGGCTGCGGTCAGGCGGTCGAGCATCGTCTGGACCGGGATGTTGGAGGTGTCCACCGTGGCGGGTGCGCGGGCATAGAGCGGCTCCCGGCTGGCCAGCACGGCGCGCAGTTCCTGCATCGCCGAGGCGTGGTCGCCCGTGGTGGCGAGGTGGCCTTGCTCGCGCACGCGGCTCATGTGCTCCTCAGGCCGGGCGCGCAGCCAGATCGTGTAGAAGGCCTGAAGCAGCAGGTCGAAGGTCAGGGGCTCGGCCACGATGCCGCCGCTGGTCGCCAGGATCAGCGGTCCGGGATGTTCGGTGAGGCGGCGCAGCGCCTGCTGCTCCAGCCGCCGGTAGCCCTCCTGGCCGTAGATCGCGAAGATCTCCTGCACGGAGAGCGCGTTCTCCCGCTCGATCTCGGCGTTGAGTTCCACGAAAGTCCAGCCGAGCCGCTCGGCCGCGAGCTTGCCGAGCGTCGACTTGCCGGCGCCGCGCAGGCCGATCAGGGCCACCCGCGGCCGGTCGCCCGCCTCGGGCCGGCTGCCGCCGGAGAGCGCCTGCTTGGCGGCGGCGACCTGGGCCGGGCTCGCTTGACCGAGAAGATCGCGGATCAGAGGCCAGTCCGGCTGTGCGTCGTTGCCCGTAATCAGGTCGTCGAGCCGCACGCCCATGGCATTTGCCACCCGCCGCAGCAGGATGATCGAGACGTTGCCCTGGCCGCCCTCCAGCTGCGCGATGTAGCGCTCGGAGAGGCCGGACGTCTGCGACAGGACCTTGCGCGACAGACCGCGCACGGTGCGCGCGTGCCGAACGCGGCGCCCGAGGTCCGTGAGAAAGAGTGATTCCTGTTCCACCACGCCGGTCATGGCGCAATTCGCTTTCCTAACCAGCTCGAAAGCAGAGTCCGTGCCCTGCCTGTCAGCCGCTTCGAGATCGGTCGCGCCCGGCGGTTCGGACGATGACGGCCCGACCGTGCGCGCGAAGACCCGCGTATCCTGCCCAGAGATCTGTATTGCGCCGCCCGTGTCCGGCCGCTGCGACCGGCCGACGGTCTGTGCCGCGCCGGCCCAACCACGCTGCTGGCGTGCAGCCTATGTGTTGCGGATCGCCTCGATGGTCAAGGCTTGAGCATGATCCTTGTGTGGGCAGACGGCGATATCGGCGCCTCGATGCGGGAGCGTGCCGGTTCGAGCGGCGGCGCTACTCGACCGGCAGGGCGACGGCCTCTTGGATGGCTGCGCCGGTCGACGCGCGCCGCGGACCGGCCGCGGCCAGCTTCTGGACGTTGGGGCGGCGCGGCGGCAGCGGCACCTCGACCGCCTCAGTGACGGGGAGCGACGCGGCGGCGGGCGTCATCGGGGTCGGCGCGGCCGCGGTCTCGGACTGGGACGAGAGGCGCAGCTCCGCAAGCTCGGTGGGGGCGGCGGCGAGTCCGGCCGGGCGGCGCGGCGGCAGCGGCACCTCCACGGTCTGCACCTGTGCCGCCGGGTCCGCCGCCGCGGCGGCCGGTTCGACCGACAGGCTCGCGAGCTGGACCATGCCGGCCAGGGCGTCCGGGCGGCGTGGGGGCAGGGGCACCTCCACCGTCTCGGTCGGCACCGCGACCGCGGCGGTGGTGGGGGCATAGGCCAGGGCCGGGGTGGCGGAGTTCCCGGCATCCGCCGCGCCGCCGCCGAACAGGCTCGCGAGCGCGCTCGCCGAGGCGGCCACGGGGGCCACCACCGAGGCGACCTCGGTGGAGACGCCCTGGCGCTTGGCGGCGTAATAATAGCCGCGGTTGTAGTAGTGGTAGGCTTGGCTCAGGTTGCCCTGGGCGGTGCGGTAGGCACCCGCCAGATAGGCCACGCCGTAGCGGAGGTTGGTGGCCGGATCGAGGAGCCCCGCGGCGTCGCCGGTATAGCCGAGGCTGCGCGCCGTCGCGTGCTTGATCTGCATCAGGCCCAGCGCGCTGCCGCCCTTGGCGTGCGGATTGTAGTTGCTCTCGCGCTTGACCACCGCGTGCACGAAGCTCGCCGGAACGCCGTTCGCCTTGGCCTGCTGCTCGATCAACGCGTCGATGTTGTCGTGTGCCGCCTGCCCGAAGGCGGCAGCGGGCACGACCGCGAGGGCGGCAGCCAGGAGAAGGCGATGCATTCCGAGACCCGGTGCTGTTTCTGTGGTCAAGCTAGGTCGCGGGGAAATGAGGCCGGAAAACGGCCCTGCTTCGGCAAGCTGTGGGCGGAGGTGGCGCGGACGCTCGTTGTGCCTCGTCGGACACAGATCAGAATCGGTCGCGCGGGCAGGGCAAGCGGCGCAGCGTCGCGCGTGAGATCAAGGCAGGATGAAGCGGTCGACGCCGTGGGCGAAACCGTCCGCCTCGTTGCTGTCGGTGACGGCGCGCGCCACCGCCTTCACGGCGTCATCGGCATTGCCCATCGCCACCGAGAAGCCGCTCCGGGCGAACATCGGGCAATCGTTGCCGGCATCTCCGAAGGTCGCGATCCGCTCGGGCGCAATGCCCAGATGCGCGCTCATCCAGGCGACGAATTGGCCCTTGTCGAGATGGGGTGGGGTGACGTCGAGATAATAGGCCTGCGAGCGGTGGATCGTGGCCCGGTCGGCCAGGGCCGCCCCGATCCGCGTCTCGCAGGCCGCCAGATGGGCGTGGTCGCGGCTGACCCCGACGATCTTGCCCGCGGCGCCCATGAGTGTGCCGAGGTCGGCCACCACCTCGGGCTCCGCGCCGATCGTGCGGCGCTCGAGGTCGGTGTAGGGCCCCTTCGGGTCGCGCAGGTACCACGCCCCGTTCGCGAACACCCAGACGTCGAGCCCCTCGGCAAGCAGCCGATCGAGGGCCTCACGGGCAGCCGGCTCGGGGATCGTTCGCTCCTCGAGGGTCGAGAGGTCGGGCCGGACCACGCTGGCGCCGTTGAACGCCCCCATCGGCAGGTCGAGGCCGAGTTGGGCGACGAGGCCGCGCAGCCCCACCGGCGGCCGGGCCGAGGCGATGCTGAAGCCGATCCCGGCAGCCCGCAGCCGGCCCACGGCCGCGACCGTGGCGGCGGTCAGGCGCTTGTCACCGGTCACGAGGGTACCGTCGACGTCCGAGATCACCAGGGCGATGTCCCAAGCCTTGGAACCATGCTCGTTCAGGTTGCGATCGGGCTTGGATCCACGTGTTTGTCGTGACGCGCTCCCTTGCGGCGAGCCGGCATCCACGCCGGCGGGGCGCGTTCTGGGGTCCGCTGTCATCGGCTCGCTCCGCTCCTATCCGCCCCAAGCTCGACCACGACGCGCTCGGCTATCGCCTCGGGCGGGTCGGTGATCCCTACGACGATCGGGTGCTCATCAGGGCCCGGCGCTTCCAGGGTGGCGAACTGGCTGTCCAGGAGAAGGGGCGACATGAAATGTCCGCGGCGCGCGGCGAGGCGCGCCGCGATGGTCGCCTTGTCCCCTTCGAGATAGACGAGCCTCACCCGCCGGCTGCCATGGGTCAGGATATCCCGGTAGGTCCGGCGCAGGGCCGAGCACACCACCACCCCGGACTCCCCGGCCTCCAACCTGTGCTGGATCCAGACCGCGATCCGCGCGAGCCACGGCGCGCGGTCCGAATCGTCGAGGGCGTGGCCCGCATGCATCATCGCCACATGCTCCGCGCTGTGGAAGCTGTCGCCATCGACGAACATCCAGCCGAGCCGCTCGGCGATCAGCGCCGCGACGGTGCTCTTGCCAGACCCCGAGACACCCATGACGACGAGCACCTGCGCGGCTCCGGTCACCGGTCCGGTCCGCCGCGCTGCGGTTCCCTGTGACATGGTCCCGACCCCGCCGCTCCGAGACGCCAGCCGCGCCGGGTGTCATCAATAGGATCGCGGGCCGCGAAGGAAAGGCCGGGGACAACGCCGCGCGGACCGGTGCGCCGTCGGAACCGCCCGCCGGACCGCGCGTTTATCCCCGTGACGACGGAACATTTCAGGAACACAAAGCCCATGGCCCAGTCGACCGCCAAGACCCCGACGAAGTCCGATCAGAAGCCCGAGGCCTCCGAAGCGAATCCGAAGACCGACCCCAAGGATGTCTCGAACCAGATCAAGGACCCGGATCAGTGGACCACCGGTGGCGAGCCGATGACCGGGGCTCAGGCATCCTATCTCAAGACGCTGACGGAGGAGGCCAAGGAGCCCGAGGCGTTCGATCCCGACCTCGATAAGGCCGAGGCGTCGAAGCGGATCGATGATCTCCGCCACAAGGCGGGTCACGCCTGACGGGCCGGGGTGCGCCCGATCGTCGGGCGCACCCGCTTCCAGTATATTTGGCACAAAAGCGCCGAAGTCCTTCCGTTTCGAAAAATTCATTAATGCCCCGGCAATGGCCGGCCATTTAAAAGCAATGATCAGCCGCGTTGCCCCGAGGCGGGCGGAGCGCGGTGAGAGGTTGTTTCGACCATGCATGAGCCGAGCTGCGGCGGGGCGGGGACAAGTGACGCTCGATTCGGAGGCCCTGCAGGCCTGCTGAACCCGGTAGCCGCCGCAACGGCGCGGTTCGCGCGCGACGAGCGCGGCTCGACGGCGATCGAGTATGCGCTGATCGGCTCCCTCATCTTCCTGGTCGCAGCCGGAAGCATCCGGCTCTACGTCAACCGGATGGGTGGGGTGTACAACCAGATCAGCACCGCGGTCAGTCAGTCCGACTAGCCGAACCCGATCGCGTCGCACAATCGCGTGGCGAGACAGGGCCGGGCGCCAAGCGCCAGCCGTCCCATGCGCGCCCTCATCCTGATACCTCACGTCTCTCCGTGCCGATGCCGCCATGGGCTGCCGCCGCTAGAACGGCTTGGTCAATCCCTGTTGCCCGCCTCGAAAAAGCTGTGCTTAGCGAGGATGAAATGGCAACCTTGGCCGTCCCGTGCGGAGTGTGGCCCACCCGCTACGGACACCCGGGCCGCCATGGGCTAGGCACGGGCTCTGCACTACCGATGGGCAACATCTGGATGCGAACACTTCCCCTCGTCCTGCTCGCCGTCACGGCGATGTCGGGCTGCACGTACCTGCCTGCGGCGGGGCCGACGGCGAGCGCGATCCAGGCGGGCTCGGAGGTGGCCACCGCGGATGGCGGCCTGCTGGCGCGCTACGAGATCATCGACGTCACCCCCGCGGTCATCGAGGCCCTGCGCGGCCGCCCGCTCGACAGCCTGCTCGCCTCCTTCGGCGATCACCGCCCCTCGGCCGAGCCGGTCATCGGCATCGGCGACATGGTCTCGGTCTCGATCTGGGAAGCCGGGTCCGGCGGCCTGTTCTCCGGGCCGCTCGTCGCCGACCGCTTCTCGGCCGGATCCAAGTCCGCCCTCATCCCCGAGCAGCCGGTCGGGCGCGACGGCGCCATCTCGGTGCCCTATGCCGGCCGCATCAAGGTCGCCGGACGCCGGCCCCAGGACGTCCAGGCGCTGATCGAGAACGAACTCGCCGGCAAAGCCATCCAGCCGCAGGTGCTGGTCTCGGTCACCCGCCCGATCAGCCAGGCGGTGACCGTCACCGGCGAGGGTGCGGCCGGCGCCCGGCTGCCGCTCTCGGGCCACGGCGACCGCATCCTCGACGTCATCGCGGCCGCCGGCGGCAACCGCTCGCCGGTCTCGGAGACCTTCGTGCGGCTCTCGCGCGGGCCGGTGACCGCCACCGTGCCGCTGACCACGGTGGTGTC
>NZ_FNHS01000028.1 GCF_900103445.1 Methylobacterium phyllostachyos | reverse complement strand
CGCCGTTGCCCGGGGTCAGCTGGAAGTTGTAGCCGATCTGGCCACCGCCGGAGAAGCCGTCCTGGCTGCTGTTGCGGAAGGTGGCGACGGTGCCGGGGGCGGCGTAGGGGAAGGGCACGCCGAAGCTGTTGCCGTTGGAGCGGCTGGAGGCGTCGAAGGCGTAGCCGGCGTTGATACCGAAGTAGGCGCCCGACCAGGTGAACACCGGCACGGGGGTGAACACGGGCGGCGGGGCGGCGCGGCGCGGCAGGTCGGCGGCCGAGGCGGCGGCGGTCAGGGCGGTGAAGGCGGCCAGCGAGGCCAGGAGCTTGGTCATCGGGTCAGGTCCAAAGTTTCGTCTGGGGATATGGCTACCGGCTTATGAGCCAAATGGCTGTAGTTTTACGGGCACACCGGCTGGCGACGAAGGGGGCGATCATAGTAAATCTTCTATGAACGCGTACCAGAGTGCCGCAATACATCGCGCTGTACACGAATGAGCGCCACAACATCTCACTTGGGTTTTGGTTGCACTCCGTTAGCCCTTTGCCGCCCGCCTGTGGCCGAGAGGTAACAGGTTGGTCGTCGGCCTGCGCGCGGGTTGGGCGCCCCCCGCTCGTGATCGACCTGCGCCCGAGCTACTGTGCCGGACATGAGTGCATCGACCGCGACGCCGTTCGACCCGAGGCCCACCCGCGCACGACCCGACGACGATCCCTACCTCTGGCTGGAGGAGATCGACGGGGTGGACGCCCTCGCCTGGGTCGGCGCCCGAACCGCCGAGACGCTGGCCCGCTACGGCGATGCCGCTTTCGACCGTGACCGCGACCTCGCGCGGGGCCTGCTCGACCGACCCGACCGCATTCCGTTCGTCAGCCGTCGCGGCGGCTTGCTCTACAACGTCTGGCGGGATGACGAGCATCCCCGCGGTCTGTGGCGGCGGACCGACGAGGCATCCTATCGCGCGGGGAATCCGGCCTGGGAGGTTCTGCTCGACATCGACGCTCTGGCCGCGCGCGAGAACGAGGATTGGGTCTGGTCCGGATCGTCGCCCCTGCGGGGCCGTTACGACCGTGCCCTGCTGCGCCTCAGCCGTGGCGGAGGCGACGCCGTCGTCCTGCGCGAGTTCGATCTGCCGACTCGCGCTTTCGTCGCGGACGGCTTCACCCTGCCCGAGGCCAAGGGGGGTGCGGTCTGGCTCGATCGCGATACGCTGCTGCTATCGAGTGCGCTGGGACCCGGCATGGCCACGCAGTCCGGCTACGCCCGCACCGTGCGCCTTTGGCAGCGCGGCGCCGATCCCCTCCATGCGCCGGTCCTGTTCGAGACCGCGCAGAGCAGTATGAGCGTCTGGGGAGCGGCGGACCATCCGGACGGGCTAGAGCGGCTGACGTTCACCGAGCAGATCGGATTCTTCGACGCGGCCTTGCATATCGGCGACCGCAGCGGTGCGCGCATGCGCCTCGACCTGCCAACGTATGCAGGCGTGCAACTGCACCGCGACCACCTCTCCGTGCGTCTGCGGCGCCCCTGGGTCGTGAATGGCGTCGAGCACGCGGCCGATACCGTGCTGACGATCTCGGCGTCCGGTTTCCTCGCCGGAGAGCGTGCATTCGAGGTCCTGTGGCGGCCCGGTGAAAGGTTGGCGCTCCAGGGGGTATTCTGGTCCGCCGGGCGGCTGATCGTGAATGCGTTGGAGGATCTACGACCGATCTTCACGGTCTTCGAGCCAGGGGCACAGGGATGGACCCGCCGGTCGTTGCCCGGTCTGCCTGATCTGGGCACCGTCAGCGTCTGGCCCCTCGATGATGACGCCGAGACCGCGGATGGCAGCCTGCTCGCCACTGTGGAGGACCCGGTAACTCCCACGACGCTGCTGGCCTTCGCGCCCGCCCTTGATGCACCCGCCGTGTTGCGTCGGACGCCGCCGGCTTTCGATGCATGTGGCCTGCACGTGACGCGCCACGAAGCAGTCTCAGCGGACGGGACGCGTGTGCCTTACATCCAGACCGGACCGGACGGGACGGAGGATGGCAACGCACCGCTCCACCTCACCGCATACGGCGGCTTCCGAGCCTCGATGCTGCCGGTCTATCGAGGCGTGCTGGGCAAGCTGTGGCTGGAGCGGGGCGGGACCACCGTGACCGCCAACATCCGCGGCGGTGGCGAGTTCGGCACCGGCTGGCATGAGGCTGGCAGACGAGAGGGCAAGGCACGCGCGCACGAAGACTTCGCCGCGGTGGCCGCCGATCTCGTGGCGCGCGGTGTGACCCAGCCCGGGCGGATCGCGGCGGAGGGTGGCTCGAACGGCGGGCTGCTGATCGCCAACATGCTGACGCGCTTCCCCGAGCGGTTCGGCGCCTTGTTCTGCACGATCCCGCTGATCGATATGCGCCGCTATGCCAAGCTGCTGGCGGGCGCGAGTTGGGTGGCGGAGTACGGCGATCCGGACGATCCGGCTGACTGGGCCTATCTCGGCGGCATCTCGGCCTATCACGGTGCGGAGGCGGGGCGCCCCTATCCGCCGATCCTGCTGGCCACGAGCCGCCGCGACGACCGCGTGCATCCCGGTCACGCGCGCAAGATGGCGGCGAAGCTGCGCGCATTGGGGTACGCGGCCGCGTTCTACGAGACAGCGGCCGGCGGGCATGGCTACGGAAAAGACAACGCCGAGACCGCGTCGTTCATGGCGTTGGGTCTGAACTTCTTGAGGCAGTCGATCGGCTGGTGTGCGCCCGATGTGCCGAAGGTCTGACTGACATTCGAAGAATGGTCATCCCGGCCGCCTCATCGCCGCCGACCGGGGCCTTCGATCTGCGCGCGGGTGAAGGCGTAAGCCGCGTCCGCGCACCAGACGGTGTGACCGTCTTCGCTGGCGTGGACGTCGTCGCCGATCTCCGCCGCGACCGCGCGCCGTTTTCCGCGTGGGGTCAGGGCGTGCGCGGCCTCCGGACGTCGTGGCGCCCGCGAAAGCACGCGCTCCGGCCCCGTCGGACGAGGAGGTCACGATGCTCCTACACGCCGGATCCCGGACGGCGGATCGCGCGTCGGCGCATCCCGGCGCGGCTGCGGCCCCGCTACGGTCGCAGCCCGGTTGGGCCGGGTTTTCCGCAACCTGCCGCGGTTGGAGGCTCGGCAGTGCGGCCAGCGCAGGGGCCGGGAAGGAACCCGACGCGGAGAGATGCCTGGGTCAGGCCTCTTCGAGGATGGCGACGAGATCGCCGGCACGCAGAGTGTTGCCGGGCTGGGCGCGGACTGCGCGGACGCGCCCGGACGCGGGGGCCTCGACGGTGATCTCCATCTTCATGGCTTCGAGGATCGCGATCGTCTGTCCCGCCTCGATCCGATCGCCTTCGGCGATCAGGACCTTCCAGACGTTGCCGGGCACCGTTGTCGGGACGCCGCGGCAGCCGGCGGGGACCGCGGCGGCCTCGGCCGGGGTCCCCTCGTCCACGACGAAGCTGTCGAGACCCGCCGCCTTCCAGCGCTCGCGCTCGGCCTCGAACGCGACCTGGCGCCGCGTCGCGGCCGCCGCAATCTCCGGCGCGGCGCCGTCCAGCATCGCCTTGTGGTCGCGGAAGGAGAACACACCCTCCTCGATCCGCACCGGATAGGCCCCGTGGGGAAAGGCGGACCGGGCTTCCAGAAGCTCGGATGCGGAGACGGGGAAGAACCGGATCCGGTCGAAGGGCCGCAGCAGCCAGGGATGGCCGGGCTTGAATGCGTCGGTGGTCCGCCACGTGTTCCAGATCTGGATGGTCCGGCCGAAGAGCTGGTAGCCGCCCGGCCCCTCCATCCCGTAGATGCACAGATAGGCTCCGCTGATGCCCACCGCGTTCTCCGGCGTCCAGGTTCGGGCGGGATTGTACTTCGTGGTCACCAGCCGGTGGCGGGGATCGACCGGGGTCGCGACCGGCGCACCGAGATAGACGTCGCCCAGCCCCATCACGAGGTACTGCGCGTCGAAGATGATGCGGCGCACCGCCGCCTCGTCGGGCAGTCCATTGATGCGGCGGATGAACTCGATGTTCGAGGGGCACCAGGGCGCGTTCGGGCGGACGAGGTCCTGATATTTGCGCATGGCCAGTTCGGCCTGCGGGTCGTTCCAGGACAGCGGCAGGTGGACGATGCGGCTGGGCACGCTGACCGCCTCGGCGGGCGGAAGCCCGGCCTCGATCTCCCGCAGCAGGCCGACGAGGCGGGTGCGCGGCAGGGCGGCACCGTCGTAATGGATCTGCAGGGAGCGGATGCCCGGCGTGCAATCGATCAGCCCCGGCAGACGGGCTGCCGCCACGGCCTCCGCCAGAAGATGGACCCGGAGGCGCAGGGCGATGTCGAGGGCCATCGGGCCATTCTCGACGAGGAGGTTGTCGTCGCCCTGGCGGCGGTAGGTTACCGGGACCGGGCCGCTCGCGTCGCGGGCGAGGATCGCCGAGCCGGCGGCCTCCGCCCCGCGGTGGATGGCGGGCGCCGGAAGGGTCTCGGCCAGGGTCGGGCCGCCGACCGGATCCTCCGGCCGCGGGGCCGGGTGGAACCGCACCCGGTCGCCCGGGCGCAACTGGCCGAGCTTCCACACCTCGTCCCGGGCGACGACGGCCGGGCAGACGAAGCCGCCGAGGCTCGGCCCGTCGGGCCCGAGGAGGATCGGCATGTCGCCGGTGAAGTCGATCGCGCCGATCGCGTAGGCGTTGTCGTGGATGTTCGAGGGGTGCAGGCCCGCCTCGCCCCCGTCCCGCCGCGCCCAGCGGGGCGTCGGCCCGATCAGGCGCACGCCGGTGCGGGCGGAATTGAAATGCACTGCGTAGGACGCGCCGAACAGGTCGGCGATGTCCGCGTCCTGGAAGAAGTCCGGCGCCCCATGGGGGCCGTAGACCACGGTGATCTCCCAGTCCGACGTCAGGGGCGCGGGCTCGGGCTGGGACGGCGCGACGGTGGGACCATGGGCGAGGTGAAGCACGTCACCGGCCTTGAGCACGCCGGTGCCGTGGCCACCGAAACCACCCAGCGCGAAGGTCGCCCGGGAGCCCAGGACGACCGGAGCCGCGAAGCCGCCGCGCACGGCGAGATAGGCCCGCTGGCCCGGCCCGACGATCCGGCCGATGGTGAGCGTCTGACCGGCCGCGACCGGAAAGGCCTGTCCGTGCGGCCGTTCCACCCCGTCGAGGCTCAGCGCCATCGCGGCGCCGGCCAGCGCTACGACCGCGTCGGCATGGAAGCGCAGCGTCGGGCCGGAGACGGTGAGTTCGAGGGCGCAGGTCTCCCTGGGATTGCCCACGAGGGCGTTGGCCACGGCGAACGCGCGGGCATCCATCGGGCCACTCGGCGGCACACCGACATGCCAGAGGCCGAGCCGGCCCGGCAGTTCCTGCAAACTCGATTGCGGCCCGGGCGCCAGCACCGCGACGCTCTGCGGGGCATAGGCGAAATCGCGCAGGGCCGTCGTGGAAACCCGGCCGCTCGCAAGGAGTGGCGAGGCCGCGATCGCGCGCAGGTAGTCGAGGTTGGTCTCGATGCCCGAGACGCGGGTTCCGGCGAGGGCCCGGCGCAGGGCGTCGAGGGCCGCCGGCCGGTCGGGACCGGACACGATGATCTTGGCGAGCATCGGGTCGTAGAACGGCGTCACCTCCGTGCCGGTCGCGATCCAGCCATCGCAGCGGGCCTCATCGGGGAAGACGACCTCGGTCAGCAGGCCGGCGCTCGGCGCGAAGTTGGCATGGGGGATCTCGGCATAGAGCCGGGCTTCGATCGCGGCGCCCCTGGGCACCAGCGGTCCGGCCGCGCCGATCGGATCCTCGCCGGCCGCCTGGCGCACCATCCATTCCACGAGGTCGACGCCGAACACGGCCTCGGTCACCGGGTGCTCGACCTGAAGCCGCGTGTTCACTTCGAGGAAGGAGAAGTCCTGCCGCACCGGGTCATAGATGAACTCCACCGTCCCGGCCGAGGCGTAGGCGACGCTTCTCCCCAGGGCGATGGCCGCCGCGTGCAGCCGGGTGCGCATTGCCTCGGGCAGGCCGGGGGCCGGGGTCTCCTCGATCACCTTCTGATTGCGGCGCTGGAGGGAGCAGTCGCGCTCACCCAGGGCGATGACCGTACCGGCGCCGTCGCCGAAGATCTGCACCTCGACGTGCCGGGCCTCGGCCACGAAGCGTTCGAGGTAGACGCGGGCATCGCCGAAGCTCGCCCGCGCCGTGCGCTCCACGGCGGCGAACCGCTCGGCCAGTTCCTCGGGCGCGGCGCAGAGCTGCATCCCGATGCCGCCGCCCCCGGCCGTGCTCTTGAGCATCACCGGGTAGCCGATCCGCTCGGCCTCGCTGAGCGCCGTCCCGACATCGGGCAGCAGGTCGGTGCCGGGCAGGAGCGGCACGCCGCTCGCCATCGCGAGGTCCCGGGCTTTGTGCTTCAGGCCGAAGGCCCGCAGGTGCTCGGGCCGCGGGCCGATGAAGGCGATGCCCTCCGCGGCGAGGCGCTCGGCAAAGGCCACGTTCTCCGAGAGGAAGCCGTAGCCCGGATGCACGGCTTCGGCCCCGGTCGCCTTGCAGGCCGCGACGACCGCCTCGACGTCCAGGTAGCTCTCGGCGGCGGGGGCCGGGCCGAGGCGGACGGCCTCGTCGGCTTCGCGTACGCCGGGGGTGAAGCGGTCGACGTCGGAATAGACCGCCACCGACGCGATCCCCATGCGCCGGAGCGTCCGCACCACGCGCCGGGCGATCTCGCCGCGGTTGGCGACCAGGACCTTTCGGAACATCGCTCAGATCCCGTCCCGGATGGTCACGCGGATCGGCGTCGGGTTGAAGCCGTTGCAGGGGTTGTTGATCTGCGGGCAGTTCGAGATCACGCAGATCACGTCCATCTCGGCCGTCAGCTCGACGGCGTCGCCGGGCTTCGAGACGCCGTCGACGATCGCGAGCTTGCCGTCCTGCTCGATCGGCACGTTCATGAAGAAGTTGATGTTCGGCACGATGTCGCGCTTCGACAGGCCGTATTTTGCGATTTCGAGGGCGAAGTTCTCCCGGCAGGCATGCAGATACTTGGTGGCGTGGCCGAAGCGGACGGTGTTGCTCTCGCAGGAGCAGGCCCCGGCCGAGGTGTCGTGGCGCCCGCAGGAATCGGCGGTGACGGTGAGCATGACCCGGCCCTCGTTCGATAGGACCTTCGTGCCGGTCGTGATGTAGGCGGCGCCCTGCGCGCGCGCCGTGTCCTGCGCGGAGTAGCGCTCGCTCAGGTCATCGGCCCGGTAGAACAGGGTATCGACCGCTTGGCAGCCCTTCAGATCCTCGATGCGGATGGTCTGACCCTTCCGCACCAGGGCCGAGAACGGCGCCGCCGCGGGCACCACCTGATCGAGGACGGGCGTGTCGTGCGTGTCGGTCATGGTGCGGCTCCCCTCAGAATCCGGCGGCGGCGTTATTCTCGAAGCCGCGTACGGCCTCGATCGTCGCGGTGCGGCAGAGGTCGTCCGCCGCCGGGACAGGCGCCTGGAAGCGGGTGATCGCCACCGGGTTCGGGCCGTAGGCGGGCGCCGGATCGAGGGGGTGGGGCAGTTCGAAAGGGCGACGATCAGATCCATCTCGGCGCGCAGGTCCACGAAGTCCCCCGCCGCGCGGCCGGCCTCGTTCCAGCCGAGCCGCCCCCCGGCGCCGACCACCACGGGGGCGAAGAGGGTGAGGCAGGCGGGGATGTCGCGCTTGTCGAGGCCGCGTTTCAGGGCGGCCAGGACAACGTTGTCCCGTGTGTTGCGGTAGGGGCCGCCGACGTAGCGCGCGGCGTTCGAGGCCGCGGTCGATCCCCCGGCCAGCACATCGTGCGCTCCGCAGGAATCCTCGATCAGTGAGAGCATCACGCGGCCCATGTCGGAGAACAGGACGCGGCCCTTCGCCAGGGCGGCCGTCCACTGCACCTTGATCGTATCGGCGCAGTTGAGCCGTTCGCTCGCGTCGGCCTCGGCCCAGGCGACGAGGGCGACGCTCGACGGCCCGTGGTCGAGGGCGATGCGCAGCGCCTCGCCCGCCTTCAGCGTGGTGGTCCAGTACCAGCCCCCGGGGATCGTCTCTCGGTGCAGCACGGCCTCGGGCGGGATCGGCGCCCCGTCCCGGGGGCTCGGCCCCGGCAGGGCGCGGGGCGCGTGGCCCTGGCCCGCCCGCTTCAGTTCCTCGTACCGTCTGCGGTTCTCTGTGATGCGGCTCGCGTCGTCCGACATGCTCACGCTCCGTTGCGTCTGCGCCGGGTCGTCCCGGCCGATGAGCCCTGTCGTGGCCGGGTCGTCCCGGCCCGGGGTCGTTGGTCAGAAGAGGTGGCTGTAGCGCGCGATCTCCCACGGGCTGACCGTGAGATGGTAGGCGGTCCACTCCTCCCGCTTGGCGTGGATGAATGCGTCCCGCAGGCCGGCGCCGAGGGTCGCCTCCATCAGGGAATCGGCGGCGAAGGCCTCGACCGCCTCGGCGAGGGTCTGCGGCAGGAAGGCGATGCCCCGGTCCCGGCGTTGCGCCTCGGTGAGTTCGTAGAGGTTGTCCTCGTTGGGCGCGCCCGGATCGATCCGCTCGCGTACCCCTTCAAGCCCGGCCGCCAGCACCAGGGCGGCGGCGAGGATGATCTGGACCGAGTGCCACAGGCTCGCGGGCAGCCAGATCGCGTCCCGCTGGGGCGGCGGCGCGGTCAGCGAGCGCCAGAAGGCGGCGGCGACCTCGTGCGGGGCCGGCAGGTAGACCGGGTTCGCCGGTTTGCCCTGGGGCGCCGCGCCGCCCCGGCTGGCCTCGATCGTCTGGGCGAAGGCCGCCTTCGGCACCCGCATCCCGGGCTCCATCCAGGCGACGTCGCCGGGATCGGTGACCTCCACCAGGGGATGCCAAAGGAACGGCACGTAGGAGAAGGCCGCCCACAACCCCAGAGGGATGAGGAACGAGAGCACGGTGAGTGCCATCCGCCGGCGCCGGCTCTGGGGCCGGGACGGCCCGATCCAGGACCGGCTCACCCGCGGGGCCGCGACAGGCGTGCCCGAGGAGGCTCCCTTCGGCGGGACGGCCAGCGCGGGAGCGTCCGGCCCGGGGCGGGCCGAGGAGGCGCGCACCGGCTCCATCTCACTTCCCGTCGGTGAGGGCGGGGTCGATGGAGGCCTTCACGTCCTGCGGCGCCTTGTAGACCTCGAACTTGACGTTGAAGGCGTCCGCCTGGCGGCTCGAACCGTAGAGCGAGCCGAACCCCTCCGCGTCCTTCATCACCGCGCGGCCCTCGGCGAGGGTGAGGAGCTTCGTGCCCTTGAGGAAGCGCGTGAACACCGCAGGCGCGACCCCCACCTTGGACGCCATGATGGCCACGGCATCCGGCTGGGTCTTCGGGTCTTCGATGTACGCGACGACCTTGTCCCAGAGCCCGACGAGCTTGATCCAGTCCGCCCGCCGCGCCGCGAGGCTCGACGGCGTGACGGTGACGACGTCGTAGATGAGGCCCGGCTGGTCGGCCGAGGTGTAGAGCGGGCGAGCCCCGGGGGCGGCGCGCATCGCCTCACCGGCGATGGGCTGCCACGCACCGATCGCCGCCACGTCTCCCGACGCGAGGATCTGGGGCGTCTCGTTGGTCTTGGCGTTGACCAGGGTGACGTCCGCCTCGCTCATCCCGGCCTTCCGCAGGCCGTCGATGAGGAGCAGGTGTTCCACGAGGCCGACCTCCAGGCCGACCTTCTTGCCCTTCAGGGCGGTGAGCGCGGTCACACCCGGCTTGCC
Source organism: Methylobacterium phyllostachyos (assembly GCF_900103445.1). Lineage (GTDB taxonomy): Bacteria > Pseudomonadota > Alphaproteobacteria > Rhizobiales > Beijerinckiaceae > Methylobacterium > Methylobacterium phyllostachyos. Next base: position 26,131 of record NZ_FNHS01000028.1, on the reverse strand, counting down.
GACGATCATGTCATTGCCGTTCGAGTAATCGGTCAGCATGATCATGACGTTCTTCGCGCCGTTGCCCCCCATCACCAGGGCGTCGCCGTTGGTGCAGGTCACCGCGTCGAGCTTGCCGGCCGAGAACGCGTCCATCGAGGCCGAATAGTCGAACCACTCGAAGCGTGCGTCGATGCCGGCCTGCTTGAGCCAGCCCTTCTCGATCGCCACCTGCCACGCCACCCAGCCCGGCCAGTCGCTGTAGCCGATACGCAGTGGCTCGGCGGCCTGCGCGACTCGGGCAACCAGCAACGCCGCGGCAACCCCGAGAACCGACAGAGCCTTGCCGCTCGATCTGAACAGATCCCAAATGCGCACGACTTTCACCTCGCTTTGCAGGATGCAACCGATTGCGCACGGCGGAGCGCCATGCGGATCCTGACCCGGGCAAGGACAGGCTGCGAAGATTGCTCGAGAGGACAGTCAGAAAACGATCAGCCTGCCGATACGCAAGTGTTGACCGTGATAGACGCGGTGAACCGCGCGCCCTTCATCCACAGTGCAGGTTGGTGAGAGCTTGTATCGCACATCGCAACACCTCTTCCGAAGAAGGGATTGCACGAGACCATCTCCTGCCATCCCTGGCCAGTGAGGTCTCCCGGGCTTTTATCCCGCCGTGCATCCGGGCGGATGTCTCCCGCCGCGGCGGCCGCTCTCGGACCGAACACACCCTTGAGGATGCTGGAACCCTAGCGGCCAACTCGGCCCTATGGATACCAACCGTAGGATAAACCGATCAAGGCGCTCAAGCGCGAGCGCTGCACGGATTTGCAGCGAATATCGGTGAAGTGTTGGGCGTTGCGCCTCATTCACGGACATGGCTCAGGCAAGCATAGGCGTATCACCCCCGAACCGCCTATCGCGTGTCATCGGTCCACGTCCGCGCTAGCGCCATAGAGTACCGACATTTTCAAGCCGCATGATCACAAATATACGGTTGTATGATTATCGTTATCGACGATAAGCAACAATAGTGGCGTGTTATAAAGGATATAAGCACCTACTTTAGTCTAACTTTGCTTGCGTAGCCAGATATCCACGTGGCCAAGATGCAACAATAACTCTGCTCCATGCGATCCGCGCATAAATGTGCCTTCGCATTAGGCCGCTGCACGCTTTTTCCTTTTGCCGCACCGCACGACTTGGGTCATCTACCGGGCAACCAAACAACGGGGGTGGGTCCGAAATGATTCTCGAGACGACGCTGCGCGTGACGACGTCGGCGATGGCATTGCTTCTTTCCAGTGCCGCTTTCTCCGCCGACCTCGCCGCTCCGCCGGCTTCAACGCCGGCCGCCGATCCCGGTCCGTGCAAGGCGACGATCGCGAATCCGGCCTTCGGACCGACGATCAAGGCCAATCCGAACCCCGCCTGCTTCACATCGCCGAGCGGCGACCTGTATGTCGGCGGCGTCGCGTCGGGCTATTTCTACCATACGGCCCCGGCCTTCGATCCCGCATCGCCGGTCGGGGGAGTGCCCCTCAATACCGGCCGCGACGAGCAGAACCGGATCGACTTCACCAACCTCATGGCGACATTGCAGAAGGCCGACGGACCGTTCCAGTTCTACGTCCAGGCGGGCCTCTACTCGTTCCCGACCCTCGGGGTGCCGGTCTACTCCTCATTCGACCAGAACACGCTGTACTTCGGTCCCGTTCCGATCATCTACGGCAAGTACGTCTTCAATGACGAATGGTCTCTGGAAGGTGGGCGGATGCCGACCAACATCGGCACGGAGCTTCTGTTCACCTATCAGAACATCAACATCACCCGCGGCCTGCTGGTTGGTCAGGAGAATTTCTTCAACCAGGGCGTCCAGGTGAACTACGCCAGCGGTCCCTGGAGCGCTTCGGTCGCCGTGGTGGACGGGTTCTTCTCCGGCGAACTCAACTGGGTCACCGGCGCCGTCACCTACAAGATCGATGACAACAATCTTGTCGGCATCAACGGCGGCACCCATTTCGCGTCGTTCAACAGCCTCGATCGCGGCTCGAAGTTCCAATATGCGACGCCTCTGACGTTGCAGAACAGCAGCATCTTGGTCGCCAACTATACCTATACGAACGGTCCGTGGACGGCGACGCCCTACTTCCAGTACACGAGCGTCGACCGTGACCAGCGGCTCGGTCTCGCGGGCGCGGAGACTTATGGCGGGGCCCTCCTCGTGGCCTACAACATCACCGACAATTTCTCGCTCGGCGGCCGCATCGAGTACATTGCGCAGAGCGGAAGCCGCTTCAATCCCGGCGGTGCGACGAGCCTGCTCTTCGGCGCGGGCAGCTCCGCCGCCTCCTACACCATCACGCCGACCTTCAATTTCGACCGCTTCTTCGTGCGCGGCGAGTACTCCCATGTGGATCTTTACGGAATCCAGTTGGGCAGCCTGGCTGACGGGACTCTGGGAACCGGGTTCGGGCGCACCGGCAACGTGAAGAGCCAGGACCGCTACATGGTGGAGACCGGGTTCACGTTCTGATCCGGCCATTCCTGACCATGGCCGCTTCGGATGCGTCCTGAGCGGTCCATCAGGGACTGGGCGGGGCGGGTTTCGCCGACAAGCTCGGAGGCAGCGCTTTCCGCGTCCTCCGAGCCAGCGGTCGGGAGAACGTTCATCGCTCGCCGACCAGTCGATCCCGCCTCCACAGGGTCTTCAGGGTGCTCGCCTCGGAGGCTCCTCGCCGGCCGATCCCCATCGCGAGACGTGTTCAGCCCGGTCCCGAGTTTCGCAGCACAAGTGGTTCACAGCGGCCGATCGAGATCAGCCGGACGGCGGTGATCCGGGCCGTCCCCTCCGGCGCTAAGTGCGCGGCGGGGCAGCGTCCTCCCATTCACGATCCCGTTCCGCCAGAAGGGCGGCATGACCGGCGGCAGCGGCCTCGGTTTCCACCGCCGCGTCCGTAGCCACCGCCTCGCATGGAGGATCTGTCGTCCTGTCTTCAGCCAGGAAGCGGGCGAGCGTCGTGATGATGCGGTCGACATCGCCGGATATCAGACCGCCTGTACCGAGGAGTTCGAGGCGTGAACGGGCGGCGAGATCCGCGCAGGAGCCTCCGGCGATGCCAAGCGCTGCGATTGTGTCGGCATGAACCGGCAGATGTTCGACCGACCTATCCCGCAGCCGTGCGAGTCTCCGGTCTCTGGTAGCCCCGACTGCGTGCTCGTCGCGTGCGCCCGGCAGCCTGCGCGCGATCTCGTTGAGGATGAACGTCTGAATGTGCTCGACCCGGACGGGTCCGAACTTTCTGACCCTGGCGATCGCCTCCGGTGACGTCTGGGCCAGATGACCGAGGTCGCGGTACCCGGCCTTGCGAAGACGGGCTCGCAGGGAGGCGGTCAGGAAACCGCGGCCGAATCCTAACGCCGCCAGATGCTGAATCGCGCCGGAAGGAAGACCCTCGAACAGAGGCAGCCGGGCGCTGACCTCATCAAAAAGGCTATCGGACTTGAAACCGCGCCCGATTGTGACGCGATCGGGCGCGGCTCGAAGCCTTTGTTTCAACGCGCGCTCCTGCCCCGAACCGGTGTCCCTTTCGGCGGAGAGCGCTCCGGGCGTGAGAAGCGATCGATCAGGCATTACCGCCGCCGATAGGGCGATTTCCAGAGGTCTGCAACGGGAGGTCGTCGAAGGCTTTCGGAGGTCTGTCCGACCGCCTTCCGATACACTTCGAAGAAGCATGATTGGCGGTAGGCCGTCGGTCCGTTTCCGAGCAGGCCCGCCGGGAGACAAAGCGTCTGTGGCCTTGCACGCTTCTCCTCGCCAGCGAAGACCCTGGCGGAACCTGACGCGGTGACCGAACTTGGCGTCCTGGTGCCGCGAAGGACCGGGACCCACCGGCCGGAAGGGGGCGAAACTGCCATGGAAGTCATCCATGACGATCCTCCGATGCCGGAGGAGATCGCGAAGGGGTTCTACCCGGCGTTCGAGGAGCGCTGGCGCAAGGCGGAACTCGCGGGCCGACTCGCCATGCTGGGCTTCGTACTGGTCTGCGCCTTCGGGCTGTTGGGGCACGGGCCATTCAGCGAGCGGAACGTGACCAACAAGGACGGATCGATCAGCATCCGCTACGAGCCGGTCGTGCGCTTCGGCTCCCCCACGATCATCCGATTCGATACCCGGGTGCCCCCGGGCGGTGACAAGGTGGCGGTGACCATCGCCAAGGACCTCGTCGACCAGTTCGGCCTGGAGACCATCACCCCCCGGCCGGCGACCTGGGAGGTCGCGGGCGGGGGCATCCGCCTCGTCTTCCCGGTTCAGGCCGGTGAGAGCCACGCCCTGATCCGCTTCACCGGGTCGCCGGCCTTCCGCGGTGGGGTCGACCTCACCGCGCGGCTCGACGCCGGCGAGACGCTCTCCTGGTCGCAATACGCGGTGCCTTGACTATGAATACCGTACTCAAGGCCGCCGCCGCCTACCTCATCGTCCTGTTCGTGATCCGGCTGATCGGCCGGCGAACCGCCAGCCAGCAGGCGCCCATCGACATGGTGGTGCTGTTTCTGTTCGGCGGCCTGAGCGTCAGCGCCATCCTGGGCGGCGACCACTCGTTCACCGGCGCGATGAGCGCGCTGTTCACCGTCGGGCTGATGCACGTCTCGGTGTCGTGGTTGAAGCTGCGCTTTGTCTGGTTCGAGCGCATCGTCGATGGCACGCCGATCGTGGTCTACCGTGCTGGCGACTGGGACGAGACCAACATGCGGCGCCTGCGCATGCAGCAAGCCGACGTCCGGACGGCGGCACGCCAGCAGGGCCTGGACGACCTCGATAAGGTCGCCGTCGCGATCGTCGAGCGGGACGGTAAAGTGTCCATCGTCGAGAAAAGCTGATCGCTTCGAAGCAGGCGTGCCAGACCAGCGGAACGGCATGACCCCCAGCCAACACCGACCCGGGGGCGGCATCCACGCTTCCCTGATCGGATGCTTCCTCTGAACCTGACCGGGGTCGGAGGGGATGCGTCGCGACGCTCATGAGGATGCCGATCGACACTGGACAGACCGTGTCGCGCCCTGAGCGGCTTTTCGTCCGGAGTATCCACAAGTCATCGGACCCAGGCCGTTTGGAACCGCCGACCTGTGGTTAATTTAACCTGGGTGAGACGTGCGAAGGGTTGTTCGAATGAGCTTTACGATCGTGACGGGCAGAGACGACCTCGAACTCGAGGAGGCTGTCCGGCGCGGTGTCGCTGACGGACTAGCCCGGTTGCTGCGCGTCCCCGAACACCCCGACAGCGTTCAGGCGATGCTCCCAAGCGACGCCGGCACCGAGAGAGGCAGCCTCACGCCTCCTGTTCGAGCTTCGGCGGGCTCGGATGAGAACGCCTGATGCGTTGTCGCGCCCGTTCCAAGGCCTGGCCATCCAGAAGCGGGCGGTCTCGGCACCGCGGCTTGGCCGTCTGATTAGGACCCCGGCCGGACGCGCCGGCTAGCACCGATGCGTCCCGAAACCGCCCTCCTGTCTTGGCAGGCCGAAGCGGTGCCAGCCCGGACGATCCCACAGCCGACCCGTCGCGCGGCCCGGCAGGCCTGGAGGGGTTCACGGGCTGTCGGCCCACAGGGCAGGCGCAACCGCTGGCGAGGTTAGGCGGGCCGGTGACCGGGGGAACCGACAGTCCCGGCGGTGTCGATGACAGTCCCTGCGTTATGGGGATGTTCGGCCATGAAGCGATCGAAGGTCGTGCGATCTTTGGCGCGCTTCAGCTTGTCGACGAAGCTCTCGAAATCCTGGAGACGGGTTTCGAGGGCGTGACGCTGCGCCTCGATACGGATGATCTCGCCATCGCGCCACGCATCAAAGGCGGTGTTGCCGCTGGTCCGTACCGAGGTGAACCACGACCGTTCGCCGAGCGCGGCACCACGCCCGAATGGCCGGCGCAGACGTTCGAAGCGGAACGGACCGGACAGCCTGCGATCGTACCGCCCGAGCGCCTGCCGCGCCAGAACGACAAGCCCGGCAAAGCCACCGACATAGAGGGCATCATGGATGAAGGGCATGATGGGCATGTGAAAGCTCCTTGCGCGCGTATCGCCGCCGTTGACGAGGGCCGGAGTATGCCGACGCAGCGCGGATGCAGCCTGAACCGGTTGGTTCAGAACGGGTTCAGCTTTCCGGCCCCGAACGCGTCGCCGGTTGCCCGCAGGCGGAGCCGAGGATGCAGACGGTGGACCGGGGTGGCAGCCGACCGGCCGTGCAAGGCCATTCAGACCCCGCCGGGCAGACGGGCCCCATCGAACCCGCATCACACGGCGTGGCGCCGGATCCGGTGGCCAGAGGATTGGCGTGACGCTCGGGATCCGGAGTGACGTCCTGATGCAGGGGGAGCCCGGCGAAGGACCTCAGACGCCTCGTTTCGACACCCGAGCCCGATAAGCCATCCCGCAGGCGCGAAGCGCCGCAGGGCATGCTGGACGGCGCTGCGCGACAGTCCGCCTCAGCCCGGGGCCTGGGGTGGCGGTGCGAACCGACGGGCATGGCGGGCGTTGCCCAACGCCTGAGGGGAACGCTTTCCATGCAGCAACGCTGGCCGAGCCGGTTATGGATCGTGCGGCACGGCCAGAGCGCCGGCAACGTCGCGGCAGATGCGGCCCACAGCGCAAACGCGGCGCGGATCGACATCGCCATGCGGGATGTGGACGTTCCCCTCAGCATCCACGGCGAGCGCCAGGCCGACGCTGTCGGACGTTGGTTCGCGGGTTTGCCGGCCGACAGCAAGCCCGACATCGTGCTGACATCCCCCTACCTCCGGGCCAGGCAAACCGCCGAGCACATCCGCGCCGCCGGCGGATTGGCGCCGGCGGCGCCGATCCCGACGATCGACGAGCGCTTGCGCGAGAGGGAACTGGGCATCCTCGACCGGCTGACGCGGGCCGGGGTCGAGGAACTGCATCCCGAGCAGGCGGCGATGCGACGGAGCCTCGGGAAGTTCTATCATCGGCCCCCGTCCGGCGAGAGCTGGTGCGACGTGATCCTGCGTCTCCGCAGTGCCTTCAATACGCTTGCCCTGCACCACGCCGAGCGGCGGGTTCTGATTGTCGCACATCAGGTCGTGGTTCTCTGCCTGCGCTACCTGATCGAGGATATGACCGAGGCGGAGATTCTCGCCATCGATGCCGCGGGCGATGTCGCCAACTGCTCGATCACCGAATACGCCTTCGATCCCCGTACAACCCCCATCGGAGCGCTCACGCTGGAGCGGTACAACTTCGTCGCCCCGGTCGCTGAAGCAGGCGCCTCCGTCACCTCCGAGCCTGACGCGAACGTGGCCGCCCGATGACCCCCACCCCGCTGACCGTTGCGAAGCTTAAGGAGCACCCGCTCCCGACACCCCGGGAGGGCAGCAAGGATGACCGCGGCAGCGCGCTCATCCTCGGAGGCTCGGCCTCGGTCCCGGGTGCGGCCCTGTTGGCCAGCGTGGCAGCGCTGCGCGCCGGAGCCGGCAAGCTGAAAATCGCCACAGCCCAGAGCGCGGCCGTCGGCATGGCGCTGACGGTGCCGGAAGCCATGGTGGTCGGTCTGCCAGAGACATCCGACGGCGGCATCGACGGCGAACGCGCCTTGGAATGCCTGCGTACGGCGGCGGAGGGCTGTGATGCCCTTCTGGTCGGCCCCGGTCTTCTGGGAAGCAAGCCGACGACCGCGATGGCAGTCGAACTTCTGCACAGGCTGCCAACTGCCACCTTCATCCTCGACGCGGCGGCAATCTGCGCCCTGGCCTCGCATGCCGATGACGTCCGCCGCCATAAGGGCCGGGTGGTGATCACGCCCCATGCCGGCGAGATGGCGCAGTTGCTGGATCGGAGCCGGGACGCCGTGGAGGCGGATCCCCTCGACGCGGCGCTTACAGCCGCCGACCTGCTGCAGGTGGTCGTCGTGATGAAGGGCGCCCGGACCTGGATCGTAGACCCGCAGGGTGCGCGCTGGCTCTACGAAGGCGGCGGCGTCGGGCTGGCCACATCCGGCTCCGGGGACGCGCTCGCGGGCATCGTCGTGGGTCTGCTCGCCCGCGGTGTGGAACCGCTGTCGGCTGCCCTTTGGGGCGTCTACTTGCATGGGGAGGCCGGCAGGCGACTGGCCGCGTCGGTCGGCCCGATCGGTTTCCTTGCCCGGGAATTATCGGGCGAGGTGCCGCGGATTTTGCACGAGGCGTCCGACTGAGCCGCCGCCGCACAGCGCCGCAGCCCCCGTCGCACCCATGGCTACAGCCTGTTCTGTTGGTGTCGGCTTGCGGCCGGACGATCTCCCGCGGCGGACAGACGATGCTCAGGCGCAGGTTCGGCACGCCGAGCCTGGACCGACAGTAAAAGGATCAAACAATGATCGATCTGAACACCGCGACCGCGGACGAACTGGACTGCGTGCCGGCCCTGAAGGGCCACGGATTCGAGATCGTGCGCTACCGCGAGGAACGCGGCAGGTTCACCAGCCTGCGACAGCTCGATGAGGTGCCGGGTCTGAGCGGCAAGACCGACGGCATCGCGGACCATGTCACGATCGCAGGAAGCTGAATGCTCACCGCTGGCACCAGCATGCCTCTCGTTACCGGCCTGCCGATCGTCGCCCATCCATGCGGGTCCGGTGAGCCAACGCCTGTTCGAGACGGCCTCCGGCCTGTCCGCGATGGCGCGGTAGGCCGGGGCGATGCGGGTCGCACCGGGATCGGCGGACAATGACGGACTTGGCCAGCCATGGTGCCGCGTTCGCCCGCGCAGTCTCGGGCTTCGGCCCGACCCCGCCGGTCGTCCTCTGCCACGACGATGCCGACGGCGTGTCGGCGGGAGCGATCCTGGGTCGGGCCCTGGAGCGTGCCGGATATGGCCCCATCGACGTGCAAGTGATCGGCCGGGGCGCCTCGGCCTGGGCACCTGCGACTCGGGAGGCGCTCGCGTCCCGGGATCCGGGGGGCATCGTGGTGACCGATCTCGGGGTTCAGGCGGGGGACATCGTGCCCGGCGTGCCGACGGTGCTGGTCGATCACCATGTTCCCCGCTCCCTGCCCGATTCCCCGGGGACAACGGTCATCAGTGGCCACGGGGATCTGCCGATCCCGACCTCCAGCCTCCTCGCCCATGCCTGTGCGGCGGCGCTGGGTGAGGCGGGCGATCTCGCATGGCTTGCCGGAATCGGCCTCGTCGGCGATCTCGGCGAGCGCGGCGCCAACGGCGACTTCCCCGACGTCATGGCGCCCCTGCGAAAGACCTATACCGCGAAGGCTCTGCGCGAGGCCGTAAGCCTGCTCAACGCGCCCCGGCGCTCGGCGTCCGGGGATGCGGGGCCGGCCCTGCGGCTGCTTCTGCGTGCGACTGGCCCCGCGGATGTCGTCGCGGGCACCGATCCGGATGCCGCAGCGTTGCGCGCCGCCCGGATCGAGGTGAAGGCTGCCTTGGATGCGGCCCGCGGCGTCCCCCCCCTCTTCGCCGGGCCGGTGGCTCTGGTTCTCTGCCGATCGCCCTGCCAGATCCATCCGCTGCTGGCGCAATCCTGGACGGGCCGGCTGCGGCGCCAGGTGGTGATCGGTGCGAATCTGGGTTTCCGCCCCGGCTACGTGCATTTCGCCGTGCGCAGCGCGTCCGTCCCGGACCTGATCAGGTTCCTCCGCGAGCGCGCCCCCACACTCGGGCCGGACGATCAGTTTGCCCAGGGGCATCAGCGCGCTGCGGGCGGCCAAGTCCGTGTGGAGACGTGGAATCGCTTCATGAGCAAGCTCGGCTTCGGGCTGGAGGCACAGGCCGCATGAGGCGCCGCGCGCTGATCGTCGGGGCGTCGCGTGGGCTTGGACTGGGCTTGGTCGCTCGCTTCCTCGAACGCGGGTGGGATGTGACCGCCACCGTCCGCAAGCCCTCCCCTGCCCTCTCGGACCTCGCGGAACGGGGTCCCCTGCACATCGCGACCGGGATCGATATCGACGATGACGACGCCGTCCTCGGTTTTGCGAACGCGTGTGCCGACGGGCCGGACTTCGACATCGTTTTCGTCGTCGCGGGTGTGGCGACGCAGGCGGGTATTCCCGCGGGGCGCGTGCCCCGCGACGTCGCCACCGCGGTCTTTCAGACGAACGCCCTGAGTCCGATCCGTTTCGCCGAGGCATTGCACGGGCGCGTGGCCCAGGATGGCCTCATCGTCCTGATGTCGTCGAAGCTGGGCTCGGTCTCCCTGAACCGCGGCGGCGGTTGGGGGAGCTACAGGGCGAGCAAGGCAGCCCTGAACACCCTGGCAAGGTCCTTCGCGGGCCAGCATTCCGGGGCGCGGTGGGGCGTCCTCCTCATGCATCCGGGCTGGGTCCGGACGGATCTCGGCGGACGACGTGCGACACTCGATGTGGACACCAGCGCCCGCGGCATGGTCGCCGTCGTCGAAGCCCGGCTCGGTCAGCGGGGCTGCGCGTTCATCGACTATACCGGCGCGACGGTGCCGTGGTAACCGGCCGCGCGCCTGTCTCTCAGTGAGGGACGGCATGAGGCCACACAGCTTCCTCACGGTGCGGCAGTCCAGCCGATCACCGCCTTCATGGGATCGCTGGAACGTGCCTCGGGCTTGAGGATCCGCCCTTCCAGGCGTGCGAAGCCGGCACGGCGAGGGTAGACGCCAACGCGGTGAGCATGCCCTGCGCCGTCGAGGGCATTCCAGATAGCGACAGCCTTGGTCGGAAAGCAGCGGTTCGAGAAACCGATCACCATAGGGGCGCCGGGGCGCAGCACGCGCGCGATCTCGGACAGGACGGTCGCGGGCTGCTGGAGGTCCTGCACCGAGATGCAGATCAGCGCGGCATCGATGTGGGTCGCGAAACGCGGATGCGCGTAGAACAGGGGATCGGGGCCGCGGCCGGACTCGCGAATGCAACCGGTGGAAAATCCGGCACGTCCTGCCCCATCGTCGCGCCTGGCTCCGGATCGAACGGCGCACCGACTTCAACACCCCGTGCGCGGGACGGGGATGACGTCGAAGCTTAGAGGAGACCAGATCGACGCCGGTGGACATGTCCACGCCGCCGCATCGGCGCGGTGGGCCGCACGGGGGGTTCGTCCCGGGCTGAGCGGACGCCGTTTCTGCGGTCGCCCGCCGGACGGGGGTCGTGATCAGCTGCAGGCACGGCCAGCGTGCCATGACCGCCGGGGTGTCGGGAATCCCGACGGGTGCGACCGCGCCGGCCGCTCCCGCCTCGGCCGCGATCCCCTACGCTTGGCTTCGATGATGCATCGCAGGGTCGCCGGCTCGCGGTTGGCTCGGAACTCCATGACCTACGATCTGCTGCATCACATCGTCGTTCGGCCAAGTCCTCTTCATCACCCTGCCCCGGTGGCTTACCCCCGAAAGGGGCTGGCGTGAGCGACGCGATCGATTGGGCGGAACGCCGCCGGATCGCCGAGCAGGCGCGCGGCGAGCGGCCCTGGGCACTCTGGGGACCCTATGTCAGCGAGCGCCAATGGGGCACGGTGCGCGAGGATTACAGCCGCGACGGCAACGCATGGCGCTCGCTCACCCACGACGACGCGTGCTCGCGCGCCTACCGATGGGGCGAAGATGGACTTGCCGGCATCTGCGACGCGCGGGGCCTGCTGTGCCTCGCGCTCGGCCTTTGGAACGGCCGTGACCATATCCTGAAGGAGCGTCTCTTCGGCCTGACCAACGAACAGGGCAATCACGGCGAGGACGTCAAGGAACATTACCACTACCTCGACGCGGTCCCGAGCCACGCCTACCTCAAGTTTCTCTACCGCTATCCTCAGGCGGCCTACCCGTACGAAGATCTCGTGCGCGAGGGCTTGCAACGCAGTCGCGAGGTTCCGGAATACGAGATCGATGACACCGGGATCTTCGAAGGCAATCGCTTCTTCGACGTGACCGTCGAATACGCCAAGGCGGATGTCGACGACATCCACGTCGTCATCTCCGCGACGAACCGCGGCCCGGAAGTCGCCGATCTCCACCTGATCCCGCAGCTCTGGTTCCGCAATACATGGGCATGGCGGGAGAACAGCCCACGCCCGCGTCTCACGCGCCATCCCGAAGGTGGCATCGCCTGCCAGCATCCCCGGCTCGGCGATTATCGGCTGGCCTACCAGGGCCAACCGGAGGTGCTGTTCTGCGAGAACGAGACGAACCTAAAGCGCCACGCCGGACAGCCCGACGCCGAAGGCCCGTTCAAGGACGGTCTCCACGCGGCGATCGTCGGGAATGACGCCACCGCGATCCGGCGCGATGCGGGCACCAAGCTCGGCCTCCACTATGCGATCCGCCTGGAGCCGGGCGCAACGACGCGCATCCGCCTGCGGCTCTCAGCGGGGACGCGGGCACGCCCGCTCGATCTGGACGGCAGCGTCCGCGACCGGCGCGTCGCCGAGGCCGATGCCTTCTATGCCGACCTTCAGGACGGGATCGCCGACCCGGATGCGCGCGCGGTCTTCCGGCAAGCCGCCGCGGGACTGATCTGGTCGAAACAGCTTTATGCCTACGACGTGCAGGTTTGGCTCAAGGGCGATCCGCTGCAGCCGGTGCCGCCCCGGGAGCGCGATGGTGGTCGAAACACCCACTGGCGGCATTTCGCGGCCTCCGACGTGCTCTCGATGCCGGACAAGTGGGAATATCCGTGGTTCGCCGCGTGGGACCTCGCCTTCCACTGCCTGCCGCTGGCGTTGCTCGATCCGGATTTCGCCAAAAAGCAGCTCCTGCTGCTGACGCGCGAATGGTACATGCATCCGAACGGCCAGCTCCCAGCCTACGAATGGGAGTTTTCCGACACCAATCCTCCGGTCCACGCCTGGGCGACCTACCGGGTGTTCGAGATCGACCGCCGCCGCCGCGGCGGGCGCGGTGACCTCGCTTTCCTCGAAGGCGTCTTCCACAAGCTGCTGATCAACTTCACCTGGTGGGTGAACCGCAAGGATGCGGGGGGCCGCAACGTCTTCCAGGGTGGCTTCCTCGGTCTCGACAATGTCGGCGTGTTCGACCGGTCGCGGCCGCCGCCGGGCTTCGGCATGGTGCATCAGGCCGACGGCACGGCGTGGATGGCGATGTATGCGCTCAACATGATGCGCATTGCCCTCGAACTCGCACTCCACAACGACGTCTACGAGAGCACCGCCTCGAAATTCTTCGAGCACTTCCTCCTGATCGCCGAGGCCATGACCGACATGGGCGGCGAGGGGTTCGGCCTCTGGGACGAAGAGGACGAGTTCTATTACGACGAGGTCGATATCCCCGGGGCGGGGCTGCTACCCTTGCGCGTCCGCTCCATGGTCGGACTGGTCCCACTCTTCGCCGTCGAGGTGATCGAGCCCTCGGTGCTTCAGCGCCTGCCGGATTTCGCCCGACGTCTCAATTGGCTGCTGGAGAACCGCCCGCATCTCGCCCGCCTTGTCTCGCGTTGGGACGAAGGCGGCGTCAAAGACCGCAAGTTGCTGTCACTGCTGCGCGGCCATCGAATGAAGGCACTGCTGCGGCGGATGCTCGACGAGGCGGAGTTCCTCTCGCCGTTCGGCGTCCGCTCGCTGTCGAAGGCGCATCGTGATCAACCCTATTCTTTGAACGAGTTCGGCGCCTCCTTCACGGTCCGCTACGATCCGGCGGACTCCACATCGAACATGTTCGGCGGCAATTCCAACTGGCGCGGGCCCGTGTGGCTGCCGATGAATTACCTGATCATCGAGGCCTTGCGCCGCTTCGACACCTATTATGGCGACGACTTCCGCGTTGAATTTCCGACCGGTTCGGGGGAGATGCGTACGCTGGCCGGGATCGCCGATGCGCTCCAGGATCGGCTGATCGCCCTCTTTACCAAGGACGAGGCCGGCCGCCGGCCGTTCCTCGGCGACCGGGCACCGATCCCGTCGGTCACAGGGGCTGAGGAGCCTCTTCTGTTCCACGAGTTCTTCGACGGCGACACCGGCCGCGGCCTCGGCGCCTCCCACCAGACAGGCTGGACCGCTCTGATCCTCAACCTGTTGGACAATCGAGCAAAGCTGCATTCGTAGGCCGCGCGTTGATCCGGATATCGCCAGGATCCGACGGGGGCCTTACCGGGTCACACAGTTCGCATCAGGGACTGTCGGCGGACGAACGAACGGGACATCGGGTGCGGGCACCTCTCGGCCCGCGCAAGGCGGTTGTGTCCCGTCCTTTTTGGCCCCCGCGCGGGGAAGCGCCTCCGTTGCGCCCTTACGACCGCCCCGATACCCGCTTCTCGATCCAACCCGAAAGCCAATCGGCGATATCGAGACTGTTCTTGTCCTGCATCAGCATATGCGAATTGCCGTGGATGCCGATCTCCGGCAGCAGGATCAGCTCGGCACGGCCGCCCGCGGCATTGGCCGCCGCGACGAAGCCGCGGCACTGCTTGAGCCGGGGCGCCCAGCGGGGTGAGGCCTCGACGTAGTCGCCGAACAGGACGAGGATCGGTAGATCCTTGAAGGGCGCGAGGTCGTCCTTAGCCGGATCCGGGCAGGCGGCGGGCTCGATGGCGACGATCGCCCGGATGCCGGTGCGGTCGAGGGCTGCGGTCTGGAACGGGTAGATCCCCGATTGCGAGTGCGAGACCAGCACCGCCCCTTTCAGCCGCTTGGCGAGTTCCGACAGGACCGGCACGGTTGGGTTCGGCACCGGCAGGGCCGCCGACCAATCCGGAACCATCTGTTTCCAGAACTCGGACTGGGCTTCCAGCGGGAACTGCATCCCCGGAAAGGCCTTCGGGTATTCCGGGCCGAACCGGAAGATCGCCCAGGCCGGCTCGCGGCCGGCCGAGAAGACAGGCGGCAGCGCGTCGGGCTCGGCCCGGCCCATCTTCACCGCGTCGATCTGGGCCGGGCTCGCCGCCGAGCGTCCGCGCCACGCCTGATCGATCACGTAGGTCGGGAATCCCCGGCGCACGAAGAACTCGTCCCAGCCCATGCGCCCGTCCGGCGTCGTCTCCCAGGTCTTTCCCGTGAGGCAGCAGCCGTGGATCAGGACCAGTGGCGGCCGGTGCGCGCCGACCGGGAGCTGATAGTGGACATAGATCTGATCGACGCTGATCGTGCCCGAGGGGGCGTAGGCGGGCAGCGTCGAGAGCGTGTCGGACTGGACGTCGCGGCCACCAACGAAGAAACTGCCCTGCTCGGCGATGGTGAGCGGCCCCGGGGAGACATCGGCTGCCTCGGCGCTTCCGCTCAGGAGCAGCAGGACCGTCGCCGCACGGAGGGCTGGCCATGCGCGTGAGAGGGCAGGCACCGACAATCCTGCCATGACGCGTCCCAGCCCCCTCGATCGGGCCCGCACCGGCCCCGTAGCGGACTGGGATCCTAAGCAGGCTCTCGCCTATACGCCACTGCTTAATCCGCGCAGGTCTTTCCCAAAGCATCGGTTTTTGTCGGAAAACCGTCGGAGACCGTTACGAAAGCTGTTTCACGCCTCACCCGATGCGGCCCCGGGTTTCCAAAGGGCTTCGCCCTTTGGCAGAGTCCCGGGGATTTAAAGGGCTCTGCCCTTCATCCGCGAAAGGTCCCGACCCCTCGAAACCATATGCCTTCTGTCGGTTCCCGTCGGGGAGAGGCCCGCTGGTGATCACGCGGCGACATCGCGCTCGATCCGGTTCGCGGCGTCGGCCGGCAGATCGAGGGCTTCGGCCAGCATCTTCAGGAACTGGCGCTCCTGCAGCGTGTCGGGATCGATGGCGAGCCGCGCCGCCGCGTAGATCCGGGCCGCCGCGTCGGGCGCCGTGACGCGCTCGGCGATCTCATCGACGTCAGCGGGGCTCTCCAGCTCCCGTTCCAGCCAGGACTGCCCGTCCGCGTCGAGGCCCGCCTCGGATACGGCGGCCTGGAGGCGCCGCCGCTCGGCCGCATCGACCAATCCGTCGGCACTCGTGGCCGCCACCATGGCCCGCAGCATCAGCCGCGCCTCATCCTCGGCGACCGCGGTGAAGTCCGGGCCGCCCTTGCCCGGCGCTGGCGGCTCCGCACCGCGCAGGGCCCGGAAGGCGAGGCCACCGATCAGCGCGAGCCCGCCGAGCGCGGCCCCCGAGGCGAGGCCGCCGCCCCGCGAGCGCACCAACGCATCGACCATTCGCCTGCTGTCGGCCATTCCATCCTCCCGCTCACGATCCCGAATCGGTTCGGAAACGGCCGGGAGGCGCTTCGGTTCAGCCGCGCTCAGGCGTCGGCCTCATCCTCGTCCTCGTCGATGTCCACGAGGAAGACGATGTCGGCTTCGTCCTCGTCCTCCTCGTCGTCCGAGGCACCGCCGGAATGGTGCGGATCCTCGACGTACTCGCCCTCCCCGTCATCCTCCGCCAGGGCATCCTCGAAGACCTCGATCTCGTCCTCGGTGGCGGGCCGGATCTTGAGCGCCGAGGTGCCGTTCCACAGCGGCTTGCCCTCGCTGGTCATGGTGCGGATGTCTTCCTTGAAGCCCGCACA
The DNA here is from genome assembly GCF_900103445.1 of Methylobacterium phyllostachyos. Lineage (GTDB taxonomy): Bacteria > Pseudomonadota > Alphaproteobacteria > Rhizobiales > Beijerinckiaceae > Methylobacterium > Methylobacterium phyllostachyos. The sequence continues at coordinate 9,715 of NZ_FNHS01000028.1, read as the reverse complement.
GGTGAAGAGGTCCTTCGCGGACGCCTCGTCGCTGTTGATCACCGCAACGGCGGTGCCGTCGATCTCGAGCGTGAACATGGCCGGGATCCCTCTCGTCATCGTCCTCAGGCGCGCCCGGTCAGCGGGATCGCGCGGGTGCGACGCCGGGCCCCGGGCGAAAACCTTGGGGATTCGCCCGGCGGTCCTCAGCGCCGCCAGGGGGATGCTGTAGGGGTGAAGCGGGCGGGCGCCAAGCCCGTCGCCGGGGGTCGGCGCGATTTGGCGCGGCGTATCCGGCCGGGGCGGCCGAACCGCCAGCGGACAAGGAAGGATCACCGCGCATGCGGATCAGGCTCGGCTGCGAGATGCGCTACGCCTTCCCCTACCCCGTGCCCATGGTGGTGATGCTCAACGTGCATCCCAGCCGGACCGAGGCCCTCGAAGCGCCCGACACGCTGCGCACCGAGCCCCCCGTTCCGGTGGAGATCTACCGTGACGGATTCGGCAACCTATGCGGCCGCCTGACGGCCCCGGCGGGAAGCTTCACCATCGGCACGGACGCGGTGATCCGCGACCGTGGCGATCGCGATCCGTCCCATCCCGAGGCCGAGCAGCACCCGATCGAGGCGCTGCCCGCGGAGACGATCGTGTTCCTCCTGCCGAGCCGCTACTGCGAATCGGATCTGCTGGCCGACGAGGCGTGGCGGCTGTTCGGGCACGTCGCCCCGGGCTGGGGCCGGGTTCAGGCGGTCTGCGACTTCGTCCACAACCACATCGCGTTCGGCTACGAGTATGCCCACCGGGACCGCACCGCCATGGACGCCTATGCGGGCGGACGCGGCGTCTGCCGGGACTTCACCCACCTCGCGGTGGCGTTCTGCCGCGCCCTCAACGTGCCGACCCGTTACTGCACCGGCTACATCAGCTTCATCGGCGAACCCGAGCCACACCCGGCCGGCGATTTCGCCGCCTGGATGGAGGTCTATCTCGGCGGGCGCTGGCACGTGTTCGACCCGCGCAACAACGCGCCCCGGATCGGCCGGGTGATGGTGGCCTACGGGCGCGACGCCGCGGACGTGCCGCTGACCCACACCTTCGGTCCGAACCCGCTGGTGGGCTTCCGGGTCTGGGCCGACCGCATCCACCATCTCGACCAGTCCGAGGAGGCCGCGATCCTGCCGGAGGAACCGCTACCGCCGCAGAGCATGGCGACCCGGATGGGGTGAGCGCCGGGCTTCAGACCCCGGCGCCGCGGGCGATGGCCCGCTTGACCACGCCCTGCACCTCCGGGTTCGACAGGAACAGGTCGTGGTTGATGAGGCCGCCGGCGTAATCGGAGGCGTCGGCGACGCGCACGCCGAGCGCCTCCAGCTTCGACCGGTCCACGGCGCCCGCACGGACGCCGCCGGCCAGAGCGGCGGAGAGTTCCAGCGCCCGGTCGTTGGTTGCCGAGATCACGGTGATCTTCGAGACGTCGGGGCCGAGCCGGGCCACGCCGTTGGAGAACAGGTCGAAATCGATGTCGGGGGCGGCCAGCACCACGGCGCCGATCCGCCCCATCGCCGCCTCGCCGGCTTCGGCGCGCAGCATGCGCAGGGTCTCCAGCGTCAGGAGCGTGCCCATCGAGTGCGCCACGATGTTGATGCGGCCGCCGCTCGGCGAGGCGGCGAGCGCCTTGAGAAGGTCCTCGAAGGCATCCCGGGACCAGAGGGCGCTCTCGCGGTCGTAATTGTAGTCGAGGGTCGCGGCCGCCGAGGGCCACGTGAACAGGCCCGAGACGCCGCGGAAGCGGATCCCGTCCGAGAGCCGCGCCGCACTGACGGCGGCCGATTCGAACGATTCGCGGTAGCCGTGGACGTAGATCAGCACGTCACGCCCCAGGGCCGCCTGCGCGAAAGCCTGCGCGGCGCCGGGTCCGGTCTCGGTCTTCGGCACGGCGCCAATCGTCCAGTCGCCGGTGATCACCGACGACACCTGCCCGAGCAGCGACCGGTCCGGGGGCGAGAGGCGCACCTCGGCGAAGCTCAGGCCCCGGCCGCGCTCGCTGTTGAAATACGGGGGCTTCGGCGGGTTGCCCACGGGCTTGCGCGTCGTCGCCACCAGCAGCACCGGCATGACGTCGAGGGCCGACTGCTTCTCGGGCAGGGCCGCGCCGGTCCCGAGATCGTCGGTGACGCAGCCGCCAAGCGACGGGGCGAGAGACGCGGCGCCCGCAAGGGCACCGAACCGGAGGAGGACGCGACGTGAGACGGTCTGGCTCGACATGATCCGGGTACGCTCGGGCGGGGCCGCTTCCGTGGCGCAGGATCTTGGCCGTGGCGGGGCAGGCCGGAGGCGGGCGAGGCGCCGCTCGCTGTGGAGTACGGGCATGGTGCGGCGTGTTGTGCCTGGGACACAGGCCGCGCTATCCCTCGACGGCGGCCCACGCCACCGCCATGAAGAGCCCATGACGCCGTCCATCGACATCGAGAGCCTACGCGAGCGCCTGCTGCGCGGCGACCGCGCCGCCCTGGCCCGAGCCATCACCCTGGCCGAGTCGAAACGGGCCGATCACCGGGCGCTCGCCGCCGCCCTGATCGATTCCGTGCTGCCGCAGACCGGCCAAGCGATCCGGGTCGGGATCACCGGCGTTCCCGGCGTCGGCAAATCGACCACCATCGACGCCCTCGGCTCGAACCTGACGGCGGCGGGTCACAAGGTGGCGGTGCTGGCGGTCGATCCGTCCTCCTCGCGCACCGGCGGCTCGATCCTGGGCGACAAGACCCGGATGGCCCGGCTCGCCCACGATCCGAACGCCTTCATCCGCCCCTCCCCGTCCTCCGGCACGCTCGGCGGCGTCGCGGCGAAGACCCGCGAGACCATGCTGCTCTGCGAGGCGGCCGGGTTCGACGTGATCCTGGTGGAGACGGTCGGCGTCGGCCAATCCGAGACGGCCGTGGCCGATCTCACCGACTTCTTCCTCGTGCTGATGCTGCCGGGCGCGGGCGACGAGTTACAGGGCATCAAGAAAGGAATCCTCGAACTCGCCGACATGATCGCGGTCAACAAGGCCGATGCCGGCGAGGCCGAGCAGCGGGCCAACGCGGCGGCCTCCGAGTATCGGGCGGCCTTGCACATCCTGACGCCGGCCTCTGCGACCTGGACGCCGCCGGTTGTGACGATTTCGGGCTTCCACAATCTGCGGCTGGACGCCCTGTGGGCAAAGATCGTCGATCACCGGCAAAAGCTCACCGCCACCGGCGAGATCCAGGCGAAGCGCCGGACCCAGGACGTGAAGTGGATGTGGGCGCTGGTGGACGAGCGCCTGCATCAGCGCCTCGTCGGATCGCCGGAGGTTAGGCGCCGCACCGCCGAGGCGGAGGCGGCCGTAGCCCGGGGGGAGACGTCGCCGGCTGCGGGCGCGGCCGCCATCGCGGCATTGATCGGGCTCTGATACGGCCGGTCCGAACTCGGATTCCTGGGGCTGCGCGCACAATTTCGCGGCAGGTGGGGGGCACAAACCCGGTCTCGCGCGTTCCGAGGACGACGGCGTATCGAGCGGCGCCCCGTCTCGGTGCCGCGCACGTCCCAGGAGAGTGCCATGGTGGATACGGATCGGATCGTCGGCGGCGCCAAGGAGGCCGCCGGCAAGGTTCAGGGCGCGGCTGGCGATTTCGTCGGCTCGAACCGGGACTCGGTCGAGGGGCGGTTCCGCGAGGCGCAGGGCCAAGCGCAGAACGTTTACGGACAGGTGAAGGACAAGGCTCGCGACGTCGCCGATCGGGCCGGCGACGTCGCGGGCGACGTGTATGACCGCGCCGGTGACTATGCGAGCGATGCCTACGAGCGCGGCGGTTCCTACCTGCGCGACGGCAGCGCCGCCGTCGGCGCCCGCGTTGAGGAGAACCCGCTGGTCGCGCTGCTCATCGCGGGTGCGGTCGGCTACGGGCTGGCCCTGCTGATCCACGGCCGCCGCTGATCGAAAACGGCCCCGCCCGATATCGCGGGCGGGGCCGGATCTGTCGCTGAAGCTTTCGTCGTGACACGCGCTCTTGCGCCGAACCGGCATCCGCTTCGGCAGAGGGCGCTCTACTGCGCCGTCCAGCCACCATCCATCGGGATGTTGGCGCCGGTAATCTGGCTCGCCGCGTCGGAACACAGGAACACCGCGAGGGCGGCGACCTGATCGACCGTGACGAATTCCTTGGTCGGCTGCGCCTTGAGCAGCACCTCCTCGATCACCTGCTCCTTGGTGAGATTACGGGCCTTCATCGTGTCGGGGATCTGCGCTTCCACGAGGGGCGTCCAGACGTAGCCCGGCGAGATGCAGTTCACCGTGACCTTGTGGGGCGCGAGTTCCAGCGCCGCCGTCTTGGTCAGGCCGGCGATGCCGTGCTTGGCGGCGACGTAGGCCGACTTGAACGGCGAGGCCACCAGCGAATGGGCCGAGGCGGTGTTGATGATCCGCCCCCAACCCCGTGCCTTCATGCCGGGGATCGCGGCATGCATCGCGTGGAAGGCCGAGGACAGGTTGATCGCGATGATCTGCTCCCACTTCTCAGTTGGGAACTCCTCGATCGGCGAGACGAACTGGATGCCGGCATTGTTGACCAACACATCGAGGGACCCGAAGCACTCCTGCGCGTCCCGGACCATCGCGCCGATCTCGGCCGGCTTCGACATGTCGGCCCCGGAATAGAGGGCGCGCACCCCGAACTCCGACTCGATGGCGGTGCGGGCCTGTTCGATCTCCTCCGGCTTGCCGAAGCCGTTGAGCACGATGTTGGCCCCCTCGGCGGCGAAGGCCCGGGCGATGGCGAGCCCGATCCCGCTGGTCGAGCCGGTGACGAGGGCGGTCCTGGTCTTGAGCGTCATGGCAACCTCCGGATCTGTGCGGGCCTGCGATCAGGCGAGATAGTCGTGCAGCACTGTGCCGTACGGGAGGGTGAAGTCCACGACCATGTGGCGCGCCCCGACGATCCGGCGCACCGGCAGGTCGGCGACGCGGCAATTCACATGCGGGATCAGGTCGAGCCGGCCCTCGCCGTTCCAGGCGCCATGCACGGTGATGTCTTCCAGACGGTAACCCACGAGTTGGGCGACCTTCGGCCGGCCGTCGACATCCGGCAGGAGCTTCAGGTTGACGTTGAGCTTGCGCAGCCCCTCCCGGACGGAACCGAGATCGTGCTCCAGGCTCTCGTGCTTGTAGGTCATCGTGCCCATGGCGACCCGCTCCTCGTCGTAGAACAGCGTGCCGGTGAGCGTATCCTTCATGAGCTTGAGCTGGGGCTGGCCCCACTTCTTCGGGAAGCCCCAGATCTCGCGGCCGGCCGTGATCGGCGGCTCGTCGTCGAGGTACATCTGGATCGAGAAGTTGCACGGCTCGCCGTCGTGGAAGGCATAGGCGCCGCTGCCGCTCTCCTCGTAATCGCCGAAGCCTGAGGAATCGGGCATCTTCATCCACTCGTAGAAGACGAGATTGTCCGGGTGCGGCTCCAGCGGCTCCGGCAGCGCCCGGCGCAGGGCGGCCGGATCGGTCTCGTAGGTGATGATCAGGTACTCGCGCTGGCGGAACCGGTAGGGCCCACGCGGGTAGCTCGGGCTGAAGGCGGGCATCGAGGTCGTGGACAGGATCTCGTCGCGGGTCATGGTCAAGCCTCCGCTCGTCCGTACCGGGGCGATCGGTCCGCCCCGGCTTCCGTCAGATTCGTCTCAATCGCGGGCGTGCCGGCTGAGGTCGAAGACGGCGACGCCGTCCTCGTTGTGGGCCCGCTCACGCCACCGGCGGTGGCGCAGGGACCGGACCGCATCGTCGTGTCCGGCCTGCCAATGCTCCAGCATCGTCGCCCGGGAGAACTCGTAATCCTTCGAGTTTCCCTCGTAGCTCTTCTGCCGGTAGATCAGCTGCATCATCGTGATGAAGTTCTGGCGGGTGACCTGACGCAGGAAGGTTACGTCATCGTCGGCCTGCATCTCCGGCGGCAGCGTCTCGATCAGCCGCCGCATGGCGCGCTTGGCCTTGCGAATCTCGATGTTCTTATCGGTGTTGAGCCGGGTCCGGCTCGAATAGCGGATGTCTTTCTCACGCTCGGCGGCCTCGACCAGGGTGCGCGGCATCGCCCCCTGAGCCGAGAACAGATCGACCTGGTAGACGACGAGATCACGCTGGCGTTCGGTATCGAGCACGTAATCGAGGGGCGTGTTCGAGACGAGGCCGCCGTCCCAATAGGCCTCACCGTCGATGATCACCGGCGGGAAGCCCGGCGGCAGCGCCCCCGAGGCCATGATGTGTTCCGGGCCGATTCGGTCGGTCCGGGTGTCGAAATAGATGAAGTTGCCCGAGCGGACATTCACGGCCCCGACGCTGAGCCGCACCTCGCCTCTGTTGATCCGGTCGAAATCGACGAGCCGCTCCAAGGTGCCCTTCAGGGCACCGGTATCGTAGAGGCTGAGCGCCTCCGGGGCGCCGGGCGGGTAGAGGGTCGCGGGCGGAACGCGCGGCATGAAGAATCCCGGCACGCCGAAGGTCGCGATCCAGGCCGCGGACATCTCGTTGAACGCAGCGCGCGCCTGTTCGCCGGGGACGAACGGCTTCGCCGTCAGGCCCGAGGAGACCAGCTCCCAGAATTCCCGCAGCCGGGGGACACGTCGATCCGGCGGGTTGCCGGCGATCAGCGCCGCGTTGATCGCCCCGATCGAGATGCCGGCGACCCAATCGATCACCGTCTGATGCGCAGCGAGCGCTTCGTAGATGCCAGCCTGATAGGATCCGAGCGCACCACCGCCCTGAAGAACGAGGACCGATGCCTCGCCGGAGGGATAGAGGGTCTCGGATGCGTTCATCGGGCTGCCAAGCTTTGAGCTCGTGGCTCAGGTGGCAGATTCAGATCTTAGAAATGTGACATCGGGTCAGGGCCAGTATGTAAGCGATCCTTGTCCCCAGGAAGGACAGCGGAGCGCTTCGCCTTATCGAGCCTCTGATCTTTCGAGATCGATCGCGCCGACTGCATCGCCTTGGGCGAGCGGCAACACGACTTCCACACGCAGGCCGGGTTCGTTGTCGAGCAAATGCAGAGCGCCCCGGTGGAGCCGCACGACGGCGTTGACGAGGCTGAGACCAACCCCAAGCCCTGGACGCGACCGGGACTGCTCCAGACGGACGAATCGCGCGAGCACATGCGTGCGCTCGCCCTCGGGAATGCCAGGTCCGCTGTCGGAAACCGCCAGACGGGCGAGCTCACCGTCGCGCCAGACCGCGACGGCGATCCGACCCGCCCCCCCGTCCGGCGGGGCACCGTATTTCAGGGCGTTATCGACGAGGTTGGCGAGCGCCTGCCCGATCAGCTCGCGGTTGGCCTCTACCACGACCCCGTCCTGCGCCGTGACATCCAGGGTAAAGCCCTGGTCCTCGGCGAGGGCTTCGTAGAGCTCGGCCACCCCGCGGGCGGTGGCGCCGAGGTCGAGGGGCGCCATGATCTCGCGGGCGCTCCCGGCTTCAAGCCTGGCGATCATCAGCAGCGCGTTGAAGATCCGGATCAGCCCGTCGCCCTCCTCGATCACGGCGTCGAGGGCGGCGCGCAGCTCATCCGGCGTCGAGGGCCGGCGCAGGGCTTCGTCGGCGCGGTTGCGCAGGCGGGTGAGAGGCGTCTTGAGATCATGGGCGATGTTGTCGGAAACGTCGCGCATCCCGCGCATCAGCTCGCTGATTCGCTCCAGCATCTGGTTGAGGCTCAACGCGAGGCGATCGAGTTCGTCGCCGTTGCCCGCGACATGCAGGCGCCCGTCAAGGTCCCCCGCCATGATGGCCCGGGTGGTCTGCGTCATGGCATCGACCCGGCGCAGGACGCGACTCGCCGCGAGCCAGCCGCCGATGACCCCGAGGACGACCACGGCGGCGACGGATGTGCCGAAGGCCCGGCCGATCACGGCGCGCAGGCGGTCGCGCTCCTCCGTGTCCCGGCCGACGAGGAGCCGGAAGCCCCCCGGCAGGGTGAAGACCCGAACGATCGCCCGATGGGCCTCGGCATTGGAATCGTTGCGGCCGTAGCGGGTCTCGCTCTGGCCGGGCGTCGCCAGGATTGCTGCCGGAACGTAGCCGACATTCCCGACGACGTGATCGCCTCCGGCCGTGGTGACGAGGTAGAGGGAGGCGCCCGGCTCCCGCGAGCGCCGCTCGACGACGCTGATCAGCCGGCGCAGACCACCGGAGTTATACTGCTCCGACAAACCGTTGATCTCGGCGTCGATCGTTGAGACGATCTGGTCATCCAGCACCGCACGCGCGTTCCAGGCGACGTAGCCGAGTGCCAGGAAGGCGCAGAGCGTGAAGATCGCCAGATAGGCGAGCGACAGCTTGAACGCGGTGGTGCGAAACAGTTTCTGGACGCGCGCCGCGCCGGTCTCGGGGAGACTCATCGCGTCGGCGGGAAAGCGGTTCACCCGGCGCCGCCCTCATCGACACGCAGCACATAGCCGGCGCCCCGGACCGTATGGATGACCGGGGATGGGAAGCCCTTGTCGAGCTTGCCGCGGAGGCGCGAGACATGGACGTCGATGACGTTGGTCTGCGGATCGAAATGGTAATCCCAGACGTGCTCCAGCAGCATGGTGCGGGTCACCACCTGGCCGGCATGGCGCATCAGGTATTCGAGGAGCCGAAATTCCCGAGGCTGCAGAGGGATCTCCCGTCCGGACCGGGTGACGCGGTGTGACAACCGGTCGAGTTCCAGATCACCGACGCGATAGCGGGTCTCTTCCGCGGTGCCCGATCCGATCTGCCGCCGGGCCAGGGCCTCGGTGCGGGCGAGCAGTTCCGAGAACGCGTAGGGTTTCGGCAGGTAATCGTCGCCGCCGGCGCGTAACCCCTTCACCCGATCATCGACCTGACCCAGTGCCGACAGGATCAGGACCGGCGTCGCCACCTTCTGCTCGCGCAGGGAGCGAACCAGCGACAGACCATCCAGCTTAGGTAGCATGCGATCGACGATCAGCACGTCGTAGGCGCCCTCGCGGGCCAGCGCATAGCCGTCCAGCCCGTCATGCGCGCAATCGGCGACGTGGCCGGTTTCCCGGAACGCCTTGACCAGATAGGCCGCCGCTTCCCGGTCGTCCTCGATGATGAGAAGTCGCATGGATCCGGTCCATAGCGCGCCGCGCGGATCGGGGGAACGGGACTCGCTCAGCATGGTCAAGCCACTCCCCTCCCCTCTCGCGAAGTGAACGGGCCGGGACCGCGGGGCACGGGTCCCGGCCCGCTCCGAAGCGACGCGTGAAAAACCTCGGAGGGCGCGAGGTTCGTTTGCGGCTTCGTCCAACCGATCCGCAGCGCGGTTCGGTGGTGCCGAGACTCTGAACGGCCGCCGATTACGGGAGGGTCGCGGGCAGATGACTTTCCGGCAAGACTCGTCCGATCCCACAGGCACGAACGCAAACAGGCCGCCCCGTGAGGGGCGGCCTGTTTGCGTCGGAGAAATCGTGTTGAGGGAATGGCGCAGGCTCGTGTGAGCGGTGTGCGCGTTCGATTGCGATGTGCGGGTCTGGCGGCGACCGACTCTCCCGTGTCTTGAGACACAGTACCATGGGCGCTGGCGTGTTTAACGGCCGAGTTCGAGATGGGATCGGGTTCTGGGCACGCCGCTCAGGCCACCAGACCGGCGCATCGCAATTGTTTTGGCACTTGGCGGCGCAGGGTGCTGCGACGTCGAGTGCTGTGTTCGGCAAGCATGTTGGTGGCAGCGTCTGCTGCTGGTCTGTTTAT
>NZ_FNHS01000030.1:18328-30139 GCF_900103445.1 Methylobacterium phyllostachyos | reverse complement strand
AGAACGGCTATTGCGAGAGCTTCAACGCAAAGCTGCGGGATGAACTCCTCAACGGTGAGGTATTCTATACTCTCAAGGAGGCCGGCGTCGTGATCGAGCAATGGCGGAGGCACTACAACAGCATCCGGCCGCACTCGTCGCTCGGCTACCAGCCACCCGCGCCGGAGGTCGTCCTCTGGCCAACCGAACCGAGCGGATCAGTGCCGTCCGCTCGCCCTGCCATCGTCAGCCGACCGACGATGCACTAACTTCGAACCCGGGCCACCGAATGGGGGCAGGCCAGAGGTGCGTTCTCCTCGGCGAGTTTATCGAGGAAGCTTCCAGCCGGTTGCGAGGCAGTGATGTCTGCAAACTTGCTATCGACTCGACGTAGTGCCTCGGACGTCTCGTGCTGGCGTGGATGTAGCTGCCGGTTGTAGCGCTCGGCATCGAGCGCCGTGGCAGCGCCCGCCTCCCCGGCGGTCACCGCGCCCACCACGGCCGCCCACTGACCCGGCGCGTTACGCTCCGCCTGCGTCAGGTTTGGGTTGTCGGCCAGCGCCTTCATCACGACCGTGCCGACCATCTCGCTCGCCGCCCCCGCCAGCGCCCCGCCGGCCACGTTCCCGCCCGCGGCCAAGGCGGTCAGTGCGCCCGCCGCCGCGTGGAACGCTGTCTTCGCCGGTGAGCCGTCCTCCAGCCCGAGGCTCTTCGACAGCGTGCCTATGCCCTCGTTCATCAGCTCGGACAGGGCCGCCACGCTGCGCTGGCGCGCCCGCAGCCGCTCGATGTCGTAGGGCTGAGCCTGGCGGTTGGCCGCGCTCGCGTCCCGGTTCAGGCCCGAGAGGTCCTGCCCCTGGTTGCGCAGCTCCAGCGTGCCCGGCGAAAGCGTCGCGCGCGCCACGCCTGAGCTCGATTGCTGCACCGGCATGCCGACCTGCGGCAGCGGCAGGCCCAGCCCGTCCTTCTCCGTACCGCCGATCGACAGCCCCATGCTCGAGCTAATCGCCCGGGTGCTGCCGAGCAGGTCCGAGAAGGTCAGGTGGTCGGCCGACAGACGGTTCTGCGACGGGTCCGCCGTCGACGTGATCAGACCCCCGATCAGGTTCACCCCGCCGCCGACCGTCAGCTGGTAGCCGCCCGCCCCCGCGATCAGACCGCTCTGCTCGGCCACGTTCGCGCTGTCGCCGCGCACGCTGCCGCGGCTCGCCCCGCCCGAGACGCTGCCGCCGCCGAACCGCCCCTGCGCCTGGAGGCTGCTCTCCCGGTAGCGCGCCGTGTCGAACCGGCTCTCGATCGTCAGGTCGCCGCCGACCGAGGCCACGATCTGGCCACCCGTGACCGTGGCCCCGCGCAGGCTCGTGTCCCCGCCCGAGGTCAGGCTGACCGTCCCGGTGCCCGAGACCTGGCTGTCGACCTGCCGGACCTCGTGGCTCTGGCCGGTGTCGCGGGCATAGCTGGCCGAGCCCGCCGGGCCGCCCGCGAGGTCGAACCCGGCCGCCGCCTGCATGGAGCGGGCCCCGAAGATCCGGTCGATCGTCGCCTGGGCGCTCTCCAAGAGGATGCCCTGGCCGGCCGTCAGGCTGACGTTGCCGGGCTCGCCCGTCGGCCGGCCCTGGGCATCGACGCCCGCCGCGATCCGAGCTCCGACCGCGTGGATGCTGCCCTGCTCGGCCTCGATCGTGGTCGAGCCGCCGCTGCGCAGCGCTGTGCCGACCGGGGTCGCGCTGTCCTGCAGCATCCGGCTGGAGCTGTGCTCGAACCCGGCCGTGACCGAGACGGAGGTGCCCGCCATGAGGTCGCCGTCGGCCTTGCCGAGCGCCTGTTGTAACCTGTAGGCGGCCAGACGGTCGAGGTGAGGCTGTACTGTCCGTCGCGGCCGCCCAATCTGTCGGCGGCCTGCGCGAGGGCGTTGCCCGCCCCGATGAACGGTGAGGATAACGTGCCGCTAATTTGAAACTAACTGCTTTTCGGTCTAAGCTTCAATTTGCATCAGCCGCTTTTTCTTTTCCAGTATCAGCCAGATCCTTCCGAGATAATTCGATCAGCGCCGACAAAAGCGTGAGATTTTTCCCCTGCCCAATAATTTTCTTAAATTCTTTCACAGAATATTTCTGTATTTCAGACGGTAAAGTATCGCTCGAATATTTTGGCAGTTCGAATTTTACTATTGTCTCTCCGTCTAATAAAATCGTATAGATATCTTCCATTTGCTCTGGTGTATGAAATATAACGTAAAAGACGCTGCGACCTGGATGGATAGCTGAAATCGCGTCCACAATGCGTCGATCACTCTCGCAAAAATCTGGGCAAATTTTTCTTCTTTCCATCGCTACAATATCATATCTTGAAGTCAATTTCTTTATCATATTTACTTATGCTCCTGGATAGACTGTTATCAGATTGCCATATTCATCTGTCATAATCGCCATTATGGATGTCGGATTATTCATATTTATCACATCCAGTCCTATGTTTTATCTTTGAAATTTACCTCTCTAGTATATCTCACTCCATCCTTGCTGTTTATAGTTTTTGTTATGGGCGCTTCAACAACAGATGGGGATTGCAACAAATCCCGCAACTCAGATTGACTGATAGTAAATTGATTTTTGCCTGTCTTCTCAGGATTGAAATGCTCATTGACTACATGAAACCATCCTCTGCCTTCGGATACCGAGCCGTTCATCAAATTAATTCGGCTTTGTACTCGACCGGGTATTCTGCCTCCGGCTTTCCCTATCGCCATACCGGTCGCAGCAGCGACAATAACACCAGCGGCCAGTGTCGCGCCATTCTGCATCGTCATTTGGCGCGGATCCGGCAAGCTCTCGTCACCAGACCATTTCTGACCGCTCAGAACGCTGTAAATTCCTTGCGCCGCGAGATCTTGTATTTGATCGATCTGATCGCCGGCGATCTTGTCGATCACCTACCCGACCACATAGGCCTTCAGCGCACCAAGCGGACCGTTGAGCATGATCTGAAGCGTGATGTTGGCCGCCAGCAGCTGGTCCGGCGGCAGCTTCTTCATCGCGTCGTCGATCTCACCCAGCTTCATCAGAGCCTGCTGGCCGTATGTCAGCCCGGCGGTCACCGATAGCTCAGGCAGTTGCACCTCCGTGCCGTCCGATCCGGATCCCGCATGTGAGTCGGTTTCCGGGATTGGCTTGGGCTTCTGGTCCTGCCACCCCTCGTTTGCGCCGCGTGCCACGATCGCAGTGAGATCTTGGATCGGCGTCGCGAAGGCCGGATTGTTGACGAGCGCCTCGACCGCTTCGGGCGAAGCGCCCTGCGCGACCAGCTGCTGCCGGAACTCGGCGAGCGCAGGCGAGGATAACTCCGCGCCTTTTGTAAGCGGCTCGTGCGTATCGGGAAGCGGGCCCAGGCCCTTCGTGAGCGTCTTGGCCGCATCGGCAACGCCCGCCAGGAACGCCGGGAAGCCCTGCGAAGCCTGCTTCCCGATCTCCCTCAGCCCCTGCCGTGTGCCTTCGAACCCGCTGCCGATCTCCCGCACCGCCGAGCTCGAACCGTAGAAGTCCACCCCTTCCTTCCGGTCGCGCGTGATCACCTGCGCCCGGCTCGGATCCCGGTTGATCGCGGCCAGTTCCTGCACCTGCTGCGCAGGATCGCGCAGAACGATCGTCCCAGCCCCGATCGTCCCCCGGTCGACACGCTCCCGGTCGTGCGCCGCGTACGAGCCCGAGATCGTCCCGACCGCCGGCTGGTCCCCGCTCCCGCCCCAGTTGCCGTTCAGGCCCAGCGTCAGGCCGAACCGGCGGCCCGTGTCGTGGTCGAACATGTCCTCGACCCAGAGCGTGCCCGTCTCCAGGAACAGGTTGCCGGTCCTGGAGTTGAGCAGCGCCCCGCGGATCAGCGTCTGCCCGCCCACCGTCACGCTCAGACGGTCCCCCGCCTCGATCGCCGTCTGCTCGCCCACCCAGGCCCGGTCCGACGAGCCCTGGCTGCCGCCCACCGACACCGAGCCCGAACTCGGGCCGATGCTCCCGGACAGGCTCGACGACGACGAGCGACCCGTCGCCGTGTCCTGCCGCGAGGCCACGGTCAGGTTCCGCCCGACCTCCAAGTCGATTTCGGGCGCCGACAGCCGCGCCCCCTCGATCGTCGTGTCCTGGCCCGAGTGCACCGAGATCCCATCCCCCGCGCCCAGCTGCGCGTTGGTGTTGGTCTCCCGCTGCTCGCGGCTGCGCGAGCTCGACACCGAGCCCTCGGCCGTGAACCCGACGCTGGGCCCGCCGAGCCCGACCTGCGCGCCGATCCCGACCGCCGCGTTCCACGAGGACGCGGATTGCGACGCGGCGCCCCGCGAACGCGCGCTCTCGATCACCATGTCGCGCCCGGCCATCAGGTCGAGCCAGCCGCCGGCCAAGACCTGGGTGCCCTGCAGGTGCAGGTCGCGCCCCGCCTCCAGGCTGATGCCGCCCGCCGCCCGGATCGTGCCCGGGCGCTGCGTCTCGGTCAGCTGCTCGCTCCGGCTGGTGGAACTCGACGCGCCCACGGTCAGGCTCGCCGAGACGCTTGGGTTGGTGAGCTGCATCACGGCGTCGACCGCCTTGAGCGTGCCCGAGACCGCGCCGATCGCCCGGTAGCCGTCCCCGCCATAGCCCGAGTTGAAGGTGCGGCTGGCCTCTTGCAACTCGTCGAGGGCGCGCGAGACGTTCTGGCTGATTCCGGCGCGGATCCCGGCGAAGCTCTGCCGGCGGATCGCCACGTCGTGCTCGGTCTGGGCCTGCGACAGCACCGACAGATCGCGGCCTGCCCGGATGGCGAGGTCGCCCCCGGAGACGAGGTCGGCGGCCGTCAGCGTCGCGTCGCGCCCGGCATCGAGCAGGACGCCGCTGCCGCCCGCCACCAGCGAGGCCACGGCCGTGGTCGAGTCCTTGGCCTGGAGCGAACTCCGGCTGTGGTAGCCAGCCCAGACTGAGGCCCCGTTGTCGTTGGCCGAGACGCCGATACCCACGCCCGAGACGCTGCGGGCGTAGGTCATTACCGTCCGGTCAAAGCCCGGCGCGATGGTCAGGTCCCGCCCGGCCCCGAGCGTCATCTGCTGGCCGGCTCCGATGGCCGATCCGACGATGTTCACATCCAGCCCGGCGATCACGGTGGCGTTTCCGCCGGCCACCAGGGTGGAGGGGGCGTTAGTGGCTTGGGTGACCGAGCCTGTGGTGCGCCGGGTCTGGTAGAAGTCGAGCCCGCCGTCGCCGCCGAACAGGCCCAGGCCGGAGCTGCGCCGGGCCAGGATCGTCTGGCTCAGGTCCTCCCCGGCCAGCACCGAGAGCGAGCCGGCCGCGCGCACGCCGAGGTCGCCGCCGGCCACGAGGTGGCTGGCCTGCACGGTGATGTCGCTGCCCGAGACGACGGCGAGGTTGCCCCCGGCCGCCACCAGGGAGGGCACGTTGATCTGGCCGGTCTGGCTCACCAGCGTGCGCGAGGACGAGAACAGCCCGTCCCGGCGCGCGAACGCCGTGGTCGCGATGCTGTCGAGCGCCGACGCGATGGTGATCGGCCCGCGCGCGGCCAGCAGCGCGTCGCCGCCGGCCGTGACGGTGGAGCCGAGCACCGAGAGCGCGCCGCCGGCCAGCACGGTGAGGTCGCCGCCGGCCGCCACCAGGGCGCCGTGGCTAATCGTGCTGGCGGTGGCGATCCAGTTGTCGCGGTTGCCCACGAGGCTGGTGTTGGTCACGGCTTGCGCGGCGATCAGGATGTCGCCGCCGGCGCTCAGCGTCAGGTCGTTGCGGGCCTGGAGCACGCCGCCGCGGTCGATCAGGTCGCCGCGGGTGAAGATCGCGAGGTCGCCGGCGCTGACCACGCCGCCGGGCTGCAGGACGTTCTGGGCGAACAGGCCGCTGCCGAGCCCGACGCGGCGCTCGTTGAGGAAGGTGCCGGCGTCGATGATCATCGTGCCGGAGGCGAGCAGCGATCCGGTGTTGGTGATCTGGTCGCCCGAGAGGAAGACGGTGTTGCCCTGGATGACGCCGCCGGCCTGCTGGGTCCACTCGGCCAGCCGGCCCGGGGGCAGGAGCAGCTGGGGGGCGAGCGTCGGCTGGCCGTCGATATTGCGCTGCTCGTACCAGAGGACCGGCTGGGTGAGGCGGGCCTTCTGTTCGGCGGAGAGGCTGTCGCCGAGGTGGATGTCGGGGTTGGCCTGGAGGAACGCGACGGTGCCCTGGTACAGCGCCTCCTGCTGGGCACGGGGGTTGCGGTAGCGCTGGTCGAGGATGGGGCTGCCGGTCTGGTCGAGCAGCGCCTGGCCGATCAGCCGCTGCTCCATGGTTTGGTCCGCGAACACCGACACGCCCGGCGGAAGCGCGCTCCCGCCCGCCCGCGCCAGGATCGCCGCCGGGCCGCTGGGCTCGCTCCCGTCGGCGAACGGGCTGGGATACCGGTAGGTGGTGCCGCCGACCTGGGCGGGAGACGGCGCGTCGAAGCCTGCGAGGTTGGCGTCTACGCGGCCGCCGCGTAGCTTGGCATTTCCGACGCCGGCGCCTGCGATGCTGTTGTCCTCCAGTCCGTAGGGGCCGTAGCCCAGGCGTCCGCCCCTGGCGCGACCCCCGCCGATGCCATAGCCGCCCAACGCGCCGCCGATCGCCCCGGGTGCGAAATCAGGGCCCTGGTCGAGCGGCCCTGCAACGACCCCATAGCCGTAGATGTTGCGCCCGAGCCGGCCGCCGATTGCACCGGGCCTGAAACCGGCGCCCTGGTCGAGCGGCCCTGCGGCAAAACCGGAGGCATAACCGTTGAGGGAGCCCCCGTACCAGCCGCCAGACGCGCCTGGCGTAAATCCGGGGGCCCGGTCCATAAGCCCTGCGGCGACGCCATAGCCGTAGATGTTGCGCCCGAGCCGGCCGCCTGCGGCGCCGGACGTGAAACCGGCACCCTGGTC
Source organism: Methylobacterium phyllostachyos (assembly GCF_900103445.1). Lineage (GTDB taxonomy): Bacteria > Pseudomonadota > Alphaproteobacteria > Rhizobiales > Beijerinckiaceae > Methylobacterium > Methylobacterium phyllostachyos. Next base: position 23,256 of record NZ_FNHS01000030.1, on the reverse strand, counting down.
GAGACGGCCGGCGACAACGCCCGGTGGGCCGACCTCGTCGCCTTCGACAGAACCGCTTTGTGCGCCGCTGTCGAAATTCTGGCCCGAGAGCCGGCCGCCCGTTGCATAATTCGTGAGCTCGATGGTGCCGTTCGGCGCACTCGTCGGTGACGTTATGATCGCGCTGGTTGAGGCGTTGACGATCGTGCCCGCTTGGATCGAGATGGTGTCACCGATGATCAGGCCCGTATTTGTCAGTCTTCCGGCTGACATGACGACACTCTGGCCGGTGAAAACCGCCGTATTATTTCGATAAGTATCCTGCTCCCAACCTCCCCCTGGCAGCTCGCCAGAGCCTACTACTGCTAGAAAATACCGGTACTTGACCCCTGACTCGCGATTTAGATTGTCAATTGTCCCCGCCTTGGCGTAGAGGACGCCTCCAGCCTGGATGACAGACGCATCGTTCCGGATTGCGCCCGCCTCGATAGACAGATCGCCGCCGGCGACGATATAGGCGGGATAAGAAGTTTCATAGTGAAGAATACGTTCTTTGACGACGTTTTTTTCTTGAATTTTTACATCGAGAACGACAGGGCCCAAATCTTCAGTCGCCTGCGGCGTTCTTGTATTGGTCAGTGTTCCGCCAATCTTGATGCCGAGCGACCCTCCTGCGCTAATAATGCCGGCGGTGTTGGTGAGGTTGCCGCCCGAAATAAGGGCCATATCTCCTTTGGAAGTGAGCGCGCCGTTGATCGTGATGTCGCCGGAGAACGCGAGGTAGAGGCGGCCCTTGATATCGAAACGCTGGCCAGCGGCGACGGTGAAGCCACGGTCGCCGAGCGAGACGGCGAGATCACGTCCGTATGCGAACTGGCCCTGGGCGATGCCGTTGACTCCGAACAGATCCAAGTTGGTGCGCTTGGCGCTGACCGCGGCGAGGTCGCCGCCGTTGATTAGGGAGTTGGGTTCGTTGCCGAGCGCGTCGGCGACGTTAATTGTGAGACTTCGAGCCGATAGTACTGCGACATGATCGGCGGAGCCGGCGTTCGACAGACCTTCGGCCTGGAATACCAAAGTGTCGGCCTGAATCGTGCCGGCGTTGCCAGCCTGGCCGGCAACTGTGAGGCCGATTTGGTAGGCGCGGATGCTGGCCCCGGACTTATTTACGAACGTATTGGATGAAGCGGCTAATGTTCCACTCGCCTCGATCGTGTTACCATTGGCGAGCTGCTGTCCGACTTGAAGGGCGATGTCTGTCGCTTTGAGCGCGCCGTCGTTTACAAGATCGCCGCCGGTGCTGAACCCGAGGAAGCCCTTCGCCGTCAGAGTTCCGGCATTGTACGCGTTACCGGACATGACGAGGTTCACAGCATTTCCGGTAATGCTTCCGTCGCCACGATTGTTAAGATTCTGTGCTTGGAGATCGACCAAGCCGGCAGCTGAGATTCCTCCGGAATTGCCCAGGTCTTTTTTGACGCTGAGCTTGAGGTTGCTGGCGCTTAGTACGCCAGCTTGGTTGCTGTCATAGTTTTCGGCACTGACTGTGGCGTTTCCGCTGAATTTTAAGCTCCCCTTATTGCTGAGGAGGCCGGCGATTTGAACGTTACCCAGACCGTTGCCCAGGATGGCATTGGTATTTGTGAGGCTTGCGGCCGAGAGAGCGAGGTCTCCGGTTGTTTCGATACGGCCGTTGTTGTCGGCTGCGCCGGTGAGCGCGAGGCGGATGGATGCACCCGAGAGGTGTCCGGTCGAACCGTTGGCGAAATTGCCGGCCTCGACGTCGAGGCTGTTGGCGGCCACGAGTTGGCCGAGGTTGGACAGATGGCCGGTGCCGAGGCGCACGACCACCTCGGTGCCACCCGTCTTGGCCGCGTCCGCGGTAGCCTCGTAACCACCGGCGGTCAGCGCGAGTCGGCCGCCGGCGATGATGTTGCCGCTGGAGGCAACGATGCCGCCGGCGGTGAGGTTCAGGTCGCCGTCCCGGGCGATCAGGCTGCCGGCGTTGTCGATCCGGCCGCCGACTGCAACCGTCAACGCATCAAGGGCGCCGATCTGGCCGTTGTTGACGAGGTCACCTCCAACATTCAGCGTGTATGCGCGGCTGAGAAGGCTGCCACTGTTGATGTACGATCCAGCGATCTGGAGCGCCAAAGCTCCGCCATTCACGATTACACCACTGTTAGTGAGGTTCGTGGTCGTGAGAGCGAGATCTCCGGCGGTTTCGATACGGCCCTTGTTGTCGGCCGCGCCGGTGAGCGCGAGGCGGATGGATGCACCCGAGAGGCGTCCAGCCGGGCCGTTGCCGAAGTCGCCGGCCTCGACGTCGAGGCCGTTGACGGCGACGAGCTGGCCGAGGTTGGTCAGGTGGCCGGAGCCGAGGCGCACGACCACCTCGGTGCCGCCTGTCCGGGCGAAGGCCGCGGTGGCCTCGTAGCCGCCGGCGGTCAGCGCGAGGCGCCCCTTGTTGGCGATGATGTTGCCGCTGGAGGCGACGATGCCCCCGGCAGTGAGGTTGAGGTCGCCGTCCTGGGCGATCAGGCTGGCGACGTGGTCGGCGTCTGCGCTCACGTTGTCGACCCGGCCGCCGGCCGTGACGGTGAGGCTGGTGAGGGAGCCGATCAAGTTGGAATTGGTCAGATCTCCGCCCGCCCTGACGGCAAGGCTCTTGGCGACGAGGCTCCCGCTGTTGGACAGAGCGCCGGCGACCTGGATGGTGCCGGCGTTGTTGGCGAGGATCGAACCCGAACTGGTCAGGCTGCCGGCCGAGAAGGCGAGGTCGCCGATTGTCTCGATACGGCCCTTGTTGTCGGCCGCGCCGGTGAGCGCGAGGCGGATGGATGCGCCCGAGAGGTATCCGGCTGGGCCGTTGGCGAAGTCGCCGGCCTCGACGTCGAGGCCGTTGACGGCCACGAGCTGGCCGAGGTTGGTCAGGTGGCCGGTACCGAGGCGCACGACCACCTCGGTGCCGCCTGTCCGGGCGAAGGCCGCGGTGGCCTCGTAGCCGCCGGCGGTCAGCGCGAGGCGCCCCTTGTTGGCGATGATGTTGCCGCTGGAGGCGACGATGCCACCGGCAGTGAGGTTGAGGTCACCGTCCTGGGAGATCAGGCTGCCGGCGTTGTCGATCCGGCCGCCAACTGCAACCGTCAAGGCGTCGAGCGCGCCGATCTGATCGGTGTTGCCGAGGTCGCTCCCCACTTGCATGACGAGAGTGCGACCAAGAATATTCCCGCCGTTGAACAGGGCGCCGGCAACTTGGAGCTTGCCCGCGCCGTTGGCGAGGATCGAGCCCGAGTTGGTCAGGCTGCCGGCCGAAAGGGTGAGATCGCCGGTGGCCTCGATGCGGCCGCGGTTGTCGGTGGTGCCCGAAAGGTCCAGGCGAACGCTCGTGCCCGAGAGGCGCCCGTATGGGCCGTTGCCGAAGTCGCCAGCCTCGACGTCGAGGCTATTGACGGCCACGAGCTGGCCGAGGTTGATCAGGTGGCCGGTGCCGAGGCGCACGACCACCTCGGTGCCGCCCGTCTTGGCGGTGTCCGCGGAGACCTCGTAGGACGCCGCGGTCAGCGCGAGGCGACCGCCGGCGACGATGTCACCGCTGGAGGCGACGCCGCCGCCGGCGGTGAGGCTGAGGTTGCCGTTCAAGGCGATTAGGCTGCCGGCGTTGTCGACCCGGCCGCCAGCGACGATCGCCAGATCATCGACAGCGCCGATTTGAACGGTGTTGCTGAGGCCGCCTTCCACCTGAAGATTGAATGTGCGGCCGAGAATGCGTCCGCTGTTGAACAGGGCGCCAGCGACCTCAAGCTTACCCGCACCGTTCGCCAGGATCTCACCACTGTTGAGAAGAGCTAACGTGGAGACGGCGAGATCTCCGGTGGCCTCGATGCGGCCGCGGTTGTCGGTAGCGCCGGTCAATGCGAGGCGGATGGTCGTCCCGGCGACGCGTCCGATCGGCCCGTTGCCGAAGTCGCCGGCTTCGACGTCGAGGCCGTTGGCGGCCACGATCCCGCCGAGGTTGATCAGATGGCCGGTGCCGAGGCGCACGACCAAGTCCGCGCCGCCCAGTTTGGCGGTATCCGCGGGTGTCTCATAGGCAGCTGCGGTCAGCGCGAGGCGGCCCCCGGCGATTATGTCACCACTGGAGGCGACGACGCCACCTGCAGTGAGGCCGAGGTCGCCGTCCTGGGCGATCAGGCTGCCGGTGTTGTCGATCCGGCCGCCGACCTTGACCGTCAGGTCGTCGTGGGCGCCAATCTGGCCGGAATTGGCAAGGTCGCCTCCAACGCGCAGTTTGAACGAGCGGACGAGAAGGTTGCCGCCGTTGGTAAACGACCCGGCGATCTGGAGCGCCATTGCTCCGCCAATCAGGATTACCCCGCTGTTGGCGAGGTTCTGGGTCGTGAGGGCGAGGTCTTCGGTGGCCTCGATGCGGCCGCGGTTGTCGGCGGAGCCGGTGAGCGCGAGGCGGATGGTCTTCCCGGCAACGCGTCCAGCGGGCCCGTTGCCAAAGTCGCCGGCCTCGATGTCGAGGGCGTTGGCAGCCACGAGCTGGCCGAGGTTGAACAGGGGACCGGTGCCGAGGCGCACGACCACGTCCGCGCCGCCCATCTTGGCGGTGTCCGCGGGCGTCTCGTAGGCGGCCGCGGTCAGCGCGAGGCGACCGCCGGCCATGATGTCGCCGCTGGAGGCGACGAGGCCGCCGGCGGTGAGGCTGAGGTCGCCATCCTTGGCGATCAGCCTGCCCGTGTTGTCGACCCGGCCGCCGACTGTGGCCGTTAGGTCATCGACGGCGCCGATCTGGCCGCTGTTGGCGAAGTCACCCCCGGCTTTGAGCGCGAGGCTCCGGCTCAGAAGGCCCCCGCTGTTGCCGAAGCCGTCAGCAATCTCGATCACAGCCGCGCCGTTGACTTGGATCGTGCCGCTGTTGGCGAGGTTCTGGGTCGTGAGGG
>NZ_FNHS01000030.1:0-17298 GCF_900103445.1 Methylobacterium phyllostachyos | reverse complement strand
GCGATGATGTCGCCGCTGGAGGCAACGAGGCCGCCAACGGTGAGGCTGAAGTCGCCATCCTTGGCGATCAGGCTGCCGGTATTGTCGACCCGGCCCCCGACCGTGACCTTCAGGTTATCGTGGGCACCGATCTGGCCGGAATTGTCGAGGTCACTTCCGATCCCGAGTGCAAGGGTCTGGGCGTTGATCAGACCACTGTTGGCCACCGCACCGGCGATCTGGATATCGCCAGCGGCATTGGCGATGATAGTACCCGCGTTGGCGAGACGCGGAGCCTTGACGGCGAGGTCTCCGGTAGCCTCGATGCGGCCCTTGTTGTCGGTGGCGCCGGTCAGCGCGAGGCGGACGCCGGTGCCGGCGAGGCGTCCGTCCGGGCCGTTGGTGAACTCACCCGCTTCGACGTCGAGGCCATTGGCGGCCACGATCCCGCCGATGTTGAACAGGTGGCCGGTGCCGAGGCGCACGATCACGTCAGTGCCGCCCATCCGGGCCGACGCCGCGGGGGTCTCGTAGGCGGCCGCGGTCACCGCCAGGCGACCCTTGGCCATGATGTCGCCGCTGGAGGCGACGAGGCCGCCGGCGGTGAGGCTGAGATCGCCGCCCTGGGCGATCAGGCTGCCCGTGTTGTCGACCCGGCCCCCGACCGTAGCCGTAAGGCCATCGAGGGCGATAATTTGGCCGTTGCTGGCGAGGTCGCCGCCCACGTCCAGTGCAAGCACCTTACCCTGCACACTTCCCGCGTTAGCGAGCGAACCCTTGATGCTGAGAGCTAACCTCTCCGCACTTTGTACGGTGCCTGCGTTCGTGAACGGTCCCGAAATGGCCGCCTCGAGAACCCCATCGGCCTCCAGCCGCGATCCTGGTGCGCCGGAGTAAAGGCCTGCGGTTATGCTCAGGCTGCCACTGAAGCGGGCTTCACCGGCATTGATGAAGGCGCCTTCGCCAAGCGCGAGAAGTCCTTGGCCGCTGCCGCGGATCGATCCACTGTTCGTCAGGGAAGCGGCCGTCAGGGCGAGATCGCCGGTGCTGACGATCGTGCCGCTGTTGCTCACATAAGTCCGTACAGCGAGCGTGGTCTGACCATCAGCCAGGATCTGGCCAGCATTGGTCAGGCTCGGTGCATCCAATTTGAGGTCGCCGGCTGCGCGGATAGCCCCCGCGTTGCTTGCGTCACCAGTCAGATGCAGCGACATATCGCGGCCTTGCGATACCCCTGACGCTGCTTGTGTGAACCGGCCTGCCGTAAGGTCGAAGCGACCGGCGCTTAGTACCTGTCCGGCATTGGTGAAGTCGCCGGTCCCCAATGTGATCGCGACCAAACCGCCTTCGAGACGCGTCTCCGCGGTCAGACCTTCGTAGCTCGCGGCACGCAGGGTTAGTGCTTTCGAAGCCGAAATCGTGCCGCTGGATCTGACACCCCCGGAAGCTTCGAGCTGTAGAGCACCCTCTTGGCTGAGAATCTGCCCAGAATTGCTGACTGCCTGTACGCCGGTGATCGTCAGATCGCCGACCGCCCCGATTTGGCCGGCGTTGAACAGATCTCCGGCCAGAGCGATCTTGGCGGCCGCCCCCGAGCGGAGTTCCGCTCCGGCCATATTGGCCAGCGTCTCCGCCGAGAGAGCCAGGCGGTCTCGCCCGAGAATGCGACCGCTGTTCTCGAAGGCAGTGATGACCTTGAGATCGGCCTCCGCCCCCTCGATCACCGAGGCGCCGCCGCCCTTGTACGAGGCGGCTCGAAGCGTCAGCCGGTCGTTCGATTTCAGGGACCCGTCGTTGCTGATCGCGCCCTGAGCTGTGACGCTTAGCGCACCATCCGAAAGGACGGCGCCGCGGTTGTTCAGGTCCCCTTGCGCGGCAACGGTGGTTTCGCCACCGTGGATCGTGCCGGTTTCCGTATTGGTGATGTTGTTGGCACTGATCGATGTGCTGTTGCGCCCGTCGAGCAGGCCGGCGTTCCAGATGTCGCCGGCGAGATTAAGCAGAAGGTCATCACGGACGATGACACCGGTCTCATCGTTCTGAAGGGATTCGCCGATATCCAGCGCTATGTTCGGAGCGTCGATGGTCGTGGCATTGGCAAGCTTGCGATCGGCCCTGATCCGGATGGTCCCCGGTGCCGAGAATTCTGTCCCGGCGCCGAGGGTGACGTCCCGACCGGTGATGACGGCTTCGCTGGCCGACGTCAGATGTGTCGCACCAAGTTGTACGGTCTCGATACCCGCAATCGAGACGTGGCTGCCCTTGGCTTGGAGATCGGTCGTCGTAACCGAGCGCCCCTCTAGCGCCAGACGACCTCCGGCTTCCACTAAGCCTCGGGCGTCCAGACCCTCGGTTGCGATCAGGCTGATCGCTTGGCCGGACGCGAGCTGGCCGCCGCTCGTGAGCGATCCCAGTGCTTCCGCCACGAGCCTGTCGCTGGCCTTGACCTGGGATCCCGTCTCGACGGCGATGTCGTGGGCCGCCAGCGTGATCCGGCCGAGTGCCTCATGGTCGAGAAGCGGTGTGCCGTTCGCATCGACCCGTCCGGCCTTGGCCAATGTCAGCCGTCCCGCGGCGTCGAGGTCGAGGTCACCAGTCGCGGCCGAGCTGTGTACGAGCAGGTCGCCCGCACTCTTGATCGCGATACCGCCTGGGACCTGTTCGCTCGCGCCGGTAACGAGGTTCGGCTGAGCCAAGCCGACAGCGCTCAGGTCGCCGATGAGCGAGACCCCGAGGTCGAGATCCTTCGACAGCACGGAAATCGTGCCGGCGCGGATGGTCCCCGCGGAGGTGGTGGAGATCGCCAAGCCGGTGACCAGCGGAACGTCCGAACCGGCGATCGCGGTCGCGACATCACCACTCGCATCGTAAGTCATGGCGCCGGCGCGCAGGCGCACGGCACCTTTGGCGGTGACTGCACCTTCGACCTTGATTTGGCGCCCGATCAGGTCGATCGCCTGCAAGGCTTGGCCATCTGCCCCTAAGACCCCGGTTCCCTGGATCGAAACGGTCCCACGACGGACCTCGAAGCTGACTGTGCCGGTGCGGTAGTTCGGGATCGGAACACCGGTGGAGAGCGTCACCTTGCCGGCGTTGAGAAACGAGCAGCTGGTGCAGGCGACGCCGTTGGGATTGGCGACGATGACGTCGGCGCGCGAGCCAAAGACTTCCGTGGGTCCGTTGAGCGCGGAGGCCGACGAGCCCGTGACCTCGTTGACGATCACGCTCGCAGGCCGTTGACCCACGAGGTTGGGATTCGCCGGCACGGCTCCGCCAATGATCGACGTTCCGCCGAGCCCCGAATTGTTCAGGATCAGCCCGCGGGTATCGACGTTGAACGAGCCGTATTTGTTATGGGACACACCCCCGACCGATGGGGTGACGATGTTGACCAGTGGAGTCCCGGACCGGGTTGCGGAAATGCCGGGGCGGAACTGGATCGGCGCGGCCGGATCGCTGATCACCTGCGCACGTGCGAGTTCGGTGAAGAGCGGTTGAAAAGCCAAGCTCAATGCCGCCGACAGGGCAAGCATTTGGGCCGGTCGCCAGCGACGCAAGCTCCGCTGAGACGGACCCGAACTGAAGACGCACGCACCGTTCTGCATGCCCCGAGCCGCTGATGATCGACCGTCGGACACCCGTCGATTACTCCGCCTCAGCCATCGCCATATGCCTCATGATATCCGCATAACGTCTGTTTAAAAGTAATGCCTAGTTTTAATAAATATATCGTCCTAGATTATCGATCGCTCCGATATTCTTGCCGCCGTTATCCGAGCATGGACGGCCAGCTTAAAGATTTCATTAAGTTGCGTATGTGATTTTTTACGTCGAATCAACAGCAGCTCGGCGCCTTATCCGCAAAAATACGCGGTGCCGACTTCGTATTTTGTCGACTCAGCTTCAATTTAATTGGCAGAGTGTTATTGCGATGCGTCCGATCATACCTAAGATCAGCTCTAATTACTGCCAGACGACCAATAAGGTTGGCGACCTACGCTGCGCTTGGCCTATCCACACCCTTATCATCGTCGGATGTTTGCTGATCTCCTCAGGGATTGGCCGTGCTGAGGAACGAGTTGGCGCCTGGGAGATCATTTGCGACGATCCCGCAGATAGATCGCCGTGCCGGGCCATTCAGCGCAAATATGCTCCCGACGGAAAAGAAACGATCCTCGCTTTGACAGTCTTGATACCTGAGCCGAACCGGCCGGCTGCAGGAATATTATCGATACCGTTGGGCGGATATCTGGCGCCTGGCATCGAGATCACCATCGATAAACGTCAGAAATTCAAGCTGCTCGTCGAGACCTGCAATCCGAGCGGATGTCACGCCGGCTTCCCTATTCAAGGACGCGTCCTCCAAGCCCTTGAGAAGGGCCATGAGGCCAGCATCCGGATCTGGACGACGAAGAACAAGCCCGTCGTCACCGACCTGCGCATCGATCGCTTTGAAGAAGTCATCAGCCTATTGAAGAGGCGCGCCAAGCCATGAGTATCGCAAGACACATTTGCCGCGTTGCGACGATGCACGGGCGATTTGCCCCTATCCTGACCGCCGCGTGCCTTATGAATTCCAGTTCGACCGAATGCTCGGCTCAATACATCGTGCCTGATGGCGGAACGCGAACTCACGTCATCAGCCCGATGGGGTCCCGAGTCGATGTCAGCATCGCGACTGCGACAAATCGCGGAATAAGTCACAATACATACAGTTCTTTTTCGGTTCCTACCGTCGGAGCCAATCTCATCAATAGTGGCGTCAATGCCGGGCTAATCGTCAACGAAGTGACATCCACGAGCCGCAGCCTTTTGAACGGACCGCTCGAGATTCAGGGCCGGCAGGCCCATCTCGTCATCGCTAACCCAAACGGCATCACCGTCGACGGCGCGAGTTTCCTTAACGTCGGTGGTCTCGTCCTGTCGACCGGCCGGGTCGGTTACGACGGCCCCGGCTCGAATGCCAGCGTCAAGGTCAGCTCGGGGACCGGCGACATCCTGGTCGAAGGCGCCGGTCTCACCGGAACGCTGTCGACCTTGCAGATAATCGCTGGGCGGCTGAAGATCGATGGACCGGTCGTCAACGAACATACCAGTCCCCATGCCGCGATCGGTTTGACGGCCGGTCGTGCCGAATTGGACCTCGATCCCTCCGCTCCTCCAAGCGGCACGCAGCAGTCGCTCGTCAAGGAACGACGCTCGCTGGGAGGATCCCGCCCGGATGAAATCCTGATCGACGTGACACCGCGCGGTTCGGTCGTCGCGAGCCGGATCACACTGGCGGCGACCGAGCAGGGCGCAGGTGTCCGGTTCGCCGGACGAGGCTTGGCATCCTTGGGTGAATTCACGATCGACGCGGGTGGCAAGGTGTCGGTTTCGGGGGCCGAGATCAAAGCCGAACGCTCGGTCAAGATTTCGGGAACGGCGGTGGAGGTGCTCAACGCGCCACAGGCTCAGAGCCGCGTGACTTCGACCAAGGGGGCGGTGTCTCTGACGGCAACCGCCGGAAGCATCGACATCTCCGGCGCGGTGACCGGCGCGGATCGCGACAGCGACGACGAATCCACGGGCGGCGCCGTGACGTTGAAGGCGAGCGGCGACATCCGGCTGCTGAGCGAGAACGCCGACCGTCTCGCGATCGCCTTTGCGGCCAAAGGCGATCTCGTGGCGACGGCCGGCCAGTCGATCGTCAACGACGCTGGACGGCTGCTGGCAAACGGGACCGTCTCGCTGGCCGCGCAGCGCCTCGACAACGGGGTCGGAGTGCCCGGCCATAACTCGGACGACAGGTCAAAAGAGGGTCGCCTTCGGGAACGCTTGCCTATGGCTTTCCGCCGCTGGAGGGGTCGCACGGCCACGGTTGACACCGTCGATTTCGGTGATGTCCGCGCTCCCAAGCCGCAAGCTTTCGTCGCCGGATCGGCCGTTAGCATCAACGTCACCGATCTGGTCAACTCCGGTACGATCAACGGGCTCGACGGTGCAGTGGTGATCAACACTGCTAGGCTGCACAATATCGGCACCGCGACAGGATCGTTCACGTATTTCAAGGAATGTCGATTCGGTTGCAGGAGCAGAGCCTTCTCGACGCTCGGTACGTATGGCGGTCAGATCAGTGCGTCCCGCAGCGTCCTGATCGCAGCGAGTGATAGCCTGATCAACGATTACGGTCAGATCACCGCGTACGGCAACTTGAAAATTGTCTCTCCTCACGTGCGAGCCATTGGGGAGATCGTCCCAGATCCAATCAAACGGCCTGCCGGTCTCTACAACGCCTTCGGCGGACCATCGACGCAGCTCAGGTTCCGTTCTCTGGGCGGCGAATTCAACGCGCCGGAAGGGGCGGTCACGATCGTTTCTGCCAATCCGGTCGAGCTTGACGGTGGCGGCATCACGGCAAAGGCGAACCAGAGCATTCCCGGCGGGACCAATCCTGCTGGCGCGATTGATCCACTTGCCAGCACCCGTCAACACGAAATCGGCCTTCTACGGGAGGTCGCACGATGAGGCTCTCGCGGCATACGAGTTGCCGACGCGCGGCGTTGGCAGTGATCCTGGGCGGAGCGCTGGGGCCAGTTATGGCCGAGGCGGCGCAGCACGAGAACCCGGAGCTTCGCAACCGTATCATTCTAACTACACATCATCGAAAGCCGTCCGTGAACGGCCTCGATAAAGAGTCCTGCTTTCCACTTCGTGAGATCCAGATATCCGGACTCGAATTAATCGATACTGAAAGCGTCCGAAGCACCGTCGAACCGCTCGCATACGATTGCATCGGTAACACTCTGGCAAAAGCCATTGTCGGAGCGATCAACGAAATTCACGCTGCGGCAGGATTCATCACAACGCAAGGATATCTTCCAGATCAAGATATCCGCAAGACAAAATCCTTGAAGATCAATGTCGTGACCGGCCGGATGGACAAGTTCGTCTACAGGGAGACCGATGGCGTCGAGGCTCTGCCCTTGAGGGAGCGCTTAGAAAAAGCATGGGAGCCCGTCCGCGAGGCAAGAGGACCTTGGGCCTTCGTCAAAGCCGTCTCTGGATTGGTCGATCGCTTCGACGACACGCTCGACAATTTTGAAATACTGAATGGTCAGTCCCAGTCAGAAGCAAAAAGCTGGTTGGTTTTCGATCTCGATCCTGACGATGCGCTGAACATCTCGGATGTGCAGCGAGGGCTCGACGTCCTGAATAAGGTCCCCTCTAATCACGCGGAGGCGAAGTTGCTCCCGGGCAGCGCGCCGGCGACGTCCATCGTTCAGATAACGAACGACCGATCCGATAGCTTCCGAGCCGTCGCCGGGTATGAAATCAACGGGACGAGTATCAACCGCAGCGGCAATACTGTTGCGAAGCGCGCGCGCCTCGATGTCGCGAAAGACAATCTCATCGGCATCAATGACACGTTCGCGTCGACTCTGGCATCCGGCCTTAATAGCAATGAGGTGCAGGCACGTGTCTCGGTGCCATGGCAAAGACTCAAGTTTGCGATTGACGCTGGGTACTCGGAACAACTTTCCTTCTTGACGGAAAGGACCGAGTTCCTGTTGCAGAGCGCGAACGTCACCGGCTCCGCGAGCTACCTTTTGGAGAGGGGCAAGGAGCAACAAACCACAGTCGAGACCTCTTTGGGTTGGAGGCAGGTCCAGCGCCACATCAACGCGGAGCCGCTGACGCCGCAGAGGGTCGTTCCGCTGCGCATCGGGCTCTCGCGTGTCCATAGCTGGGAAGCACCTAGCGAGGGACTGCTGCTAGGCCGGGAATTGTCCTACGGCTTCGGTGTCAATCGCGGCCTGCCAATCTGGAATGCGACTCTCGACCCGGCCAAACCGATCCCATCCGCACCCCGCGCCGAATTCTGGAAGCTCGACGCGGCACTCGGCGTAGCACAAGGTCTTCGAGATATCGGTGTTGTACGTGTCGACGTCGTGGGTCAATGGACCGATCACCCACTCTATTTTGATGACCAACTAACCCTCGGTTCCCAGAGCAGCATCCGAGGTTTCGCAAACACAGCAGCCAAAGTCGATCGCGGTGTCGTCGTCCGATCCGAATTTGCCGCGCGGCTTCCAATCGATCTGCTGCAAATCGATAGCAACGATTGGACTTTCTTGGACGATACCCTCCGTGCTTTACAACCATATGCATTCGCGGATGCCGGGTATGGAGAGATGATCGCTGATGCACACGGCTTGACGCGGGCCAGTGCAGGTGGCGGAATGCGCTATGCTTACGGACGTACGAATTTTGACATCAGCATCGCGCAACCTGTCTATGCTCAGGGAACAGCGCGCATCAAGTACAGTCCAGAAGTATATTTCACTCTCAACTTGAAACTCCTGTGATATAAATCGGGGAAAATCAATGTCGCTGCGGTTTTTTATTGGTTCGGTGGTCGCGCTGGCGCTGATGTCAAATGCGGCTTGGAGTCAGTCCAAGCCTGCCTCGGAAAATGCGAAGGGTAGCTCACCCAAGAGCGACACTCAAAAGAAGCAAAATGAAGCTCGTAAGGACGGCTCGGTAAAATCGGGCTTGGCATTGTTGAACGAAAACAAATTCAACGACGCTATCAAAAACTTCAACGACGCTTTCGAGAATGGAGATGCCGACGGAGCCTACTATCTGGGACGGATGCTGGAGCTCGGCGTCGGGATCCAACGGGACGCTGCCAAGGCTCGTCCCCTCTATATCGCTGCCGCAGATAAAGGTTCCGCCAAGGCGATGAACCGAGTTGGATTGATGTATTTCCGTGGCGAGGGCGTTCTCCAGGACGATAAGGCCGCCTTCAACTCCATCTGCAAAGCAGCTGATTTAGGCGACCTCGATGCAGCGTTTAATTGCGCATCACTTTATTCCGAAGGCCGTGGAGTCGCGGCGGATGTTCAAAAGGCCATGGGATATTACGAGAAAGCTGCAGTGCAGGGGCATATCGGCGCACTCAATGCTTTGGGCTTCGCATACAGAGATGGTATAGGCGTCAGCGAAGATCTCACGAAATCACAAGCAGCTTTCGAGAAGGCGGCGGGTAAAGGAAATCCGGTTGCTCTGTTTGAACTAGGATCGTTCTACGAAGCCGGAAAGGTCGTAGCCAAGGATTTAGTCAAAGCACACGTCTACTACAATCTGGCCGCGGCGCGGCAACATCCGAACGCATCCGAAGCACTTCAACGGGTTAGTTCTCAGCTTTCTCCAGAAGAAATTTTAAAGGCGCAGGCTGAAGCTAAATCGTGGAAAGCTGACGGCTGACCTGACGATGCGAGGTTGGCTGATGCCGAAAAAATTTCGAGAACCAGGCCGCTGTGCCTCAGAGGCGTAGGTTGATGCAGGTGCGGCCGGTCAGGTCCTGCAGCGTGCGTGGCGTTGGCCGGCGCGCGAAGTAGGCCTGCCGGCCCACGGCGACCATGCGGATGTCCGGACCGATGCGGGCCGCGACCATTTGGCAACGGCGTCAGCCGGCCGGAAGTCCCGTCGCTGCCTGGTGCACGATGGCGGCCTCAAGGAAGGAGATGACAGGCGCGTCGAGAATCCCTCCGAAGTGACGGGGATCGGCCATGATCCCCCCTGAACTGACCGGCTGGCTTTTGACCGGGCTGATTGGGAGGATCAGCTATTGCACTGACTCAGACGGATGGTGCAACTTGGCTGTTGAGGATGGCGGTTGCGGGTTTGGACCAGACGAAGGGTTTAGATCATCGGTTGTGCTTGGCGATGTAGCGCTCGATGGCCGCCTGCAGGTCGACCGCGCCAGTGAACGTTCCGCGCCGCAGCCGCTGACGTGACAGCGCTGAGAAGAACCCCTCGATGGCGTTGAGCCAGGAGGCGGAGGTTGGGGTGAAGTGGAACACCCAGCGTGGGTGGCGCGACAGCCAGGCTCGCACCATCGCGTGGGTGTGCGTGCGATAGTTGTCGAGCACCACGTGGGCGACCTTGCCGGCTGGTACCGTCGCCTCGACGGCGTTGAGGAAGCGCAGGAACTCCGCGTGCCGGTGGCGCTGCATGCAGCGGCCAATCACGGTTCCCTCCCGCACGTTGAGCGCGGCAAACAACGCCGTGGTGCCGTGACGAACGTAGTCGTGAGTGCGCGTCGCCGGCCGTCCTGGTGCCAGCGGTCGATCAGGGCGGGTGCGTTCCAGGGCCTGGATCTGGTTCTTCTCGTTCGAAGACAGCACCACCGCATGACGGGGCGGATCCATGTAGAGGCCGACGATATCCTCCACCCTCTCGGCAAAGGCCGGGTCGGCAGAGCGCTTGAAGGTACGCACCCGGTGCGGCTGCAAGCGGTGTTCCTGCCAGATGCGCTGGACCGAGCGCAGCGAGATGCCGGTCACAGCAGCGACAGCGCGACCGGTCCAGCGGGTGACCTCGCCGGGCGGCTCGGAACAGGTGGGAGCCAGCACCTCACCGACGGTGCTGGTGTGGATCGGCGTTGAATGATGCCCCCTCCCATGAGCCCACTTAAGTCGTTACAGCATCATCTGAAACGCGCTGATAGGTGGGGTCACGATCGGCGCCGATCGTGACCCCACCAAAAATGCGTATTTTCGTATTTCAGCAATTGGTTATCGAGAATTTTACTCGGGTCATGGCTCGACGCCGGTGCACAGCTCACAGGCGCGGTCCCTGACAAGCAGGCGCTCACACCGCCTGTAGCGACGGCGACGGGCTCGTCACCGTCAGCAGCGATCCCTGCGCGGTCAGCCTACCGTCCCGCGTGAGCTCCTCGATTTGCGTTCCGATGACTTCACGCAGCTGAGCGCTCGTCGCTTTGAACCCCAGCATACGTGCGACCGCCGGCACGATCTCTTCGGCGCTCGCTCCGAAACTCCCTGTCACGACCTCTTGGATCGCTGCGCGCAGCTCGGTCGGCGGCAGCATATCCGGCCGCCGCAGGGTGCCGGATCCCGCCAAGCTGCGGTCGCGCACGGTGATCGATTGGCCCGGCAGCGCGAGGAATTGGCCGTCCCGCTCGATTCCCCCGCGTGCGCGGGCCACCTCGACGGCGCGCTCGACCGCCGCCTGGATGCGCGGACCGCTGCGCTGCAGGCCCCAGGCCTGGCGCACTCGAGCCGTTACCTCGTCGACGTGTACCGGCCCCTCGACCGCTACGACCTGCTCGACGAGGCCGGCTAGCAGTCCCGTGGGTGTTTCGTGCAGTTCGGGCTGGCCGCGCGGGGCGTTGGGCACCAGCTCCACGTAGAGGTGGCTGGGCTGATCGTCCGAGCGTTCGCTTAGCCCCACCTCGACGACGTCGGCCCGCTCGATCGTCACGACCTCGACCGGGACGGCTCGGGTGCGCGCCCCGCCGAACTCCAGGCGCGCGTCGAGTTCGACCTTGGCCGCCTCGATTGCCGCGACCGTCCGCTCAAGCTGCTCCTCGGGGCGCTGGAACCAATTGATGCTCCATATCCGGTGGATGATCCAGCCGTGGTCCTCGAGAACGGCCTGGCGCAGCCGGTCACGGTCGCGTGCCGAGCGGGATGCGTGGTAGGCCGCCCCGTCGCACTCGATGCCCAGGAGATAACGCCCCGGCCGCTCTGGGTCGGCGATGGCGAGGTCGATGAAGAAGCCCGCCAGACCGACCTGCGGGTGGACTTGGTAGCCGCGGGCTTGCAGCGCGCGCGCCACCTGCGCCTCGAACACGCTGTCGTGGTCGCGGCCCGACGTCTGCGCGATGCCGAGCCGCCCCGTGCGGGCGAAGTGCAGGAACAGTTTGAAGGCGAGCACGCCCCGGCCCTTGGCACGCTCGAGGTCGATATCCTCATCGGTGATCGAGGCGTAGACCTCGCAGCGCCGCTTGGCCCGGCTGATCAGAACGTTGAGGCGCCGCTCGCCCCCCTCCGCGCTCAAGGGCCCGAAGCGCATTGCCATATACCCTTGCGCGTTGCGCCCATAGCCCACCGAGATCATCACGACGTCGCGCTCGTCGCCCTGCACGTTCTCGAGGTTCTTGACGAAGAACGGCTCGCTCGGGTGATCCTGGAAGAACGCTTCCGTCTCGGGGTTAAGCCGGCGCAGGTGCTCAACCTCGTCCTGGATCGCGCGGCGCTGCTTAACCGAGAACGCCACGACGCCCAGGCTGAGGTTCGGGTGGGCCAGCGCGTGCCGGAGAACGGCCTCGGCCACGGCCTTCGCCTCCACCGGGTTGGTGCCGGTGTTGCCGCTATCGAATACCCCGCCCGCCACCTCGTGAAAGCGCAGGCCCATCCCAGCCTCGCCGGTGTAGGGGCTCGGCACGATGAACAGCTTGTTTTCGTAGAACTGGCTGTTCGAGACGGCGATCAGCGACTGGTGCCGGCTGCGATAGTGCCAGCGCAGCATGCGCTGGGGTAGCCCCCGGGCGGTGAACAGGCCGAGTATGCTCTCGACATCGGCGACCTGCGCAGTGCCGTCGTCGTCCTCGTCGCCCGTTCCGCCGGTCATCTTGGCGAAGAAGCGAGTCGGCGGCAGCTGCTTCTCGTCACCGACCACGACCACTTGGCGCGCGCGCGCGATGGCGCCCAGCGCGTCGACCGGCTGGATTTGGCTCGCCTCGTCCATGACGAGGAGGTCGAACTCGACCACTCCGGGCGGCAGGAACTGCGCTACTGAGAGCGGGCTCATCATCAAGACGGGTTTGAGCGCCTGGATCGCGGGGGCGGCGCGCTGCACGAGCTGCCGGATCGGCATGTGCCCGCGCTTGCGCGCCATCTCGGCCCTCAGAACGCCGAGCGGCCCGACCCCGCCTGCGACCGTGGGGATGCGTCGATGGTGGGCGCGGGCCACCTCAACGCTCGCCAGGGCGATGCGCTGCCGGTCTAGATCGGCAAACTGGGCGGCCAGCCGCCCGTGCAGCTCGCCGTCGAAGCGGGCGAGCGCCGGATCTTCCTTCGCGAGCCTACGAAATAGCGCCTCGAAGTAGGCCATCTCGAAGGCGGGCCGGGTGGTGTCCGGCGCGAGTCGGCCGTCGGCCAGCCGATCGACCAGCTCCCCGAGCCCAAGGTCCCGGGCGCGATTGGCGCGCTCGCGGTAGGCGACCCACTTCGAAAGGCCCTCAATCCCCGCGACCCAGCGCGCGAGACCAGCGGCTAGCGCCTCCATCGGGATCGCCGCCACACTTGCGTGGGCGAAGAGCGCGACCACGTCGAGCCTCAGTTCCACGAAGAGCGTGTCGAGGCCGGCGGATAAACGACTGGCCTCGGCCGCGGCCTTCTCCGCCTGCTTGGCCAGTGCGGCTCGATCCGGGACGCGAGCAGCTTGCTCGCGGATGTCGGCGTTGTCCCAGATCCACGCTGCGGCGGCTCCGAGGGTAGGCCAGTTGGAATCGAGGCCACGCCAAGCCGGACCGAACGCGGTGCGGCCGAGGGCGTCCGCGGCCTCGAGCGCGTCGGCGGCCTCCTGTGCGGCGGCTAGGTGCGCGAGCAGGGCGAGGCGGTGGGCAACGGTCGTGTCGGCCGCAATCATCACCGTGCGGCACCCCGCATCGAGGGCGGCGACAGCCCCCGCGCGATCGGCCAACCGCGCGAGGGGAGCCCGGTCGACGCCTGTCACGTCCGGGAAGACCGAACTGTTCGCATCGTCGAGATCCGCCCAGTGGCCGAGCGCGAGCGGGGCGTGCCCCTCGCACAGCCGCGCAAGGGCGGAAGCCTGCGCCTCGAGGTCGGCACGATCAGGTAGGCGGCTAGCGATCAGGCGCGGCTCGGCGCCAAGGCCACGCAGGCTGCGCATCCAGGCGACCAGGGCCTGGAGCGGCTCTGGCCGGGACCGCTCGGCCCGCCAGTCGGCGCCGAACGCCGCCCGTCCAAAGGCGTCCTCAGCTTGCAGAAGCGCGACCGCCTTTTTACCGGCATGAAGTGCGTCGAGGGCGGCGAGCACAGCGGGCAGCGGGGTGTTGGGCGAAGTGAGTACCGTCTTCACAAGGCGGTTCGCCGCGCGCCACTCGCCAGAGAGGAACCGGGTGAAGCCCGTGCCCTTGGCCGCGAGGACTTGGCGAACCGCCGCGAGTTCCGTCGTCCAGGCGGCCTCGCTCAGGACGCCCGCGGTCGCTGAACGGCTCTGCGCGAGCGTGACCACTGCGTCGGCGAGGTCTGCTGCCTGATCGACGCCACGCTCCCACACGGTCGCGGCGAAGGCTTCGGGACTTGCGTCCGGGGCGTCCGCCACGCGCCGCGCGGTGGCCACGAGCCGCTCGATGTCGCTCAGGGTCTCGACGGTTCCCGCGGACCCGAGCCGCTCCTTCAGGTCGCGGGCGGCGGTCAGTATTCGCGGGGCCTGCACCTCGAACGCGGCCGCGCGAGCAAATCCCTCAGCCGGGAAGGCTTTCGGCAGGGCCTCGAGCCCGGCCCGCAGGCCTGTGAGGTCGATCTCGTAGGCCTCCGCCCGTACCGCGCCGGAGAGTTCGGCGACGAGCGCGGCGTAAGCGCTCCCACGTTTGAGCAGTATGGCGATTTCGGGCCGATGTGTGTTCCACGCCTCGCACCCGAGGGCCGCGTCGCCGAGAACCGTCGGTGCCCCAGCGAAGCGTTCGGCCAGCGCGGCGGCGAGCTCGAGGTCACCGAGCGACGCGAGGCCCGGTCGCCCAAGTGGGCCGCCGATGGCCTCGGCCTCGGCGCGCACCGCCCCCAAAGCCGCCCGCAAATCGGCGAGGCGGAGCTTCAGCCGCTCGACGTCGGTCGGTAGGATTGCCTCGAGGCCTACACCGCGCCAGGGGTGGTCGTCCGGCCGGCCGATATCGTCGACGCGCTGTGCGAGTTCGGTCAGCAGATCGTCGCGCTGGCGTACCTCGTCCGCGTTCCAGGCCGGTGCAGCGGACAGGTCGAGATCCGTCGGGCGCTCGCCATCCTGGCGTAAGCGCGTGAGGTGCCCGATGACCTGATATGGGGTGAGACCCGAGGGGACGTGCTGGTGGTGCAGCCGCGCCGGATGGGCGTTCAGTGCATCGCGCGCCTCCGTCAGGCGGGCGATCAGGCTCGCCTCGGTGCCTGACCGGGGCGCGCCGAGCTCCCAGGTGCGGCGCAGCTCGTCGAGCAGCGCACGCTTGTTCGCCTTGTTGGAGTGAAGCTCGAGGCAGGCGTCCCCAACTCCCGCGCCGTCGAGGCGCCGCTTGACCACCTCAAGCGCCGCCATCTTCTCGGCGACGAACAGCACGCTGCGCCCGTCGGCGACCGCCGCGGCGATGATGTTGGCGATTGTCTGTGACTTGCCGGTGCCGGGTGGGCCCTGGATGACGAGGTCGCGACCGCGCCGCACCTCGTGCACGGCCACCGATTGCGAACTGTCGCAGTCGACGATGTGAAGCTGCTCAGCCGGCCCGATGTGCGGGTCGACCGCCGCGTCCTCGCCAATGAGGTCGTGGGCTGCCGGGAAGCCGTCGGACAGAAGGGCCCGGATGGTCGCGCGATCCGTGAAGCGGGCGCCTGCTGGCCAATTGGCCGGGTCGAGGTCCCGGTACATCAGGAATTTCGCGAACGAGAAGAACCCGAGCACGATGTCGTCGGGTAGAACCTCCCAGCCAGGCTTCAGAGCTACCGCCTTCGCCACGTCGGCGGCGTAGGCCGTCGGGTCGAACTCCTCGCCGAGCTCCATCCCAGGCAGGCGGATCGTATGAACCCGCTCGAGATAGGCTTCGAGCGAGAGGTTCGGGGCCTGCTCCTCACCGCGCCAGCGCAGGCGGAAGCGCTCGGCGGCCGAACCGCGTTCGAGCCTGACCGGCAGCAGGGTCAGGGGTGCATACCGGACGTTGGCCGCGTTGTTGGGGTCGATCCACTTCAGTGTGCCGAGCGCGAGGTAGAGGACGTTGACGCCCTGCTCCTCCTCGAGCGTGCGGGCGTCGACGTAGAGGTCGAGCAGGCGCTTCTGCAGCCCCTCCGAGGTCAGGCGGGTCTGCAGTTTGGTGTCGGCGTGGCGATTGTAGACGCCGCGCTCATTGAGGGTATCGGTCTCAGGCTGGGGAAGCGCATCCACTTCATCCGGCTCGGCCTCAGCCTCTGGGAAATCGGGCGCGTCCGGTTCGGCCTTCGTCCGGCTGACGCGGCCGGGCAGGAAAGTGAAAGCCTTACCCTCCCGAAGAAGCATCCGAAATACTTCGGATGCCTTCTCGTCGACGATCTCGAGAGATTTCACGCTCTTGGTTGAGCGCGGGATGTTAAGCAGACGGTTGCGCGCAGAGAGGTCGAGGAGCTCGGCGCGCGCACGCTCGACCTTAGCATCCACAGGCAGGTCCGATTGGAAGATTGAACCGGAGCTGTCGTCCTGCACCGCCGACGCCGTTCCTGCCATCGTTCCCTCCATTAGATAACTTGAACGATATCCAGGCCTAGGTTGTCTATGGCCGTATGGACACAGTTCGGCGAACGGGGTGGGCGATCGCGCATCTGCCGGGGGGATGCTTAGCGGAAGTCGCGCGTCAGTGACCGGATGGCGGGGAGTGCCATGCCGCGGTGCCGTCATCGCAAGTGACGTGCACCCGGGCGACGTCGGCGACGGGACCGTTCCACGGCATCCGTTGTCCGATACGGTCGTGGTTGCCCCTGACGAGGAAGCGTCGGCCGTTCAGGCGGGAGAAGGTCTCCCAGGCGCGGGGCTCGGGGCATCGGTAGAAGACGTCGCCAAGGTGCCAGTCGGTGTCCTGCGGCCGTACGGCCGCGTTCCAGCGGGCAATCAGCCCCTCGTCGTGCTCCTTGATGGTGGCGCACGGCCGGTTCAAGCTGAGACGACCGCCTACTAGGGTCGCCCTATGGGACCAATGCGTGTCCGCGACGAACAGCGTGCGAGGGGGTGACATGAGAGCCTCCATGCGCGGAGGCTCGGCACGCGGCGGGGCACTCCGGGATCAATCGGACGTGTGCGGCGCCAGGCGTTTCATGGTTGAGGATTTCCCTACGTTCAGAGCGTGATCGCCCGGGCGAAGGCTCACGGCAATCTGTGGTGAAAATCTGTGACCTTTCCGTCCACCGCCGAATGGCATCCGCGGGATGGCAACCAACGTCCAGGCGACAGTTCCGATGTTGCGCCTGTCATCGATGGCCTGCCCCCATTCGGTGGCCCGGGTTCGAAGTTAGTGCATCGTCGGTCGGCTGACGATGGCAGGGCGAGCGGACGGCACTGATCCGCTCGGTTCGGTTGGCCAGAGGACGACCTCCGGCGCGGGTGGCTGGTAGCCGAGCGACGAGTGCGGCCGGATGCTGTTGTAGTGCCTCCGCCATTGCTCGATCACGACGCCGGCCTCCTTGAGAGTATAGAATACCTCACCGTTGAGGAGTTCATCCCGCAGCTTTGCGTTGAAGCTCTCGCAATAGCCGTTCTCCCACGGACTGCCAGGCTCGATATAGGCCGTGGTCG
>NZ_FNHS01000022.1:13570-80388 GCF_900103445.1 Methylobacterium phyllostachyos | reverse complement strand
GCGCGGCCTGTCGGACTTCGCCGCCGACCCGGCCGGCACGTTCATCTTCCGGTTCGAGCCGGCCAGCGTGGTGCGGCGGTTGAGCCCGGGCTCGAAGCTGCTCGGCACGCCCCTGGTTCCGGTGGTGTACCGGATCGACATGCGCGATCCGAACAGCCTGTTCGTCAGCCAGGCGTTCCGGATGCGCAACCGCGACCTCGTCTACGTCTCGAACGCACCGTTCACCGAGTTGTCGAAGGTGCTCTCCGCCTTCAGCGGCGTCACCGGACCGCTCTCCTCGGTCGCAACCGCGTATTACTACGCGAAGTAGCCGACGCCGCAGGCCTCCGGGCCGGCTGGTGCCCGGCTCGGGACCAGGGCAAGGCTCAAACAAGGAAGCCCGGCGCGGACGATGTCCGCGCCGGGCTTCCTTGTTTGCAGCGTCACCGAACCGACCGGGGCGTGTGGCCCCGGACGCCCTCAGCCTCGCTTGGCCAGCAGCTGCTCGATCAGCGAGCCGCCCTTGTCGATCGCCGCCAACTCCTCGGCCACCGCGTTCACGGTGTCGCGGATCTGGTCGGGCGTGTGCTCGGAGGTCAGGAAGAAGCGCAGGCGCGAGGCGCGCTCGGGGACCGCCGGGTGGATGATCGGCTGCACGTTGATGCCGCGCCGGAACAGCCGGTCCGACAGGGTCACGGCCTTCAGCGAATCGCCCACGATGATCGGCACCACGGCGAGGCCGAGGCTGAAGCCGGTATCGAGACCGAGCTTCTTGGCGGTGGTCAGGAACAGCGTGCCGTTCTGGCGCAGGCGCTCGACCCGCTCGGGCTCGGCATTCATCACGGCGAGCGCCGCCTCGGCGGCAGCCGCGAGCGGCGGCGACATGCCGACGCTGTAGACGAAGCCGCCGGCCGAGTGCTTCAGGTACTCGATCAGCGCGATCGGCCCGCAGATGTAGCCGCCGCAGGTGGACAGCGTCTTCGACAGGGTGCCCATCCAGATGTCGACCTCGTTGGGGTCGACACCACAATGCTCGAACAGGCCGGCGCCGGTGCGGCCCGTGACGCCGAGGCCGTGGGCCTCGTCGACCATCAGCCACGCATCGTAGCGCTTCTTGAGCGCGATAAGCCCGGCGAGATCCGGTGCATCACCGTCCATGCTGTAGAGGCCCTCGACCACGATCAGCGCCCGGCGGTGCTCGTGGCGGGTCGACTGGAGCAGGGTCTCGAGCGCGTCGAGGTCGTTATGCGCGAAGGAGCGGCGCTGCGCCCCCGAAAGCTGGGCTCCCGTGACGATGCTGTTGTGGGACAGCGCGTCGTGGAAGATCACGTCGCCGGCTTCGAGCAGGGCACCGATGGTGGTCACGTTGGTGGCGTGCCCGCTCACCATCACGACGCAGCCCTCGGACCGGTAGTGCTTGGCCAGCGCCTGCTCGAGGCTGATATGGCCGGGCCGCTCGCCCGCCACCACCCGGCTCGCCGAGGCCGAGGTGCCATAGGCGTCGATCGCCTCCCGGGCCGCGTTGCTCACCCGCGGATGGCCGTTGAGGCCCAGGTAGTCGTAGGACGAGAAGTTCGTGAAGCTTTTCTGGTCGATCCGGGTGGTCGCGCCGGCCTTCGCGTCGTGGACACGGAAGAACGGGTTGCCCAGGCCGATCAACTCGGCCGCCTGACGCTGGAGCTTCAGCTCCCGGTAGCCCGGCAGGTTTTCGAAGTTCTGCGCCGCCGACTTGCCGGCCGGAGAGGCCGCCTTGACGGGGGCCGGGCGCGGCGTCGCGCGCCCGAGGCGGTTCGTCACGAAGCCGGCGAGCGCCGCGCGCCCGCCGTCAGGCCGTGCCGTATCGGTCATGAGTTCGTCTCTTTGATCTCGCTGGACGTCTGCTCGATGAGTTCCCGGAGAGGCGCCATCATCTGCGCATCGATCTCACCACCGATATGCTTCGAGACGAGGCTCATCGCGACACCGGCCGCCTCATCCATGGGGGCCGAAACCGCCTGAATTAAGGACTCCGACAGTTCGTTGACGGTCATGCCCGAGGACAGGCCCGCGGGCGGCGCATCGAGGGCGAAGCGCTCCTGCAGGCTGGCACCGAGTTCCACGCCCATCAGCGAGTCGAGGCCGATCTCCGAGAGCTGGCGCACGCGGCTGATATCGTCCTTCGGCAGGCGCAGGATGCGGGCGATGTCCTCGACGATCGCGTCCGACACGGTCTTGCGGACCACATCGAGGTCGCCGCCCTTGAGCAGCGCCGCGATGTTGATCGCCTGGACGCCGCCGGCCTCCGCCTGCTGGTCCGACCCGAGTTCGGCGTAGCTCGGCGAGCGCATGGTGGCGAGACGCTCGCGCGCCTTGCCCCAGTGCATCGCCGCGATGGCGATGACGGCCTCGTCGGGCGATGTGCCCTGGCTGCCCAGAGCCTCGGCCATCAGGTCGAGGCAGCGGCGGGCCTCCATCGGCGTGACGCCGACGCGGCCGGCGAGGCCCTCCATGACCGCCTTGTTGCGGGCGAGCATGCCGACATCGCCGATCGCACCCCAGGCCACCGCCAGAGCGGGCAGGCCGCGGCGGCGGCGCTGGCGCGCCAGACCTTCCATGAAGCCGTTGGCGGCCACGTAGGAGCCCTGTCCCGGATTGCCGATGAAGGTCGTCGCCGAGGAGAACAAGACGAAGTAGTCGAGGCTCCGGTCGCGGGTGGCGGCGTCGAGGTGCTGAGCGCCGATCACCTTCGGGCCGATCACCGCGTCGAGCGCAGCCGCGTCGATGTTGGAGATCAGGCCGTCCTGCAGCACCGCCGCAGCGTGAAGCACGCCGGCCAGCTTCTTGCCCTTCTGCTCGATCCCGGCGAGCAGCCGGTCCACCGAGGCGCGGCTCGTGATGTCGACGGCCTTCGCCTCGACAGTCACGCCCCGGGCCGACAGCTCGGCGACGATCGCCTTGGCCTCGTCGGTGGCCGCGCCCTTGCGGCCGGCCAGCACGAGGTGCTTGGCACCCCGGTCGATCAGCCAGCGCGCCGCCTCCAGGCCGAAGCCGCCGAGGCCGCCGGTGAGCAGATGGACGCCCGTCTCCGAGACCGTGAACGGCTTCGCCGTGTCCTTCATGATCGTGCCGGCCTTCGGCGGGCTGATCACGATCTTTCCGATGTGACCCGACTGCTGCATCAGCCGGAACGCGTCCGAGGTCTCGGCCGCCGTGAAGGGCTGGTAGGGCAGGGGCTTCAGGCCACCGTCGTTGAACAGGGCCATCACCTCGCGGAACATCCGCGCGCCGTCATCGCCCTGGTGCTGGATCACCTGATCGAGGTCGACGCCGAAGTAGCTGAGGTTCCGCCGGAACGGGCGCAGGCCGATATGGGTGTTGGCGACGTAGTCGCGCTTGCCCAGCTCGATGAAGCGGCCGAACGGCCGCAGCGCGTTGAGCGAGCGCTCCATCGCCTCGCCGAACAGGCTGTTCAGCACGATGTCGACGCCGTCGCCGGTGATCGCCCGGACCTCGTCCACGAAGGCGAGGGAGCGGGAATCGAGCACATGCTCGGCCCCCAAAGCCTTCACCAGCGCGCGCTTCTCGCGGGAGCCCGCCGTGGCGATGACCCGCGCGCCCTTGAGCTTGGCGATCTGCAGGGCCGCCAGCCCGACGCCGCCCGCGCCGCCATGGACCAGCACCCACTCGCCGCGCCGCATCCGGGCGCAGGAGACGAGGCCGTAATAGGCAGTGAGGAAGGCCACTGGCACGGTGGCGGCGGCCATCGGGTCGAGGCCCTGCGGCATCGGCGCGACGACGAGGTCCGGCACCACGATGTGAGTCGCAAAACCCGACTGGGCGAAGGCGACGACCGGGTCGCCGACCTTGAAGCCCTTGACCCCCGGGCCGACGGCGGTGACGCGGCCGGCGCATTCGAGGCCGAGGCGGGGGCCGGCGAAGCCGTCCTCCAGGATTTCTTCCGGGAGCATCGAGAGCGCCCAGAGAACGTCGCGGAAGTTGAGGCCGGTGGCCTCGACCGCGATCTCCATCTCGCCCTTGCCGGGGGTACGGCGCTCGGCCGGACCCCAGACCATCTCGCTCAGGCCGCCGGTGTTGCTGCGCTCCAGGCGCGCGGCCTCGGCCGGCACCAGATCCGCCGGATCCCGATGCTGCGGCCGGCCGGCATGGAAGCGCACGACCTGGGTCCGCTCGTCGTCCAGCACGATCTCGGTCTCCGGCGTGCCGGAGAGGATGAGGTCGCGCAGGCGCTCGGAGGCGCGCTTCGACGACATCTCGGGGGAGAGGTCGATGCGGCGGACGTCGAGGTTCGGGGCCTCGTTGGCGAGAGTGCGGGAGAAGGCCCACACGCCGGCCTCGATGTTGGTGGTCTGGCCACCGCGATCGCGGGTCGCGCCCGGGGCCACGACCCAGAGGCGGGTCTGGCGGGCACCGAGGTGCTCGGTGCAGCGCTTCAGGCTGAGGCAGCGGTCACGCAGCCGCTCGGACGCCTCGCCGCCGCGGGTGAAGGCGCCGGCCAAGAACACCACCGTGTCGGGGGTCTCCTTCTCCAGCTCCATCAGGGAAGTCTCGGAGTCGAGGATGATCGAGACATGCACCCCACCCGCGACCAGCAGGGTCGCCAGGGAGGAGGCGGTCTCGGCCGCGAACTCGTCGTCGGAGCCGATGATGAAGGCGAAGCTCTGCGCCGGGGCCGGGCCCGGACGCACCGGCGCCTCCGCCGTCAGCAGCAGGTCGTCGCCGTTGGCCGAGGCCGCGCGCTCGACCTCGACCTTGACGAGGCCGTGGGCGCTGAGGGTGCGCTGCCAGCCCTCGATATCCTCGAGCCGGCCGACCGGCAGACCACCGACCGCCTCCTCGAACCAGCCTGGGGTCAGGCCGAACACGAGGTCGCGGAACAGGGAGGCCCCCGGCTCCACCGCCACCAGCAGGCCGCCGGTGGCGAGTGCCGCAGCGAGCTGGCCCGGCAGGGACCGGTCGCCACGATGCAGGCTGCTGGCCGCCAGGATGAGGTCGAAGCTGCCGGGGGCGAGCTCGTCGGCGGCCTCCACCACGGCGGCGGCGCGGCCGAGCGACAGGCGGGCGCGCTCGGCGAGCCGACGGTCGGTCTCGAACACGGTCAGCCGGGCCTCCGCGGCGGCGGCAAAGGTCGCAGCCTGGGCCGAGAGCGGACCGAAGCCCACCTGCAGAACCCGCAGCGCCCGCTCCTTGGGGAGCTGCGCGTGGCTGCGCTCGATCAGGCCGGCGACCACGTCGGCGCCGTGGCGTGCGGTGGCCGAGCGCAGCACGAAGGCGTCGATCGCCCCCTGCGGCAGGGCCGGCGCGTCACTCAGCGTACCGGCGAGCAGCCGGTCGACCAGGGCGCCGACATCGGCGATCAGCACCAGCTCGGCCGAGAGGTCCGGATGGTCGCCGGCGATCCAGCGCATGATCTCGTCGGGGGCCGGGAGGGCCGAGCCGTCACCCAGCGTCCAGTTCTGGCCGGCACGCTCGGCGAGCCCGCTGCTCTCCAGGGCGTAGAGGGCGTTCAGCAGCCAGGGCCGCAGGGATTCCGGCACGCGGCTGTCGGTGACCGAGACGGTCTCGCCCTGTGCCAGCCCCGAGGCGAGACGGTAGGCGAGCGAGGTCGCCCAGCCCTCCAGCAGGAGGTGGCCCGGCGACAGGGCGGCGTCGGCCGGCCCCTTCGCCTCGGCGGCGAGCGGACGCAGACGCGCGGCCACGCTCGGACGGCGCTCCATCGGGATCGCGGTCGGCTCGGTGGCGAGTTCCGGCACCTGCGAGATCGCGAAGGCCGAGAGGTCACCGCCATTCTTGGCGCGCAGGGCCTGGAACCGGCCCTCGCGGATCGTGGCGATCACCGCCCCCTCGGCATCGAGCAGGGTGAAGTCCGCCAGGATCGAGCGCTCGTTGCACCGGCGGGTCCGGATGATCGAGCGGGCGATCACCGCGCCGGGGCGCAGCAGCCGCACCTCGCCGAAGCGCACCGGGATGTAGGCCTTGCCGCCGTTCTCGCCGAGCAGGTCGGCGAAGAGCAGGATCAGCCCGTGGAAACAGGCATCCAACCGGTTTGGCACGAGGCCGTAGCGGGTATCGGGCTCGGCCGGCAGCAGGTCGGATACGATCGTGGCGTCATCCAGCCGGGCGCTCATGGCGACCTGCTGGAAGCTCGGACCGAAGGCGAGGCCCGAGGCGAGGGCCTTGGCGTAGAGCGCGTCGCCGGAGAGCACGTGCTCGCCCGCCGTCTCGAAGCTGAATCCGTCGAGATCCGGAGTCTTCGGGGCCGAGAAGGTGCCCTCGACGATCTTGGCCTGGGCGTGGAGCTGCCAGGGCGTCTGGGTCAGGCGCGGACGGCTCAGCACCTGGATGCCGTTGCCGGACCCCGACAGGCGCACCGCGACCTCGCGCAGGGCCTCCTCGGCGAACACCATCGGCGCGACGATCTCGAAATCCGCCAGCACGACCTCGTCGTCGCGCATCGCCTCGCGGACGCAGGCGAGCGCCATCTCGACGAAGCCGGCGCCGGGCATGATCACCTGGCCGTCGACCTTGTGGTCCTCCAGCTCCGGCACGGTCACAGGATCGACGAAGCCGTTCCACTCCAGCCCATCATACGCGGTGCGCGAGCCGATCAGCGGGTGGTAGGGGCGGGGGCTCATGGCGCCCACACCCTCGGTGGTGTCGGCCAGGCGGAACGGGCGGCGCTGCCAGGGATAGGTCGGCAGGCGCACGTCGCCCTTCGGCGCGTCGCCGAACAGCACGGCCTCGTCGACCTGCGCGCCCTGGACCAGGGCGGCGCTGACCGCCTTGGCGATCGGGTCGCCGCCCGACGCCTTCCGGTGCATCACGCCGACCGTAGCGGTCTCGATGCCCAGCGGCTCGACCGCGTCGCCGACATGCGACATGAGCGTCGCGCGCGGGCCGACCTCGACGAAGACGCGGGCACCGCGGCGGGTGGCGTCCTGCACGGCCTCGCAGAAGCGCACCGGCTCACGGATGTTGCGCCACCAGTAGTTGGCGCCGAAATGGGACCCGTCCAGCACCTCGCCGGTGACGGTGGAGACCATCGCGGTGGTGCCGGTCTTGGCCTTCAGCCCGGCGAGGTCGCGCAGCAGCGGCTTCTCGGTCGGGTCCATCAGCCGGCCGTGGAAGGCGTAGGCGAGGTCGAGCTTGCGCCCGCGCCGGCGCTTGCGCGACAGGGCCTTGAGGGCGGCCTCGATATCGGCCACCGGCCCCGCCACCGTCACGGCCTTCGGGCTGTTGTAGGCGGCGATGTCGAGGGTCGGGAAATCCTTGAGGAAGGTCTCGACCTCCTCGGACGGCATCAGCAGCACCGCCATGGTGCCCTGGCCGTGCGTCGTCTCCTGATGGTGGCTGCGGTAGTAGATGACCCGGACCGCGTCCTCCAGGCTCAGGATGCCGGCGGCCTCGGCGGCGGCGATCTCGCCGACGCTGTGGCCGAGCACGTAGGACGGGATCAAACCCTTGGCCTTGAGGGCGGCCGTGGAGGCGCTCTCGATCGCGAAGATCAGCGGCTGCGAGACGCTGGTGAGCGCGAGGCGCGCGTCCAGGTCGTCGGCGTAGAGCGCGTCCTTGAGCGACCAGTCCGAATAGGTCTGGAACAGGGTGTCGATCCGGTCGAAGGTCGCACGGAAGACCGCGTTCTCCTCGTAGGCCTCGCGGCCCATGCCGGCCCACTGGCTGCCGTTGCCCGAATAGATGAAGGCGACCTCGGCGACGCGATCGACCGCGGTGCCCGTGAAGGCGTCCTGGCTGTCCTCGCCCTCGCCGACGGCGCGGAGCGCGGCGGCGACATCGGTCTTGCCGTCCAGCGCGATGGCGAGGCGGGCGGGCATGCGCTCGCGGCGATGCGCGACGGCGGCCGCCACGGTCGTCACCTGGGCCGGCTCGGCCTCGAGGCGCTCAGCGTAGTCCAGGGCGAGCTCGTTCAGGGCGGCCCGGGTCTGCGCCGAGAGCAGCAGCACCTGGGCCTTGGGCTCGGCGGCGGCGCCCGCCTGCGTCGCCCAGGCGGGCGCGTCGGTGATGACCACGTGGGCGTTGGTGCCACCGAAGCCGAAGGAGTTCACGCCCGCAAAGCGCTCGCGCGAACCGCGGGTGATCGGCATGGCCTCCCGCACGACATGCAAGTTGAGCTCGTCGAACGGGATCTCGGGGTTCAGCTCGGCCGCGTGCAGCGACGGGGGCACGAGGTCGTGCTCCAGCGCCAGCGTCGCCTTCATCAGGCCGGCGAGGCCCGAGACCGGCTCGGTATGGCCGATGTTGGTCTTGATCGAGCCGATCGGCAGCGGTGCCCGCCGGCCGCGGCCGAGCTTGGAACCGATGGCGGACGCCTCGATCGGGTCGCCCACCGGCGTGCCGGTGCCGTGCGCTTCCATGAAGGCGAGATCGTCGAGCCCGATCTCGGCCTCGCGGTAGACCTTCTCCAGCAGGGCGCCCTGGGCGTAACCCGAGGGGAGCGAGATGCCGGTGGTGCGCCCGTCGGAATTGATTCCTGAGGCCGACACCACGGCGCGGACCGTGGCGCCGTTGCGCCGCGCGGCTTCGGCCGATTGCAGCACGAACACCACGCCGCCCTCGGAGCGCACGTAGCCGTCGGCGTTCTTGGAGAACGCCTGGCACAGGCCGGTGCGCGAGAGCATCTGCGCGGTGGAGAAGCAGATGAAGTTGAACGGGCTCGCCAGCACGTTGACGCCGGCGACGACCGCCGTATCGACGCGGCCCGACCGGATCGCCTGCACGGCGTTGTCGAACGCGACGAGTGACGACGAGCAGGCCGTATCGACCGTGAAGCTCGGGCCCTTCAGGTCGAAGATGTACGAGATGCGGTTCGAGATGATCGACAGCGTGTTGCCGGTCGCCGCGTAGGCGTCGCCCGACGGCGCGTCGAGGATGCGCAGGTTGCCGTAATCGAGCGACGAGGCGCCGACGAACACGCCGATATGGCTGCCGGCCACGCTCGACGGGCGCAGACCCGCATCCTCCAGGGCTTCCCAGGTCAGCTCCAGCAGCATCCGCTGCTGCGGATCCATCTGCTCGGCCTCGCGGGGCGAGATGCCGAACACCGCCGGGTCGAACGACCACACGTCGTCGATGACGCCCGCCGCCCAGGTGTAGCTCTTACCGCGCTCATGGGCACGCGGGTGGGCGAACCGCTCCAGGGAGAACCGGTCGGCCGGCACCTTGCTGACGGCGCAGCGCCCCTCGGAAAGGAGTGACCACAGCCCGTCCACGCTGGGGGCCCCGGGCAGTCGGCATGCGCGTCCGACGATCGCAATATCTGTACGTTGTGTCACGTTCGGTTCGCACACGCTCGTTATCGGAAGTCGGCTCGGCTCGCGACGAGTGAGTACCCTCTCACCCCTTACTGTGGCACCATTGCGGTGTCCAACCAGCCCGGACGCGAGGTCATCCCCGCGCGGCGAAATTGCCGAAGGCTGTGACATGTATTCATCAGAGACCTATCCAATTCCGGCGAACGGAATGCCAAGTTTGGACCGGTCGACTGGCCGCGGAGACGCTGTAACGATCATCAGAAAGCCACAGTTTCGCCCCGCGGGCGGGGGCCCGTCTAGCGGTACAGCGGTGACATCCCGAAGAGATCTTCACGTCGCCGCGCGGATCAGGACCGGCTCGGCCGAGCACCCGTGCCGTTTCGTCCGACGCCGCAATAGCTGAAGCCGTGGCGCGCCGCGCTCTCGGGATCGTAGATGTTGCGCAGGTCGACCAGGACGGGCGCCGATCCGCCGGACGACATGATCTGATGCAATCGGTCCAGGTCGAGCGCCCGGAAGGCATTCCACTCGGTGACGATGACCAGGGCGTCCGCACCCTCCGCGCAGGCATAGGCATTCTCGGCGTAATCCACAGACGGCATGAGCACCCGGGCATGCGCCATGCCCTCGGGGTCGTAGGCCCGTACCGTCGCGCCTGCATCCTGAAGCCCCGCCACGATCGCCAGCGATGGCGCGTCGCGCATGTCGTCGGTGTCGGGCTTGAAGGTCAGGCCAAGCAACGCGATCGTCTTCCCGCGGACGTTGCCGCCGCAGGCCTTGATGACCTTGCGGGCCATGGCGCGCTTCCGCTGGTCGTTGACCGCCACCACGGTCTCGACCATCCGCAACGGCGTGCCGGCATCCTGGGCGGTCTTGACCAGCGCCAGGGTGTCCTTGGGGAAGCACGAGCCGCCGTAACCCGGGCCGGCATGCAGGAACTTGGTGCCGATCCGGTTGTCCAGGCCGATGCCGCGGGCGACCTGCTGGACGTCGGCACCGACCTCCTCGCACAGGTCGGCCATCTCGTTGATGAAGGTGATCTTGGCGGCCAGGAATGCGTTGGCGGCGTACTTGGTCAGCTCGGCGGTGCGGCGGCTCGTTACCAGGATGGGCGCGGCGTTGAGGTAGAGCGGCCGGTAGACCTCGCGCATCACCGCCTCGGCCCGGGCCTCCTCGGTGCCGACCACGATGCGGTCGGGCCGCTTGAAGTCGGCGATGGCCGCGCCCTCGCGGAGAAATTCGGGGTTCGAGGCGACGGCGACATCGGCGGCGGGGTTGGTCTCGCGGATGATGCGCTCGACCTCGTCGCCGGTGCCGACCGGAACGGTGGATTTGGTAACGATGACGGTGAAGCCCGAGAGCGCACCGGCGATCTCGCGCGCCGCGTCGAACACGAAGCTCAGGTCGGCGAAGCCGTCGCCGCGGCGGGAGGGCGTACCGACCGCGATGAACACCGCGTCGGCCTCGGCCACGGCCTCGCGCAGGCTGGTGGTGAAGGCGAGCCGGCCCTGGCGGACGTTCTCGGCGACCAGCGCATCGAGGCCCGGCTCGTAGATCGGCATGCGGCCGGCGTTCAGCGCCGCGATCTTGTCGGGCTCGCGATCGATGCAGACGACGCTGTGGCCGAAATCGGCCAGGCAGGCTCCGGAAACTAGGCCGACATACCCGGCCCCAATCATCGCGATCCGCATCCGCCCCTCTCGGCAGCCCACCCCCGACTTGCTGCAATGCAGCATGGTCCGGGCATCCTGGAGGCGCAACCCGGCCCAGCTTGGATCGTCTCCAGCCTGTCGCCTGATTGCAACACACGGGAAGGGTGACTGTTTTTTGACGGCGCGACTGCCGAGGCGCATCGACCGGGTGTCCGCATCGCGGGTCTCAGGCCGCGCGGCTTCGCAATGCCGCTTTCTTGTCCGCATCGCGGCAGGAGCCGCTTCGCAGTACCGATGCCTTCCTGTAGAAGCGCCACCGCCCGACGGGCGCAGGCGCAATCCCGCCCTCAGGCCCTGACCCAAGGATCGGCGAAGGACCGCGATGACCGAACTCCCCAACGTGCACGTGCGCGCCGAAGTCCTGGCTCAGGCGCTGCCCCACATGCAGCGCTATGACCAGGAGATCGTGGTCATCAAGTATGGCGGACACGCCATGGGCGACCGGTCGGCGGCCGAGGATTTCGCCGAGGACATCGTTCTCCTCGAACAGTCCGGGCTGAAACCGATCGTCGTGCACGGGGGCGGACCGCAGATCGGCAAGATGCTCGACCGGCTCGGCATCCAGTCGGAGTTCCGCAACGGCCTGCGCGTGACCGATGAGGCCACTGTCGAAGTGGTCGAGATGGTCCTGGCCGGCCTGATCAACAAGCAGATCGTCGGCTGGATCTCGGCCGAGGGCGGACGGGCGATCGGCCTGTGTGGCAAGGACGGCAACATGGTCCGGGCCAAGCGGGCGACGAAGACCGTGGTCGATCCCGAGAGCCATCTGGAGCAGACCATCGATCTCGGCCTCGTCGGCGAGCCGGAGCATGTCGAGCGCGGCGTGCTCGACGCGGTGTTGAAGGCCGAGCTGATTCCCGTTCTCGCGCCGGTCGCCTACGGGGCGGACGGACAGACCTACAACGTCAACGCCGACACGTTCGCCGGCGCCATCGCGGGGGCGCTCCGGGCCAAGCGCCTGCTGCTGCTCACCGACGTCCCGGGCGTCCTCGACAAGGACAAGAAGCTGATTCCCGAACTCACCGTGGAGGATTGCCGCCGCCTGATCGCCGACGGCACCATCACGGGCGGGATGATCCCGAAGATCGAGACCTGCATGTACGCGATCGAGCGCGGCGTGGAGGCGGTCGTCATCCTCGACGGCAAGGTCAACCACGCGGTGCTGCTGGAGCTGTTCACTGATTACGGCGCCGGCACGCTGATCCGGCGGGGCTGAGGGATCGGCCTCCGCAGAGAATCGTGCGGGGCGGCAACCTCCGCCCCGCACGCGCATTGTCGTGCTCCCGGTCAGTTCCGAATCGGCCAGGGTTGCGAGCTTGACCGCGAAGGTCCAGACTCGCGGTCCAGGGGACGAATCCAAAGGGATACGGTGCATCACCCCGACAAGGCCCAGTTCACCACACCCGGCGCGCGCGGCTTCGCCGATGTCGACACCTGGGTGTTCGACCTCGACAACACGCTCTACCCGAGCGACGCGCGGGTCTGGCCGCAGGTCGACGAGCGGATCACGCTCTACGTGATGGGGCTCTACGGGCTCGACGGGCTCTCGGCCCGGGCCCTGCAGAAGCACTTCTATCACCGCTACGGCACGACGCTGAAGGCACTGATGGTCGAGGCCGGGGTCGATCCCCACGAGTTCCTCGATTTCGCGCACGACATCGACCACTCGACGATCAAGCTCGACAAGGACCTCGGCGACGCGATCGAGCGGCTCCCGGGGCGTAAGCTGATCCTCACCAACGGGTCGCGCCGGCATGCCGAGAACGTGGCGGCCAAGCTCGGGATCCTCGACCATTTCGAGGACGTGTTCGACATCGCGGCCGCCGATTTCGTGCCGAAGCCCGAGCGCTCGACCTACGAGCGCTTCCTGAAGGCCCACGCCGTCGAGCCATCGCGCGCCGTCCTGTTCGAGGACATCGCCCGTAATCTCGCGGTGCCGCACGACCTCGGCATGGCGACCGTCCTGGTGGTGCCCAAGATCATCGATCCCTACCGGGAAGCGTTCGAGCAGGAGGCAGTGCGCGAGCCGCATATCGACCACATCACTGACGACCTCGCGGCCTTCCTGTCGAACTGCGTGCTGCCAGAGGCCGGCGTGGTGCCGGCGTAGGGCGAGACGCCGCGCGACAGGGGCCGCCTGTTTCCGGGAACACTCGACCTTCGGGCGAGTCACCGGGCCGAAGCCTGTGACGACAGCTGGGTTTGACGCTGCACCGAGCCGCGTCGCGGCATGGCCCGCGATCGCGTCCGCGACCCAATCGACAAGCCGGCGACGATCCTGTAGAGAGCCGGCCAACTCACAACAGGATCGCCGAAATCCTGGCGCCGATCGCCCATGAGGGGCGTCACGGCGCGACGGCTGGAGCTATGCCATGAACATCATCGAGCAGCTGGAGCGCGAGGAAGTCGCGCGCCTGGCCAAGACCATTCCGGATTTCGAGCCGGGCGACACGCTCATCGTCAACGTCCGCGTGAAGGAAGGCGAGCGCACCCGCGTCCAGGCCTACGAGGGCGTCTGCATCGCCCGCCAGGGCGGCGGCCTCAACGAGAGCTTCACGGTCCGCAAGATCTCCTACGGCGAGGGCGTGGAGCGCGTCTTCCCGGTGCATTCCCCGATGATCGATTCGATCAAGGTGGCCCGCCGCGGCAAGGTGCGCCGCGCCAAGCTGTACTACCTGCGCGACCGCCGCGGGAAGTCGGCCCGCATCGTCGAGCGCACCGACCGCTACAAGGCCAAGGACGCTCCGGCCACGGCGCCCGCCGCCGCCGAGTGATCACGGCAGGGCCGGTCTTCGACGCCGGCCTTCTGATTCAGGATCGAAGCCCGCTCCGACGCATCGGGGCGGGCTTTTTGTTTGGGTCTTTCGTGGCAGAGACACCGTAGCCGTATCACTCCACAGTCCCCTCTCACCCGAGCAGCGGCACGTGTGGCGCGCAACCCCGCGGGAGCAATCCGGTCAACCGTGGATCCGGAGCGACTTCGACATGGGTCGCGAAGGGCTCGAATCCGAAGCGCCGGTAGAACGCCAGGGCTCCGGGATGGTCCAAGGTGCAGGTGTGCAGCCAGAACCGCTCGATGGGCCGCGACCAAGCCCGGCGCAGCGCCTCGTTCATCAGCCTGCCACCGAGACCGGTCCCGATCCTGTCCCCAGTAAGACCGAGGAAGACCAGCTCGCATGAGCCGGGCTGCCGGAAATCCAGCTCCAGCATGCCGAGAGTGCGGTTCGCCTGTCGGAGAGCCAGGATCTCGACCGCCTCGTCGGCCAGGATCGCCGCCAGCGCGTCATCGGCGAGGGCGAGGCGCGAGAACCAGAGCCATTCGGCGCCGACAGTCCGGTACAGGCTTCGATACGGATCAGGATTGCGATCTGCGAGGGGACGCAGCACGAGTCCGGGTGGGACGGGCCGCTCGGGCCGCGGCGATGGCGGCCGAACCATCTCCACGGAGGTCACGATGGTCGCGATGTGCCCGGGCGGCACGCTGGCGTAGCCGGCTGCGAGCGTCGTGGTGGCGGTGATCATGGTCCGTGTCTCCCGGCGCTCACGCCGCCCGCGGACGGCGGCGCGCGAACAGCCAGGGCAGGACGCAGGCGGCCGACGCGGCGATCGATAAGGCGTAGGCCGGAACCGGATCCATCGCCCCGAGCGTCGCGTGGACGCCGATATAGAAGGCCAGCACGCCGAACGCCCCCTGGGCGCTGCCGCGCACCACATCGAGCGAGGCTCCGACCCCATCCTGTACCCGGGCGAAGACGATCAGCGGCCACGAAATGATCGGGATCGGGGACAGGACGCCGCTCAGGCCTGGCCCGAGCAGGGGCGCGAGGGTCGAGACCAGCAGGACCAGAATCGTGGCCGCCGTCAGCCGGGCCGGCATGTCCCAGCGCGGCGGCCGGCGGATCGGCTGAGCGGCCGGAGCCGCCGGCCGGCACAGGGCGACGACCAGCGCCATCATCGGCAGGTCGATCGCCGTGGCGAGCCACAGGCCCGGCCGGATGAGTCCGTGCAGCACGGCGCCGCCCAGCACGAAGGCGGCAAAGGCCAGGCCGATGGACGCGACAGCGCCCAGCCGCGGAGCACAGAGGGCGTAGGCGAGAGAGCAGAGCGTGACCGCGCCGAGCCCCTCCACCGAGCCGACAGCCGCGTCTGCGGCGAAGCGCTCGCCCTGCTCTACGGCGAGGTAGATCGAGATCGGAGCCGAGGTGAGCGGCAACCCTGAGAGCAGGCCGCCGACGAGGCTGCCCCAGCGGCGTGCCGCCGCCGAGACGGCCCACATCAGCGTCGGGGTGACGACGATCTTGGCGGCGATCAGGCTCACAATCGGCTCACGCCGCAGCGGGCGGACCGTCGTCGTCCGGCTCGGCGGGCGAGTTGAGGATGTCGTCGAGTTCATCGACCAGCCGGTCGATCTGGTCCTCGGTGGCGAGCACCTTCAGGACCTCGCCGGTCTCCGTCTCCACGGCCAGCTCGATATGCGGCCCGACGCGGGCGGTGAGGATCCGGGCCAGGATCTTGATGGCACTCATGCGTCTTTCTCCTCCGCGGCGATCAGGCCGACCGCCGCCGCCGGCCCGCAGGTCGAAATCCAGTCGGGCGGACCGGCGATCCGGTCCCGGAGCACATCCACCAGCGGCACGGCGGCGCGGCCGAGCCGGTCCCCCAGGCGCCCCCCCAGGAAGGCGCCGGCCCCGCACAGGATGAGCGGAGCCTGCGCGGACAGGTCCGGCCGGCCGAGCAGGAGCGCCGCCGCATCGTGCAGCAGGCGTAGCTGCGCCTCGGCGAAATGGGCTGCCAGGGCCGCCCAGGCCGGCCCGGGGGCTTCCTCTCTGTCCCGCCCGACGATCCGGGCCAGCCGGGTCTCACTCTCGGCCACGGACTTGCCCTTGCGGTCGCCGCTCGCCTGCTGGTCGGCCCCCGCGGGGAGCAGACCGAGGATCCGGTACGCGTCCGCCATGTGGGCGAAGGTCTCGGTCATTAGCCGGGTGCGGCGGCCGCCGAACGGCGCGTGGTCGGCCAGCGCGATCACCGGCGTGCGCACCACCCCGGTATAGACGAGCTCCCCCGTCTCCAGCCGCTCGGCGTCGCTGTAGCCCGTCGCGGCGGGGCGGCCGCCCACGATCGGGATCAGGTCGGTGGTGGTGGAGCCGATATCGATGAGGAGCGCGTCCGGGGCGAACCAGCCGGTGAGCGCCGCGGTAGCGTGCCAGTTGGCCGAGGCTACGTCGGCGGCGGCATCCGCGGCCGCCTCCGGGGCGACGAAGCCCGAGCGGCCGGCATAGATCCGCACGGAGCCGGCGAGGTGGGCCGTGGCCCAGCCGGCGAGCGCGGCCACCCCCTCCCGCCGATCCGCGAAGCAATCTGTCAATTCGCCCGTCATGGTGACCGCGTGGGACGCCTCGTCCCGTGCCCAATCCGGAAGGGCCGCGCGCGCCTGATCGAGGGCCGGCACCCCCTGCCAGAGCGGGCAGGGGACCTGGGCGGCGGCCACGACGCGTCCCGACTCCACCAGCGCGGCCTTGACGTGAACCCCGCCGAGGTCCCACCCGATCGACTTCAAGGATGGTGCGTGCATGGGACCGCGATGAACGCCTCGATGGACCACGGATTCGGGCGCCCCGGCTTCGCGGTGATCCCGGTGCTCGATCTCCGGGGCGGCCGCGTGGTGCGGGCGCGCCGGGGCGAGCGCTCCTCCTATGCCCCGATCGCGACGCCCTTGGCAAAGGGATCCGCCCCCGACGCGGTGGCGCGCGGCCTGTGCGACGCGTGGCCGGCGACGATCCTCTACGTGGCGGATCTCGACGCGATCATCGACGGCGCCGCGCCGGATCTGGCGGCGCTGCGGGCGATCGCCCACGCCTGCCCGGGCGTCGCCCTCTGGGTGGATGCCGGCTTCGGCGAACCGGTGGGCGTGGACGCGTTCCTGGCCACCGGCCTCGGACGGCCGGTGATCGGCAGCGAGAGCCAGACGGAGGCCGGCCTCGCGGCGCGCCTGGGCGACCGCATCGTGCTCTCCCTCGACACGCGCGGCACGGAGCGTCTGGGGCCTCAGGCGCTCCACGACGACCCGTCGCTCTGGCCGCCGGAGGTGATCGCCATGACGCTGGCCCAGGTCGGGGCGGGGCGCGGCCCCGACCTCGCGGCGCTTGCGGCCCTGCGGGCGCGGGCACCGGCGTGCCGCCTCTACGCCGCCGGCGGGGTGCGCGGCCCGGACGACCTGAAGGCCCTGCGCGCGGCCGGGATCGCCGGGGCGCTCGTCGCCTCGGCATTGCATGACGGCACCCTGTCCCGGGCTGACGCGGCGGATCTGGCGTGATGCTTCCGGCGCACGATATGGACTGCTAAACCCCGCCAGAACCCACCCGTAAGAGCCGGCAGACGATGGAAAAATTCACGATTCTGGAGGGCGTCGCGGCGCCCATGCGGACGGTCAACGTCGACACCGACCGGATCATCCCGGCCAAGTATCTCAAGACGATCAAGCGGACGGGGCTCGGCAAGAGCCTGTTCGCCGAGATGCGTTACCGCGAGGACGGCTCGGAGAACCCTGACTTCGTGCTGAACCAGCCCGCGTACCGGAACGCCAAGATCCTGGTGTGCGGCGATAATTTCGGCTGCGGCTCGTCACGCGAGCATGCGCCCTGGGCGCTTGCCGATTTCGGCATCCGCTGCGTGATCTCCACGAGTTTCGCCGACATCTTCTTCAACAACTGCGCCAAGAACGGCATCCTGGCGATCACGGTCGCTCCGGAGGATTTGGAGAAGCTGTTCGAGGATGCCGAGCGCGGCGCGAACGCGACCCTGTCGATCGACCTGGAGGCACAGACCATCCGGGGGCCGGACGGGGGGCTCCTGCGATTCGACATCGAGGCGGGCCGGAAGCACAACCTCCTGAACGGGCTCGACGAGATCGGCCTGACCCTGGAGCGCGCCTCGGCGATCGACGCCTACGAGCAGAAGCTCGCCCAGCGGGAATGGGCCTGACGGAGGGGATTCCGAAGGGCTGAGCCCTTTTGTGGGTTGCCAGGGCAGAGCCCTGGCGCATCGCCCGGCCCGCGCTAACGCGCAGTTAACCCTCGTGCTGCCTGATTCGGCCGCTACACCGCGGATGAGAAACAGGAACGCCAGGATGCGCCATCAGTGCTTCGGGTCGGGCGTCGCGCTCGGGTTCGGTCTCCTCGCCGTGGGCGCCGCGAGCCAGCCGGCGCGCGCGGATTTCGACGGCTGCCTCGCCGGCATCCAGGCCCAGGCGGCCGCCGCGGGCGTCTCCAGCCAGACCTTCCGGGCGGCCACGAGCGGCATCAGCTACGACGACAAGGTGATCGAACTCTCCCAGGCGCAGCCCGAGTTCAAGACGCCGATCTGGGATTACATGGCGGCCCTGGTCGATGACGAGCGCGTCGAGGACGGGCGGGCGGCGATGCGTCAGAACGCAGCCGCCCTGGCGCAGGCCGAGGCGCGCTACGGCGTCGACCGCTACACGATCGCGGCGGTGTGGGGGGTCGAGTCGAATTTCGGCAAGAACCTCGGCAAGATGCCGCTGGTCCAGTCGCTGGCGACGCTCGCCTGCTCGAACAACCGCCGCCGGGACTTCTTCCGCAACGAGCTGATCGCGACGCTGCGGATCATCGAGCGCGGCGACATCGCGCCGGAGCGGCTCACCGGCTCCTGGGCGGGGGCCTTCGGCCAGACCCAGTTCATGCCGACCACCTATCACCGCCTCGCCGTCGATGGCGACGGCGACGGGCGGCGCGACGTGGTCGATTCGACCGCGGATGCCGTCGCGTCGACGGCCAATTTCCTGCACGTCGCCAAATGGCAGCACGGGCAGGTCTGGGGCTATGAGGTGAAGCTGCCCCGCGGCTTCAACGTCGCGGCCGCCGGGCGCAAGAACAAGAAGCCGCTCACCCACTGGGCGTCCCTCGGCGTGACCCGGATCGACGGCCGCCCGCTCTCGGGCGAGGGGCCGGCTGGGATCATCGCGCCGGCCGGGATCGACGGGCCGGCCTTCCTGGTCACCAAGAACTTCGACGCAATCTACTCGTACAACGCCGCCGAATCCTACGGCCTCGCCATCGCGGTGCTGTCGGACCGGCTGCGGGGCAAGGCGGGCGTCCAGGCAGCCTGGCCGACCGACGATCCGCCCCTGTCCCGGGCCGAGCGGCGCGACCTCCAGACCCGGCTGGCCGCCCGCGGCTACGATGTCGGCGAGCCGGACGGCAAGGTCGGCCAGAAGACCCGCGACGCGATCAAGGATGTGGAGCGCCGCCTGGGCATGACCCCGACTGGCCGCCCCGGCGGCAAGGTGCTGGAAGCCCTGCGCGGGGGCTGACGGCCTGAAGGC
The DNA here is from genome assembly GCF_900103445.1 of Methylobacterium phyllostachyos. Lineage (GTDB taxonomy): Bacteria > Pseudomonadota > Alphaproteobacteria > Rhizobiales > Beijerinckiaceae > Methylobacterium > Methylobacterium phyllostachyos. Next base: position 61,090 of record NZ_FNHS01000022.1, on the reverse strand, counting down.
TTCGGGCGGGCGGCTCCAATCGCTGCGTCCGCCCCGTCCATGGCCGGGTGCATGCCGCGTCAGCGGAATGCGGGCCGGGAACCAGCACAGGGCGTCGCGACGCGTCGATCTGGATCGACAAGTGCCGCTGACGGCAAAGGCACCCAGCACGATCTGCCGAACACCCTGAAACAGCAAAACCCGCGGCCTCTCGGCCGCGGGTTCAAATCCGTCCGCGCTGCGCCGATCAGGCGGCGGTGCGCTTGCGGGCTTCCTGCTTGGTGTCGACGCCGGCCGCTTTGATCTCGGACAGCTTCTGCGCGACGTTGCGCGAGAACACGAATTCGGCCGGGCGCTGGTTCTCCAGGCTGACCTCGGGGGCCATCGTGCCCTCGGTCTTGATGCCGCGGATCGCGTGGACCAGCGGCTTCCAGGGCTTGCGGACCGAATCGACCACCGAGGAAGCCTCGTAGCCCGAGTGGACCATGCAGTCGGCGCACTTCTCGTAGTTGCCGGTGCCGTAGGAATCCCAGTCGGTGGTCTCCATTAGCTCCTTGAAGGTCGCCGCGTAGCCCTCGCCGAGCAGGTAGCAGGGCTTCTGCCACCCGAACACGGTGCGGGTCGGGTTGCCCCACGGGGTGCAATGGTAGGTCTGATTGCCGGCCAGGAAGTCGAGGAACAGGCCCGACTGCTGGAAGGTCCACTTCTCGCGGCCCTTCTCCTTGCCGTGCCGGAACACGCCGCGGAACAGGTCCTTGGTCGCCTTGCGGTTCAGGAAGTGCTTCTGGTCGGGGGCGCGCTCGTAGGCGTAGCCCGGGGAGACGGTGATGCCGTCGATGCCCATGCGGGTCACGCTGTCGAAGAAGTCGGCGATCTTCTCCGGCTTCGAGTTGTTGAAGAAGGTGCAGTTGATGGTGACGCGGAAGCCCATTTCCTTGGCCTTCGCGATCGCCGCCACCGCTTTGTCGTAGACACCGCGCTGGCACACCGACTGGTCGTGCATCTCCTTGTCGCCGTCCAGATGGATCGACCAGGTGAAGTACGGGCTCGGCTTGTACTCCTTGATCTTCTTCTCGAGGAGCAGCGCGTTCGTGCAGACGATCGCGAATTTCTTCTGGGCGATGATGCCCTCGACGATCTGCGGCAGGTCCTTGTGCAGGAGCGGCTCGCCGCCGGCGATCACCACCACAGGGGCGCCGCACTCGCGCACCGATTCGAGCGCGTCGGCCACCGGCAGGCGTTTGTTGAGGATCTCGTCCGGGTAATCGATCTTGCCGCAGCCGGCGCAGGCCAGGTTACACCGGAACAGCGGCTCCATCATCATCACGAGCGGGTAACGCTTGCGACCGGTGAGGTGCTGTTTCAGGATGTAGCCGCCGATCTTCGCGACGTACCGGAGGGGGATACCCAAGATTGCGGCTCCTTCACTTCGTCGGCCCCGGGGCGTTCGGGGTGCTTAACACGAAAAAAAACGCGATTTCCAGCGATCTAGCTTGGAACTAATCTCATTCGGCCCTGTTTCGGCGGGGCCATGACATCTTATTCCGTGCCTGACGCAACGGCGCCACATGATCCACGGATACGGGCTCCGCGGACGAGGGCCTGAGCCCTTGAGGACAGCACGTGCATTGCGTCGGCAATGCGACCGGATCGTCAAGAATTCAGGTGCAGCGCCGAAGATGGTGTGCGCCAACGCACATAGGCTGGGCATAGACCGCGCCGGGGCCGCCGCGTTGCAATCTGGCACAGCCCTCTTTACTGAGCCCCATGTCGGCGATGCAAGCTGTGGCCTATGGCTGACGGCTGCGCCGCGATCCATATCGGCGGCGACCGGCGTGTGCACGCGCGTCGCGCGGCTGGGGCGGACCGTGTGTCGTTCATCGACCCCGGTTGGCGTCCAAGCGGATTGCGGGGCGGTCGGCGCGCGGGCTCTGAGCCTCGCCAAAGCCGGTCACCCGGATCCCGATGTGTTCGATGGCATGTGTCGGCTGCGCCGTGTGCGCGTCCGAGGCAAACAGGCAGGGTGCTCGTGATCGAAAGTCTCGTCGCGTTCTCGGTGCGGTATCGGTGGATCGTGCTCGCCCTCGTGGCGTTCGTCACGGTCGCGAGCACTGGAGTCGCGGCGCACCTGTTCCGGATCAACACCGATGTCGAGCGGCTGATCGATCCGAAGGAGCCGTGGCGCCAGGACGAGATCAACTTCGAGCAGGCCTTCCCGCAACGGTCGAACACCATCGTGGCGGTCATCAACGGCGAGACGCCCGAGGAGACTGAGGAAGCCGCCACCAACCTAGCCAAGGCGCTGACGGCCCACAAGAACCTGATCGAGACCGTCTATCGCCCGGATGGCGGCCCGTTCTTCGACAAGAACGGCCTGCTGCTGATGTCGCAGGCCGACCTCGACAAGACCCTCGAATCATTGACCCAGCAGCAGGGGCTGCTCGGCCCGCTCGCCGCCGACCCGTCGCTGCGCGGCGTGATGCGGGTGCTGACGCTGGGCGCCCGTGGCGTGAAGACCGGGGACGCCAAGCTGGAGGATCTCGAGAAGCCCATGGGGCAGATCGATGCCACCCTCCAGAAGGTGCTGGCCGGCCAGCCGGCGCGGATGTCCTGGCAGGAGCTTCTCTCCAACGGTGAGAGCAGCGTCACCGACAAGATGAAGTTCGTGGTCATCCAGCCGGTACTGGATTTCAACGCCCTGGAGCCCGGCTATCAGGCGACCAAGCTGATCCGGAACGTTGCCCAGGACCTCAAGATCGATTCCGAGCACGGCCTGCGCATGCGGCTCACCGGCACGGTCGCGGTGGCCGACGAGGAATTCGCGACGCTCTCGGAGGATGCCGGGATCAACAACAGCATCATCGTCGGGGCGATCGTGCTGTTCCTGTGGCTGGCCCTGCGCTCGGGCAAGCTCGTCGGCGCGGTGATCATCACCACCTTTGCGGGCCTCATCGTCACCGCCGCGCTCGGCCTCCTCATGGTCAAGGAGCTGAACCCGATCTCGGTGGCCTTCGCGGCCCTGTTCGTCGGACTCGGCATCGATTTCGGCATCCAGTTCTCGGTGCGCTACCGGGCCGACCGCTACGAGCAGCCGACCCTGGAGAGCGCGATCCGCGCCGCCGCCCGCGGAGTCGGCTGGTCGCTGACGCTCGCCGCAGTGTCGCTGGTGGCGGGCTTCTTCGCCTTCCTGCCCACCGCCTTCCGGGGCGTCTCGGAGCTGGGCCTGATTGCCGGCGTCGGCATGGTCGTGGCCTTCCTGTTCGCCCTGACGCTGCTGCCGGCGCTGATCGCGGTGTTCAAGCCCGAGGGCGAGAAGGCGGCGGTGCAGACCGATTGGCTGGTGGGCGTCGACCCCTGGATCATCCGCAACCGCAAGCCGATCCTGATCGCCGTCGGCCTCGTCACCCTGGCGGGGGCGCCGCTGCTCTGGCATCTGCCGTTCGATTCGAACCCGATGCACCTGCGCAGCCCGAAGACGCAGTCGATCGCGACGTATCTGGATCTCATCAAGAACCCCGAGACCAGCCCGAACTTCATCGACGTACTGGCCCCGAACGTCGAGGCGGTGCCGACCCTGTCGCAGAAGCTGATGGCACTGCCGGTCACGGCCTCGGTCAACAGCATCGACACCTTCGTGCCGCGCGACCAGGACAAGAAGCTCGCGCAGATCGCCGACACGGCGCAGCTCCTCGACCCGGTGCTCAACCCGGGCCGCCGGCCGCCTCCGCCCACCGACGCCGACAACGTCAAGGCACTCAAGGACGCCGCCACGGCCCTGAACGGCGTGTCGGGCGATGCCAAGGGGGACCAGAAGGGCGCCCAGGAGGCGAAGCAGCTCGCCGGCACGCTGGACAAGCTCGCCGCCGGGCCGGTGCAGCAGCGTGAGGCAGCCTCCGTCGCCCTGACCAAGGATCTCGTGCCGCTGCTCGCGCGTCTGCGCGACCTGCTGCACCCGGAGAAGATCACGCTGGAGAACCTGCCGCCGCAGTTGAAGGCCGATTGGGTGGCGGCGGACGGGCGCGCCCGCATCGAGGTCCATCCCAAGGGCGACTCGAACGACGATACGGTGCTGCGCACCTTCTCGGACGAGGTGCTGAAGGTTGCACCCCATGCCACCGGCGCGCCGGTCGCCACCACGCAATCGAGCTACACGATCCTGGGCGCCTTCGTGCAGGCGGCGGTGACGGCCTTCGTGCTGATCTTCGTCATCCTCTCGGTCGCCCTGCGCAAGCCCTGGGACGTCGCGATGACGTTGGGCCCGTTGGTCATCGCCACCCTCTGGACGCTGATGGCCTTGCGCCTCATCGGCATGCCCCTGAACTTCGCCAACATCATCGCCCTGCCGCTGATGCTCGCGGTGGGTGTGGCCTTCCATATCTACTACGTGATCGCGTGGCGGGCGGGCGTCACCGACATGCTGGCTTCTAGCCTGACGCGGGCGATCTTCTTCTCGGCGCTCACCACCGGCAGCGCCTTCGGATCGCTGGTCCTGTCGAGCCACCCGGGGACGGCGAGCATGGGCAAGCTGCTGGCGCTGTCGCTGTTCTTCACCCTGGTGGCGGCGTTCTTCGTGGTGCCGGCGACGCTGGGCGAGCCACCCGTGCAGCCCGACGAGGATCGACCCGAGGCCGAGAAGGCCGCCGGCGCGGCGCTCCGGAAGAGCACCGGGTTGAAGGATCCGGTGCCGGCGAAGTAGCCGGTCAGAGCGCCTTCTCGAAGAAGTGGTCCGGGTAGGGGTCGTCGTTGAACCGGTCGATCTCCACCCAACCCGACCGCCGGTAGAGCGTCAGCGCCTCGGGGAGGGCGCTGTTGGTGTCGAGCCGCAGCGTCCGGATGCCGAGGTCGCGGGCTGCCGCCTCGATCGCCTGCATCAGCCGCTTGGCGAGGCCGAGGCCCCGGGCGGCGGGATCGATCCAGAGCCGCTTGATCTCCGCGACCGGGCCGCCGCTCCCCTTCAGGCCGACGCACCCGACGGGCAAGCCATCCGCAACGGCGAGCAAGAAGGCGCCGCGGGGCCGCACCATGGCGGCGGCTTCGGGATCGCAGGACAAGGTGACGTCAAAGCCGCTCGCGAAGCGGGTCGCCAGCTCGGCATAGTAGGCGGCGAGGCAAGCACGGGCGCGCTCGCTTTCGGGGTCAACCTCCTCGACCGCGATGGTGTCGCGGCCCAGAGCAAGGGCGACCCGATCCATGGCGTGCAGGAGGGCGTCCGCCTGCGGCACACGTTCGAGAAGGTCGACGGCACGGGCATCCGACAGCGCCTCGTAGGCTTCGAACTCGCGCCGCCCCGCCGCGGTCAGGGACGCGACCCGGCGGCGGCCATCCGCAGGATGCGGCACCGTCACGATCAGTCCCTCATCTTCGAGACTTCGCAGGAGACGACTCATCAGGCCGGAATCCAGGCCGAGATAGGCGCGGATATCGCCGATCTCGGTGCGGCCGGCGCCGATGGCGTTCAGGACACGCGCGGCGCCTAAGGGTCGGCCGCGGCCGAGGAACGAGGAATCGAGCGCCCCAACCTCGGCGGTGACGGCGCGGGCGAACCGACGGATGCGGGCGATGTCGATCGTTTTCATGTTATCTGACTAAAGTCAGATATCGAAGCCGGTCAACCGAGGAAGTCGGAGAATCCGCCGCGCACCGCGCCCGACGTGTCGGCAGCCACCCGGGATGCGGGGGCGATCAGCGCATCCCGCTCGTCGGCATACCGATAGCCCGGAGCCTCGCCTGGGAAGCCGGCCGCTGTGGCCGGATGTGTGTAGAGCTCGGTCAGTCCGTCCGGGAGACGCTGCAGGAGCGCCGCCACGCGGGCCGGCGTCATGGCGCCGGACCACGCAAGGCCGAGGGTCCGGTCCGGAATCAGCAGCCCGGCCTGCCGGGCGCGCACGGCAAGCAGCGCCGCCCAGGGGGCGATATCGAGGGCGGCCCGCGGGCGGGCGCCGGGCTCGGCGCGGCGCAGGATCTCCCGCGGCTCCCGGGGCACCCGGATGGCGCGCATCCCGAAGGCGCGGCCGATACGCAGCACGGCGCCCGCGATCAGCGGATGGACGTGGAAATGCTTGTGGGCGTTGACGTGGTCCAGCGGCAGCCCGGTCGCCCGGTAGGCCTCGAACTGGGCGCGGATTTCGGCGGCGAGCTGACGCCGGGCCGCGGGCTTGCGAGCGAAATCGAGGCCGAGGCGGGCCATGTCGGCCCGCATCAGGCCGGCCGCGTCGGTCAGATCGGGCAGGTCCGCGGCGGGGAGGGTCGGCCATGCCTCCACGAGGACGAGGTGCAGCCCGACCCGCAGGGATGGCATCCGCTTGGCCCGCCCCACCGCGTCGGCGGCGGCCGGCGCCGAGACCATCAGGCTCGCCGCGGTCAGGATTCCCTCGCGATGCGCCTGCTCGACGGCCTCGTTGACCTCAAGGCTCAGCCCGAAATCATCCGCGGTGACGACCAGACGCTTCACGCAAACCTCGTAACGGGTGTCGAGAGGGCGAGCCCTCTCGCGGGTCCAGGGCGGAGCCCTGGGAAGAAGCGGGGCTCCGCCCCGCTCCCCGCCGGGGCCGTGGGCCCCGGACCCCTGACTTAGGCCGCCTTGGCGGTGCCCTGGCGCTCCTTGAGGAAGCGGTAGAACTCGACGCCCTCGCGCAGGCGGCGCTTCATCATGTCGGGCGAGCGCACCATCTCGCTGACGATCGAGGCGATCTTCGGCGCCCGGAAGTAGAACTTCTTGTAGAATTCCTCGACCGAGGTGAAGATCTCGGTGTGCGAGAGGTGCGGGTAGTGCAGCGGCGCGACCTGCACGCCGTTCTCGTCGACGAGCTCGGCGTTCTCGATGTCGAGCCAGCCATTCTCCACCGCCTGCTTGTACAGGAAGGTGCCCGGGTAGGGGGCCGCCAGCGAGACCTGGATCGTGTGCGGGTTGATCCGCTTGGCGAAGGCGATCGTCTCCTGGATCGTCTCCTTGGTCTCACCCGGCAGGCCGAGGATGAAGGTGCCGTGGATGGCGATACCCAGCTCGTGGCAATCCTTCGTGAATTTCTCCGCGACCTCGACCCGCATGCCCTTCTTGATGTTGTGCAGGATGGTCTGGTTGCCGGACTCGTAGCCGACCAGCAGCAGGCGCAGGCCGTTCTCCTTGAGCACCTTCAGGGTCTCACGCGGCACGTTCGCCTTGGCGTTGCACGACCACGTCACGCCGAGCTTGCCGAGCTCGCGGGCGATCTCCTCGGCGCGCGGCAGGTTGTCGGTGAAGGTGTCGTCGTCGAAGAAGAACTCCTTGGTCTGCGGGAACTCCTTCAGGCAGTACTTGATCTCCTCGATCACGTGAGCGACCGAGCGAGTGCGGTAGGTGTGGCCGCCGACCGTCTGCGGCCAGAGGCAGAAGGTGCAGCGGCTCTTGCAGCCCCGGCCCGAATAGAACGAGATGTAGGGGTGCTTCAGGTACCCGATGAAGTACTTCTCCATCTCCAGGTCGCGCTTGTAGACGCTGGTGACGAAGGGCAGCTGATCCATATCGGTCATGATCTCGCGGTCCTCGTTGTGGACCACGACACCGTTGGCATCGCGATAGGACAGCCCCTTGATCTCCGACATGGGGACGCCCTCGGCGACTTCCTTGACGGTGAAGTCGAACTCGTTGCGGGCACAGAAATCGACCACCGGGGCCTGGGCCATGGCGCCGGCCGCGTCGACCGCGACCTTGGCGCCGATCAGGCCGGCGATGAGCTTCGGGTTGGCGGCCTTGAGCGCCTCGATCGTCTTCACGTCCGACTTGAACGACGGCACCGAGGTGTGGAGCACGACGAGGTCGAAGTCGTTGGCCTGGGCCACGATCTCGGGAAGCTTGATGTTGTGCGGCGGCGCGTCGATCAGCTTTGAGTTCGGCACCAGCGCGGCCGGCTGGGCCAGCCAGGTCGGGTACCAGAACGACTTGATCTCGCGCTTGGCCTGGTAACGGGAGCCGGCGCCGCCGTCGAAACCGTCGAAGGTGGGGGCCTGGAGGAAGAGCGTGCGCATGGGGTTCAAGGCCTCAGGGCAGTGCGGGGGGAGGGGCGGAGGGGATTGGTGAGGATCAGCGGAGCGGCGCGCCGGCGTCGCTGCCGAGCTCCGCGTCGGGGATCAGGGTGCCATCCGCAACCACGTGATAATCATGACCTTTCCATGTCACCGCCCCCGACACGAAGGCCCAGGTGAAGTTCAGGAAGGAGAGGATGTCGCGGATCGGCAACAGTCCGTAGGGGTGCGGGGCGAGGCGGAAGGCCCGCTCGACCTGTCGGCAGAGCAGGATGCGGCTCGCCAGGGCGAAGCCGGCCACCGCGAGGGTGCCGATGCCCGCACCCGGCAGCAGCGCGGCCACGAGGGCCAGCGGGAACGCATGGGTGACGATCGAGCCGGCATAGCCCGCGGGATCGACGGTGCGGATGGTGCGGTTCCAGCGCAGCTCGTGCCGCCACAGGCCAGCAAGCTCGGTGTCGACGCTGGTGTGCCCGATGGTGAAGCTCGGGATCGCCACCCGGCCGCCGAGGCCGCGCAGCGCCGCGCCGATGGCATAGTCGTCGGCGAGGTCGTTGCGGAAGGTGCGGAAGCCCCCCACCGCCTCCAGGCTCGCCCGGGTGAAGGCGACCGTGGAGCCGAAACAGGGTTTGGCGAGCCCCAGGCTCAGGCCCATCACCACGTTCGGCAGAAAGTGCGTGTCGATCGCCAGCGTCGAGAGCCGGTCGTAGAGGCCCTGGAAGGCCGGCACCCCGTGATAGAGGCAGGTGACGCCGGTGACGCCCTCCTGCGACAGCTCGGCGACCAGACGTTCCAGGTAGTCGGGGCCGACCACCATGTCGCTGTCAGCCAGCACCACCACATCGTGGCCGATCCGCTCGGCCATGTTGATGAGGTTCGAGACCTTGCGGTTCGAGCCGTGCTGGCGGGCATCGATCACGAGGTCGATTCTCGCCGCTGGATAGGCCTGCTTCAGCTGCTCCACCACGCCGATCGCCGGATCGGTGGCCTTCTGGACGCCGAACACGATCTGGACCGGCCCGGCATAATCCTGGCGCAGGACGCTCTCGAGATTGGCGTAGAGCGACGGCTCCAGCCCGCAGAGGGGTTTCAGCACCGTCACGGAGGGCCGGGGAGCGCCGGGCGCCAGGGCAGGGACCGTGCGGGCCGCGTAGCGACCGGCGCAATAGGCGGCCGCCAGCCCGTAGAGGCAGCCCACCGCTGCCAGGATCAGGCAGATCAGCGAGAGCCACGAGAGGGCGAGCAGCGTCAGGGCGGAAACATCCATCCGGTCGGGTCCGTGCGATCGTCCCGCCGCCTCAGGCAGCAATGGCCGCGAACGGCCGGTTCAGGGCGGCAACAGGGGAGGCGCTCACGGCGTGGGCTTGGCCGCGAGCATGCCGTCAGCCCGCTGGCGCAGGAACTTCACGGCGCCGTCCGCCCCCCCCGCCTTCAGCGGCGCCGACAGGGCGGTGCGCTGGGCCGCAATCTCGCTCACGTCGCCGTTGAGCAGGACGTCCTGGATGCGGTTATTGGCATTCACGACGAAGTCGACCTCGGAATCGTCGCCGTCCGCCGCGGTGACGCGCGTCGGAACCACCCGCTGGGCGCCGCGCTCCTCGACGTTCGGGGTCACGTCGAACTTGCCCCCGGCGGCGCGGGCGAGGCGGTTGGCGTAGGTCACGGTCAGGCTGCGCTTGAACGCGTCGGTGACCGCCGCCTGCTGCTCCGGGGTGAAGCTCGACCATTTCGAGCCGACCGCGATGCGGGCCATGGCGGGGAAGTCGAAGGCCTTATCCATCGCCGGGCCCACGGCCGCGACCCGTGCGGGCAGGGGGCTGGGCCCATCCTTCAGCGCGGCCGAGAAGGCGGCGTAGAGGTCACGCACCGTCTGGACGGCGGGATCGTCCGCGGCCCATGCGGAAACCGGAACGAGGAGCGGTGCGGCGATCAGGGCGGCCGCAAGCCGGCGGGTCAGGCGCACTTCTTCAACTCCTCGCCGTCGCCGAGCCGCGCGCCCATCCGGGGCGGGGCGTAGCTGTAGAACGGCCCGAGTGTCGCAGGCTGGGAAACCCGCAGGGCGGTGCGTCCGGTCTCAGCATCCGCCGCACGCTCCTCCTCGGGGGCCTCTGCGCGCAGTTTGCTCTCGATCCGGTGCCAGAGCAGCAGGCTCGGCAGGCCGACGCCGAGATCGGCGAAGCGCTTGACCAGCGAGAGCGCGAGCGCCGCCTCGGCCGGGATGTTGAACAGGCCGCACAGGGCGATCAGGCCGCCCTCCTGGGCGCCCAGAGCCCCGGGCACCGCGAAGGCCGCCCCGCGGACCGCCTGAGCCAAGCTCTCGATCATCAGCGCCTGCGCGAAGTCGATCGGGTAGCCCATGAAATGCAGGCAGACATAGACCTCGAGGGTGCCGATCACCCAGCCGACGAAATGGACCACTAGCGCGGCCGCGAAGCGCGCATGGTTGGCATAGAGGCGGCGCAGGCTGTCGTAGAGCTGGTCGATCGCCCCGAAGGCACGCCATTCGCGGCCCGAGGCGAAGCGGCTGAGCAGGCCCTGGATCAGGCGGTGCCCGGCCCGGCGCTGGATCAGGTAGAAGGCACCGAGCGCCGGCACCGCCAGGGCGAGGCCGCCCTCCACGGTCCGGGCGATCGGCCCGTCGCCGCAGATCGCGACCAGCAGGGCGAGGCCGACAACCGTGAACAGGAGCTGCGTCAGCGCCTGGGTCATCAGGTCGACGAACATGCTGGCGCCCGCCAGCGCCCCCGGAACGCCGCGCTTGGACAGGAGGCGTGCGCCGACGAAATCGCCGCCGACCGTGGCCACCGGAAGCAGCGTGTTGATGCCCTCGCGCACGAAGCGCAGCGACACGCAGTCGGCGAGCCGGGCGGACCCTTTCGGAAATACGACGTGCCAGCCCATGCCCGCCCAGGCGACCGCCACGATGCGAGCCAGCACCACCAGGGCGGCACCCCAGCCGGCACTCACGACGGCGGCCGAAACGTCCTCGAGACCGGAGGACATGAACAGGCCGACGACCGTGCAGAGACCGGCGATCGAGGCCAAGGTCGTCAGGCGCTTCATTGTCGTCTTTCAAGCTCGCAACAGGCTTGATGCGGGAAATCGGTCACGGTCGCGGCAGAAATAGGTCAGCCGAGCCGAGAACGTTTCTGTCACGTTGCAGGACGGATGAGCGCTGTCTATCACCCGTTTAACACACCGGGAGCCAAAGCGGCGGCGGGGCTGAAGAGCCTGCGTAGAAGGCCGCGGCACGTCGCAGAAGGGGCACACGTCATGGAGCGCGAATCACCGATCACGGCCCTTGAGGCCGTGAGCGAGGACACGCATGCCGGCAGCTACGCGGGCGGAGCGGCGCCGGGCGTGCCCGCTCCCCACTCGCCGGTCATGGCCTGGAACGAGTGGGATCCGCTGGAGGAGGTGATCGTCGGCTCCCTCGATGGAGCCACCATCCCGACCCACCATCTCACGGTGATCTTCAACCTGCCGCGCGCCGCACAGCCGTTCTACCGGCTGGCGAGCGGCTGGAAGTATCCGAAGTTCATGAAGAAGCTCGCGCAGGCCGAGCTCGACAACTTCATCACCATCCTGGCCGGTGAGGGCGTGAAGGTCCGCCGCCCCGACGCGGTGGACTTTTCGAAAAAGTTCAAGGCGCCGCGCTGGTCGTCCCGGGGCTTCTGCGTGGCCTGCCCGCGCGATCCGTACCTCGTCATCGGCGACGAGATCATCGAGAGCCCGATGTGCTGGCGCTCCCGCTACTTCGAGGGCGACGCCTACCGCTCGCTGTTCAAGGAATACTTCCGGGCCGGCGCCCGCTGGACCTCGGCGCCGCGGCCGCAGCTGACCGACGATCTCTACAACTACGACTACCGGGTGCCGAACCTGAAGGCCGGCGAGCCCATGCAGTTCACCGTCAATGAGTTCGAGCCGGTCTTCGACGCCGCCGACTTCGTGCGCTGCGGCCGCGACCTGTTCGTGACCCGCTCGAACGTGACGAACCTGATGGGCATCGAGTGGCTGCGCCGCCACCTCGGCCCAGGCTTCCGCATCCACGAGATCGAGAGCCGCTGCCCGCAGCCGATGCACATCGACTCGTCGTTCATGCCGCTGGCCCCCGGCAAGGTGCTGGTGAACCCGGACTACGTCGATGTCGAGAAGCTGCCCGCCGTGCTCAAGAAGTGGGACGTGCTGATCGCGCCGCGCCCCGACCCGGTCGAGGGCTTCATGAGCAAGATCTCGATGTGCTCGCCCTGGACCTCGATCAACGTCCTGGCGATCACCGAGAAGAAGATCGTCGTCGACCAGAGCCAGCCGACGCTGATCAAGGCGCTCAAGGACTGGGGCTTCGATCCGATCCCGGCGCCGTTCCTGAGCTACGGCCCGTTCGGCGGCTCGTTCCATTGCGCCACCCTCGATGTGCGCCGCCGCGGGGTGTTGAAGTCGTACTTCTGAGATCCCGGGTGGCCCCATCCCGCGCTAGGCGAGGGGCCACCCGCACTTACCGCACCGCGATCCCTTCGATCAGCGCCTTATTGAACCCTTCCGGGTCGGACATCTGCGGCGCATGGCCGAGCTCGGGAAACTCCACGAGCCGCGCCCCCGGAATCGCCCGCGCGGCCGCCTTGCCCAACTCCGGATAGTGACCGAGGCTCGCCCGCACCTCCGGCGGGGCGAGATCCTTGCCGATCGCCGTATTGTCCTTCTGGCCGATCATCAGCAGCGTCGGCACCGCGATCTGCGGGAACCGGTAGAGCACCGGTTCGGTGACGATCATGTCGTAGACGAGCGCCGAATCCCACGCGACCGCAGCCTTGCCCGGACCGTTGTTGAGCCCTGCCAGCATCGTCACCCAGGGTTCGTAGCGCGCCTCCCAATGACCGGCGTAATAGGTCGCCGTCTCGTAGGCGCGGATCGACGCTGCCGAGACCTTCAGCTCGCGCTGGTACCATTGCTCCAGGGAGACCGGCGGCAGGCCCTTGGCGCTCCAATCCTCCAGGCCCACGGGATTGACCAGCACCAGCTGTTCGACCTCCCTCGGGTAGAGGAGGGCATAGTGCGCGGCGAGCATGCCGCCCGTCGAATGGCCGATCAGGATCGGGCGCTCGACACCCAGCGTCGCCAGCAGGGCGTGCGTGTTCTCGGCGAGCTGCCGGAAGGTGAATTGATAGGCCGCCGGCTTGCTCGACTTGCAGAAGCCGATCTGGTCGGGCGCGATCACCCGGTAGCCAGCGGCGCTCAGCGCCCGGATCTGGCTCTCCCAGGTGGCGGCGCAGAAATTCTTGCCGTGTAGCAGCACCGCGGTGCGGCCATTCGGGGTTTCGGCCGGGACATCGAGATAGGCCATCTGCAGCTCCTGGCGCTGCGACGGGAAGGTGAAGCGCTTCACCGGGAAGGGGTAGGCGAAGCCCTCCAGCTCCGCCCCGTAGGACGGCTCGGCGACACGCTCGGCCGACGCCGCGTCGGGGAGCGCCAGCGCGAGGATCGCGGCGGCGAGGATCGTTTGGAAGAGGGGCTGCATCGGAGCCTGCATGCGGGCGGCGCGCGAGGCCGCGCCGCCCGCACAGATCGAGCATCTGGGCGGTGCTGTCTACGTCCCCGGCCCACCCAGGCTCTCCCCTAGGTCCTCACGCGGGGCGGCGGTTGGGGCGATCCAGCCGCCCCGTGCCGGCCTCACGCTGCGGCCGAGCGTGACGCCTGCGCCGCATCGCGCTTGATGTACCAATCCTCGGACGTGGAGAAAGCCTTGAACCGGCGTTCGTAACCGTTCCGGTTCAGCACCGCGCCAAGGGCCTCGCTCTGCTGCGCGTCAGCGGCCGCAATGCTGAAGAGCGTGACGTCGCGCTCCGAGAAATCGAAGCGTTCCAATAGATCGACCGTATCGTCTTCGACGTTGATGCACATGTAGTCGATCGTTCGTGGCGCCTCGGCAGCCTGCAGGAAGCTGCGCAGCGTGACGCTCTCGACCTCGTACCGCTTCCCGCCCCGACGGGTGCCCTGGGTGGCTCGTCCGCCCGAGGAATCTTCGATCGTCCCCGCGTCGTTGAACAGGATCTTCAAGCCATCATCCGTGTAGATGAACTTGTTCGAGATGTAGCATGAGCGGCTGGCGCGCAGCTTGTCGAGGCGGCTGCGGGCCGGTTCCGCAATCGCGCCCTGCCAGCCGTAGGATTTTTCAAGCAGCAACGTGGTGCTGCCCTCACCGTCGGCAGCGCCGAACTCGACGAAATACCCGTTCCGCTTCTCCCCGAGCTCGAACAGGACCCAAAGATCCTGGAGGCGTGGGGCCTTGGAAAGCGAAGCTCTCCGGGCCGCGAAGGCGAGGAAATCGATCGGCTCGGCATAAGCCTCCTGGCCCGGACCGATGAGGCTCTTGATCTCCGAGATGGAGTCTTCAAGCGTGTCCCTAATCCCCAAGACCGACTTGAACACGATTTCAAGTTCGTTTTCCACGACTCGACTCCTTGGTACGCCCGCAACTCAATCACTGCGCACGGGACGTCAGCCTATGGGTTCGTTGAGACGAACGTCCGGCCTTCGTCCTGTGCAAACCACCCCGCAGCGCCGGGCGGCATCGACATCGGATCGCCCCGGAGCCGACCGCCCCGGCGATCACATCCTGACCGGCGCCCGCTCGGCACGCCCGGAACTTTTTCGGCCAACGATCATAGATCGGCATGGCCCCCTCTCTTCTCCGATCCGCCAGTTCCAGCACCAGCGGATGAGCGCGGATCGTCGTGGGACGGGGCCCGCACCCATCCAGGCGACGTTCACTCAGACCGTTCATGACCGCCTCACGCCAGCCCCATCATCGCCGGGCCACGATGCCGCATTCGGCCGTTCGAACCCGAGTCTCCCGTCTTATCCAGCGACGGTTGGCGACGATAGAACTATCAAACCTCATCTTTTCTGGTATTCGCATCACATTACCGGAAAACTCAGCGCTCACCAAAGTTTTCTACAGTAAATAAACCTGCTTGATCAGAATATTACTCTTCACTGAAGCCAATCTTGTGAGGATCTATTGCAGAGGATGCGGAGCAAGTCAATGATGAGGCTGCCGGAATCGATCTTAACGCTTGCTATCCTGAGCGGTCTTGCTTCCGTGCCAGCCCATGCGGCGGATGCCTGCGACGCGCTCGCCGCCAAGGTGATCCGTGAGACCGGTGCTTCGCTCGCCGGCCGGGCCGGCCCATTCGCGGTGTTCCGCGCCGAGGATGCCGAGCGGATGAGCCTCGATTGTCGGGCGCCCGCACGGATCACCGTGGCCTCCCGCGACCGGGAGCCGTCACAGGCCTATTTCATTCTGGTCGGCCGCGCGGCCCGGGCCGTTGCCGGAGCCGATCCCGCCGCCGCTGAGGTTCTGGCCCTCAACCTGCACCAGGCCAGCCTGCTTGCGGACGCCCCCCGCCGTGGAGGCTTCGGCAAGGCGCTGATGCTGTGCGAGACCGGGCCCCGGGCCGATGCCTTGCGGGACGATCTCACGGTCTGCCGGATCGCACCCCGGCCGGGGCGGTCGCGGAGCCGGCACGTAGGCTGAACCGCCGGCTCCGATTGCAAGGCGGTCCGGAACGGCGCTAGACCGGCCGCATGTCGAACACCGAACCATCCGGCGCCGTCGTTCAGGTCGGCAGCGCACGCTTTGCCAACCACCTGCCGCTCAGCCTGATCGCAGGCCCGTGCCAGCTGGAGGGGCGGGGCCACGCCCTGGAGATCGCCGCCGCGCTGAAGGAGATGACGGCGCGCGCCGGGATCGGGCTCGTGTTCAAGGCCTCCTTCGACAAGGCCAACCGCACCTCGGGCAGCGCCGCCCGCGGCGTCGGCCTGGACGAGGCGTTGCCGGTCTTCGCGGAGATTCGTGAGTCCCTGGGCCTGCCGGTCCTGACCGACGTGCACGCCGCCGAGCAGTGCGCCCGGGCCGCCGAGGCCGTGGACGTGCTTCAGATCCCGGCCTTCCTGTGCCGCCAGACCGACCTGCTCCTGGCGGCGGCGGCGACCGGCCGGGCGGTCAACATCAAGAAGGGCCAGTTCCTGGCGCCCTGGGACATGAAACACGTCGCCGCCAAGGTGACGCAGGCCGGCAACCCGAACGTCCTCGTCACCGAGCGGGGCGCCTCCTTCGGCTACAACACCCTGGTCTCGGACATGCGCAGCCTGCCGATCATGGCGCAGGTGACGGGCGGCGCACCGGTCGTGTTCGACGCGACCCATTCCGTCCAGCAGCCGGGCGGCCAGGGTGCGAGTTCCGGCGGTCAGCGGGAATTCGTCGCCGTGCTGGCCCGGGCCGCCGTAGCGGTGGGGGTGGCGGGGGTGTTCATCGAGACCCATCCCGATCCCGACCGGGCCCCCTCCGACGGCCCCAACATGGTGGCGCTGAAGCACATGCCGGCGCTGCTCGACGAACTGATCGCGTTCGACAGGCTGGCCAAGGTTCGCGCCGCGTAAGGCGGGGCATCCAGAAGGCGGGCCCTTTGGTGGGTCGTGCGGGCAAGGCCGTGACCAACCCCTGGACCCGCGAAAGGGCTCGCCCTTTCGACACTCGGATCAGGCGGGTGTCAGCACCTGGATCCGCAGGGGTTGGACGAGGCCGTAGCCCCCGTCCGCCGCGCGGTCCGCCGCACTCTCGAACGCCGCTTCCACCACAGCGTGCCGGGCCTCGATCACCGCCGCGCGTGCAGGGTCCACGGTGCAGACCCGCTTCAGGAAGGCATCGAGGCTCGCGAAACTTTCCCGCCGCTCGACGATGACATCGCGGCGGCACGCGAGCGTACCGTCGGCCACGGCGGCCGCGATCGCCTCCTGCGCGGCCGCCCGGACCGCGGTCTCGTCCTCGATCGGCCGCAGGGCGTCGAAGAAACTGCCCCTCGCCAGGGGTTCCACCACCACGAGCGACCCACCCGGAATCAGCACGCGCGCGGCCTCGCGCAGGGCTGCGGCGGGGTTGGGCACGTGATGCAGGGCGTTGAGCATCACGGCTCCGTCGAAGCTGGCATCGGGGAAGGGCAGGGCCTCGCCCGAGGCGGCCTCGAACCGCGCCTCCGGAACGGCGGCCCGGGCTTGGGCGAGGGCGGCCGGGCCCGGGTCGATGCCGGTCACCGCCGCGCCATCCTCGGCCAGCCGCTTGGCGAGGGTTCCGGCGCCGCACCCGATATCGAGAATCCGCCTATCGGCGAGCGGCGCGAAGGTCTTGCGGATCAGGGTCAGGGCGTCCATCGGTCGGTCCTCCACCGTTCCCATCTTTAGGGTCGGCGTAGGTCGGAGGCGATGCCCGCCGGTTGGCTGCGCCTCCGCGGGATTGCCGGCCGGCCGAGGCAGACGGGATTCCCCGGTACGGGAAAATCTTCTCAAGGTTTCGGATCGAATGGTCAAGCTCCCACCGCATCACCGCGCTGTGTTAACAATGAACCGCGGTTCATAATCGGACCTGTGTGCGGATCCGCACGCCAAGACCTTCCGAAACTTGGAACTGTCCCGTGACGGCTACGTTATTGGGCTAGTTCGATCGAGGATCGAGAAGGAACGTCATGCGCAAGATCGGTATCATCGCCACCGCCGCCGCCCTGGCCCTCGGCAGCGTCGCCGTCACATCGAGCGCCGAGGCCCGTCCCTACGGCTACCATGGCGGCTACGGCGGCTATGGCCACGGCTACTACCGCGGCCGTCGCGGCATCGGCACCGGCGCCGCCATCGGCCTCGGCATCGCCGGCCTTGCGGCCGGTGCGATCGCCGCCGGCGCGGCCCGCGACAGCTACTACGGCGGCGGCTATGGCTACGCCCCGTCCTATGGCTACGGCTACGCCCCGGTTTACGGTGGCTATGGCTACGCCACCCCGGGCTACGGCTACTACGGCTACGGCTACTAAGATCCGAGATCCGGATGGATCGGAGGCGACCGGCGCGAGCCGGTCGCCTTTCTTGTGTCCTCCGGCGATGCGCCGCCCGCCGGATTGGAAACGCAGCGGAGCGCGGTTCGAAAATTCATTGGCGCCGCAACCAAAGCTTGTATTCCTATGAGGTGATTGCATTCCACCCCAGGGTGCGACATCCTGCCCCCGTGCGGTCGACTCATGGGGAGACGGAAGTTGCCGATCATCGCTGCGGTTGTCGGAGCGATCCTCTCCGGGCTGGTCTACTGGTTCCGGTACGGCGACGGCATGGCGCAGATCGACTGCGCCCTGGCCGATCGACGCAATGCCAAGCGCCGTGCGGAGAGCGAGGCCGCCTTTCGGGCCGCACCGGTGCGCGCGATTCGAAACCCGATCGATGCAGCCGGCGTCCTGATGTATCGCGTCGCGCTCGCACGCGGCACGCCGACGCCGGAGCAGGAGGCGGCGATCGAGGCCGAGCTGCGCGCGATCGTACCGCCGGGCGACGATCTGGCGACACGGATGACCTATATCCGCCACGCGGCTCATCAGGTCGCGGATACCGACACGGCCCTTGGTCATCTCGCGCCGTTGCTGCGCCAGAAGCTCACGGCTTCGGAGCTGGCCGACCTCGAACGGATGCTCGCCAACATCGCGGCAATCCATCAGGGGCCGATCCCCGTGCAGGAAAGCCTGTTGGCCCGCACGAGGCGCAGTCTGATCCAGACGGAGTGAGGCCCCGACCGCCTTCGCGGCGCGAAGCCCGGACCGTCATCGCCCGCGATAGGGCGCAACCCCCGGATCGGGCAGCCACGCATTCTTGGGTAGCTCACCCGTCTGCCAGAACACGTCGATCGGGATGCCGCCGCGGGGATACCAGAACCCGCCGATGCGCAGGTAGCGCGGCTCCAGAAGGTCGCGAAGCCGCTTGCCGATCGCCACCGTGCAATCCTCGTGGAACGCACCGTGGTTGCGGAACGAACCGAGATAGAGCTTCAGCGACTTCGACTCCACGAGCCAGTCGCCCGGCACGTAGTCGATGACCAGGATGGCGAAGTCGGGCTGCCCCGTCACCGGACAGATCGAGGTGAATTCGGGTGCGGTGAACCGGGCTACGTAGTCCGTATCGGCGTGCGGATTCGGCACCCGGTCGAGGCGAGCATCCTCGGGGGAAGTCGGCAGGGGCGCTGGCTGGCCGAGCTGGAGGTCATTGGGCATCGTCATGGCGCGCGTATAGAACGCCGCGCCGCGCGGCGCATCCCTTGGCCCACCCCTTGGCGCATCCCTCGACGCCGCGGCCATTTTCCGGTGCCGGCGCTCCGACGCTTTAGCCGCGGGACACACAAGTCGACCGCCCGCCTGCGCTTGCCGCCGAACGCGGCTTGCTGGATAAGCCGCCGCGATGCGCCGCCCCCCAGATTGGGATGCGACCGCCGACCCGCGGCCCCCGCGAGAGGACGTTCTATGACCGCGATCACCAATATCAGCGCCCGCGAGATCCTCGACAGCCGCGGCAATCCCACGGTCGAGGTGGACGTGATTCTGGAAGACGGCTCCTTCGGCCGCGCCGCGGTCCCCTCAGGCGCCTCCACGGGCGCCCACGAGGCGGTGGAGCTGCGCGACGGCGACAAGGGTCGCTTCCTCGGCAAGGGCGTGCTCAAGGCGGTCGAGGCGGCCCAGACCGAGATCCTCGACGCGATCGGCGGCATGGAGGCCGAAGA
Organism: Methylobacterium phyllostachyos; assembly: GCF_900103445.1. GTDB lineage: Bacteria > Pseudomonadota > Alphaproteobacteria > Rhizobiales > Beijerinckiaceae > Methylobacterium > Methylobacterium phyllostachyos. Next base: position 41,529 of record NZ_FNHS01000022.1, on the reverse strand, counting down.
TCAGGTCGCGGTCGACGAGGCGATGATCGAGCTCGACGGCACGCCCAACAAGGCGCGGCTCGGCGCCAACGCGATCCTGGGCGTGTCGCTGGCGGTGGCCAAGGCCGCGGCCGAGGCTTCGGGCCTGCCGCTCTACCGCTACGTCGGCGGCGTGCAGGGCCGGGTGCTGCCGGTGCCGATGATGAACATCATCAACGGCGGCGCACATGCCGATAACCCGATCGACTTCCAGGAATTCATGATCATGCCGGTGGGCGCCGATTCGCTCGCCGAGGCCGTGCGCATGGGCTCCGAGGTGTTCCACACCCTCAAGGGCAAGCTGAAGAAGGCCGGGCACAACACCAATGTCGGCGATGAGGGCGGTTTCGCCCCGAACCTGCCCTCGGCCGAGGCGGCCCTCGACTTCGTGATGGACGCGATCAGCGCCGCCGGCTTCACGCCGGGCCAGGACATCGCGCTCGCCCTCGACTGCGCCGCCACCGAGTTCTTCAAGGGCGGCGGCTACGCCTATGAGGGCGAGGGGACGACCCGCACCATCGAGGCGCAGGTCGATTACCTCGCCCAGCTGGTGGATGCCTACCCGATCGTCTCGATCGAGGACGGTATGTCGGAGGACGACTGGGCCGGCTGGAAGCTGCTGACCGAGAAGATCGGCGACCGGTGCCAGCTCGTGGGCGACGACCTGTTCGTCACCAATGTCGAGCGCCTGTCGCGGGGCATCGGGGAGGGCACGGCGAACTCGATCCTCATCAAGGTCAACCAGATCGGCACGCTCACCGAGACCCTGGCGGCGGTCGATATGGCCCAGCGCGCCGGCTACACCGCGGTGATGTCGCACCGCTCGGGCGAGACCGAGGATTCGACCATCGCCGACCTCGCGGTCGCCACCAATTGCGGGCAGATCAAGACCGGCTCGCTCGCCCGCTCGGACAGACTGGCCAAGTACAACCAGCTGATCCGGATCGAGGAGGGCCTCGGCCCGCAGGCGCTCTACGCCGGCCCCGCCGCGCTCAAGCAGCTCGCCCGGCGCTGAAGACGCGCAGGCCCACCTTGCCGGAGCCAGGTGGGCCTTGTGGTTCGCGCAGCGAAGACGCAGCGCAGCGCCGCGCTTGAAAAGGACGCGCTGGTTCTGTCACGAACCGCGACCTCGTCCCGCACCGGTGGCATGGCAGCGGAACCTGACCCGGGAGCCGGCACAGAGACAAGCCGCGCCCGCGGCACAGGTTGAATCAGACGGGCGCTTCGCGACGTCCCGTGCCGGATCCCGGAACGCATCCACGGGCGCGGCATGCACCCCCGGTAGAGGGCGGCACCTCAAGCGATCCACTCGGCGCTCGACGACAAGGCTGACCCTCACTCGTCCGGTACGGTCCAGACCCGCATCGGGCGCGACAGGCCGCGCAATTCGATCGTCCCGACCGGCTCCAGCCGCCGCGCGCAGCGCTCGGCGAAAGCCTCCGACACGAGGAGGTCGTGGCCCAGCGCCGCGCATTGGCTCTCGATCCGGCTGGCCTCGTTGACCGCCCGTCCGATGATCGTGAAATCGAGGCGCCGCTCGGTCCCAACATTGCCGTAGATCACCGTCCCGAAATGCACGACGCACTCGGCCGCGAGTTCGGGCAGCCCCGCTGCGCGCCGGCGGTCATTGAGCGTCGCGTTGGCGGCGAGGCCTTCGATCGCGGCATCCAGGGCTGCGCCGCAGACCGGGCAGGGGAGGGTGCCGGCATCCGGGACCGGGAAGATCGCCAGGAACCCGTCGCCCAAGAACTTCAGGATCTCGCCGCCGTGCCGCTCCACCGGATCGCCGAGGGCGTCGAAATGCGCATTGAGCCACGTGACCATGTCGGCGGGGTCCACCCGGTCGGCCAGGGCGGTGAAGCCGCGCAAATCCGTGAGCAGGATGGCCGCCGGCACGGCGCGTCCCTCGCCCCGCCGGATCTGGCCGTTGAGGATGCGCTCGGCGGTGGACCGGCCGAGATAGGTCGCCGACACCTCGCGGAAGGTGTGGGCCAAGCCCATCTTGGCGATCGCCAGGGTCAGGAACGGCAGCACGTCGGCGATGGCTGACAGGTGCGCCGCGCTGAAGCCGGCAGCCTCGCGGGTGCAGAATGAGACCGCGATGCCTTGCAGCGCCGTGCCGGGGGCGAAGGCGACGATGTGCAGGACGTAGTCGACCCCGCCCTGCGCACCCAGCGCCTGCAGGACCGGAAAGTCCGCTTCCAGCTCAGGGGCATCCAGGCGCCAGCGGCCAAAAGTCTCGCCGGTTTCCACCAGGGCGTAGACGGGGCTCAGGAGCCAGTCGCTCTCCTCGTCGGCGCCGTAGGCGTTGGCGATGAAGGACATACCCTCGCCCGCGTGCCAGTTGAGGCTGACGCCGCGCAACGTCGGGTCCAGGGCCGGGGCCATGACGCTGACCCGCCAGACCGGGATGCCGGCCTCGACCAGCGTCTCGCAGAAGCCGGAGAGCAGGGTGTCGTGGTCGTCGGTCGCCGTGGCGTGCTCGGCGATCCAGCGCCTCAGATGCGTCAGGTCCATCCCTCAGGCTCGCCCTTTGTTCGTATCGGTCGCGGACCATGATCGAAGAGATCCGTTAACCTTTCCGCGCGAGGGTCACGCCATGGTCGTGCGCCGCCGAGTCAGAATGGTCGTGTTGCCGCTGGGTCTCTGGACCCTGTCGGCGCTCGTGGTCGGTTATTTCGTGTGGCAGGCCGAGAGCGGCAACCGCGGTTTGGAAGCCAAGAAGGTTCTCAAGATCCGCGCCTACCAGCTCACCCAGGAGCTGAACGCCGTGAAGGCCGAGCGGGCCACCTGGGAGCACCGGGTCGCCCTCCTCAAGAGCGATCAGATCGACCGCGACCTGTTGGAGGAACGCGCGCGGATCGTGCTCGGGCGCGTCCATACCAACGACGTGGTCATCATCACGCCGTGATTGCGGCGCGGCCGAGCGCCGCCCTCCTGAAAGCCTTCTGACAACAACGGCTTCCTGTCAGAGCGGCGACCCTCGCTTTCCAACCGGCGCTGTCCTACACCCCCCGAAGTCGCGTGGAATCATGGGGAGTGCGCCGATGGATGCCGCCAAGGAGCCCGCCAAGGACGCTGCGTCCTCGGCTTCGCAGGCCGGAAGTCCTCAGGTCGCGGAGGCGCACAAGCCGGCGCCCAACATGCCGCAATTCACGCGGGACGAAGACCTCCACGCCTATCACGAGATGCTGCTGATCCGGCGCTTCGAGGAGAAGGCCGGCCAGCTCTACGGCATGGGCCTGATCGGCGGCTTCTGCCACCTGTATATCGGCCAGGAGGCCGTGGTGATCGGGATGCAGATGGCCTCGGTCGAGGGCGACCAGGTCATCACCGGCTACCGCGACCACGGCCACATGCTGGCCTGCGGCATGGACCCGAAGGGCGTCATGGCCGAGCTGACCGGCCGCCGCGGCGGCTACAGCCGCGGCAAGGGCGGATCGATGCACATGTTCAGCCGCGAGAAGCAGTTCTTCGGCGGCCACGGCATCGTCGGCGCGCAGGTCTCCCTCGGCACCGGCCTCGCCTTCGCCGACCATTACCGGGAGAACGGCAAGGTCAGCCTGACCTATATGGGCGACGGCGCCGCCAACCAGGGACAGGTCTACGAGAGCTTCAACATGGCGGCCCTCTGGAAGCTGCCGGTCGTATACGTGATCGAGAACAACCGCTACGCCATGGGCACCTCGGTGGCCCGGGCCTCGGCGCAGACCGACTTCTCGAAGCGCGGCCTCTCCTTCGGCATTCCGGGCGAGCAGGTCGACGGCATGGACGTGCGCACGGTCCGCGAAGCCGCCACCCGGGCGATCGAGCATGCCCGCACCGGCCAGGGCCCCTACATCCTGGAGATGCAGACCTACCGCTACCGCGGCCACTCCATGTCCGATCCGGCCAAGTACCGGACCAAGGACGAGGTCTCGAAGATGCGCGACGAGCACGATCCGATCGAGATGGTGCGCAAGCGCCTGCTCGAGCTGCACGGCGTGCCGGAGACCGAGCTGAAGGCGACCGACGCCAAGGTCCGCGAGATCGTCAACGCTTCGGCCGAGTTCGCCACCAACGATCCCGAGCCCGATCCGTCCGAGCTGTGGACCGATATTTTGCTGGACGCGCACGCCTGAGCGCGTCGCCGACGACGCTGGCCGCCCCCTATTGAGAATCCGACCGCAGAGCTGAGCATGGCGACCGACATCCTGATGCCCGCCCTCTCCCCGACCATGGAGGAGGGCAAGCTCGCCAAGTGGCTGAAGAAAGAGGGCGATCCGATCAAGTCCGGCGACGTGCTGGCCGAGATCGAGACCGACAAGGCCACCATGGAGGTGGAGGCCATCGACGAGGGCGTGCTCGCCAAGATCCTGATCGCGGAGGGCACCGAGGGTGTGGCGGTCAACACGCCGATCGCCGTGATCGCGGGCGAAGGCGAGGACCCGGCGACCGTCCAGTCCGGCGGCGCGCCGAAGCCCAACGGTGCGGGTGGCCATCCCGCACCCACGCCCGACATGCAGGCCGAGGGCATGGCCGACAAGGCCGCCCCCGCAGCGAAGTCTGGCGACGATGCTCCTAAGGCACCGGCGGCGCCGGCGGTCATCACCAACAAGGCCGACGAGCCGGTGATGGAGGAGTTCCCGGCCGGCACGCCGATGGTCACCACCACGGTGCGCGAGGCCCTGCGCGACGCCATGGCGGAGGAGATGCGCCGCGACGGCGACGTCTTCGTCATGGGCGAGGAGGTCGCCGAGTACCAGGGCGCCTACAAGATCACGCAAGGTTTGCTGCAGGAATTCGGCGCCAAGCGGGTGGTCGACACCCCGATCACCGAGCACGGCTTCGCGGGCATCGGCGTGGGCGCGGCGTTGGCCGGCCTGAAGCCGATCATCGAGTTCATGACCTTCAACTTCGCCATGCAGGCGATCGACCACATCATCAACTCGGCGGCCAAGACGCTCTACATGTCCGGCGGCCAGCTCGGTTGCCCGATCGTGTTCCGCGGCCCCAACGGCGCGGCCGCCCGGGTCGGCGCCCAGCACAGCCACGATTATGCCGCGTGGTATTCCAACGTGCCGGGCCTGAAGGTGATCGCGCCCTACACGGCGTCCGACGCCAAGGGCCTGCTCAAGGCCGCGATCCGCGACCCGAACCCGGTGATCTTCCTTGAGAACGAGATCCTGTACGGCCAGTCCTTTCCGGTGCCGCAGCTCGACGATTTCGTGCTGCCGATCGGCAAGGCGCGGATCCACCGCCCCGGCACGGACGTGACCATCGTCTCCTTCGCCATCGGCATGACCTACGCGCTCAAGGCCGCCCAGATCCTGGCCGAGCAGGGGATCGAGGCCGAGGTGATCGACCTGCGCACGATCCGCCCGATGGATTCCGAGACGGTGGTCAAGTCGGTGAAGAAGACCGGCCGCTGCATCACCGTGGAGGAGGGGTTCCCGCAATCGGGCATCGGCGCCGAGATCGTGGCGCGGCTGATGGCCGACGCCTTCGACTACCTCGACGCCCCGGTCCTGCGCATCACCGGCAAGGACGTGCCGATGCCCTATGCGGCCAATCTGGAGAAGCTGGCGCTGCCGAACGTGGCGGAGGTCGTCGAGGCCGCCAAGAGCGTCTGCTACAAGTGACGGGCGCGCGGGCGACGCTGTCGCCCGCCCCGGCCAGGATCGAGGAACAGCCGGCGCGCCATGAGCCAGGATTCCAGCAGCGACTTCGCCGAACTCGCCATCCCGCCCGACGCCCTGGAACAGGGCGGCATCGAGGTGTTGCGCGCGGCCGTGGTGGATGGCGCGGTGAGCGTGGCGCTGCGCCGCTCCTTCGATGACCCGGCCACCTGGGGCCGGCTGCTGATCGACCTCGCCCGGCAGGCGGCCCGCGCCTACGCGCTGGAGACCGACATGTCCGAGGAGGAGGCGCTGGAGCGCATCCGCGCCGGCTGGGAGGCCGAGGGGCTCGACCCCGGCGGCCTCAACTGACGATGGCGGCCAACCATGGCTGAGGCGGCTGATCGGCAGGCGACCTACGCGGATCTGGAGGCGGTCCCGGAGCATCGCGTCGCCGAGATCATCGATGGCGTGCTGGAGACGCATCCGCGGCCCCGGCCCCGTCATGCCAGCGCAGCCGTGCGGCTCGGCGGCGAGCTGGACCTTACCTTCAGCCGGGGACGCGGTGGTCCTGGCGGCTGGATTTTCATGATCGAGCCGGAGCTTCATCTCGGATCCCAGATCGTGGTGCCCGATCTCGCGGGTTGGCGCCGCTCGCGAATGCCGACCGAGCCCGAGGGCGCCTATATCGAGATCGCGCCGGATTGGGTGTGCGAGATCCTCTCGCCCTCCACGACCCGCCTCGATCGCGGTCCGAAGCGCCGCATCTATGCGGAGGCCGGAATTAGCCACCTCTGGCTGCTCGATCCGGCCGCGGGCGTGCTGGAAGGCTTCGCCCTCGCGGACGGGCGCTGGGTGCTCCTTGCCACGATCGAGCGCGGCGAGACCGTGGCGCTGCCACCCTACGACGCCGTGCCGTTCCCCTTCGACGACCTCTTTCCCTTCGACGATCCGGCCGCCCCGGCCCAGCCCGAGACCTGATGCCATGCCGATCAACGTGCTGATGCCCGCACTCTCCCCGACCATGGAGAAGGGCAACCTCGCCAAGTGGCTCAAGAAGGAGGGCGACCCGATCAAGTCCGGCGACGTGCTGGCCGAGATCGAGACCGATAAGGCCACCATGGAGGTGGAGGCCATCGACGAGGGCGTGCTCGCCAAGATCCTCGTGCCCGAGGGCACCGCGGACGTGCCGGTCAACGACCTCATCGCCATCATCGCCGCCGAGGGCGAGGACCCGGCGAGCGTCCAGGCCGGCGGCGGCGCGCCGAAGGCGGCCTCCAACGGCGAGGCCAAGGCCGAATCCAAGCCCGCGGCCGGTGCTTCGGCGGCCGACCAGAACACCACCCCCGGCGGCGGCCACATGTCGTACGAGCGGGTGAACGCCGCGCCGGAGGGCGCGCAGCCGAGCGGGACTCCGCAGGGTGGCGCGCAGGCCGGCTCCGGCGGCCGGGTCTTCGCCTCGCCGCTCGCCCGGCGGATCGCCAAGCAGGAGGGCGTGGATCTCGGCGCCGTCCAGGGTAGCGGGCCGCATGGCCGCATCATCGCCCGCGACGTCCAGGCCGCGAAGGCCTCCGGCGCCACCAAGGCGCCGGCCGCCGCGCAGCCCGCCGCCGAGGCACCCAAGGCCGCTCCGGCCCCGAAGGCCGCGCCTGCTGGCGGCGCGTCGGCCGGGCTCACGGCCGATCAGGTCAAGGGCTTCTTCGCCAAGGATGCCTACGCGGAGGTGCCGCTCGATGGCATGCGGAAGACCATCGCCAAGCGCCTCACCGAGGCGATGCAGGTCGCGCCGCATTTCTACCTGACGGTGGATTGCGAGCTCGACGCGCTGATGAAGCTGCGCGAGACGCTGAACGGCTCCGCCGGCAAGGACAAGGACGGCAAGCCCGCCTTCAAGCTCTCGGTGAACGACTTCGTCATCAAGGCGATGGGCCTCGCGCTGACCCGCGTGCCGGCCGCCAACGCGGTCTGGGCCGAGGACCGGATCCTGCGCTTCAAGCACGCCGAGGTCGGCGTCGCGGTGGCGATCGATGGCGGGCTGTTCACCCCGGTGATCCGCCGGGCGAACGAGAAGACGCTCTCGACCATCTCCAACGAGATGAAGGACTTCGCCGCCCGCGCCCGCGCCAAGAAGCTGAAGCCGGAAGAATACCAGGGCGGCGTCACCTCGGTGTCGAACCTCGGCATGTTCGGGATCAAGCACTTCACCGCGGTGATCAACCCGCCGCAATCGAGCATCCTGGCAGTGGGTGCGGGCGAGAAGCGCGTCGTCGTGAAGGACGGGGCGCCGGCCGTGGTCCAGGTGATGACCTGCACCCTGTCCTGCGACCACCGGGTGCTCGACGGGGCGCTCGGCGCGGAACTGGTCTCGGCCTTCAAGGGGCTGATCGAGAACCCGATGGGCATGCTGGTGTGAGGGGGCTTCTCTCCTCCCCCCTTGTGGGGAGGAGTTGGAGGTGGGGGTGGTGCAGAAGGCACCTCTGCGCACGATCCTGCACCACCCCCACCCCTGACCCCTCCCCACAAGGGGGAGGGGAAAGCGCGTTCTGGAATGTCGAGGTGGGGAAGGTGGCAAGCATCGGTCAGAACACGCAATCTTGCTGCGATGAGCCGTATTCCATGCTCACGGTGAGCATGCGCCCATCAGCCACGTTCGATTGACTTGCCGCCCGATGCCTTGGAACCAGCAGCCCCGGAGAACACCCTCGCCCAGAGCCGCCGTGAACGCAAAGACGCTGCGGCGCTCGTTCACCGAGGCGGAGAAGCGCCTCTGGTGGCACCTGCGGCACCGTCTGCCTGTGGACGGCTCGCATTTCCGCAGGCAGGTCGCCCTCGGCCCCTACGTGGCGGATTTCTGCTGCCTGTCGGCCCGTCTCATCGTCGAAGTTGACGGCGAGCAGCACGGCTTCGAGGCCGGCACGGCCTACGACACCCGGCGCGATGCCTATCTTCAGTCCGAAGGCTTCCGCGTCCTGCGTTTCCCGAACTGCATGGTCCTGCGGGAGATCGACACCGTCCTCGATACGATCCACGCGGCCCTTGCCGCATTCGACGCGCCTCTTCCGGATTCAGCCGGCCAGGCGGAGCCATCCCAACCCCCAGCCCCCGCCCCGAAAGGGGGAGGGGCGTTCGCGGAGAGGTAAATGTCCGACACCTACGACGTCCTCATCATCGGCGCCGGGCCCGGCGGCTACGTCACGGCGATCCGGGCGGCGCAGCTCGGGTTCAAGACCGCCGTGGTCGACCGCGAGCACCTGGGCGGCATCTGCCTGAACTGGGGCTGCATCCCCACCAAGGCCCTGCTCCGCTCGGCCGAGATTTTTCATTACTTCCAGCACGCCGGCGATTACGGCCTGACCGCCGAGAAGGTCGGATTCGACACCGCCGCCATCGTGAAGCGCTCCCGCGGCGTCTCGGGCCGGCTCAACGGCGGCGTCGGCATGCTGCTCAAGAAGAACAAGGTCGACGTGATCTGGGGCGAGGCTTCGGTCGACAGCGTCGCGAAGGGCAACCAGCCCGGCCAGGTCACCGTGAAGGAATCCAAGCGCGCCGAGCCGCCGAAGGGCGCTAAGGGTGCCGGCACCTACCAAGCCAAGCACATCATCGTGGCGACCGGCGCGCGCCCCCGGGCGATCCCCGGGATCGAGCCCGACAAGAAGCTGATCTGGACCTACTACGAGGCCATGGTCCCCGAGACGATGCCCAAGAGCCTGCTGGTGATGGGCTCGGGCGCCATCGGCATCGAGTTCGCCTCGTTCTACCGCACCATGGGCGCCGAGGTGACCGTGGTGGAGCTGCTGCCGCAGATCCTGCCGGTGGAGGATGCCGAGATCGCCGGGCTGGCCCGCAAGCGCTTCGAGAAGCAGGGCATCAAGATCCTCACCGGCGCCAAGGTGACCAAGGTCGAGAAGGGCGCGGATTCGATCACGGCGACCATCGAGGGCGGCGATGGAAAGTCACAAACCATCACCGCGGAGAAGCTGATCTCGGCGGTGGGCGTGGTCGGCAACATCGAGAATATCGGCCTCGAAAAGCTCGGCGTGAAGATCGACCGCGGGATCGTGGTGACGGACGGGCTCGGCCGCACCAACGTGCCCGGCCTCTACGCGATCGGCGACGTCGCCGGCCCGCCGATGCTCGCCCACAAGGCCGAGCACGAGGGCGTCATCTGCATCGAGACCATCAAGGGCCTGCACACCCACCCGATGGACAAGGCCAAGATCCCGGGCTGCACCTATTGCCAGCCGCAGATCGCCAGCGTCGGGCTGACCGAGGCCAAGGCCAAGGAGCAGGGCTTTGCCGTGAAGGTCGGCCGCTTCCCCTTCGCGGGCAACGGCAAGGCGATCGCGCTGGGCGAGCCGGACGGGCTGATCAAGACCGTGTTCGACGCCAAGACCGGCCAGCTGCTCGGCGCCCACATGGTCGGCGCCGAGGTGACCGAGCTGATCCAGGGCTACGTGGTGGCGATGAACCTGGAGAGCACCGAGGAGGAGCTGATGCACACGGTGTTCCCGCACCCGACGCTCAGCGAGATGATGCACGAGAGCGTGTTGGATGCGTATGGGAAGGTGATCCATACCTGAGGCTCGAAACGGACCGAAAGCTCCTTCAACTTGTTCGCCGCGCCAGGGTTAAGCTGCGGATTGCTCACTGGTCAAAGCTCGGGAGGGTAGTCATCGCCCATCCCGCAGCTACCAAAACCGAGATCGGAGAGATGCTGGTGGCAGCAAATCGCGGATGTTCCTCTTAATGAGGCGAGCGCCCATCAGCTGTGCCGAGGACCGCTTAGTACGTATTGAGCAGCATGCGCGCGGAGAAGCTGGACTGGCTGAGTACCGCGTCCGTGCTAAAGGGCAACCATCGCTTGGGCTTCAATCAGCAGCGCTCGGGCGATATCTCGTTTGCTTGCCGCAGTCTGCAATTGGAGTTCGACGCACTAAAAAATAATCTACTGCTACAAATATGGCTGCGAGAAAGACGATCCTCGAAAGCTTGACTATTAAGCGTCTTGCGGCGACTTACGACCACGTGATGTGGTGCTTGCCCAGCGTCATCCGTGATTTGTGCCGCTCGACCTCTTCCGGTGTCCAGTTGTCTCGGGCGGCCTGCAATCTATCATCGCGAGCCTGCTGGATACGCAGGGCGAGCCGCGTGACGATCTCCATCTCGTAATCCAGATCATTCTCCAGAGTGGCATATTTCTCCGCTCTGTTTCTCAGGCGTGTGACAGCGCCGAGTGGATTGTTGGCGATTTTATACGACTCGTTCAATCTAGTAATAACCGTTCCAAAATAGATGCTCGCGACGAACATGGCAGCAAATGAGAAATAGCCAGTTACCAATTGAGTAGTAGTTATTTCTATTGCGCATGAACTGCTGCCACCGGGAACCCGCGCTGCGGTCATGTTGATGGCAACAAGAAACGCGCTAACTATCAACCGCCAAATCAATTGTTGGTAGTACATGTGATATGTGTGCTTCACTATCCGCTCAAGAACATTGATAGTTTTGTCGAGTTGTGTGCGTAGTGAGATACGGTTGAAGCGACGAATGCTACTATTCTGGATGCGATCCATCCCTCTTTGTAAGTATGTAGTGAGTAATGTCACCACTATGGGAATTATTACAACAACCCACCAATCGAAGTTGGCTAGCGATGAGAACATGGCACACCAAATATCAATGAAGCCCCTGCGGGCCTCAATAATGCATCAGCCACACCGTACCATGCGGCGGCGATCCCACAGAAGGCTAGATAGCAACTGAAAAGGCAGCCACGCCAGAAGATACAAACGAATTCCATGTTGCCTATCCGATGACGGCCGCGGCCTGTCTGTGTGTTCGACAATCAACTTGCCAGCCAGAAACTCAGCGAAACTGCGCCCAGCGCGTGCCAATTCCATTTGCTCAGCCAATCCCTTGGCACTGTTAGCTCGATCGGTGGGATCGATGAGTTCACCGAACCCAACTCACCCCCGCCCCGCCTCCACCGGCTCCGCCTCCTCCGGCGAGGGCACATACGCGCACCACTCACAAATCCCCCGCTCGGCCCCCCGGGGCGCGTTCCGCTGCGAGCAGAGCGGACACACCAACAGAATCAGCCGCCCGCCGGCGCGCAGGGCCAGCCCGCGGCCCCGGAACGTGACCTCGGTCGCGCCGTCGCCCGGCGGACGCTCCCGGACCCAGCCGCTCACCGGGCCGCCCCGTCGGCCAGCCGGGCGGCCCCCAGGCCGTGGCGTCCGTTCGATCCCATCCGCATGCGATGCCGCCCCCAAGCTCAGCCGCGATGATCCCGCCGGGTTAAGCCCTGAGCCGGCGAATGGCTCCGCTTCCGGCTGTGCATGGGCGCGGGATGCGGCGCGGGCCGTTCGCCCGTATGACTCGTCCCGGTACGAAGCGGGCGCGAGGCGGGATCCGATGCAGGGCGAATCGATTGAGGCGGCCGGCGGGCTGCCCACCTATGCCGACGTGGCCCGGGCGGCCGACCGGATCGCGGGCGTCGCGCACCGCACGCCGGTGCTCACCTCCCGCACCGCCGACGCGATGACCGGCGCAAAGCTGTTCTTCAAGGCCGAGAACCTGCAGCGGGCCGGGGCCTTCAAGTTCCGCGGGGCCTACAACGCCATCAGCGCCCTGCCCGAGGCGGAGCGCGCCCGCGGGGTGATCACCTTCTCGTCGGGCAACCACGCCCAGGCCATCGCCCTGGCGAGCCGGCTGCTCGGCGCCCCGGCCACGATCATCATGCCGGGCGACGCCCCGGCGGCGAAGATCGAGGGCACCCGCGGCTACGGCGCCGAGGTGATCCTCTACGACCGCTACAGCCAGGACCGCGAGGCGCTGGGCCGGTCGATCGCGGAGCCCCGGGGCCTGACGCTGATCCCGCCCTTCAACCATCCCGACGTCATCGCCGGGCAGGGGACGCTCGCGCAGGAGCTGATCGAGACCGTGGGCGAACTCGACGTGCTGGTGGCCTGCCTCGGCGGCGGCGGCCAGCTCGCGGGCTGCGCGCTGGCGGCGGCGGAACTGTCGCCCGGCTGCCGGGTGATCGGCGTCGAGCCCGAGGCCGGCAATGACGGGCAGCGCTCGTTCCGCGACGGCGCGATCGTGACGATCCCGGTGCCCCGCACCATCGCCGACGGGGCGCAATCGACGGCGCTCGGTCCGCTCACCTTCGCGATCATCCGGGAAAAGGTGGCCGAGATCGTCACCGTCACCGACGATCAGCTCGTGGAGACGATGCGCTTCTTCGCCAGCCGGATGAAGATCGTGGTCGAGCCCACCGGCTGCCTCGCGGCGGCGGCGGTGCTGCACGGGCTGGTGGACGTCAAGGACAAGCGGGTCGGCGTGGTGATCAGCGGCGGCAACGTCGATCTCGCGACCTTCGCGCGGCTCACCGCCTGACGCGCCGAATGCCGGGCGGGTGTGACCCGGGCGCGGTGGACCGGGTGCAACCCAATGCTTATCTTATCGGCGTCAGAATGCGCGTCCCCGGGCCTTGAACCCGGTTGGGCGGGAGGGTGACGATGTCGACTGGGTTCAAGGTTCTCTCGCTGACCGATCGGGCCGCCGACCGGATCAAGGCGATCATGGCGGATGCCGACCGGCCGATCGCCGGCCTGCGGGTCGGCGTCCGCAACGGCGGCTGCGCCGGCATGTCGTACACGATGGAATACGCCGAGGCCGCCAAGCCCGGCGAGGACGTGGTCGAGGATCGCGGCGTGCGGGTCTTCGTGGATCCGAAGGCGGTGCTGTTCCTGCTCGGCACCGAGATGGATTTCACCACCAACAAGCTCGCGTCGCAGTTCGTGTTCAACAACCCGAACCAGACTTCGGCCTGCGGCTGCGGCGAGTCCGTGGCGATCACGCCGGTCTCGGCCGACCGGATCCCCGCCCAGGCCTGAAGTCCCGGGTTCCCAAAGGACGAGTCCTTTGGTGGGGTGTCGGGGTGAAACCCCGACGAACGGCTCCTCCGCCCCTTCGAAGGGGTGGACGAGCCATATCGCAGGGCTCTGCCCTGCACCCGCGAAAGGGCTCGCCCTTTCGAAACCGGTTACGCGACCTGCGTCAGGGCCTCGACCGTGTCGTCCACGGTGCGGTTGCGGCCGCCGCGCTTGGCCGCGAACATGCACAGGTCGGCCCGCTCCATCAGCGAGGCCGGCGTATCGCCCTGGCGCAAAACCGCGACACCCAGCGATACTGTGACCTTGCCGAGCGATTCGCCCGTCGAACGCTTGACCAACTCCCGCCCCATCACGCTGGCGCGCAGCGTCTCGGCCAGGTGCCGCGCCGCCGCGCGGTCCACACCGGGCAGGACGATCCCGAACTCCTCGCCGCCGAACCGGGCGAGCTGGGCAGTCTTGCCCGCCTGCTCACGCATCACGATCGCCACCAGCCGCAGCACCTGATCGCCCGTGAGGTGACCATACAGGTCGTTGAAGCGCTTGAAGAAATCGATGTCGAGGATGATCAGGCTCATGGAGCCGGCCCGCAGGCGGGCCTCCTCGATGGCGGCCTTCAGGCTCGCCTCGAACTGCTTGCGGTTCGACAGGCCGGTCAGGGCGTCGGTGAGGCTCTCGAGGCGCGTTGCCTCCAGCTTCTCGCGCAGCGTCTCGATCTCGCTGCGGGTCTCGCGCATGCGCGCTTCGAGGACCCGGTTGTTGACCGCGACTTCGCGGGTGGTGACGGCGAGCGTCGCGACGATCTCGCCCAGCCTTGCGCCGCTCGGCGGGCTCTGGGCGAGGTCCTGGGTCAGGCCACGCAGGGATTCGCCGTATTGGGCGGCGGAGCCGAGCGACAGGTCGAGGATTTCGGTGACCGCCGCGATCTCGCTCAGGACCACGGTGCTGATCGTGTCGGCGGCGCTCGCGAGGCGGCGACCGTCCAGATAGGTCTCGTGCAGGTCGTCGATGTCAGCCTCGGTGAGGCAGCCGTTCTGAATCGTCAAGCGCTTCACGGCGTCGCCGAGCAGCGGCATCTCCGCCGACACGTAGGCGTACCAGACCGCGTAGGCGCGCGGCGCGGCCGAGGGGCCGTAGTCACGGATCAGATCGAGCGCGCGGCTCGCCAGCGCAAAGCTGCGATCCCGATCCGAATGGGTCTCAAGGCTCATGCCGGTTCGCCGCCTCAGGAGCGCTGACGCTTCGTTGCGCCGCGGCCCGGAAACTACTCTACGGCCGGGTGGTAGCCGGAAAGTTAAGCCGTATTGACCCGGTTATTTCTCTTTTTTGGCCAAGACTGGTCGAAGCAGGAAGGCCGGCACGTGCGACCCGAGGCCGACGGGCGTATCGCCCTCCGCCTCGTGCCGGCGCCCGCGCTCGTCGCGCCCCCGTTCGTCCCGCGCCCGCCCCTCGCGCACCGGCTCACGATGCGGCTCCGGCGTGGGCCGGCTGTCCGCGCGCTGCGCAGTCGAGCCGCCGCGGCTGCCGCGCACCCTCGAACGGTCGGTGGACTCTCCGGCGCCCTTGTCCAAATTCCTATCGGCGCTCTTATCGGCCCCCCTGCCACCGGCCGCGGCCGAGCGGGACCCGCGGCGGGCATTGCCGGAGCGCCCACGATGGCGGGTGGCGGTCTCCGACGCCGCATCGCCGATCGTCGTCAGGTCGCCGTCGAGCCATGGGATCGGCTGCCCGATCAACGCCTCGATGGCGCCGAGCGACCGGGCATCCTCCGGCGAGACCAGGGTGTAGGCGGTCCCGGCCCGGCCGGCGCGCCCGGTGCGGCCGATCCGGTGGACGTAGTCCTCCGGATGGTGCGGGACGTCGAAGTTGAAGACGTGGCTGACCGCTGGAATGTCGAGGCCGCGGGCTGCGACGTCGCTGGCGACCAGCAGGGCGGTCTCGCCGTTCCGGAACGCGTCGAGGGCGGTGGTGCGCGCGCGCTGGTCCATGTCGCCGTGCAGCGCGGCGGCGTCGAAGCCGTGGCTCACCAGGGACTTCTGCAGCAGGGCGACGTCGCGTTTACGATTGCAGAAGATGATCCCGTTCTTGAGCTCCGCCTCGCCGCGGATCAGGTCGCGCAGCCGTTCGCGCTTGGCGTGCCCCTCGGACCCGGTGGCGACGAGACGCTGCGTGATCGTGGTGGCCGTGGAGGCGGGCCGGGCCACCTCGACCCGCTGCGGGTTGTGCAGGAACATGTCGGCCAGCCGCTCGATCTCCGGCGGCATGGTGGCCGAGAAGAAGAGGGTCTGCCGGGTGAACGGCACCATCTTCACGATCCGCTCGATATCGGGGATGAACCCCATGTCGAGCATGCGGTCGGCCTCGTCGATGACCAGCAGTTCGACACCGGTGAGCAGCAGCTTGCCGCGCTCGAAATGGTCGAGCAGGCGCCCCGGCGTCGCGATCAGCACGTCGGTGCCGCGCGTCAGCTTCGCGTCCTGCTCGGCGAAGGAGACGCCGCCGATGATCAGCGCCACGTTGAGCTTGTGGTTGGTCCCGTAGCGGTCGAAATTCTCGACCACTTGGGCAGCCAGTTCGCGGGTCGGCTCCAGGATCAGCGTGCGCGGCATCCGGGCCCGGGCACGGCCGTTCTCCAGCAGCGTCAGCATCGGCAGCGTGAAGGCTGCGGTCTTGCCGGTGCCGGTCTGAGCGATGCCGAGGACGTCGCGGCGCGCCAGCACGTGGGGAATGGCCTCGGCCTGGATCGGCGTCGGCTCGGTGTAACCCGCCGCTTCGACAGCGTTCAGGACTTTCTCGCTCAGTCCCAGGTCGGAAAAAGGCATCTGCGTTTAGGAACCGTTGCGCGCCCGGCCGGCGCGAAGGACACCGTCGCGGCAACGGCTGGGAAAGGCTCGCGGGGAGCGCTGGTACGCTCCCGGGGCCGCGGGGCGCGTTCGCCAAGTCAGTTAGGGGCTTGGCGCGACTTGTCAATCTCGCAATGCGCACCCGGCGTCGCGACACACAGACGATCAAGGCCTGCGATCAAGGCCTGAGGCGCGGAGAGACGGGCAGCAGGCAAGGATCGAGATGCGTGCCACGGGCGGCACCGGCGGACGTGATCGCGCCGGTCGTCTCGGGGTCGGCCGGCACCGGGCCTGCCGTGCCGGCGAGGCGCATGGGCGCGTCGCCGGCACGCATCCAACGCGCCAGCTGCGTCGTGCCGGCGATCGCCAGGAGTCCGACGACGGCCGACACGCGCAGAGTCCAGGCGAGGAGACTGAGCGATGAATCGGCCCGCTCCCGATCCGAGGCGGGCGCTTCCTCCGTCAGCCGCCGTCGGCCGAAGGACCTCGGAGCCCGATCGTGGCGGCTGTGCATGAGCGACTCACTCCACCGAACGCGGGCCCGGCCATCGACCGGGAATCATCGGACGATAGGGTTAACCGCACCTTTCGATGACGCGGTGGATGGCGTCTCCAAACGAGACAGGATCGCTCCTCCGTAAACGCCCCCTAGTACCGGGGCTTTCATCGATATTTCCACGCATAATCCGCATATTCGAAGCTATATCTTGAGCTATTTTGGCGCCTTAAATCCGTTCTATTACTGTATTCATCGCAACAAGGCGCATTCATGATATCTTCATGGGCGATGCAACCGCAAATAAGTCTTCATGATTCGTTGACCTGATACGCCTAGTCTGACGATGCTTGTTGCAGGAAAGCGACAGACCTTGCGGTCGAGAGCGCCTAGAAGTCTGCCGGCTCCCGCTAACCCAGGACTTAGGGAATTATGAAGAAGCTTCTCCTTGCGTCGACTGTGCTCGTCGGCACCGCCGCTGCGGCCTCAGCGGCCGACCTGCCGCGCCGCGCGGCCCCGCCGCCGGCCTTCACGCCCGTGCCGGTCTTCACCTGGACGGGGTTCTACGTCGGTGGAAACGCTGGCTACGGCTTCGACGCCAACAGCCGCCGGACCACCAACTACGTCCTGCGGAGCGGCTCGGTGGTCGGGTCTGAGGATACCGCCGGCGTCATCAACGTGAACAAGCGCCCGAACAACGACGGCTTCACCGGCGGCGCGCAGATCGGCTACAACTACCAGTTCACGCCGGGTTCGGGTGTCGTGATCGGTTTCGAGGCTGACGCCCAGTATGTCGACTTCGCCCGCCGCGCCAACGCCACGCTGAACTACACCGGCCTCGGCTTTGCGGGCACGGCCTTCTCCGGCCAGCACCCCTACGTCGCCACCAGCGGCAACGGCCTCGACTACTTCGGCACGGCGCGCGGCCGCCTCGGCTACGCCTTCGACCGTACCCTCGTGTATGCCACCGGCGGTTACGCCTACGGCTCGGGCCAGGACGACCAGAACTTCGCTGGCCGCCGCTTCCGCGACAGCTTCCGCACCGGCTACGCGGTCGGCGGCGGCGTCGAGTACGCGCTCCCCACCGACTCGTTCCTGAACTTCTTCAAGTCCTCGGCCGTGACGTTCAAGGTCGAAGGTCTGTACGTGAACCTCGACCGTCAGAAGAACGCCGCAGCCGGCGTCTACGTCCCGGGCCTCCCGGCCCCGGCCGGCACCGTCTACCTCAACGGCGGCGCCGCCAAGACCGAGTTCGCGGTCGTCCGCGCCGGCGTGAACTACAAGTTCGGCTCGTACTGAGCTCGCAGGGCGGAACCGGGTTTCCTGGCCCCGTCGTGAAGGGGTCCGGCCGAAAGGCCGGGCCCCTTTTCCGTTTGCACGACGCGTCGGCCGGGGCAGGTGCGACATGGCGGGCTGGAACCCGACTGGAACCGGACGATTGTGACCGCGTCGCCCAACTGGAGCAGGGCGCAGCGGAGCGATCAGCCATGCGGAGCCGAATCCTTCTCCTGTCGCTGGCGGCCTTCCTTGCCGCCGCCCCGGCACACGCCCAGGACGCGAGCGTCATCGGGAAGGACACCGTCCTGCCCGGCACAGGGCCGGGAGCCTTGATCGGCGGCACCGCGCCCGGCCGCCTGATGGAGGCGGCCAATGCTCAGGACGCGGCGAAGCGTCAGGGCCTCAAACCGGTCGCGTTCCTGACCACGAAGTTGATCGGTGTGGAGGTGCGCAACGCCGCGGGCGACAGCGTCGGCAAGATCGACGACCTGCTGATCACGGATGGCGGGACCCTGAAGGCGGTGGTGCTCGACGTGGGAGGTTTCCTCGGCCTCGGCAGCAAGCACATCGCGGTTGAACCCGGCGCCCTGGTACTGCGGCCAGGCGGCGACCGGTTCTCGGCGATCCTCAACATGGGCAAGGACGCGATCTCGGCCGCCCAGCCCTTCGATCCCGCAAAGGCGATCGCCGCCCATTAAAGGCTCGCGCCGGCCATCAACGGTTACCAAAGGGCTGAGCCCTTTGGCGGGTCGCCAGGGCAGAGCCCTGGCTGACCAAGCAACCTCAGATATCGAGATCCGCCCCCTCGGCGAAGGCCGCGCGCTCGCTGATGAACGCAAAGCGCGCCTCGGGCTTGTTGCCCATCAGGCGCTCGACCGTGTCGCCGGTCGATTCCCGGGCCTCGTCCAGGACCGCGACACGCAGGAGCGTGCGCTTCTTCGGGTCCATGGTGGTCTCCTTGAGCTGGGCCGGCATCATCTCGCCAAGGCCCTTGAACCGCCCGATCTCGACCTTGCCGCCCTTGAACACCGTCTTGATGATCCGCTCGCGATCCGCGTCGTCCCGGGCGTAGGCCACCTTCGAGCCCTGCTGCAGCCGGTAGAGCGGCGGGATCGCGAGGTAGAGGTGGCCGCGGTCGATCAGCTTCGGCATCTGCCGGTAGAAGAAGGTGATCAGCAGCGAGGCGATATGGGCGCCGTCGACGTCGGCGTCCGTCATGATGATCACCTTGTCGTAGCGCAGATCCGTCTCGCGGAAGGCCGAGCCGGTGCCGCAGCCGAGCGCCAAGGTGAGATCCGAGATCAGCTGGTTGGCGCCGAGCTTGTCGCGGGAGGCCGAGGCGACGTTCAGGATCTTGCCGCGGAGCGGCAGGATCGCCTGAGTCGCCCGATCTCGGGCCTGCTTGGCGGAGCCGCCAGCCGAATCGCCCTCGACGATGAAGATCTCCGAGCCCGCGGTGCCGGCGGCCGAGCAGTCGGCGAGCTTGCCGGGCAGGCGCAGCTTGCGGGTCGCGCTCTTGCGGGCGACCTCCTTCTCCTGGCGGCGGCGCAGGCGCTCCTCTGCCCGGTCGATCACCCAGTCGAGGAGCTTGTTGGCCTGGGCCGGGGAGGCGGCGAGCCAGTGGTCGAAGGCGTCCCGCACCGCCGTCTCGACGATGCGCTGCGCCTCCACGGTGGCGAGCTTGTCCTTGGTCTGGCCCTGGAACTCCGGCTCGCGGATGAAGACCGAGAGCATCGACGCGCAGGTCGCCATGACGTCGTCGGTGGTCACCGCCGTCATGCGCTTGGCCTGGTTCACCCGCTCGGCGTGCTCGCGCAGGCCGCGCAGCAGGGCAACGCGCAGGCCGGCCTCGTGAGTGCCGCCCTCGGGCGTCGGGATCGTGTTACAGTAGGAGTGCGAGAACCCGTCCTCGGCGACCATCCAGGCCACCGCCCATTCGAGCGACCCGTGCGAGCCCGGCTTGGTGATCTTGCCGGAGAACATCGCCTCGGTGACGAGTTCCTTGCCCTCGATGTCCCGGGCGAGATAGTCGCGCAACCCGTCGGGGAAGCGATGCACGGCTTCCGCCGGCACGTCCGCCAGCCCTTCGAGAAGGGCCGGGGCGCAGCGCCAGCGAATCTCGACGCCGCCGAACAGGTAGGCCTTCGAGCGGGCCATCTTGAACAGGCGGCGCGGGTCGAACTTCAGCGAGCCGAAGATCTCGGCATCGGGGTGGAAGCGCACGCGCGTGCCGCGCCGGTTCTGAACCCGGCCAACCAGTTCCAAGGCCCCCTGCGCGTGGCCGCGCGAGAAGGTCTGGCGGTAGAGGGTCTGGTTGCGCGCGACCTCCACCTCCAAGAGGTCGGAGAGCGCGTTCACCACCGAGATGCCGACGCCGTGCAGGCCACCCGAGGTCTCGTAGACCTTCGAGTCGAACTTACCGCCGGCATGCAGCGTGGTCATGATGACCTCGAGCGCCGACTTGCCCGGAAATTTCGGGTGCGGGTCGACCGGGATGCCGCGGCCGTTGTCGGTCACCACGAGGGCGCCAGTCTCCTCCAGCTCCACCTCGATGAAGCTGGCGTGACCCGCCACCGCCTCGTCCATGGAATTGTCGATCACCTCGGCGAAGAGGTGGTGCAGCGCCCGCTCGTCGGTGCCGCCGATATACATGCCGGGCCGGCGCCGGACCGGCTCCAACCCCTCCAGCACCTCGATGTCGGAGGCGGTATAGCCGGCCTCCGGCGCGGCCGTGGCGAGGGTCGTCACCGAGGCCGAGGCGTCCAGGCGTCGCCGCGGCTCAGACGGACGGCCGGCCGGGCCCTTGCCGCCCGGGGCGAACAGGTCGCGCGCCGGGTCGCTCACGCGCGGCCTCCGGGAGCGCGGTGTGTCGGCCGGCTCGGATTCGCGCAGACGAGTCGTGGGTCGTGGTGCATGCGCCTTCATCCCCGCATCATAGCGGAACAAAACATAAACATCAAAGCCATTCGCCGCTCGGCGATGCGGCCGCATCATCGCATGCTGCACCGCCGCGAGCGAGGGCCCGTTCGGCGCGAACGTCGGTGACCCGTCCGCCCCCTGTCATCGAGACGTTGCACAACAATGGGTTAAGGCTTCCTCGCGACATTCTCGGTCGGATCTCAGCAGATCTCCATCGGAACAGATCAGAACGATCGACGTTGCCAGCAGAGACAAAACTTGACCGTAGCCGACGTGCTGCGGCCCAGGGAGGCGCAGTCCATGAGTGACGCCGCAATCGAGGCCCGCCGCCTGACCCTGATCCGCTTCGAGCATGCGGCCGGTGCCGCCTTCGGATGCGATGACGACGGAGTGAGCCTGCCGCAGGCGCGCGCGCTGATCAACGCCACCACGATCGCACTAGCAACCTTCGCCACCGCCGTGGCGGCGACGATCACCTACTTGGTTTGAGCTGAGGCCGCTTTCCAAGGCGCTTGGGGGCGACCGAAGCGTTGGTTAGCAGAACACACGCGATCTCCAACCCGTGCCCTCGTCCTGAGGTGCCCGCGAAGCGGGCCTCGGAGGAGGGCTCCAGAAGACACTGCGATCCCTGGAGGGCTCCTTCGAGGCCCCCGCTACGCTTCGGCACCTCAGGGTGAGGGGAGAGGTTGGAATTTCCGCCTCCCCCCACGATCCGGCCCGCCCTCAGCCCGCACTCGACTTCTTCGCCGGCGCCTTCTTGGCGGCCGGCTTCTTCGCGGCGGTCTTCTTGGCCGCCGGCTTGTCGCCGCTCGCGGCGCGGGCCGAACTCTTCCGAACAGCCCCGCGCTTGGCCGGCTTGCCGCCGCCTGAAGCGCGCTTGGCGTTTACCAGGGCGATCGCCTCGTCGAGGGTCAGCGCCTCGGCATTCATCGTCTTCGGCAGCGTGGCGTTCACCTCGCCGTCCGTGACGTAGGGCCCGTACTTGCCGGCCTTGACCACGAGGTCGCGCCCGCTCGCCTCGTCCTTGCCGAGCGGCCGGCCGGGATCGGCGGCCGGACGGCCGCGACCGCCGCCCTGCTCCTTGGCGACGATGAGGTCGATCGCGCGGTTGCCACCGATCTCCAGCACGTCGTCGTCCTTGCCGAGATTGGCGTAGGTCTTCCCGTGCTGCACGTAGGGTCCGAACCGGCCGAGATTGGCCAGGATCGGCTCGCCGGTCTCGGGGTGGCGCGCCACCTCGCGCGGCAGCGACAGCAGGGCCAGCGCCTTGTCGAGGTCGACCGAAGAGGGGCTGAGCCCCTTGGGCAGGGACGAGCGCTTGGGCTTGGCCGCCCCCTTCTCGGTGGAGGCCTCGCCGAGCTGCACGAACGGACCGAACCGCCCGTCGCGGATCGTCACCGGCAGGCCGGTCGCGGGATCGTTGCCCAGCACCCGCACGCCCGGCTGGCCGCCCTCGGCCGAGGAGCCGTCGCCGTCCCCCTCGACGCCGGAGGCCGAGAGCTGGCGGGTATACTTGCACTCCGGATAGTTGGAGCAGCCGATAAAGGCGCCGAACTTGCCGAGCTTCAGCGACAGCTGGCCCGCGCCGCAGGTCGGGCAGGTGCGCGGGTTCGAGCCGTCGCCCTTATCGGGGAAGATGTGCGGGCCGAGGAGGCCGTTCAGCGCTTCCAGCACGTCGGTGACGCGCAGCTCCTTGGTCTCGCCGATCGCCGCCGAGAAATCACGCCAGAAGTCGCGCAGCACTGCCCGCCAGTCGATCTCGGCGTTGGAGACGCGGTCGAGCTGCTCCTCCAGATCGGCGGTGAAATCGTACTCGACGTAGCGGCGGAAGAAGCTCTCGAGGAAGCCCGTGACGAGCCGCCCCTTATCCTCCGGCTGCAGCCGCTTTTTTTCGATTTTGACGTATTCGCGGTCCCGGAGCGTCTGCAGCACGGCCGCGTAGGTCGAGGGCCGGCCGATGCCGAGTTCCTCCATGCGCTTCACGAGGCTCGCCTCGGAATAGCGCGGCGGCGGCTCGGTGAAGTGCTGGGTCGAGCTGATCCGCTCACGCTTGAGTGGGTCGCCGGCCTTCATGGGCGGGAGGCGGCGGCTCTCCTCGTCCTCCTCGTCGTCCTTGCCCTCCTGATAAAGCGCAAGAAAGCCGTCGAACTTCACCACCTGGCCGGTGGCGCGCAGGTCGATGGTCCGCGGGCCGACCTTCGCGGCGACGTCCACGGTGGTCCGCTCCAGCTCGGCCGATTCCATCTGGCTCGCCATGGTGCGGGTCCAGATCAGGTCGTAGAGCTTGGCCTGCTCGGGCTCGAGGTGGCGGGCGACCATCTTGGGCAGGCGGCCCATATCGGTCGGCCGCACCGCCTCGTGGGCCTCCTGGGCGTTCTTGGCCTTGACGCTGTACTTGCGCGGCACGTCCGGCACGTAGCGGTCGCCGAACTCCTTGCCGATCACCCGGCGGGCGTCCTGGATCGCCTCCGGCGCCATGTCGACGCCGTCGGTCCGCATGTAGGTGATGATGCCGACCGTCTCGCCGCCGATATCGACGCCCTCGTAGAGGCGCTGGGCGACCCGCATGGTCTGGGCCGGCGCCATCCCGAGCTTGCGGGAGGCCTCCTGCTGCAGCGTGGAGGTCGTGAAGGGCGGCTGCGGGTGGCGCTTGGCGGGCTTCGCCTCGACGCTCGCCACCTGGAAGGTCGCGAGTTCGAGGTCGCGCTTGAAGGCGGCCGCCTCCTCGCCCGTGCCGACATCCAAGCGCTGGATGCGCTTGCCATCGGCGCCCACGAGGCGGGCCTCGAAGGTGGCGCCGTCGGCGGTCGTCAGCGTGGCGATGAGCGTCCAGTACTCGCGCGGCTTGAACCGCTCGATCTCCATCTCGCGCTCGACGACGAGGCGGAGCGCCACGGACTGCACGCGCCCCGCCGAGCGGGCGCCCGGGAGCTTGCGCCACAGGACCGGCGAGAGGTTGAAGCCCACGAGGTAGTCGAGCGCCCGGCGCGCCAGATAGGCATCGACCAGCGCCTGGTCGATCTCCCGCGGCTTGCGCATCGCCTGCTCGACCGACGCCTTGGTGATGGCGTTGAAGGTCACGCGCTCGACCGGGATGCCCTTGAGCACCTTGCGGGCGTTCAGCGCCTCCAGCACGTGCCAGGAGATCGCCTCGCCCTCGCGATCCGGGTCGGTGGCGAGGATCAGCTTGTCGGCGCCCTTGACCGCCTTGGCGATCTCCGAGACCCGGCTCGCCCCGCGGTCGGCCAGCTCCCAGACCATGTGGAAGTCCTGCTCGGGATCCACCGAGCCGTCCTTGGGCGGAAGGTCGCGGATATGCCCGAAGGAGGCGATCACTTCATAGTCGCGGCCGAGATACTTATTGATCGTCTTGGCTTTGGCCGGCGACTCGACGACGACGACTTTCATTCAGACCTCTGCCCCTGACGGAGCCTGGGCTCGACGGACGAATTCTGTTCGCAATTCGCGTGGGACGTATGCCCGCCGTCGGGCCGGGGCCGCGCGCCGGGCACAAGTGGGTCACAGGCGGCGGGTTGTCAAATGGCAGGAGCATTCCGCCGACCCGGCGCCTCAGATCCCCGCGTACCACTCGTAGCCGCGATCCTCCCAGTAGCCGCCGCTGCCCTGGCCGATTCCGGCGAGCGACTCCACCATCTCGACCCGCATCACGTACTTGGCCTGCTTGTAGCCGAGCTGGCGCTCGACCCGCAGGCGCAGGGGCGCACCGTTCGAGACCGGCAGCGGCTTGCCGTTGAGGTCGTAGGCCAGGATCGTCTGCGGGTTGAACACATCATAGAGGCCGATGCTCTCGTAATAGCGGATCGGGATCCCCGTCGGCTCGGGCTCCGGAGCCGGGCTGCCCTGGCCCCAATCGTCCTTGGGCGCTTCGGTGGCGGTGGACGGGCCGCCCCAATCGTCGGCGGCGGCGAGCTGGACATAGGCCTCCCGGACCGCACCCGGATGGGTCGGGCGCACCAGGGAGGCCCCCTGGCCACGCCCCTTGCCCCCGCCCTTGGGGCCGGCCTCGAACTCCAGCGTGTCGGCGCAGTGGAACACGGCGTAGCGCGCCTGCGGCTTCAGCCCGGCCTTCTTCAAGATCTCGGCGAGCGGAACGCCGCTCCACTGCCCGATGCAGCTCCAGCCCTCCACGCAATCGTGCCGGGTGATCTGGGTGCGCGACGGCAGGGCGCGAAGATCCGCGAGGCTCAGCGCCAGCGGCGTCTGAACGAGACCGTCCACCGTGAGCTTGAAGTCCGAAAACTTCTGCGCCGCCAACGCCCGGTAGCCCCGGTCCGGCGGGTCGATCGTTCCGTTCGGCTTGAACCAGGGGGAGATCATCGAGGCGGGAAATTCCCGAGCCAGGGTCGTCGGCGACATCAGCAGGCGCTGGACGTATTGGTTGGCGTCCTCGCCGACCTTGAGGGTGCGCTGCCCGGTCTCGGTCCCGGCGAACTTGTCGCAGCCGCTGAGAAGGGCGGTGCCCATCAGGCCGGCGCCCGCGGTGAGGAGCTTGCGGCGGTGGAGGATCATCGCGCACTCTCCCGGTCGCGGCCGAGGCTGAACCAGCCGGTGACCATGCCGCGCATGTTGTTGACGAGGCCGGAGACGATCACGAGCAGCACGTGGACCACCACGAAGAGCACGATCAGCCCGGCCGCGATGAAGTGGACGCTGCGGGCCGATTGCCGGCCGCCGAACAGCTCGGTGAGCCAGGGCCACGCCGCGTCCATCCCGGGCGACATGGCGAGGCCGGCCAGCACCATGGCGGGCAGCAGGCCGAGGATCAGGACGAGGTAGGTGAGCTTCTGGATGACGTTGTAGCGCTTGGCCTCCGTGCCCTCGGGGAAGCGCAGGAGCAGGTGCTCCTTCACGGAACCGCCGAAGTCGCGGATCTGGTCGCCGTCCGGGATCAGGCGGCGGCGGAGCTGGCCGCTGAACAGGCCGTAGAGCAGATAGACCGCGCCGTTGATGACCAAAGCCCAGGCGAACAGGAAGTGCCAGCGCCGCCCGGTGGCGAGGTCCTGATCGGCCGGCAGAGTCGCCCAGGCCGGGAAGGCGCGCTCGATCTCGGTGCCGTCCTGCTTCGACAGGCCGAGAACCCCGGTGGTGTCGAGGGTGTGGGCGCCGACCGTCACCACGCCGCGATTCGTGCCGTCGCGCCCCTGCTCGCTGGTGATGGCGAGCGCCGGGTCGTCGAAGGTCGAGGTCGCGCCCCAGTAGAGCGCCGGGTGGGCGTTGAAGATCTGCAGGCCGCTCATCAGCAGCACGAGCAGCACCGCGGCGTTGATCCAATGGGCCAGCCGGATCACCAGCGGGTGGCGGTAGAACCAGCGGCGCCCCTGCCGATCGACGGTCTCGGGGGCTTCGAGGGCAGGGGAGGCGGCCAAGCGTCTGTATCCCGGGGAGGCGGTGCGGGGCCGGGAAACGTCTGAATCCCGAGTGTTCGGGCGAATACGTGGCGCAGGGGTCTCCGGTTACCATCGGCCGGAAAAAAGGCCGCAGGCTTTTCCCGCTCAGGCGGCTGGGCCGATCTGGAGCACCACGCTGCGAGGATTCCCGCGCGTCCTCCCTCCCCCCTTTTGCGGGGGAGAGTGGCCCCTGCGTCAGCAGGGGTCGGGAGAGGGGAACCCGGCTTCCAGAGAAAGCGCGCCCTGCATGAAGGCTCGTGCCTGATTCTGCACCGTCGCTCCCCTCTCCCGACCCGCTTCGCGGGCCACCCTCCCCCGCAAAGGGGGGAGGGAGAGAAGCAGAGCCGTCGCTCCTTTCCTTATCATGTCGATGTCTGACCATCGCAGCCTTGCCCCCCGGGCCCGCCGCACCTACACCCGGGCCTCATCATGACGACGCCCGCGCCCTTCCCGCATCGGCACCTCCTCGGCATCGAGGGCCTGACCCGGCCCGACATCGCGGGGCTGCTCGACGCCGCCGATTCCGCCGTCGACATCTCCCGGCAGGTGGAGAAGAAGCGCACGACCCTCCGGGGCCGGACGCAGATCAACCTGTTCTTCGAGCCCTCGACCCGGACGCAATCGTCCTTCGAGCTCGCCGGCAAGCGCCTCGGCGCCGACGTGATGAACATGTCGGTGGCCTCGTCCTCGGTGAAGAAGGGCGAGACCCTGATCGACACCGCCGCGACGCTGAACGCCATGCGGCCCGACATCATCGTGGTCCGCCACGAATCGGCCGGTGCGGTGCATCTGCTGGCCCGCAAGGTCGATTGCGCGGTGGTCAATGCCGGCGACGGCGCCCACGAGCACCCGACCCAGGCGCTCCTCGACGCCCTCACGATCCGCCGCAACAAGGGCCGGATCGAGGGGTTGCAGGTGGCGATCTGCGGCGACGTCCTGCACTCGCGGGTGGCGCGCTCCAACATCATCCTGCTGCAGGCGATGGGTGCGCGGGTCCGCCTGATCGCGCCCTCGACCCTGCTGCCCGCCGGCATCGAGCGCTTCGGCGTCGAGACCTTCACGGACATGCGCAAGGGCCTCGTGGGCTGCGACATCGTGATGATGCTCCGCCTCCAGCGCGAGCGCATGAACGGCTCGTTCGTCCCCTCGGTGAAAGAGTATTTTCGCTATTTCGGCCTCGACGGCGAGAAGCTGGCGCTGGCCAAGCCCGACGCGCTCGTGATGCATCCGGGCCCCATGAACCGCGGCGTCGAGATTTCCTCGGAGATCGCCGACGGGGCGCAGTCGCTGATCCGCGAGCAGGTCGAGATGGGCGTCGCCGTGCGCATGGCCGTGCTGGAGGCGCTCGCCCGGCATCTGCCGAACGGGTAGGGGACCTCGGCCGACCGCGCGTCTCCCCCCCCCCTTTGTGGGGGAGGGTGGCCCGCGAAGCGGGTCGGGAGAGGGGAGCGACGGTGCAGAATGAGGCTGCGCCCATCTTGAAGGCTGCGCGCTATCCTGAACCC
>NZ_FNHS01000022.1:0-13560 GCF_900103445.1 Methylobacterium phyllostachyos | reverse complement strand
GGGGGAGGGTGGCCCGCGAAGCGGGTCGGGAGAGGGGAGCGACGGTGCAGAATGAGGCTGCGCCCATCTTGAAGGCTGCGCGCTATCCTGAACCCGGGTTCCCCTCTCCCGACCCCTGCTGACGCAGGGGCCACCCTCCCCCGCAGAGGGGGGAGGGAGGGCGCGTGGCAGATACGGACCGCCTCTGTGACAAAGAACAATCCCCGCCCGCCTTCACCCGCCTGGCTTGCCCCTGACCCGGTCGTGGCGCAGTTTCCTGCCGAAAATCGGTCCTGATCCATATAAGGGGCCGTCGCCACATGCAGATCGCTTCATGACCGCCTACACGCTCGCCGACCTTGCCGCCCTCGTGGCGAGCCGTGCCGGGACCGATCCCGCCACCTCCTACACCGCCAAGCTCTTGTCCGAGGGCCCCGCCAAGGCGGCGAAGAAGCTTGGCGAAGAGGCGGTGGAGGCGGCGATCGCGGCCGTGCAGGGCGACAAGACCGGTCTGCGCAACGAGGCCGCGGACGTGCTCTACCACCTCCTGGTGCTGCTGCGGGCCGGCGGTGTGGAGCTTACCGAGGTGATGGCTGAGCTGGAGCGGCGCACCGCGCAGAGCGGCATCGCCGAGAAGGCCGCGAGGCGCCCCGCGTGAACGCGGCCGCGCTGCCCGGCACGGTCGAGGCGATCCTCGAAGCGTCGGACGGGCTCTCGCCCTATCGCCGCTTCAGCCGCGAGGAATGGGCCCAGCTGCGCGCCGACACGCCGCTCACCCTCAAGCAGGAGGATCTGGAGCGGCTGCAATCGATCAACGACCCGATCTCGGTCGAGGAGGTGGTGGCGATCTACCTGCCGCTGTCCCGTCTGCTCGCCCTCTACGTCGCGGCGACGCAGGGTCTGTTCAAGGCGACCCAGCGCTTCCTGATGGCCGAGCGCGAGACCAAGGCCCCCTACATCATTGGGCTGGCCGGTTCGGTGGCGGTGGGCAAGTCGACGACCGCCCGCATCCTGACCGCCCTGCTGGCGCGCTGGCCCAATACCCCGAAGGTCGACCTCGTCACCACGGACGGGTTCCTGCTGCCCAACGCCGAGCTCGCCGCCAACGGGCTGATGGAGCGCAAGGGTTTCCCCGAGAGCTACGACACCGCCGCGCTGCTGCGCTTCCTCCACGACGTGAAGGCCGGCCATAAGCGGGTGACCGCGCCGCTCTACTCGCACCTCGTCTACGACCGGGTGCCCGGGGAGGAGCGGGTGGTGGAGAGCCCCGACATCCTGATCGTCGAGGGCCTGAACGTGCTGCAGCCCGCCCGCCTGCCCCGGGACGGGACCGCGATTCCCTTCGTGTCCGACTTCTTCGACTTCTCGATCTATCTCGACGGCCACGAGGACGACCTGCATCGCTGGTACGTCACGCGCTTCATGAAGCTGCGCCAGACGGCGTTCCGCGACCCGCGCTCGTACTTCCGGAAATACGCCGAGATTCCCGAGACCGAGGCGCTCGACATCGCCGACCGGCTCTGGACCACGATCAACCTGCCAAACCTGCGGGAGAACATCCTGCCGACCCGCCAGCGGGCGAGCCTGATCCTCACCAAGGGGGCGAGCCACCGAATCGAGAGCGTGGCGCTGCGACGGTTGTAGGGGGTACTTGGATTAAGAGAGGCGGTCCGCGCCGAGCCTCTCCGTCCCCCCTCTGCGGGGGGCTATCGGATTCACACATCGTGCGCTCCAACGCGGCCGCAGGATCAAGCGCGGGTCCCCTCTCCCGCTCGGGAGAGGGGGCCTGTCGCGCTCTGCCACCAGCGTCGATGTCCGCATCCGGTCGCTGCGAGGGCGGGAGGGCGCTTGGTTGATCCGAGCGACCAAAACTACGCGAACGGATATTCCGCCTCCGCCACATACGGCCCACCCCCGGTCGAGTCCCGCGCCGAGAACAGCGTCACCCGGTCCACAGCGAACGTCAGCGGCGCGAAGACCGGCGCCTGCGACAGGTACATCGCGGCCGCCTCCGGCGTCGCCTCGCGCCGCAGCCGGGCCAGCGTGATGTGCGGGGTGAATTTTCGCCGTTCCGGCTCCACCCCGGCCCGACGCACCAGCCGCTCCTGCTCGGCCTGGAGATCCATCAGCGCCGGATCGGCCATCACCGAGGCGTAGAGCGCACGCGGCTTCTCACCGCCGAACAGGCCGAGACCATCGAGCGTCACCGTCAGGGCCGGGCGCGCCCGCATCTCGGACAAGGCTTCGACCACGTCGTTGGCCGTGGCCGCATCGATGTCGCCGATGAACCGCAGGGTCACATGAAAATCACCCGGCTCGATCCAGCGGGCGCCGGGCAGGCCTGCCTGATAGGCCTTCAGCGCCTCGGCGATTGCGGGCGGCACGGCGAGCCCGGTGAACAGGCGCGGCACTACCGCGACGCCCCCTGCCGGAGGCCGCCTACAAACGTCTCCACCGTCGGCAGCATGCGGGAAGCGATGGTCTCCACGCCCTGCCGGTTCGGGTGCAGCCCGTCATCGAGGTGCTGGCCCCGGTCGCCGATGATACCATCGAGGAAGAACGGGTAGAGAGTCAGGTCGTAGCGCTTGGCGAGCGTCGGGTAGATCGCGTCGAACCGCGCCTTGTAGTCCGGCCCGAGATTGGGGGCCGCCTGCATGCCGGCGAGCAGGACCGGGATGCCCCGCGCCTTCAACCGCTCGATGATCGCCGACAGCGCGCCCTCGGTCACCTTCGGGTCGGTGCCGCGCAGCATGTCGTTGGCGCCGAGTTCGAGGATCACCCCGGCGGTCCCGTCCGGCACCGACCAGTCGACCCGGTCGAGGCCGCCGGTGGCGGTGTCGCCCGAGACGCCGGCATTGGCGATCGTCACGTCCACGCCCTTGGCCTTGAGCAGGCGCTCCAGCACGGAGGGGAAGGCGGCATCGGCCGGGAGCCGGTAGCCGGCGGTGAGGCTGTCGCCGAGGGCGACGAGCTTGAGAGGGCCGCCGGGGGCCGCATGCGTCACTGTCATGAAAGGGACCATCAGGAGCGCTAGCGCTGCGGCAAACAGGGCCGTGCGCCGGAACACAGCGCCACCGTCATGGCGCAGCCCCAATGGGCGACCCATATCGCGGTGCAGCCACGGCCTGTGCCGCCAAGTTTGAGCCCAAGACAGGACCTCGCGCGCCATGCTCGTCATCGCCCACAGATCGTCCGCTCGATGAACCAAGGCAAGGTGGGAAGCGCCCCCGCGATCGCGCTGTCCGATATCGATCTCAGCCTCGGCCGCGGGGCCGCCCGGGTCCACGTCCTGCGGGGCATCTCCCTGAATGTCGGCCGCGGCGAGGCGGTGGGGCTCGTCGGGCCGTCCGGCTCGGGCAAATCGACGCTGCTGATGGTGATGGCCGGGCTGGAGCGGCCGGATTCCGGCGGCGTGGTGATCGAGGACACCGACCTCGTCCGCCTCGACGAGGACGCACTCGCCCGGTTCCGCGGCCGGCGGATCGGCATCGTGTTCCAGGCCTTCCACCTCGTGCCGACCATGACGGCCCTGGAGAACGTGGCGCTGCCGCTGGAGCTCGCCGACCGGCCGGGCGCCCTGGAGCGGGCCCGCGCCGAGCTGGAGGCGGTGGGTCTCGGCCACCGGCTGCACCATTATGCGGCGCAGCTCTCCGGCGGCGAGCAGCAGCGGGTCGCCATCGCCCGGGCAGTCGCCCCCGATCCGGCGATCCTGGTCGCCGACGAGCCCACCGGCAACCTCGACGAGACCACCGGCCGCCAGATCGTCGATCTCCTGTTCCGGCTGAAGCGCGACCGCGGGGCGACGCTGGTGCTGGTCACCCACGACAACGGCCTCGCCCGCCTGTGCGACCGCACCGTGCGCCTGCGCTCGGGGCGAATCGAGGAGGCGGTGACCGCCTGATGCACGGCACGATCACCCGCCCCGACCCCGCGCCCCGCCGGATCCCGCTGACCCTGCGCCTCGCGCTGCGCGAATTGCGGGCCGGGCTCAACGGCTTCGCGGTGTTCCTGGCCTGCATCGCGCTCGGCGTCATGGCGATCGCGGGCGTGGCGTCGATCTCGCGCTCGCTATCGGACGGGCTCGGCCGGGAGGGCCGGCGCATCCTCGGCGGCGATCTGGCCTACAACCTCATCAACCGCGAGGCG
Organism: Methylobacterium phyllostachyos; assembly: GCF_900103445.1. Lineage (GTDB taxonomy): Bacteria > Pseudomonadota > Alphaproteobacteria > Rhizobiales > Beijerinckiaceae > Methylobacterium > Methylobacterium phyllostachyos. The sequence continues at coordinate 9,435 of NZ_FNHS01000022.1, read as the reverse complement.
ACCGACGCGGAGAAGCAGGCCCTGGCGCGGGAAGGGAAGCTCGATATCGTCGCCTCCCTGCGGGCGATGGCGGTGGCGCCGAGCGGCGATGCGGCCCTGGTCGAGCTGAAAGCCGTCGATCCCACCACCTACCCGGCCGCGGGCGAACTCGTCACAGAACCGCAGGCGCCGATCGCCGATCTCCTGGCGGAGCACGACGGCGTGCCGGGGGCGGTGGCCGATCCGGCACTCCTCACCCGCCTCGCCGTCAAGGTCGGCGACCGCCTGACGCTGGCTGGGCATCCGGTCGCGATCCGCGGCACCATCGTGTCGGAGCCCGACAAGATCGCCGGCGGCATCGGCTTCGGGCCGCGGCTGATGATCTCCGAGCCGACCTTGCGCGCCACCGGCCTCGTCCAACCCGGCAGCCTCAACCGTTGGAGCTACCGCATCCTCCTGCCAGCCGGCACGCCGGATGCCGACCTCGACGCCGCGCAGGCGCGCATCCGCACCGCGACTCCGGAGGCCGGCTGGGAGATCCGCTCGCGCACCAACGCCGATCCGCGCTTCGCCAAGAGCATCGAGCGCTTCACGCAGTTCCTGACCCTGGTGGGCCTCACCGCGCTGATCGTCGGCGGCGTCGGGGTTGGCAACGCCGTCCACGCCTTCGTGGACCGCAAGCGGCCCTCGATCGCGACCCTCAAGAGCGTCGGCGCGCCCGGCTCGCAGGTGGTCGCCCTATACCTGACCCAGGTGATGCTGATCGCCGGCCTCGGCACCCTGATCGGCCTCGCGATCGGGGCGAGCCTGCCCTTCCTGTTGGACGCGCTGTTCTCCGCCGACCTGCCGCTGCCGCTGAACCCGACGCTCGCTCCGGGCGAGCTGGCGCTGGCCGCCGCCTACGGCCTGATCACCGCCTTCGCGTTCGCGATCACGCCGCTGGGCCGCGCCCACGACGTGCCGGTCTCCGGCCTGTTCCGCGATACGGTCGATCCCGCCCGGGTGCGCCCGCGCTGGCGCTACCGGATCTGGCTGGCCTTGAGCCTCGCGGCCCTGGTCGGCCTGTCGGTGGCGACCGCCTTTGACCGGCGGGTGGCGCTGATCTTCATCGCGGCCGCCGCCATCGCGTTCGGCCTGCTGCATCTTGTGGCCCTCGGCCTGATGACGCTCGCCCGCCGCCTGCCGCATCCGCGCTGGCCCGCGCCCCGGATGGCGCTCGCCAACCTCCACCGGCCCGGCGCGCTGACGCCCGCCATCGTCCTGTCGCTCGGCCTCGGCGTGACGCTCCTCGTGACGCTCAGCCTGATCGATGCCAATGTCCGCCGCACGATCAGCGCGACCTTGCCGGCCCGGGCGCCCAATCTCTTTTTCCTGGATATTCCTTCGCGGGACGCCGCCCAGTTCCGCGAGTTCCTGGCCCGCTCCGCCCCGAATGGGAAGATCGAGGACGTGCCGATGATGCGCGGCCGGATCGTCGCCCTGAACGGTGTGCCGGCGGGCAAGATCCGCCCGCCGGAGGATGCCGCCTGGGTGCTCGACGGCGACCGGGGCATCACCTACGCCGACACCGTGCCGGAGGGCTCCAGCCTCACCGAGGGGGCGTGGTGGAGCCCGGAGCAGGGCGCCAAGCCGCTCGTCTCCTTCGAGGCGGACCTCGCCCGCCAGCTCGGCCTCAAGCTCGGCGACACCGTGACGGTGAACGTGCTCGGCCGTGATTTGACCGCCACGATCTTCAACCTGCGCCGGGTGGAGTGGCGCAACCTCGGCATCAACTTCGTGATGGTGTTCTCGCCCGGCACCTTCCGCGGCGCGCCGCACTCGGATCTCGCCACCCTGACGCTGCCCGGCGGCACCGATGCGGGGGTCGAGAACCACATCCTGCGGGATGTCGCAAAGACCTTCCCATCGGTGAGCGCCGTGCGGGTGAAGGACGCCCTCGACGCCATCGGCGACCTCGTCGGCCGGCTGGTCCTGGCGATCCGCGGGGCGAGCGCGGTGGCGGTGTTGGCGAGCCTGTTCGTGCTGGCGGGCGCCATCGCGGCCGGGCACCGGGCGCGGCTCTACGATGCCGTGGTGCTCAAGGTGCTGGGGGCGAGCCGGTCCCGCCTGCTCACCGCCTACGCGATCGAGTACGCGGCGCTCGGCCTCGCCACCGCCCTGTTCGGCCTCGCGGCCGGCACGCTCGCCGGCTGGGTGATCGTCGCCAAGGTGATGCACCTCGACTTCCGGCTGGATCTCTCGGGGGCGCTGGTGGCGGCGCTCGCCGCCGTGGCGCTGGCGATCCTGCTCGGGCTGCTGGGCACGTGGCGGATCCTGGGGCAGAAGCCGGCGCCGTACCTGCGGCAGAGCTGACGGCGCCGTCAGCCGGGCTTGTGCACGGTGATCTTGCCGCTCGGCTCCAGGATGATCCCGGCCGTGTCGCCCACGCCCTGGACGCCGGTCTGACGCAGCGCCTCGTCGAGGTCGGCGGCGCTGACGGACTGGCGCAGGCAGGCGCGGGCGTCGAGCTGACCGCCGCGGCCCAGATGGATGGCTTTCCCCTCGAAGATATGCGCCAGCCGGGTGGAGCGGGCCGCAGCCTGGGCCAGCAGCCAGTGCAGGAGAACGAGGACGGCGCTCGCCGCCATCGTGCCGAGGAGCGGCGCGTTTCCGGTGAGTGCCCGGCTCAAGGAGGAGCCCAGCATGATCGAGACCACGATGTCGAGGGCGGACCAGCGGCCAAAGGTCCGCCGCCCCGAGATCCGCACCAGCAGCAGCCCGTAGGCGAAGATCAGCACGGCGCGGGCGCATTCCTGCCAAGCCGACACGTGCGGCGCGGTGCCGAACAGGGTTTCGAGGAATGTCGTCATGGTCAGCCCCGAATCGTCGCCTGTCGGGGAACAGCGTCCATCACCGGCGGATCCGGTCCGCAGGCGATGACCCGACCCGACGCAACCCAACTCAGTTTGAAACGTCGCGTGCGCAACGATGACGTCTGCGTGTTCGTCGGGGGCATAAGGAAGCCGTTAAGACTTCGTCTGAAGCGTTTGAGTCCGCGGCAACCCGGCAACCGGCAGTCGAACTTGCGGCTGCGCGGCCGGAAAGCATTTTAATCCCGGGCCGGATGGACAAAAATACATCGTCCGGACACGGAAAACCGGCCCCGCAACCGTGGCCGGGCACTTGTGCTGGGGCCGAGCCCGCAACATATTCCTGACCGAGGTGCCAGCCTGGCGCCAGAGGTCCTGCGTGGGCCTCGCCCGAAACACCACGCTGAGAGAGCCTCCGCAAGGAAACTCCCATGGCATTCGAAAACAGCCCCTTCCGGTACGGCGCCCAGCAGCCGACGGGCTACGCCGGCACCCAGGTCGAGGTCGACCAGGGCCTGCGTGCCTTCATGCTCGGCGTCTACAACAACATGATCGTCGGCCTCGGGATCTCCGGTCTCGTCGCCCTCGGCCTGAACATGGCTTCGGTCGCGGCCTACCAGGGTACGCGCCCGATCCTGACCCCCTTCGGTCAGACCCTCTACCTGAGCCCGCTCAAGTGGGTGCTGATGCTCGCCCCGCTGGCGTTCATCTTCATCTTCTCGATGCGGATGGACCGCATGTCGGCCTCGTCGGCGCGGACGATGTTCTTCGCCTTCGCGGCGGTGATGGGCGCCTCGATGTCCTCGCTCCTGCTGGTCTTCACCGGCGCGAGCGTGGTGCAGGTGTTCTTCATCACGGCGGCCGCCTTCGGCTCGCTGAGCCTGTGGGGCTACACCACGAAGCGCAGCCTGTCCGGCATGGGCTCGTTCCTGATGATGGGCCTGATCGGCATCATCCTCGCGTCGCTGGTGAACATCTTCTTCGCCTCGTCGGCCCTCCAGTTCGCCATCTCGGTGCTGGGCGTGCTGATCTTCGCGGGGCTGACCGCCTACGACACCCAGAAGCTCAAGGAGATGTATCTCTACGGCGGCTTCAACGGTGAGATGGCGGCCAAGATGTCGGTCAACGGCGCCCTGACGCTCTATCTCGACTTCATCAACATGTTCCAGTTCCTGCTCAGCCTGATCGGCGACCGCCGCTAGGCAAGACGGACTGACGGGATGACGAGACCCCGGCGGGCGACCGCCGGGGTCTTTTTTATGCCTGACCGGCCGGCGTGCGGGCGCTACCCTGCCGTCATGTTGCGAATCACCGGCCTCTCCGCCTTCCCGATCACGCCGAGCGATGCGGATGGCCGCGTCGAGGCCGACGCCCTGCGCCGGCTGCTGGAGCCGCTGGCGGCGGCCGGGGTCGATTCGATCGGCCTGCTCGGCAGCACCGGCACCTACGCCTACCTGTCCCGGGACGAGCGGCGCCGCGCGGTGGAGATCGCTGCCGAGACCGTGTCCGGCCGGGCGCCCCTTCTGGTCGGCATCGGCGCGCTGCGCACCGACGAGGCGATCCGCCTGGCCCGGGACGCGCGGGCAGCCGGGGCCGCCGCCGGCCTCCTCGCGCCCGTCTCCTACACGCCGCTCACGGAGGAAGAGGTCCTCGCCCATTTCGAGGCCGTGGCGGGGGAGGGTGGCCTGCCGCTCGTGATCTACGACAATCCCACGACCACGCATTTCCGCTTCTCGCCGGAGCTGATCGGCCGCATCGCGCGCCTGCCCGGCGTGGTGGCGGCCAAATGCCCGGCACCGGAGCCGGCGGCCGCCGCTGCCGGGCTCGCCGCGCTCCGGGCTGCGTTGCCGGCCGATTTTCCCCTCGGCTTCAGCGGCGACTGGAACGCCACCGAGGCCCTGATCGCCGGGGGTGATGCGTGGTTCAGCGTGGCCGCGGGCCTGTTTCCGAACGCCTGCCGCGCCATCGTCCAGGCGACCGGCGCGGGTGACGCGGACCGCGCCCGTGCGCTGAATGCGGAGCTCGAACCGCTCTGGGCCCTGTTCAAATCCCATTCGAGCCTGCGGGTGGTCTACGCGCTGGCCGAGATCCTGGGCCTCTGCCGAGCCGCACCGCCGCTCCCGATCCAGCCGCTATCACCCGAGGTGCGGGCGGAGATCGCCGGGGCCGTCCGCCGGCTGTCCCTGTCCTGAGATCGCCCCGTCAGACCGCCCGGGGCGCCGGCTCCAGCACGGCGATCACCCGGGCCAGCTCGGTGCCGCGCTTCAGGATCTGGCCGCTGGCGGCGATCACCGCGTAGGCGCCCTGGCGGCGGGCAAGCTTCGGATCCTTCTCGATCCGGTAGAGCGGCATCTCGGAGGCGCGGCGGTAGATCGAGAACACCGCCTTGTCACGCCGGAAGTCGAGGGCGTAGTCGCGCCATTCGCCCGCCGCGACCTGACGCCCGTAGAGGTTGAAGATCACCCGCAATTCGTCCCGGTGGAAGGCCACCTGGGGCGGCTCCGCGCGGGCGGGGAAGGGAATCACATGTCCCGCTGCCTCGTCGGGCCCCGGCCCAGCGCCCATCCTCTCGGTCATCGTGACTCCCGTGTAGCGTTGCTTTGCCGGATGATGGGCCCCGCCGCAGCGGCCCGCAAGGGTGGGGGCCGGGCACATTCGTGTCGCCAGAGACACACCCAAGCGACAAAAAACACCGTTCCGCCCAATTCATGCCTTTTGCGAGCCGCGTTGCGGGTGCACAACAGATGGTGAACCTCGACCGGTTTCTGACCGGCCGGCGCCGCGACCCAGCTCCCCAGCCATCGGTCGCCGGTCGGGCTCCCAGGACCCGGCACTCCGAGGTTTCGAGACCCAAGACTTCAGGCCGCCCCACCCGGGCGGCCTTTTTTCTGTTCCGGTCCGGGGCGGGATGCCTGTATGCCACGCGCCATGGGGCCGCCCGCCTTCGACGACACCTTCCTGCAGGATCTAGACGCGCTGTTCGCGTGGCGCCGGGACGTGCGCCGGTTCCGGCCCGACCCGGTCGATGCCGACCAGCTCGACGCGTGTCTGGCCACGGCCCACCGGGCGCCCTCGGTGGGCAACAGCCGGCCCTGGCGCTTCGTGCGCGTCTCGGACCCCGCCCGGCGCGCCGCCATCGTGGCGAGCTTCGGCCGCTGCAACGCGGCGGCGGCGGAAAGCTATGACGCGGATCGGGCGGAGCGCTACCGGACCCTGAAGCTCGCGGGCCTGCGGGAGGCACCGGTCCACCTCGCGGTCTTCTGCGATACGGCGACCGAGACTGGCCTGGGGCTCGGCCGGGCCAGCATGCCGGAGACCCTGGCGTATTCGGTGGTCGGGGCGGTCCAGTGCTTCTGGCTCGCCGCCCGGGCGCGGGGGCTCGGCGTCGGCTGGGTCTCGATCCTCGAACCCGAAGCGGTCACAGCGATCCTGGCGGTGCCGGAGACCTGGCGGCTCGTCGCCTACCTGTGCGTCGGCCATCCGGTGGAAGAACACCTCGATCCGGAACTGGAGCGCCACGGCTGGCAGGACGAGGACGTGCGCGGCCGCCGGTTGATCGAGCGTTGAGCCGCCGCGCCGCAGGGTACGAAGTCGTGCCGCCGCCGGCGGACGCATTTACGTTGCTGCTTTACCGTAATCAGGGGATTTGGGTGCTGTCCACGCATCAACCATAGCTTCCCCTGGAACGACAAGCTCGGCCGTGGATTACTGGGCCGCGGATACTCTTGCTTGTCGAGGAAAAGCTTATGTCGGGTCGGCTCACGGCTTTATTCGGACTGGCCGGCGCGATGCTGGCCGGAAGTCTCGGCGGCGCGCAGGCGCGCGAGATCGTACCGTTCCAGAACGGCGTCGCGCCGGGCGCGATCGTGATCAGCGTGACGCAGCGCAAGCTCTACCTGGTCAACGGCGACGGGACGGCGATCCGCTATCCGGTGGCGGTGGGCAAGCCCGGCAAGCAGTGGTTCGGCACGGCCGCGATCGACGGCAAGTACGTGGCGCCGGCCTGGTCGCCCCCGGCCGAGGTGAAGCGCGACAACCCGCGCCTGCCCAACCTGATCGCGGGCGGCTCGCCGCACAACCCGATGGGCGCGGCGGCCATGACCCTGCAGGGCGGCCAGTACGCGATCCATGGCACCAACCGGCCGAGTTCGGTCGGCACCTACGCATCCTATGGCTGCATCCGGATGTACAATCAGGACGTGGTCGATCTCTACGCCCGGGTCGATGTCGGCACGCCGGTCTACATGACGCACTGACGCGCAAGTCCGGGTTTCGAAAGGGCGAGCCCTTTCGCGGGTCCAGGGCGGAGCCCTGGTGAACGTTTCAGGGCCAGGCAACTCAGGGCTCCGCCCTGAGAACCCGCCAAAGGGCTCAGCCCTTTGGAATCCCGGACTCTCAGCCAGCCGGCGGCGCGGTCGCCTCGACGGCCGTGAAGGTCTCCAGGATCCGGTAGGTGTGCTCCGCCCCGGCCGGCACGACGTAGGAATCTCCGGCCGCGAGCGTGACGGTCTCGCCGCTCACCACCAGCTCCGCCTTGCCGCTGATCACGTAGCCCACGGTCTCGTGGGGGGAGGTGGTCATCGGCTTATCGCTGTTCGGCTCCTCGCCGCGCCACATGCGCATGCCGAGCCGTTCGCCCCGCGCCAGGGTGATCTCTCCATGCGGCCCCTCGGCCGCGCCCCGGGCCGATACCTTCGTCGCCATCGCGTGCTCTCCCTGTCGATCAGGCAGGGGGAACGGCCCTCGGGCCGCCGCGTTCCGGGGTCAGAAGTCGACCGCGAGGCCCTTCACCTCCCAGTCGTCGTAACGCACCGGCTCCAGACCGCCGCGGCCCTGGCGCTCCGGCTTGGCGCTGATCTCGGACGCGCGGGCATCGATCGCGGCCCGGCGCTCGGCCGCCTCCGCGAGGGCGCGCTCGGCCGCGGGGCTCAGCGTGCGGGGTGCAGCACCGGCTGCGTTCTGTTCGTTCTGGTCTTGCATCGCGCTCGCTCGGGTGTGAGGGCGTGGGTCGAGAGAATTCGGCTTCGGAGCAGAAGTGGCATCGCGGGACATCGGCCGCAACACGCGGACCAAGACTTCACCGCAGGGGACGGGCGCCGATACGGCGGGCCTCGGCGCCCGGCGCGCGGCGCAGCACGCGGTCGCGGCGCTGATCGGCCAGGACCGGCCGCCCGCCCTCGACGAGGCGCTGGCTCAGGCAATCCGCGCCGAGGCGCTGGCGCCGGCCGATGCCGCCCTGGCCCGGGCCATCGCGGTCGCGACCTTCCGGCGCTACGGGCAGATCCGCGCGGCGCTCAGCCACAGGCTGGAGCGCGGGCTCCCCGCCGCCAAGCCCCAGCTCACGGCGCTCCTCGCCACCGCCACCGCCCAGATCCTCGATCTCGCGGTTCCCGACCATGCCGCCGTCGATTGCGCGGTGCGGCTCGCCAAGGGGGACAACCGGACGGCCCATCTCGCCGGCCTCGTCAACGCGGTGCTGCGCCGGATCGCCCGGGAGCGCGAGACCATTTTGGCCGAGGGCGCCGACGCGCTGGCCATCAACACGCCGGACTGGCTCGCCCGCCGCTGGGGTGCCGCCTACGGGCCGGAGCGCGCGGGCGCGATCGCGCGGGCGCATCTGGCCGGCGCCGCGATCGACCTGACGCCGCGGGGGGACCCGGCGGCGTGGGCCGAGCGGCTCGGGGCCGTGCGGCTTCCCACCGGCTCCCTGCGCCTGCCGGAGAACGGGCCGGCGATCCCGGACCTGGCGGGCTTTCAGGACGGGGCGTGGTGGGTGCAGGACGCCGCCGCCGCAATCCCCGCCCGGCTGCTCGCGCCTCAGCCCGGCACCCGCGTGCTCGACCTCTGCGCCGCCCCCGGCGGCAAGACGATGCAGCTCGCCGCCACGGGCGCGCACGTCACGGCGGTCGACCGCTCGGCACCGCGGCTGGAGCGCCTGCGCGAGAACGTCGCGCGACTCGGCTTCGATGTCGAGATCGTGGTCGCGGACGCCCTGGCCCTGGAGGGGGAGGACCACGATGCCGTGCTCCTCGACGCCCCCTGCTCGGCCACCGGCACGATCCGGCGCCATCCGGACGTCGCCTGGACCAAGGCGGAGGCCGATATCGGCCGGCTCGCCACGCTTCAGAGGAAGCTTTTCGATCACGCGGCCGGGCTGGTGCGGCCGGGCGGCCTCCTGGTCTACTGCACCTGCTCGCTGGAGCCGGAGGAGGGGGAGGCACAGGTCGCGGCCTTCCTGGCGCGGGATTCGCGGTTCACGCGCGTCGCGGTGCAGCCCGAGGAGGTCGGCGGAGCGGCCGAGCTGATCGACGCCAACGGCGATCTGCGCACCCTGCCGTGCCATCTGCCGGAGGTTCCGGGGGCGCGCGGTGGGCTCGACGGGTTCTTCGCGAGCCGGCTGCAGCGCGCGGGGTGAGGTCGGGTAGCTCGGGCGTCACCGGACAGGTTACGTAGAGATATCCCGCAGTCTTGCGGTGGAGCGACGGCACCACGCGTCTCCCTCCCCCCTTTGCGGGGGAGGGTGGCCCGCGAAGCGGGTCGGGAGAGGGGAGCGACGGTGCAGAATGAGGCTGCGCCCATCTTGAAGGCTGCGCGCTATCCTGAACCC
>NZ_FNHS01000025.1 GCF_900103445.1 Methylobacterium phyllostachyos | reverse complement strand
CAAGCCGAATTTCGAACGAGCAGCAAGACGACTGGAGATTGCCCTGAAGGATCACGCGCTGGGCTTCCCAGAACGCATGGTGATCCTGGCACTCGGTACGCCCACCGTTATGCAGGTCCTCATCGAAAGAACAGATGCCGTCGCCGAGTTTCGTCGTGCCAAGGACGTGCCGACCTTCTTTCTTGGGATGGAAGCGCGCAAGGCCGCGGACTGGGTCGATGATCTGGAAGGGCGGATGCAAACCGCGCCAGAAGAAGCCACTGCAGTTTGCATTCTGGACAGCGGCGCAACGCGTGGGCACCCGCTTCTCAGAGCGAGCTTGGCCGCCGCGGATCAGCATGTCTACGATCCGACCTGGTCCTCTGCCGAGCACCGGAGGTGGAATGGGCATGGGACCGGCATGGCTGGCATTGCCTTACTTGGCGACATTGAGGAGGCCCTCGCCCGAACCGGGCCGGTAGTGATCGGCCATCGACTGGAGACCGTAAAAATCCTGCCGGATCGGGGGGCAACGGACCCGAAGCTATACGGTGCCGTTACAGCGGTCAGCATTGAGCACGCGGAGCAGCAGGCTCCCAACCGGCGACGCGTCATTTGCATGGCCGTCAGCAGCCAGATCGGCGTTTCGCGTGGTCGACCATCCTCTTGGTCAGCTGCGGTTGATCAGCTCTGCTACAACATCGGCGCTCCGCGCCTGATGATCCTCTCGACCGGCAATCTGAGTGGGGACGTCCTTCACACAACCTATCCCGACGCCAACGACCTACAAGAGGTCGAAAACCCAGGGCAGGCTTGGAACCCCTTGGTCGTGGGGGCCTACACCGACAAGATCACAATCACCGATCCCACTCTGGCAGGTTGGTCTGCGTTGGCTCCAGCCGGCGAGCTCGCACCAGTCAGCCGGACATCCACGATCTGGGATCGTCAGTGGCCGATCCGGCCGGACGTCGTGTTCGAGGGCGGAAACCTCGCGCACGATGGCACTAATCCTGGTAATCCAGTCGACGACCTGCAGCTCATAACGACCCACTATCAGCCGCAGAACAGACTGTTCCAGTCCTTCGGCGATACTAGCGGAGCGTCCGCGCTTGCAGCCAACATGGCTGCGCGCATCATGACCTCCGAGCCGGCCCTGTGGCCTGAGACAGTGCGTGCCCTAATGGTTCATTCGGCGGAGTGGACGCCGCCTATGCGCCAGCGCTTCGACACAGCTTCGTCGCGCGCCGAGAAGTTCTCTTTGCTGCGTAGGTATGGGTGGGGTGTGCCCAGCCTTGACCGAGCTCTCGCGAGTGCGGCCAACGATGCGACGCTCCTCGTACAGGATGCCCTCCTGCCGTTCTTTAGGGAGCAGTCCCGCATCAAGACTCGGCACATGAACATGCACCGGCTTCCGTGGCCGCGGGCCGAATTACGGGCGCTCGGCGAACTGGAGGTCGAGCTGCGGGTCACGCTGTCCTATTTCATCGAGCCGAACCCCGGCGAGCGAGGGTGGACCCGACGTCACCGCTACGCGTCCCATGGGTTACGGTTTGCGGTGAAGCGCGCACTCGAAACCCGACGTCAGTTCGAAGGCCGGATTAATAAGGCGGCGGAAATCGAGGAGCAGGGAGAGGCCCATGTTTCCGACACAGGCGGTGACAACTGGTTCCTAGGCTTCCCCCGCGACAGGGGATCGGTTCACTCCGACATCTGGCGTGGCACCGCGGCGGAACTGGCGGCTCGCGATGCTATCGCGGTGTACCCGGTGAGTGGCTGGTGGAAGGAGAAGCCCAACCTCCAACGCTGGGAGCGATCCGTTCGATACGCCCTACTGGTCTCAATCCGTGCGCCGGAGGCGGACGTCGACATCTATACGCCGATCGTCACCCAAATCGGCGTGCCGATCCCAGCGGCCTAAGACCGGATTTCGCGACAAGAAGGACCTCGATCATTCAGCCTACCGGCTTACCGCGATAGTGAACCGGCAGGCTCAGCCTTCGTCCTTGACCCGACGGCCGAAACGCATCAAACGGCCAGCGTCGCGAGGCGTGCGGGCAAGTAGCCGCCGTCCAGACACATGCTGAAAGCCTGAGACTGCCAGCCTGCAACCGCAGGCCGAGCCTGTGCGCCTTCATCACCTTGCTGGCGCGCTCGGCGCTGGCATCACGGCCTGATTGACCCGTCCTCCCCCGGAGCGCGGGTTTTTTCATGCCCGGAGACAATCCATGCCCTCGTTCGAAGACACGATCATCGCCGTGGTCGGCGGTGCGGCCCGCGGCCTCGTCCAAGCTGTCGCTGGCAAGACTCTCGATTGGCTGCGCGAGCGACGCGCCGGTCGCAAGCCCAACCTCCTGCCGCCGCCACAGCGCAACGCGCCTCGCGTGCGTCGTACCCGCGCCCGGCCGCAGGTTCGGTCCGCCCTCATCCTGCGAAGCCGCGACCGGACACCACCCCGCAACTGAATGCCGACGAGGCGCATGCCGGGCGGCCGCATCATCGCAGCTCGCCCGGCCCCACATCCGAACGGCATCTAAGGAAGGTCCATCGGAAATCCCTGAGATATCCTGCGGGCATCGAAAGATGGTCTACCCGGCATCTCGTGCGCCCTGCCTCCATCTCCGGCTGGTGTGGCCCATGCGCTCTCGTGGTGTCCTGTTCCGTCCGGTTAAACGAGCGTTTCAGCGCACGTCACAGCTCGGATCGTATGACCGCCTTCGTCTCCTACCTGCGCGTCTCGACCGAGCGACAGGGCCGATCCGGGCTCGGACTGGAAGCGCAGCGCCGGGCGGTGGCCGACTTTCTCGCCGGCGGCTCCTGGCGGCATGTGGCCGAGTTGGTCGAGGTTGAGAGCGGTTCCCGAGACAATCGCCCTCGCCTCTCAGAGGCCATGGCGCTGTGTCGGCTGCACGGGGCGACGCTGGTGATCGCGAAGCTGGATCGCCTGTCCCGCGACGCCGCCTTCCTGCTGAACCTGCAGAAGGCCGGTGTGCGCTTCGTAGCGGCCGACATGCCCGAGGCCAACGAACTCGTGGTTGGGATCATGGCCGTGGTCGCCCAGGCCGAGCGCAAGATGATCAGCGCCCGGACCAAGGCGGCCTTGGCGGCGGCGAAGGCCCGAGGCGCACGACTCGGCAACCCGGGCAATCTCTCGAACTGTGAGGCTGGGCAGGTGCGCGGTAGGGCCCGACAGACACAGAGGGCGCAGGAGAGGGCGCAGGATCTCGCTCCGGTGATCGCAGCGGTGCGGGCGAGCGGAGCCACCTCGCTACGTCAGATCGCGACGGCGCTCGACGCTCGCGGTATCCCAGCGGCCCGCGGCGGTGCGTGGTCGGCTGGCCAGGTTCGACGCGTGCTCCAGTCCACCGAGGAGATACTCGATCGATCCAAACCACATCCTCCGGGTATGAGTCCAATACCCAAAGGATATCCTCGATATCTCCCATAGAGTTTCACAGGAGATGGCGAGCAGCTACGACGCCTAAATCGGCGACAGGATCGCAAACGGGTTGGCGTACAGGAACACGCCCCAAGCTGCGACGACGCCAGCAGCCATGAAGCATTCCATCACGCTTGAACGGAATGGGCGAGGCGGCCTAACACCATGATAGTTCTCGAATTGCTGCTTCCTGATATTGTACCAAGCGGTTAGATTTCCAAATATCCGACACAACGTTATGATTGTTAAAAGAGTTACTATTGCGTCTGACAGCAAAATAAATTCACGAGTATGCGCGGTATCGATCTTTTTTTCGAGAACCAGATAAAAGCACCCGCCAATGATAACCGTTATTGTTTGTATAAAAAAGGTAAATGCTTCTGTTAATTTGTCGTTATAGTGCCTCGCGAGTTCGAATAAGCTTTTGAAATGTTCAAGCTTAAAATCTTCCGCTAGAGGGCTCGCATCGGTCTCGGTCAATTGTCAGTCCCCCGGAAACGGCCGCCCGTACCATCGTCGGGCCGATCTAAGCGCCAGCAAGGAGAAATGCGCCACCGGCAAGCGTGCGCTTAGTCGCCGTCGCGCACCAGCTTCTCGGCGATGGCCTGGAGGATCCAGGTGTTACGCGGCAGACGGACGACGCTGCCCTTCCGCGCCCGCTCCAGCCGCTCGAACAGGTCGCTGTCGGCCGGGAACTTGAGGGGATGCTGCGCCCCCTTCGCCGCGGGCTCGACCGCGGCGACAGCCGGCGTCTCGGCCTGCTGAGGCACACTCCCGCCCTTGGCGATGAACGCCTCGATCGGATCGGCAGCCTCCGCGGCCTTTGGGGCAGGGCGGGCTGGTTTCGCGCTCAGAGCCATCTATCAGATCTCCTCAGGATTGCCACTGGATATCTTCAAGGTATCGAACAGATGGCTGAACAGGGCGCTGATCTCCTCGCTCGCCTTTGGGTCCTGAGGCCGTAGCTCGGTCACGGACATGCCTGCGGCTGCCGCGTGAGCGAATGCCTTCCGAGCGCCGAGCGCCGTCGGCAGGAACTCCAGTCCGGGCTTCGAGCGGATCAGCTCGGACGCCTCGGCGTTCTCGGACCCGCGCGCCTCGGCGCGGTTGATGAAGGCGAGCGCCCGCAGATTTGGGTTCACCGCGCGCGTCTCCTCGATAAGCTCGGCCACCTTGTCGAGGGTCCACACATCGAAGGACCGGGGCGCGAACGGCACGAGGTACGTGTGGCAGATCGAGAGTGCCGCGCGTTGGCTGACCGTGTCGCGCCCACCGGTGTCGATGATGACGTGAGCGTGCTTCGGGGCCAGGCGCTGGACGCCGGAACGCACCGCCGCGCCGGTGAGGGCGACGCAGGTGTACCCCGCGCCGTCAGGTCGGCTTGCCTCGCGGAGGTTCGTGAAGTCGGTGGCGGTCTCCTGATCGTCCGCGTCGACCAGAAGCACGTCGGCACCGCCGGCCGCCAGCATGATCGCGAGGTTCGTGGCGACGGTCGACTTCCCCGACCCGCCCTTGGTGCCTCCGACGACAGTGATCATGCCAAGCGCTCCGGTATCTTCATCATACGGGCTGGATATCCTCTGGATCTTAATGCGCCATCCTCCAGAGGCCCAACGGCGATCCGGAACAGATGAATTCAATGCCGGTGTGGCGGAGGCGTCGCAGCGGGATACCGGGGTTCAACCCGCGCTCGCGCCGTTGCCAGGAGGCGCAGCTTCACCCAGGATCTAAGCCGTAAGTTGCAGAGCAGGGGGTGTCGTGGCGCGTGATATGGACTTCATCCGCGAGCTGCTTCTGAAGGTCGATCGCGGCGAACGGACCTTCGAAACGGCTTCCGACGATGTAGCGAGCGCACTCGGCATCTCATCGGAGGGCCTCCCGAGCCACGAGGAGGCTGAGAAGCTGCAGCAGCACATCCACCTGCTTGAGCGCGCCGGCTTCCTGGAGGTTGAGTTCCGGTCGGCCGGCGGCTACGTGCAGATCCGCGACCTGACGTATGAGGGCTACGATCTCCTCGACAGCATCCGCGACCCGGACGTGTGGAAGGAGACCAAGAGCCGGGCGTCCCAGATCGGCGGCTGGACCGTCGACATCATCAAGGAGCTCGCCAAGAGCTACCTGAAGCAAAAGGCGCAGCAGCTCGGGTTCGGCTGATGGGTGACGACGCACAGCCCCGGGCGGAGCGGCCGCCGCACGAGATGGCCGTCGGTTACATCCGCGACGCGGACGCCTACCGGCGTGCAGCGCTGCTCGTGCATCCGCGGGAGGAGCCCGGGAGCGATCCCAACATGCTGTCCCCGGCGCTGTTCCTGCTGTCCCACGCAGTCGAGTTGGCATTGAAGGCGTACTTGCTCAGCCAAGGCGTGCCGGATGGCTGGGGCGAGGGGGAGCTGAAGCACCCGGCGGTCCGCCACGACCTCGTGCGCCTCCACGACCTGGCGCTCGCCCATGGGTTCGTGGCGAACGGCCCGCATTTCGATGGGGTCGTGGACTGGCTCGGCCTGTTCCATCGCGGGCACGCCTTTCGGTACCGGCAGACGGGCATGGTGGAGCTGCCGACGCCTTCGCGGGTCGCCGCCCTGCTGGCTCCAGTGATCGCCGGCATCAGCCGGTCTGTCGCGTCGAGGGCCATCGCCCTCGGTCAGGAGCGGAGGCAGCAGGCGCTGGCCAACACTGGCATCACGCTCGCAGTCCCTGAATAGGATGGGCCGGAGCCCGTGACGACGTTGTTCGGCCCTGTGCCGTTCGGCCCGCGGCCGGAGCGACAGATGCGATGTAGCGCAAGCCTGCGACGATGCTGATGCGATGAGTGCTGAGGCGCTCTCTACCCCGACACGGTCAAGGGTCATTCCGGGGGTGATGTCCTATTTCAGGCCCATCTCCGACGACCACGGACCAATGCTATGCCGATGTACTACTACGCGCTGGATAGCCTGATCGCCGACATCCGGCGGCTGACACCAGGCCGTTCCACAGGACTATCCTACGACGAAGTGCGGCGCTGCGTCGGCGGCGCGGGCTGGGCAGATCCCCACATCCGGAACGAGTTCCGCCGCCTCGCGCGGATCCACGACTGCCGCCTACGCGATAGCCCGGCGAGGCAGCTGATCCGTTTTCGAAGTATACTCCCCACGGCCGGCAACCGGTGGGCTCAGACCGGCGCTTCGTTTCGTCGCCGCCGTGGCCGGGTCGCAAAATAGCAACCCATCATCTGAGCATCCACCTTGACCGGACTTAGACGGATGGGGGCGAGTAGAGGCGCTCCCGTGCCGCTCCGTCGAAGCAAAGCACGCGATCATGGTTGGCCAGCCGGCTTTGCGTTGCCCACCGTCCATGGCTTAGCCTTCGATCGTTCAGATGCAATCGACTGCCGACAGTGCGGTTCTCCGCCTCGGGCACCTGTGAAGCAGTCTCAAATAGAAACCACTGGGCTTATATTAACTATAACTTCCATCACTGTATCACTTCCGGTATCGGATTGATCTAATATGGGATTGCCTGCATCACGAGATCGTCCGTCAAAAACAACGAGGTATCCAGTATGGATGCCTCTATTTTGCATATAGTGACGAACCTGACCTTCGCCACTCCTAGCGTATGTAGTTGTATAGCCAGCTCCGCACATTTTTAGCTCAACAATGACGGATAAACCGCCCTCAAATCGTAGAAGGACATCTAGACGGCCGGCACCGGCGTCAATTTCTTCAAAGACCTCAGTCCTCGTTCCGAATTTTGCTTGCATATAAGTGTGGAACAAAGTTTGTCCGCGTGACTCAGGTCTCGTTATCCATTCATGTTTATTAGTTTCCTTTGATTTTTGCCAGAATTCCATTCGCTTGGCCGAAGATACGAAGGCAGAGAACTCTTGTATAGCCGATGTAACTTCTGATAATCCTACCGGACCAGTCTTCGGCGGAAGAGGAGCCGCGGGCGCAACCGTACCGCCAAGATCATAAGCCTTGTCGCGCATATCTCGTGCAAGTGTCTTGACCCCGTCCTCTGCTTCTGGGGACGCTATGCATTTTGTCAGCGCTCCAATTGCGCCATTCATATTTCCCGCTTCGAAAAGCGAACGGCCATAAGCATACAATCGGTTGGGAGCTGCCCCAAATTTATTGATACTATCGTGCAAATGATTAGCCGCCAAACCCCATTCGTCGCATTTCCAGAGCGTATCAATCAACGTATCAAAAGCTAGCATATCGAGTGGATTTGCCTCCACCAGCTGTTCGTACCAAGGATAGGCACGACGATACTCTCCGAGATCACGCAGGCACTGTCCGATGGCGAGCTTGACGGGAAACATCACCTCCTCTTTAGCGTCAACTTTTCTGAGTTTTTGAAGAACTGCCTCAAAGCCACGCAGCTTAGCCTTCGGGGGTAGATCCGGATTGGAGATAATTGCGGTAGCACCCGCCCATACGATCCATTCGGGATCACCGGATCTATCTGCTTCAGCTACCAAAGCTGCGGCATCTGCAGCATTGAAATTTCTCATCAAAGCCGAGACACGTTCGGCAAAATCAAAATGAACAGATTTTATACTTTTTGCTAGGTCCGCCGCCTCATTCCGTAATTCTATTGCAAGATCTTCTTCGTCAAAGTTCGTTGCTGCTATAGATGCAAGGTGCAAGGATGCTATCATATGCTCCTCTGCTCCAGCTATGCCTCTTCGCAGTTCAACCGCCTCTTGCGCGATCGGCAGAGCTTCGCGCGACATCGTCATATCAATAAGCTTTCGAGCTTTCCTATGCAGAACGTTTGCTTTAATTTCGTCGACAAACGCTCCTCTCTGCGAAATAATCTCCATCATTCTATCGTACTGGTTGATCGCATCCCGGGGAGAACTGCGTTCCTGTAAATCTGATAATCTTGCAATGCTCTGCAAGGCGTCATTCTTGTGGCCGGCTTCAAGGAAAGCATCGATTGAATTCTCGGCAGCTTGTATAGCGAAAACGCTTCCTTCGTCATGCGCCATAGATAAATTTCGCCATATCCAGCCACGCTCGCCCGCTTCCAAACCTGTTGGATCGGCAAGCAGCTCTTTCCAGACTGAAATCGCATATTCTTTTTCACCCTTATGCAGGGCAGCTACCGCAGCACCGTTTTTGAGGCTTTTCCGAATTTCTGGTTCCAGCTCAAAATCGCCGTCTAACAAATCTTCTGAAACGGGGCCGGCAATATCATAACGGCTTTCTTTAGATGCCAAAGCTGCTAAGAAAAGAAGTAGATCCTTTTTAAGCGCTGGATCTACAGCTTCAACATCAATGGCTACTAAAGCGTCAAGAATATCCTTTGAATGCCCAAACATGATTGCGTGATGAGCCTCATTGCTCAAGCCGAGGCGAGCTGCTTCTGTATGGTTACCTGCCGCCGCCTGCTCCGTTATGGTGTCCTTGATCTTGCCGTGCTTTGAAAGCACCTCAAGGAAATTCGTTCGGAAATTAGAAGCCAAGTTGATGGCTTCAGGAGGCGGTTTTGTAAAACTGTGTAATTCTTTGTGCCTTGCGAATATCTGTCCCGTCGAAAAATCGATAGTTGCTTCAATAGTAAAATCTGCGTTGGCGATCTGCTCTGCTACCAAGCCCCGTTGCTGAAGTGCTACGATCATCCGGTCTGAGAGTAATTTCAGCCTCTCGTCGATGGGTGAAGCGTTGTCGGCTGGTGCCGATTTGGCTGCTTCTGCGGCGCTTTGCTCGATTGCATCACCAATCGAAAGATCCGGTGGAAACTCGACTACGACGCCGGTTTGATCCGAGTTTGCCTTAATCCGCACGAAAACCGGCGCATCGTCCTTTTCGTCCCGGCGAACCACTATCCGAACGGACAGTTCTTCCTCGTTGGCGTCGCCGTCGACCGTTTGCTCGTCGCGATCCTCGGTCTTCGCCATCGTGGAGGCCTCACTGCTGCAGATAGATCCGTTGCCGGCTAGGGCGCACTATGTCTCGCAAGCTTCTACTACGCCCTGTGCAGGCCACGCTGAAGCCGAGTCTTACAATGCTGATCTGACTTCAACGCTTCGCCAGATATGTTTTGGCCTCTCACGTTCGGCCCTTGCCCGCGACACGATACTCAGCAGGTCGTGGCTGACGGTAGCGTCGTCCTCCAGGGCACAGGCGCACATCGTTTGGCACTCATCGGCGTCCACACCTTCTCGGTTGTCACTCCCACGGCGCTGGAGCACCCTTCAGCATCGCGTCGTAGTCCGCGGCGATCTGATGAGGCGTCACCGTCGCCCAGTACGCTGCGGCCCGAGGATCTGGATCCATCGGCTCAGATAAGTACGCCTCGTATTGGTGGGCGGCCTCCGCCGTCTCCTCGGGCGTGAGCCGAACTGGAGCGGCGGTGCGGGTCGCCTCCAAGGCGGCGAGGCGCTTGCTCAGGGTCGGGGTCATAGGCTCACCCACTCGGTTGCGAGGCGAATAGCTCGGTCGACGTCAGCGATGCCGAGGCGCGTCAGGAAGTCCGCTGGCATCTCCGACACCAGAGAACGAATGGCCGCCTCGTTGCTGTCCATACCCGCCGCCGCCCCACCGCCCCGTTCAACGAGGAGCAGCGTGATCGCGACGCTGTGCCGGGCATTCCAGTCGGCGTGGGCGCTCCCGTCGGCCTGCATCGCGGATCGCATCTCACCGGCACGTTCGTAGCCCAGCGCCCGCGCCGTACCCTCGGCGATGGCCTCGTGGGGCTGGAGGTCGCCGGCGTGCACGGCCAGGAGCAGCCACAGCAGCCGGATGCCCGGGGTGAACTCACTCGCCAGAGCGGCCGGCGGTGGCTGCTGCCCTTCGAGCCGCGCGAGGCGGGCGATCAGGTTCGGGGTCATGCCGACGTTCTCTCCGCGTTCGCGTCCGACATCCCGAAGAAGGTGAGGGCCCGGCGGATGCTGGCGTCGGCCCAGTCGAACTTCGGGCACTCGGACGGCCAGTGGTGAGGCGTGCCCGGTGACCGTGCCGCTTTGGCGTGCCTGATCTCGTCCAGGGTGCCGACCATCATTTGAAACATGGGATCTCTGCCAAGCCCCAGCGCCGATGGGTTCTGGACGTACCTCTCGATCAGGGCCGCGTGGGCTGCCTCGATCCGCGCCTGCCAATCGTCAGGATCGATGGCGCAGCGGGCCTCCATGTCATCGCGGTCGATGTAGCCGAGGCCGCGGGCGAACCCGTCGCTGATGCTGTCTTGCCGGCAGGAGGACGCGGGCTCCGGGGCGCGAGGGTAGCCGCCAAGCGCGATGGCGACCGCGTACAGGTTCGTCTCCACCAACTCAGGCGGCATAGACACTGAAGCGATGGCCATCGCCCGCGCGGCTTCCAGCCGGGCGAGGCGTTCTGAAAGCTTCGGGGTCATTGCAGCGCCCTGGGGTTGTCGAGCTTGAAGGTGAAGGACGAACCCGGCGGCATCGGCCACTCCCCGCCCGCCGGAGCTGCCGCCCGCGCCTGCTCCGTCAGCAGCTCGGGTGACAGGTCGCGGATCGGCTCGCTCGTGGCCAGCGCGTAGGCCCCGACATTCATCACGAAGACCTCGTCCTCGTCGCGGATGGCATGGCCGCGCTCCCTCAGGAATGCGACGATCGCAGCGGCCGGCGTCCCGTGCGGAGCCTCGATCCGGAACACGAGGTGCTTGCCCGCGGCGGGCGGGGCAGCCTGCATCTCCAGCCTGGAGAGCCTGTCTGTCAGCCTGTTCATCATCGCCTCCCTCCTGCGCCCTGCTCCAGCGCGGCCAGTCGGCCGGCGAAGTCCACCGCCTCGATCGCCCTGACGTGTGCATCGACGAGCTTCGACAGCTCGGCCGCCTCGCTCGGGGTGATCTCGCCGTCGGCCACACCCTGGAGCAGGGCCTGCGTCGCCTTGGTGAGGTCCGCCGTAGTCTCGATCTTGGGCAGGGTGAACGTGATCGGCCTGTCCTTCCGGACGGGCATCAGGCGATCCAGACACATGCGCAGGGCCACCGTGTCACCGTTCTGAGCAAGTTCAATCGCCTTGCGGGTGATGGTCTCCGCCTCGCCCTGCAGGATCTCCTCAAGGGCGATGGTGGTACGGTTGCGGGTGCCTTTGGCCTTGCCCGCGGGGTTGCCGGACCGGCCCGGCTTGAACTGGCCTCCGTCGCTCATGGCCTATCCTACCACATCTCGCCCATAGATCGCGCCTATGGTCTCGTCGGTGCCGTGTGACCCTGCAAATGCAGGGGGGATACAGGGGAGGGCTGCCATCACTGGTCCCCGCCTGGCCCTTGAGACCGCAGACGCATCGCCATGCGCTCGATGTCGGCACGGAGCGTGACGAGCCGCACGCGCTGCTCGCGCTGGCTGGTGGCATCGATCTCGTTCAACTCGTCGAGCCACGACAGGCGGGCGCGCAGATCCGCGAGTGACCGGGCCGGGTAGGTGTCCAGCACCTCCTCGACCAGGCCGCGCCTGGCCTCCGTGAAGGCGTGCGGTGACCAGTCGGGGAACAGCGCGTAGCGTTCGCCCTCGCGCCGGTCGCGAGCCTGATACTCGGCCCAGGCCGCGGCGACGGTCTCCGGCATCCGCCATGCCTCGGCCGCAGCGGCGCGCAAGGCGGCCGGCATCCTGTCGCGGCCTTGCAGCCAGCTCCAGCCGGCGAGTTCGTAGACGCCGTCCCAGGTATGACCGGGACCGAGCAGCGGCTCGCACGCCGTGCGCAGCGCCGCCTCAATCGGCGTGTCGGCGAACACCGCCTCCTCACTGCCGTGCTCGGCCACCGCCGCAGCCGCGCGTTCGGCACGCTCGCGCTCGCTCTCGGCACGCGCGGCCACAATCTCGGGCCGGGCCATGTATTCGGCGAAGGACCCGGCGAGCGTCACAGCCGCGCCCTCGTCAGACCGCGCCACGCGACGTCGAGGATCGCGGCATGCACCTGGGCGCGGCCAGGCGCGCCGCCGGCGAGGCGATCCACGAGGTAGTCCAGGGTCTCGCGGCCGCCAATGGCCAGCGCCTCTCGTCCACGGGCCCGCATCTCCTCGCGGTAGGCCACCGCCGGTTCGGCATCGGGCTCGTAGGGCTCGGATGCTGTCAGCAGCGACGACAGGCTGCGCTCGATCCGGGCAAGGGCCCCGCCGGGGCTCGGCGGGAAGGTCTGACGCTCCATCCGGGCGGCGTCGCTGAGCTGCGCGAAGATCGGCCCAAGCTCCGCGTCAGTGTCGTCGAGCGCGGCATAGGCGGGCAGGGTGTAGCGCCGGATCGCGCCGTCGGACCGGCGGGTGATGATCCAGCCGTACCGGTTCGGAGCCGGCGGCTTGCGCCAGAATGCGGCTTCAGCGCGCGGCACGGCGCGGTTCCGGTAGGCCCGGTTGGGATGGTCGTCGAACCACAAGCGGTCGTCGGTGGTGAGCATCGGGCCTCCTGTCAGTGGGTACGACGACGGGGACCGGATCGAACCGATAGCCCAGGGCGGTGGACCTGGGCGTAGCTCGCGAGCACGCGCCGGTAGTCGAGCGGTTCGAGCCGGGCGAGCGCCGCGGCGGCGGCCTCTAGGGTGTCGGGATCGGTCTCGGCCAGACGGAGCAGGGCGCAGAGCGTATCGCTTCGAGGACCACAGGATAGGCGTGCGATCGCCTGCATGGCGCGCAGTCGGGCGGTGCGCTCACTCGGCGTGATGTTGGCGGCCCACGGGCCGAAGGCGTCGGCCGGGCGGATCATCGGCCGGCTCCGTGAGGGGTAGGGGCTACGGCCCGCTTTGAGGCCGAACCTTGCTGCCGGGCCGATGGTGCTTGACGCATCGTCGGTTCAACCATCGGTGGCCGATCATCGAAATCCTCACCTCGAATGGCTGGCCGCAGCGCGCACAGCCGGACCGGTAGACGCGAAGCATGGTCTCGGTACCATCTTGGCGGCGGTGCGGCTCGGTCCAGACGAACGAGTAAATCTGGCCGCCCTGACTGAATTCGGGCTCTGGTTGGCTCGTTAAGCTTGTCACGCTCGAATCCTCCTCTCTCGAAAATCAGCCCCGCGTGACAGGCGTGACATCGGGGGGACCCCCTAAAGGGGTCTCCCCCTGTGTCACGGCCCCTGTCACGGCCTCGGGGGGCGTGACATCCGTGACATTTGCCGTTTGTCACGCCTGTCACAGGTGTCACGCTCAGGCTCGCCACAGCCACTCCTCCCCATTCCATGCCGCGGTCCGGAACCCATGCTTGGGGCAGGCATCGAGGGCTCGCTTCAGCGCCTGTCGCACCCTGGCCCTGACCTTCTCGTCCTCCTCCTCGCCGGTCGCGTACCGGCGTCTGAACTCGTCGCGGATCTCGTCCACGGTGACCGCCCGCACGGTCTCGCCGTCGCCGCGGACCTTCACCTCCCGGCCGTGGGTGACCAGCACCTCGTCGAATGCGCCCCGCAGGGCGACGATCGGCAGGGAGTCTTTGGGCGGCTGGCGGATCAGTGACGGCGGCGGCTGATCCAGGGCCGCATCGATCACGCAGGCCCCGAACGGCTCGCCATCCTCGTCGACGCCGAGCTGGATGAACCTGAGCGAGAACCCGGCGATGGGCCCCTCCTCGCCGTGGCGGGTCTTGGCGAGGTTCAGCGATCGCGCTCCTACCTCGCCGGTGACCTGCTTCCGGTCGGCCAGAACGCTCAACACCGCGTCCGCGCCGCCGCGGTAGGCCGAGGAGCCGCGCAGGCCGGTATCCTCGGTCTTCCCGTAGTGGTGGACCGGCAGCACCAAGGCACCCAGCGGCTCGCCCAGCATGCGCATGTGCCGGAGCGCCTGCTGCGCCTCCGCGGCGTCGTTCTCGTCCTTCAGGGCGAAGGCTGCCGCCAGCGTATCGATCACGATCAGCCCGAGCCGGACACCGAAGGACTCGCGCATCTGGGCATCGACGGCGCGGATCTTCGGGAGGAGCGTCTTCACCTCCTCTACGTCGGCGAGGTTCGGGACCGCGCCCATCCAGGCGATCGGCAACGGCTTGCCCTCGGCCTTGGTCTTCCGAGCCGCCTCGATCCGGCCGGCCAGCGTCCCGGCGCCTTCCGCCGCCAGGATCAGCGTCCCGACTCGCTCGACGACGCGGCGCCCGAAGAACGGCTCGCCGGTCCCGAGGCAGGCGGCGAGGTCCACGGCGGTGAACGTCTTCCCGGCCCCGGACTGACCGCCCAGGATCGCGACACCCTCCGCTGGCAGCAGATGCTTCACGAGGTACCGGGGCGGCTCCGGTGGCGCGTCGCCGTCGAAGCTGAAGCCCAGCAGTAACGCGTCGTTGCTGGGTTCGGCATCCACGGGACGAGGACCGCGGAAGTGCTGCCGGTCGTAGATCGTCGACTCGGGCTGATCCGGCCTCACGCGCATGCGCCGACCTCCGCCATCAGGGCATCGTTCATGTCCTTGCCGGCCCGGGGCATGACGATGTCGACCGCGTGCCCGGCGGCATCCCACCGGAGCGCGACCCGCTCGAAGGCTGTCGCGCTGGGCCGGTTCGGGGCCGTGTCGACCTCACCGAGCACGGTCAGCGCCTCGATGCCGGGCAGCACGGGTAGCGCACCGATATTGCCGGCCGAGATGAGCGACCACACTGGCTTGAGGCCGATCTGGCGGGCGGCGAGGCAGGTCTCGATGCCCTCGCCAACGGTGAGGCCAGTGCTGACTTCGGCCTGGTCGTCCAGCATGATAGCGGCAGCCGTGGCCGAACCGAACACCTTGCGACCGAGCTTCCTGGCGTCAGCGTCGAGGGCTGTCCGGTGGACGCCGACGAGTTCGCCCGTGTTCAGGGACCGGATTGCCGAGACCATGGCGGGAGCCGTGCCCTCGCCCCAGGGGCACGCCGGGTGAAACCGCAGGACCGCCCCGGCGATCTCGTCCGGTAGGTCGAGGCAGCGCGAGCGCAGGTAGGCCTCGACAACGGTCCCAGAGGGATGCTGGGCCTCCTGCCACATCGCGACGGCACGCCGGAGCCGCCACGCCGCGTCCGCGCGCTCCTGGGCCTCAGCCCGGCGGCGGAGTGCCGCCCGTCGCTCGGCTTCAGCTGGATCCTGCTCGCGGGTCTCGCGCCAGCGATCCAGCGGCAGGCCAAGCGCGGCGGCGACATGGTCGCGGCAGAGCCGGAAGTCGTCGCCCGCATGGCTGTGAACGATGAACCCGTCCGGCGAGGCATCGGACAGGCGCACGGACAGCGATCGATCGCGGTGGCTATGGCCTGGGCCCGGAGCGAGAACCTGTCGTCCGGCAACTTGGCCACGCAGGGCCGATGCGATCTGGGCAAGGCTCGGTGTCATGCCCGGCGCGGCTCCCACTCCAGCCGGTCGGTCAGCGCAGCGAGGCGGTCGCCTTGGCGGATCGACAGGTTGCCGTGCAGCCTCGCGATGCTGCCGATGAAGCCGCGTTCCCAGGGCGTGAGCCGCCATAGGCAACTCTGGCAGAACGCTATGCGAGCGCGATGCTGCGCCTCCTGGCGGGGCGTGTAGGCCCGACGCCACCGGTACAGGCAAAACTCGGGTACGAGTGGCGTCGGGGCCATCATCGCGCGGCCCTCCAGGTGTCGGGGACGCCGTAGGCCAGTGCAGCGGTAGCGGCGGCTACGGCAGGGGATAAGCCGAAGCGCCTCGCGAGTGCAGCGGCTTGAAAATCCGGGGTGGCTGGGGCAGATACTTCGGTGCGTGCTGCCAAGAACGCATTTCCGAGACCCGCCGATGTTGCCACCCGCGACGTCGCGCGGGTCTTTCGCATTTCAGGGTTCCTGCTGCTGATTGCGCCGGCCGGCTCGGCGCGGGTGGATCCGGCCAGCGGGGGAGCGCCCCGCCGAAGCGGGCTCAGGCGGCGCAGGCCGCGTCGGACGACTGGTCAGCAGCCTT
The DNA here is from genome assembly GCF_900103445.1 of Methylobacterium phyllostachyos. GTDB lineage: Bacteria > Pseudomonadota > Alphaproteobacteria > Rhizobiales > Beijerinckiaceae > Methylobacterium > Methylobacterium phyllostachyos. The sequence goes on along the minus strand of NZ_FNHS01000025.1, from coordinate 26,995 downwards.
GCGACGCGAGCGGCGTGAATTGGGAGGCATCTCGGTTCGGCGGCTCTGGACGAGCCACGCCAGCAGATCCCAGACGAGGTACTTAGCCCCCCACGCCTCGTCCTCACGGCGCACGAATACGGGTCCGGTCCCGTTGAGCCGACGCTTGCGTAGGCGGTCCACCGGCTCACGAAGGAACCGGGCGGCTTCGTCCTCATTGAGGACTATATTCTCCGGCATCCGCATGCCGGCCGGCAGTCCGTAGTTTGGGATCTCGGGCGGCAGAAGCTCGAACAGCTGCATCGCGGCGGTCTCTCGGTGTCCGATGGCCACCATGACGACCGCCCTCCGGACATTCGACCGGACCAAAAAAGAGAGTTGCCGACAGTTGGGTGGGGCAATTGTCCGAGACTGTCTTTTTTGCCCCGGTCGAATGTCGGAAATCCTGCATCTAGCGTCGGCGGCGCGGGGACTTGGGCTCGCGCAGAGGGACGGTTCTGATGCACTCCACCAGCGGCCAGGCGCTATCTGCCGACGATGCGGCCTGGTTCGCCGAGCGACCGCACCGTGAATTTCGCTGCCGGCACCTCACGGATGCCGAGCGCGCGGCTGATGCCGACCCCTACGCCCATCGGGGCCGGCCCGGTCTCACCCGCCTCTGCTACGTGCGGCGCTCCGATGGAGCGACCGTGAACCTTTGGACCCCGATGCCCGACTTCCTGATCAAGGAGGAAGACGAGGGTCGTGCCCGGTTCGCCGCGCAGTGCCTTCCGGAGCCGCCGCCACTCGACGTGCCGGTGAAGCACATCGACCTCGATGCACTTGCGGCTCCGGCTAGAGCCAGCGTTCAGGCGCTCGCTGATGATGCGTTGGCTCAGCGCGTCATCACGGCCGAGCGCCACGCCGAGATCGTGTCTGATCTCAGCCAGCACGTCCGCCCCAGCCTCGTGCTTCAGACGGCCGACAGCGGCGCGCAGCTCTGCGCCACGGTCCCGATTGATCCCGCCCTGCTGGCTGAGCTCCGGCTGACGGGCGAACAGTAGTCCTCTGGCGGTACGAAAGGACACGGCGGATGATCGCCAGCGAACAGGCCCAGGTCGACCAAAACGGATCCCGTGCTCGGCGGGCCGTGCGGGTGGTCCCCATCACCGTCCTGAACCGGACCTACACCCTTGGGCGCGTCCCGCCGCTGGAGGTGATCGGCATCGGCCGCCGCCTCGCCCCGTTCATGCGACCGCTCATCGCCTTCGGCTTGTCCATCGAGAAGCTGCGCAAGCCCGAGGGCGAGGACGCCCCTGCAGTCGAGGGGATGTCACGACTGGAGATGTATAACCATCTCGCGGATGCCGGCGGTCCCATCCTCGACGCCCTCGCTCAGATGTCGGAGCCAGACCAAAACTACGTCATCGCGGCGTGCCTGCGGGTCACCTACGACCCGACGAACAAGATCAGCCCCGAGATGTGGGACGCGACCACCGACAGGCCGGTCAGCCAAGCGACCGCGGGCGAGGTTCTGGCCCTTACCGTCGAACAGCTCAAACTGATCCTGCCGGAGCTCTGGAGCGAACTCGGTGAGGTGCGCAACTCGTTCGCGGGGATGCTCACTGCGGCGACCGGCGGGGCGCGAGCAGCCTGATGCCCGGTCGAGCCCCCCGCCCCTTCGTGTTCGCCGGCGCGACCTACCGCGCGCCGCGGCTGTGCGCGTGGGACCAATTCGCGGCGCTCGGGCTCGTCGACATCTCGCTTGAGGATCTGCGGGAATACGCGTCTCGCGGTCGCCGCCGGGGCGCGATGCCGCCGGATGTGCCGAGTCTGCTGCGGAGCGCGATCGACGCGCTCGGGCCGGACAAGCTCGCCGAGCTGTTCGACCTGATGCTGGCGGGTGCGGAGCGCCTGGACGACGGGGCCTGGGTTCCGGTGTGGGACCCCGAGGCCGCCGACACGACCTTCCCGGATCTCGGGGCCGCGCGGACCGCCGCGCTCGTCATGCAGATGCTGATCGCGAGCCTCGGCCGCTACTTCAGCCACCGCCCATTCCGCTTCGAGCCATCGACCGATGGCATCACCTACGAAGCCCTGCAGCTCCCCAACGGCTACTCGTGGCTCCTGCGGCCCGTCGAGCGCAACATGTGCTTGTTCGAGAGCCTGCTGAATGGCGCGATCGATCTCGCAGACATCGCGCTGATGAACGACGCGATCTCGGTGGCGGCCGAGAACCAGAGCCGGGCCCAGGCGGCGCTCGACGCACATCTCAAGATGAACGCGGGGGTCTGAGCGATGGCAGCCGGCACCCTGACCAACGTGCTGATCCAGTACGCGAGCCGCCGGATCGGGCCGATCATCCCCGACGTGGTGATTGAGGAGGCGCACCAGGATCGTCTCGTCGTCACGCCCCATCCGGTCGAGGGCGGCGGGTTCGTCAGCGACCACGCCTACAAATTAAACCCGGTCGTCGAGCTGCGGGTCGGTTTCTCGGACTCGACGTTCGGGATCCCGGGGTATGGCCGGGCGCGGTACGACGCCCTGCAAAAGCTGCAGAACGACAAGCAGCCGATCACGATCTTCACCGGCAAGCGCATGTACAACAACATGCTGCCGGTTGGCCTGTCCGTCGTCACAGATGCCCGATCCGAGAACGCCCTGATCGCCATCCTGGCGCTCGAACAGATCACCATCGTCTCGACTCAGACGAGCAACGATCAGACGACGGCGAAGGTCGGCGACACCGCCCCGCCCGGCAATCAGCCGGTCGTGAACGGGGGCAACGTCGAGACGCGGGATGTCACCGCTCAGAACTTCGCTGGGGCCTACAACCCCGGAAGCGGGACGCCGGTCGGCCCCGGCGCGTACAACCTCGACGGGACGCCGGCGACCGGTCAGGGCTTCGGCCTCAACACGCCCGGGGCGGACATCCCGCTGTCCCAGAACCCCAACCTGAGCGGCCTCAGCCCGCCGACCGAGATCACGCTGCCTCAGCTCAGCGTCACCTCGCCCGAGCCGATCGGTGGTCTACAGGGCGCGGGCCCCGATCAATACAACATGTTCGGAGGCGGCCCGTGAGCGGTACACCCCAGGAAATCCCGATGCAGCCGGGCAACCGGACGTTCGGCGTCACGCTCGCCGGCAAGCCGTACCTCATGCGGCAGCTGTGGAATGATGTCGCCGATCCGCCCTTCTACGCGATCGACATCACCCCTGCGAACGGCGACACCTTCGCCGACGGCTCGACGCTGCTGGCCGGACTGCCGCTCCTGACCGGCGTCGATCTGTTCGGTCAGTTTGGATACCTCGGCATCGGCGGCAAGCTGGTCGTGACAAGCGACCGGGACACCGGCGAGGACCCGACGCAGGACGGTCTCGGTGTGACCTCCCGCCTCTACTTCATCCCGGACTGAGCCGATGGATCAGAGGACACGCTCCGACGATCTGACCGAGCTGATGGCGACCTGGGCCGACAATGTGCTCTCGCGCGTCCGGATCGCTGTGCCGGTGAAGCTCGTGAAGGACAGCGACGGGCAAACCGTCGAGGCTCAGCCGCAGATCCAGGGCCTCGCCCTCCAGCCGGACGGGACGACGAAGTTCATCGACCTGCCGTCCTTCGCGGACATGCCAATCAACAGCCACGGCGGTGGCGGCATCACCACGACCCACGCCCACAAGGAGGGGGACGAGGGTCTCGCGCTGATGACGCAGCAGGCCTTCGAGGTGTGGTTCCAGCGCGGCGGCATCCAGCAGCCGGGCGATGTCCGGATGCACGCCCTCTCCGACGCCTTCTACGTCCCGGGCGTCCGAAACCAGACACGGGCGCTGAAGGGGGTCTCCACCACCTCGACGCAGACCCGGACCGACGACAAGCAGACCGTCCTCGACGTGTCGCACATGGCGCTGACCTCCGTCCGGAAAGACACCGCGCACCAGGTCAACGACAACGCGGTGCAGTCGCAGAAGGGCAGCTCCAGCCACGTGGTCGACGCGCAGGGCATCCAGTCCACCGGCGGCAAGTTTTTCTGGAATTGCTGATGGCTGGCGGCATCTCCCTTCCCGCGGCCCTGCAACTCCTCGATGGGCAACCGCACCGCAAGGTGGTCAGCGCGTTCTTCGAGCGCCTGCCGCTCGCCAAGGTGCTGTCCGGCGGCGACGTCTCCGGCCTCTTGAAGAAGGTGATGGCGGACGGCAACCTGTCGAGCGTCCTGTCGAACCCAATGGGCGTGCTCACGGGGGCCCTACAGGCCCAGGTCGGTCAGGCGGCTGCCCAGCTTCAGGCTGCTGGCTTCTCGGCCGCCAGCGGGCTGATTTCGAGCCTGACGAGTGCATCCGGCCTGGCCGGCGCCGTCGCGGCATTTCAGGCGGCCGGCGACAACCTCTCCGGATTGACGAACGGGCAGGCCGGCCTGTTCGCCTTGGCCGGGCACGATAGCCTCCTCGGGATGCTCGGGGATGCCGCGCCGGCCGTGCTGGCCGCAGCGCGCGTCTTGGGGCCGACCGCCTCGCCCGATCTCTTGAATGCCATCACGGGTGGCATTCCCGGCATGGTCTCGGCGGTGATCGGCGGCACCATGACGGCCGACGCCGCAACCGCGTGGGTGCAGCAGCAGACGATCGCGCTCCAGGGCGTGGTGATGGCCTCAGCTGATGCGCTTGCGCAGGGGCAGGCGATGCAGATGCTTGCCTCGACTGTCGCCACGGTCTCGGGCCTCATGGCGCTGCCACCGGGTGCGACGGCCTCACCGATCCAGGCCGCGATCGCGGGGTTCGTCCTCCCCGCGGCCCGCGCCGCGATGGATGTCGCGAACGCCGCCCAGCGGCCGGAGCAAACCCACGACCCCGTGGACACCGCCGGCATGACTTCGCTCGGAGGCTAAGCGGCCATGGCGCAGCAGTACCTCAGGCAGGTGAAGGCCGAGATCAGCGGGGGACCGACGTTCCAATACGACGGCACCGTGCCCGAGCCCAGCAATGGCGAGGGTGGGCCCGGCCTGCGCATCCGGTTCGAGGTGACCCAGAAGGATCTGAGCACGCCGAACGTCCTGAACCTGTTCATCACCAACCCCGCGCCGAGCCGGGTGCAGCCGGCCCTGTACGAGAACAAGAGCGTCACGCTGAACGCGGGCTTCGCCGGCAACTTTGGTCTGCTGTTCAAGGGCCAGATCCGGCAGGCCCGGGTCATCATGGAGAACGTGACGGATCGGGTCCTGCACATCCTCGCCACCGACATGGGCCGGCCGCGGAACTATGCGGTGCTGTCCAGTTCACTCTCGTCCGGGCACACCCTGCGTGACCGCGCCAACCTCGCCATCAAGGCCTTTGAGGCGATGGGGGTGAAGACCGGCTACATCTGCCCACTGGCACCGGACGTGAAATTCTCTCGGAGCTTCGCCTTCTCAGGGCCGGCGCACGAGCTGATGCGCCAGGTGTGTCAGGCAGCCAAGGCGAGCTGGTCCATCCAGAACGGCACCCAGCAGATCGTCCCGAACGACACGCCGCATCCGGGCAAGGGCATTATCACCTTGAACCGCAACACCGGCCTGATCGGGCTGGCCGAGCAGACCATCCAGGGCATCGAGGGACGCGCCCTGCTCAACCCGCAGATCGTGCCGACGAGCGTGGTCAAGATCGACGATGCCGCTATTCAGCGAGCTGCGATCAGCCCTGGATACACGGCCGCCCCAGCAAACGCGCAGATCCAGAAGCTCGACGCCGACGGTAACTACAAAATTTACTATGTCGGGCACAGCGGCGACACGCGTGGGGGCGACTTCCTCACGTCGTTCATCGGCACTCGACTGAGCCAGAACCGCATCTCCGCGGCGATGGCTGCCCGGGGCATCACGCCCAACTACCCCAATGCTCCGGCGAACTAGGATCGGCCATGGCTGACGATATCCTCAAATCGCTCTTCGTGTCCCTCGGCTGGAAGAACGACGAGGCAGGACAAAAGAAGGTCGAGCGGAGCGTTGCGGACTACGAGAAGACGGTCCGCGAGGCGGAGAAGCGCGTCGAGGCGGCCCGGCGCGCCGCGGCGGCGACCACGCAGCAGACCGACGAGCAGATGGCTCGGGACGATCTGCGGGCGGCGCGCGAGGCCCTCAGGGCGGCCAAGGAGACCGAGGAAGCGGCCCGGAAGGTCGCTGCGGCCAAGCAGAAGGAGGCTAAGGAGAGCGCCGAGGCCATCGCCCTTGCGATCACGAAACTCAACCTGTTCGTGGATGCGACCATCGCGGCCGGTCAGAAGATCGGTAGCGCCATCGGTGGTGCGATCACGGGACTGGCGCAGCTCAACTACGTCGCGGGCCGCACCGGCGCGTCGGTCCAGAGCATCAAGGGCTTGGGCTACGCCTTCTCGCAGGTCGGCGGCAGCGTCGGCCAAGCCATGTCGGCACTCGAGAGCTTCGCCCGCAGCACGCGGACTAACGAGGGCTTGGCTGGCTTCGTGAAGGACCTCGGCGTCGACACCACCAAGGACAAGGCGCTACAGCTCCTCGATGTCATCGATACCCTGAAGAAGGAGGGGTATCAGGTCGGCTCGCAGCAGGCCGAGATGCTCGGCATCCCCGAGGAGACGTTCAATCTCCTCGCGCGGTACGGGGATCAGGTCCGGCACTTCTACGCGGAGCGCGCCAAGGCGGCGAAGGACTTCCACCTTGACGAGGAGGAGGCAGCCAAGGCCAGCGCCCGCCTGATGCAGGGCCTTGGGTCCTTGTCGGCCACGGTCGAGGTGGCGTTCACGAAGCTCCTGACCTCGGCAGCGCCGCGCCTGTCAAAGTGGATCGACGACCTGCGGGACTGGATCCAATCGCATCAGAAGGAAATCGGCGAGTTCCTGGAATGGATCGCTCAGAAGGTCGAGTGGGTCGGTCAGAAGATCACCGAGTTCGTGGAGGGCATGGCTGGGACCCTTCAGGACAAGGAGAAGCAGAAGGCCTTCGACGAGTGGAAGCAGGGCTTCACCGACATCGGCAACGCTGCCCAACGTCTGCTGGATCTGTCCGAGAAGCTGGCAAACTCGAACCTATGGAAGGTGCTCAAGCTCCTGACGATCGACAATCCGCTCGCGAACTGGCCCCTGCGCCTGCTCTCTTCGGCGGTCGGCACGGCAGAGGCCAGCACGGGGGGCGGTGGGCTCAATGCGCAGGCATCGTCTGTCGGAGCTGTGCCGCCGGATGAGCGCTCCATGTTGCAGAAGATCTTGCCGAAGGCTTTGGGAGGGAGGGATGCGCCGGCGGCCGGTGACGGCTCACGGTCGTGGCGCAACAACAATCCCGGCAACTTGAAAGACGGACCCTTCGCCCGCGCACACGGCGCGGTAGGTGTCGATGACAAGGGGTTTGCGCGCTTCCCGTCTTACGATGCTGGACGCAAGGCGCAGGAGAGCCTGTTGTTCGATGACCCACGGTATAAGCGCCTGTCGATCAAGGATGCGATCGCCAAGTATGCGCCGGCCGGTGATGGGAACGACCCCACGGGATATGCTGCGCAGGTTGCGCGAGCCGCTGGCGTCGGCGTGGATGCGCCACTGTCGAGCCTAACTCCGGAGCAGCGCGGGCGCTTCCTCGACGCACAGCAGCGCAAGGAGGGCTGGATCCCCGGCTTCAGCGCCACGTCGAGCGACGCGCCCGCGCCGGCCGGCACACCGCGGCTGCGGACCGGCCTCGCGACCGTGCGCGCCAGCAGCGGGCGGACGTTCCAAGTCGCCGCAGAGTTCGCGGCGAACTTCCAGGGCTTTATTGACGACTACGAGAAGGCCGGCGGCGTCATCGGGCCGCACAGCGGCGGCAACAACGAGCGGCCCGGCAACGCGAGCTACCACCCGGTCGGGCGGGCGATCGACGTGAACCAAGTCGGCCGTGGTGTCCGAGCGGGCGGCCGCACCCTCCCGCTCGACGTGGAGGATGCGCTTGCGGCGAAGTGGGGCCTGCGCTCCGGCAACAGCTTCCGCAGCAACGACAACGGTCATTTCGAGGTGCATCGTGCCGAGATGGCGCGCGCTGCCATAGAGCGAATGAAAGCCCAGACCGACTCTGATAGGACGATCACTAGGGCGCTAACGGCACCGACCCCGCGGCCGGTGCTCCGGATGGATCCCGGCGGCTTCGACGTAAACGCATTGACGCGTCCGGCTTCGCCTTTAGCGACTGGATCAGTCACGAATAGCTCTAGCAGCACCTCGAAAGTGCTCAATCAAACAAACAACTATAACGTTGATATTAAAGACAGCCGAGGCCCGGAGGCTCACGCTAAAGCCTTCAAGGATACTGGAACGCAAATGGGTCAGTTGCACCTTGAGAATGCGCAGAGGGCATTCGCGTGATCATTATCAATCGGGCGCGCTATCGATGAAACTTTGGAGGCGGGAGCGTGGCCCCTTCATCCTGTAACTGCAATTGAAGCTGCGAGGTCACAAATTTAGCGAGATAGCTGTAATATGCGTGATCTTCTGACCCCTGATTTCTGGCAAACTCAACGCAATCTTTCTGCCGCAACGCCGAAAGCCGACCCCAAACTATCTTGATATAATCATACCGATGTTGCTCGTCGCGCACGCAAGCTGCGGCGAGCGCTCGGTCTCCGAGACCTGCACAGGCACGATCAACATCATGCGACGGGATCGGCACATCGTCAGCCGCCTGAGCTGTCCCTATCGCGGTAACGACAATCACGGCGGCGAGGGCGGAGCGCATGGCGACCAGAATAGGCGAACACGCGCCAGTCGGCGAGAGCGAGCGACAGCGTCAGTTCGGTTTGTTGGCCGTGCGCGTGTCTGCCGGTGCTGCCAGCGTCTCCGAGAACGACTGCACGATCAGCCGTGCAAGGTCGTCCCCGAAGCGCAAACGAAGGGGTCGCAAGTTTCCGAACTCAGCCTCAATCAGGTTGTTACCGTCTCCATCTACGCCGGTCGCCAATGTCTCAACCATATAGTCAAGCAACATTTCTGGGCGACCTGACTGCTCAGGATGAGGCGAGCCGTGTTTCTCCAGTAGTGAGATACAGGCAACGCAGAACCGTTCGACAGACGGCTGGTCAAGCCGTAGGCGAGCTTGTGCGCCCTGAGGGCCTTGGATCAGCAGGACGAAATGCCCGTCCTCAAACCGAAGATCGAGCATCGCCCTACACTGCCTCCGATCCAGCACTACCGGTCGCCGTAATCATCACGGGGCGCATTCGATGTGATCAGGCAGCCACCGGCTCGGCTGCTCTTCGAAGTACCTCCTCGCCCCACTGATTGAGGCTCTTCCCCGACAGTTCCGCCGCGATGGCCACGTTGGCGTGCAGTTCCGGAGTGACCCGAAATTGCAAGCTCCCAGAAAACGGACGCTGCGGATCTTTGCCGACCTTGGCGCAGGTATCGACATAATCGTCCACGGCCTCTCTGAACGCAGCTTCCAGATCGCTCACCGTGTCAGCGTGGAACCCGACCTTGTCCCCAATGCCGGCGATTGAGCCGAAGAAGATGTGATCCTCGGCATCGAACTCGACGCGCGCGGCGTACCCTCTGTGCCTCAATACGTTGCTCATCGAACCGTCTCCTCGCTCGTGCCTGCTTCCTTGTCGGTGTCGTCCTCTGCCTCATCGGAAGCCTCAGCAGGGGCCAATCCGATCTGCGTCAGAAAATCTCGCGCATCCTTGATCTGATACCGCTTTGCCTCCTTTGCCGGATGCGGGCGGTGAAACGTGGCGATGCGGTCTTCCTCTCCTTCCGCGACATAGGAAAACCGCACCCGCGACCCTTCGCCTTCAATTACTACGCAGCCCGCAGCGACCAGCATCGCCTCGACGGCCGCCCATTCGATCGTTCCCGACACCGGATCGGTGAACACCTTCTTCAGCGTCTTACGGTGTCGGTTGTTCATGCAAGCATAATGCGCTTGCTCCGAAATAGTTGCAAGCAAAAATTGCTTGCGGCAGTGTGCTGAGGGTCACTCATGTCCGCCAATCTCAACGCCCTCCTCGAACGCCTGAAGGCGCACCAGCGCGATCTGATCCTCGCGATGGCCGAGCACGACGGAATGCCGGCTAGCAGCGCCCTCCGTCAGGTCGCGGAGCTGGAGAACGTGATTGCCGCCGTCGAGGCCGTGGCGGGGGAAGAGGTCAACCGGGCACGGAAAGCTCGCTGAGGAACTACGATGGCGGATGGCACCTGGACCGAGGCGGTCAAGTTCTGGGGCGGCCTCGCCGGAATTGGCACCGCCGCGTTCACCCTATGGGATCGCGCCGTCCGCTCGCGCCCGTGGGTCGAGCCGCACATCACCCTGAGCGCTGGCTTCCCGCTCGGTATGGCGGAGATCGATACGCCTCCGCATCTGCGCGTTCACAACCCCAGCAGGCGCACGATCGGGATCCGAACTGTCGTGTTCCACGGCCGTGGCATCCCCCGGCTCGCGCTCACCGAGGATGTCGGCCGGGACGTTCATCCCAAACGGTTGTTGCCGATCGGGGCCGGAAAGAGCCGGTTGTTCGAGGTTATGTGGGTGGTCGAGCCCGGCCAAGACGCCGAGGCGACGGTCTGGATCGTGATCTGGTGGCGTCCGCTGGCGGCGGTACTTCCGCGGGTGCCGATCCTCCTGCGAACCTCGGTCGGAACCTTGATCCGCCTCCAGGACGCCGAGGCCCAGCGGGCGCGGGACGAAGAGGAGGCACGTCGGCTCGGCACGGCACCTGTGCTCATGGAAGCGGGGCAGGGGTAAGTGCGGCATCCGCAATTGGCCAGCCGCTACGCCTCGGCGGCCTTCTCCGGAGGATCGGTCAGCTCATGGAATGTGGCCTCCAGCACGCCCATCGTGTGTTCAATGGCGTTCCTCAGATTGATGGCGCTGAACTGGTCCCAGAGGACCGTGACACCGCCGACCTCGTCGCCGAGGTAGCTCGCATCGCATTCCAGTTCGCCGACGAAGCCCGGCGCAACGATCTCATAATCCTTCGATCCGAAGCCGGGGTTGAGCTTCGCCCGTGTCAGCCGCGCGTGCTTGGAGGCATTGGCGAAGGCTTGAACGGTGGCATAGCCAAATGTGCCTGTACCGGGAACGCCACCCTGCCCGAGGTGGCTCTTGGTGTCGTTGAACCGGGTGATCTCCCGCTCGGCCTTCTTTCCGTCCGCGATCCGGTTCTGAAACACGTGATCGACTGTGTGCAGCAGTGCCATGCAGGCCAACATGCCGCGACGCGGGTCATCGTGCTGGGCGAAAAATTCCTCAACCGTCGGGCGGACGATGAGATCATAGTACTCGCGCGCTCGATACACAGCGCCCCCCCTATCTATGCCGCATCATGCCGGCTGGGTTCACCCTGCACCAGACTGCCGAGCCAGAGATCCTGAGGGGTACGACGGCATTTCGGGGAGATACCACCACCCTCGTCAGTAGGCCTTCAGGGTCCCACGACCGATGTGATCGCCGTAGCGCAGTCGCGCCTTCACGCGGATGTCCTCGAATGGCAGGCCGCCTTGCGCCGCCGACATCTGCTTGAGGCACTTGTGCATGCCCTCAGCGAAGCCGTTGGTCCGCTTGTCCCTGTAGAAATTGAGGATGTAGCGCCGGTGGCGCGCTAGCATCTTCACAACGTTGGCGAAGTCGCCCCTGAGCCGCTCATCCTTGATGACCTCCTTGAGAAGGGCGTGCATGCCTGAGCGTGCAAGCTTCTCGCTGTCGTACTCGTAGAGCTCTTGGAGGTCCTCCTTGAACCGATAGGCCTCACGGAGGTACTCGCCGTCGAAGACATGCGTCGGGACCGACCTTCGAGGCGTCAGCAGGTCTCCTGTCAGCCTGATCGCCCAGATCCGCTTGAGTTTCTCCTCCTTTCTCAGGTCCGGCAGGGGTCCCCGCCGCTGCATGAGGAGATCGTCCACGTCCCGGATCTTCATGACCTCCGGCTGTCCGCCCTTCTCTCTGCGTAGGGCGGAGATCACCCGTCCCCGGGCCTGGCTCATGGCGCGGTTGATCGGCTTCACGATGTGGAAGCGGTCTACGACGATGATCGTCTTGTCCCGGTCGAACAGTTCTTCGACGAGCCTGATGTACGACGAGTGCATGTCGCAGACCACCGTCCGCACCTCGTGCCGGTTGGTAATGCCCTTGAAAAAGGTTTCGACCGTCGGCTTGAGGTGATCCTCCAGGACGTCGATGACAGCTCCTGCCACCGGGTCGTAGCAGATGAACCGGAGCTTGCCGTCGAGCCTCGTCTCGTCGATGCAGATGACCTCCGGCAGCCGGGTAGTTCGGAAGGGCAACGTCACGGCTGCCGACGCATCGAACACCTTCGTGAGTTTCTTGCGATCCAGCCCCAGCATGTTGGCGGCCTGCACGTTGGAGTGCTTCGTGGCCGTGTGGAGGATGTCGCGGCGCAGACGCTTCGTGACCGCGAGATCCTCATCGACGCTCGGCACCGCCTGGACGATCATCGCCTTGCAGTCCGGGCAGCGCTTTTTGATCCGCATGATCCTCAGGCGGGTCGGCTCGCGCTCGTAGGGCTTATCGGCGACGTACAGCGGCACCGCCCCGTGCTTGATGAACCTGTGGTTCGGGCAGGTCAGCGGATCCGAGCCCTGATCCAGGCCGCGCCACTCGATCTCGTCGTCCGGCAGGGTGATCTTGCAGTCGATGACGTAGCCGTTGCGCCGCTTGTTCGGATCGACCGGCTTGGTGGGCTGCGGCCCCCGCCGCGGGATGATTTCCCGCTTCGGCACCCCGATCGGCTGAAGGCCGTACATGTCTTCGCCGAACCACCAATTCCGTTTCACGCGCGGCTCCAAGGACTTGCTGCGCGAAAACCCTCTCAATTAGCTGGTTGGTGAGGCCTTACCGCGGGGCCAATTCCCTGAGAGCCGGGGGCGTTGCCAACCACTTTTGCCCAACAGCCATCCGGGATGGGTAACGAGAGTCGAGATCATTCGAAGCATTCACCCTGACACGCCGGGTACGACGGGAGAGATGTTCGATCAGGGCGAGTGACGGGCAGGAGATCGGATCAGGGGCATCGCGCGGCCCGACGGCCGCACCGACAGGGACAGCAGGCAGACGAGTACCGGGCACAGGAAAACCCCGGGAAGGACGTGAGGACGGCGACGACGAGCCCGAACGGCTCGGCCGGCAGCCCCAAACAGAACCAGCCTCACAGCTCCACAGCCTCGTAACGAACCCTCCTCGAACCCCTGAAGCACCGAGACCTCCGATGAGACACCACGTGTTCCAGCCCTACGCACCGCTGTGGCGCGAAGGGCGTTCCAGCCCGGCAGCCGCGCCGCCGGGGCGACCACCTCCACGGCCGGAGGCGGCCGGAGGTGAGGAGCGGGTGGACGACCTGCAAGGGCTGTTCGCATCCCTGCGGGCGGCTACGCGCCTGGAGCGCGTGATCCGCGCCTGCGTGGTCGGCATGGAGCCGGGTGAGCGCGGCGACGCCTTCCTGACCCTCGGGGACCCGCACGCCACGGCGGGCGATCCGCTCCGGCTGAAGGTACGCCTCCGGACCGGGACCGCGACGTCGGCCGACGCCCTTCTCAACCGGGACGTGGTGCTCCGGATCCGGACTGGCCTGCGCTACGGCTTCGGCCGCGGCCCACGGATCCAGGCCGACGTGATCGAGGTCCTGGACGTCGCAGCCGAGCCAATCACCGCGATCCTCCAGCGCGAGGACACGCTCCGGCAGATGCGGCTCGAAGGCCTACGGCACGGGCCCACGACCTGGCGAGAACCGCAGGACCTGCGCCGCGTGATGCTGATCGCTTCGGACCGCGGCGAGGCGTTCGGTGATGTCCAACGCGCGCTCTCGCCGTTCGTTAACACCGGCGCGTTGATCATCACGTTCGTGCCGGCGATCTTCGAGGGACCGTCCGCGGAACGCTCCCTGATCGAGGCTTTCGCCGGGGCCGAAGCGGCGAGCGCTGTATACGACGCTCATTCGATCACCCTTGTGGTGCGTGGAGGAGGGCCGCCAGCGGCTTTCGCACCCCTCGACGCAGTGGGGGTCGCCCGAGCAGCCACGCGCCTCACGAACCTCGTGACGGGCCTCGGGCACGCGGGGACGCCGGAAACCGCCCTGGACGCCATCGCGTGCCGCTCGGCCGCCACGCCCACCGCCGCCGCGGTTCTGGTGCGCGACCTCTTGGAGGCGTCCGCGACAAGAGCCGAGGCCGCGCTCGCGGAACTCGACGCCGCGATCGAGGAGCAGGTCGAGGTCCCGGCCCGATGTGCGCTCGCCCGGGCGGCCCGCGAGTTCGACGCCGCGGTGGATCTCTGCCTCCTCGAGGCCGAGAGCCGCCTCGCCGAGATCGGACGTGGCGTGGAAACCGGCCTGATGGGCACGGTCGCCGCGCTCTCGCCGGTCGGACGGGCGCCAGAGGCGCCCGCGGTGCCAAGCCCGGTACCCCTCCAAGCCGATCCGGCCACAGCCACTGAAGCCTGCCCGGTGATGTTCGAGGCTACCCCAGATGGGCCAGCCTTCGTCACCGCCGCCGCATCGCTGCGGCCGGGCACCCGCCTCACGATCCTGCTCCCGGACGGGGCTGCAACCGTCCAGGTCGAACACGTCACCCTCGCAACCCAGAACTGAAGGACACCACCATCATGACCTCCGACACACAGCCGATCCCGTTCCTCGACGCCCTGCGGCGGATCGAGGAGCTGACAAGGCGCATCCGCCAGGGTGGCCTCGCGCACTTCGATAGCCTCGAAGCTGACATGGCCGAGGTGCGGGAGATCCGGAGCGTCCTGGCGCAGCGCATTGCCGGGATACGACGGGCGCGCGGCTGACGCCGCCCACCTCAATTGTGGCCCGCTGCCGGGTGCTTGCGGTTGAAGCAGCGGCTTTCGCGGATCGACCCAGGCCCAGTAGCTTCCTCGATCCGGCCACTTCATCAACCTCAGTCGAGCTGACTGAGTTCAGCCCTAAGGCCAGCTCGGCCGCTGTATGCAAACCGGCGATGTGCATACAGCGGCCATTCGCGTGAGCACGCGGACAAACCCCAAGAGCAAGAACGGATTTGTTGGCCGTGGGCCAGCGCACCGCGGTCTCCAGTCCCGCCGCACCGCGCCAACCCTCACGCAACAGCCCGGCCGAGGCTTCACGGGCGAGCCCCGGGGAACTGGCCCGGATGCGCCTGTCATCGCGTGCTTACCCGCCGCGCGCCGTGTGGTGTCGTGAACGCCTCGGGCGCGCTGACGGGAAGAGCCGACGCTGTAGCAGCTGCAGACCGGCGTGTCGCCGTATCAGCCTGTCCGTAGGTTCCGAGCGCCCAGACGTTCGGCCTCGGCTCGCCACGCATCTCGCTCGTCCTGCACCACCTCGATACGAGCGTGCAGCTGCCCGGCGTCGATCGCGGTCTCCATCAGCATGTCTTGGGCGGTGGCGAGTTGCTGCCGCAGCTCGGCATTCTCGGTGGCCAGGGCGAGGAGCAGTGCCGCCACATCGTCACCCATGCCAGCTCCAGCCTCTCGCGTCCGGGACGCGGCAGGTAGGGTCAGCGTGGTTACCGCGTCGACAAGGATGTCAGCTTGGCGTCCGTCATGTACGCCCTCGTCCACAGCAAGATTGCAGACGAGCGCGCCGCGGCTTCTGCACCGCCGCGCGGTTCATCCGGCCGGCTGAACACCTCCACCCGCAGGCGACCGCCCACACCAGGCCGGAGCTGCCCAAGCCACACCCCTTGAGAAGCCAGCCAGCTTTCGTGTGCCCAATCGCGACACGGCGCGCCGGGCTCGCTCGCATTAGGGGCTGCCAGCACGACGCCGAGATCCACGTCGCTGTCCGGGTGCGACGTGCCGTCCGCTCGGCTGCCGAACAGCCACACCTCGGCGAGTTCAATCCTGCCACCAGCCCACGTGGAGATGTTGAGCAGCCACTCCAGCCGCATATCGAGGCCCAGGACCGGCAGTCCGGGATCCATGAACGCCAGCGCGATTCCGCCGAGGTGCTGCGGGTAGGCGCACATGAACGCGGCGAGCACCTGCTGCACGCACGCATCCAGCAGCGCCCGCTTATCGTCGATACGGACGGCGAGACCAGGGGTCCCGATACGACCCAAGCCAAAGCCTGGCCCCGCTATACCGAACGAGAATGGCGGCACCCGTACTTCGCAGCCTGGCAGCAGCGGCAGTCGGGCTGGATGCTTGGTCCCGTTGGCCATGTCCTGCACCAACGTGAAGGTCGATCCACATCGCTCCAGCGCTACGCTCTGCGCGGTTTTGGTCGCAGCATCGGTTTTCCGCTTGCGCGCGCTCGTCGATAGTTCCGCGAATCCTGGCTCGCGCGCAGCCTCGGCCAATCCGAGGGAATCGGCGACGTGGCAGACCACGAGGCACGCGAGGTAAGCGCGCCGACGATCGTCACGGGCGCACAAGAACTCGTGCAGCGTCGGCAGCACGAGCTGCTCGACGTACTCCCGGGGCGTCATCGGCGCGTTCGGTTTGTCGTCCGGCGGCATGCCCTCACCTCATAGCTCGGTCCGCACCACGACCCGCACGGATTCCGGCGCGAGCGCTTTGGCTGAAGTCGCCCGCTGCCCCTCGGCAGCCTTTCTTCGGTGCCGTTTTCCCCGATTCTGACAGAACTAGAACTTTAGTAGGCGTGCTGGTTACGCTTTTGACCCCTCCCTCCTGAGACAGGGAGGGTGCAGCCTGCGCTCTCCGGTTAGGAACCGGGTCGCCGCGCCGCGCCAGCCGGATCCAGGCCAGCCATTCGGCTGAGATGATCCGGAGCACGTTCGTGTCGTTGCGAAAGCCGGTGATCTGGCGCTCCTCGACGGTCAGGAGCCCGAGCTGGCGCGCCTCGCGGATCGCGTTCTTCACGGTCGAGCGGCACACACCCGCCACCGCGGCCATATTCTCGATCGACAGCCGGCAGTCCTTCCTGCCGGCCGTCTCGGCCGCCACCAGGGCAAGCACCGCCTGCTCGGCCAGCGTGAACCGGGCGGCCAGTCCCGGCGGGAGTCGCCCCGATGCAGCCCAGCGGCGTCGGCGTTCCATCGAGGCATCGGTGCGCGGACGCGAGCCGACAGTCGGCCTGCTGGCGCGGCTCCGGGTGTCCTGAGGGGTAGGCCGCTCGGTATGGGCCTCGGCACCAGAAGCCGGTGTCGGTGCGCATGCACCGTGCGGCATCCGACGCAGGGCAGGCGCATCCGTGCGCGCCTCGATCAGCCCTGACAGCACCTCGGCTTCGGCTTCCGAGACCCGCCCTTCCCCAAAGGCGCGCCACAGCAGCGCCGTCACGGATGGCAGGGTGATTCGGTCGGCCGCCTCGATCGCGCGGCGGATTTCATCTGCGAACACGTGTCTCGGCCCTTTCCAAAGGGCCACAGGGGGACAATCGGCGGCGCAGGCTGTGCGCTCCGTTCAAGACAAGCCGATATCGTTGCGGGAATTGGCGTTCCCGCTTGACGCCCGGGGGCGTCTCATGGCTTGTGAGGGGTGGATAGGGGCCTCACAGGCCTTCTCGATTTCGACGGGCTCCTCGTTTGGCGACGGGGGGCCCGTTGGCTTTTCAGGGTCCTACTGCGGCGGTCGGTGCTCCTGGTGGTATCCCGGCCAGCGACTCGCGCGAGGCGATGAGTAGCCGGACATGGCATGTCGGCCGGAGCGCACGGCTAAGTCAACGGCGGGAGATGATCAGCGCGACATGCTAGCCGGACCTTCGACCCTCGCGGACCTGCGTAAGGCGGGCATCGTCACCAGCCAGGAGATCGTCGCTGCGATCGATCTCTATCTGCGGGATCCGGAGGCCGGTCCCTATCGCTTCGCCAGCGGATACAGCATCGACATCCCGGCGCTCGTGAACGCTACGCCCGCGTTCGGGGCAGTCGATCGCTCAGGGCCGCAGGAGAAGGCGTTCCGGACCGTGCTGGCTGCCGCCGCCATGTCGGCCTATCCAACCGCGCCGTAGCCTGCCGGCCTTAACCGTCCGAAACCTTTTCCGGCCCGGTCAGGTAGAATGCGCCGCGGTCGTGCTCGTCGATCCCCGCGAGCTTCCCATGCACGAGCCGCGCGAGCATCCGGTAGCTGTCGGCGACAATATCGCTCGCCCGCACGAAGCCAGGACCTGGATCGGTCTCGATAACCACGACATTCATGCCGAGCCGATCGCCGCACTGCATGAGGCCGAACCCGTTAAGGCGCGTCTGGAAGGCCGCGGCGCGCCGTACCAGACGCGCCTTCTTGTGCTTGAGCGCGCCGTGCTTGAGCGAGGCTGCCGCGTCGCGCAGAACCCGGTAGCTGTCCGAGACGCCTGCCAGCATGTCCCGGAACACGTCGTCGGTGGCGAGGCCCGCCATGCGATGGTCGCCCGCGTCGGCCCCGGCGGCGTGGAGGATACCAGCCAACGTGTCGAGGCTCAGGATCGCGTTGACGATCGCCCGCATATCGTCGGGGTCGGTCAGCGCCGCGACCATGTTCGGATGCGCGACCTCGTCGAGGAATGCTGCAGGCGTCACAAGGTACGATCCTCGACGGTCTGACCGATCGGCGGACGCATCATCGCCCTCAGTTCCCCGACCTCCGGCAACTCCGGCGTTCTGAGCAACGCGCCCATTGCCTCATGGGCATCAAGCCAACGCCTCGCCGTCAGCAGCAGGGCAGGGCCGGCGTCGTCGAGGCCGTAGCGCTCGACGCGAGCGTGCGCCACCTCCAGGCGCCGGTTGAGCCATCGTACCCGTACCAGCAGGATCAGAAACCGAGCGGTGTCTGGCCAGGACAGGTGCTCGACGGCAGCAGCATGCTGCGATCGGATCGGAAGAGCGGTCGGCATCAGAGCGCCTGAATATGGGGGGTCGCAGCGGCTCGCCTGCAGCTCACGAGGGCAACCTCTTTGCGCCTGCGGTCTGAGCAGCAGGTATCGCGGATATCGTGCGCTGGCTCGGGAGCGCCGGGACCCGCGGGGGGCGCGGTCGCATCAGGACGGCACTCCCGTCGGAGGCATGTCGGACCATGCCGAGCTGCTTGATGGTCGTCGCTGCCGCACGATCAAGAGGGTTTTCCCTCGAATTGAGCGCCATCTCGGCCCAAGCGAGAATGCCCTCAGTGCTGAGATCTCCGGCCCAGGACATCATTGCCCGGTAATCCGCGATATCATCCGCGTACTCGGGTTCGATCTCCTTACGAGAAAGGGCCTTCGCGAGCGCCTCCTCGCTCTGCTGTATGTGCTTGTTGATGCCGGGTCGGCCCTTGAGCAGCCGGATCGCCGCCGCGGGCCTCATCTCCTGCTGAGCGCCGGCGGCCACCAGCGCGCCGATGGCTGCAAACAGGATGCAGTCTCGTCCCATCTCACGTGACGTCGGCTGACGGGGCTGGAGGCGCTGGCCGGCACCGCGGAAGAACTTGTGTACCGGGTGCCGCCGCGGACGGGCGACGTCGCGCAGCATGATGAAGGCTTCCATGGCGACCCGCATGCGTTCCTGTTCGGCCCCCACGGTCTCGGGATAGTTCCGAACCTGCCGCATATACTCAAGCGTCAGCGTTCGCAGGAAAGTGAACACGGCGGCCAAGCGCTCTGCCTCTGAAGCCGAATGCCCCTGCACCGCCTCATGCGCCGCCATCTCATTCAGGGCCGAGAAGACCTCGTTGGCGAACTCGCGTGCATCGCGGTCGCTGACCTTACCGGCCTCCTCGCGCTCCTTCCGGACCTGGGTTTCGATCTTCTTCTCCGTGCGCATCGCTGAGCTTCCCGTTCGGGCGGGCCTGAGGCCTCGCTGCGTTGCCAGAATGTTCCGAGTGCGAGATCGCCCGGTCGCCTGGGCCGATCTCGTCTACCGCCGCCTGACGCCCTCGCCCCGGCCGTTGCCCTCGTCTGCCAGCAGGATCACGCCGGCTTGCTCAAGCGCCCGGACCATGCCGGCGAGGTTGTTGTGGCCCGGCATGCGCCGGCCCTTCTCAAAATCGCGGATCGTGGACAGCCCCAGGTGCGAAGCCGCCGCGAACTGGGTCTGTGACCAGTCAAGCAGAGCGCGAGCGGCACGAGCCTGCGCAGCAGTGAGCATTGGAGCAGGCTCGATCTGCCAACAATCGCCGTCAACCCGCAACACTAGTTATTCACCGCAAATGCAAAGCGTTTGGCCGCGCCGCCCGCAAACACGAGCAGGATCAGACGCATGCGTCCGGTTCCTGACTGCCGATCTCCAGATCGCGGTCGGAGCCGCGCAACCAGACGACTTGGCTGCCGTGGTGGTTCTCGGGAGCGCCGAGGCTTGGCTCGGCATCACCCCCGTCCTCGCGGTCGGGATCGCCGTCCCCATCGTCCAGAATGGCGACGATCCGGTCGACGATATCGAGGGCGAGTTCCGCCAGCCGCTCGAACTCCTCGCGCGGGATCGGCTGGGCAGTGGGTATCTCACGAGGGCCCGGGAAGGGGACGATCTTGCTCATGATGGGTCTCGGAACTGGGTTGGACCAATAGTCTCCCGGCAGGATCCGGCCGGGGCGGTACGCACGGCTACGAAGGGGTGATGAGGGAGCGCGATCAGCGCCCCTCGCGCTCGGCGGCGGCGTGGTCGAGCAGCTCGCGGGCGAACGCCTCGATGGCATCGGGGTCGCCATTGTCGATGATCGGCACGGCCCGCATCGACAGGCGCGTCTCGCGGCCGCTTCTGTCGCCCGCTACCCGGCCCGCGACCTCTCGGTCGACTGCGCTCTCGACATCGGTCAGGGCGTCCCCGAGCCAGTGCATCAGCTTGCCGACCTCGTTGTAGTCGGAGGCCCCAAGGGGATGTTCGCGTCGATGGCAGCAGGGTCCCCAGGCATAAGCGTAGGCCACCGCGCCGACGTGCTCCGCTAAGTCCTGAATGGTCTGCAGCTCGTCCATCGTGGCGGACTCGAGGTCCAGTATGCCGACGAGGTCCGGTGTGGCGCGCTGATCAGACCCCGCTGCCACGCCCCCGCTCATCGCGGGCGCAGCGGCGGCGGCCAGAGCGTCCATCCGCATGTCGCGGCGCAGGTCGGCCGCGACTTTCGGCCAGACGGCCGGGTCGTGAAACCCGACGTAGGCCTCACGGCGTCGCTCGAACTCGGCTTCAGCCAGGGCCAGAAGCCGGGCAGCCTCCTGCGGTATGGCGTATTCAAGCGCCATCAGAGCCGCTGGCTGATGCTGCGGCACCGGAAGAAACCCAGGGTGGTAGGCTGCGGTCGCCGCCCAGTCCCGATCCATGCCAGGGTAGCGGGCCGCGTGCAGGCCGAGGCAGGCTTGGATCAGACCCGCGAAGGCATGCTCTTTGTCCGAGAAGCTATGCTCCGGCGGCTCGCCGTTGCCGGTTAGGTAGGTCTGCATGTGGCGGGCGAGGGCTAGAAGGCCGGCGACCGTGGTTGGGCGGGTACCCTCGACCGCGTCGAGCGCGGCGATGCGCCGGTCGTGCGCGGCTTCGTAACCCTCCTTGTCCCTACCATCGTCGAGGCCGAGGCAGGCGGCCCGGGCCGCGAGATGCCGCTCGATGGCAGGGAAGATCGGATCCGGCAGAGGGGGCGCGATCGGATCACCGCGCCAATCCACACCGGCCAGCGTGCAGCACGCCTCAATCAGGCGGCGCGCGGACTTCTCAGTCAGCGTCTCCTCGTCGCCGTCCGCGGCAGCGGCCTCGAAGTCGCCGCGCGGCCAGACATGGGCCAGAGCTGCCCTGGCCTTCACGGCGAGCCCCGCGGGCGTGCTGGCCGGCAGCCGCCAGATCGCCTCGCAGATCGGGTCCAGATCGCCGAACGCGCGCTCCTCGTTCGTGTGCGCCTCCTCCACACCGGGCAGGTTCCAGGCGGCCTCAAGCTGGCCAGGGGTCGGCCCGCCCCGGGCCCGCGCTGCCTCCAGGGCCTGCTTTAGGCGCGCCTCTGGCTCCCGATACTGCCAGACCGCGACGCGCCACCGGGCATGAGCCCGATCCAGCTGTTCGCCGAGCCGCAGCAGTTCGGCGTCCTCGTGGTTGTCGGCCGGACGGGACCGCTCGCGACACAGCCGGTCCATGTCGGCCCGGATCGCTTCGAGGTGCTGGATGTGGGTCCGGTCCAGCATGTCGGGTGCGATGATGGGCAGGAGGTACGTCAGCTTCGCGCGCAGGTCGGCGAGCGACCGCACCGGCGCATGGGCCACCGCGCGCTCGGCCGCGTTCTGCATCGCGGCTTCACGGTCGAACTCCTCATCATTCTCGGAGGGGTCGGCCGTCGTCACCATGATGTCCCGGTGATCTTCGATCGCCGCGAACACGTCCTCCGAGATCTCGCTGGTGAGGCCGACGTCGGCGAGCGCCACGCGGGATGGTTCGAGGCCGCGGAGCGCTGCCGCGATCGTGCCGAGCGCCCGCTCGCCGTTTCCAGGATGGGCGTCGATGCGGGTGCGTTCGACGATCTCGACGAGGTACGATGCCAGTGCCGTCGCACCTGCTAAGGAGGTTGGCCGCGCGGAGAACAGGGCATCGAACGCGACAGCCTCTCGCTTGCCCGGCTCGTTCGAGGCGGCCATGGCTTCAGCGTAGCCCGGGTCACTCGGCACCATCTCGTTCCAGACAGCCGACAGCCGATCCCATTCGGCGAAGGCGGCTCGGTGTTCCGCGATCAGGCCGTGCACAGGATCATCGCCAGGGGCCACTGCACCAAAGGTCGTGTCCTGCAGCAGCGGTCGTCCGAGGATGGTACCCGCCAGCAGTTCATCAGCGAACGGCGCAGCGTTCTCGAAGGTCTCGTGTCGGCCCATGTCGTGCTCCCGGTGAGGCGCACGCCCGCAGGCCGCATCAGCGCGGCCGGGATCGGCGGATTGGCCTCGTCCGGCATCGTGCGAGGCCGTGCCGCCGGCCGGAAAGGCAGGCTCACGGCGATCCGCAGCAGAACCTTCCGGTAGGGATGCGCGGTGAGGTTGATCGGTAACCTGACCGGCCGCCGGCTTGATGAAGCGATCGGCGGCGTCGCGGGATTGAGCGGCACGCTGCTTGAGGCTCTGCTTCTGCGGACGATGGTTCGGGACGGACGAAGACTTGCGAGAAGACACGGGCGGCCTCCGGGGATCAGGGGATCGCAGGATCAGGGGACAGAGGCGCGACGGGGTGGCCCGCCGCGTCGGCGGGTCAGAGCAGGGTCGCGAGGCCCGTGAGGACGGCACCGCCGCCGATGATGGCGATGGTCGCGAAGATCTCGCCGGCGAGGCCGGAGGCGCGGAGCACCCGGCGCAGGATGGGATCACCCTGCGGTGCGGTCAGGGCAGGCGGCAGACCGGGTACGACAGGCGGGGCGAAGCGACCGAGCGGCGACGCGACCGGCAGCAGGTCGGGTGGCAGATCCGACCCGGCAAACCGGGACAGGTCGGCCTCGCGGACCAGGACGAGGCGGCCCAGCACATCGTCGGCGTCCGCGGTGATCGCCTCCTCGCGGATGAGCCAGCGCAGGTGTCGGATTAGCGCTAGCGCGCCGAAGTGCGAGCTGCACGGGGTGGCGAGCAGATCCTCGAGCGCGACGCTCATGGCGTCCTCCGTGGCCTCTGAGGGTCGGCCGGCGTCGGCGATCTGGAACACGGCCCAGGCCTCGGCGTGCGCGTCGATCGCCTCCAGGACCGGATCGCTCGATAGGATGCGTGTCGAGACCGCCAGGGTGGCAGGCAGGATGCTGAAATCGGGGATGCGGGCGTGCGTCATCGTTCGGGCTCCGGTGAGGGCTCGTGGCGGCGGGTCGGCGGTGGCGAAGGGGTGCGCCGTGGCGGCGCGTGTCAGATCAGTGTGAGAGGGCGAGGCGGGCGGCGCGGGCAGCCTGCCAGGCGGCGGTCAGGCCGACCGACATGCTGGCGGCCCAGGCGGCGCCGGTGCGCTCCTGGTGAGCCTTTGCTGCCTCGATGGCGGCGGCCATGATGGCAGCCCGGTCGAACGCACCGGTCGGAGCGACGAAACGGGTGCGACGGTGACGAGCCAGTGCCTGGATCAGCGACCGAGCCGAGACGAGGCCCGGGACGACGGAGGCGCGGTCGCTCCGCATATCGCGAAGGGCAGCGTTCCAGGAGATGCGGCGCTGAATTGTCATGGCTGAACCATCAACCTATGGAATAACCATAGGATGAGGCTAGCTAGCGGGTCTGTCAATAGCCCTATGGCTCAGCCATTGAAATTCTTGCGGCGCTTGGGTACCCTGCGGGTTGGAGATCCCAACCTGATGCCTGAACAACCGATCCGCCTAACGCCCAGGTTGTGTCGAGCTGCACGAGCCATGCTTGGGTGGCGTCAAACGGACCTGTTCGAGGCATCGCGGGTCCCCGCTCCAACGATCGAGGCCTTCGAAGCTAAGCCCGAGACGGCCCGGATGATGGGCGCAAACATGCGCGCTCTGATCACGGCCTTCGAAGCCGCGGGCCTTGAGTTCATCCCTGAGAACGGCGGCGGGGCTGGGATCCGGTTCCGAGTGCGTAGCGGCTCAGAAGGATGAGCGGCGATGTCGCTTTGCCGGACCCGTCCCGAGAGCCGATGCGCGCCGGGCCGCAGTTGCTACAGAAGGTCGGGGTGCTGAGCGCTAAGGCGGCGTTGAGCAGCATCCCGTGGGCCGCCCTCGTGTTCGATCTCGGTCAGCTCGGCATCGACTTCGCCAATGCGCGCCTGACCGATCGCCTGCTGGACGGCATCGGCGAGCGTATCGACCGCCTGGAGGCCGGAACACGCGAGCGGCTCGCGGCCGACGAAATCTACCAACTCTCGGCGCACGCCGCGATCCGACGCATGCTGACGGAGACAAACCCGCGCATGGCCGACGCCCTGGCTCGTGCCGTCGTAGAACTCGGGTCATCCGATTTGCCATCAGCTGAGCGGCTCGAGATCGCCCGGGCCCTCGACGTCCTTACCGAGCCGAGCCTGCATCTGCTCCAGACCGTGTACCGGCTGGAAAAGGACCTCCTGACCGCGGCAGAGATCGAGGCATCAGGCGATCAACTCGCCCACCCTCTCAGGCTCACAACACTGGTTTATGCGTCAATGCAGCTCTCATCCTGGCTTGCGCCAGCGAACGATCTACACCGGGCGGGTATGGCGGCTACTGTCCCAGGAAGCACTTGGTTTGCCGAGGCTCTGGAGAGTGAATGGGCGGATGCCGGCCATACCGTCCCGCTGTTCAAAGTCTACACAATCGGCGAGCGGGTGGTCCGAATGTGCTTCGACGACCCCGCCATCCCAGCCTTCGGTGCCTTCGCGCCTGAGACGCCATCGGAGAACCATGGCTCGGCCGGTGACGCCTAAAATCTTCCTCACCGAGGTCGCTCAGCCCAACATGGCCGCGGCGCTGACACTACGAAAACGGCAGCAGGGTTAAGCGACGACTCACCAGTTCGCTCGAATTTGCCGGAGCGGTGTTCCGTAGCACTGGTGACGATAGGCCGCTCGTGTGAACCTGGGGTTGCTGCACCACATAAGAATTTGTGGCATAAGGTTTTTTGCTCGCGAACGATGACATGAGCACCGCACGCCATATCGTTGCGCTCCTGCGCAGCAATCTGGACGGAGATCAGGAGCACTTCCTCTCCGTGGCGACGCAACTGGCAGCCCATGAGGCTCGTCAGGGGCACGGCAAACTCGCGCTTGAGTTGCGAGAAATCATTGATGCCACGCGCAGCAAAGGGCTGAAGGTCGCCCGGCGCGGGGCCGGGCCTGTGCCCATGGCTCAGCCAAAGGGTGAACTCGCGGACCTGCTGCATGCCCGCTACTCAGACATCCTGCTTTCCAGCATGGTGCTGACCCCAGATCTCCGGGCCCGTCTGAAGCGGGTCGTCCAAGAGCAACGGCAGCAGGAGAAGCTGAGAAGCCGAGGCCTCGCGCCGCGACGCAAGCTCCTCCTGGTAGGACCTCCGGGCTCAGGTAAGACTATGACCGCGGCGGCTCTGGCCGGCGAACTCAAGCTGCCCCTCTTCACGGTTCGGTACGACGGGCTCATCGGCAAGCTGATGGGCGAAACAGCATCTCGCCTGCGCCTTGTGTTCGATGCGATCGCCAGCCAGCGCGGCGTCTACTTCTTCGACGAATTCGACGCGATTGGCACCCAACGCGCTGGTCCGAACGATGTGGGCGAGATCCGTCGAGTACTAAACTCCTTCCTACAGTTCATCGAGAACGACGACGGCCAGAGCCTTATTATTGCTGCGACGAACCATCCAGAGCTTCTTGACAAAGCTCTGTCGCGACGGTTCGATGATGTGATTATTTACGACGCACCAAGCAGCGACATCGCATACGGTATACTTAGGAACCGGCTTGCAACTTTCGATACGTCTAAAGTCGATTGGGATCGCGTCCTGGGAGAAGCACACGGGCTCGGACAGGCCGAGCTCACGCGTGTTGCAGATGAGACCGCGAAGGTGGCTGTCCTAGACAACCTAGAGGGTGTAACGACGGCTGCCTTCCTCGCAGCGATTGCAGAGAGGAAGGCGTCCTCCCTCTGACCCTGCAACTCCATGCCCGATCAGAATAGAGACCGTCCCCACATCTATTTGGAGGGCGGAGGGCGGCAACGGGATTTCACCTCGCCGAGGCAACCGCATACGGGCAAGCCGCCTGCCCGTGCCAGGGCCGCCCATGCCGCGAGGCTGGGATGCGCGATCGGGGAAGCGATAGCCGCAGCTCGACAGCAGCGTGCAGATCAGGAAGGCGTTCGTCGTTACGGAGAGCCGGGCTTCTACCTCCAGTTCGACATACCCGTTGATCACCGGGATGCCTTGGATGGACTTGAGAACCGCCCCAAGGGCATCGAGATTGTCGCTGTCGCACCCATCACGCAGGATACTGAGGTGGTGCAGACGACAGTGTTCGTTCCAGAGCGAGCCGCTGATCACTTCGTTCAGAAGGTTACGCAATACCGGAACGAAGACACCAAAGGCGGTCGACCAAAAAACGAAAAGCTCGTTGCTTCGCTTCAAGACGTCCGGCTCGCTGGTGTCCGTGCCTTATTCACGGACGCCCTGGGCACCTTTCCCGCGGATGACGAGGAAATCTGGTGGGAGGTATGGATCCGAGGGGACCGCAAGCCGAATTTCGAACGAGCAGCAAGACGACTGGAGATTGCCCTGAAGGATCACGCGCTGGGCTTCCCAGAACGCATGGTGATCCTGGCACTCG
>NZ_FNHS01000041.1 GCF_900103445.1 Methylobacterium phyllostachyos | reverse complement strand
GCCCCGACGGTTTCTCGGCCATGTCCGTCTCCCGCAGTGCCGCCACCGCAGGATCAGAACGCCCAACGCCCTTCAAAGTGCCCAGGTAGTGCTAGAAAAGGGATCGACGCTGGCCGCGCAGCAACAGATTTCCGGAGTTTTCGGAGGCAGCCCCGCGAGGATCGTTTTTGGTAGCTGGTACGCGAGGCCGGCGGCCGGGCGGGACTCGAATTTTGTCAGGCAGTCATCGGGAGGCTTCGGCCGGGCGGCTCGCCGATTTTTGTAAGGCCGTCATCGCGGCCGTAAGGAATGCCGGATATCACGGCATTGGCCTCAGATCGCCAGATTTGGCTCAGGACGGCCGCCAGCTGAAATCCTGTGCCTTGCTCACAGAATTATGAGACGGGCCTCACGCGCCAATTTTGGCGGCTTCCTGAGCCTTCCTGACGGTAGACACCGTTGACGGCGAGACCTGCACCCGCCGGGCGATCTCCCGATCCGATAGGCCTTCTGCTAGCAATGCCTCGACGGCGGCACGGCGCTCGGCCACGAGACGGTGTGCGGGCTTGCTCGGCTGAGGGGTGCGCCGGCCGGTATGGACCTTCACGGCAGAGCGGCGGCTGGCGGCAGACTTGGACGGGGGAGGGGTCATCACGGTCCCACCTTCATCAGCCGGCGAGGGGGTAGCGCTTTGCGACCCCCTTTGATCGTCCGGTGGCTCGGGTGCCGATGGGGTAACGGGTGGTGATGCCATCTCGGGTCCGGCCGGCGATGCCTCTACCGGTTCGCACTGGATCGCGGCGCGGCTTGCCTCAAGCTCGACATCCCACCTCGCCTGCATCGCCCATTGGCGGCTCTGCCCAGCCCTGCACCCCGGCGTGCCGCAGTTGCTGTTGCCATCATCACGATAGCCCGCGCCGCATCCCTCGCACCGGAGAGGGCAACGGCATCCCCGCCAGATCGTGAAGCACTCGGTGCATCCGCCCAGATGGCGCATCGGCCTGCCCTCACTTCACCCGGTAGCCGATGCCGGCAAGCTCGATGCCTCGGTCCACGAGCTGCTTATCGAAGCCCTTGGCCGCGACGGTGGACGGCTTCAGCGGCGGACCCGAGTGGCCGAGAAGATCGGCGCCATGATCGAGAGCGTGACCGGGAGCGACGGTGACGAGTTCGTGAAGCGTTGGGACGAAATCGTGACGCGAACCGAGCGGTTTGCAGGAGCGGTTGAGCGCAGCGTCTTGGCTATTGAGAGATTGCTCAAGATGACTGGCCTGCTCAACCGCGAGGCCGTGCCGGGCATGGGAAGCCTTGTCACGGGCTATCGGGATTGGGTGCATAACACCTTCGGCAACCGCTCCGGTGCTTCGGCGGGCGATGGATCCTTCGGGGACGGCAGCCCCGGTTCTGTTCAGGATGATCGCAACTGGTGGCAGCGCCGTGCGCCGCGTTGGGCTGGCGGTAAAGACGCACCATCACCGGCTGGCGGTACGCCAAGCGGCAGCGCCGCCGGCAGTCTGACCGCGCTCTATGAGGCGGAAGCCAAGAGGGCTGGGATTGATCCCCGTATTCTTCACGGCATCCGAGCCGGCGAGTCGCTGCATACCGATAAGTACGACGTGAAATCCGACAGCAAAGAAGACAGCTACGGCCCGTTCCAACTCAACCGCCGACGCGGGCTTGGTGCCGAGTTTGAGAAGGAAACGGGCTTGGATCTGCACGATCCTAAGACCATTCCCGATCAGGTCCGGTGGGCCGCAGAGCATATCAAAAAGCGGCTTGCGGCTGACCCGAGCTACAATCCAGGTTCCGAATGGTTTGGCTATCGAGGACTGCAGAATGCAGATCCGTCTTGGCGAAACAGCGGCTATAAGCCGACGCAGGTTCCCGGCGATGTCCCGCCGGTCAACGGGGTTGGCGGTCTCAATCAGATCCAGAGCGGATCCGTCCGCAATCAGGCTATCGCGGGCGCCTTGCACGCGCAGCTCGTGGCCGCCGCGAAGGCAACTGGCGTCAACGTGGACGTGTACTCCGGCGGCCAAGACGAAGATGGTCCGCACCGCACCGGCAGTCATCGGCACGACCATGGCAACGCGGCTGACCTTCGCATCTTCGCCGTGGGCGAGGACGGCAAGAAGCGATACCTCGACATGACCAACGAGGCGGATCGGCCTCTGATGGAGAAGTTCTTGCGGAGCGCCGTCGCGCACGGGGCTACGGGCATCGGCGCCGGTCCCGGCTACATGGGCGGCCGAACCAACATGCACGTCGGTGGTGGCCCGGTCTCGGCTTGGGGCGAGGGCGGTTCCTCTGCCAATGCCCCTGATTGGGTGAGACGTGCGCTTGAGTTCGGCCTAGCACTACCTGGGCACTTTGAAGGGCGTTGGGCGTTCTGATCCTGCGGTGGCGGCACTGCGGGAGACGGACATGGCCGAGAAACCGTCGGGG
>NZ_FNHS01000011.1 GCF_900103445.1 Methylobacterium phyllostachyos | reverse complement strand
AGGAACTGGGCCTCGACCACTTCGAGGGCCGCTCCTGGACCGGCCTGCACCGGCACGCGCTGATGACGTGCATCGCCTGCGCCTACCTGCAGCACCTGCGCCTGGCTGGGCCCGACCGGACGGATGGGGAAAAAAAAGGTGGCCGGCCTACCGGGACCGCCACCGTCTCCGACCCTGCCCGCCGTGCGGCAGGCCATCATCGGCCGCCTGTTCGTCGGTCTCATCCCACCGGTGCGATGCCCGCACTGTCGCCGCCGCTTCCGGCTACCGTCTGACCTCAAAGTGCCCAGGTAGTGCTAGGGTCATGACCACCATCACCATCCGTCGCATCGCGGCCTCATCTTCGAGACATCAATAAACGGATCGAATGGCGGAATCCGGAACAAGTTCCATAAGGATTATGCATTAGTATCGGCTATCCAGCGCAGCATTCCCTCCCCGGCGCGCCCTAGCGGATTCACACTTTTCTTCCCGATGCCTAATCCTTTCAGAAAAGAGCGCTTTTCCCTCCCCCTTGTGGAGAGGGGCCAGGGGTGGGGGTGGTGCAGAAGGCACCGCTCCGCTCGATCCTGAACCACCCCCACCTCCAACTCCTCCCCGCAAGCTTGAGCGATCCCGGGCAGGCCCGGGATCGCCAGGGGAGGAGAGCGCGTCGGCGAAAATGTGTGAAGATCGTAGCCGGCGCGCCGGAATGTGGCCTAGCGCCGTCCGCCGTGCCGGTGGATCCTGCGATGCCGACGGGCCACGCGACCCCGCAGACCGCCCGGGGCGGTGACGCGGGGCTGGCCGGCCGGAGGCGTCACGGTGCCCTGCGCGGCGGCATGCCCCGGAAGGCTGAGCTGCCCGCCCGAGAACCCGGCCCCTAGGCCCAGCCACGCACCCGCGGCCAGAACGGCGATCCATCCGACGCGGACGCGACGCATCTCATTCACTCCCGCGGTCCGGAACCGCCGCCCGAGATGCAGCAAGTCACGTGCCGCCTGTCACCCGCCGCGGCTCTCAGCTGCCGCGATAGGTCTGGTAGCTCCAGGGCGTTGCCGCCAGCGGCACATGATAGTGCTCCTCCGGCGCGGCCACGCCGAAGCGCAGGGGCACGACATCGAGGAAGGGCGGCTGCGGCAGGCGCATCCCGATCCGCCGATGATAGTCGCCGAGGGCGAACCGGATCTCGTAGACCCCGATCGGGACCGGCCGACCGCCGATCAGCGGGACGTCGGTGCGCCCGTCCGCGTTGGTCACGGCGCGGGCGACCGGCACGGTCTCGGTCCCGGTCACGGCTTCGACGAGTTCCACGGCCACGCCCGCGGCCGGCCGTCCGAGCACGGTGTCGAGGACGTGCGTGGAGATGCGGCCGGTGGTGCGGAGCGTCCCGTCCGCCTCGACCAGGCGGCCGAGGCGGATCGCGGCGATGCGGAAGACCTCGGCCTCCGCGGTGCGCATTTCCGTCTCCGGATCGGATTCGAGGCGCTCCTCGAACGCCTTCAGGAGCGACGCGCGGCCATGGCGCCCGACGCAGAGGATGAACGGGATGCCGAAACGGCTGCGATAGGCCGCGTTCATCGCCTCGAACCGCGCGTATTCCGAGGCGGAGAGGCGATCCAGACCGGCCACCGCCTGCTCGGCGATCGAATCGGCGGCGATCATCCCGTCGCGGGCCGCACGACCCGCGAGTTCCGGGTGGCCGGCCAGCAGCGCGCGGCGCAGATCATCGGGCGCCGCCGCAGCCGCCGCGCACAGCCCTGCATGAAGCCCGGCCACGGTGTCGAACGGTCGGCGCGCCGCCGCAGCCCGGGCGACCCAGGGCGCGTGCTCGAAGACGGCGCCGAGCAGCGCCACGAAGTCGCCCTCCGGCATGGTGTTGAGGTCGGTGAGAGGGATTTTCATCGCCACCCCGTGCTTCGGCCTGACCCGCTCGCGAGCCGTCCGGCCGGTGCGGCGGACCGCGCCGAACAAAGGCTGACCCTCGACGTGTTCGCGGTTGCAGGCAACAGGCCAGATGACGACCGCGCGAACGGATTTCCTTGCGAAGGCCGTTCCGTCACTCGACAGCTGGTGAGGTCCGCAAAGCGGTGCGTCCCGCCTTGGCATATACCTTGCGCGATCGTGGCCGTGGCGCGCAGATCTGCGGTCTTCATGGTGGACCGGCGCGCCCGCTGGAGAGATCCCGCAATGCCGAGCGCTGCCCGATCCGAGGCTCCCGCGGGTACCGGGCCAGACGCAACCCTGGTGGGCGGCGCCGTCCCGCGCGAGGCCGCCGCGGCGCCGATCACCCAGGTCGGCCCGCTCGCACTCGGCCTGCTCGGCCTTCAGCATGTGCTGGTGATGTATGCCGGCGCCGTGGCCGTGCCGTTGATCGTCGGACGGGCGCTCAAGCTGCCCCCGGATCAGGTCGCGATGCTGGTGAGCGCGGACCTGTTCGCGGGCGGCCTCGCGACACTGGTGCAGAGCTGGGGCCTGCCCGGCATCGGCGTGCGCATGCCGGTGATGATGGGGGTGACCTTCGCGGCCGTGACGCCGATGATCGCCATGGGCTCCAGCCCCGACATCGGATTGACGGGGATCTACGGCGCCGTGATCGCGGCCGGCCTGTTCGCGCTGGCGATAGCGCCCTTGATCGGACGGCTGCTGCCGCTGTTCCCGCCGGTGGTGACCGGCACCATCATCCTCGTGATCGGCATCTCGCTGATGCGCGTCGGCGTGAACTGGGCGGCCGGCGGGATTGGCAATCCGCATTACGGCGCGCCGCTCAACCTCGCCATCGCGGCCTTCGTGCTGTGCGTGATCCTGGCGATCACGCGGTTCGGGACCGGCTTCGTCAACTCGGCCTCCGTCCTGATCGGCATCGTGATCGGGACGGTTGCGGCCGGATTCTTCGGGCTGGTCGACCTCGGCCACGTCGCGCGCGCACCGTGGTTCGACCTCGTCCGCCCCTTCGCGTTCGGACTGCCGAGCTTCGATCCCGTCGCGATCGTGACGCTCTGCATCGTGATGATCGTCGTGATGATCGAGTCGACCGGCATGTTCCTCGCGCTGAGCGAGATCTGTGCGGATCCAGTCGACGAGGCGCGCCTGACCCAGGGCCTGCGCGGTGACGGCCTCGGGACGGTGATCGGCGGCATCTTCAATACCTTCCCCTACACATCGTTCTCGCAGAACGTCGGCCTCGTGGGCGTGACGGGCGTTCGGACCCGTTCCGTCGCGGTCGTCGGCGGCGGAATCATGCTGGGGCTCGGGCTCGTCCCGAAGCTGGCGGCCCTGGTCGAGGCGGTCCCGCAATGCGTGCTCGGCGGTGCGGGTCTCGTGATGTTCGGCATGGTCGGGGCCACCGGCGTGCGCATCCTCGGCACGGTGGATTTCGCCGGCAACCGCAACAACCTGTTCGTGGTCGCCGTCTCGGTCGGATTCGGCTTGATCCCGCTTGTGGCCCCCACCTTCTTCAAGGAGATGCCGCACGCGCTGCATCCGCTCCTCGAATCGGGCATCCTGCTCTGCGCCCTCTCGGCCGTGATCCTGAACCTGTTCTTCAACGGCCTCGGCACGATGGGGGCGGCACGCGCGGACGCTGTCCGGCAGGCGCAGGCCGCCGAAGCCCACTGAACCTGTCCCAACCCGGAGATGCTCATGGCCCTGACGGCTTCGCGATACGGCAAGAGCCGGGTCCGGGTGATGCGTCTGACCCGGGACGGCGACCATCACACGCCCCGCGAACTGACGCTGACCGTGCTCATGCAGGGGCGCTTCGACGCCGCCTGGACGGAGGGCGACAACCGCGCCTGCGTGGCCACCGACAGCGTCAAGAACATCGTCAACGTCACGGCGGCCCGGAACGTCTCCCTCGACAAGGAGGCGTTCGTCACGGCTGTGGCGCGGGTCTTCCTCGACACCTATCCGCAGATGGACACCGTGACGATCGAAGCCACCGAGACGCGCTGGCTTCGCCACGCGATCGCCGGCGTGCCGCACGGTCACACCTTCACGCTCGACGGCAACGGCCTCGGCTACGTTCGCCTTCAGGCCGGACGGGACAGGGTCGAGCTCTCCTCGGGCTTGCGGGGTTTCACCTTCATGAAGACCACGCAGTCGGGCTGGTCCGATTTCGTCGATGACCAGTATCGGACGCTGCCGGACACGACCGACCGGATCGCCGCGACCAGCATGGACGCCACCTGGACTTGGTCCGGCACGCCGGACGATTATGGCGCAGCCAATGCCCGCATCCAGGAGACGCTGATCGCAGTGTTCGGAACCACCTACAGTTACGGCGTGCAGGACAGCATGTATCGGATGGGCGAGGCGGTGCTGGCGGCCATGCCCGAGGTGTCCGAGATCGCCTTCGCGATGCCGAACAAGCACTACATCCCGATCAACCTCCAGCCCTTCGGCCTCGACAATCCCGGCACCGTGTTCCTGCCCACCGACGAGCCGCACGGCCAGATCGAGGCTACGATCGGCCGCGTTGCCTGAACCCGATCGCGCCGTGGGACCGGCGCGCAGGCCCGCCCCCGTGCTGCACCACCGCCTCCTCGCCTATCTCGACGAAGTGGCCCGCAGCGGCTCGATCCGGAAGGCTGCCGTCCGGCTGGGCGTCGCGTCGAGCGCGATCAACCGGCAGATCCTGGCGCTTGAGGCGGAGATGGGCGCGCCGCTGTTCGAGCGGCTGCCCCGGGGTCTGCGGCTGACCGCAACCGGGGAGATTCTCCTCCGCCACGTGCGCGACACCCTGCGCGAGCACGAACGGATGCTCACGCAGATCAGCGCCTTGAAGGGGCTCGACCGCGGGGAGGTCGCGATCGCCACGATGGCGACCCTGGCGGGTGGCATCCTTGCGGACGTGGTCCGCGACTTCCGCGAGAACCATCCGCATATCAGCCTCAAGATCCGCGTCATGACGATGGACGGCATCGTCGAGACGCTCCTGTCGGGCGATGTCGATCTCGCGCTGGCGTATCGGATGCCGCGCGGTCCGCAGTTCCGATGCCTCGCGCGGTCAGAGCATCATCTCGGAGCCGTCATGGCGCCGGATCATCCGCTCGCCGGCCTGTACCACCTTCGTCTGGCCCAGTGTCTCGGCTTCCCGCTGGTGGTCCCGGACGGCTCGATGAGCTTGCGCGCCGTGCTGGAGCAGTTGGTGCCGACCCACGCCGTTCTCAAACCGGCGGTCGAGACCAACTCGGTCGAACTGATGAAGCATCTGGCGCAGCGGGCGCCGCATATCACCTTTCTGAACCTGTCCGACATCCAGGCGGAGATCGCCTGCGGATCCCTCGCCTTCACGCCGCTGCGGGATGCCACGGCGATCACCCAGTCGGTATCGCTGATCCAACGGTCACAATCCCCCCTCGGCGGACCGGCATACCTTGTTGCCGCGCGGATCGGGGAGGCCTTGGGCGGGCGCGGCGATCCCGATTGAGCGGACCCATCGGGAAAGATCTGTGCCATTCCTCCAGGGCACGCGCGGAGACAGTCGCGCTTTCTCAAGATTCTGAAAACTAATGAGTTTCCGGAAAACGATTCGCGCCGTGCCACGCGGTGATCCGATGTGCGTTGATCGCCCCGTGTGAATTCGCACAAAGAATAAGCCGGCTCTGTTGGATCGAGAGGCAGTCGTGCCCAATCTATGAACGGGTGTTCGGCTCGGTCGCATGGTGCGCCGCCTTCGCTCGATGGATGAGTCCGATGATGTCCCGCTTCCTTGCCGCTGCCGCCCTTGGCCTCGCATTGACGACGGCCGCATCGGCACAGAGCTACACCGCCCCGGCCGGAATCCCTGCGGTAACGGCGCCCGGCGGCCTCGAAGGCCAGGCGGCTGCGGCGAACCTGGCGGCCGCGCGGAACGTGCGTGCGTACGGCACGAACGTCGAGGTGTCGGTCGGCGACCTGACGACGGGCTCCGTGCGCCGGTCGTACACGCCGCCGCGGACGGAAGGCCTGCGCTGAGTCCGTGATTCGGATGGATTAGCTCTGGATCCCGTGGACGCGCCGCGCGTGTAACCGTGCCATGGCGCTGTTTTGGCCAGACCGGGGTCGTTCAGTAAGCGTTTCTAGGCTGCCACCTCGCTGATAGACTGGCGCACGTGCCGAAAATCTCGGCTTCGTGGTTTTCGGGCGCCCGCCTACACTTCGCCTCCAGTCGCCGCCCCCGGGCGGCTGGATGAGGTGATCTGCGAGTGGCACATCTTCCCTTCACGCGCAGGCGCTTGCTGGGCACGGCCGCCCTCGTCGGCCTCGGGGCCGTCGCACGCTCGGGGGCGCACGCCGCCACACCCCTCACGGTCGGCTTCATCTATGTCGGCCCGAAGGACGATTACGGATACAACCAAGCCCACGCTCAGGCCGCCAAGGCCTTGAAGGGTTTGAGTGGCGTCGAGATCACCGAGGAGGAGCGCGTCCCGGAGACCAACGCGGTCGAGAAGACCATGGAGAGCATGATCAATCTCGACGGGGCGACGCTGCTGTTCCCGACGTCGTTCGGATATTACAATCCCTACCTTCTGGCCGAGGCACGCAAGAACCCGAAGATTCAGTTCCGGCACTGCGGTGGCTTGTGGACCGAGAAGGATCCGCAAAACGCCGGCTCGTACTTCGGCTACATCGCGCAGGGCCAGTATCTCAACGGGATCGCGGCAGCCTACGCCACGAAGTCCAAGAAGATTGGCTTCGTCGCGGCCAAGCCGATCCCGCAGGTGTTGAACAACGTCAACGCCTTCCTGCTCGGCGCCCGCAGCGTCGATCCGGGCATCACGTGCCAGGTGATCTTCACCGGGGAGTGGTCGCTGGCGGTCAAGGAGGCGGAAGCGACGAACGCGCTGGTCGATGGCGGCGCCGACGTCATCACCTGCCACGTCGACAGCCCCAAGGTCGTCGTCGAGACCGCGGCGCGGCGCGGCGCCTGTGTGTGCGGCTACCACGTCGATCAGTCGCCCCTGGCCCCGCAGAAATACCTGACGGGGGCGGAGTGGAACTGGCTGCCCATCTACCAGGATGCGATCGCCGCGATGCAGGCCGGCAAGGTGCCCCAGCATTTCGTCCGCGGCGGCCTCGCCGACGGCTACGTCAAGATGAGCCCCTACGGACCGGCGGTCTCCGAGGGGGCCCGCCGCAACGCGGATGCCGTCAAGGCCGAGATGCTGAAAGGCGGCTACGAGATCATCAAGGGGCCGCTCAAGGACAATGCCGGGCGGGAGATCCTGCCGGCCGGCAAGGCCTATCCCGAGAAAGCCGCCGAGCTGGAGAGCACGAACTACCTCGTCGACGGTGTGCGGGGTTCGGTCTGAGACCGGCTGGCACGCTTTCTGCGGCACCGGGTCGCCGGAAATCGGATCGCGGAGGAGCGTGAGACGTGGTCGCGGATGCCGCCCCCTCGAAGCTCGCCGCCGAGCGGCCGGACGCCGCCATCGGCCTTCAGGTCCGCGCGTGGCTGGC
Source organism: Methylobacterium phyllostachyos (assembly GCF_900103445.1). GTDB lineage: Bacteria > Pseudomonadota > Alphaproteobacteria > Rhizobiales > Beijerinckiaceae > Methylobacterium > Methylobacterium phyllostachyos. The sequence goes on along the minus strand of NZ_FNHS01000011.1, from coordinate 245,460 downwards.
GCGCCGTCTCGAAGCCGTGGCCATCCCGGTCGGGGCTGCGGTCCTGGGCTTCCTGCTGTTCGGCGTGTTCCTCGCCACCCTCGGCAAATCGCCGCTTCAGCTCGTCGAGATCGTCTGGCGCGGTGGCTTCGGCTCCCCCTTCGCCCTCGGCAACAGCCTGCAGCGGGCGGCCCCCCTCCTGTTCGCCGCCCTGTGCGTCGCGTTGCCGGCGCGGCTGGGCCTCGTGGTGATCGGCGGCGAGGGCGCGATCGTCCTCGGCGGCCTCGCGGCGGCGGCGGCGGCCCAGCCCCTCGCCGGGCTGCCCGCGGCGCTGGCGGTTCCCCTGATGGCCGGCGCGGCGGCCCTGACGGGGGCCGTGTGGATCGGCGCGGTGGGATGGCTCCAGGCCTATCGCAACGTCAACGCGACCATCGCCAGCCTCCTCCTGTCGTACATCGCGATCGCGCTGGCCAACCACCTGATCGAGGGCCCCCTCCGGGACCCTTCGAGCCTCAACAAGCCGTCCACCCTGCCGGTCGGCGACGCGTTCATGCTCGGTCCGATGCCGATGATCGGCGTCCATTGGGGACTCGGCTGCGGGATCCTCGCCTGCGTGATCGCCTACGTGCTGATGGACCGGACCACGCTCGGGTTCGCGGCGCGGATCGCGGGCGGGAACGTGCGCGCGGCGCAGATTCAGGGCCTGCCGGTCGGCCGGCTCATCGTCGGCTTCACGGCGCTGGGCGGGGCCTTCGCGGCGCTCGCCGGCTATTTCGAGGTGGCCGCGGTTCAGGGAACCGCCAACGGCACGCTCGCCGCGGGCTACGGCTACACCGGCATCCTGGTGGCGTTCCTGGCCCGGCAGAACCCGCTCGCCATCGTGCCGGTCGCGTTCCTGCTCGGCGGGATCGAGGCGTCGAGCGGGCTGATCCAGCGGCGGATGCAGCTGCCCGACGCGACCGTGCTGGTCCTCGAAGGACTGCTGTTCCTCGTGGTCCTCCTGAGCGAGACGCTCTACGGCCGGTTCAAGCTGTTCAACCCGCATCTCTGGGCCGAGAAGCGCCCGGCGGCACCCGCCACCACGGTCCCGGCTTGAGGGCCCCGTCATGAGCGGCGACCTCGGCATCTGGACGGTACCCCTGGCCATGGTCGGGGGCGCGATCCGCGTCTCCACACCCTTCCTGTTCGTCAGCCTGGGCGAGACCATCACCGAGCGCTCGGGCCGGATCAACCTCGGGCTTGAGGGGACCCTGGTCCTCGGCGCGATGGCGGCCTACGGCACCGCGGTGCTGACCGGCTCCCCCTGGGCGGGCGTCGCCGTCGCCGGGCTGGCGGGGGGCCTCCTCGGCCTGCTGCACGGGTTCATCTGCAGCTTCCCGCGCGTCAACGACGTGGCGATCGGCATCGCCCTGATGCTGTTCGGCACCGGGCTGGCCTTCTTCTTCGGCAAGCCGTTCATCCAGCCCTCGGCGCCGCCCCTGCCGGCGATCCCGTTCGGTGCGTGGTCGGACCTGCCGCAGGTCCAGGCGGCCCTGCGCGTCAACGTGCTGTTTCTCGCGGGCGCGGCGCTCTCCGTCGCGCTCTGGTGGGGCCTGCGCAACACCCGGGCGGGACTGATCCTGCGGGTCGTCGGCGACAGTGCCGACGCGGCCCGGGCCCTGGGCTACGACGTCGACCGGGTGCGCCTCGTCGCCACCGGCATCGGCGGCGTCCTCGCCGGGATCGGCGGCGCCTACCTCTCGCTGTACTATCCCGGCTCCTGGAACGAGGGGATCTCCTCCGGGCAGGGCCTGATGGCGGTGGCGCTGGTCATCTTCGCGCGCTGGAACCCGCTGGCCTGCTTCGGGGCCGCACTCCTGTTCGGGGGCGCCGGCGCACTCGGCCCGGCCTTGCAATCGGTGGGCGTCTCGCAGGGCTACTACCTGTTCTACGCCGCCCCCTACGTCCTGACCCTCGTCCTCCTGATCGCCACCTCCTCGCCCGACCGGGCGCTGGCCGGGGCCCCGGGCGAACTGTCCCTGTCGAAGTGAGAGCGTGCCGATGAACGGCCTCGGTGGATTGAACAAGTCGGCACACGGCGTCGTGATCGGCCTCGTGCAGCTGCAGCTGCCGCGGATCGAGACCCGCGCCGACATCGCCGCGCAGACCGATCGCATCGTCGCGCTGGTCGCCAAGGCGCGCGCCAACCTCGCCACCATGGACCTCGTCGTGTTCCCCGAATACGCGCTGCACGGCCTGTCGATGGATACGCGTCCGGAGATCCTGTGCACCCTCGACGGCCCCGAGGTGGCGGCGTTCAAGCGCGCCTGCGCGGAGAACCGGATCTGGGGCTGCTTCTCCATCATGGAGGCCAACCCGGGCGGGAACCCGTACAATTCCGGGCTGATCATCGACGATACCGGCGCGCTGAAGCTCTATTACCGCAAGATGCACCCCTGGGTGCCGGTCGAGCCCTGGGAGCCCGGCAATCTCGGGATCCCCGTCATCGACGGGCCGCGGGGCGCCAAGCTCGGGCTGATCATCTGCCACGACGGCATGTTCCCCGAGATGGCGCGGGAATGCGCCTATCGGGGCGCCGAGATCATGATCCGCACCGCCGGCTACACTGCCCCGATCCGCGAATCCTGGCGGTTCACCAATCAGGCGAACGCGTTCTGCAACCTGATGGTCACCGCCAATGTCTGCCTGTGCGGGTCGGACGGCACCTTCGATTCCATGGGCGAGGGCATGATCTGCAACTTCGACGGGACGGTTCTGGCTCACGGCACCACCGGCCGCGTCGACGAGATCATCACCGCCGAGGTGCGGCCCGACCTCGTGCGCGAGGCGCGGCTCTCCTGGGGGGTCGAGAACAACATCTACCAGCTCGGCCACCGCGGCTACACGGCGGTGGCGGGCGGCGCGCAGGACTGCCCCTACACCTACATGACCGACCTCGCGGCCGGGCGGTACCGGGTGCCCTGGGAGGATCAGGTGCAAGTGACCGACGGGACCGGCTGCGGCTTTCCGGCCCCGAGCCGCCGCTACACCGGCGCGCCGCCCGCGCGGGAGGCCGCCGAATGAGGGCCGCCGAGCCATCGCCCGCGGCGGCCGGCACCTACGCCGAGGCGACGCCCTATCCGTGGCCCTATGACGGCGATCTGCGCCCCGGCAACACGGCGCTCGTCATCATCGACATGCAGACCGATTTCTGCGGGACCGGCGGTTACGTCGACGCGATGGGCTACGACCTGGCGCTGACCCGGGCCCCGATCAAGCCGATCGCGGCGCTGCTGGCGGCCGCGCGGGCCTCCGGCTACCACATCGTGCATACCCGCGAGGGCCATCGCCCGGACCTCGCCGACCTGCCCGCCAACAAGCGCTGGCGCTCGCGCCGGATCGGCGCGGGCATCGGCGATCCCGGCCCCTGCGGCCGGGTGCTGGTGCGCGGGGAGCCCGGCTGGGAGATCATCCCGGAGCTGGCGCCGCTGCCGGGCGAGCCCGTCATCGACAAGCCGGGCAAGGGCTCGTTCTGCGCCACGGACCTGGAGCTGATCCTCCACCAGCGGGGCATCCGCAACCTGATCCTGACCGGCATCACCACGGATGTCTGCGTGCACACGACGATGCGGGAGGCCAACGATCGCGGCTTCGAATGCGTGATCGTCTCGGACGGCACGGCCGCGACCGATCCAGGCAACCACGCGGCGGCCCTCAAGATGGTAACCATGCAGGGCGGCGTGTTCGGCGCCGTCGCGTCCTCGCAGGCCCTGCTCGACGCCATGGGGCGCGGCTGATGCCGCCCGCGGCAGCCGGAGCGGTCGGCGTCGAGACGATCGGCATGACCAAGCGCTTCGGCGCCTTCGCCGCCCTCGACGACGTGTCGATGCGGATCCAGCCCGGCGGCTTCCACGCGCTCCTCGGAGAGAACGGCGCCGGCAAGTCGACCTTCGTCAAATGCGTGATGGGCTTCTACGCGCCGACGGCCGGGACCGTGCTGATCGACGGCCGGGAGGCCGAGATCACCAACCCGAAGGGCGCGCAGAGCCGCGGTCTCGGCATGGTCTACCAGCACTTCACGCTGGTGCCCTCGCTCACGGGCGCCGAGAACCTCGTGATCAGCCGCGCCGACGCGCCCGCCATCCTCGACTGGAAGGCCGAGCGCGCGGCGCTGGCGGCCTTCATGGCCGGGATGCCGTTCCGGCTGAACCTCGACCGGCCCGTGGCGGAGCTGGCCGCGGGCGAGAAGCAGAAGCTCGAGATCGTCAAGCAGCTCTACCTGAAGGCGCGGTTCCTGATCCTGGACGAGCCGACCTCGGTGCTGACGCCAGGCGAGGCCGAGGAGGTGCTGGGCCTCCTACGCGCGATGACCGACCGCGGCGCGCTGACCGTGCTGATGATCAGCCACAAGTTCCGGGAGGTCGAGACCTTCGCCCGCACGCTGAGCGTCCTGCGGCGCGGCAGGCTGGTCGGCGGGGGCGCGGTCGGCGCGCTGTCGCCCGGCGACATGGCGGCGCTGATGATCGGCGAGCGGGCCGTGCGCCCGATCACGACCCGCATCGGGGAACCCGATACCGCGCGCGAGATCCTGCGCGTGGAGGATCTCGACGCCACCGACGGCTCCGGCCTGCGCCGCATCGCGATCACGGACCTCCGCGTCCGGGCCCGGGAGATCCTCGGGATCGCCGGTGTGTCGGGCAATGGCCAGAAGGAGCTCGCCGACGTGCTCGGCGGCCGGATCCGCGCCTCTCGCGGCCGGGTCATCGTGGCGGGGAAACCCTATAGCGGGCTGCGCGCGCAGAGCCGGGCGCGCCGCGTCCGCTTCATCCCGGAGGAACCGCTGCGCGAAGCCTGCGCGCCGCAGATGTCGGTGGCCGAGAACCTGGCCTTCCGTGCCTTCGATCGCCGCGGCGAGGATCCGTCCGGTCCCCCGACCCTGTGGCTCGACCGGCGGGCGATGACCCGCCGGGCCAAGGAACTGATCGATCGCTTCAAGGTCAAGACCGCGTCCTCGGAGGCGCCCATCGCCACGCTGTCCGGCGGCAACGTTCAGCGCGCAGTGCTGGCGCGCGAGCTGACGGACCCGGTCGACCTGCTGATCGTGGTCAATCCCTGCTTCGGCCTCGACTTCGCGGCGGTTGCGGAGATCCGTACACGCATCGTTGCCGCGCGGAACGGTGGTGCGGCCGTGCTCCTCATCAGCGAGGATCTGGACGAGATTCTCGAATTATCGGACAGGATCGCGGTGATGTCGGACGGACGCATCGTCTATGAGACGCCGGCAGCTGCGGCCGAGGTCAGCACGATCGGCCGGCACATGGCTGGGCATCTCTGATTGGGATCACCCGGTTTGGTGGACGCCGAGATCGCCTTCGCGCGAGGTGGTCTTCCAAGGCTGAAGAGCCGCCCGCCATACCCGGCCGAGGTCCCCCGTCAGATGGTCGAGCTGGTCCGTGCTGACCGCGTTTGACCGATCCGGCCCGCGCATTCGACTCCTCCGCGCAGGCTGTCCGCAACGGGGGCGGCTGAGACAGACCGCGCAGGCGGCCAGCGAGGGAAACGTCCTGCGCTGCGAGTCGGCCGGGCATATCCAACGATCACCGATCGAATGGTGCGGGGCCGTAAGAGTAGATTCTCGTGAGCATCTTGTCTGATTGTGCTTCAAGGAATCGACGTTTGCCGAAAGCCAAGTATCTGGTGGGAACGATCAAGATCAATCGAACCGTCTGGGGCGAGAGCTAGTTGCACCCAATACTGCCGCAGAGGGAATTATTCATGTTGGGCGATGGCGATGGCGATGTGCCGGCGGCCGTCCGCAGCCCATTCAGGGCACTCTTGGCTTCCTCGTTATCAGGCTTCAGACGAAGAACCTCTTCGTAATCTCGAACGGCTGCCTGCGTGTTTCCGAGGGTGATATTAGCTTTCGCCCTGTTGATGAGCGTATTCGAGAAGGTCGGCCGCATCGCCAGCGCGCGGTTGAAATCGGCGATCGCAGCGCTCGGGTTCTGCAGGCCGGCATAGGCGACCCCGCGGTTGTGGAAGGCGTAGGGGTATTGATCGTCCGCCCGGATGGCGCTGTTGCAATCCGCCAGGGCATCCACGAACGCACCGCGGTCGATGTTTGCCCAGCAACGCCCATCGAGTGCAATCGCGCGCTGCCGCGGTGTCCGGGCCTCGGCCAAGAGGCGACCGCATCCGCCGACGCGCATCTCCGGGCTCCCCGATCGACAATCCTGGGCGGCATCGGCCAAAGCGGCGGGGCTTGCGAGCGCCATCGCCGCCATCAGGCAGGCGCGCGCACAAACGGTGAGGCCGAGTAAGGGCGCGCGCATGATCGATCCGTCCCGCTTTCGGTTCCTTGGGCAGCTCAGCGCTCTCAGCTGCAGCGATTGTTAAAGACGTCCCGGTTGGGCAGCTGCATTGAGTTCATCATGCGGAGCAGTTCGGCGCGGTACAGGTCGCCGAACTCGGCGGGAAAACGCCCCCCGATATTCGTGATCGTGCTGCGGTCGTCGCGCCGGATCGTCGCGAAGTCGTAGAAGCCCCGGTCGTCGAAGCTGCCCTGCGCGACGGCCGTGCCGCGGCCTTCGAGCACGAACCCGGCGCGGACCGGCGACGTATTGACCTCCTGCGCGCGGCTGATCTGGCTCCGGCGCGGCCGGATCTGCTCGGTGATGAACTGTTGCGCGTTGCCGCACCGCTCGTTCGGGCTGACCTGCACGTACATCACCACCTGCTCGCCGTGCTGGCGCGAGTGCCAGATCGTCGTGTAGGTCTGCTTCTGCGGATCGTACTGGTCGTTCGCCGTCGGCGAGATCTCGAGCAGGTTGGTCGAGTAGTTGAGCGTCCAGCCGGAGGCGCTTCCGACCGTGGTGCGCTGCTGCAGCTCACGCTGGCGCCGCTCCTCCTCCAGGCGGCGCTGCTCGTCCTGCTCGCGCTGGCGCCGCTCCTCCTCCCATTGCCGATCCCTCTCGTCCTGCCGTCTCCGCCTGTCCTCCTCCTGACGCCGGGCCTCGTCCGCCTGCTGGCGGCGGGCTTCGTCCTGGCGATCCCGCGTGCGGCCGCACTCGACCACGAAGGTATCGACAAGGGCGCGGAAGCGCCCAGCCGGGTAGGACGCGCTGTAGCTCGCGGTGGCCGTGGGGTCGTCGCAGGAGGCGACCGCCCGCTGATACGCCCGCTGCTCCCGCCCCGCCTGCAGCCGATCCTCGAAGGGACGGGCATAGGGATAGGTTCCCGTCATCGCCTCGCAGGCGCGGATCGCGGGATCGAGGTTCGCCCCGCGCAGCGCGGCCGGCTCTGCATTCGGGTCGATCTTGTTGCACTCCGTCCGCAGGCCCGCGAAGAACCCCTGTGGGATGAAGGCGAACGACGTGGTGAGCGCGCCGCTCGCCCGGGGCTCCAGATCGCTGCCGGCGAGGCCCCGCTTCAGGGTTTCGTGCGACTGCAGGAAGGTCTCGCCCTCCTGCGCCATCGCGGCGAGCATGGGATCGCGCAGCGAGGCCCGGCCCGCGAGCGGCGCGCCCGAGGCAGTGCGGCGGCCGGCGCGCTCGGCGCCGATGACGCTCGCCCCGGAACTCCCCGCCGCGGCATCGAAGTCGCAACGCCCGCCCGCCGCGGATTGACACTCATCGATCATGACGACGAGTTCGCGGGTCCGGCGTCGGGCGATGCGGCGCAGCACGTCGCTCAGCCGCACGCCCTCGCTGTCGAGCAGGCCCGGGCGCTGTCCGGCATCGGACGGGGTGTCCTGCGGCATCAGATAGGTGTCGTCGGCGCCGCCGATGCTCGGCCCGAGGGCGAAGACCGCCACCTGGGCGTCCTCCGGCAGGCGACCGACGGCCTCGCGCAATCCGCGATCCAGCTGCGGACGGTCGGCCGCCCCGACCGTCCACACCTCGAAGCCGAGGTCGCGCAGGCGCTTGCGATAGGCCTCCTCGTCGGCGTTAGCCGTCGCACAGCGTCCGAAGTGCCTCGGTGTGGCGGGGGGAGCGGTTGCGCCACAGGGCGTAGTAGTAGGCGGCCCGCACGATGTCGGGCCGCGCCGCCTCGCGGTACGCCGCGTCGGCGTTGCCGGGGTCGTAGAAGCGCGCGAGCTGCCAGGCCGCATCCGCGCTCGTGACCGGATCGGCCTCCTCGAAGGCGCGGAAGGCCGTGCTCCCCTGCCGGGAGGCGAGCGCCGTCTCGCCGAGTTCCAGGAAAGCGCCGGCCAGCGCGCGCTCATCGATGAGGCGGGCATAGCGCTGCCGCAGCTCGGCGGCCGTCAGGCGGGAAGCCGGCTCCGGAGGAATAGCATTCCATGGGCAGCTTCAAGCAACCAAATATGTATTCGCCCGTCCACGATTAAGTTTTGAAAGCAACGTCATCGGGAATCGCCCGCTAAAGCGACGCCTCATCCAGGATGCGGCTGCCGTTGCACGGGCACCACGTCGCCCGGTCGAGGCTGCGGTGGACGTTCACGAACCGCCGCCCCTGCGCATGACCCCGGATGCGCAGGACGCTTGCGCACCGCCCATGCTTCTCTCCTTTCCGCGTCCATTCGAGTTGTCGCCCCGAAATTCTGTCGGATCCCAGTGTGATCTCCGCCAAGCTCTCAGAATTTGTAGACCAGGCTCCCCTTGGCGGCGTGGTCCTGGGCACGGGCGCCGATCTGCCCGGTGTAGGACAGCCCGGCGCTCAGGCCCGGCGCCAGCATCACCCCGAGCCCGACCTCGCTCACCAGCGCGTCCCGGTCGAGCGGCAGGCCCCGGCTCGTGAACTGCGCCCCAGTCCCGCGGAAAGCTAGCGGCACAGTCGGCACTAGGTCGCCGAACGACCGCCGGTAGGCGATCATCCCGTGCACGAAGGCCGGCGCAGGTCCGTCGCGGTCGAGTTGCACCTGCATCCGCAAGCCCGCCGTGGCGCTCGGCACCGTGTGGTCCTGCCCGAAGCCGGCCAGCGTGGCCGCACCGCCCCGCTCTGCAAATCGCTCGCGCGTGACCGACACCACCGCCCCGCCCGCGAACGGCTCCAAGTCCACCGCCTCGCTCAGGCCGATCCGATAGCCCGCCTCGCCGAAGCCCTGCACGCTGTGCCCGCCCAGCCGCGCCGTCGCGCTGTCCGACAGGCCCGGGAACGCGACCACGCGCCGGAGCTGGGCCGGATCGTCCGCCGCCAGCGCGCCGAACCGCAGCACGGGCGATCCCGCCTCCAGGCTGCCGTAGATGCCCCCGAACGTGCTGGTCAGCGCGCCGGTCTGCACCTGGGCCGGGCTGGCAAAGCTCGACTCCAGGTTGCCACCGACCGCGCCTAGGCGCAGGGCGCCGAGCGGCGTGTCGATCCGCGCATCCAGGCCCAGCAGGAAGCCCGCGCTGGAACGCGACAGCCCGGCGGCGTTGCCGTCCGTGCGCACGTGCCCGACGCTGCCGAGCCCCTGCCCCCACAGGCTCACGGCCGTCTCCGGCCTGTCGCCGGGCTGCGCCGCCGGTGCCGTGTCCCAGCGCAGCCGATCGAGCACCGCCTCGCGCAGAAGGCCCGCATTGGCGAACACGGTCGAGGCGAGGGTGGCATGCCCGTCCCCAGACAGCGCGGCGAAGGCCGCCCGCGCCTGGGGCGCCGAGAGCATCGCCACCGCGTCGTAGAGCGGTGAGCCGACCGCGCCCGCCTGCACGGCCCCCGCCGCCGCACGCTGGTTGCCCGTCTGCGCCACCGCGGAAAAGTCGAGGTCGTTGCGCGCCAGCGTCAGCGTGACCGCGTCGGGGGCGTAGCCCAGGAACGGGGTCAGGAAGGCGAAGGTGCTGCTCACCCCGGCAAACCGCCCCTGCACGCCGCCCGAAGCGGTCAGGATCGTGTAGCGGGTACGCGGGGCATATTGGCCGGTGCCGGCGACCGCCTGGACGGTGGCGCCCGCCACCGTGGCGCTGCCGCCGACATCGACCCGGTCGGCGCGGCCGTCCGCGGTGGCGTCGACCCGGTAGAGCGCCCCCGGCGCCAAGCTAAGGTTACCGGCCACGCTGATCCGGCCCAGCGCCCCCGCGCCGATGCCTGGAGCGAGCGTCGCGCCGGTGCCGAGGCTCACGCTGCCGAACCGGGCCTCGCCGGTGAGCAGGCTGCCGGGCCCCATGGCGAGGGCGGCGTTGGGCAGGGCTCCGGTGACGGCGAGTTCGCCGCCGAGCACACGGACCGGCCCGGACAGGGGGCTGAGCCCCGACAGGGTCAGGGTTCCAGACCCGACCTTGGTCAGGCTGGTCTGCGTGGCGCCGTCGACGATCCGGCCGGCATAGAGGGTGGAGGTGCCGTCGCCGCCGACGGTGAGCTGACCGTTGCCCAGCACGGCCTCGGGCGTGGAGCCGGCCAGCGAGCCGACCGCGAGGTCGGTGCGGCCGAGGTCGAGGCTGCCGTCGTTGGTGAGCCGGGTGATGCCGGTGGTCGGTCCGGTGAGCGCGATCGTGGCGCCGGGGGCGTTGCTCACCGCGCCCGCGAGCACGCCCGAGGCCTGCACGAGGCCGGTGTTGGCCAGCCCACCCGTCAGGGTGCCGGAGCTGATCAGGGTGCCGGCATTGGCGAAGGGCGTCGAGACGGTGGTGAAGGTGCCGGTGTTGACGAGCGTTGCGCCGGCGGCGTTGACGGCGTCGGCGGTGTAGTGGCCGGCGTTGACGAGGCGGCCGGTGTTGAGCAGGTCGTCGACGACGCTGGCATTCTGCGCCACGGTGAGCAGGCCGGCATTGGCGATGCCGCCGGCCAGGAAGCGGCCGCCGTCGGTGACCGCGACGGTGCCGACGTTGGTGAGCAGCCCACTGAGGCTGTAGGTGCCGGTGACGGCGAGCGTCGCGCCCGTGGCGTTGGCGAAGGTGCTGTCGCTGGCCACTGCCCCCGTGACGGCGAGCGTGCCGGCCTCGTTGCGGATCGCGCCGTCGAGGCGGCCGACCGAGGCCGTGACGGTACCCGTATTGGTCAACCCGCCCGCGATCGTGCCCGAGGTAATGAGCGTGCCGGTGTTCGACACGCCGCCCGTGACGGCACCGCTATTGGCCGCCTGACCGGCATTGGCGAGGCTGCCGGCGATGGTTCCGCTGGTCGAGAGCGTACCAGTGTTGGCGACCGCGCCGGTGATCGTCCCGCCATTCGTGAGGCTGCCGGCATTGCCGAGGCCGGCGAGCGCCGTGAGGCTGGCGGTCTGGGCGACCGTAACGGTGCCGGTATTGGTGAGCGGCCCGGCGAGGCTGTAGGCGCCGGTGACCGCGAGGGCGGCGCCGGGGGCATTGGCAAGGGCCGCGTCGCTGGAGACCGTGCCGGAGACGATCAGGGTGCCGGCGTCGTTGCGGATGGCGCCGTCGATCCGGCCGGCGCTGGCCGTGACGGTGCCGGTGTTGGTCAGCCCACCCGCGATCGTGCCGCTCGTCGCAAGCGCGCCGCTGTTCGACACACCGCCCGTGACGGCACCGCTGTTGGCCGCCTGACCGGCATTGGCAAGGCTGCCGGCGATGGTTCCGCTGGTCGTGAGCGTACCGGTATTCGCGACCGCGCCGGTGATCGTCCCGCCATTCGTGAGGCTGCCGGCATTGCCGAGGCCGGCGGGCGCCGTGAGGCTGGCAGTCCGGGTGATCGCGACGGTGCCGGTATTGGTGAGCGGCCCGGCGAGGCTGTAGGCGCCGGTGACCGCGAGCGTCGCGCCGGGGGCATTGGCGAGGGCCGCGTCGCTGAAGACCGTGCCGGAGACGATCAGGGTGCCGGCGTCGTTGCGGATGGCGCCGTCGATCCGGCCGGCGCTGGCCGTGATGGTACCGGTGTTGGTCAGCCCACCCGCGATCAGACCGGAATTCGTCAGGGTGCCGGTGTTGCCTACGCCACCGGTGATGGCGCCGTCGTTGAAGGCCAGACCGGCATTGGTGAGGCCGCCGGCGATCGTGCCGGTGCTCGCCAGGGTGCCGGAATTGCTGACGCCTGCGGCGGTCGTGAGGCTGGCGGTTCGAGCGACCGTGACGAGTCCGGCATTGGTCAGCGCGCCGACGAGATTGTAGGCGCCGGTGACGACCAAGCCGGCATTGGCGGCGTTGGCGAAGGTGCCGTCGCTGGCCACCGCCCCGGAGACCGTGAAGATCCCGGCGTCGTTGCGGATGGCACCGTCGATCCGGCCGGCGCTGGCCAGCACCGTGCCGGTGTTGGTCAGCCCGCCCGCCACCGTGCCGGAGGTTATCAGGCTGCCGATATTGGTGACGGCACCCGTGATGGCGCCGCTGTTGAACGCCGTGCCGGCATTCGTGAGCCCGCCCGCCAGGGTTCCGGCGTTGACCAGGGCGTTGTCGGGCCGGGTGAGCACCGGGGCGGCGAGACTGGCGGTTGCGGTGAGGCTGAGCGTGCCGGCCGCGATGGTGGTAGTGCCGGTGTAGGTGCTGGCGCCGGTCAGCGTCAGGGTGCCGGCGCCGGCCTTGGTCAGGCCGCCGGTTCCGTCGAGGGTGCCGGCGAAGGTGGTGGAGGTGTCGTCCCCGCCGGCGGTGAGGCGGGCGGAGCCCAGCGCGACGCGGCCCTGCCCGGCGAGGGATCCGATGGTCTCGCTGTCGGCGAGCGCCAGGGTGGCACCGGCCGCGATGGTGACGGCGCTGAGATCGCCGATGGCCTGCCCGCCCTGCGCCAGGAGGGTGCCTTCCGCGAGGGTGGTGGCGCCGGTGTAGGTGTTGGTGCCGGCCAGGGCGAGGGTTCCGGCGCCGAGCTTGGTGAGTCCGCCGGGTCCGGCGAGGGCCTGGGCGAGGGTGAAGGTGTTGGCGGGATCGGCGATGTCGAGGCCGCCGCCGTTCTGGCCCCAGGTGATCGGGCGGGTCGTGGCGGTGAAGGCGGTTCCGGTGATCTGGAGGGTTCCGCCGTCGAAGGTGAGGGGGCTGGCGGCGGCGCCGAGGTTGGCATCCCGCGCGACCGAGAGGGTGCCGCCCGCGAAGGTGACGCCGCCCGAGAAGGTGTTGGTACCGGAGAGCGTCAGCGTGCCATCCCCGAGCTTGATCAAGGTCCCCGGACCGGACACGGTGTTCGACACCGTCAGGGTCTGAGCCGGATCGACGGCCAGACCCGAGGCCCCTTCCAAGGTGAAGGGACGCGTGGACGTGAAGCTCGCCGTCGCCTCCAGGGCGGCCCCGTCGCCGATCGTGACAGCGCCGTAGGCTTGGCCGAGATTCGCCTCGCGCGACACCGAAACGGTGCCCGCCAGGATCTGCGTGCCGCCGGTATAGGTATTGTCGGCCTGCAGGATCAATCGACCCTGGCCTGTCTTGGACAGGCCGCCATTGCCGGACACGACCGCATCCTCCGTGAGCGTCGCACCGGCGAGCGCCCCGAGGGTCCCGCCGTCGTTCAGGATGACGGGCCGCCCGAGCGCGAAGCTCCGGGTGGCGATCAGCGCGCTCTTGTTCTCCAGCGTCACGGTGTTGCTGGAATCGCCGAGCGCCTCGGTCTTGTCGACGGCAAGCCCGCCCTGCCAGACGAAGACGCCGCCGGTGAAGTCGCTCGTCCCGGTCAGGAGCTGGATGCCGGTCCCGTCCTTGATCAAGCCGCCATTGCCGGAGATGCGCCCGTCGAAGTGCGGCACCATGGTCGCGCCGCCGACGTCGAGCACCAGCGGCGCCATCTCGGTCGTCAGCAGATGGGCCCTGGTGGCGCGGCCATGGTCGTCGAGGTTCTTGAGGACGAGCGGCAGGAGCGGCCCGTTATCGTCCGGCTGGTCGTCGCCATAGCCGGTCGCGGGGGGATTGGGCGCCACGGCCTGATATTGCCGGAACGCGTCGGAGTTCAGTTGCTGCTGGAGGGCTTGTCCGATCCTCAGCAGCGTCTGCTCCTGATAGGGATTGGCGTCGATGAGGATGTTCGCCGGCGTCCCATCCACCTGAAAGGGCACGTTGAGCTGGGGCGAGGTGGATGTCTGTTCCGTCGAGAAGGTGAAGATGCCGAGGCCGTCGTTGGTGTCGTCGTCCGTGCCGAGGAAGCCGATCACGGCATCGACCCCGAGGGCATTGCGGACATTCGACATCAGCGCCGTCGAGATCCGGATCCAGTTCGCGTAGGCGCGATTGAACTCGTCGATGGTGGCGTAGGAGGGGCCGATCTTCTGCGCCGCCAGACCAGCCAGGGCTGCATCGCCACTGAGGCCGGGGTTCTTCTGGGCGAAGGCCACGAGATCGTCGATCGTGCGGGCGTAAACCTTCGGGTCCACGTTCAGCCGCGAGAACTTGTCTCCCAGCAGCCGGACGAAGGCACTCTTGTAATCGTCGGGCGACGAGACGCGCGCGGCCAGATAGCCCGAGATCGAAACGTACGCATCGTAGAAGTAGAATTGTACGGCCCCGTTGGTCGCGGCCTCGACCCACCTGGCGCCGTCGGTGAAGTTTTGCCGGATATCGTTCAGGAACGCGGCTCGGCCGGCCGGATCGGCCGGGATCGCAACGGACGCATCGACGAACTTCACGAACTGGGCGAAATCGTCGTCCGACATCGCCAGGACCGCCGTCTTGACCGCCGCGTCGACCCCGGCACGATCGAGCGACACCACGGCGGCGTTCGCGGCCGTCAGCATTCCGCCGACGACGGAATTGAATTGCGCCGGCCGTTGAGGATCCTCGGTGGGCGTCGCGCTGTAGATGCCGACCTTCAGGCCGGTCAGGTCGCCGGTCAGGCCGGCATTGTAGTCGGCGGGCCGGACGAAGTCCTTGCTGCGCGTGTCGATCGTATCGAGCTTGACCATCCCGTTGAGGGCGAGGGCGAGGTCATGGACGCTGTTGCCCATCGGGCCGGCGGTATCGATCTGTTGGGAATAGGGTGCGATGCCGGTCGTGCTGATCAGGCCCGCCGTCGGCTTGAGGGCGTAGAGCCCCTGCTGCTGCGCGGGATAGATAATCGAGTCGGAGGTTTGCGATCCGACGGTGAGTGGCGCGAAGCGCATGGCGGCCGCGATGCTCGGCCCGCTGCTGGATCCGGCCACCGCGATCGACGGATCGACCGGGCTGATCGTCTGGCCGCCCGTGTCGCTGCGATTGTTGCTCGATAGGCCGGCCCACTGGCCCATATTGGCCCTGCCCATGATGAGCAGGCCCTGCTCCCGCATCCCGGTCACCAGGGTCGCCTCGGTCGCCGGACGGGATCCGATGAGGGCAGCCGAGCCCGCGGTGGTGCGCAGATCGTCGGCGGTGCCGATGTTCATCTTGAGCAGGACCGGCACGCCGAACAGCGGCGGCAGCGTCCGGCCCTCGCGCTGCGCCTCCAGCCGCTGCGCGTCCGCCTGATCGGCGAGCGTCAGGATATCCGGATTGATCTGCTCGACGGAGCGCAGGGCCGGGCCCGCATGGTCGAGTTGCTGGATCTTGTACATGTACTGCAACACGATCTCGCGCGAGGTCGTCTCGCCCCGTTGCAGCATGCCGGCGAGGTCCACGGCCGTTCGCCCGGTCAGGTCGACGCCGCCGTAATCGGGCAGCGGATCGGTCGAGAGGGTTCGCGTCAGGGAGACGGGGGCTGGCGGCTTCGGCACCGAGGCATCCGTGAGCCCGAGCCGCCCCACGAGACCGACGATGTCGGCTTCCGTCGCGGCGCGCGGATCGAAGGTCACGAGCGGCCGGGCGGAGACCGATAAGGCGTCGATCTCTGCGTCGGTCTTGATCTGGCCGGCGCGGATATAGGCCGCGCGGACGACGTCACGCAGGGCGAGCTGGTCCTGGGGATCGGTCGCCTGCGCGGCGGCCGGCGCGGTCATCCAGAGGGCGCCCAGGAGGGTTCCGGAAACGCGCAGACGCCCCCGTGATGCGGGCAGGCCAAGGAACATGGTCGATCTCCGGAGCTGTGATTCTGATGAGCGTGTTCGATGGGTCAGGGCGCGCCCTGCGAGCCGCGGACGGACTCGCGGGGGCCGCTGCCCTCGGTGGTGGGCGCCGTGCGCCGATTGGCGCAGGGGGCCGGCGGGAGCGGCCGCGAGAGGGGTGCCGCCATGGCCGCGATCGGCCCCGCGGACGGGGACGAGGCGGATGGCTGGAACGGGACCAAGCTCTGCCTGTGGGCAGAGCGGAAATCGCGATCGGGCGTCCGGTGCGCGAACGCCAGGCGATGAATCGGATCACCGCCGGTCACTTGGCTTCTCCGCTCAAGCCTGTCGTCACCGAGAATTTCTCGGCGATCGCCGAGACCGGCTCCGCGAAGGCTAGGCAAGCACGCTGGTTACCCAAGTCACAACAAGGAGGATATGGGACAAAGTCTGCGCCGTTCATGCCAACGAGATTAAAAAATAACTCCGCAATCGATCAAGCGGCATCAACGTGTGCTGTATATCATTGAAAATTGATCGTATTGAACCGTTTGTAATTATTCATTCAAGAACTTTGCTGGCGACCGATTGCGGCGGATCTTGGCATTCCAAAGTTCTGGCACAATAATTGCTTGCGGCAACTCAGAGGCGCCGGTCCGAATGGAGCGCAAATCGCGCCGACCACGACCGTTTAGCCGGACATGTGGCTCGATAGTCACAGGCCGGGGCCAGCGCCCTCTTCTTCCGTGAGAGGGCAGGGGGGGGCGAAACCGCCGGCGAAGTTCGTGTTGTGGGTCGGCCGGGCGCTCTCAACAGTCGTGAGCGCTCACATCCAGCACTGGAACGCGGGCCTCGTCAGGCGGGACGGGCCCCAGCGAGCCTTCGACGGTGGCCGCTGGCTTCGGCTTGCTTTCGATCAACCTGCGACCGCGTGCACGAGGTATCGCCGCCCAGGGTCGGTTTGCGGCCCCGATGGGGGCGCCCTCGGTGCACCGAACCGCCGCCCATCGCGGCGGCGATTGCCTAATGTCTGGGCCTCGGCTGGCCGCCCCGTGCCGCGAACGCAGTTTCCGACCTGGATCGAGGGTTTCCGCTCGCTGAGGGTGCGTTCAAGCGATCCGCGCGGCGTGAAGTGGGTCGACCCCACATAGGCGGGCCGTGAGAGTGTTGCGAAAATGGCGCACGCCTGTCGGTTGATGCGCCCACCGGATTTCAGCCGGGGAGCAAGTTTTGTGCCAATATGGAAAACGGTTGATGTAATTGGTTAGCCGGCGCCCGACCAACACGGTGGTCGCCGGAGAATTCCTGTTTCTTCCAAGTATAAGTAGGCATATCCAAAATATTGTTTTGTCAGTTGCGCTAAACACAAAGCTACATTTAGATCCGATCCGAGCATATGGCTAAGACGAAGGCCGGATGGAATTCAAAGACCGGCGAAAAATCTTGCCTTAATGCGAAATTTTGGATCGTGGGCGGATCAAATGTGCAAAGACACTGAATCTCCATTGTTCGTCTCGGAAAAGAGACGTCTTCGGGATTCGGTTCTCTCGATCTCTTGGCGTGCGAGCCTGGGCCTCGCGGTTTTGGGTTGGTCCGGTCCCAACCCCGCCCTGGCGCAAAGTGCCGTCAGCACGGATCCGGAATCGTGGCGCACCCCGGAATATCGGGCCGACTGGGGCCTGGACGCGATGCGCGCCGCCGATGCCTATGCGGCCGGCTACACGGGTTTGGGCGTCACGGTTGGCGTGGTCGATTCGGGCATCTACATCGCCCACCCGGAATTCGCCGACGGCCGCGTGAAGCCCCTCACGATCACCGGCACCTTCGGATCGGACGGCTATTACTTCATGAACGGGTCGGGGGCGCCGGACGACCGGTCGCCGCAACTGAGTTTCTTCGACAAGGGCGAACCCTACACCGTCCCCGGTACCTACGATCCCGCCGTCAACGATCCGCACGGCACCCACGTGACCGGGTCGATCGCGGCGTCCCGCAACGGCGTCGGCATGCACGGCGTGGCGTTCGACGCCTCGGTCTACGTGGCGAACACGCACACGACGGATGAAGGCAACTACGGGGCGAACGCCGACTACGCGTACTTCAAGAACGCCTATGGCAGTCTCGCGGCCGCGGGTGCCCGAGCGATCAACTCGTCCTGGGGCAGCCCGCCGCCCACGGACAATTACAACACCATCCCAGGCTTACGCCAAGCCTACACGAAATTCGACGGCCAGCTCGGCTATGTCGATGCCTTGTCCGATGTCGCCAAGCAGTACGGCATCATCCAGGTCTTCGCTGCGGGAAACACCGGCTGGGACAATCCAAATGTCCGCTCGTCCCTGCCGTATTTCAGGCCCGAAATCGAGAAGAACTGGCTCGCGGTCGGCGCGGCCGATCGAGGCATCAACAAAAGCACGGACCCGGACGATGTCATCCTCGCCGGATTCTCGAACCGCGCCGGCGTCGCCAAGTATTGGTATGTCGTTGCCCCGGGCGAGGACATCAACAGTACGGTGCCGACGTACACGCGAAGCGCCGTCTGGAACGCCAATGAATGGGGCATCGATCCGAACCATCAGACCGGCTACACCACGGTCGGCGGGACCTCGATGGCGGCGCCGCACGCCACCGGCGCGCTGGCGGTCATCATGCAGCGCTATCCGTACATGACCAACACGCAGGCCCGCGACGTCCTGCTCACCACCGCCTATCACCGCGATGCCGTCGATGGCGTGCCCGACGCCAATCCCAATGCACCCAATGCGGTCTGGGGCTGGGGCTTGATCGACCTCGACAAGGCCATGCGGGGGCCCGGCCAGTTCCTGGGATCCGTCGCCGCGAACCTCCCCGCGGGCGTGAAGGACACGTGGTCCAACGATATCTCCGAGGACGCGCTGATCCAGCGCAAACAGGAGAACGACGCCGAGGCGGCCACCTGGGCGACCCGCAAGGCCACCCTCGATTCACGCCTTCAGACGCCGGTCCTGACGGCCGGCCTCCCGGCCAGCCGAACCGCGCTCGACGGCGTCGTCAGCGCCCTGCGCAACGGCAGCGAATCCGGGATCACGAACGCCATCAAGGCCGCCAACGACGATCCCGTCGCCAATCAGGTCCTGGCGACGTTCATCCGGTCCAACGGATATGACAGCGTCTGGCCGCTCACGGACCCGGCCTACGCCTCTGCCCGCACCGATGTGGGCAACCTCCTGAACAGCTATATCTCGGGGCTGACGAGCGCCGATTACGACAGCACCATCGCTCAGATCGTCCGCGATTGGCAGAACGAGTCTCGGTTCGAGCCCCTGCGGATCGCCGCGTTCGCCGACATCCCCACCCAGGGTAGCTTGATCAAGCTCGGGGATGGCACGCTGACGCTCTCCGGTACCAACACCTTCTCGGGCGGCGTCACCTTCGCGGGCGGCACCCTCTCGGTCGCGCGGGATGCCAACCTCGGCGCCGCGGGCGGTCCCCTCGCCTTCGACGGCGGAACCCTCCAGATCACCGGAACCGCCTTCACCGCCACGACCCGCCCGATCACCTGGGGCCAGAACGGCGGCGGTCTCGACATCGCCGATCCCGCCAACACCTTCACCCTCGCCCAGGCGCTTTCCGGACCCGGGGGCCTGACCAAGCTCGGCGCCGGAACCCTCGCCCTGGCCGGCACCAACACCTACACCGGCGCCACCACCCTCGCGGAAGGCACCCTCCTGGCGCAGGGCGGGCAGGCCATCGGCGATCTCAGCGCCGTCACCATCGCGGCCGGCGCAACCCTGGCGCTCGCCGACGGCGAGACCATCGGATCCCTCGCCGGGCAGGGCCGCGTCGCGCTGGTCTCCGCCCGCCTCACCGCCGGCGGGGACAACACCTCCACCACCTTCGCCGGAACCCTCGACGGAACCGGCGGCCTGACCAAGGCCGGTGCCGGCACCCTGACCCTGACCGGCGCCAGCACCTACACCGGCGGCACCACCATCGCGGCCGGTACACTCAGCGCGGCCAACGCCGCGGCGCTCGGCACCTCCGTCGCCACCGTCACCGCCGGTGGAACCCTCGACGTGAACAGCGTCACCCTCGCCAACGCCCTGACGCTGGCTGGCACCGGCGCGGGCGGCGTCGGCGCGCTCACCGGTACCGGCACCGCCGGCGTCTCGGGGGCGATCACGCTGGCCGGCAACGCAGCCCTCGGCGGCAGCGGCACCCTGACCCTCTCCGGCACCATCGGCGACGGCGGCAATGGCTACGGGCTGTCGAAGGTTGGCACCGGCACCGCCATCCTCACCGGCGCCAACACCTATACCGGCACCACCACGATCTCCGGCGGTACCCTGGCGCTGGCCGGGGCCGGCTCGCTCAGCGCCGCCAGCGGCGTGGCGCTGGCCACCGGCGCCCGCTTCGACATCGCGGGCCTGGCCGGGGCCGGCACCACGATCGCCGGCCTCGTCGACACGGCCGCCGGCCAGGCCGGCACCGTCACCCTCGGCAGCAAGACCCTGACCCTGGCCGATGCCAGCGGCAGTTTCGGCGGCAGCATCGCCGGCACCGGCGGCCTGACCCTCACGGCGGGCACCCAGACGCTGACCGGGACCAGCACCTACTCCGGCCGCACCACGATCGCGGGCGGCACCCTGGCACTGGCCGGGGCCGGCTCGCTCGGCGCCGCCAGCGGCGTCGCGCTCGCCACCGGCGCGCGCTTCGACATCGCGGGCCTGGCCGGGGCCGGCACCACGATCGCGAGCCTGTCGGATACCGCCGCGGGCCAGGCCGGCACCGTCGCGCTCGGCGCCAAGACTTTGACGATCGCCAGCGCCAGCGGCAGCTTCGGCGGTGGGATCAGCGGAACCGGCAGCCTGAGCCTGACCGGCGGCACCCAGGCGCTGACCGGCGCCAGCACCTATTCCGGCGGCACCACCATCGCGGCCGGCGCGCTCAGCGTGGCCAATGCCGCAGCGCTCGGCACCGGAGCGGCGACGGTCGCGGCGGCGGCCACCCTCGACGTGAACAGCGTCACCATCGCCAACACCCTGACGCTGGCAGGCACCGGCGCGGGCGGCGTCGGCGCGCTCACCGGCACCGGCACCGCCGGCGTCTCGGGGGCGATCACGCTGGCCGGCAACGCCGCGCTCGGCGGCAGCGGCACCCTGACCCTCTCCGGCCCCATCGGCGACGGCGGCAACGGCTACGGCCTGTCCAAAATCGGCACCGGCACCGCCATCCTCACCGGCGCCAGCAGCTACACGGGCGCCACCACGATCTGGGGCGGCACCCTGGCGCTGGCCGGGGCCGGGTCCCTCGGCGCGAGCGGCGTGGCGCTCGCCGCCGGCGCCCGCTTCGACATTGCGGGTCTGGCCGGCGCCGGCACCACGATCGCCGGCCTCGCCGACGCCGCGGGCGAGGCCGGCACCGTGACCCTCGGCAGCAAGACCCTGACCCTGGCCGACGCCAGCGGCAGCTTCAGCGGCAGCATCGCCGGCACCGGCGGCCTGAGCCTGACCGGCGGCCGGCAGATCCTGACCGGGACCAGCACCTACACGGGCGCGACCACCGTGGCGGACGCCACGCTGGAGATCGACGGCGTGCTCAGCGCCTCCGAGGTGACGGTCCGGCGCGGGGGCACGCTGTCGGGCACGGGCAAGATCGGCGATCCGCTGATCGAGGCCGGCGGCCGGCTGGCACCGGGCAGCGCCGCGGCCATCGGCACCCTGGCGATCCACGGCCCGCTGACCTTCGCGCCGGGCGCGTTCTACACGGTCCGGATCACGCCCACCGCCAACGACCGCACCGACGTGACCGGACCGGTGACGATCCAGGGCGGCACCGTGCAGGTGCTGGCGGGTTCGGGCACCTACACGCCGGCGCTGCGCTACACGCTGCTCACCGCCACCGGCGGCATCACCGGCACGTTCACCAGCCTGCAGACCACGAGCAACCTCGCCTTCCTGACGCCGTCGCTGAGCTACGAGACCCACGGCATCGCCCTCGGCTTCGCCCAGACGGCCCCGCTCACCAGCGTGGCCACGTCGCCGAACCAGGCCAGGATCGCGGGTGCCCTCAACGGCACCGGGCCGACCGTCACCAGCACGCCGACCACGGCCGGCGGCGCGCCCGCCGTGACCACGAGCGTGTCGGCCACAGGCACGGTCACGACCGCGGTGAGCACCGGCACCGGCACGACCACGGTCGTGTCGAGCCCGGCCGCGCAGGTGACCACGGCGCTGCTGAACCAGACCGCGTCCGGCGCCGTGCGGGCGCTCAACAGCCTATCGGGTGAGATCCAGGGCTCGGCCGCCTCCGTGCGGGCGCAGACCGCCGTCGCCGCGCAGGGCAGCCTGCTTGAGCACCTGCGCTTCGGCGCCGGTCCGGCCGGTGGTCTCGGCCTGACCGGCGCTGCCGGCCAGCGTTTCGCCCCCGGCACCACGCTGACGGCCGGCTACGCGGCCCTCACCCCGGATGAGCCTGCCACCGGTCTCGTGCCGGTGCGGCCGCTCGCGCCGCGCTACGCCGTCTGGGGGCAAGCCTTCGGGGTGTTCGGTTCGAGCGATGCCACCCGCAACACCGCCCGTCTCACCCGGGAGACCGGCGGCTTCGTGCTTGGCGCCGAGACCGGCCCGGGCGTGCTCGGCGACGGGCTGGGCGCTGTCCTCGACGGTTGGCGCTTCGGCGTAGCGGGCGGCACCAGCGTCACGCAGTTCGACGCGACCACCCGCCAGTCGTCCGGTCGGATCGAGGGCAGCTTCGGCGGGGCTTACATCAACGGAACGCTCGGACCCGTGCAGGTCCGGCTCGGGGCCCTGTATGGCAGGGACGCCCTCGACACCCGCCGGACGGTGCTGTTCCCGGGCTTCTCGCAGGCAGTCAGCGGCCGCGCTGGCGGCAGCACGCTGCAGGGCTTCGGCGAGATCGGCTACCGGATCGGCGGGGCGGAGCGCTATGTCGAGCCGTTCGTGGGCGGGGCGGTATTGCGCATGCGTCGGGACGGCTTCACCGAGACGGGGGGCTCGGCGGCGCTGGCGGCGTTCGGGCGGACCGATCTGATCGAGACGGCCACGGCCGGCGTTCAGGCACAGGCGGTGGTGGCGGATCTGTTCGGGGGCGCCGGCCCCCTGCTGGCGCAGGGTCTGATCGGCTACCGGCGGGCGTTCGGGGACGTGGCGCCGGCCGCGCTGGTGACATTCCGGGGCAGCACGGCCTTCCGGACGGCGGGCGCGCCGCTGGCCCCGGACGCAGCGGTGGCGTCGGCTGGCCTGGACTGGGCGGTGGCGCGGGGAACGGTGGTGGGTCTGAGCTATGACGGCCAGCTCGGGGTGCGGACGCGCGAGCACGCCATCAAGGCCAGCCTCTCGTACCGCTGGTGAACGCGGCGGGCCGGCCTCAACCCGACGCCGGGGCGACTGTCGCCGCCCCCCGGCGTGTCCGTATCGGCTCCTCTTCACTATGCCGACGCGCGGACGTGGAGACCGGTCAAAGGGTCGCGGAAGCCGTGGCCGCAGGTGACTCGAAGCTGGCCTGGTTGAAGGCTGCCGGAGGGTCACGCTGGGCCAGCGCGGGATCAAGACCTCGGACGCCAGGAAGCCCCCTCACGCATTCTGGGCGGACTTCAAGGATCAGGCAGACCTGGACGCGCGCGGACAAACGTCACGCGCCCAGGCCGACACACGACCCGCACCCGCGCACAAACCTGTGCCGGTAGACGAAGTTTGTCGGCGCACGCCTTCTAAACCCTCGATATCGCTGACCGCGGATCTCCGGTGTGCAGCGCGTGTGGCGGCCTCTGAGTACGACGTTTATCGGGCAAGCTGATGCAAGGCTCCTGCGGACCGTCTTGCTCCGCGTCGCACCGGCCGGTGGGTGAAGAGGCAACAGTAGTTTCCGGCGATGTTTGAGCTGCCCCTTCAATCTGAACGAGCAACCTGGTGAACCCTCGATGGCGTTCCCGGCCGCAAAGTCGGGCGGTTTCCAATCAATCCGGTTTCGGGTGGCGAAACCGAAGAATCGGACGCTCGATCCGAGGGAAGCATCCGGCAACTTTGCGCCTTGAGCGAATGTCGGCTGCACGCCCGGGAGCAGATATTCAGTTTCAGGTCGGCGTCCGTTCGGCCTCGACCCCACGCAGTCATTCACGCGCGGTCGTACGGATCCCAGAAGCGAAAGATTGTTTCGCTGCGCCTATGGTGGTGATGTGTCCAATCCGGTCCTCGAGTGCTGAAGAGCGGGGCCCCGAACGCAGACACAAAGGCGTTTCGAGCGCCACCCGCACATCCGTGCCAAGTTGAGCCGTCCTCGAAGCGCACATGGCTGACCCAACTTCAAGTTCCGCTACGGCTTCCCGAACAGAGAAGGCTGGCGGGCACGGCGCCGTCGACGCCCCGTCCGAAGCCAGCACCACGGTTGTCTGAACGATCAAGACCGGCCCGGGCGGCTCAGATGCCCGCACGTGCGATGCGGTCGGCCGCCCAGGCTATGCGCGTCGCTGGCCCGAGGAGGCATGCCTCAAGCGGCGGATGTCCGCTTCGACACCGATGCCAGAGGCGGGGCATGCCGCAGGTCGGGCGGTGTCTTGAAGTCCCGGGCCGCGCCGCGGGACGCCTGGACGCCGCGCGGGAAGCCGCTGCGATCCCGGTAGGAGCGTTTCCGGCCCACCGCGCGGCTGTGCCGGGCCGTGCTGGCCTGGGCGTCGATCAGGTCGACCGCTGTGATGCCAATGAGCAGGGCCAGGGCGATGGCGACGTTGCCGCGCTTCGGGTTGTCCGGCCGGAACGCCGTCAGCACGGTCGCGATGTCGAGGCCGTCCCCGGCGACCCGGCTCCACAGGCCGAGGTTCTTGTCGACCGACAACGAGAGGATGCCGCTGCCGATCTCCCGGGCGCCGTAGACGCGCACCAGCGCCTCCTTGCCCTCCATGCCGAGCGCCCGGGTGATGCTCCGGGGCGCCAGGAGTTCGGTGAGGCCGAGGCCGAGGCTGAACCAGCCGAGACCCTTGGCGAGGCTGTCCGGCACGCCGCGCGAACTCGGCCCGGAGCGCAGGACCTTCGGATCGCCCTCGGACCGCGTGATGTTCGAGAGGCTCGCTAGGCTTGAGATGTTGGTCATGGTCTTCCTCGCGAAGGGTCAGGGCTTGAGTACGACCTTGATGCAGCTGTCCTGCTTGTCCCGGAACGTCCGGTACATCTCGGGTCCCCGGTCGAGCGGGACCTCGTGCGTGATGACGAAGGAGGGGTCGATCTGCTCCTCCTCGATCCGGCGCAGGAGATCGCCGGTCCACCGCTGGACGTGGGTCTGGCCCATGCGGAACGTCAGGCCCTTGTTCATGGCCGCGCCCATCGGGACCTTGTCGGCGAAGCCCCCGTAGACCCCCGGGATCGAGATCAGGCCGCCCGGTCGGCAGACGTAGATCATCTCCCGCAGCACGTGCGGCCGGTCGCTCTCGGCCAGGAGGATCTGCTTGGCCCGGTCGTAGACCGTATCGGGCATGGCGGGGCTGACGTGGCTCTCCATGCCGATGCAGTCGATGCACTTCTCGGGGCCCTCGCCGCCGGTCAGCTCGTTGAGCCGCTCGACGACGTTCTCGGTCTCGAAGTTGATCGTGATGGCGCCCGCTGCCTCGGCCATCTCCAGCCGCTCCGGCAGACAGTCGATCGCGACCACCTGCTCGGCGCCGAGGAGGATGGCCGAGCGGATCGCCATCTGGCCGACGGGCCCGCAACCCCAGATCGCGACGGTGTCGGTGGGCTGGATGTCGGCCTGCACCGCCGCCTGCCAGCCGGTCGGGAAGATGTCCGAGAGGAACAGCAGCTTCTCGTCGGGGATGCCCTCGGGCACCTTCTGGACCGTCGTGTCGGCGAACGGCACGCGCAGGTACTCGGCCTGACCGCCCGGATAGCCGCCGGTGAGATGCGTGTAGCCGAACAGGCCCGCGGTGGTGTGGCCGAAAACCTTGTCGGCGAGATGCTTCTTGCGGTTGCTGCGCTGGCAGACGGAAAAGTAGCCGCGCTTGCACTGGTCGCATTCGCCGCAGACGATGGTGAACGGCACCACCACACGGTCGCCCTTCTTCACCTTGCCGTTGAGGCCGCGCCCGGTCTCGACGACCTCGCCCATGGTCTCGTGGCCCATGACGTCGCCCGGCAGCATGGCGGGGATGAAATTGTGAAACAGGTGCAGGTCGGAGCCGCAGATCGCGCAGCTCGTGACCTTGATGATGGCGTCGCGCCCGTCCTCGATCTCCGGATCGCTGACGGTGTCGCAGCGGATGTCTTCCTTCCCGTGCCAAACCAGGGCTCGCATAGCCGTCTTCTCCCATCGGCTGAGATGCGAGCGCCAGATCCGGGCGGTACGACCGGTTCGGGCTGGGCGCTCGCGGGGATGGTGGTCGGTGTTGCAACGAGGCGAACCGAGGCGGCAGCCGGCCCGTTCCTGCGGACGATCCCCTAGGAGACCTCCGGCGTGAGCAGGCGTTTCGGGCCGGGAAGGGACCGTACGCTCGGGCGGTCGGGCTCGCGAGGGACCGATGCAGAGACCCGGATCGTCCGGAAGGACGCGCACCGCATGGGGGCTCGGGAGCTCGTCCGCCGTCGCGTCCGGTCCGTGCCGGGATCCTCAGGCATCCGGCAGCGGATCGCATCTCTGGACGAAGGCCTGGGTGGCATGGATCGAGCGCAAAGTGCCTGGATCCGCACCGCGCTCCAGCGCCTCGCGCTCAAGCGCGCGGAGCTGCTCCAGCAGGAGAACTCGGCCCTGCTGCGCCGAGTTCGGCAGCCGCTCCCGCACCAGCGCAACCAGCTTGTGCATCATCGGATCGTCGACCGGCTTGGACGGGTTCTGCATGCGGCACCTCTCACAGTGCTGCCGACCGGCCGGAGACGATCGCACGGAGCCGCGTGCCGGCGATGCCAAGACGAGGTTGCCAAGTCGATGTTGCCAAGACGATGACGTGACGCGCGATCACCGTCATCCGGATGAACGGGCCTGACCGGCCGCCTCGTCGGACACGTCCTGCCTGGTCTTTGCCCCCGACAGCCTTTGAAAGCCGAGCGGGATCGCTCGAAGCGCGTCGCGGGTGCGAGGCTGTTCCGTTGCCCCGGGACGGATGCGTAAGCCCGCCCGGCACGATCGCCGAGCGGGCTGCCGCGGCGGCAGGATGCGAACCCGCCGCGCAACGCTTGGGTCAGCGCGAGCCTGACGCGGCGCGTGCGTCGCCGCTGCCTTGTCCAGCGGCCGCGTCGGACTTGGCGGAGCCGCCATCCGCAGCGCCCGATGCGGAGCCGCCCGAACCGTTGAAGGACCCGGTCGTCTGCGGGTTCGGATTGCCCGGCGTGTTCGCACCCGCCGTCATGCCGCCCATGAACTCACCCCGCTCCCAGCGCGACATGCCCACCGTGGCGAGCAGGTTCGTGGTCAGCGTGCCGGTGGGCTCAAGACCTTGCGCCTGCTGGAAATGCGTCGCGGCGATCGTCGTGTCGTTGTTCCAGTTGCCGTCGAGATGGCCGGCGGCATAGCCCCGCTGGTTCAGCACCTGCTGGATCTGGCGCACGCCGTCGGCATTCATCCAGATCGGCTCGCCGGGGCTGTCCGTGCGCTCCACGGCGATGCGCTGGTTGTCGACCTGCCGGTCGCCGCCAGGACCCGCCGCCTGGGTCGGCTGCGGCCGTGCCGCGTTGGCGGCCTGCGGGCCCGTACCGTGCCCGGCCGAGAAGATCGAGTCGGTCAGGCCGAGGGCAGCGACGAGGCCGACCTCAAGCCGCCCCGTCGGCTCGAGCGCATGCGCCTGCTGGTAGCTGCGCGTCGCCTGAACGGTCGCGGGCCCCCAGCGTCCGTCCACCTGCCCCGTGTTCCAGCCCTGCTGGTTCAGCGCCTGCTGGATCTGCCGGATGCCGGCCGGGCTGACATAGAGCGGCGTGCCGCGGCTATCGGCCCGCTCGACGACGATGCGCTGATTGTCGGCCTGCTTGGTCCCCTGATCGCCGCCCTGGCCGCCACCCTGCCGGTCGCGATTGCCGAAGATGATATCCTGCTCGAGACCGAGACCGTAGACGAGCGGGATGGTGAGCGTGCCGGTCGGCTCCATGTTCTGCGCCTGCTGGAAGCTGCGCGCCGCCGTCGCGGTCTGCGGATTCCAGCGCCCGTCGACCGCGCCCGTGCTGTAGCCCTTCTGGGTCAGGGCCTGCTGGATCTGCCGCACGCCCGCCGAGCTGACGTAGATCTGTGTCCCCTGCCCATCCGCCTGATCCTGGGTGACGCGCTGGTTGCTGACGGCCGATTGCTGAGCCTGCGCGTAACCGCCGGCCAAGGCCACGATTATCGTGCTGGCGAGAAAGACTTTCTTCAGTGCCATGAAGACCTCCTGGTGTGGACGAAGGGACGAACCGGGCCGGCAAGCGGTCGTTTCCTCCGGGTGAATCCGTAGGAGCTCTCCGATGGCGGTGAATTTCTGAGGCGGAGAAAGAACTTACTGGAACAATTCGATCGGATCCGCGCCGAGCCTACGGAGATGACCGGATCGTACCGGGAAACGTTGACCGTTACTGTCACGCCCCCGAGCGCGCCCAGGCCGCCGGTCCGGAGAGGCGCCATGACCGATCTCGTCTCGGATGCAGACTGCGATGCCTGCGCACGTGAAGCCGCCGCAGCGATCGAGGCGGTCCTCGACCAGCGGTGCCCGGAACTGAAGCGCGCCTTCTGGAGCGCCGTCGCGAAGCACTATCGGATGAGCTTCGGACAGAGCGGTCAACCCCCGGCAGCACCGAGGCCGACCCCGGAGGCTCGGCCGCCGGCCTGATCCTGATCGGGATTGCCCTAAGGATGGATCGCCGGAACGGGGCCGTCAGTGGCCGGTTCGCGACCAGAGTGGCGACGGCGCACGGGGCCTCGCGACAGGCTGATTGATCATGGTGTCCGTCCTCGAACGCATGTCGGGCGTCCTCGTGATGGGAATCGTCCTCCTCGACGTCTTCCTCACCGTTCTCTACGCCCGCATCGGCACCGGCCTGATCGCCGATCGTGCCGCGCACCTCACCTGGATGGCCTTCCGCCGCGCGGCCGAGGCGGCCGGGTCGCATCGCGGCGCGGTGCTGTCGTTCTGCGGACCCGTCATCCTCCTCCTCTACGTCCTGCTCTGGGCCATCGGCCTGACGCTCGGCGCCGGGCTCATCATCCATCCCGGGCTCGGAGCGGACGTGCAGGCCAGCAATGGCCCGACTCCCACGGATCTCCTCACGGCGCTGTATGCCGGGGGCAGCAGCATGGCGATCGTCGGGGCCAGCGACTTCAGGCCCGCGACCGACGCCTACCGGCTCGTCTACCTGGTGAATTCCTTGATCGGGGTGTCGGTGACTTCGCTGGTCCTGACCTACGTCATGCAGGTCTACGGCGCCCTGCGGCAGCGCAACGCGCTCGGCCTTCAGTTCCATCTCCTCTCGGCGGGAACCTCCGACGCGGGTGAATTGCTGGCCCGGCTCGGACCCAGCGGGCAGTTCAGCGCCGGCTACAGCCACCTTATCTCGCTCGGCGACGCGATGGCCGCGATGAAGGAGACCCACCACTTCTACCCGGTCCTGTTCTACTTCCGGTTCCAGAAACCCTACTATGCGGTCTCGGCACAGGCCTACCTCGCCCTCGACACCGTGTCGCTGATCCGCAGCACGCTCGCGGGCGAGGACACGGCTTGGTTGAAGGAGGCTGCGGCGGTCGAGGCGCTCTGGCGGGTGGCCCAGATGCTGGTCGTCACCCTCGAGACGACGTTCCTGCCGGGTGATCCGCCGACCGCGAACGCCCTTGATCCGCGCGAGCAGCAGCGCTGGCGCACCCATTGGGAGCGGGCTGCGACCCGGCTTGCCGAAGCGGGCATCGCGGTCGCCCGCAAGGAGGCGGCTGCACAGGCCTATCTCGACCTGCGCGCGCAGTGGTGGCCGCACATTGCCCGGCTCGCCCCCGCGATGGCCTATCGGACCACGGAGATCGATGAGCGCGGATCGGAGGCGTCCTAAGGAACGGGCCGGATGTACGCGCCGCGTCGGAACGGGTGAATAGAGTCCCCATCTTGGAGCAAGCCCAATGGAGACAATCGTCCCGGTCACCGTGATGAATTCCACCGGACCCGAACCTGCTGATCCCTCGCGGCGGACGGCTCCGGAGGAAGCCGACCCCGTCTCGGCACTGATCTGCAGGCTTGATGGATTTGCCCCGCTCACGGAGCCGGAACGGGCGGCGCTCTTGGGCTTGGCCCGCTATGTCCGGACGGTCGAACGGCACACGATCCTCGTGGAGCAGGACGGCGTGGCCGACCACGCTCTCATCGTCTTCTCCGGGTTCGCCAGCCGGTACAAGCGTCGCGCGTCGGGCCGGCGCCAGATCCTGGCCTATCTCATCCCCGGGGATTTCTGCGACCGCGGCGCCCTCCACGGGTACCCGCTCGATCACACGATCGAGGCTCTGACCCGCTGCCGGATCGCCAAGGTTCCGCGCGCGGTCTACCTGGAGCTGCTTGGCCAGCATCCCGGCATCGCGCTCGCGTTGCAGAGGGCGAAGCTCGCCGAGGAGGCGACGGCCCACGAGTGGTTGGCCAATATCGGCATGCGCTCGGGCCCTGAGCGCATGGCCCATCTCCTGTGCGAGCTGCTGGAACGCCTCGGATCCATCGGCCAGGTCGTGGCCGGCCAGTTCGAGATGCCGTTGACCCAGACGGATCTGGCGGAAACGCTCGGCCTGTCGAGTGTCCACGTGAACCGCGTGCTGCAAGCCCTGCGGCGCGAGGGGCTGATCGCATTGCGGGGCCGTCACGTGCGGATCCTCGCGCCGCGACAGCTGCGGGAACTCGCGGAGTTCGAGGCGGGGTATCTCTAGAACGCCCTCCCGAGTGCCGGGGGCCGGCCCTCGGGAGGCCGCGAGATCACCGGCCAGAGGCATTTCCCCGGTTCAGGTTTCCGGGACGGTGCTTCACCGTTCGCCGCGGTCGCACGGCGGGCGGCTTCTATCGTTCGCCGATCTCGACCGCGTCGCTGTCCTGCTGAGCGGGGCGCACGCCCGCGTCCGACGCGATGAGGACGGCCTCGGGCAGGGTATGGGCGCCGAGCGTCTCCATCACCCGAGCCCGGTGGATCTCGACCGTACGCGGGCTCAGGCCCAGCGTCCGGGCGATGGTCTTGTTGGTCCCGCCCGCGAGCAACCCCTCCAGAACCGCGCGCTCGCGGCCCGACAAGGTTGCAATCCGATCCCGAGACTCGTCGCGCGCGCGCGACCGCTCCGCGACGTCCCGGATGCCGGCCAGGGCCGTCCCCACCGCGAGGAGCAGCAGCTCCGATGTCCAGGGCGCATCGAGGAAATCGACCGCCCCCGCCTTCATGGCGCGGACGCCGAAGCCAACATCGCCCCCGCTGGCGCCGACTGCCACGACGGGCAGCTGCGCGCGGAAGGCCTTCATCTGGCTTGCGGTCACGAATCCGCTCGCCGCCTCCAAGTCGAGCACGACGCAGCCCGGGATCAGGGAACCCGCCATCTTGAGGAGCGTCTGATCGTGCGCGAAAGCCTGAACGGCGTACCCGCCGGCCTGCAGGGCGCCGACGAGCTGTTCGCGGCTGTCGTCCCGGGCCGCAACGACGTAGGCGCGCTGGCCGGTATCGACGGTGACGTCCTGCGCGATCCCACCCGCCGATCGGATGCGTCCGTCCTCCGCCGGGACCGGGAAAAAGGTATCGCGGATCCGGCGCACGGCCTGGTCCGACGCGCGCAGGATCCGGTACTCCAGAACCAACGTCTCACCGGTACCGACACGCGCCAAGGCATGCGCAGCCGCGTCGCGATCGTCCGGGTGGACGCTCGCGAGCCAAGCCGCGATATCCGGCATGTCCGCGCAGGGCATGCCCCAGACCTGTGCGAAGGCCGGGCTGAGGTAATCGAGCCGTCCGCTCTCGAGATCGGCGAGCCAGAGGACGTTCGCCGAATGCGCGGCGTAGCGCCGGAAGCGCTCCTCACTCTCGCGCAGGGCGGTCTCGGCGCGCTTCTCCCGATCGACGTCCTGCACCACCACGATGGCTTGGCGGATCCGGCCCTCGCCGTCATGGACCGGAATACCGCTGATACGCATCCAGCACTCGTTGCCCTCCCTTGTCTGATGCAGAAAGCTCACGTTCTGCGTGAGCTCGCCCCGCATCGCCCGCGCGAAGGGGTAATCGTGCGGGCTCAAGACCCGGCCCTCCGGGTCGAAGCCGGTCCAGTGCGGCTGCTCCTCCGGATCGAGGGAGGGGGGCCTGCCGGCGGGGAGATATTCTCGGAGGAGCGAATTGGTGAGCAGGGCTCGTCCGTCGACGTCGAACAGCCCAGCCCCGAACGGGAGATGCTCGATCAGGGCGTCAAAGCGCGTCTGTTGCGTCTCGATCTCCCCTAAGGCGGACCGGAGACGCTGCTCTGTGTGAATCCGGGAGGTGGTTTCGTGCACCTGACAGAGCACGCCCTGCACGCTGCCGCCTGCATCCCGCACCGGAGAGTACGCAAATGTCCAGACACTCTGCTCCCGCGTGCCATGGCGATCCACCGTGACGGCGTAGTCCTGCAAGTAACTGGCCTCACCCCGCAGCGCGCGCTCCGTCAACGGCCCAACCTGCTCCCAGGCCTCCGCCCAGACCTCGGGGAAGGGGCGGCCCAGTGCCTCGGGCTTGATGCCGAGGATGGGCCGGTAGGCGTCGTTGTAGAAGCTGATCAGGCCCGGCCCCCAGGCAAGGTAAGTGGGAAAGGCCGAATTGAG
Source organism: Methylobacterium phyllostachyos (assembly GCF_900103445.1). Classification (GTDB taxonomy): domain Bacteria; phylum Pseudomonadota; class Alphaproteobacteria; order Rhizobiales; family Beijerinckiaceae; genus Methylobacterium; species Methylobacterium phyllostachyos. The sequence goes on along the minus strand of NZ_FNHS01000011.1, from coordinate 213,016 downwards.
CATGCCGCTGAGCGTGTACCGCAGCGCATGGGGCCACGTTTTGATCGGACCGAGCGGCGTGGGCCTCCAGTCATGCTCACGGATGCGCATGGCAACCTGACCGCCACCCGTGAGAAAATCTCCGGCCTCCACGTCCTCCGCCTCCCTGGCTCGCGTCGGAGCAGCGGATCGGGGTGCGGCCCCGATCCGCAGCCGTCATCGTCCGCCCCATCGTTGGATCTGCCGTGGGGGCTTAAAATCAAATAGGTTAGAATACCGGTCTCTGAATCCGACAACTGCGAGCTTTGTTAGGCCAATCAACGGCGATAGTCCCGGTTGATATTACCTGGGTCGGCCGCGATGATATCTACGGCAAAGCTCTTCTTGGGCGTGGAAGCGAATTGCTATTTTCCGAAGGCGAGGTTGATGGTGACCACGATCGAGGTGGTCTCGTACGCGGTCGCGGCCTGGGATCTCGTTGATCGGCGTGCCATCGAAGGCGATCTCGGCGAATCCTTGGCCAGGAGCAGCTTGGCGATCGTCCGAAGCAGCCGGTATAGGGTACCGGCTCCGCCCGCTCGGCGTCGAACCGCTCCCAGACGGTGCGCTCCCGCTCCGCGGGATGAGGGTGGGCCTTGGCGAGCGATCACACCGTCGAGCAGCAGAGCGTTCCGTTCGTCGTAGCTCCTCACCCGGATGCGCGGCGTGAACAGGCGCTCGCGCACCAAGTCGATCTGGTTCTCGACCCAACCCGTCTCCCATCCTGAGGAAGGCGTGCAGGCCACCGGCGCGACGAGGCCGTGCGAGCACATCTGCGGGAAGCGGCGGTTGTAGGCGCTCGCGCCCGACGGAGATCGTCTCCACCGCGGTCTTCATGGTGTCGGAGATCCTGCGGCTCATGGAGGATACGTTCGGCACCGCCGCGACGTTCAGGAGCGGCGGCGCCTGGACCTTCCGGGCCGATCCAGACGGCGCAGAGGTGACGATCTGAGCCGAGTCGGTGGCGCGGCGCGTGGTGTGACAGGCTCGGACGACCCTGGCGGCAACAGTGTTGCCTCCCTGTGGGTCGCACTTCATGCGGGCAAGCCGATCGTAGCGCGGCGAAATCGCCGGGCGTTACAGGAATGGCCGCCTTCGAGAAGCGCCCACAACTGTCAGTGCTGCTGGCATTGGTCAGGAGGTACCCATCCGCTTTCGCGGCGGTTCCCCTCCGACCAGACGAACGGCTTTCCGATACGCGACGACGCTGGCAGAGCGAGATGCAAGGGACACTGCTCGCCCCCCAGCAATCAGCGTGATTTGACGTCCGCTGGTGATCGGGACAGCCCCTACCGCGCCATCACCGATGACGCCTGACATCAGCACCCGAGACGTGCAAACTGAAGACCCTGCAAAAGCCCGCGGTCCTTTAATCTAAGCTTCACGAGGTACAGCCTTGGAGACTGGGCTTTCCAGCTAACCTTGCGGATTGATTTCGCTCACCTTGATCCAGTGCGGCTCGCCATCCCATGCAGGCGTTGTGTGGGCCGAATGGCGCGACCTCAGGCCGGTGGGATCGCGGCGCCGGCGACGCGCAGGGCCCTGATCAGCCAAGTCCGGATCGCCCAAACGCTCCGAATGAGGACGGCTATCGCATAGGCAGAGCTGGCCGCGAACAAGGCCGCACCGATGAGAGTGTTACCAGTATCGTCGTACTTCATCGAATCCGTAAGCGGCAAAAACATCACATAGGAGTGCGAGAACGCGAACAGGCCGAACAAGGACCAAGCCAGAATGATCACAAATGCGCCGACAATCCAAAGATCCAGTTCACGCATAGTCCGCTCCCCCTCATGTCAGCTTCATACTCATAATGATCTTTCAAAACCATCCTAGTTCCTGGTTTGTAATTTGAAATCGAAATGAAACTTCGAAAATAAATGACAGGGACGTGACCGAATTTAAGAAATTGAAGTTTCAGGGTGCAGCCTACGAACGGACGGCTGCATAGCTGCTGCTCAGATCGAGCCCGGGCACGCCCTCCGTGGCGCTCGCGACCGCAAGACACGGCGTCCGGGCCAGGTGTTCGATTTGAAATCGAAATTCTCATTTAGAATTGCAATATCAATTTCCAGAGCAAATCGCAATTTATTTGTCTAAGAAAGATCGTTTCGATACGGTCAAGCTGCCGGCTTCGTTGACGGCCAAATCTCTTAAATACTGCGGCAGACTGCTGGAAACGAAAGCATTTCGTGGCCTGAACGCGGAGCTTTGGGTTGGCGCGTGCACGCACGTGCTCGCGGTGTCGTATGCGGGGACCACATGACTGATCTCAAAACGCTTCTGTTGTGCAGTTCGGCTGTCTTAGTTTCGGGCGTCGCGGCGGAGGCGGCCGACCTTCCGACCACGAAGGCCGCGCCGATCGAATATGTGCGCGTGTGCAACGCCTATGGTGCAGGCTTTTTCTATATTCCCGGCAGCGATACCTGTATCCGCATTTCGGGTCGTGCGCGGTACGATTTCCTGTATCAGACCAGCAAGGTTCGCACCGGAACCGGCGGCGACCAGACCGGCTATCTCGGGCTCATGCGGATCAACCTCGATGCCCGCACACAAACCGATTACGGGTCGCTCCGCGCCTTCCTGCGTCTCGACATCGCCGACCGCAGCGGCCCCTTCCTCACCTCGGGATCGCGCCAGCGGGAGGGCTTGGCCTTCCCAGGCCTCGGGGCCGACGCCTTCAATCGGACCCAGACCTACGTCAACGCCGACAAGGCCTTCATCCAGTTCGCCGGGCTGACCGCCGGCCGGGCCTCCTCGTTCTTCGATTTCTACGCGCACGACTTCGAACTGATCGGCGGCACAGCCGGTTCAGATACGTTCAGCACGAACGTGCTGGCCTACACGGCGACGCTCGGCAACGGCGTCACCATGAGCGCCGCGATGGAGGATCCGACCTATCGCCGCTTCCCGATCTTCGGAACCGGTTCCGCGGTCGGCGCCTTCACGGGCGCAGGCGGGTTTGCCGGTTACAGCAATGCCTTCAATCCCTTCACCCCCTCGACCTTCCTGGCTCCCATCGTCATAGGGCCCGGCAACGTCGCCTTCGTCGACGTGACCCAGAAGGTCCGCATGCCCGACTTCATCGGCGTCGCGCGCATTGATCAGGCTTGGGGGTCGGCCCAGCTGTCGGCGGCAGTCCACGAGATCAATGCCGGCGACGCCAGCAGCGCGGTGGCCGGTGTCACGACGGCGACGACCGCCCTCGGCATCTCGCCCACCGGCCGTGCCGCGAGCGCCTACGGCTGGGCGGTGCAGGGCGGCCTGAAGGTCAATCTGCCGTTCATAGCAGTGGGCGATACCCTCTACCTTCAGGGCGCTTACGGCCAGGGCGCCCTGAGCTACACGGGTATCTCGAACTACACGGCTCCGTACGACGCTCTCGCGGCGGCGCCGGTGGGCGGTGGCTCCTTCGCGCAATACTACGCCGACGCCGTACTGAATCCGAACACAGGTCGGCTTGAGCTGTCGACCACATTCTCGGCCGTCGCTTCGCTGCTCCATTACTGGGGGCCCGCCTGGCGCTCGGCGTTCTTCGGAAGCTACGCGGAAATTGACTACAACCAGAAGGGCCGCAACGCCCTCGGTCTCCTCGGCTTCGGCTTCGCGCCCGCGGGCGCCAGCGCCGCCAACGCTTTGGCTTTCGCGACGAGCCCGGTGCTGCGCGGCAACAACCAGATCGTCACCGGCGCAAGCCTGATCTGGACCCCGGTGAAGGATCTCGATATCGGAGTCGAGGGTGAGTACGTCCGCACGGCGCTCAACAGTGGTGTCACGCCGGATATCTCGAAGAACGCGCTGCGCTACGTGAATGCACAGGACGCGGCGCAATTCCGGTTCCGCGTGCAGCGGGATTTCTAGCGCGATCGCTCCACATCTCGTCTGCCGTTCGATTGTCGAGGGCTTGGCCGAAAGGTCGAGCCCTCATTTATGTTCTGAATAGATTGCGGCTTAAGCATTTAAAATCTATTTTTATTGCGCGTCCCCCAGGGTATTGTACAAGTCAATCAGCTCCTCGGAGGCCTTTCTTGTCGCTGAGCGGGCGTTGGCTGCGGGTTCGAATTCGGCGGGCTCAGGTACCGGGGCAGGTCGTATCGAACCCAAAGCTTCAGACCCATACGACTTCGCCGACCGGGCAACCGGTCGGCTTTTTCGTGTTGCAGCCTCGCTCCCGGGCATTTCACCGGCGTCGCCGGAGCCTCCACGCGGTCGTCCGACGCGATGGCCGCGTCCCGGCTTCGCGGTGCCTCACGGACGATCGCCGCCCCCGCGACCATCCCTCCGGCAGGGCCGCAGGGCGGGATGGTGAGGGCCGAGCGCCAGGGGCCGAACGCGAGAGATCAGGGGTCGGAGCATCAGGCGCGGTGGCAGCAACTACGGGTAGATCCGCTTGAAACAGGTTTTATAAATTCAAACCCGTTCAAAGACCGAAAGAATTATTCCGCAAGAAAACATAGAATTTAAATCGAGGCTGCCGCACTGTGTACTCCCGTCGCTGATACGCGATAGTTCAGATAAGAGATCGGGTCATGAAAAATCTTGTTCTGGCGTGCTCGTTCGGCGCGATGCTGATCTCGGGCTCTGCCTTCGCCCAGGAAGCCGGCGCGCAGATCGATCCCAGCCTCATCGTCCGGACGAACGGCAGTGGTCTCGACGCGTGGTCTTACGCCGAGGGGAACGATAAGTCGGGTGGCATGTGGGAGGGCGCGACCGGCTACAGCGCGCCCGTGCCGCAGCAGCCCATCTATACCGGGTCCGTTCCGTCGAACCGCCAGTGGAGCCATCTCACCACCCGCCCGCGCCGTCACCGCGCGCCGGCCTACTGACCGGTCCCAGCGGCTCGTCGCCTGCCGCGGCAGGCGACGCCAGCCCTGGTGCGACGCCCGCCGGGTATGGCGCGGACCTCAGACGGCTTCGGTCGTGGCTGCGGCGAGAGCGATCGATACGTGGCCCTGATCGGGCCAGAGCAGCGTGACCCGACAGCCCGCCCCATCGCTGGCGATGTCGAAGACCGCGCTGTGCAGCCGCGCAATCGAATCGACCAGGCTCAGCCCGATTCCGAACCCGCTCTTATCGGTCCTGGACGCGCCGCGGCGGTACCGGGCTCGGACGGCGGTCAGCTCCGCGGCCGGGATGCCGCAGCCGTTATCGGTGACGCGGATGGCCGTGGGGTTCTGCAGGAGTGCGACTTCGACCCAGCCTCCGGACGGGGTGAATTTCAGGGCGTTGTCGATCAGGTTGCTCACGGCCTCGAAGATTAAGCTGCGGTCGCCCTCCACCACGGAGGCACCGTCGGGTCGCACCCATCGGAGCTGGATGTCCCGCTCAGCCGCGAGCGGCTCGTAATACTCGACGGCATCCTCAAGCAGCCGGCTCAGGTCGACCAGCGTGAAGCCCGATCGGCGCAGGCGATCCTCCATCTCGGAGATGCGCAGCAACGCCGAGAACCGGATGACGATCGACTTCACTTCGGCGAGCACGTCCTCGTTGCAACTGCGGAACGCCTCGATGGTGTCGGCCTTGCGCAGGGACCGCTCCAGCGTGCCGACGACCCGGGTGAGCGGCGTCCGCAGGTCGTGGGCGATGTTCTCGTTGACGCCCTTGATCTCCAGCATCAGCCGCTCGAGCTGGTCGAGCATGTCGTTCACCACGCGGGTGAGGTGGGCGAGGTCGGCCGAGACGCCGCGCGTCGGCAGCCGTTCGCTCAGGTCGCCGCGCATGATGCGGACCACCGCCGAGGTGATCGCGTCGTTCTGACGGAGCGATCCGACACCGAAGATCACGGCGCCGATCAGGCCGATGACGATGGTGGCCGCCATGCCCCAGGAGAAGGTCTCGACCAGGGCGTTCTCGAGGGACTGGAGATCCTTGGCCGAGCGGCTGACCAGGACGTACTCGCCGCTCGGCAGCTGCGTGAGCTCGCTGAACAGGGTACGCGTCCCGTGCTCCGTCTGCTGCGTCAGGACGAAGGGATGCCCGATCGGCGCCGTCGCCGGGTAGGGGATCGGCGCACCGGCGCGGCGCGCATGATCCGGTCCGAACAGTACGAGCGGGCGCCCGCCCTCCGCGAAATCCTCCGACGCGTCGATGCGGTCGCGCAGGGCCCGGGGCGGCAGGCTCAGGAGGTGCTTCGACTCCCACTCCACCCACTCGAACGCGGCCTTGCGGCCGTAGCTGCGCGTGTCGACATACAGGAAGCCGCACAGGGCGAGCGACGCGCCGCCGAAGGTCGCGAAGAACAGGCTCGCGACCCGGAAGCCGCTGGTGCGGCGAACCTCAAGAAGGCGCACGGAGGATGAAGCCCGTATTGCGCACCGTGTGGATCCGGGGATTCATCCCGTCCGGATCGAGCTTCTTGCGGATCTTGCCGATATGCACGTCGATGACGCTCGACTGATGGTTGAAGCTATAGCCCCAGACCGACTCGAAGATCATCTTGCGGCTCACCAGCACGCCGGCGTTCTGCATCAGGAACTCGATGATGGCGAACTCCTTGGGCAGCAGCTCGACTTCGCGCCCGGCGCAGCGCAGGACCCGCTCGATCAGGTTGAGGCGCAGGTCGCCGACGACCAGTTCGCTGACCGTCTCGGCGGCCATCTTGCGGCGGGCCAGCGCATCGACCCGGGCGGTCAGTTCGATGAACTCGAAAGGCTTAGCCAGATAGTCGTCGCCGCCGGCGCGCAGGCCGTCGACGCGCTCGTTGACGGCCGACAGCGCGCTGAGGATCAGCACGGGCGTCGAGACCTTGGCGGCGCGCAGCTTGGTGAGCAGCGACAGGCCGTCGATCTCCGGCAACATGCGATCCAAGACGATCACGTCGAAGTTACCCTCCAGCGCCTTCCGCAGACCGGTTGTCCCGCTCGGCGCCTCGTCGACCTGGAAGCCGTATTCGGCGAGCGCCAAACCGATCTCGGCGGCAACGCGGCGATCATCCTCAACGACCAATACACTGGGCATTCTTTTTTCCTTCTTATTTTGTATTCGGCTGGTCGGTTTGGTCTCCTGCGGTTTCGCAGGGGGGCTGGACTTATCCTCTTCAGGCGCGCTGTCAAATGGCGTTCGGTCTGCGCCGGCGGAATGCGTCATTTGGCCGGCAAAGCCTACGCGATCGTGAGGGGACTGGACCATGCGCCTCACTCCGCACTGGCCTGCTCGGGCAGCTTGGCGGTTGCCGCCGTTACGGCGGAATCGCCCTTCGGATCGACCCGGTCGCCGTCCCGAAGGGTCGCGGGTGGATTGAGGACGACCGTCTCGCCGGTCTTGAGCCCGGTGCGCAGCTCCAGCCGGGTGCCGAGATCGCGCGCAATCGTGATCGGGCGGAGCTGCACCGTGTCGTCGGGCTGAACGACCGCGACCCGTGTGCCCGTCGCATCGAAGATCAACGCCTCGGAGGGCACGGTCACGCGGGGATGCGTGCGCGGCACCGCGAAAGTGACCGTGACGTAGAGGCCGGGACGCAGGATCCCGCCCGGGTTCTTCACGTCGACCTCGGTGTCGAGGGTCCGCACGGAGGAGCGCAGGGCGACCGAGCTGCGCGAGACCGTCCCGTCGAACACGTGATCCGGCATCTGCGCGACGCGCACGCGGGCCTGCACACCGTCATGGATGCCCACCGCCGCCGATTGCGGCACCTGAACCGTGACGCGCAGGACATCCGTGCTGTCGATGGAGAAGAGCGGTGTCCCTCCACCGGAATCGGCGTGGACGAGGTCGCCCACATCGACCATGCGGGCGGTCACGACACCGTCGAAGGGCGCGACCACGTTCTCGAACGTGGTCAGCGTCCGCAGCCGGTCGACGGTGGCCTGCTGGGCCGTGATGTTCGCCTCGGCGACCTTCACCTTCGCGTCGGCGGCGGTCAGGGCCGCGGTGGCCGTCAGCATGCCGGCGCGGGTCTGATCGGCGTTCTGCTTCGAGGCCCAGCCCTGGCCGGCCAGCGTCGTGGTCCGGGCATCGGTGGCGTTGGCCAGCGTGACGTTGGCCTTGGCCTGCTCGACATCCGCGCGGGCGACGGCAAGCTGGGCCTGAAACTGGCCGAGCTGGGCCTCGGCCTGGCGTGCCTGCTGATCGAGGTCGGGGGCGGCGATGCGCACGAGCAGGTCGCCCTTCTTCACCCGCGAGCCGATATCCACCCGGCGCTCGGCGATGTAGCCGGTGGCGCGGGCGAAGATGTCGGCATGGTCGAAGGCCTCGGTCTGGCCCGGCAGGGTCAGGGATGTCGGCCGATCGTCCTCTGTGGCCGACAGGGTGCGCACCGTGGGAACGAAGTCGACCGCCTCGGCCTGCGTCTCCAGCGAGGCCTGGTAGGTCTGCCAATGGTGCCAGCCGCCGAGGCCGAGGGCGCTTCCGAGTGCCAGGACCGCCACCAGGAACGGCCGCTTGCGCGGGGGCGGCAGATCGGCGTGCGCCAGCGTCTCCCCGGCCCCGTCCTGCCGCAGCGGATCGATCTCGACGGCGTGGCGATGTGCCCGCTCGGCGGCCGCGTGGGCGTCGAACGCGTGAGCGTCGGAATCTAGGCGCATCAATAATCCTCGAGGGGCTTGATCGGGTTGTGCCGGAGCAGGGTGTAGAGGAGCGGGACGAAGAGCAGCGTCGAGAGCGTGCCCATGCCGATCCCGCCCATGACCGCGCGGGCGAGGGCGGCGTTCTGCTCGGCGCCTTCGCCCGATCCGATCGCCATCGGGATCAGGCCGAGGAACATCGCGGAGGCGGTCATCAGCACCGGCCGCAGCCGGGTATGGCCGGCCATCAGGGCGGCCTCGCGCGCCGAGCAGCCCGTGGCCTCCCGGTGTTCCTTGGCGAAGGTGACGAGCAGGATTGAGTTCGCGCTCGCCACGCCCACCGACATGATCGCCCCGAAGAGGGCCGGGATCGAGAAGGCCGTGCCGGTGATGAACAGGCTCATCACGATGCCGCAGAAGGCGAGCGGCAGCGCGGCGATGACCACGAAGGGATCGACCCAGGTCTGGTAGTTCAGGACGAGCAGCAGGTAGACCGCCACCAGCGCGATCCCGAGCCCGATCTCGATGCGCGTGAAGGCGCTCTCCATGCTCTCGATCTGGCCACGAACCCGGATCTTGTCCGGGGCCGGCAGACGGGCCTGGGCCTCGGCGACGATCGCGTCCACGGCGTTGCGGACGCTGCCGAGATCGGCATCCTGGACGTTGGCGAGGATGTCGAAGGTCGGCTGCTGGTTGACGTGATTGATCACCGTCTGCTCCGGCTGCCGCTGCATCGTGGCGATGTTCGACAGCAGGATCGGAATGCCCGGCCTGTCATGGCCGGTCGCATGGACCGAAACCGGCGTATTCATCAGCTGGTCGATGTCGGCGTTGCGCCATTCCGGCGTCTGGACCCAGAGCTGATAGGGCATCCCAGACTTCGGATCGGCCCAGAAGTTCGGACTGACCTGGAAGGAGCCCGACAGCGAGACATTCATGTTCTGCGCGATGGACTGTTCGCTGACGCCCATCTCCGAGGCGAGCCTGCGGTCGACGTTCACGGACATCTGCGGCGCGTCGACGATCTGGTGGAGGTGGACATCGACCGCCCCGCGGACCGCCGAGATTCGCCGTACGAGATCGCGTGCCACGGCCAGATCCTGGGCGTCGTGGCGTCCCGACACCTGTACGTCGATCTGCGCGATCGTGCCGAAGTTCAGGATCTGCGTGATGATGTCGGAGGGCTGGAAATAGAAGACATCGTCCGGGAAGGCATCGCGCAGGACCCTGCGCAGGCGCTTCTCGTAGAAGGAGATCGGCTTGTGCTCGCCCTTCAGGTTGATCAGCATCTGACCGTCGTTGTAGGCGACGAACGATGCATCCATGAAGGCGAAATTGTAGTTCGAGGCCGGCAGGCCGATATTGTCCAAGATGAGGCCGAGCTCGTCCTTGGGGACCACCTGCCGGACGACGTCCTCGACCTGCGCGAACCGTTTTTCAGCCTGCTCGATCCGCTGGCCCGGACGGGTGCGGATATGCAGCGTCATCTGGCTGGATTCGATCGGCGGGAAGTAATCCTGCCCCACGAGGGGGAAGATCGCCGCGGTCAACACGAAGACGGAGAGCACGCCGGACAGGGCGCGGCCGGGGTGGCGGAGCACCGCGGAGAGAAGGCCGACATAACCCGCGTGGAACCGCGTGAAGCCCCGCTCGAAGGCGCTTCGGAAGGCGAGCGCGCCGCGCAGCGGATACCGCAACACCCAGAGGAGCGGGCGTCGCGCAAAGCCGAGCAGCCGGCCGAGGAGCGAACGCCGTCGCTGCGGCGCCACCCCGTCGGCTGCCGGCTTCGGGCCGCCGTGATGCCGGGCGTATTCCGGGGCCACGAGGACGTCGATCAGGATGGCGACGAGCGTCCGCGACAGCAGGTATGAGGTCAGCATCGCGAACACCACCGCCTCGGCCTGCGGCACGAACAGGTAGCGGGGCGCGTCGGTGAGGAAGAAGACCGCCGAGAAGGCCGAGCAGATCGCCAGTGTCGAGATCAGCGCCGGCTTGGCGATGCCCGCGACGCCCTCGACCACCGAGCGCCGGAACGGGAACCCCTCCTCGAACATCCGGTAGGTGTTCTCGATCGCCACCGTTGCGTCGTCCACCAGGATGCCGACCGCGAGCGCAAGGCCGCCCAGCGTCATCACGTTGATGGTCTGCCCGATGGCGACCAGGATCGACAGGGACGTCAGGATGCAGAGCGGGATCGAGACGAGCACCACGAGGGTCGAGCGCCACGAGCCCAGGAACAGCAGGATCGCGAGACCGGTGAGGCCGGCCGCGATCACGGCCTCGCGCACCACGTCGGCGATGGCGTCCGAGACGAAGACCGACTGATCGAACAGCGGCGTGATCGTCATGCCCTTCGGCGCGGCCGCATGGATGTCGGGCAGGGCGGCCTTGACCGCGTTCACGACGTCGAGGGTCGAGGCCGCGCCGTTCTTCAGCACCTGCAGGAGGACGGAGTGGTGACCGTCGGCGCGGACGATGTTGATCTGCGGCGGCGAGCCGTCCCGGACCTGGGCGACGTCCCGGAGGAGGACCGGCTGGTTGTTCTCGACCTTGATCGGGATGCGATTGAGCTGATCGACGAGGAGCGGGCTCGAATTCAGCCGGACCGTGTATTGCTGCATCCCGATCTTTGCGAGCCCGGAGGGCACGACGAGGTTCTGCTTGAGCACCGCGTTCAGGACATCGAGCGGCGTCATGCCGATCGCGCGCAGCTTGGCGGGGTCGAGATCGACCATCACCTGACGCGGCGCACCGCCATACGGGGACGGCAGGGTCGAGCCCGGCACCTCGGCGAGCCGTCGGCGGGTCCGATACTGGGCGTAATCGAACACCTTGGTGAGGGGCGGCGCGGACGACGACAGGGCCATCTGGATGACGGGGACCGAGGATGCGGAGAACCGCATGATCACCGGCGGCTGCACCCCGGGCGGCATACGCGAGCGGATGGCGTTCATGGCCGAATCGACCTGCGTCATCGCGAGATCGATACTGACCGCGGAATCGAAGTAGATCCGTTCGGTCACGGTCCCCTGGATCGAGGTCGACTCGATCCGCCGGATGTTGTTCACGTTGCTCGACAGCGAGAACTCGCTGTAGTTCGTGATGCGCTGGACCATATCGGTCGCGTCAAGGCCGTTATAGGTCCAGACCACGACGACGACGGGTATATCCACGGACGGCAGCACGTCCTTCGGCGCCACCGCGATCGAGCCGATGCCCGCGAGGAACATGAGAACGGCAAGAACATAGAAGCTCTTGCGGAATTTCAGGGCGAACCGAACAAGATCCATCGGTCAATCGCGTTTTTCGCCAAAATTCTGCGGCTCTTCAGGCCGTGTTTCGGGCCTCAGTCAAAGACGGCAGAAGGAGGCTCGGATTGTGGAGGGGGAGCGGGACTTATGCTCTGCTTCACGGTTATATAAATCACTCCCGAGAGTGCTTCGAATGAATTCGCCCTTACATCTTGAACAATTTTTTTGTTACCGAAAAAGACGTCTCCGGTATTTTAATAACTGAGCTTCGGGGTGCATGTGCATCCCAGCCCTATGACGGGACCGCAGAGGGATCGTTTCAGCAATGAAATTGGTTTTTAGAAATTAAATCCGGTTTGATTTTCTAGCATCGTGTTCAATTGCGTTCGGCACGGGCGACGTATAGCTAAATGGTGATCGTTGTTGATTTATCGATAATTAATCTTCGACTCATTGGCTCATTGATCTTATGCGATCAGCCCATGGAGTTGTCTTGATCATATTGAAATAGACTCTCTAACGATCGCATGATCTCAGTCCGATATTTCGCTTAAGCTGTCCAATTTTCGATGAACGATGCTGTAAATCTTATCGATGTCTCGACACATACACCTTAATCATTGCAATGAATGTCGGAATTGATCTGTTTGGAAAAACCAATGCTTTTCCGAAAAAGTCTCATCGTCTCTATCCTTCTAACCTCGTTCGGCCTGATGACGCCGGCGTGCTCTGAAAGCGAGATGCCTGCCGGCGGCGCATTCATGAGTAGTTACACATCCGATCCCTATTTCGATCCGCGATCACAATACTCTCAGCGTCACGCGTTGGGGGACATCGGCGGACAAACCATGCTGGCAGAACCTTTGGGCGCTCAGCCACCGTGCGCCCTTTTTGATAAGCCGTGTGCCGACCGGTTCGAGCGGACACGGCACCATGCTTATCCTTAGAACCGGTTGATCGCCGTCCGAGCTGCGACCGGCCGGCCACCGCAGCCCGATACCGCGCACTTCGGAGGCCTGTGGCCATGCCGGGTGTAAGCAGCCGGCTGGGCTGAGGATGCTACAGCGCAGGCCGTGCCCACCCTCGATCGCTTGCGAAAGGCCGCTGAACGGCTGGATCGGGCGTGTCATTGCTAGAACGGCGGCAAAACAGACGACCGCTTCCGCGAACTGCACGGCCACGTGTGGTCGCCTGCGTTGGGGTGTCAGGAGGCCGTTTTCGGCCAGACTGCGCCATGCTGGACCGCCATCCAGCGCAAAGCCAGCCATTCGGCTTCGCGCCCAATCAGGACATCCAGCCGGCGCATCGCGAAAGCAGACGCGTCTGGGCGCCTCTGACGTGAGGGAGCAGGGGCCACTCTCGGTCGTGACAGCATCGAAGCGGACCGGCGTCAGCGCCGAAGCGCAGCCTCTCAAGACCGCCAGAGGTGCCCGGAACTGTCCCGATCACCTGTGGTTCCCCAATCGCATGGCCCGTTGCTTCCGAGGTGTATCGTGCGTGTTCGCGAGCCCGTCTCACGCCGTCGCCTGATCCAGTCCGGAGCTGTCGCCGCCACGAGTACCTTGATCGGGATCAGAGGAGCCGCAGGCTTGGAGACGACGTCCGACCGGCCGACCGACGCTCCAACAGGGCGTCGAACGAAAACCCTCGATCCGAACTACTTCCAGGGAATGTACGCGACCGAAGCGGATCCGTGGCACTTCGCCACGAGCCCGTACGAGCGCGACAAGTACGCCGCGACGCTGGCTGCCCTGCCGCGCGCCCATTACGCATCCGCCCTGGAAGTCGGCTGCTCGATCGGCGTGTTCACGCACCAGCTCTGTCGCCGCTGCGACACGCTGATCGGCCTCGACGTGGTGCCGTCCGTTCTGGAGGCGGCTCGTGCGCGATGCGCCGATTGCCCGAATGCGCACTTCCAGCTGGCGGCCGTCCCTGGCGCTTGGCCGGACGGGCGGTTCGACCTCATCGTGATCTCGGAGGTGGCGTACTATCTCGACCGCGCCGATCTCGCGCGTCTGGTCGCACGGGTCGAAGGCGCCCTGTTACCCCAAGCCGATATCGTTCTGGTCCACTGGCTTGGCGTGACCCACTATCCACTCTCCGGCGACGAGGCGGCCGAAGGCTTCATCGCAGGCGCGCGGGACTTCGCGACGGTCGTGAAGCAGGCGAGGACGGCCGAGTATCGGCTCGACGTGCTGCGCGCCAGCAAATCCGACGCCGGCTAGAGTTCGGTGACAAGAGTACGGGTGCATGGCCGTCAGGCTCTGCGCCGTCTTCGCACCGTCGCGAGCGCGTACAGGACGAGGCCAGCCAGCATCATGAGCAGACCCGCCAGGGACTGGAAGGGTCTCACCGCCACGAGATAGACCATCATGAACAGGGTCACCGCGAGGAAGACCAGCGGCGTGAACGGATAGCCCCAGGTCCGGCACGGTCGTGGAAGGTCGGGCCGGGTGATCCGGAGCTTGATCAGGCCGAGCACGGTCAGGAAGGAGCAGGCGATCAGGCCGAACTGGACGAAGGCCAGCACCGCCTCGAAGCTCTGCGTCAGGAGGAGGAGGCTGGCGACGCCGCCTTGAAGCAGGATTGCGGCGGTCGGTACGCCGTTGCGCGCGCGGCGCGCGAACAGCCGCAGGGGCGCCACGTCCTCACCCATCGCCACCGTCACGCGGGGACCGATCCACATCATCGCGCTGATCGTCGGAATCAGGCCGGCGCAGATCAGGAGGCCGACGAGGCGGCCACCCGCCTCGCCGAAGACGTGACGCCCGGCGATCACGGCGACCTCGACTTGGCCGGCGAGCTCCGTCAGCGGCGTCGTGTAGAGGAACACCGCGTTCAGCGCGACGTAGAGCACCACCACGCAACCCGTCCCGGCCAGCAAGGCCCGCGGCAGGCTGCGCTGCGGATCGCGGAGCTCGCCGACGATGTAGGTCGCGGCGTTCCAGCCTGAATACGCGTACATCACGAAGACCAGGCTGACCGCGAAGCCGGCGCTGACGATCTGCGTGAGGTCCTGCGCGCCGGGGGCGAATCCGATGGGTTGCCCCCCGCCTCGGGTGACCCCCACCCCGATGAACACGACGATCAGGGCGAGCTTCAGCACCGTGAAGCCGACCTGAAACACGCTGCTGTGGCGCAGGCCGCGCAGGTGAACGGCCGAGACGAGCCCGATCACCGCCAGACCGAGTAGAAGCGCGGGCGCGCCGGGCAGAACAGCCTCGGCGTATTGCCCGAACGCCATGGCGGCGAGCGCCACCGGCGCGGCGAACCCGACGGTGGCCGAGAGCCAGCCGGCCATGAACCCGACCGCCGGACCGTACATGTGCGAGAGGAACGTGTACTCGCCGCCGGAGCGGGGAAACATCGTGGCGAGTTCGGCGTAGCAGAGCGCCCCACAGAGCGCGACGCCGCCGCCGACGGCCCACAGCAGGACCAGGGCGAAGCCGGACGGGACGTCCCGGGCCTGGAATCCAAGGCTGGTGAAGACCCCGACGCCGATCATGTCGGACACCACGATGGCCGTCGCCGTCAGCGTCGAGACAGCTGGCAAGCTCCGGGTGGCCCTTGGTCGATCAACCATCACTGCCACCTGCCGGGATCCGTGGCGCTCATGACAAGCCGAATGAGCGCCAGCCAGTGCTGCGTCTGTGAGAAACCAACTGAACGGCGGTCGCGGAGCCGTCGATTAAGTCGCAGGCCGCGATGGCTCGCAAACCGGGAGACTGGACTATCGTCCGGCAGCACCCGCGCGCCGACGCGTGACCGCGCGAGCCCGACGCGGATTGCGGCTCGTCGAGAGGCTACGATGAAGCGGCGCGCGCTCCTGGGTTAGGAGCGCGGACCGCGGCGCGGAGCCGGGTGTCTCCGGGCTCGCCCCGGTGCGCAGGCGTTCGCGCGCCGCAGAGCTGGATCCGATACGAAGGCGAGACCGATGACGACCCAGGATCTGCCAGACTTTCCGCCCGAGGCGTTCGCGAAGCCTGATCCTGCGCCCGACTCGCTCTTCTACGCGCAGCCGCGCTTCGTCACGCATATCGACGCCGCGGCGATCGCCGCCGTCACCGATCTCTACAGAACGGTCGTCCCCGAGGGCGGCATCGTCCTCGACCTGATGTCGAGTTGGGTCAGCCACCTCCCGGACGAGGTCGCCTACGCGCGCGTCATCGGCCACGGATTGAATGCGGCGGAACTCGCCGCCAACCCGCGCCTGACCCAACACTTCGTGCAGGACCTCAACGCAGAGACGAACCTGCCCCTCGAGACCGCGAGCGTCGACGCCGCTTTGATGTGCGTCTCGGTGCAGTACCTGCAGCGGCCCGGGGCCGTCCTGTCCGAGGTCGCGCGCGTGCTGCGTCCCGGCGCCCCAGTGGTGATCAGTTTCTCCAACCGGTGCTTCCCGACCAAGGCGGTCGCCATCTGGAATGCCCTCGACGGCGCGGGGCATGCCCAGCTTGTCGGTCTGTACCTTCAACGCGCCGGCTTCGCCCGTATCGAGGGCCATGCCCTCAAGCCTGAGGGAGGGCCCGGCGATCCCATGATGGCGGTGATCGGATGGACGGCTGCGGGTTGAGTCACCCTGCAGAGGTCGGTCCCGTCGGACAATCCGTCCTGGTTCGTGCGCGCCGATCGCCTTGACGCCGCTCCGACCGTCAGGACGCCGCGTCCGCGTCGGATCAGACCATTCCGGACGGGTCGTGCGCCGGGAACCAGTTGCCGTGAAAGCCCGACGGGATCCGGTGCCCGAGGCGGCCCGGCTCGTCGAGCCCGCCCCCGATAGCGGTGAACACCGTGGCGTAGGCGATCACGTCCAGGATCACCTGCCCGTCCGCGTCCTCGTAGGCGTTGGCTATGTGGAACACGAAGCAGGGATCGACCTCGCACCGGAGGATGTCGGCGCCGTCGCCTTGCCGGGGCAGGAGGCCCACCCGAGCCCCGTGGCGGGGGTTCCATCGGAACGGGAAGCGGTACCCGGCGAGCAGGGCCCGGAACGAGAAGGTCACGGGTAGATCGAGCACGATCACGAAGCGTGCCGTGAACGCGCAGTCATGGATGCAGGGGCCATGCGCGACCGGGATCGCCACATCCCGCACGACCTGCCCGGTCGGCGCGACGACGACGTGGCGGACGCTGTCCCAGACGCGGCCGTCGTAGGCGATCGCGTGGGTCTCGCCGGTCCGCGGGTCGCGATGCGGGTGCCCGGTGAAGGACCCGGCCAGGGTGCCGTCGAACGATCGCCTTGCCGGACCGTGCTTGCGACGCCGCGCGGCCGTGAGCCCACGACAGGTCGGTCAGACCGTGCGTGGCCTCGCGCATCGATCCGACGGGTCCACGGTGTCCCCTGGCGGATCCAGGATCGACGATGCGCAGGAACCGGGGTCTCTCATGGTGATTGGCTTGCCGAGCCGGCGTCCTCGCCGGCCGGGAGGATGACATGTCCGAGGATACCGAAAAGCACCGGGCCTTGCTCAGCGCCCTCAGGGCCGCACAGGGGACGGGCGATGGCTCCTTCGAGCAGGCTGTCACGAAGGCCTTCGAGCACGTCTTCGACCATCTCGGACGCCTCAACGATCACGTCTCCCCCGGTGGCCCCGATGGCGAAGACCGCCACCTGAAACCCGGCGAGTCGCCGACCCTGCGATAGGACAGGAGGGGCCGTCAGGTGACGCGCACGCGCACCCGGTGCCAGCAGGTGCAGAGGTAGCCCTTGTGGTTCCAGACGTCGTCGGGCAGCGCCGGCTGGGTCTGGCCGGCCGAGTCCCAGGCCCGGACGGCGAGGTCGTGCTCCCCTGGCGGCAGGTCGAGCTCGGCGGTCCAGAAGGTCCAGGCGAACGGCGCGTCGGGGGCGTGTTCGAGCGCTGCCTGGATCCAGCTCCGCCCGCCATCCCCGGAGACATCGACGCGGATGACGGCCCGGTCGCCCGCGACCGCGTAGCCCCGGATCCGGCACGCCCCGGGCCCCAGAACGGCGCCGCGTGCGGGCTCGCAGATCGCCGCGTTCAGCGGCAGGGTGTCGATGGTGTGGCCCCGGGCCGGATCAGCGGTCTCGGCGGTTACATCCGGCGGATACAGCTTGTAGTCGCCCGCCTGGATCGGGTGGTCCGAGGGATGATCCTGCACCGTGATGCGCCGCAGCCATTTGGGGCTGCGCACGCCCGCGAAGCCCGGCACCACCGCGCGCATCGGGAAGCCGTGCTCGGGCAGCAGGGGTTCGCCGTTCATGGCGAAGGCCAGCAGGGTATCGTGAGCCAGCGCCTTGGCGAGGGGGATGGAGACTCCGTAGGGGCGGCCATCGACCACGTCGTGGCTCTCGAAGGCGACGTGGCGGTCCGTGCCTGTGCGGGCCCCGGCGGCGCGCAGGAGGTCGCCCAGGCGGACGCCCGTCCAGTCGGCCGTGCCGATGGCGCCGCCGTCCCAGGGGTCTCCCGAAACGGGCGCGACGGCACGCATGTCGGCCCGCCGATTGCCGGCGCACTGCAGCGTCGCCGTCACCGTGACGGTGCGGAAACGGCCACGCAGATCATCCAGCGAGACGTCCATCGGCGTGTCCACAGCGCCATCGAGGGTGAGGCGCGATGTCTCCGCGTCGATCTCCGGCACGTCGCCGTGGCAACGGACGTAGAAGTCGCCGGCACGGGTCCGGTACGCGGCGCGCAGACGGTCCAGGGGCGGCTCGGCATTGTAGGGTCGGTCGCCGTGGACGATCAGGCGCGCCTTGCGCTCGGTCAGACTCGACATCGGGGCTTCGGCTCCATGGGTCCACGGCGTGCATTCGGTGGGCGAAGTATGCCGGAGGGCAAGCCGTCACCGACCCGGCCAGACCGGTTTCCCGACGCGCGGCCGCCCTCTCCCGCCGCGTGCAGGCCCGTTATTCAGCCTTGCGATGACCGCGCCCGTGCTGATCCTTGTCGGCGCCTGCCGCCGCGGCGGCTTCCTTCTCGGCCTTTCCCGCAGTTGCATGACTCGTGGCAGCGTCGCTGGTCGCGCCGGCCTGTGCGTTCGACGCGGCCGATTTCGGGTGGCCCTTGCCCTCCGTCGGCGCCTCAGCCTTCCCACCCTCAGCGACCATAGGATGGCCGGCATCGGCCTTGGCGCTTCCGGCCGCTTGGACCTCGGCCGCCTTCTGCTCCTGCGCGCTCCTCGTCGTGTGCTGCTGTCCGTCGCCGGACTGACCCTTCGCGGGATTCGACATCGTGACCTCATCTGCCGTGGTCACGCGGCAACGGCCCATTGCGGTCGCAGTTCGGATGAGGCGATCCGGTGCGACGAATGGCCGAACGCGGCGCACCGCCCGCGCGGCGTCCCGCCCAGACATTTCGACGACGTGTGGGCCTGGACGCGCCAGGGCGATCACCGTCGTCATCGTCGGTCCCTGCCGCCCGACCGCTTCGAGCAGGCGGACAACCGCGCCGTCATCGGCGAAGCCCCCCGCTCTCTGGCGGTTTGGGGGCTGCAGTCCGCTCGAAGGCTTTGTCGTCGGCGAATGGGTTGGATCGCGGCGCCGGTTCGCTTCTCCAACAGCTGGTTTGGGGAACGGACGGGGCGCTTTCGGCCCCATGCTGTCGGCCACGCTGCTCGATCTGCCGGCGAGCGGACGTTCCGGAAGCCTGCGTTGGGCGGTGCCTAGCCTTAAAGATACGCGGACCGGATGGCGGCACTTGGCGCGGAGCGGAACTGGTCGTCGCGGCCTTGGTTGCTAAGCCATGTTTTCACCATGTCCCCTCCGGCCCCGCAGCCTGGCTTTCGCGTGAGCGTCGATCTCAACGTCGGCCAAGGCTACGCGCAGTGCTGCCACGCCGCGCCCCAGCACTTCCGTATCGAGGGACGCGAGGCGCTGTTCTCCGACCGCGCACCCGCCGCGTGGGACCGCGCCAAGATCGAGCGCGCATGGATCGCCTGTCCCGTTCCGGTGATCCGGGTCGAAGGCAACGGCCAAGAAGGTGCATGAGATGGGCCATGGCCAGCCCCGCCGCGCGGTGCCGGCCTCGCAGCCCTGCGCGGGGCCGAGGCGATGCGGGATGCAGGCTTCTCCGGCTCTCTCACGATGGTCGGGGCCGCACCCTGCCAACTCTACGACCGGCCGCTTCCTCGCCCTCTACGGCCGAGAGGGATGGTGTATCGCGGCCGTAGAGGGCGATGGCGGGCGCTGGCTGCCAGCCTATGCCGAGCAGATCGCGGCAGCTGCACCCGTCCCGCCCGGGGAGACGGTCATCGACCGGGCGGGCTCACGCGCCATCCTGGCCCCCGGCTTTTCTTGACGCGCAGGCACCGGATCCAACATGGCCGACGCAACTCTCCTCAACCAGATCAAGGACTTCTCCAACCGCGCCGACCCGTACCCGCTGTACGCCCGGCTGCGGCAGACCCCGGTCTCGCGCCAGAACGACGTGGGTCCGGAGACCGAGTCTCCGAAGGACGAAGCACAGGGTGTGTGGGTGGCAGCGAGCCACGATGCGATCCTGCGCTTGCAGAACGACCCGCGCATCAGCGTCGAAACCACACCACCGACGAAGCGCCCGTCCACCGGCAATCCAGTCACGGACTACCTCGTCAATCCGATCAAGAACCGGATCACCGACAGACACCAGCCATTCTTGTTCCGCGACCCGCCCGCGCACGACCTCCTGCGCGCGGCCACCGTTCATCAGTTCACCCCTACGCGCGTCCAGGCGATGCGCGCCCGCTCGGAGAAGCTGGTCGGCGAGATGCTAGACCGCAAGCTGGGCTCACGCGAGATCGACGTCGTCGCCGACCTCGCCTACCCCCTGCCCGTCGCGGTGATCTGCGAGTTGTTCGGCGTACCGGAGGGGGACGAAGCGAGTTTCCATGACTGGTCGAGCCAGCTTGCCACGGCGGTGGAGCCTGGTGTTGTCGTCAGCGAAGAGACGCGCATCGAGAACGCCCGGATCTTCGATGCCATCTCGGATTACTTGGCCGACCTCGTGGCCGAGAAGCGTCGCCGACCGCGCAACGACCTCCTCTCAGGGCTGGCCAACCACGCCACGCCTGACGGCTACAGGATGGGCGATCTCGATCTGATCTCGACGGCGATCCTGATCCTCGTCGCCGGTCACGAGACCGCGGTGAACCTGATCAGCAACGCTTGGCTCACGCTGATGCGCCACCCGGACGAGTTGGAACGCCTGCGCGCCGATCCGGGCCGTGCCCCGCGCGTGGTCGAGGAGGTGATGCGCTACGATCCTCCGGTGCAACTCGTCAGCCGCAAGACCCTCAGCGCCATCGACATCGCCGGCACAACGATCCCAGAGGGCGAGGCTCTCGTCCTGATGCTCGCCGCCGGCAATCGCGATCCCGCCGCGTTCACGGACCCGGATCGGTTTGATCCGGATCGCTCTGGCACGCGCCACCTCGGCTTCGGCGGGGGCCTTCACTACTGCGTCGGCGCGCCCTTGGGCCGGTTCGAGGCCGAGGCCGCACTGACGGCACTGGCTCGCCGCCTGCAGGCTCCGCGCCTGATCGAGGATCCTCCGCCCTACCGCCGCCCGGCGACCCTGCGCGGACCTGAGTGTTTGCGAGTGGCCGTCGAGAGGATCCTATAGCCTGCATCAGCGTCCGACAGGCTGTTCCCAGCCGACTGCTTCGCGCCCAACGCAATGACGCGAAGGGCGTGCGCAGCGCCCCCGCGGCGACATGGCCTGCTGCCCGCGACACGCCTCCCCTGATCTGCCGCTGACCAGGAGCGAGCGAGATACCGGTCAGGAAGTCGTTTCTGTCGTGCAGGACATGCACCGGTACGCAGGCCCTCGCACATCCGGCCGGGCGTTCTTGGAGACGAAACGCGGGTCGCGACGTTATGGAGAAGCTGTCTGGTGCCAGGCAGCGAGGAGTTTGCGTATGCCAATCGATGTGCCGGACGCCCTGAAGCCGCCTGCCCAGGTGCCTCCGCCGCTCGTGCCGGGCCTGCGGGGCCTCCTGACCCTCGCCGTCGGCGTCGTGCTGGTTGCAGCCCTGTATTTCGGCCGCGAGGCGTTCGTTCCCCTCGTGCTGGCCATTCTACTCAGCTTTGTCCTGGCGCCCGTGGTCCAGCTGCTGCGGCGGATCAAGTTCGGGCGCGTTCCCTCGGTCATCGTCGCCGTCTTGCTGGCGCTGGCCGTGGTCGGCGGCATCGGTGCGGTCATCGGCACCCAGGTCGCTGGGCTCGCCGGCAACCTGCCGCAGTACCAATCCACAATTCAGAAGAAGTTCGCCGGCCTGCAGCAGGGTTGGCTCGGCGAGGCGAACAAGCTCCTGCAGAAATTCAATCACCAAGTCCAGGACGTTACGCAGAAGGCTGACGCCGCCGGCACGACCGCTGCGACCGGCCCAACCGGCGACACGCCGAAGGCGCAACTCGTGCGCGTCCAGGAGCCCGAGCCCTCGCCCCTGGCGCTGGCCGAGAAGGTGCTCGGCCCGGTCGTCTCGCCGCTGACCGACGTCGGCATCATCCTCGTCGTCGTCGTGTTCCTGCTCCTGCAGCGTGAAGATTTGCGCAACCGCATGATCCGCCTGTTCGGGTCGAGCGATCTGCACCGCACGACGGTGGCGATGGACGACGCGGCCGGCCGGCTCGGCACCTACTTCCTGGCCCAGCTCGGCATGAACGCGACCTTCGGCGTCATCGTCGGTGTCGGGCTCTGGTTCATCGGTGTGCCCAACCCGCTGCTGTGGGGCGTGCTGTCGGCGATCATGCGCTTCATCCCGTATATCGGCGCCATCGTCTCGGGCGTGTTCCCGGTGGCGCTGGCCGCTGCGGTCGACCCGGGCTGGTCAATGGTGATCGCCACCGCCGCCCTGTTCCTGATCGCCGAGCCGGTGTTCGGGCAGGTGGTCGAGCCGCTGCTCTACGGTCACTCGACCGGCCTCTCGCCCTTCGCGGTGATCGTCTCGACGCTGTTCTGGGGCTTCCTGTGGGGGCCCATCGGTCTGATCCTGGCAACCCCGTTCACGGTTTGCCTGGTGGTGCTTGGACGGCACGTGGACAGCCTCGAGTTCTTCGACGTGCTGCTCGGGGACCGGCCGCCGCTGACCCCCGTCGAGAATTTCTATCAGCGTATGCTGGCTGGCGACCCCGATGAGGTGCGGGAGATCGCCGAGGGCATGCTGAAGGACCGTTCGCTGTCGTCGTACTACGACGAGGTGGCGCTCAAGGGGCTTCAGCTCGCCGCCAACGACCACGCCCGCGGCGTCGTCACCCCTGCCCAACTGGAGAATATCCGCGCCTCAGCACGCTCCCTCGTGGCGGACTTCGACGGCCTCGACGACGTCGAGCCGTCCGTCGACCCCAAAGCGGTCAACCCATCCGAAACCCCGACCCTGGCCGAGCGCGTGCATCCAAAAACCGAGGCGGTGCCGGCTCATGCCCCACCGCGGGATGCCCTGCCCGAAGCTTGGCGGGGCGATGCGCCGGTGCTGTGCATAGCCGGCCGCGGGCCGCTCGACGAAGCGTCCTCGGCGATGCTGGCCCAGTTGCTGCGCAAGCACGGGCTTGGCGCGCAGGTGACCCCGTACCAATCCGCCTCCCGCGAGGGCATCCGCGCGCTCGACCTCTCCGGCGTCGCAATGGTGTGCATCTCCTACCTCGACATCACCGGGAACCCCTCGCACCTCCGCTACCTGCTGGAGCGGTTGAAGCGACGCGCGCCGGGTATTCCCATCCTGGTGGGCCTCTGGCCGGTCGGCGAGAAGGTGCTCACCGACGCGGCGCTCGGCCGGGAGGTTGGTGCGGATGCCTACGTCTCGTCGCTGCGCGAGGCCGTGGATGCCTGCCTGAGGGTCGCGACCGAATCCGCGCCGTCTCAGGGGTCACCCACCGCCGTACGGGCGGCTTGACCGGTTGTCGGGGATTCACCCCCGTGACCTGCAACGTCGCGGCGGACGGATGCCGAGACTGAGATCGAACGCTGACAGCCGTACTGGGTCTGCCGCAGCAGGACCCGGTACGCCCAACCGGTTTGGCAGGAACTTCGAAGGTCGGCCCTCATGCAACGGCCAGGGGAAGCGTCTCGGCGGTCTCGTGGCACGCATGTTTGGGCATGGCGTAGGTCAGCAGGCGATCGCCCGCCTCGATGGCGGCTTGTTCGTGATCGACGGAGATGAATTCGACCGTTCCATCCGACTTGATGATCAACAAGCGTATGGCGTCTGACGCCAGAGCGGATTCCGCAGGAACGACGTCGAACTGCCAACCGGCGTCGTGGTGTCGTGCAAGGGTGTCGAAGTCGGTCTTGCCCCCACCCAGCACCTTTCCGCGGGCATCTCGGCTCACGCCCGTATCCTCGTGCAGGAGGTGGTCGGCCGATGGAGCCAGTTGGTACACGCGCTCGCGGCCGATCTCGGGGGCCAGTCTGGTGCAGACCAGGGCGTTGTAGAGTTCGTCGCGGGTCGCCGCGAGCAGATGGTCCGGCGGATTGTCGGCGAGGCCTTCCTCGGCATGGCGGGACAGGAGTTCGGCCTGCAGCGTCGGGACACCTGCCTCCTGCGCCGCGTGCAAGGCACCGGGATAGGTGTCGATCAGGACGACCGGCACGCCCGCACGGTGGAGGGCGACGACCATGTCGGTCGACCACGGGCAGGCGCCAACGACTGCGAGTCGCTGGCTCTCGGCCGCTGCGGAGAGGCCGAACCGGCGGGAGAGCGGCCCCAGGGAAAAGCCGTGCAGGATCACCGTCGCGACGATGACCGCGAACACGGTCGGTTGGATGAGATCGCCGCCGGGGTATCCCGCCTCGGTGAGGCGGGGGCCGGCCACGCCCGCGACGGCCGCCGCGACGATGCCGCGGGGCCCGATCCAGCCAACGAAGATGCGCTCCTGCCGCGATAGGTCGCTGTTCAGCGTCGCCAGCCAGGTGGCGGCTGGACGGACCAGAAACACGATGGCGGCGGCCAGGCCGATGATGGGCAGGGACAACTTGCCGAGGACCCCGAGGTCGAGGTCGGCCGTCAGCACCACGAAGAGGCAGGAGACCAGCAGGACGACCAGGGCTTCCTTGAACCGCCGCAACTCCGCGATGCCCGGCACATGCCGGTTGGCGAGTGCGATGCCGAAGACCGTGGCGCCGATCAGCCCCGCCTCGTGCATGAAAAGATTCGGGACGACGTAGGCGATGAGCGCCAATGCGAGGAGCACCGGGGTCTTCAGGGTCTCGGACACGAGGTCGCGCCGGAACGCCCAGGCTACCAGGAAGGCCGAGCCCACGCCGAGGGCGACGGCCACCATGACGCCCTCGGCGAGATGGAGCGTGAGTGCGATGACAGGATTCTCCCCGGCCTGATGCGGCACGCCCACCAGGATCTCGATCACGACCGCCGTGAGGATGGCCCCGACCGGGTCGTTGATGATGGCCTCCCACCTGAGGAAGGCGGCCGAGCGTCGCTCCAGGCGCGCGTGACGCAGCAGCGGCAGGATCACCGTGGGACCCGTCACGACGAGGATCGCACCGAACACTGCCGAGGGGCCCCACATCATCCCGCCGACCAGGTGGGCCGCGAGCGTGCCGAGGACGAAGTTCATCGGGAGGGCGAAGGCGGTCAGCCGTAACACGCCCTCGCCGGATGCCCGGAGTTCGCGGAAGTCGAGGGCGAGGCCGCCCTCGAACACCACGATGGCCACCGCGAGCCCGATCAGCGGCCGGAGATTGTCCCCGAAGTCCCGGGTCGGGTGCAGCAGGCCGAGCACGGGCCCCACGAGGAACCCGAGCCCGAGCAGCAGCACGATGGCCGGGATGCGCAGACGAGCGGCGAGAACCTGGGCGGCGATCCCACCGCCCACGATGCACAGCACAGCCGTCGTCAGTCCGTGTTCCATGCGCGATGCTCCGGACGAATGTCCGGAGATGCCCAAGGGCGTCCGAACCGGGTTTCAGGTGCTAGGGACGTCGAGGGCCGCGCGGCTCCCCCGGACAGGCGGAGACTTGGCAGTGCGATAGCAACAATCTCGGTGCAGGATCTCGGTTCCCCTGAGCGCCTTCGCCTAGCCTAGCTCTCCGGCACCTCCGATTCACGGGGTCCTATCCGACGGGGAGACGCGTCGGCTCTTCGAACGTCACGGCGCTGTTCCCGGCACGGTGAGCACGGGCGGCGGCGTAGGCGGGGCGCCCGCATGATCGGGCCAGGCGGCCGATGCGCGGCCAACCCCGTCCAGGGGTTGAAAGCCGAGCGGTCCTCCACCTGCTGGCGATGTGCGTCGGACCACGTCTCCTGAGGGAGGGCGCAGTCAGGTCCCTCGGTGCCGACGTCGAGCATGCTCTGACCCTGGCTGAAGGAACCGAGATTTGAGCGTTCGGCCCCGCGGCTTCATTGTCGAGGGGCTTCGAGACCGGCGCGGCAGCAAAGCGCCTATATCGGACGCTGAGGGAGCCGTAATACCGTCTCCAAAGCGGGCTTCGCGCGGAGATGCGCCGATCCTGGATCGCTGGCGCCATCCTTGCCTCGGGTGATGTGTCCGAAGCCGGAGCCGCATGCCATGACTGTCACCGATCATGCCCTCGCCTGGACACAGCTGTTCGGGGACCTCGACCGGAGTGGCTTGGCGCTACACCTGCAGATCCGTCGGGCGATCGTGACGGCCATCGAACGGGGGTTGTTCACCGCAGAGGCCCGGCTGCCTTCGACGCGTCAGCTGGCGGCGCTGCTCGGGGTCGCCCGCAACACCGTGGTGAACGCGTACCAGCAACTCATCGATGAGGGTTTCCTGGTCGCTCACGAGCGCAGCGGGATCTTCCTGGCGCCGGATCTGACCGTCTCCGAGACACGCGGACCGACCCATGGACGAACCATCGCGTGGTCGCGGCGCTTCGCGGTCCGGCCGGCGCAGTTGCGGCAGATCACCAAGCCCCGGGACTGGCTCGACTATCCCTATCCCTTCCTGTTCGGCCAGTTCGATCCGTCCCTATTCCCGGCCAACGATTGGCGCGAGAGCGTGCGGGCCGCCTCCGGAGTATCCGAGATCAACGCCTGGGCGGGCGACCTGATCGACGAGGACGATGCCGATCTCGTGGAGCAGCTCCGCCTGCAGGTGCTGCCGCGGCGGGGCATCTTCGCGAGCGCCGACGAGGTGATGGTCACCATCGGCTCGCAGCAGGCCCTCTCGCTGCTGATCCAGCTGCTGGTCGGCCGCGACACCCCGGCGGGCGTCGAGGATCCCAGCTACCCCGATACCCGCAACATGCTGACCCTTGCCACCGACGACCTCGCGACGCTCGCCATCGACCGGCACGGGGTCGTGCCCGATGCCGCCTTCACCAGCCGGGACGTGGCGTTCGTCACCGTGGGGCATCAGTGCCCGACAACCGCGGTGATGCCGCTGGAGCGACGCCGCGCCCTCCTCGAGGCCGCGCGGCGCCACGACGTCGTCCTGGTCGAGGATGATTACGAGGCCGACCTCGCCCTGGCGGACGAGATCCCGTCCCTCAAGAGCCTCGATGCGGATGGCCGCGTGATCTATGTCGGCAGCTTCTCGAAGGTGCTCGCCCCGGGCCTGCGGGTTGGCTACGTGGTGGCGCCCCGGGCGGTGATCGCGGAGCTGCGCGTGCTGCGGCGGCTGATGCTGCGCCACCCCCCCTCGAACAATCAGCGCGCTACCGCGATGTTCGTGGCGCTCGGGCATTACCGCACGCATCTGCGCCGGACCGCCACCGTCCTGGAGGAGCGCGCCGCCCGGATCGCCGGCCTGCTGCCCCGCCTCCTGCCCGCCTTCCGCTGGCGGCGCGATCCGGGGGCCACGAGCTTCTGGGTGGAGGGGCCTGCGGGCCTCGATGCCCGGGATCTCAGCGTGCGCGCCCGCGCCCGCGGTGTCCTGATCGAGCCTGGCGACATCTTCTACGCCGATCCGGAGGCCGGCCGGGCTTGCTTCCGCCTGGGCTTCGCCTCGATCCGCACCGACCGGATCGAGGCGGGTCTCACCCGCCTCGCGGGACTGGTCACGTCGGCTGGAATCCTCGCGTCACAGGGGATGCCCGAGCAGGTCTGAGACCGCCTGCGCCACGCTCGTGACCGCGACGGCGCAGAGCAGCAGGATCGACAGGGCGCGATGCCCCCGTCCGCCGCCGCGATGGAGGATCGCCTCGCCGAGCCGGCTGCCGGTGACGATGAGCGGGACGCCGATCATCACCGGGATCGCCAGGGAGGCCCTGAACAGCCCGGCGGTCGCGAGGCTGACGGCGCTGGCGATCGACGTCGCCAGGAAGAACACCAGCAGCGAGGCGCGTCCCTGCTGCGGCGAGAGAGGCGTCGCGAGATAGTAGGCGACCACGGGGGGACCCGGCATGGCCGCAAGCCCGTTGCACAGGCCGGCGGCCAGCCCGACCGCCAGGGTCGCACCGCCGCGCGGGAGCCCGGCGAAGCGGAAGCCGCGCAGGAGCGCGACGGTCCCGCAGCCGCAGACCAGCGCGATGCCGAGCCGGGCGACGTCCGGGCTCGCCGCAGCCAGCGCGGCCACGCCGAGCGGCGATCCGACCACCGTGCCGGCGACGAGCCAGCGGAGCGACGGCCAATGGCAGGTCCGGCGCGCCCGCGGGAGGTCGGACAGGCTCGCGCAGAACTGGAGGGCGACGGCGAGTGGGACGCACTGGCTCGGCGGGAGCGAGAAGCCGAGCAGCGGCACGGCCGCCAGGGCGAACCCGAAGCCCGTGAAGCCGCGGATGAGCGCCGCGGCGAAGATGGCCGCCGCGATGGCGACCAGGGATCCCAGCTCAGGCACGAGGACGGTGGGAACGGGGCCCATGCCCTAGCGCATGTCGACCACGATGGTCTTCTTGCGGGTGAAGTGCTCCAGCATCGACTCCAGGGAGGCCTCCTTGCCGAGACCCGACTTCTTGAAGCCGCCGTAACTGAGGTTGGGCTGGATCGTCAGGTTCTGGTTGACCTGGACATAGCCTGCATCCAGCGCGTGCGATACGCGCAGCGCCCGGCGCAAGTCCTGCGTCCACACCGTCGCGGCGAGGCCGAAATCGCCCGCATTCGCCGCCTGCAGGACGGCTCCCTCGTCGGAGAACGGCACGACGCAGGCGACCGGACCGAAGATCTCGTCGCGCATGAGCGGGCTGTCCTCGGTCAGACCGGTGAACAGGACCGGCTCGACGAACAGGCCCTCGGCGAGATCCGGCGCGGCCGGCAGGCGCCCGCACCGCACGGCCCGCGCGCCCGGCGTCGCCTCGCCTTGAGCGATGTAGTCCAAGATCTTGGCGCGCTGCCGGGCGTTGATCACGGTGCCGATATCGGTGGCCTCGTCCAGGGGGTCGCCCATCCGGAGGTTCGAGACGGCGGCGGCGAGTCGCTCCACGAACCGGTCGTGCAGCTGAGCGTCTACGTAGATCCGGCTGGAGGCGGTGCAGCTCTGGCCCTGTCGGGTGAAGCGCATCCCGGCCACCGCGCCGGCGACGGCCCGGTCGAGGTCCGCATCCGCGAAGATCAGCATGGGGCTCTTGCCGCCGAGTTCCAGGCTCACCGGGATCAGCTTGTCCGCGGCCTCGCGGTAGATCGCCTCCCCCACCGCCTGCGAGCCCGTGAAGGTGACCTTGGCAACGTCAGGATGCCGGACCAGCGGCGCCCCGCAGGCGGGACCGGTCCCGCAGATCACGTTGAGGACGCCGGGCGGCAGGAGCTCGGCCAGGAGGCGCGCGGCCTCGATCGTCGCGAAGGGCGCCTCCTCGGAGGCCTTCACCACCACGGTGTTGCCGGCGACCAGGGCCGGTCCGATCTTGAGCGCCATCAACACGAGGGGCACGTTCCAGGGCAGGATCGCCGCCACCACGCCCAGGGGCTCGCGCGTTGTCAGCGCGAGCATGTCCGGGCTGAACGGCAGCGTCTCGCCCTTCAGTTCGGTGGCGAGACCGCCGAACATCGCGAGGATGTCGGCCGCGGTGGCGATCTCGGGTCGGCACTCGGTGCGGATCGCCTTGCCGGTCTCAGCCGCCAGCAGCGGGGCGAGACCCGGGGACGCCGCCGCGATCCGGCGCCCGCCCTCCGCCACCAAGCGACCGCGCTCCCGGGCCGGTACCCGCGCCCAGGCCCGGCCGGCGGCGCGGGCCGCCGCGACCGCGGCCTCGACATCCGCCGGGCCGGCCGCCGGTGCCTCGGCCAGGGCGAGCCCGGTGGCCGGATCGAGGACGGTGAGGCAAGCGCCGCCCGCCGGGCCCACCAACGCGTTGCCGATCAGGTGGCGGCCGGCTAGCGCGGCCAGGAGGTCGCCCACGCCCCGGGGAAGACGCGCTCGCCCACGCGTCGGGCTCTCGGGGTCGTTCGACATGGGCGGCTCACTCGTGCGGACTGGGGCGTCCCGCCGTCGATAGGGGTGCCTCCGCCGCCGGGACAGGTCCAGCCGGCGGCGCGTGAGGGGGCCAGGGCGAGCCCGGGCTGCCCTCAGGCCTTCCCTTTCCAGGGCACCAGCACGCGCTCGAGCTGCCGCAGGCCGACCTCGAACAGGGTCGCGAACAGGCCGATCAGCAGGATCCCCATCACCACCACGTCGGTGCGCAGGAAGTTGGAGGCGTTGAGGACGAGCTGGCCGAGGCCGGCCTGGGCCGCCACCATCTCGGCGGCGACTAGGGTGGTCCAGCCCACGCCCATGCCGATCCGCAGGCCGATCAGGATCTCCGGCAGCGCCGCCGGGAGCACCACGTAGCGCAGGACCTGCAGGCGGTTCGCCCCGAGGGCGCGGGCCGCGTTGATCTGGTCGGCGGAGGCCGAGAGCACGCCGGAACGGGTCGCCAGCGCCACCGGGGCGAAGCAGGCGAGGACGATCAGCAGCACCTTCGACAATTCGCCGATCCCGAACCAGATGATCATCAGCGGCAGGTAGGCGAGCGGCGGCAGCGGCCGGTAGAACTCGATCAACGGATCGAGGATGCCCCGGGCGATCCGGCTCGTTCCCATGGCCAGCCCGGCCGGGATGCCGAGCAACGTGGCGACCCCGAACGCCCCGAGGACGCGCATCAGGCTGTCGCGGACATGGATGCCGAGGGGAGCACCGTCCAGGTCACCGTTCCAAGCCTGGCCGAGGGCCGACAGGATTGCCTCCGGCGGCGGCAGGAACAGCGGCTTGATCCAGCCGCTATGGGTCGCGGCCGCCCAGAGGCCGAGGCAGGCCAGCACCGTGGCGGTGCTGACGATCGGCACCAGCGCGCCGCTGCGGCGGATGCCGCGCCGGGGGCGGGATCGCGGCGTTTCGGAGACGGCCGTCGCGTCGAGGGGCAGGCCGCTCATCGGGAGCCCCCGAGCGCCGGATCGGTCCGGTGATGGATACGCGCGAGCACGCGCTCCCGCACGGCGATGAAGTCGGGGTCCGACTTGACCGCCCGGGCCTCCCGCCCGGCCACGACCGCGCGCGAGAACGGCAGGTCGATCGTCTCGACGATGCGGCCCGGCCGCGGGCTCATGATCAGGAGTTTCGTGGCCAGGAACACCGCCTCCTCGACGTCGTGCGTGATGAAGAAGGCCATCTTGCCGGTCCGGTGCCAGATTCGGAGGATCAGTTCCTGGACCTGCTCGCGCGTGAACGCATCAAGGGCGCCCAGCGGCTCGTCCATCAGCAGGGCGCGCGGGTCGGCGGCCAGCGCCCGGGCGATGCCGACCCGCTGCTGCATGCCGCCGGAGAGTTCGTAGACCTTCCGGTCGGCGCATTCGGCGAGGCCGACGAGGTCCAGCATCGCCTCGGCGATCCGGCGCCGCTCCGGGCGCGCGACGCCGCGCAGCTTGGGACCGAACGCCACGTTCTCGGCCACGCTCAGCCAGGGCATCAGGGCGTGGCGCTGGAACACCACCCCCCGGTCGGCCCCCGGCCCCCGGATTGGCACGCCGTCGAGGAGGATGCTGCCCTCGGTCGGTTCGAGGAACCCCGCGATCGCCGAGAGCAGGGTGGTCTTGCCGCAGCCCGAGGCGCCGAGCGCGACCACGAATTCACCGGGCCGGATCGTCAGGTTCACCTGCGAGAGGGCGACGATTCCGGCCTCGCCCTCCCCGTAATGGACGCTGACGTTGCGGATCTCGATCATGCCGCCCTCCGAAGCCGCCGCCTACTGCCGGGCCGCCGCCACGTACTCCCCGGTGACGAACCGGCCGTAATCGGGCGCCAGGGCCTGGACGCGGCCCTGGGCCTTGAGGAAGGCGGCGGTCTCGGTCAGCGCCTTGGCGGCCCCGCCGCCGAGCCAGGCCGGGGAGGCCTGCGCGTCGAGGGTCGGGAAGCGGTAGCTCGCGAGGCTCGCCGGCACATCGGCGGGATCCGCGCCGGTGATCTTGGCCACCGCCTTCACCTCGGGCGAACCGGCGGCCCAGGGCTTGGCCGCGTAGGCGGCGTCCTCGGCGGCGATCAGCTTCACCAGCGTGACCAGGAAATCCCGGTTCTGCGCCGCCCAGGCCCGGTCGACCACGAGGCCGTCGAAGGTCGCCTTGCCCTTGCGGGCGATGTCGCCGGCCGAGATCACCACCGTGCCGGACTTCTTCACCCGTGCGAGCACTGGATCCCAGATGAAGGTCGCGTCGATGTCGCCGCGCTCCCAGGCTGCGGCGATCTCAGGCGGGCGCATGTTGAGGATCGTCACGTCCTTCTGGCTCAGCCCGGCCTCCGCCAGGGCGGCGATCAGCTGGTAATGCGAGGTCGAGACGAACGGCACCGCGACGGTCTTGCCGCGCAGGTCGGCCACGCTTGTGATGCCGGTGCCGTTGCGCGCCACGAGCTGCTCGGCATCGGCGATCTGGTCGAGGATCCAGAACAGCTGGATGTCGAGCCCCTGGGAGGCCGCCGCCGCGATCGGGCTCGAGCCCGCCTCGCCGATCTGGACGTTGCCCGACGCCATGGCGCGGATGACGTCGCCGCCGCCGCCGAACTTGCGCCACGTCACCGTGTAGCCGGTGGCCTTCTCGATCGCCCCCGAGGCCATCAGGGCCCGGAACGGCACCACCATGTCTTGGTGGGCGAAGGTGACCGCCTTCTCGGCTGCCCGCGCGGGGCCGGGCGCGAGGAGGCCCAGAACCAGGGGCGTCAGCGCCGCCAGGGCGGCCAGGGTCGCTCGCCCCACGGAGCGGCGCGGGTTCGATCGCGGTCTTACGCTGTCCATGTCCACACTCCCCTCGGGCCCCCCGGATCGATGCGACTCGGCGTGCCCGCGACAAGGTCCGACAAGGCAAGCCCCGTGCACAAGGGGCCAGACGCCGTTCAAATCCCCTCCGACTGGCTCCTGCATGTCCGACGAGCCCCGGCGCGAACGGCCAACTGGATGCGTCTTTGGCACCGCTCTGGATCTCGCCCGCCGGCCCGCGGCGGCGCTAGGTCGTCGCGAACGACAGCCGCCTGCGGGCGCGCAAGGGGAGCGCGGGTCCATGAGTGAAGCGACGATCGAAGCCGAGCGCCACGCCCTGCTGGAGCGCCTGTTCGCGGCCTTCAACCGCCACGACGCCGACGGCGTCATGGCCTGCTTCACGCCGGGGGTCGTGTTCGACACCGCAGCCGGACTGGAGGCACACGGCCGCCGGCTGACCGGACAGGACGCGGTGCGGGCGGCCTTCGTGGCGGTCTGGACCGACATGCCGGACGTGGCCTGGACGGTGTCGCGCCACACGCTGGCGGGGGAGCGGGCGACGTCGGAATGGCTGTTCACCGGCACCCGGGCCGATGGCGGCCGGGTCGCCGTGGAGGGCGTCGACCTGTTCGTGTTCGAAGGTGGGCTGATCGCCCGCAAGAGCGCCTTCCGCAAGGATCGCCCGGTCCAGGCGGCGTAAGGGAGGCGGAGCGTGAGCCTGACCCCCGATCCCGTCCCGCGTCCGACCGGTGCACCTTATGATCCGACCTACGACCCGCTGACCGACGCTACCCCGGGGACGGACCGCGCCTATGCGCCGACCTACTGGGTCGCCACCGCAGGCCCGCCGCCGGAGGATGACGGCCCGATCACGGGGGACGTCGATGCGGATGTGGTGATCGTCGGCTCGGGCTTCACCGGATTGTCCTGCGCGCTCAGCCTCGCCCGCGATCATGGCATCAAGGCCACCGTGCTGGAGGCCAACCGGGTCGCCTGGGGCTGCAGCACCCGCAACGGCGGCCAGGGGCAGAACGCCTCGGGCCGGCTCAGCCGCTCGCAATGGATCGCCCGCTACGGCCGCGAGACCGCGCTCCGGCTCCACGCCGAGATCCTGGAGGGCTTCGAGTATTTCACCGGCCTCGTGCGTGAGTTCGACCCGGATCCGCAACCCGGCGGCCACATCTACGTCGCCCATCGGCCCCGCACCTTCGCCAAGCTCTCGGCCGAGTCCGAGGTCGCTAACTCGGTCTTCGGCTACCGCACCCGGATGCTAGGCGCGGACGAGCTGCGGCGCGACTGGATGGACGAGGCCGGGGCGGTCGGCGCGCTCCACGAGCCGCTCGGGATCGGCATCCATCCGGCCAAGTTCGCCTTCGGCTATCTCCGGGCCGCACGGGCGGCCGGGGCCAAGGTTCACCCCGCCAGTCCGGTGCTCGGGATCGATCGCGACGGCGGCGGTTTCCGGGTGCGGACGCCCCACGGGACCGTGCGGGCCCGCGCCGTGGCGATTGCCACCGGGGGCTACACCAGCCAGGGGCTGCACCCGCGCCTGCGCAGCCGGATCATGCCGATCCTGTCGAATTCCCTCGTCACGCGGCCCCTGACCGCCGACGAGACCGCCGCGACGCTGCGCACCACGACCTTCGTCACCGACACGCGCACCCTGCGGTTCTACTACCGCCGGCTGCCCGACGGCCGGGTGCAGATCGGCAGCCGCAGCGCCATCACCGGCGCGGACGCGACGCATCCGCGCCACCTGCGCCTGCTGGTCGACGGCCTGCACCAGAAGTTCCCGGCCTTGGAAGGGATCGCGATCGATTATTCGTGGTGGGGCTGGGTCGATGTCAGCCACGACATGATGCCCCGCATCGTCCAGCCCGAGCCGGGCGAGCCCTTGTTCTACGCTCTGGGCTACGGCGGCAACGGCGTCTCGTTCTCGGCCCAGGCCGGCCGCCGGCTCGCCGGGCTGGTGGCCGGGCGCAGGCCCGCCGGCCTGCCGATCTTCGAGGGGGCGCTCCCGGGCCACCCCTTCGCTCCGTTCCGGCGCATCGGGCAGCGGATGCTGTATCGCTGGTACCACCACCGCGACGAGGCGGCCTGAAACGGCTGCACGACGGATTGAATGGGCCGCCCCGTGCGTTTGGGGCGGCCTTTTTCGTAGGAGGAACAGGGCGAGTTCAGGCCGCCTGCGCTCGGTCGAAATCCGGCGCTTCGATCTCGCCGACCCGGTGACAGGCGACGTAGTGGCCCGGGCCGGTCGCCAGCAGGGCGGGATCCTCGGCGCGGCAGCGCTCGACCGCGAACGGGCACCGCCCGGCGAACCGGCAGCCAGCGGGCGGATCGATCGGGCTCGGCGGCTCGCCGCGCACGAGATAGCGCGCCTTCAGGGCGTCCCGCGCGGGACCGGCCGGCACCGCCGCCGAGATCAGCGACCAGCTATAGGGATGGCGCGGGGCGGAGAAGAACGTCCGGGTCGGCGCCTGCTCGACGATGCGGCCGAGATACATCACCGCCACTTCGTCGCAGAGGTGCTGCACGACGCCGAGGTCGTGCGAGATGAAGATGTAGGCGAGGCCGCGCTCGGCCTGGAGCTTGGCCAGGAGATTGAGGATCTGCGCCTGGATCGCGACGTCGAGGGCCGACACCGCCTCGTCGCAGACGATGATGTCGGGCTCGGTCGCCAGCGCCCTGGCGATGCACAGGCGCTGGCGCTGCCCGCCCGAGAACTGGTGCGGGAACAGGCTGCGCGCCTCGGACGGCAGGCCCACCGCGGCGAACAGCGCGTCGAGCCGTGCCGCCGCCTGCCTGCGCGAAAGCCCTTCCAGCAGCCGCAGCGGCTCGGCCACGAGATCCCCGGCGCAGCGGCGGGGATCGAGGGACGCGAACGGGTCCTGGAACACCATCTGGATGTGGCGCCGCGCCTGCCGGAGCCGGGCGCCCCGGAGGCCGAGGATGTCGGCGCCGCGCAGGACCACCTGACCCGCGGTCGCCGGGACGAGGCGCATGATGCCCTGCGCCGTGGTCGACTTGCCCGAGCCGGATTCCCCGACGATGCCGAAGCTGGCGCCCCGGCGCACGACGAAGCTCACGCCATCGACCGCGTGGACCCGCCCGCCACCCGGGACTGGGAAGTGAACCTTCAGGTCGTTGACCTGCAGGAGATCCGCCCCGGTCGGGGCCGATGCGGCGTTCGACGTCATGCTGCGCGGGCCTCCGGGTGCCAGCAGGCCACCGCCCGGGCCGGGCCGGCTTCGGCCAGGGGCGGCTGGGGATTGTCCAGGCAGGTGGCGTCGGCTCGGCCGCAGCGGTCCGCGAAGGCGCAGATCGCCGGCCGCCGGCCGAGCGGCGGGACGAGGCCCGGGATCTCCCGCAGCGGCCCCGTTCCCGCATCGGCCGCCGCGCCGAGGCGCAGGTGCGGCGTGCAGCCCATCAGTCCCCGCGTATAGGGATGCTGCGGCGCGCGCATCACCGACCGGGTGTCGCCCTGCTCGATACAGCGCCCGGCGTAGAGTACCGCCACGGTGTCGGCGATGTCGGCCACCGCCCCGAGGTCGTGGGTGATCAGCACGATGGCGGTGCCCATCTCGTCCTGCAGGGCCTTCAGCAGGTCAAAGACCTGCGCCTGGACGGTCACGTCGAGGGCCGTGGTCGGCTCGTCGGCGATCAGGAGCTTGGGCCGGCAGGCCAGCGCCATGGCGATCATCACCCGCTGGCGCATGCCGCCGGAGAGTTCGTGCGGGTAAGCGTGCAGGCGCCGCTCGGCCGCGGGGATCTGCACGGCCCTGAGCATCGCCAGCGCCCGCTCCAGGGCGGCGCGGCGCCCGAGCCGCTGGTGCAGGCGCAGCGCCTCGGCGATCTGGTCGCCGACCGTGTAGACCGGGTTCAGGGCCGTCATCGGCTCCTGGAAGATCATCGACAGGGCGCTGCCGCGCAGAGCCCGCAGCCGGGACGGCTGGGCGGCCGCGATATCCTCCCCGGCGAGCCGGATGCGGCCGTCGGTGCGGGCGAAGCCCTCCGGCAGCAGGCCCATGATCGCCAGCGCCGTCATGCTCTTGCCGCAGCCGGATTCACCGACCAGCGCGACGGTGCGGCCGGCCTCGACGGAGAAGCTCAGGCGTTCCAGGACCGGCACGGGGCCGTCCGGCCGCGTCAGGGTCACGGTCAGGTCCTCGACGGCGAGAACGGGGTCCATCGCTCAGCTCCGCTTGCGCAGGCGCGGATTGACCGCGTCGTTGACCGCGTCGCCCACCAGGCTGACCCCGAGGACCGCGAGGAAGATCGCCGCCCCGGGCAGCAGCACCGTCCACCACGCCTCGAGGGCGTAGGCGCGGTTCTGGCCGATCATCAGCCCCCAGCTCATCACGTTGGGGTCGCCCAGCCCGAGGAAGCTCAGGGCCCCCTCGAACAGCACGGCGGTGCCGATCGCCAGCGTCGCGGAGACCACGATCGGCGGCGCGGCGTTCGGCAGGATCACCCGGCCGATCAGGTAGAGCGGTCCGGCGCCGGCCGCTCGGGCCGCCTTGACGAAGTCGAGGCCGCGCAGGCGCAGGAACTCGGCCCGGGTCAACCGGGCGGTGGGCGGCCAGGAGACGATGCCGATCGCGATCGTCGTGATGGCGATCCTCTGGCCGAACAGGGTGACCAGAACCATCGCGAACAACAGGGTCGGCAGCACCTGGAAGAACTCGGTGACCTTCATCAGCGCCGCGTCGACCCGGCCGCCGAAGAAGCCGGCGAGCGCCCCGAAGGTCACGCCGATCACGACGGTGATGAGCGCCGCCGAGAACCCGACCAGCAGGGTCGCGCGGCCGCCCTGGAGCAGGGCCGCGAGGATATCCTGGCCGAGGTAATCGGTGCCCAGCAGCGGGTCGCCCCCCGGCGGCTGGAACGGGGCGCCGACGATCTCGAACGGATCGACCCCGTAGAGGTGCGGGCCCGCCAGCGCGGCGAACAGGAGGCCGATCAGGATAAGGGAACCCAGGAGCCCGCTCGGGTTGCGCAGGAACAGGCGCAGGGCGGCGAGGCCGGGATTCACCGCCGGGCGTGGCATTGGGGCCGCCGCCTCGGAACGCATCGGCTCGGGCCGCACCGCCGGCTCGGCCGCGACGAGGGCGCTCATGCCGGCCTCCCGGCGCGGATCCGCGGATCGATCAGGCGATAGAGGAGGTCGGTGACGAGGTTCGCCGCGATGACCAGCAGCGCCGAGCAGAACAGGATGCCGAGCAGCGTCGGGTAATCGCGCCGCAGGATCGAGTCGAAGGTCAGCCGACCGAGCCCCGGCCACGCGAACACGGTCTCCACCAGGATCGCCCCGGCGAAGAGCTGCCCGAACTGGAGCCCGACCATGGTGACGAGGGGGATCAGCGCGTTGCGCAGGGCGTGCTTGCCGACCACGATCCGCTCCGGCAGGCCCTTGGCCCGGGCGGTCCGGACGTAGTCGGCGTTGAGCGCGTCGATCATGCTGGCGCGCATCAGGCGGCTGTACTGCGCGACGTAGACGATGCCGAGGGTCAGCGCCGGCAGGACCAGGTGCTGGGCGACGTCGAGACCGTAGGCGAGGCCGTGGCGCGGGGTGGCCACGTCCTCCATCCCGGCGACCGGGAGCACCGGCCACAGGGAGGCGAACACGACCAGCAGCATCAGACCGGTCCAGAACACCGGCGCGGCGTTGCCGGCGATCGCCACCAGGGAGACCACGTGACTGAGGAGGCCGTTCGGCCTGCGGGCACCCAGGATCCCGAGGCCGGCGCCGGCCAGCACCGCGAGGCCGAGGGACGACAGGACCAGCAGGGCGGTGGCCGGCAGCCGACCCAGGATCAGCCGCGAGACCGGCTCGTTGAAGAAGAACGAGTAGCCGAGATCGCCCCGCACCACCTTACCGACATAGGTTGCGAGCTGCTCGGGCAGGCTGCGGTCGAGGCCGTAGCGCGTGCGGATCTCCGCCATTATTTCCGGCGAGGCGCCGCCCATCTCCCCGGCGATGACCTGCGCCGGATCGCCCGGCGCCGCCTGGATCAGCAGGAAGTTCAGCACCACCACGGCGAGCAGCAGGCCGGCGGCGTTCGCCGCCGTCGCGCCGAGCCTGCGCAGGCCCGTCATCGCTCGGCTCCGGCGGCGCCCTGCGCCCAGGCGACCTCGTCGAGGGGCGAGAGCGGTCCCCAGATCGACAGGGGCAGGTTCGTCAGGCGCTTGTCGTAGACCGCCTTGTAGGGCGTGAGGTTGAGATAGGCGATCGGCGCCTCGGATACGACGATCTTTTGGAATTCGTCGTAGAGCGCCTTGCGCTTCTGCAGGTCGGTCTCGACCGCGGCGGCGTTCAGCAGCTCGTCGACCTTCGGGTTCTTGTACTGCTGGGTGTTCGACCAGATCACACCCTTGCGGATGTTGGTCGACAGGTAGGTCCGCGCCACGCCAATCACCGGGTCGCCCCAGTTGAAGACGTTGTCCATGGTCAGGTCGAAGTCGAAGTTGGAGACGCGCTGCGCCCAGGTCGGGAAGTCCGGCGCGGCCCGGACCTGGAGGGCGATGCCGATCCGCTTGAGGCCGGCCCGCAGGTACTCGGCGACGTTGCGCTGCTGGTCGTTGTCGTTGGGGATGTAGTCGATGGTGAGCGAGAACCGCGTGCCGTCCGGCCCCTTCTTCAGCCCGGCCTCGTCGAGCAGGGCGTCCGCCTTGGCGATGTCGAGCTTGTAGAGGTCGACGGCGGGCTCGTAGAACGGCGAGCCCGGCACGATCGGGCCGGTGGCCGCCTTCGCCACGCCGCCGAGCAGCTTGCCGGTGATGAAGTCGCGGTTGGCCGCCAGCGCGATGGCCCGACGGACGCGCACGTCGTCGAGGGGCTTCTTCCCGCAGTTGAAGGCCAGCCAGTTGATCGGGCCGATCCCCTCGAAGCCGCGATCCGTCACCGTCAGGGTCGGCGCCTTGGCGAGCCGTTCGATGTCGCGCACCGAGGACAGGAACGGCAGCATGCCGATCTCGCGCCTTTCGGTGGCGATGACGAGGCTGTTCTGGTCCGGCAGGATCCGGTAGACGAGCCGCGCCAGCTTGGGCCGCCCGGGGATGAAGAACCGGTCGAACCGCTCGAGCTGGATCGACTCGCCCTGCTTGTACTCGACGAACTTGAACGGGCCGGAGCCGACGGGCTTCAGGTTGGCCGGGTGGGTCTTGATGTCCTGGCCGTCGCCGTAGACGTGCTTGGGCAGGATCGGCATCAGGCCGGGCGACATGGCCAGCAGCAGCGCCGGGTGCGGGCGCGCGAGCCGGATGATGACCGTATGGGCGTCCGGGGTCTCGACCGTCGAGACCGGCTCCAGCATGGTCTGGAACGGATGGTTGGCCTTGATCACTCCGATCGAGAAGGCGACATCCTCGGCGGTCAGCGGGTGTCCGTCGTGGAAGACGGCGTCCTCCACAAGGTGAAGCGTCACGCTCAAATTATCGGGGGCGACGACCCAGGATTTCGCCAGGTAGGGTTGCGGGTTCCACTGGTCGTCGTAGCGCAGCGGGCTCGCGAAGATCTGCGTCGAGACCATCCCGGTGGCGATGCCGGACTGCACGGCGCCGTTGAAGTGGCGCGGCACTTGATTGGTGCCGATCACCAGCGGCGCGGTCGCGTCGTCGGCCAGAGCCTCCGGCAGGCCGAGGATCGGGGCCGTCAGGGGCGCGGCGAGGACCGAGAGGCCGGCGCCGAGGAGCGTGCGTTTGGTCAGGCGCATCGGGTTCGGTCTCCGTGTGGGATGTGCAGGGGGCGCAGCGCGGCGTCGAGGAGGCCGGCCAGCGCTGGGCCGGCTTCGGGATCGGTGGCCGCGATACCGACGAGCTCGGCCGCGTCGGGCGCGGGCTCCGGCAGCAGCGACAGGCTCCAGCGGCGCCCGACCATCTGAAGCAGATGCATCCCGGGCCTGTCGGCCAGACCGAGGCGCCCCTTCAGCCGCAGGAGCGCGGCCGGCATGCCGGTGAGCGCGCGCTCGAGCGCGACGCGGTCGAATGCGCCCGTGCGCCGGTACAGCAGGCGCTGGAAGGCCTCCTCGTGCGGGACCGCCTCGGCCCGCAGCCGGGTCGATCCCCGCCGGGCCCGGTCCGGACCCGCGCCGCCCAGATCGAAGATGGCCGCAGGCAGCGCGGCCGCCACGGTCTCGACCACCGGGACGCCCGGCGCGAGGGCGGCGAGCGTATCCCGGGCTGCCGCGCGGCCCGCTTCATCCACGAGGTCGCGCTTGTTCAGCACAAGGAGATCGGCGGCGCGGATCTGGCGGGCGAGCGTATCGCCCAGGCGCGGGTCTGCGGCGAGGCCGGGCAGGCGCTCGGCATCCGCCAGCACGACGACGCCGCGCAGGACGAGGCCGGGCTCCACCAGGGCAATCTCCGCGATGGCGCCCGGATCGCCGACGCCGCTCGCCTCGATCACGATGTGATCGAAGGGCTCGGGCTCCGCGAGGACGCGCATCAGCGTGTCGAGGAAGCCGTCGGCGAGGCTGCAGCAGACGCAGCCATTGGTCAGCCGCAGGGTCTGTCCATCATGGTCCTGGATCAGGCCCGCATCGACGTTGATCGCCCCGAAATCGTTGACCAGCACCGCGTAGCGGCCCTGCGAGCCGGCGAGCAGCCGGTTCAGCAGCGTCGTCTTTCCGGCGCCGAGGAAGCCGCCGACGACCGTGAGCGGGCAGCGCGTCGCCGGCGCGGGAAGCCCGCGCCTCATGCCGGCGGCACCGCGAAGACGCGGCCGCCCAGCACCGTGGCGTAGACCGGGATGTCCTTGAGCGCCTCCAGGGGCGTCTCGAACGGATCTGCGTCGAGGACGGCGAAGTCGGCGAATTTCCCGGCCTCGATGGAGCCGACGCACTGGTCCATCCGCAGGGTGTAGGCGGCCCCCAGCGTCACGGCGTGCAAGGCTTGGGCGACGCTCAGCCGCTCCTCGGGGCCGAGCACGCGCCCCGACGACGTGGTCCGGTTGACGGCGCACCAGGCGGTGAACAGCGGTCCCAGCGGCGTCACCGGCGCGTCCGAATGGATCGCCAGCGGGATACCGAGCCGCGCCGCGCTCCCGGCGGCGTCGATCCGGGCCGCCCGCTCCGGCCCCATCGTCAGGTCGTGATGGGCGTCGCCCCAGTAATAGAGATGGTTCGAGAACAGGTTGAGGCACAGGCCCAGGGCCTTGACCCGCCGCAGCTGCGCCTCGGTCGCCATCTGGCAATGCTGGAGGGTGTGCCGGTGGTCGGGCCGGGGATGGGTGATCTGCGCCTTCTCGACCGCGTCGAGCGCCGCCTCGGTGGCCTCGTTGCCGTTGGTGTGGATGTGAAGCTGGATGCCGGCGGCGTGGTAGATGCCGACGATCCGGTCGAGATCCTCGGGGGCGACGTACCAAAGGCCGTTCGGCGCGCCGTTGTGATAGCCCGGCGGCAGGAGCCGGGCGGTGAAACCCTGGATCGACCCGTCGACGACGATCTTCACGATGCCGAAGCGGAGGCGATCGGTGCTAGCCGCGGCGAGGCGGCCGATCTTGGCGACCCCGTCTTCCGGGGGGCACGAGACCGAGGCCAGAGCCGGCACGATCCGCACCGGAAGGCCCTCGGTGCAGGCGGCCCCGTAGACCGCCACGGTCGCGTCCGTGAGGTCGTTGTGCAGGTCGGCGATGGTCGTGATGCCCTGGAGTTGCGCGGCCGCGCCGAACCGGGCCACGTCGGCGGCGTCGAGGGTCCCGCTCATCGGGTTGTAGCCGAGCCCCCGGAACAGGCGCAGCCGGGCGGCGATGCCCTGCAATTCCCCGGACGGTGTGCCGTCCGGAAGCTTCGGCACGCCGTCGATGGCCGTGTTCTCATCGAAGCCCGCCATCTCCAGGAGCAGGCTGTTGACGTTGGTGATGTGCAGGCTGGCGTGGTGGACCATCACCGGCCGGGTGGTCGAGACCCGGTCGAGGTCGTGCCGGGTCAGGCGCGCGCCGCCGAGATGCAGCGGATCGAATCCCCAGCCGTAGAGCAGCTGGTCCGGGTCGGCGATGGACCGGTCCGCCTCCGAGAGGCGGTCCACGACGGCGCCGATGTCGCGCAGGCCCGGCACGCGGCGTCCGTCCGGGCTGCGGCGGTCGCCGGCGCCGACATAGGTCTGACGCCAGAGGGTCCCCTCCATCACGTGGGCGTGCCCCTCGACGAAGCCGGGGAGGATGACCTTGTCGGCGAAGCGGCGGTCCAGAACCGCGTCGAGCCCGTCGAACTCGGGCTGCGTCCCAACCATCAGCACGCGCCCGTCCCGCACGGCGATATGCGTCGCATCCGGCCGCGACGGATTCATCGTGATGACCCGCCGGGCCTCGAAGAGGGTGATCTCGCTCGGCATGGCTGTCCTCGGCACGACGCCCAGGATGTCTGCCGTTCGCCCGGGCCGCTAGCGCCAGACGGCGGGGATGAAGGGAGCCAGGGCGCGGCGCCGCGAAATGGGGACCCCCGGGTTACGCGGAGATGCGGGCGGTACCGGCGGCATACAGCGTGGGCGCACTCGACCTCTGAGCCATGGTCTCACGGCCGGCCGCCGTCCGTTTCCGCGGTCGACCTGCTCCGCAGCGGACATTCTGCTTCCGGCCAGTTTCGGACGGCTTGGCTCGGTCTTGTCGCGGGCAGCGAACGGATCTTCAGGCGACCGATGCCACGTTGATTGGAGCGCCCGCCCGCCAAGCGGCGATGACCGACACCACATCGCGAAAGAACAGGCGGTATGATCCTTCGGTAACATAGCCGAGGTGTGGCGTGAGGTAGGCATTCCCCAGGCTGCGCAGAGGGTGATCGGCAGGCAAGGGCTCCTGATCGTACACGTCGAGCGCCGCACCACGGATCCGGCCGGCGCGCAAAGTCTCGATCAGCGCATTCTCGTCGATCAAGGGACCGCGCGACGTATTCACGAGGAGCGCTTCCGGCCTCATCAGGCCGAGTTCGAACGCGCCGACGAGATGCTGAGTCGCTGGGCTGAGCACCATGTGCAGGGTAAGAACGTCCGAGGTCGCAAACAGCCTGTCCTTGTCGACCAGGGTCACGCCAGCAGCCTCGGCACGCTCGGCGGTGAGATTGGGACTCCAGGCGATACGCTGCATCCCGAAGGCCGCGCCGATCGTCGCCACGCGCTGCCCGAGCTTACCGAGACCGAGCAGGCCAAGGGTCCGACCCTCGAGAACGGTGCCGACCGTCGTCTGCCAGCCGCTGTCCCGCATGCCCG
Organism: Methylobacterium phyllostachyos; assembly: GCF_900103445.1. Lineage (GTDB taxonomy): Bacteria > Pseudomonadota > Alphaproteobacteria > Rhizobiales > Beijerinckiaceae > Methylobacterium > Methylobacterium phyllostachyos. The sequence goes on along the minus strand of NZ_FNHS01000011.1, from coordinate 169,033 downwards.
CCATCTCGCTCGGCAGATGGCGCATCGCTGACAGGATCAGGCCCCAGGTCAGCTCGGCTGTCGCCGGCTGCATCTCCCCGCCCCCCGTGTGGCAAGCGATGATCCCCCGCTCGGCGAGCGCCGCGAAATCGATCGAGCGCGTTCGAACGCCCGTGAAGATCACGAGCCTGAGGTTCGGCAAAGCCTCGATCAGCCCGCTTGGCAGAGCCATGCGCTCGCGCATGAGGCAGAGTACGTCGTAGGGCGCGAGCGCAACCTTCCCCTCTTCACGATCGAGATTGCGGTCGAACACAGTCACGTCGAGGTCGGGGCCGAGCCGTTCCCAATCTCCATATTCGAGTGCCACGCGCTGGTAGTCGTCGAGAACGGCCACCCGGAGGCTGCGGCCTACAGGGCTGTTCGAGACTTCGGTTGATGCGGCGTCGTTCATGTCAGGCGACCACAGTCTTGGAGGTCGGCTCGGAAGTGGCGAGCCGGTCATTGAGGAGCGCGGCGATCAGGGCGGCCAGGAACGCAAAGCAGGCCAGCGCGGCCAGCGCCGCCGTGAAGCTGCCGGCCCAATCGCGGACCACACCGGTCATCCAGGGACCGATGAGGCCGCCGAGCTGGGCCAGCGTGTTGATGAGCGCGATACCGGCAGCGCGGGCTCCCCCGGAGAGAAAATCACCGGTGAGGCTCCAGAAGATCCCCAGGCCGCCCCAGATTCCGGCGGCTGCCACGCACAGACATGCGAAGCTCGCCAGCTTGTCCGGCGCATAAGCACTGCCCAGAAGCCCGAGACCGCCCAGACTCAGCGCGGCCGCCAAGTGCCATTTGCGCTCCCGCTTGCGGTCGGAGTGGCGCCCCCAGAGCAGCATCGCGGTCGCGCCGCACAGGAACGGCAGAGCCGAGAGCAGGCCGACCGCGACGTCCGTGAGGCCACCGAACGCCTTGACGATCTGCGGCAGCCACAGCAGCACGCCGTAGAACGCGGTGAGGAAGCAGGTGAAGAGCGCGGCCAGGGCCCATACCCGCCCAAGTCTGGCGACCCGCCAGAATGGGAGATCACCCTGTGTTGCCGTGAGGCTCTCCTCCTCACGCAGACGTCGTGCCAGCCAAGCCTTCTCGTCGGCTGGCAGCCAATCTGCAGTCTCTGGGCGTTCTGTCAGCCAGAATAGGACGGCGATACCCAGTAGAACTGCTGGGATGGCCTCGACGAGGAACATCCACTGCCAACTGCGCAAGCCGAGAACTTCAGGCATGTAGGTCAGGATCGCACCCGAAAGGGGTGAGCCGACCACGGACGCCACGGCAGTCGCCGCGACCACGCCCGAGTTCGCCTTGGAGCGGTGTTCGATCGGGAACCACTGGGTGAGATAGTAAACGATGCCGGGCAGAAATCCGCCCTCCGCGACGCCGAGGAGGAAGCGGAGGATGTAGAAGCTCGTCTCGCCTTGGACGAAGGCCATGCAGCCCGAGACCAGCCCCCAACTGACGAGAATGCGGGCGATCCAGACGCGCGCTCCGACCTTATGCAGGATCAGATTCGAGGGGACCTCGAACAGGGCATAGCCGACGAAGAAGATGCTGGCCCCGAAACCGAATGCGGTAGCGCTGAGACCGAGATCGGCATTCATGCGCAGGGCGGCAAAACCGATGTTGACCCGGTCGAGATAGTTGACGACCAAGAGGAGGAACAGGAACGGGATCAGCCGCCAGTAGACGCGACGCATGGTGCGCGCCTCGATGTCGTCGCTCATGCGTTCCTCTCTCAAACGTATTCTTTGCTGTACGAGGCTCAGGACCTCCTGCGCGAACGGAACACCGCCGCGGTTGGCCACGGCTTTTCGCTCTTGAGCTCGCAAGATCGCCACGGACGTGAGGAGCATTCTTTCGAAGTATTGTTTCTGAACGATGCGACTGTCGGTGCGCCCCATGAATCAATCGCCTCACGAGTGCGTCATCCGACGATTCCTTCCTCGATCGAACAGCACGCGCTGGGAGCCCCTCATTTCGGCAGCGCTGATGGCGTGATCCTGACGACGTTCAGTTCGGTGGGGCCTGAGACTTCCGGCAGGGGGGCTGGCCACAGGGGTCCAACCGCGACGGCCCTTGCCAAGCGTGCGGATTGAGGCGCGGGCTGAAGGCGATGCGGTCCATGCCGACGCCAAGGGGCGAGCCTCCGCACGCAAGCGCGGGATCTGCGAGCAGCGACGAGATCGTGGTCAGTGCCTGCGCTGCAGGTTGTGGTAGCCGAGGGCTTCCCGCGCTTCCTTGAGGCTCTTGCCCCGCGCGATCTCCCCACGGATCTGATGCTCGACAGCCTCGATCTCGCGAGCGAGTTTGGCGACCTCGCGGACGTGTTCCCGCGGCACCACGACCACACCGTTTGCATCGGCCACGACGATGTCGCGTGGGCCTACGCGCGCTTGACCGACGGAGATGGTGACGTTCACCGCCTCCACCTGCACCCGGTCCTTGCCGGTCCGCATGAAGCGGCCACGCGTGAACATCGGATAACCGTCGCCGAGCGCCTTGGCCACATCGCGGCAGACCCCATCGATGACCGTTCCAGCAAAGCGGCGCGCGCCGGCGTATTGGGTCATGATGTCCCCCCACACCGTACAGTCGGTCCGACCGTCGTTGTCGATCACGACGACGTCGCCCTCGGCAACGTCGTCGATGAAGTCGCCGACCGTGCCGGGTGGGGTCGTCGCCGGCACGTACTTTACCGTGAACGCCGGCCCGACCACCGTCTTCGTGTAGTCGTCGAGGGGGGCGATGCCGAAGCATTGTCCCGGCAGGCCGAGCTTGTCCATCGCGTCAGAGACGCTTGGCGTATCGAGCCCCTCGAACAAGGCGACGAGTTCCTTGTCATCCTCCGCCATAGCGCTGTTTCCGCCCCCGAGAGCTGAGTCTGCACATATTCCTGCCGGATCGACCCGCCAGAATGCGAGATTACCTTGACGACGGTCCGCTCGTTCTGCGAGCCCACTCCTCAGTAACCCTGCCGCTGACGGCCGAGTTCGGCCCGCTGTCAGGCAGATTTCGGCAGTTCGCCGGCTTCGGCGATGGCATCCCGCGCGATCTTGACTGTCACGCCCATCACGTGACGTCGCAGAAGACGGGACAATCGAGCGGCATTGCGAACCTTTAGGGCGCCCATGATGGCGTGGTGATCCCGCACCGCGGCCTGCCAGTTCTCCGGGCTCTTGCGAGCCACGAAGCGAAACGCTCGAGTGCGCGTCAGGATCTGCATGTAGCTCGCTGTCAGCGTGGCGTTTCCAGCCGCGGACACGAGGGTTTCGTGGAAGCTGCGGTTCGCCTGCAGATATGTCGGCTCATCCTCGACAGCGTGAGCGCTCATCATGTGATCGTGGATGGCGCTGAGTTGCGCCAAGTCGGCATCGCTGGCGTGCTTACATACCAGTTCACCCGCGAGCGCCTCGAGCGCCGCCATTATGGGGAACAGCTCGTCGATCTCCTCCGGGCTGACGCTCGCCACGACGGCGCCGCGTCGGGGCAGCAGCTGGAGCATGCCTTCCGAGCCAAGGACCTTCAGCGCTTCCCGCAACGGCGTACGCGAGACCCCGAATCGCTGGCAGAGCGCTTGTTCCGAGATTTTGTCGCCCGGGCGCAGCACCCCGGCGATTACCATCTCGCGAATGCCGGCGACGAGCATGTCGTGGAGGTTGGTCCGAGTAAGGGGCGTCGGCTGCATCATCGCGGTCGTCAGAAGGTCTCTTTGTCCTGCCGTTTCATAGCGAACCTGTCCGTCCGGTAACATCCTAAGGTGGCGGCATCGACTTAAACCGCGTTTCCGGGCACCCCCGTCGGCGACAGACTGGATGCTGCCTTGCTCGCCGTCACTTCACCGCGCGGCAGGCCCCGCCAAGCCAAGACCGCCCCGACGAGCAGCAAGGCGATCGAACCGACGAACGGTAGGGCGTAACTCCCCGAGAGCTGGGCGATCACCCCGAAGGCCAAAGGTGAGACGATACCGGCGATCGCCGAGCCGGTGTTCATGATGCCGCTAGCGGTGCCCGCATGCTTCGGAGCCACGTCCATCGGGATCGCCCAGATCGGGCCGACCGTCAGTTCGAGGAAGAAGAACGCACCGCTCAGACAGAGGGCGACGACCGCCAGCTCGTGAACGAAGAGCACCGGGAGCAAGCAGACCATCGAACCGAGCAGGCTCACCACGATGACCGTGCGGCGCGCCCGCGCAAGGTCGTTGGTACGGCGATAGATGCGGTCGGCCCAGATACCGCCCAAAGCATCGCCGACGACGCCGGCGCCGAACACCCCGAAGGCGAAGAACGCCGACTCCTTGATGTTGAGACCCTGCGCCTTGACGAAGTAGCTCGGCAGCCACGTCACGTAGAGCCACAGCGTCCAGTTGTAGCAGAAGTACACCAACGTCGTCGGCAGCATGCCGCGCAGGAGCGCCGCCCAAGGGGTCGCGTCCGATGGGCCACCGGCCGACTTGCGCGGCGCCGGCAGCTCCGCCAGCTCCTCCGGCGTGCAGCCCGGATGGGCACTGGGCTCATCCCGAAAATACAGGCCCCAGACAACAATCCAGCACAGGCTGACCGCTGCGAGCGCCATGAAGGTGCCCCGCCAGCCAAAATAGGTGGCCATCAGGACGACGAGGGGTGGCGTCACGGTGTTGGCCAGACGCGAGCAGGAATGCACGACACCTTGAGCGTAGCCGCGCTCGGCGGTCGGAACCCAGCGCGTCATTGCGGTCGTCGCAGCCGGGAAGGTCGCGCCCTCGCCGACGCCCAAGAGCAGGCGCGCGAGGACGAGGGAGAGCAGGCCACCGACGAACCCGGTCAGCAGCGTTCCGACCGTCCACACGATCCCGCACAGGACCAAGGTCCGACGCGCGCCGAGCCGGTCCGCGGTCATCCCGCCCAGGATCTGGAACAGCGCGTAGGTGTAGCCGAACGAGGAGAGGGCAAAGCCGAGTTCGACGTTGTCGAGGTGAAGGTCGGTCGCCATCAGCGGCGCCAGCGTCGAGAGGTTCACCCGATCGACGTAGGTGATGAAGTAAACGAGGCACAGCAGGGCGAAAACGCGCCCCCTCGTCGTTGTGAACGTGCGGCGCAGGGCGTGCGTGACGCCGCCGGATCCAAGGCTCATACGCTGTTCCTCCCGTGAGTGCGGTTGGCTCCGCACCCATCGCATGTTGCTGCTTGTCTTCGTTCAGACTGCGCGCGGGAACCGGGCTGCACAAGATGAATTCTGCACGCAAAATGCATTTTTTCGCGTGTGGTCCGGAATTCGGTTGCATGCCCCGGAAATCGCCTTATGCATGCAGAATGCAAAAGGCGACGCCCCGAATGCGTCGCGGGAGGAGAGCCCCAGATGGATGAGATCGGCCGTCTCAACGATCGCTCGGCTCAGGCGCTGGAGGACGGGGAGGCTTCAGCGACCGCCCGTCCGCTGCCGCTCGCGGGGCTGCGGGTTTTGGACGTCACGCAGGTGATGGCAGGTCCGTTCTGCAGCATGCTGCTGGCGGATCTTGGCGCCGACGTCATCAAGGTCGAGCCGCCCGGCACGGGTGACCAAACCCGCAGCGCCATGGGGTTCAAGATGAAGGGGCCCGACAGCATGGGCTTCCTCAACATGAACCGGAACAAGCGCAGCATCGCCCTCAACCTGAAGAGCGAGGCTGGCCGCGCGCTGTTCATGAAGCTCGTCGCCACGGCCGATATCCTGGTCGAGAACTACCGGCCTGGTGTGATGAAGAAGCTCGGGCTCGGCTACGAGGTGCTACGCGAGCACAATCCGCGCCTGATCTACGCCAGCATCTCGGGCTTCGGTCAGTCCGGTCCCTGGGCGATGCGGCCGGGATACGACCTGATGGCTCAGGCGATGTCGGGGGTGATGAGCGTGACCGGCCATGCCGGTGGGCCGCCCGTCAAAGCGGGCGTCCCGGTGGCCGATATCGGCTGTGCGCTGTTTTGCGTCTACGGGATCCTGAGCGCATACATTGGCCGGCAGACGAGCGGTGAAGGCCAGTATATCGACGCGTCGCTGTTTGACTCCGCCCTGGCATTCTCGATCTGGGACATCTCGGAGTACTGGGGCACCGGCCGCATTCCCAAACCGCTCGGAACCGCGAACCTGATGAGCGCGCCCTACCAGGCCGTGCGCGCCTCGGACGGCTACTTCGTCATGGGCGCAACCAATCAGAAGCTTTGGCGGCTGCTCTGCGATGTGCTTGCGCGGGCTGACCTCGTCGATGATTGCCGCTTCGCCGACATCCCAGCGCGCCTCGCCAACCGGGATGTGCTGATCGAGGAGTTGGAGAAGAGCTTCGCCGAACGGACCGCTGAGGAATGGGTGACCCATCTCCTCGCGGTCGGCATACCGGCGGGGCGAATGAACACCTATCCGGAAGCGTTCGAGAGTGAGCACGGCCGCCATCGTCAGATGCGGATCGAGGTTCCACATCCGAACGAGGGCAGCGTGCCCAACATCGGCTTCCCTGTGAAGTTCTCGGGTACGCCGCCACGCACCCGGATGCATGCTCCGCTTTTGGGCGAGCATACAGAAAGCTTGCTTCGGGAACTCGGTCTTGACGACGAAGACACCGAGGCGCTGCGCGCGGGCGGCGCGTTCGCACCGTGAGCGCGTCCGAGCGGCAGGGCGAAGTTCGCTATCGCGCCGAGGGCGGCGTCGCCCATTTGACTTTCGACCGGCCCGCCGCCCGCAATGCAATGACGTGGCGGATGTACGAGGAGTTGGCCGACGGCCTCGCTCGGATCGAGGCCGACCCGGCGATCCGCGTCGCCGTCCTGCGCGGGGCCGGCGGCAGAGCTTTCGTGGCCGGGACCGATATTGAGCAATTCGTGGGTTTCTCCGGAGAGGACGGGGTGGCCTACGAGATACGGATCGACTCCTATGTCGCCGCCCTGGAGCGGGTCCGTGTGCCGACCATCGCAGTGGTGGAAGGGCTGGCGGTCGGCGGCGGCCTCGCGATCGCCAATGCCTGCGACCTGCGCGTGGCCACACCGGGGGCGCGGTTCGGCGCTCCGATCGCCCGCACCCTCGGCAATTGCCTGTCGCCCGCGAACTTGCGTCGCCTCACAGCGACGCTGGGCCTGAGCACCGTCAAACGGATGCTTCTGCTCGCCGATATGCCGACGGCCGAGAGCCTGGAACCGCTTGGCTACCTCGTCGCCATCGAGAGCCCCGAGACCCTCGATGCTTGCGTGGTGCAGATCTGCCAACGCTTGATCAGCCACGCGCCGGTGACCATGCGCGTCACCCGGGAGATGCTGGCTGCGCTCGCCCTAGATCCAGATGCTGACGGCAGCGCCGGCATCCGGACCTGTTACGGCAGCCTGGACTTCGCCGAGGGCGTTCGGGCATTCCTCGACAAACGACCTGCGGCTTGGTCGGGCGCCTGATGTCGCCACTCTGAGCCAACAATCGGCACGGCTCGTCCGCGGTGGCACTGGAGGCGGGCCCGTCCGTCATGGATTGGTTGGCGCCCGTCTGCATCTTCGGAGAGCCTGCTCTGAAACGGACTGGCTGCGTCCGGCCAATATCAGCTGTTGCGGCTGATTGTGCGGGCATCTGGGCTGGGTGGATGTCCGCCCGTCTGTACGTGGCAGCGATGGCATCAGCGCAGACAACGCTGCCTCCTCCGGAGCCGTATGGCCATCAATCCCCTTGTTGGCCGCCCGAGGTGGGTCGATAGGCGGCCGTCCGCCGTCCCAGCAATCCCTCTCCAGAGCGGACGAGCCGCTTTCGCCCGTCTCCGGCCGACCGTTTCGCGCCCATCGCAGACATCGGGCGACGTCCGCCGGCACCGAGCGTCTCCGGGCAGCGATCCGGCGCGGCGGAGCTGGCTTCAATCGAAGGCGTCGGACGCCTCGGAAAGGGGCGCACCGAAGCGGGGCACGAACCTCGGGGGGCCATCACGCGGCGACCCCAACGCTGTCCTCGCGGGCGATGGTTGCCGCTGCACCGTGCTGCTTGAGCGGCCGGTTACCCGAGAGGCGTCGGAGCAATACATAGAAGACTGGGGTCAGGAATAGGCCGAAGGCCGTCACGCCGATCATGCCAGAGAAGACCGCCACGCCCATGGCGCTGCGCATCTCGGAACCGGCGCCCGTGGCGGTGACGAGGGGCAGGACGCCCATGATGAAGGCCATGGAGGTCATCAAGATCGGGCGCAGCCGCAGGCGACTCGCCTCGATGGCCGCGTGAATCGGGCTCCGACCGGCAAATTCCAGTTCGCGGGCGAATTCCACGATCAGGATGGCGTTTTTCGCCGAGAGTCCGACCAGCACGATAAGGCCAATCTGCGTGAAGACGTTGTTGTCTCCGGCCGAGAGCCAGACCCCGAACATCGCCGCGAGCAGGCCCATCGGCACGATCAACAGGATGGCGAGCGGCAGGGCGAGACTTTCGTACTGCGCGGCGAGCACGAGGAACACCAGCAGCAAGGCCAGGGGGAAAACCCAGATGCCAGAATTGCCGGCGATGAACTCTTGGTAGGTCAGGTCGGTCCACTCGAAGGCGAAGCCCCGCGGCAGCGTTTCGGCGGCGATTCGGGCCGCCGCGTCCTGGGCCTGCCCCGAGGAGAAGCCAGGGGCGGCGGCGGCGTTGATATCGGCGGAGAGGAAGCCGTTGTAGCGCATGGCCCGCTCCGGCCCCGCCGTCTGGCGGACGCGCAGCAGGGCCGAAAGCGGCACCATCTCCCCCGATCCGGCGCGGAGCTTGAGCAGCCCGATATCGTCCTGCCGCGCGCGGAACGGCGCGTCCGCCTGGACGCGGACCGAGTAGGTGCGGCCGAACTTGTTGAAGTCGTTGACGTAGAGTGAGCCGAGATAAATCTGGAGCGTGTCGAAGACGTCCGTCACCGGAATGCGGAGTTGGCGCGCCTTGGTCCGGTCGATGTCGGCGAAGAGCTGAGGCACGTTCATCTGAAAGCTGGAGAACAGGCCGGCCAATTCGGGCGCCTTGGCGGCCTTGGCCATGAACGCCTTCGTGGCCTCGTTCAGCGCCTCGTAGCCGAGGCCGGCCCGATCCTCGATCTGCATCTTGAAGCCGCCAATGGTGCCGAGCCCATTCACCGGCGGGGGCGGGAACATCGCGATGAAGGCGTCGGGAATGGCGGCGTATTTCCTGTTCAGGGATTGCGCGATGGCAACGCCGTTCAGCGCCGGAGCCTTCCGCTCGTCAAACGGCTTCAGCGTCGAGAACACGATCCCCGAGTTCGAGCTGTTGGTGAAGCCGTTGATCGAGAGGCCGGGGAAGGCCACCGCGCTTTCGACGCCGGGCTCCTTCAGGGCGATCTCGCTCATCCGACGGATCACCTCCTCGGTCCGGTCGAGGGTGGCGCCGTCGGGAAGCTGGGCGAAGCCGACGAGGTACTGCTTGTCCTGGCCCGGCACGAAGCCGCCGGGGATCTGGCGGAACAGCGCCACGGTCACGCCCACGAGGACGAGGTAGACGACCAGCATCGCGCCCTTGCGTGAGACAACGCCGCCGACGCTCCGCCCGTAGCCGCCGGAGGCCGCCCCGAAGGCGCGGTTGAAGCGGCGGAAGAACCATCCGAGCAGCGTGTCGAGGACGCGGGTCAGCCGGTCCTTCGGGGCGTGGTGATCCTTCAGGAGCAGCGCCGAGAGGGCCGGTGACAGGGTCAGCGAGTTGATCGCGGAGATCACGGTCGAGATCGCGATGGTCAGAGCGAACTGCTTATAGAACTGGCCCGTCAGCCCGCTGATGAAGGCCAGCGGCACGAAGACAGCGACCAACACGAGGGCGATGGCGATGATCGGCCCCGAGACCTCGCGCATGGCCTGGTAGCTCGCCTCCCGCGGGGACAGGCCCGCCTCGATGTTGCGCTCGACGTTCTCGACCACGACGATGGCGTCGTCCACGACGATGCCGATGGCGAGGACGAGGCCGAACAGGCTCAGCGCGTTGATCGAGAAGCCGAAGACATGCATCACCGCGAAGGTGCCGACGATGGAGATCGGCACGGCGAGCAGCGGGATGATCGAGGCCCGCCACGTCTGCAGGAACAGGATCACCACCAGCACGACGAGGGCGATGGCCTCAAGCAGCGTGTGGATCACCGCCTCGATCGAGGCGCGCACGAACTGCGTGGGATCGTAGACGATCTGGTAGTCGACCCCCTCCGGCATGTTGTTCTTGATCTCGGCCATGGTCCGGCGGACCGCGTCCGAGATCTGGATCGCGTTCGAGCCCGGCGATTGCGAGATCGGGATCGCCACGGCCGACTTGTTGTCGAGGAGCGAGCGCAGGGCATAGTCCGACGCGCCGAGCTCGACCCGTGCGATGTCGCGCAGCCGCGTGATTTCGCCGTTGTCCCCGGTCTTCACGACGATGTCGCCGAACTGCTCCTCGCTGGTGAGCCGCCCCTCGGCGTTGAGGGACAGTTGGAGGTCGAGGCCGGGCACGGCGGGCGACGCACCGATGACGCCCGCCGCCGCCTCCACGTTCTGCGCCTGAATTTCGCGCACCACGTCGCCCGCTGAGAGGCCGTGCTCGGCGACCTTTTGCGGATCGAGCCAGATCCGCATCGCGTAGTCGCCCGAGCCGAACAGCTGCACCTGGCCGACCCCGTCGAGGCGGGCCAGCCGGTCCCTGATGTTCAGCACCGCGTAATTGCGCAGATACGTCATGTCGTAGCGCCCGTTGGGCGAGACGAGGTGCACCACCATGGTGAGATCCGGCGAGGATTTCACCGTGACCACGCCGAGCTGGCGCACGATGGCGGGGAGGCGCGGCTCGGCCTGCGACACGCGGTTCTGGACGAGCTGCTGCGCCTTGTCGGGATCGGTGCCGAGCCGGAACGTGACGGTCAGCGTCATGATGCCGTCGGTCGTGGCTTGGCTCGACATGTAGAGCATGCCCTCGACACCGTTGATCTGCTCCTCGATCGGCGTCGCCACGGTCTCGACGATGACCTTCGGGTTGGCGCCTGGGAAGGTCGCCCGCACCACGACGGAGGGCGGCACCACGTCCGGGTATTCGGAGATCGGCATCGCGAACAGCGAGATGAGGCCGCCGATGAAGATGAGCACCGAGAGCACGCCCGCGAAGATCGGGCGGTCGATGAAGAACTTGGACAGGTTCATGGCGCCCTCGGAGATTAGGCACGGGGGGACCGGGCGGCCGCCCTGGGGGCGGTCGCGGGGTATCTTCTGGGAGTGCCGGAAGGGTTAGGAGGCGGTCAGCGCTCGGCGAACCGGCGCGGGGTGCCCGGACGGTCGCCCATCGCCACCGGCTCGGGCCTCAGGAGCATGCCGGGGCGCAGTCGCTGCAGGCCGTTGACGACGATGCGCTCGCCGCCGGAGAGACCTGACGTGACGACGCGCAGGCCATCGACCGCGCGCCCGAGGGTGATCGCCCGAAACGCGGCACGGCTGTCCGCCCCGACGACGAGGACGAACTTCTTGTCCTGATCGGTCCCCACGGCCCGCTCGTCCACGAGGAGCAGAGGCTCGGGCTTGGCTTGGCCGAGGCGCATCCGCGCGAACTGGCCGGGGATGAGGTGGCCGTCGCTGTTGGCGAAGGTGGCCCGTACCCGCACCGTGCCGCTCCGGGCATCGACCTTGTTGTCGATGAACTGGAGGTGCCCCTTGGCGCGGGTGCCCTCCACCGTCTCCATTTCGACGGGGATCTGGTCGAGCTTGCCGCGCCCCCCCGCTGTCCCGGCGATGGAGGAAAGGGCCTTGAGGACGACGCCCTCGTCCGCGTCGAAGCTCGCGTAGACGGGATCGACGGAGACGAGGGTCGTGAGCACCGCGGCACCCGCGCCGGTCGCTACGAGGTTGCCCGGCGTGATCTCGCGGCGGCCGACGCGCCCGCCCACCGCCGCCCTGACCTCCGTGAAGCTCAGGTTCAGCCGCGCCGACTCCAGCGCTGCCTTGGCCGCATCGAGGCTCGCTTGCGCCTCCTTGAAGGCGTTGGCGCGAACGTCGAGATCGCGCGCCGTGACGATCTGCTGGTCGGAGAGCCGACGCCCGCGCTCCCAGTCGCTCGCCGTGAGGGCGACCCGCGCCTCGGCCCCGGCCACCTGGGCCTCCAGGCGCCGGACCTCGGCCGCGTAGGGCGCCGGGTCGATGGTCACGAGGAGGTCGCCGGCCTTTACCAGTTCGCCTTCCACGAAGTGCGTTGCCTGGATCGCGCCGCCGACGCGAGCCCGGACGTCGATGCGCTCGACGGCTTCGAGGCGGCCCGAGAACTCATCCCACAGGATGACGTCGCGGGGCTGGACGGTGGCGACCGGAACGGCCGCCGCCTGTTCGGGCTCCGGGGTCGCGGCGACGGCCGGGCCGGTGGGCAGGAGCGCGGTGGGGGCCAGCCGATAAGACGCACCCGCCAGCAGGGCGAGGGCCAGAGCGACACCAGCGCTGCGCCGGACGGGAAAATGGCTTAAGGAAACGTCGCGATGAGAGTCCACGGCCGGCTCCGACATCTGTAGAGTTCACTACACATGTCGGCATGGACGAGGCACGTCAAGAGACTTATCTACCACTCGTTACAAAAGCTGGAGCCCGCGGACAATGGTGATGGGGCGACCCCGGTCGTTCGACACGGACAAGGCCCTCGACGACGCGATGGAGGTGTTCTGGCGCCATGGCTACGACGGCGCGAGCCTCGCGATGCTGACCCGGGCGATGGGCATCAAGGCGCCGAGCCTCTATGCCGCCTTCGGCAGCAAGGAGGGGCTCTTACGGGCGGCCCTCGACCGATATGCCCAGCGCCGATCCGAGCACATGCGTTACGTGCTGGCCGCGACCAGCGCCCGCGAGGTGGCGGAGCGATTCCTGAACAGCATCGCCGAGAGCCACACCGACCCAGCCAATCCACCCGGTTGCCTGCTGGTGCAGGGCGGCCTGGCCTGCGGCGAGGGCTCGGAGAACATCCCGTTCGAGCTGGCCTCCCGGCGGGCGCTGAGCGAAACCGAGCTGCGTGAGCGATTCATCCGGGCCCAAGAAGACGGGGACCTTGCAGAGTCCTCCGACCCCGGCGCGCTGGCGCGCTTCCTCTCGACGGTCGCCTCGGGCATGGGCGTCTTGGCTTCGTCCGGCGCTGATCGAGACGCCCTGCGCGAGGTCGCTCTCGTGTCGCTGAGCGCATTTCCACAACAGGCCGGTCGCTGAGCACTCAATCCGGGCGGCTGGCCGACTGCCGGTGGTGTGTGCGCCGTTGCTGGTCCATATCCCTTCGCAGTTCGCCGCCCGATCAAGCGCAACAGGTCTCGGGCCCGTTTCAACAGCTCGCGGCCTCAACCTATGGGTTGAGTTTGCGTTTTCGAGCGTAACCCAACAGCTTCCGATCCTGGTCGAGACTGCGCCCGCTTATCCGTCATGAGGGGTCGGGGGTTTGAGTCCCGCTTGCAGCACGGCTTGAGGCATTGCCGGATCCCGCTTGTTAGGCCCGTGAGCCTGCTCCGGGCTCGTTCGAAGCCACCCGAATCTTACGGTACGGGAGTCCGGCAGCGACCACCTCAGGCCTCTGGCATGGTACGGGGACTCAACTACGCCGAAGAGAGACACGCAGCGCCCGCCGCAATCCGCGCCGGTGAAGACCTGCGCAGATCTTCGTTCAGGCCCGCAGGAATCCCGCGATGGCCTCCGCGATGACGGCGGCATGCGTTTCCAAGGCAAAGTGACCCGTATCGAGGAACCGCACCTGGGCATCCGGGATGTCGCGCCGGAACGCCTCCGCGCCGGCCGGCAGGAAAAACGGGTCGTTGCGGCCCCAGATGGCCAAGAGCCGCGGCCGGTGCGCGCGGAAATAGGCCTGGAAGTCGGGGTAGAGCGCCACGTTGCTGGCATAGTCGCCGAACAGGTCGAGTTGGATCTCGTCGACCTCCGGCCGCTGGATGTACCACGCGTCGAGGGCGCTCCCGTCGGGCGAGACCAACGCAGTGTCCGGCACGCCATGCTCATACTGCCAGCGGATCGAGGCCGGGGTCAGCAGGTCGCGCAACGCCTGCCGGTTGGCGTCGCTCCGGTCGCGCCAGTAGCGCTGGATCGGGTTCCAGCCCTCGCTCAGCCCCTCCTCATAGGCGTTGCCGTTCTGTGAGACGATGGCGGTCACCCGTTCGGGATGCGCCATGGCCAGGCGGAAGCCGGTGGGCGCGCCGTAATCAAAGACGTAGAGCGCGTAGGTGTTCAGTCCGATCACCTCCGTGAAGCGGCCGATCACCTTCGCGAGCGCGTCGAAGCTGTAGGCGAAGGTGTCGCGCGGCTTCACCTCCGACAGACCGAAGCCCGGCAGATCGGGGGCGACGAGGTGGAAGCGGTCCGCGAGCAGCGGGATCAGGTCGCGGAACATGTGGCCGGACGAGGGGAAGCCGTGCAGCAGCAGGAGCGTCGGCTTCGCGGGGTCTCCTGCCTCCCGGTAAAAGACGTTGAAGCCGTCGACGTCGACGGTGCGATAGGCTGTCTGGGTCATCGTTCGCCCTCCGGTGCGGGCGATGCAGCCCCTGCTGCACGCCGTCGGTAGGGCCTGGATACCGGCTTGCGGTCTACGGTATAATCGAGCTTTCCCAAGAGTGACCTTTGCCGAAAACGAGAGGGTTGGATGGATCGGCTGGAGGCCATGACCCTGCTGGTCGCCGCCGTGGAGGCCGGAAGCCTGTCGGCCGCCGGGCGCAAGCTCGGCATCCCCCTGCCCAGCGTGAGTCGCAAGATCGCGGATCTGGAAGCCCATCTCGGGGTCCGTCTCCTGATCCGCACCACCCGCAAGCTCACCCCCACCGACGCGGGGGCGGCCTATATCGAGGCGTGCCGGCGCCTCCTGAGTGCGGTGGAGGAGACCGAGCGGGCGGTGAAGGGCGAGTACACCGAGCCCCGCGGCGAGTTGACGATGACGGCCCCGCTGGTCTTCGGGCGCCTCCACGTCCTGCCGGTTGTCACGGCCTTCCTGTCCCGGTTCCCCGACATCACCGTACGCCTCGTCCTGACCGACCGGGCCCTTGATCTGGTCGAGGACCACGTGGACTTGGCGGTCCGCATCGCGCACCTGCCGGACAGTGACCTGGTGACGGCGCGGCTGGGCATGGTCACGCGCGTGGTCTGCGGCTGCCCGAACTTCCTCGCCGCCCACGGAACGCCCCGGACGCTGTCCGACCTCGCCGAGATCCCGTGCGTGACCTTCAGCGACCAAGCCGCCGGCCCGGCCTGGCACTTCGCCACGCCCGACAGGAAGGCCGTCCAGGCGGTCCGGGTGCGCTCGCGCCTCCACGTCAACACGGCCGAGGCGGCCCTCGACGCGGCGGCGGCCGGCGTCGGCCTCACGCAGGTGCTGTCGTACCAGGCGGCGCCCCTCGTCGCCGCGGGGCGCCAAGTCCTCGTGCTGCGGTCCTTCGAGCTCGACCCGGTCCCGGTCAGCGCCGTCCATGTCGGCCACGGCCGCCTCCCGCTCAAGCTGCGGGCGTTCCTCGACTTCGCGACGCCGCGCATCCGCGCGTCCCTGGGGGCCGTGATCCAGCCGACATAGGGGCCGGTGCGTCCGCGCCCCGGAACGATCAGTGGCCGGGTGAGGCAATCCCGGTCCCGTCAGGGATGCCGGACGGCCGACCTCTCGGAATCCGTAACGGTGCGTCTCGAAAACCCCGTGTTCTCGCGAGTGCCGAGAGCGTTCATCGTGCTCATACCGTCCGGTCCCGAGCCTGGGAGCCGCGGCACGGGCGGGGCTATCGCGGCGCGGGCCGGTGCATCCCCCGATGGGCTCGACATAAGCGGTCGCGAGGCGGGCGATCCGGACGTTCCCGGACGCGTGGATAGGGGAGTGGCGCGATGAGGCAGGACACGGAAGTCCGGACATTCCGGGACGGACCTTCCCCGGCGACGCGGCGGCGTGTCCTCGCCGGCGGCGCCCTGGCGGCGGGCTTGGGCGGCGTCGGTGCCGCTGCGTCGGAAGCCCGGACCGCCGAGGTCGGAGGAGTCCGGCACGGCACGGTCCGGGCCGACGGCGTGGACGTCTTCTATCGCGAGGCCGGCAGACCCGACGCCCCGGTGTTCTTGCTGCTGCACGGCTTCGCGAACTCGTCCTTCTACTTCCGCCACCTCATGCCGCGGCTCGCGGACCGGTTTCGCCTGATCGCGCCGGACCTCCCGTCCTTCGGCTTCACGGTGGTCCCGGACGACCGCGGCTACGTCTACGACTTCGCGTCGCTGTCACGCACGGTCGGGGCCTTCGTCGACGCCCTCGGCCTCCGGCGCTATCTCCTCTACACCTTCGACTACGGAGCCCCCGTCGGTTGGGACCTGGCGCTCGCCCATCCCGAACGTATCGCCGGCATCGTGTCCCAGAACGGCAACGCCTACCTGGAGGGGCTCGGGGAGGCGGCCTGGGCACCGCTGCGGGCCTACTGGGCGAAGCCGAACGCGGCCGCCGTGGAGTCCATCCGCGCCCGCATGACCCTCGACGGCGTCAAGGCGCCCTATTTTCACGGCGTGCCCGACCCGTCGGTCATCGAGCCCGAGTCCTACACGCTTGACGCCGCCATCCTGGCCCGGCCGGGCAACGCGGACCGACAAGTCACGCTCAAGCTCGACTATAAGCGCAACCTGGAGCGCTATCCGCTGATCCAGGCCTATTTCCGCGAGCGACGCCCGAAGCTTCTCGCCGTTTGGGGCCGCAACGATCTCTTCTTCATCCCGCCCGGAGCGGAGGCGTTCCGACGTGACATCCCGGACGCGCGGGTCCGCTTCCTCGACACCGGCCACTTCGCCCTCGAAACGAACGGGGACGACATCGCCCGGGAGATCCGGGATTTCTTCTGAGCCTCCGGCGCGCTGGGCCATCCGCGCGGGCCCGACACGCCGGGGGATCGGGCGCGCAGTCAGCTCTGGGCGGCCATGGTCCGCGCCACGTCGGCGGCGCTGATGCCCTCAAGGGCCAGCCCGTAGCCGGTTCCCTCCTCGACGAGCCGCCGCAGGCGCTGTGTCAGTGCGATCCGGGTGTAGCGGCCGGTGAGCGGCGGCAGGGCCGCGATGCCGTCCGCGATCTCATGCGCCCGGGCCAGCAGCCGGTCCCGCGGCACGATCTCGTTGACCACGCCCCAGTCCTGGGCGGTCTGGGCATCCAGCACCTGCCGCGTCAGCAGGAAGTACCGCCCGCGGATCGAGCCGATCACCTCGGGCCACAGGATGTGCATGCCATCGCCCGGCACGATGCCGAACTCGAAATGCGGCTTGTCCTGGAAGACCGTCTCCGGTGTCGCCAGCACGATGTCGGTGAGCAGCGCGTACTCGCTGTGCAGCAGGACCGGGCCGTTCAGCGCGGTGATCATCGGCACCTCGATGTCGAGGATGTTGCCGAGCACCTTGCGGCCCTCCCGCAGGATCTTGTCGTAGCCCTGCGGCGAGAAGAAATCGAAGCCCTCGGGGCTGATCGCGTCCATGAAGGCGTCGCCCGTTCCGGTGAGGATCACCGCCCGGTTGTCGCGGTCCTCGCCGATGGCGTGGAACAGGTCGACGAACTGCTCGTGGGTGTGGCCGTCGAAGACGAGCTTGCCGCCCCCGGTGTGGAGCATGACCTCCAGCACGCCGTTCGGCTTGCGGGTCAGGCGGGCATTGGGGAAGGCGTCGCGGTAGGTGTCGAAACGGGCCATCGGTGCTGTCCTCGTGGTGGCCGGCCCCGTTCGGTCGGCATGGGGACGAGGTAGACCGATCGGTCCGGCGACGGAGGACGGTGCGCGGCGATAAGGCTTATGCCGCCACGGAATGGGGCTCGCCGGTCCCGGCCATGGCGGCCTGGACGAAATCGGCGAACAGCCGCGCCTTGGCGCTGGCCATGCGGCCGGTCGGGAAGACCGCCCAGAGGTCGATGGCGGGCAGCGCCCAGGGCTGCAGCAGCCGCCGCACCGCGCCGCTCGCGAGGTCCGGGGCGAACATCCAGTCTGAGGCGATGGTGAGGCCGATATCGGCCAGCACGGCCGCACGCAGACCCTCGGCCGCGCTGACCCGCACGCGGCCGTGAACCGCGACCGAGACCGCGGCGCCATCCCGGGTGAAGGACCAGGCGTCGGGCTGCTGGCTGTAGACCACCGCCTCGTGCCCGGCGAGGTCTGCGGGACTGAGCGGCTCGCCGGCGCGGGTGAGATAGGCGGGCGTGGCGAGCACCGAGCGGCCGCCGGTGGCGAGCTTGCGCGCGACGGCGGCCGAGTCGGGCAGGGCCCCCATGCGCAGGGACAGGTCGATCCCCTCGCTGACGAGGTCGATCACCCGGTCGTCGAGGATGATCTCGATGTCGAGGTCCGGGTGCGCGGCGAGGAAGCGCGGCAGCAGCGGCACCACGTGGAGCCGCGCGAAGGTGGTCGCCGCCGAAACCCGCAGCCGCCCCGAGAGCCCGGCGCCCGCGCCGCGGGCGGCGCGCTCGGCCTCGTCCGCCTCGGCGATGGCGGCCCGCGCCCGCTCGTAGAAGCGCAGGCCCGCCTCCGTGGGGCTCAGGCCGTGGGTCGAGCGGACGAGCAGGCTGACCTGCAGCCGGTTCTCCAGCTGCGCGATCGTCTTCGAGACGGCGGGCTGGCCGACGTTCAGGAGCCGGGCGGCCCCCGAGAAGGATCCCGATTCCACGACCCGCACGAAGGTGGCCATCGCCTGATACCGGTCCACGCCATTCCTCCCTGGAATGAGCGTTATCGCCCCGGGCTGCCTGCCCTGTCCATTGTTGGCGGCGCATCACTCCGGCCGTCTTCACCGCGTCGCCTCGGCGATGTCTCCGGAGCCCGCGCCATGACCCTGCAATCCAAGCTCGACGCATTCAAGTCCGGCTTTGAGGCCGGCAAGCCGCCCTACAGCGTCCCACCCTCGGTCATCGCAACGATGCACCGGGCGACCGCGGAGCTGATCGCCTCCGGCGCCGCGAGCCGCGCCCTCAGGGCTGGCGACCGAGCGCCGGCGTTCACGCTCAACGACCCGGACGGCCAGCCCGTCTCGTCCGCTGACCTGCTGGCGCGCGGGCCGCTCGTGATCAGCTTCTACCGCGGCGTATGGTGCCCCTACTGCAACATGGAGCTGCAGGCGCTCCAGGAGACGCTGCCACGGTTCGCGGCGCTCGGGGCGAGCCTTGTCGCCGTCTCGCCGCAGACGGCGGCCAACAGCCGCAAATCGGTCCGTCAGAACGCGGTCGGCTTCCCGATCCTGTCGGATCCGCACAACGCCGTCGCGGCTGCGTTCGGCCTGCGCTTCGCGCTGCCCGATTATCTGGTCGATCTCTACAAGAGCCTGAAGAACGATCTGCCGGCGTTCAACGGCGACGCGAGCTGGACGCTGCCGATGCCCGGGCGCTTCGTCGTCGGGCGGGACGGCGTGATCCTCTACGCCGAGGTGAACCCGGACTACACCCGCCGACCCGAGCCCGCGGACATGCTGCCGGCGCTCCGCCGCGCGGCTTCCGTCCCCGCCTGATCGAGCACGGATGCCAGGAGATTCCGAAATGTCCAGAACCTATCTCGTGACCGGTGCCAGCAAGGGCATCGGGCTGGCGCTGGCCCATCGTCTGGCCGGTGAGGGCCACCACGTCGTCGGCCTCGCGCGCCGCGGTCTCGACGGCTTCCCCGGCACGCTCGTGCCGGTCGACCTCGCCGACGGCGACGCCACCGACGCGGTCCTCGCCGACCTCACCGGACGCTTCGCCTTCGACGGCGTGGTCAACAATGTCGGACTGGTGCGGCCGCAGCGGCTCGGGGCGGTCGAGATCCCCGCGCTGGACGAGGTCCTGCGCGTCAACCTCCATCCGGCGGTCCAGACCGTGCAGGCCCTGTTGCCGGCCATGCGCCAGCGCGGCTGGGGCCGGGTCGTCAACATCGCCAGCCTGACCGTGCTCGGCAGCGTGGAGCGCACGGCCTACGCGGCCGCGAAGGCGGCGCTCGTCAGCTTCACCCGTTCCTGGGCGCTCGAACTCGCCGTGACAGGGATCACCGTCAACGCGGTGGCGCCGGGGCCGACCGAGACCGAGCTGTTCCGGGCCAACAACCCACCGGGCAGCGCGGGCGAGACGCGCTACCTCGCCGGCGTGCCGATGGGCCGCTTCGGACGGCCGGAGGAGATCGCAGCAGCCATCGCGTTCCTGATGTCGGACGAGGCGGCGTTCATGACGGGGCAGACCCTCTACGTCGATGGCGGTGCCTCGATCGGCCGGGCGGCTTTATAGCGCCGGGACGCAGCTCAACGCGTTCCGGATGCATCGAGCTCGTACTCACGGCCAGCAGCTGCAGATACCCGTCCCTGACGGCGCGGACCTTGGCGATGCGAGGCTGCCGCGACGGGTCAATTTGCGTCGCCAAACTTCTCCCCAGCCTATGTCCGCGTTCGGGCAGCCCTCGTCGCTGCTTGTCCGACCGCGTTGGGTTGAGGCTGTGTCACAACGCGGTGTTCCTGTTCGCCAGCGCCGATCAGTTGGATGACGACGGCGCGGTGGGCCGCTTCAGGCTCGGATGGACTGGGATCGGCGTTCCATGATGAGGCAGGCCTGGACGCGCGCCGACACACTTCGCGCGCCCAGGCCGACACACGACCCGCGCCTGCCGACAAACGTCCTGCGCGCACACAAAGTGTGCCGGTAGCCGAAGTTCGTCCGCGCACGCCCCTTTAGATCCTTGATATTGCTCACTGCGGATCTTGGGTGTGCAGCGCGTGTGTCGGCCCCTGAGGACGATGTTTGTCGGTCAAGCCGATGCAAAGCTCCCGTGGACCTTTTTGATCCGCTTCGCATGGGGCGGTGCGTGAAGAGGCAACGGAAATCTTCCGAAGGTGTTCGAGCCGCCGCGGCGATCTGAGTGAGCGGCGCGGAGAACCAACGACGGCGTTGCCGGCGACGGGGTCGGGTGGTTGAACGAACCAACCCGTGCGGGATGGGTAGCAGCTTCGAGATCTGCGTGTTGATCCGAGCGTCCCGCCTTGATTGAGCGTCGCCCGATCCGGGCGGACGATGCCGGTTCCCTTCATCCGAGCGGAGCCATTTCTCGCTCGCGATGCTGGCCTACCAGACCCGGCGTATCCGGCAGATCCTGAACGGCGAACCCGCCGGGCAGGTGGTCCCGCGCTGCCCGATGCCACCAGCGTCGGGCCACCCACCCCATCTGGATACATATCTAGCAAGTTATAATACCAATAGTATTTGGTCGCTATCGATCAATCAGGATAATTTCGCCAGTTTTTTCGATGTAATTGGTATTTGTCAAGATAAAATCTCGGATTGTCGCGCATTTGTCATCATGTCGACCTAACGCGGCGGCTGGTACGGGGGTGTTTTATCTTGGAACAGCGTAAGGTCCGCATCGGTGTCGCCGCGCTGGCGGCGCTGTCCGCCGAGGTTTGGACTCCGCCAGCCTGCGCGACCGACTATCCGGTGCCGGCGAACACGAAGGACTCCGCAGTCAAGACGGTGTCGGGCACGGATACCGTCACGGTCGAGGCTGGCGGCAAGCTGTCGGTCAACAAGAAGGCGGCCATCGACTGGAACAACGCCTCGACCGACTTGAAGATCACCAATTCCGGCACGATCGAGTCGACCAAGACGGGCGGCCGGGCGATCGACGCCTCGGGCGACGCCAACAACCGCAGCCTGACCCTGGAGAACAAGAAGGACGCGATCATCACGTCCGATGACGACGCGGTTCGCATCAACGTCAACCCGACCGGCGGCACCATCACGGTGAACAATGCCGGGACGATCCAATCGACTGGGACGAGGCAAACGACATCGAACCTCGGGCAGGCCCTGGATTTCGATAAGGCTGCCAGCGGGCTCGCGACGATCACAATCAACAACGCCGCCACCGGGACGATCACGTCCGGCGGCGACGACGCGATCCGGCCCGGCCAGGGGGCGACAATCAACAATTCCGGCACGATCCGGACGGATGGTCTGGCCGTCGACAAGGCGGACGGCATCGATTTCAAGGGCGCCACCGCCGGGACGGTGAACAACAAGGACAGCGGCACGATCTCCGGCGCCCGCCACGGCGTCACCCTGGGCGGCAACAACGGCGCCGGCTCCGTCACCGTGACCAACGCGGCGGGCGCCACCATCACCGGCCGCAGCGGCTCGGGCGTCGGTTCGGATGCCGGCGGTACGGTCACGAATTACGGTACGATCGAGGGGGCCTATTCCGGTACGGGCGACGGCGACGGCGACGGGGTCGATATCGACTTCGCCGGCACGATCACCAATTCCGGCACGATCAAGGGCACCGGCGCCGGCGGCTACGACAAAGGCGGCCGGAAAAACAACAGCGAAGGCATCTCGCTCGGCGGCGGCACCATCACCAATTCCGGCACGGTCTCGGGCGCCAAGTACGGGATCGTGGTCAACAACGACTCGAATCCCGATAACAGCCGCAGCGGCGTCGCCGCGACCACGATCACCAACGAGGTCGGCGGCACGATCGAGGGCAAGGACGGCTACGCGATCCGGCTGGAGAACAAGCTCGGCACCGCGGCCGACAACGACACGATCGTCAATAAGGGCACGATCATCGGCAACGGCACGATCCCGGATCCGACCGCGGTGGTGCTCCTCCAGAGCGGCAGCGTGGACGGCGGCTCGGTCGGCACGCTGGACGGCGTGCGCTACACCGGCACCGGCTCGGCGCGGTTCATCCAAGGTGACGGCGCCGCGATCCAGATGGGCGAGGGCGACGACACCCTGACCAATTCCGGCACGATCACCGGCAACACCGGCCGGGCGATCAGCCTGGAGGGCGGCAACGACACCCTCAATCTCTTCACCGGCTCGTCGATCACCGGCCGGATCGACGGCGGCACCGGCACCGACACGCTCAACCTGGACAAGGCCGAGACGGGGACCGGCGCCGGCACGCTGGCGAACGTGATCAATTTCGAGGTGCTGAAGGTCAAGGGCGGCACCTGGAAGCTCCTGGACGACCAGACCTACGCGAACGTCGCCACGGTTGCGGCCGGGGCGACGCTGCAGGTCGGCGACGGCGCCACCGCGGGATCGCTGGCGGCCGATATCGCCAATGGCGGCGCGCTGATCTTCAACCGGACCGACGCGTCGAGCTACGCCGGGGTTATTTCCGGCAGCGGCAGCCTGACCAAGGCGGGCACCGGAACCCTGACCCTGACGGGCGCAAACACCTATACCGGTGCCACCACGGTGTCGGCCGGGACGCTCACGATCCAGAACGCGACGGCTTTAGGCGCAGCGGACGGCACGGCGGCCACCGGCACGACGGTCGCCGACGGCGCGACCCTGGCGCTGCAGGGCGGCATCGCGGTGGGCAACGAGGCGCTGTCGCTCACCGGATACAGCCTGAACGCCTGCGGTGCCCTGTGCAACGTCTCCGGCATCAACAGTTATGCCGGGGCGATCACCCTGAGCGGCACCACGAGGATCGGCGCGGATGCCGGCAGGCTGACCCTGTCGGGCCCGATCACGGGCGGCGCCGAGCTGGACCTGGGCGGTGCTGGGGACGGTATCGTCGCAGGCGACATCCGGAATGTCGGCACCGTCATCAAGCTCGGAGCCGGCACCTGGACGCTGACCGGGAAGAGCAGCCTCAGTGACCTCCTGTACGCATTCGGCGGAGCCCTGCGGCTGGAGGGGGGCGGCACGGTCGCGAGCGACAGGGGCATCGTTGGCAGCGACACCACCACGACGGCTTCCGCGACGGTGACGGGCTCTGGCTCGACGTGGACGAACCGGAGCACGCTCGTCGTCGGTGACATCAACGGCACCGGCATCCTCACCGTGGCGGCGGGCGGCACCGTGTCGATCGGAACGAACGGTGCCGGTACGATGACGCTGGCGAAAGGCAGCAACTCGAGCGGCACGCTCAACATCGGTTCCGCGGCGGGCGAGACGGCGGTTGCTGCCGGCACGGTCACGGCCGGCGAGGTGCATTTCGGCGGCGGCACCGGCACGATCACGTTCAACCATACTGGCAACCCGGACGGTTCGGCCGTCACCTTCGCACCGACGATCACCGGTGCGGGCAGCGTGAGCCAGCTCGCCGGCATCACGATCCTGACCGGAGCCAACACCTATACCGGCGCCACCATGGTCTCGGGCGGCACGCTCACCCTCCAGAACGCCACGGCGCTTGGCGCGGCGGACGGCACGGCGGCCAACGGCACCACGGTCGCCTCCGGTGCGACCCTGACGCTGCAGGGCGGGATCGCGGTGGGCAACGAGGCGCTGTCGCTCGCCGGCACGGGCGTGGACAACGGCGGCGCCCTGCGCGGCGTGTCGGGCACCAACAGCTTCGCCGGCGCGATCACGCTGACCGACGCCGCGCGGATCAACGTCGATGCCGGAACCCTGGCCCTGTCGGGTGCGGTCGCGGGTGCCGCCGGGAGCGACCGCGATCTGACGCTGGGCGGGGCTGGCGCGGGCCGCGTGACGGGCGCGCTGGCCGGTAACATCGGCAGGCTCACCAAGGACGGGGCCGGCAGCTGGACCCTGACCGGGCAGGACACGCTCTCGGGCGATGTCCGCGTGAATGGCGGTGCGCTGACGGTCGCCGAAGGCGGCCACGCGTCGAATTACCGAGGTTATCTCGGTTACGATGCCGCCTCGTCCGGGACGGTGACAGTGACCGGGACGGGCTCGACCTGGACCAATAACAACAGCCTCTATGTCGGCCACAGCGGCACGGGCACGCTCGCTGTCCAGGCCGGTGGCCAGGTGTCGGACACCTCTGGCGTCCTCGGCAACTTCACCGGCTCATCCGGGACGGCGACGGTTTCGGGGACCGGCTCGGCCTGGATCAACAGCAGCAACCTTTATGTCGGCAACAGCGGCACGGGCGCGCTCGCCATCCAGGGCGGCGGCCGGGTATCGGCCAATCACAGCGTCCTCGCCGCCGATCCCCACTCATCCGGGGCGGCGACAGTGACGGGGCTGGGCTCGACCTGGACCAACAGCGGTGACCTCTACGTCGGCGCCGTCGGCACGGGCACGCTCGTCGTCCAGGCGGGCGGTCAGGTGTCGAACGGGTACGGCTATCTCGGCCACTTCTCAGGCTCATCCGGGGCGGCGACGGTGGCGGGGGCGGGCTCGACCTGGACCAACACCGATGTTCTCAATGTCGGCAGTAGTGGCACCGGCACGCTCACGGTGGCGGATGGTGGCCTCGTATCGGCCGGCGCCAATGGCACGGGCACCGTGTCGGTTGCCTCCCTGAGCGGCTCGACCGGCACGCTCGCCATCGGTGCGGCCGCGGGGCAGCCGGCGGTTGTCGCCGGCACGGTGCAGGCGAGCAAGGTGGCGTTCGGCGCCGGCACCGGCACGATCACGTTCAATCATACCGGCAACCCGGACGGAACGGCCGTCACCTTCGCGCCGATGATCACCGGAACCGGTACGGTCAGCGATCTCGCCGGCACCACGATCCTGACCGGCGCCAACACCTATTCCGGCACCACCACGGTCTCGGGCGGCACGCTCAGCGCCGCCAACGCCACGGCTCTCGGCACCTCAGCCACGACGGTCACGGCCGGTGGCTCCCTCGACGTCAACGGCGTCACCCTCGCCAACACCCTGACGCTGTCCGGCACCGGCGCGGGCGGCATCGGCGCGCTCACCGGAACCGGTACGGCCGGGGTCTCGGGCCCGATCACGCTGGCCGGCAACACGGCGCTCGGCGGCGCCGGTACCCTGACCGTTTCAGGCGCCATCGGCGACGGCGGCAACGGCTATGGACTGTCGAAGCTCGGCACCGGCACCGCGATCCTCACCGCCGCCAACACCTATACCGGCACCACCACGATCTCCGGCGGCACGCTGTCCCTGAGCGGCGCCGGCACGCTCGCCAGCTCCAGCGGGGTGGCGCTGGCCACCGGCGGCACTTTCGACATCTCCAACGTCACCGGCGGTGGCGCCACGATCGCTGGCTTGTCCGATACTGCCGCCGGCCAGGCCGGCACCGTCACGCTGGGCACCAAGACCCTGGCCCTGTCCAACGGCACCGGCAGCTACGGTGGAAGCGTCGTCGGCACCGGCGGCCTGACCTTCGCCGGCGGCGTGCAGACCTTCATGGGCGCCAGCACCTATTCAGGCGCCACCACGGTCTCGGGCGGCACGCTCACGATCCAGAACGCGACGGCTTTGGGCACGGCCGACGGCACGGCGGCGACCGGCACCACGGTCGTCTCGGGCGCGACCCTGGCGCTGCAGGGCGGCATCGCGGTGGGCAACGAGGCGCTGTCGCTCGCCGGGTTGGGCGTGGGCAATGGCGGCGCCCTGCGCAGCCTCTCGGGCGACAACAGCTATGCCGGGGCGATCACGCTGACCGACCGCAGCCGGATCGGTGTGGATGCGGGCACGCTCACCCTGTCCGGCGATATCGCCGGCGTCCAGAACCCCAACCTGATCCTGAGTGGCCAGGGCACCGGTGTGGTGTCGGGCAATATCCGCGACGTCAATATGCTGTCCAAGCGAGGGGACGGCACCTGGAGTCTGACCGGCCAGACCGCGCTGGTCACCAACACGTATGTCGATAGTGGCACCCTCCGTGTGGCGGCCGGCGGCACGCTGTCCGACGTGACGGGCCATGTCTCTTCCGAAGGCGGAGGGGCCGCCGCCGCTCTGGTGACCGGCACGGGCTCTCGCTGGATCAGCACCCGGGATCTCTTTGTCGGCGAAGCCGGCACCGGTACGCTCACCGTTGCGGCGGGGGGCAGCGTCTCGGTCGGGACCGACGGCACCGGCACCCTCACCATCGCCAAGGGCCGGAGCGTGAGCGGCACGCTGAATATCGGCGCAGCGGTGGGTCAGGTGGCGGTCGCCGCCGGTACGGTGGCGGCCGGGGAGGTGCATTTCGGCGCCGGCACCGGCACGATCACGTTCAACCACACCGGCAAGCCGGACGGCTCGCCCGTCACCTTCGCACCGAGGATCACCGGTGCCGGCAGCGTGAGCCAACTCTCCGGCACGACGATCCTGGCCGGCGCCAACACCTATACCGGCACCACCACGGTCGCGGGCGGCATCCTCAGCGCCGCCCATGCCGCCGCGCTCGGCACCTCCGCCGCCGCCGTCACGCCCGGCGGCACGCTGGACGTCGGCGGCGTGACGATCGCCAATGCCCTGACGCTGTCGGGCACCGGCGCCGGCGGAATCGGCGCGCTCACCGGTACCGGCACGGCCGGGGTCACCGGCCCGATCACGCTGGCCGGCAATGCCGCGCTCGGCGGCAGCGGCACCCTGACCATCACGGGCAGCATCGGCGATCGCGGTAACGGCTACGGCCTATCGAAGACCGGCACCGGTACCGCGATCCTCACCGGCGCCAACACCTATACCGGCGCCACCACGGTCGCGGGCGGCATCCTCAGCGCCGCCCATGCCGCCGCGCTCGGCGCCTCCGCCGCCGCCGTCACGCCCGGCGGCACGCTGGACGTGAACGGCGTCACCCTCGCCAATGCCCTGACGCTGTCGGGCACCGGCGCCGGTGGGATCGGCGCGCTGACCGGCACCGGGACGGCCGGGGTCATGGGGACGGTCACGCTCGCCGGCGATGCCGCGCTCGGCGGCAGCGGCACCCTGACCGTGGCGGGCAGTATCGGCGATCGCGGCGCCGGCTACAGCCTGTCGAAGACCGGCACCGGTACCGCGATCCTCACCGCCGCCAACACCTATACCGGCACCACCACGATCTCCGGCGGCACGCTGTCCCTGTCGGGCGCCGGCACCCTGGGCAGTGCCGGGGCCACCACCACGATCGCGGGCGCCACCAGCGTGCTCGATCTCGGCGGCACCCACCAGACCCAGGCCGCCGTCAGCCTCAGCCAGGGCGCGACCCTGCAGAACGGCGTGCTCGCCGCGCCCGTTACCTCTACGGGTGGAATCCTCGCACGGATCTCCGGCGCCGCCACGCTCACCACGACCGGGGGCACCACCGTCACGACGGCCAACACCTACACCGGCGCCACCACGGTCGGCGACGGATCGGTCCTGAAGGCGGGCGGCGCGGGCGGCTTCTCGGCGGCCTCCACCTACACCCTGGCCGGCTCTGGGACCCTGGACCTCGCGGGCGCGGCCAACACCGTCGGCGCCCTGGCCAGCGCCTCGCCGACCGCGACCGTGACCAGCAGCGCGGGCAGTCCAGCCGTCCTGACGGTGGCCGGCGTGAGCGCCAGCCGCTTCGCCGGAACGATCCGGGACGGCGCCGGTCCGCTCGGCCTGACCCTGGCGGGCGACACCCTCACGCTGACCGGCACCAACACCTACACGGGCGCGACCACGATCGGCCGCGGCGCCACCCTGCGGCTCGGCGACGGCGGCACAGCCGGCGCGATCGCGGCGACCTCAGGGGTCGCCAACGACGGCGCCCTGGTGTTCGACCGGGCCGACGCCGTGAGCTTCGCCCCCGCCATCTCGGGCTCGGGCAGCCTGACCCAGGCCGGCTCCGGCACCACCGTGCTCACCGGCCGCAACACCTACACGGGCGCCACGACGATCAGCGGCGGCACCCTGCAGATCGACGGCGTGCTCGCCGCCTCCGAGGTGACGGTCAGGCGCGGCGGGACGCTGGCCGGCTCGGGCAAGATCGGCGACCCGCTGATCGAGGCCGGCGGCCGGCTGGCACCGGGCAGCGCCGCGGCCATCGGCACCCTGGCGATCCACGGCCCGCTGACCTTCACAGCGGGCTCGTTCTACACGGTCAAGGTCACGCCCACCGCCAACGATCGCGCCGCGGTGACCGGCCCGGTCACGATCCAGGGCGGCACCGTGCAGGTGCTGGCGGGGGCGGGCACCTACACGCCGGCGCTGCGCTACATCCTGCTCACCGCCACGGGCGGCGTGACCGGTCAGTTCAGCAACCTAGAGACGACGAGCAACCTTGCCTTCCTGACGCCGTCGCTGGCCTATGACGGCAGCAGCGTGGCGCTGGGCTTCGCCCAGACGGCGCCGATCGCCAGCGTGGCCACGACGCCCAACCAGGGGGGCCTCGCCCAGGCCCTGAACGGCGCAGGACCCATCGTGACCACGACGGCCCCGGCCCCCCCGGCCGGCAGCCCGCCAAAGGCCGCCGCGATCAGCGGATTAGCCGCGGGCGCGGTCCCGACCGTCAGCCCGCCGGCGACCATCACGACACGCGTATCACCTGCCGGCACGATCACGACCACGGTGAGCACCGCCACCGGCACCACAACAGTGGACGCGAGCCCGGCCGCGCAGGTGGCGACCGCGGTACTCAACCAGACGGCGCCCGGGGCGGTGCAGGCGCTCAACAGCCTGTCGGGCGAGATCCAGGCCTCGGCGGTGAGCGCGCGGGCGCAGGCCGCCCTGGCCGTGCAGGGGACGCTGCTCGAGCACCTGCGCTTCGGCACCGGCCCGACCCGCGGGCTCAGCCTGAGCGGCGCCGTCGGCCAGCGCTTCGCGCCCGGCACGACCCTGCCGGCCGGCTACGCGGCCCTCACCCCGGAGGAGCCCGCCCCCGGACTGGTGGCGGTGCGGCCGCTCGCGCCGGGCTACGGGCTCTGGGGCCAAGCCTTCGGGGCGTTCGGCTCGACCGAGGCCACGCGCAACGCCGCCCGCCTCACCCGGCAGACCGGCGGCTTCGTGCTCGGCGCCGAGACCGGCCCGGGCGTGCTGGCGGGCGGGCTGGGCGACTGGCGCGCGGGCGTCGCGGCCGGCTATGGCTTCACGCAGTTCGACGTGAGCGCCCGCCAGTCCTCCGGCCGGATCGAGAGCGGCTTCGGCGCCGCCTACGCCAGCGGCGCGCTCGGTGCCGTGCAGGTGCGGCTCGGGGCGGTGTACGGCGGCGACGCGCTGGATACGCACCGGACGGTGCTGTTCCCGGGCTTCTCGCAGGCGATCAGCGGCCGGGCGGGCGGCACGACGCTGCAGGGCTTCGGCGAGGTCGGCTACCGGATTGGCGAGGCGGCGCGCTATGTCGAGCCGTTCGTGGGCGCGGCGGCGCTGCGGCTGCACGGGGACGGGTTCAGCGAGACGGGCGGTTCGGCGGCTTTGGGCGTGTTCGGCCGGAGCTATTGGGTGGAGACGGCCACGGCGGGTGTGCAGGCGCAGGCGGTGGTGGCGGACCTGTTCGGGGGCGCGGGGCCGCTGATGGCGCGGGGGCTGATCGGCTACCGGCGGGCGTTCGGGGACGTGACGCCCGCTGCCTTGGTGGCGTTCCGGGGCGGGGGCACGGCGTTCCGCACGGCGGGTGCGCCGCTGGCCGAGGACGCGGCGGTGGCGTCGGCGGGCCTGGACTGGGAGGTCGCGCCGGGCACGCTCGTGGGCCTGGCGTATGACGGCCAGATCGGGCGGCGGGCGCAGGACCATGCCGTCAAGGGGAGCCTCTCGTACCGCTGGTGAAGGCGGCAAGCTGGTCCCAGGGCCGGGCGACCCCGGGGCACGTTCCGCCGGCCCAGCCATGACGACCCTATTGCCGTCATCGAACACCGTCCTCGCCCCGTCGGGTAGATCCTGGCTTTAGGCCAGGGGGTGATGCTGTCGATCTTCTTGAGCAGTCCAAGGGGGGAGGGGCGTTCAGGCGCGCCGCCGCGCCGAGCTGGGTCGGGATGTATGACGTCGCCGAGGAACGACAGGGCGGCCTCGTGCGAGACCTTGAGGAACGGTTATCGATGGTCGCGCGAGGTGACGGCCGGTTTGCCGCCCTGGTCCACGCGCCGACCCACTTCGCGCGCTCAGGCCGACACACGACCCGCGCGCACACCAATCAGTCGCGCACGACCACCTTGGTGCCGACCCGGGCGCGATCGTAGAGATCGACCACGTCCTTGTTGGTCATGCGGATGCAGCCCGACGAGACCGCCGCGCCCATCGTCTCGGGCTCGTTCGAGCCGTGGATGCGGTAGAGCGAGGAGCCGAGATACAGGGCACGGGCGCCGAGCGGGTTGTCCTGGCCGCCGGCCATGTAGCGCGGCAGGTCCGGGCGGCGGGCCAGCATCTGCTGCGGCGGGCGCCAATCCGGCCATTCCTTCTTCATGGTGACCGTCTTGGTGCCCGACCACGAGAAGCCCTGCCGGCCGACGCCGACCCCGTAGCGGATCGCCTCGCCACCGCCCAGCACGTAGTAGAGCCGGCGCTGGCGGGTCGAGACCACGATCGTGCCGGGCTTCTCCTTGCCGGTCCACGCCACCGTCTCGCGGGGGATCGCCTGGCTGCGGAAGACGTTGAGGAAATCCGCGATCGGCCCCCGGTCCAGCGGGTTGGCCGACGCGGGGGCGCTCGCCAGCAGGGCGCCGGCGAGCGCGAGCAGCGCAATCCGTCTCGACATGGTCTCCATCCTTCCTCGATCGCGGCGCGGGCCTTCGCGGCGGCCGCACAGTTCTGCGCCGACCCGGCCCCGACTTCGCGGCAAGGTTGAGGCCGGGTCGCCGGGGAGGGTGCTTCCGGGCGTGGCCGTTGCGTTCATGCCACAGGGGCCGATCGGCGCGACGTCACGGGTGATTGAACCCGGCGACGGCCGTGCTTATCTCAGGTTCGTGATCCGATCCGTCGCCCTTCTGGCCCGCCGCGTCGCGGGTTCGCCGGACCGCCTCGCCCGGGGCCTTGCCGTGCTGGCGCTGCTCGTCCTCGCGACGGCGGCCGTGATCGCCATGCCTGCGCCGGCCGAGGCCGCGCGGGTGGAGGGGCCGGCCTGTACCGTCGCGGGCGCCCGGATGGCGGTCCTGTCGGGGACGCCGGATACGCAGTCTGAGACCGGGCGTTCGGCTCTCGGCCGCACCGACCTCTGCGCTGCCGACAGCGAGATCCTCACCGAGCTGGGTCTGCCACGACCGCCGGTTGAGGCGCCGCGGCCTCGTCACACTCTCTCCGCATCGTTCGACTACAGCTCCGATGTCATGCCGGCCTCCGCGCCGGACGGCCTGCTGCACCGGCCTCCACGACTGGCCTGACGCACGCCCCGGCCCGATGGCCGGCGAGGGTGTGCCTGTCCTGATCCATTGACCGGTCGCGGATCGGTCCCCGGATCGCCTCGTCGATGCGCGGGCCCATGCGCCGCGCCAGCCTCAGCAGACGCATGTTTTCAGGAGCGTCGGTACTCGTGACCCGCAATTTGCCTGCCCGAATCCCATCCCCCCGCCGCGTCCCGGCGATCCTGCCCGCGGCCCTGCTGCTCGTCGGCCTTGCGGCCTGCAACCCGAAGCAGGTTGCCGCGCCGACGCCGCCCGTGCCCGAGGTCGGCTTCGTCACCGTGGAGCCCCAGGCGATCCCGTATGTGCGCGATCTGCCGGGCCGCGTCGCGCCGATGCGCATCGCCGAGGTGCGCTCCCGGGTCTCCGGCCTCGTGGTGAAGCGGCTGTTCGAGCAGGGCAGTCAGGTCAAGGAAGGCGACATCCTCTACAAGATCGACCCGGCGCCCTACGAGGTCGAGCTTGCCAGCGCCGAGGCGTCGTTGGCCCGCCAGGAGGCGGCGCTCGTGCTCGCCCGCCAGCAGGCCGACCGGCTCGAACAGCTCCTCTCCCGCGCCACCGCGAGCCAGGCCCAGTACGACGCGGCCTACGCGGCCAAGAAGCAGGCCGAGGCCGAGGTGGCGGGCGCCAAGGCGAGCCGCCAGAAGGCGCAGCTCAACCTCGACTGGACCGACGTGCGCGCGCCGATCACCGGCCGCATCGGCCGGGCGCTGCTCACCGAGGGTACGCTGATCGAGCCGGGCTCCATGGGGGCGCTGGCCACGATCCAGCAGCTCGACCCGATCTACGTCGACATCACCCAGTCGGTGGGCGAATTGAACCGCCTGCGCCGGGACCTCGCCAGCGGCGAGCTCGCGCGGCTGGAGGACAACACCGCCAACGTCCACCTGATCATGGACGACAATTCCCTCTACCCGCTGGCCGGGCGCCTGCTGTTCTCGGACGTCACCGCCGATCCGAGCACCGGGCAGGTGACCCTGCGCGTGCAGTTCCCGAACCCGCACGACGAGCTGTTTCCCGGCATGTATGTCCGGGCGCGGATCAAGCAGGGCATCGATTCCGACGCGATCGCGGTGCCGCAGCAGGCGATCCAGCGCACCGATGACGGACGCGCCGAGGTCTGGGTGGTGCGCGCCGACGAGACCGTCATGCGCCAGCCCGTCGAGGTCGGGCCGGTGGTCGGCCAGAATTGGCTCATCCGCTCCGGCCTCAAGGCCGGCCAGCGCGTCGTGACCGACGGCTTCCAGAAGATCACCGCGGGCATCAAGGTGAAGCCCCTCGACCAGACCCCGGTCCACGGCGAGACCGGGCCGAAGCACGATGCCGACGAGGCCGCCGAGGTCCCCGGCGACCAGAGTTCCGGCGGTAAGGCGGAGGTCGCCCCGCGCGCCGCTGCCGCCCAGCAGCGCCACTGAGCCCGGGAGAGCCCGACCATGGCCCGCTTCTTCATCGACCGCCCGGTCTTCGCCTGGGTGGTGGCCCTGTTCATCTGCCTCGGCGGCGCGCTCGCCATCCCGAACCTGCCGGTGGCGCAGTACCCGGTGATCGCCCCGCCGCAGATCGCCCTGTCTACGGCCTATCCCGGCGCCTCCGTGGAGAGCCTCTACGTCGGCACGACCCGGCTCATCGAGGATGAGCTGAACGGGGCCGCCAATATCATGAACTTCGAGTCGACCACCGACTCGTTCGGCTCGGTCAACATCACCGCCACCTTCCAACCCGGCACCGACTCGTCGCTCGCTTCCGTGGAGGTGCAGAACCGCCTGAAGCGCGTGGAGGCGCGCCTGCCCGTAGAGGTGCGCCAGAACGGCATCCTCGTGGAGGAGGCCTCGGCCGCGACCCTCAACATCATCACCCTCGTCTCCAAGGACGGGTCGATGGACGAGGTGGGCTTGGGCGACTTCCTCATCCGCAACGTCATCAACGAGATCCGCCGCATCCCCGGCGTCGGCCGCGCGACCCTCTACTCGACCGAGCGGTCGCTCCGGGTCTGGGTCGATCCCGACAAGCTGCGCGGGCTCTCGCTCAACGCCTCGGAGGTCACCGAGGCGATCCGCAACCAGAACGTCCAGGTCGCCTCCGGGGCGGTCGGCGCGCAGCCGAGCCCGACCCGGACGGCGCTGACCATGCCGATCATCGTGAAGGGCCAGCTCGGCACGATCGAGGAATTCGGCGCCATCGTGCTGCGGGCCAATTCCGACGGCTCGAACGTGCGCCTGCGCGACGTCGCCCGGATCGAGCTCGGCGGCGACGCCTACCAGTTCTCCACGCGCCTCAACGGCGGCCCGGCCGCCGGCATCTCGGTGACGCTCGCCCCCGACGGCAACGCGCTGGAGACCGCCAAGGCGATCCGCGCCAAGATGGTGGAGCTGTCCCAGTTCTTCCCGCCGGACCTGAAGTGGGACATCCCCTACGATATCACCCCGGCGGTCGAGGCCTCGATCGAGAAGGTGCTGCACACGCTGGTCGAGGCGGTGGTGCTGGTCTTCCTCGTGATGTTCCTGTTCCTGCAGAACATCCGCTACACCCTGATCCCCACCATCGTGGTGCCGATCGCCCTGATGGGCACCGTCACGGTGATGTGGCTTTCGGGCTTCTCGGTGAACGTGCTCACCATGTTCGGCATGGTGCTGGCCATCGGCATCCTGGTCGACGACGCCATCGTGGTGGTGGAGAACGTCGAGCGGATCATGAACGAGGAGGGGCTGCCCCCCAAGGAGGCCACCAAGAAGGCCATGGGGCAGATCACCGGCGCGATCATCGGCATCACCCTGGTGCTGATGGCGGTGTTCGTGCCGATGGCGTTCTTCCCCGGCTCGGTCGGCATCATCTACCGCCAGTTCTCGATCGCGATGGTGACCTCCATCGCGTTCTCGGCGCTGCTCGCCCTGTCGCTGACGCCGGCGCTCTGCGCCACCTTCCTGAAGCCGGTCGCCAAGGGCCACGGCCATGCCAAGGGCGGCGTGTTCGGGATGTTCAACCGGTTCGTCGACCGGGAGACCGCCCGCTACGGTCGCGGCACCGCAGCGTTCATCCGCAAGTCCGGCCGGGTGATGCTGGTCTACCTCGCGCTGGTGGCGGGGACCGCCTACGCCTTCGTCAACCTGCCGGAGGGCTTCCTGCCGGTTGAGGATCAGGGCTTCTTCACCGTGGACATCCAGACCCCGCCCGGCGCCTCCTACAACCGCACCCAGGAGGCGGTCCGCAAGGTCGAGGAGTACCTGCTGGCGCAGCCCGGCGTCGCCACCGTGACGATGCTGAACGGCTACTCGTTCTCCGGTCAGGCGCCGAGCACCAGCCAGGCCTTCGTCACCCTGAAGCCCTGGTCGGAGCGCGACGCCAAGAACTCGGCCGCCGCCCTCGTGGCCGGCACCAACGCGGCGCTTGCGAGCTACCGCGACGCCACCGTGGACGCCCAGGAGCCGCCGCCGGTGGACAACCTCGGCAATGCGGCGGGCTTCTCGTTCCGCCTGCAGGACCGGGCGAACCGCGGCTACGCGGCCCTGCTCTCGGCCCAGGAGCAGCTCCTCAAGCTCGCCTCGCAGAGCCCGATCCTCCAGAAGGTGAAGATCGAGGGCCTGCCACCGACCCCGCAGGCGGAGCTGGTGATCGACCGCGAGAAGGCGGCGGCCTTGGGCGTGAAGTTCGAGGACATCAACGCCACGATCCAGCTCAACCTCGGCTCGGTCTACCCGAACGACTTCCCCAACCGGGGCAAGATGCAGCGGGTCTACGTCCAGGCCGAGCAGCTCCAGCGCATGAACGCGTCGGACATCCTCAACTACGCGGTGAAGAACGCCACGGGCACGATGGTGCCGATGTCGTCCTTCGCGGAGTTGAAATGGGGCATGGGGCCGAGCCAGATCGTCGGCTACAACGGCTACCAGTCGGTGCGCTTTACCGGCGAGCCGAACCCCGGCTACACGTCGGGCGACGCGATCGCCGAGATGGAGCGGCTGATGCTCCAACTGCCCAAGGGTTTTGGCTACGCCTGGACCGGCCAGTCCTTCCAGGAGAAGCAGGCTGGGAGCCAGGCGACCCTGCTGCTGGCGCTCTCGGTGGTGATCGTGTTCCTGTGCCTCGCCGCGCTCTACGAGAGCTGGGCCATTCCCGTGTCGGTGATGCTGGTCATCCCGCTTGGCGTGATCGGCGCGTTGGCGGCCGTGTATCTGCGCGGCATGCCCAACGACGTGTACTTCAAGATCGGGCTGATCACGATCATCGGCCTTTCGGCCAAGAACGCGATCCTGATCGTGGAATTCGCCAAGGACCTCTGGAAGCCCGGGACCTCGGTGGTGCGGGCCGCGGTCGAGGCGGCGACGCTCCGGTTCCGGCCGATCGTGATGACGTCACTGGCCTTCATCTTCGGCGTGGTGCCGCTCGCCATCGCCACCGGCGCCGCCTCGAAGAGCCAGCAGGCGATCGGCACCGGCGTGATGGGCGGCATGATCACCGCGACCGTGCTGGCGGTGTTCTTCGTGCCGGTGTTCTTCGTCGTGGTGATGCGCCTGTTCCGGCGGAAGGCCGTGGCGGAGGGCGAGGCGGCGGAGGCCGAGGTGCGGCCCGAGCCGGCGCGGGTGGCGGCGGAGTGAGGCTGCTGGCGCGCAGCTAGGTTCCCCTCGCCCCGCTTGCGGGGAGAGGGCCGCGTCTCCCCCTCGTCGGGGAGCGCGGCGAGGCGGCAGCCGAAGGTGAGGGGGCCGTTCAGGACGAGACTCTTCCGGAATCGCCCCCTCACCGCCGCTCCGGCCTCGCCTCCGCTTCCCGCAGGCACAACAGGGTGCCTGCGGGCCTCTCCCCGCGCGCGGGGAGAGGGGGATGCGCACGCAGCTTCGCGCCTAATCCTCGGTCGAAAATCCCCGAACAGCCTCCGATACCGCCGAGATCGGCCCCTCAACCACTCCCCTGGTCCGAACCTTACTGTGGGCGCCGCGCGCTGTTGGTTTGCCGACGCGCGGTGGCCGGTCTAAGCCTCAACCACCGCTTCCGCGGGACGGCCTGCGCTCAACTTTCACGGTTCCGGAGATCCGATTGTCCCGTTCTGCCCTGAAGACCCTCGCCCGCGGCGTGTCCGCGGTCGCGGTCGCGACGTTTGCCTTCGCCGCGCTGCCCGCGCAGGCCGCCAACGTCTTCCGCTTCGCCTTCCAGGGTGATCTGAAATCCCTCGATCCGTACTCCCTCAAGGAGAGCTTCACGGAGGGGATGCAGGAGGCCGCCTACGAGCCCCTCGTCACCCTCGATAAGAACCTGAAATTCGCGCCGGCGCTGGCGGAATCCTGGGAGACGCCCGAGCCGACCCGCTGGCGCTTCCATCTGCGCAAGAACGTCAAGTTCCACGACGGCTCGCCCTTCACCGCCGACGACGTGATCTTCTCCGCCCAGCGCGTCCGCGCCCCGGGCTCGAACTTCACCACCAACGTGCCCGCCGACGCCGAGTTCGTGAAGGTCGATGACTACACCGTCGACATGGTGCTGAAGAAGCCGAACCCCATCGCCATCGCCCAGTTCCCGACCTGGGTGATCATGTCGAAGGCATGGTCCGAGAAGAACGGCGTCGTGCAGCCGACGCCGCCCAGCGCCACGAGCCCCAGCTACGCCACCCTGCATGAGAACGGCACCGGCCCGTTCGTGATCGCCGAGCACCAGCCCGGCGTGAAGACCGTGTTCAAGAAGTTCGACGGCTACTGGGGCAAGGTCGAGTCGAACCTCGACGAGGCGATCCTCACCACCATCGCCAACCCGGCGACCCGGGTCGCGGCGCTGCTTTCCGGCGAGGTCGACTGGATCGACCCCGTGCCGCTGCAGGACCAGCAGCGGGTCAATGCCAGCGGCACCGCCACTGTGATGGCGGGCCCCGAGCTGCGCACGATCTTCCTGGGCATGGACCAGGACCGGGACGAGCTGAAGGATTCGAGCGTCAAGGGCAAGAACCCATTCAAGGACATCAAGGTGCGCGAGGCCTTCTACCTCGCCATCGACGAGGACACGATCGCCAAGCGCGTGATGCGCGGGCAGGCGGTGCCCTCCGCGCTGATGATCGCCCCGGCCCTCTACGACCGCGCCGCCGAGTTCAAGCGCCCGGCCACCGACCTCAAGAAGGCCAAGGAACTGATGGCCCAGGCCGGCTACCCGGACGGGTTCTCGCTCACCATGGATTGCCCGAACGACCGCTACGTCAACGACGAGGCGATCTGCCAGGCGGTGGTCTCGATGCTGGCGCGCATCAACGTCAAGGTGAACCTCAACGCCCAGCCGAAGGCCAAGTACTTCGCCAAGGTGCTGGCGCCGAACTACGACACCTCGTTCTACCTGCTCGGCTGGACCCCGTCGTCCCTCGACAGCCACAACATCCTCTACGAGATCGTCGGCTGCCGGAAGCCCGGCGACAAGTCGGGCCGCGGCGGCTGGAACCTCGCGGGCTATTGCGATCCGAAGATCGACGAGATCGCCGACAAGGTCGAATCCGAGACCGACAAGACCAAGCGCGACGCCCTGATCAAGGACGGCTTCGACGTCCTCAACGCCGATTGGGGCTACATCCCGCTGCACCAGCAGGCGCTCGCCTGGGGCGTCTCCAAGAAGGTCCACCTGACCCAGCGGGCCGACAACCTGCTGCTGCTCTACTGGGTGTCGAAGGACCCGTCGTAGGAGGCTGAGGCGTGCTCGCCTTCCTCCTGCGCCGGGTGATCCAGGCGGCCGCGGTCCTCGCGGTCGTCGGGCTCATCGCCTTCGCGATGTTCCGGTTCGCGGGCGATCCCGTGAACCAGATCGTCGGGCCCGACACCACCGTGGCCGAGCGGGCTCAGATCCGGACGGATCTGGGCCTCGACGACCCGGTGCTG
The DNA here is from genome assembly GCF_900103445.1 of Methylobacterium phyllostachyos. Lineage (GTDB taxonomy): Bacteria > Pseudomonadota > Alphaproteobacteria > Rhizobiales > Beijerinckiaceae > Methylobacterium > Methylobacterium phyllostachyos. The sequence continues at coordinate 130,344 of NZ_FNHS01000011.1, read as the reverse complement.
GTCCAGTTCGTCCGCTACGCCGGCAACGTGGTGCGGGGCCGGTTCGGCATCTCGTACCAGTTCCGGCAGCCGGTCTCGCAGCTCTTGGCCGAGCGCATGCCGGCGACGCTGGAGCTCGCCTTCTGCGCCACGGTCTTCGCCCTGGTGGTGGGGATCCTGATGGGGGTGTACTGCGCGCTCTTCCGCGACTCCTGGCTCGCCGGGCTGTTCCAGGCGGTCTCGCTGATCGGGATCAGTCTGCCGACCTTCCTGATCGGCATCCTGCTGATCTACCTGTTCTCGGTGACGCTCGGCTGGCTGCCCTCCTACGGGCGGGGCGACACGGTGCGGCTCGGCTGGTGGACCACCGGCTTCCTGACCGCCTCCGGGCTCAAGGCGCTGATCCTGCCCTCGGTGACCCTCGGCCTGTTCCAGATGACGCTGATCATGCGGCTGGTGCGTGCCGAGATGCTGGAGGTCTTACGCACCGACTACATCCGCTTCGCCCGGGCGCGGGGGCTCACCACCCGCGCCGTCCACCTGCGGCACGCCCTCAAGAACACGCTGGTGCCGGTGATCACCATCGCGGGGCTTCAGCTCGGCTCGGTCATCGCCTTCTCGATCATCACCGAGACGGTGTTCCAGTGGCCCGGCATGGGCCTGCTCTTCGTCCAGGCCGTGCAGAACGTCGATATCCCGATCATGTCCGCGTATCTGCTGCTCGTCGCGCTGATCTTCGTGACCATCAATCTCGTGGTCGACATCCTCTACACGGTGGTGGACCCGCGCCTGCGGCTGCCCGCCGGACGGACGGCGTGAGGGCGCACGCATGAGCGGACGCGACATCGACGCGGGTGATGCCCCGCCAGTCCCCTTGGTCGAGGTGCCACCCTCCCGGCTCGCGCGCTGGCGCGATTCCGACCTGCTGGCCAATTTCCTGCGCTCGAAGACGGCTGTGGCGGCGCTGATCGCCACCGTCCTGATGGTGGGCCTCGCCTTCGCGTCGCCGTGGATCGCGCCGCAGAACCCCTACGACCCGGCCCAGCTCGACCTGATCAACTCCAACCTGCCTCCGATCTGGCAGGCAGACGGGCAGGCGCCCTACTATCTCGGCACCGACGACCAGGGCCGGGACGTGCTCTCGGCGGTGCTCTACGGCCTGCGCCTGTCGCTGATCGTCGGCGTGCTCGGGGTGGTGACCTCCGGCATCCTCGGCATCGCGCTCGGCCTGATCGCCGGCTACGCGGGCGGGGCGGTCGACACGCTGATCATGCGGGTCGCCGACGTGCAGCTCACTTTCCCGGCGATCCTGATCGCCCTGGTGGTCGACGGCGTCGCCAAGGCGAGTTTTGGCAGCGCGCTGGATGTCGGGCCCTTGATCGGGCTGATCGTGGTCTCGATCGGCCTGTCGTTCTGGGTGCAGTACGCCCGGACCGTGCGCTCCTCCGTGATGGTCGAGAAGGGCAAGGATTACGTCCAGGCGGCGCGGCTGATCGGCCTGTCGCCGCCGGTGATCATGGTCCGCCACGTCCTGCCGAACGTCACCGGGCCGGTCTTCGTCATCGCGACGATCAACTTGGCGCTCGCCATCATCACCGAGGCGACGCTGTCGTTCTTAGGGACAGGTCTGCCCGAGACCATGCCGTCGCTGGGCACCCTGATCCGCACCGGCAACCGGTTCCTGTTCTCCGGCGAGTGGTGGATCGTCGCCTTCCCAGGGCTGGCGCTGGCCGGGCTGGTCATCGCCATCAACCTCCTGGGGGATTGGCTGCGTGACGCGCTCAATCCGAAGCTGCAATGATTGGGCATCGTCATCGCGAGCGCAGCGAAGCGACCCAGGGCAGCGCGATCTCGGTGAACGTGGCGTCGCTGGATTGCTTCGCTCCGCTCGCAAAGACGGGGGTGGCCGTCCGACGGCCGAACGCCGGAACAGCCAAGGCATGACCGAAACCATCCTCTCCGTGCGCGACCTGACGGTCGCCTTCGACACCCGCCGCGGGCCGCTCACCGCCATCGACCGGGTCTCGTTCGACATCGGCCGCGGCGAGATTCTGGGCGTCGTCGGCGAATCCGGGGCCGGCAAGTCGGTGACCGGCTCGGCGGTGATCGGCCTGATCGACCGGCCCGGCCGGATCGCCGGCGGCGAGATCCGCCTGCGGGGCGAGCGCATCGACAATCTCTCCCCCGAGGCGATGCGGCGGGTGCGGGGCCGGCGCATCGGCATGATCTTCCAGGATCCGCTGACCTCGCTCGACCCGCTATTCCGGGTCGGCGACCAGATCGTCGAGACCCTGCGCACCCACACCAATCTCTCCGCGAAGGCCGCCCGGACCCGCGCCATCGACCTCCTGGCCGAGGTCGGCATCCCGGCGCCCGAGCGGCGGATCGACGGCTACCCGCACGAGTTCTCCGGCGGCATGCGCCAGCGGGTGGTAATTGCCCTCGCGCTCGCCGCCGAGCCCGAGCTGATCATCGCCGACGAGCCGACCACGGCTTTGGATGTCTCGGTCCAGGCCCAGATCATCACGCTGCTGAAGCGCCTCTGCCGCGAGCACGGCACCGCGGTGATGCTGGTGACCCACGATATGGGCGTGATCGCCGAGGCCGCCGACCGGGTCGCGGTGATGTATGCCGGGCGCGTGGCCGAGATCGGCCCGGTCGCCTCGGTGATCGCCAAGCCGCACCATCCCTATGCGGTCGGCCTGATGGGCGCGATCCCGACCCTGTCGCAGGAGGCCGACCGGCTCAGCCAGATCCCCGGCGCGATGCCGCGGCTCACCGCCATCCCGAAGGGCTGCGCCTTCAACCCGCGTTGCCCGAAGGTCTTTGCCCGCTGCCGCGTTGAGCGGCCGGAGCCGATCCCGGTCGATGCGAGCCGGGTCGCCTGTCACCTGTACGATGCAGCGGAGCAAGCGGCGTGAGCGCCTACGTCGAAGTCACCGACCTGCGCCGCCGGTTCGACGTCTCGAAACCCTGGCTCAACCGGGTGATCGAGCGCGAGCCGCGCAAGTTCCTCACCGCGGTCGATCGGGTCGGCTTCGCCATCGAGAAGGGCGAGACCTTCGCGATCGTCGGCGAGTCGGGTTCCGGCAAGTCGACGGTGGCCCGGATGGTGGTCGGCCTGCTGCCGCCCTCCGCCGGCGAGGTGACGATCACCGGCGTCTCGATGACCGACCCGCGCCAGGCCGCCGCCCGGCGGCGCCTGCGGTCGCGCATCCAGATGATCTTCCAGGACCCCTATGCGTCCATGAACCCGCGCTGGCGGGTCGGAAAGATCATCGCCGAGCCGATCCGGGCCTTCGATCTGATCCAGGGGGAGGGGGCGATCCGCGCCCGGGTGAGCGAACTGCTGGGACTCGTCGGTCTCCACGCGGACGACGCGAAGAAGTACCCGCATGAGTTCTCCGGCGGCCAGCGCCAGCGCGTCGCCATCGCCCGGGCCCTGGCGAGCCAGGCCGAGTTCCTCGTGGGGGATGAGCCGACCTCGGCGCTCGATGTCTCGGTGCAGGCGCAGATCCTCAACCTGATGCGCGACCTGCAGGACCAGCTGGGGCTGACCTACCTGTTCATCTCCCACAACCTCGCAGTGGTCCGCCACATGGCGACCCGGGTGGGTGTGATGTATCTCGGCCGCCTCGTGGAGGTCGCCGCCGCCAGGGACCTGTTCGCGACGCCGCGCCATCCCTACACACGGATGTTGCTCGACGCGGTTCCGGACCTCGCCCATGTCGGCCGCGCCCGGGTCCCGGTCTCCGGCGAGATTCCGAACCCGATCGACCCGCCCTCCGGCTGCACTTTCCACCCGCGCTGCCCGCTGGCGAACGACCGCTGCCGCGCCGAGGTGCCGGCCTTGCTCGACGGTGTCGCCTGCCACGCGGTGCAGGAAGGGCGGGCCTGAGGGGCCCTAAGGCCGGATCGCTGCGCATGCCGGCACCGCTCGTTGGCGGTGTTGCTCGGGTTGCGCCAAGCATGCAGCAGTCGTGTGTCTATCTTCATACAGTTGATCGTGTCCCGCCGGACACATCCGCGCGATTGAAATCGCTTCCTGGTTGCGGCCGCCCGCAGGCGGAGCCATACGGCTGCCGCCATGCAGACTATATTTTCCACCGATGAAGTACAGCCGAAGGACCGATTCCGTCATTGGCGGGATGTATGTGAGAATCGCTTGGTCCCGATGGTTCAGAACCGCGTGGATGACGGTCCCTTCCAGGCGACAATCTCGGGCGTCACTATCGGAAATCTGATGTTGACGAAATTTTCGTTGAGCAACTTAAAAGCGATTACCACGCCGCAGACACTTCGACACGAAAACAACAAGACCGATCATTTATTCATGAGCATGGTACTGAAAGGAGCAGTATCAGCGGACCAATACGATCGATCGAGTACGGATAAGGCAGATGATTTCTCGATCCGCGACACCAATACGCCCTGGACGATTGAGCACGCCGGATACAGCGAGGTGCTGGCGATCCAGATCCCGCGCGAGCGGCTGGAAAGCATGCTGGGCGCCACCCGCCGGTTTGCCGGACTGACCGTGGAGGGCACCCTGCCGACCGCGATCCTGGCGCGGTCGTACCTGTGCAATCTCGCGCGCCTGGCGGGACAGCTGACGCCTCAGGTGGCCGACCGTCTTGTCGGCGTGGGCCTCGACTTGGTCATCGCCAGCGTGGCCGAGCGCATGGCGCTGGAGACGCCGAAGGCCCTGCAGGGCACGCTGATCGTCCAGCGCGCCAAGGCCCATGTCGCGGCCCATCTCGGCGACGCCGACCTCGATCCCGCGCAGCTCGCCGCCGCGGTGGCCGTGTCCCTACGCCATCTGCAGGCGCTGTTCCGTGCGGAGGGGCTCAACGTCGCCGCCTGGATCTGGCAGCGCCGATTGGAGGCCGCCGCGCAGCGCCTGTCCGACCCGGCTTGCCTGGCCCTGCAGATCGGCGAAATTGCCTATCGCTGCGGCTTTGCCGACCAAGCGCATTTTTCCCGCCGCTTCCGCGACCGCTACGGCGCGAGCCCGCGCGCGTACCGCCACGCGGCCCTGACTCAAGCGGCGGCGTCCTGACGGGCGTCCCCGTCACGCGTCGCGCCATTCGGAGAAGGTTGCGGCTTGGCCGAACGCCACGCCGTTGCGGTCGAGCTGCCAGACCACTGCGCGCTCGATCCAGAAGCGGCGCCCGTCCTTGGCGATGCGCAGCCCGCGGTAGTTTCGGCTGAACCCGTCCCGGGTCACGGCGTCGAGCAACCGCTGGCGCTCGGCGCGCTCGGGGGCCTCTGCGGAGAGCCGCGACGGCAGGCCGACCAGCTCCGCGCGGCTGTATCCGAAACAGGCTTGCGCGGCCCGGTTGGCGTAGACGAAGCACGGATCCGCGCCGCCGTCATGGGCCAGGACCGCGAACGGTGCCTGCCCGTAGAGCCACGCCGCGTCCGCGCCCTCCGGCACCAGCGGCTCGCCCAGGCGCCGCGCGTAGCTGCCGGTGAGCACGGCGAAGAAGTCCGGGTCGTGCGAAAGGTCGGTCATGGCGTGCCGGAATGCGGGCGACCCTGGCGGCCGCGAATCGCTGGGAGACATTCAGAGCCCCTCCGTCTCCGAGGCGCAACGGTGATCCATCGCCATGCGTGCTGACAAATGCGTTCGGGTGAATATGCCAAATAAAACGTTCGTCTGATTTTCGGGATTAAAAATATATCTTCCACACAGCATCTGCAGTTTTTTATTGACTGGTATGCGGAATACTCAATAGTTTTATCTTTGAATATAAACAGGTTTATCTATTAATTGAATGTCTTGACCGGTTTGCATGATGCACGTTACAGGCCGATCAGTATCGCGTCTGCGACAGACAGATCGCCGGGGGTGCCGGTCACGGGGCGCGAAGAAATCAGGCGCGCGCCGGGATCCGTCTTTTTCCGGTCTCGATCCGGATGCTTATGTTGCACGCTCCCGATCCGATCCGGAGGGCCGCCCGTCGGCCTCAGGTGTTCACAGCCCCGTCGTCATGATGCCCGGAATACCATCATTCAAGCGGGATCGCGCATGCGCGAGTCGCGGGTCGAGGACCCCGGTCCGGGACACGGGCCCTGTCGGCGGTTTCCCATCGGACTGGGGCGGCCGTTCGGCGATCGCACGCGGGGTGCGACGGAAATACGGGCGGTCGACAGGTGGAATACATGGATCCTGAAGGGTCCGGGATCGAGCCCGGGACTTCGCCTCGACCGGCGGGCCGGCCGCTGCGGATCCTCGCAGTCGCCGTCCAGAAGGGCGGCACCGGCAAGACGACGCTGGCCGCATCCCTGGCGGTCGCCGCCGCGGAGGCGGGCGAGCGCGTGACCGCGCTCGATCTCGATCCACAGAGCTCCCTAGCGGGTTGGGGCGCCCTGCGAACGAACGGTTCCGTCGTGGTCGATCGGGTCCAGCCCTGGGAGATCGCGCAGCTCCCCGAGATCCTGGGTCTCCTTGCCGACCAAGGCACCACGCTCGCCGTCCTCGACACCGCGGGCAGTTCCGCCGGGCTCGCGCCGGCCCTGAAGATGGCCGATTTCGTGCTCCTCCCGGTGCGGCCGTCCCGGCTCGACATCGTGGCGGCCCGCCCGACGCTCCAGGCGCTCGTCGGCCTTGGGCTGCGCGGACGGCTGGCCCTGGCGCTCAACCAGTGCCCACCGCCGCCTTCACCCCGCACCAACGCCTACGCAGCGCAGCTACGGTCGCTGGGGGTGCTGGCCGAGCCCGGCATCATCCACCGGGTGGACCATCAGGACGCCCTCGCGACGGGCCTCGGCGTTACCGAATATGCCCCCGGCGGGCCGGCCGCCGAGGAGATTCGGGCCCTCTGGGCCTGGATCGACGCGAAGATGCGGGCGACCACCCCCCGCTGAGATCAGCCCCGGCTCAGCGCCGTGAGGATCCGCGCCCAGGAGCGCGTGCCCTTGTGGAAGCTCGTCAGGTCGTACTTCTCGTTGGGCGAGTGGATGCGGTCGTCGTCGAGGCCGAAGCCGATCAGCAGGGTGTCGCGCCCGAGGATCCGCTTGAAGTCGCCGACGATCGGGATCGAGCCCCCCGCGCCGACCGTGACGGCCGGCACGCCCCATTCCTCGGCGAGCGCGGCCTTGGCGGCACCGAGCTGCGGCATGTCGAAGGGCAGGCTGATCGCCCGCGAGCCCTTGTAGGTGATGAAATCGACCGAACAATCCGCCGGGATGCGTTCCCGCACGAAGGCCTCGAAGTTCCGCGCCAGCGCCTGCGGGTCCTGATCGTCCACGAGTCGGAACGAGATCTTGGCCGAGGCCGTGGAGGCAATCACCGTCTTGGTGCCCTCGCCGGTATAGCCGCCGATGATGCCGTTGGCGTCGCAGGAGGGGCGCGACTGCACCAGCTCGATCGGCAGGCGCCCGCGCTCGCCCGCGGGCTCCTTCAGGCCGATCGGTCCAAGCAGCTTCTCCGGCGTCAGGCCGAGGCCGCGCCATTGTTCCAGAACCTCCGGCGGGCGCTCATGCACGCCCTCGTAGAAGCCCGGGATGGTCACCCGGCCATCGGCGTCGTGGAGGTCGGCGATGATCTTGGCGAGGACGTGGATCGGGTTGCGCGCCGCGCCGCCGAAGAAGCCCGAATGCAGGTCGCGGTCGGCGCAGGTGACCTTCACCTCGAAATACGCGAGGCCGCGCAAGCTGGACGTGATGGCCGGGGTGGCGCGGTCCCACATGGTGGTGTCGCAGACCAGCACCACGTCGCAGCCGAGCTTGTCGCGGTTTGCTGCGACCCATTCGGGCAGGCCCTGCGAGCCGCTCTCCTCGGCGCCCTCGACCAGGATGGTGACGCCGCAGGGCAGCTCGCCGCTCATGGCGATATGGGCCCGACAGGCCTCCACGAAGGTCATCACCTGACCCTTGTCGTCGGAGGAGCCGCGCCCGACGATCTTTTTCCCACCTTGCCCGTCGTCAGCGATGTGCGGCTCGAAGGGCGGCGTCGTCCAGAGGTCGAGGGGATCGACCGGTTGCACGTCGTAATGGCCGTAGAACAGGACATGCGGCGCGCCGGGCTTGGGCTTGTGGGCCAGCACCACCGGGTGAAGGGAGGTCTCCTCGACGGAGGTCTCGAAGCCCAGCGCCGTCAGGTCGTTGGCGAGCCAGGCCGCGGCCTCGCGGCAATGGCCGGCATAGGCCGGGTCGGTGGAGATCGACGGGATCCGCAGGAAGGCGAACAGCCGCTCCAGGGCGTTCTCCAGATCGGCGTCGATGTCGTTGAGGATCGCGTCGAGCGCGGCCATCGGAGGCTCCAGGATTTTTTCGCAGGACGAGGGTTAGCCGAGGCAGGGTGCGGGCGGCAATGTCGGAGGGGCGCGACGGGCACCTGAGCGGTCCGATCCGAGACCGAGCATCTCCGCTCGGAACGGGCGCAGATTGGAACGGTTATCGACAGAACCCGCCGCCCCACACCATGGACACCCCATGCGCCTCGAGACACAGCCGCCCGTGTCGGCGGATACGCCCATCGGCATCACGCTCACGATCAACGGGCAGCGGCGCGAATTACAGGTCGCTCCGTGGACCACGCTCCTCGATCTCCTGCGCGAAAAACTCGATCTCACTGGCACCAAGAAGGGCTGCGACCACGGCCAGTGCGGCGCCTGCACGGTGCTGGTGAACGGTACGCGGGTGAATTCCTGCCTGACGCTGGCCGTGATGAAGGACGGGGCCGAGATCACCACGGTGGAAGGGCTCGCGAGCCTCGGCGACCGGGCGGGCAGCAACGCCCTCCACCCGATCCAGGAGGCGTTCATCGAGCACGACGCCTTCCAGTGCGGCTACTGCACCCCGGGCCAGCTCTGCTCGTCGGTCGGCCTCATGAACGAGGGCCACGCCCACACCCGGGACGAGATCCGCGAGGCGATGAGCGGCAACATCTGCCGCTGCGGCGCCTACACCAACATCGTCGACGCCATTGAGGACGTCATGCAGGGGGGCGCCCGATGAACCGCTTCGATTACGTCCGCGCCGGCACGGTGGCGGAGGCGGTGCAGGCCTTCGGGGCGGGCGCGCGCTTCATCGCCGGCGGCACCAACCTGATCGACCTGATGAAGTACGATGTCGAGAAGCCGGCCCGGCTGATCGATATCACCCGCCTGCCCCTCGACAAGATCGAGGATCACGGGAACGGCCTGCGGATCGGCGCGCTCGCCACCAACGCCAAGGTCGCCTACGACGACCGCGTCACCGCGCGCTACCCGCTGCTGCGCAACGCCATCCTGGCCGGCGCCTCGGCGCAGCTGCGCAACGCCGCTTCGACCGGCGGCAACCTGCTCCAGCGGACCCGCTGCTACTATTTTTACGACACGGCCACCGCCTGCAACAAGCGCGAGCCCGGCTCCGGCTGCGCGGCCATCGGCGGGATGACTCGCATCCACGCGATCTTCGGGACGAGCGAGCACTGCATCGCCACCCACCCGTCCGACATGTGCATCGCGCTGGCCGCCCTTGAGGCGACCGTTCAGGTCAGCGGGCCGCAGGGCGACCGGTCGATTCCGTTCTCGGAGTTCCATCGCCTCCCGGGCGACACGCCGGAGAAGGAGACGAACCTCGCCCCCGGCGAGATCATCGTTGCGGTGGATCTGCCGGACAGCCGCTTCCCGCAGCACTACACTTACCTGAAGCTGCGCGACCGGCTCTCCTACGCCTTCGCGCTGGTCTCGGTGGCGGCGGCCCTCGAACTCGACGGCGACACGGTGAAGACCGCGCGTCTGGCGCTCGGTGGGGTCGCCCACAAGCCCTGGCGCAACCGGGAGGCCGAGGCCCTACTGGAAGGCAAGCCCGCCACCCGCGAAACCTTCCAGGCGGCGGCCGACCTCATCGTGTCCGAGGCGAAGCCCCAGTCGGAGAACGGGTTCAAGATCGATCTCGCCCGGCGCGCCATCGTGCGCGGCCTCGAACAGGCCGCCGCCGGCACGCCCCAGTCGCTCAGCGACAAGCGCATCCAGTAGGTCCCGCCATGACCCAGACGTTCAGCTCCACGGGCCGCGACACCTTCGTCGGCTCTCCGCGCAGCCGCATCGACGGCCCCGCCAAGGTCACCGGCCTCGCCAAATATGCCGGCGAGTTCGCCGCCCCCGATCTCACCTACGGGTACGTGGTGTCGAGCGCCATCGCCAAGGGCCGGATCGTGGCGATCGACTCCGCCAAGGCCGAGGCGGTGCCGGGCGTCCTCAAGGTGATCACCCATGAGAACCGGCCGCGCACCGCGTGGCGGGACAAGAACTTTCAGGATCAGGTGGCGCCCCCCGGCTCGCCGTTCCGCGCCCTCTACGACGACCTGATCGCGTTCAGCGGCCAGCCGGTCGCCCTGGTGGTGGCCGAGGATTTCGAGACGGCGCGCTACGCGGCCTCGCTTGTCCACGTAACCTATGCGGCGCAGGAGCCGGAGACCGATCTGGGGGCCCAGCGCGGCACCGCCTACGAGCCGCCCTACAAGCGCCAGGGCATCAAGCCGCCGCCGGAGCCCTGGGGCGATGCCGACAAGGCGTTCGACAGCGCGCCGGTCCGCGTGAAGGGCAGCTACAGCCTCGCCGACGAGCACCACAACCCGATGGAGCCGCACGCCTCCACGGTGGTGGTGGAGCCGGACGGGACCTACACGGTCTACGACAAGATCCAGGGCGTCTCGAACAGCCACCAGTATCTGATCAACGTGTTCGGCCTGAAGCCCGATCAGGTGCGGGTGCTCAACCCCTATCTCGGCGGTGGCTTCGGCTCGGGTCTGCGCCCGCAATACCAGCTGTTCCTGGCCATGCTGGCCGCGCAGGAGCTGAAGCGCTCCGTGCGGGTGACCCTGACCCGCGACCAGATGTGGAGCTTCACCTACCGCTCCGAGGCGCTGCAGACGATCGCGCTTGGCGCCGAGCCGGACGGCACGCTGACGGCCCTCCGGCATGACGCTGTCCAAGGTACGTCGCAGTACGAGGATTACCAGGAGGTCGTCGTCAACTGGTCAGGCGTCCTCTACCGTTGCGACAACGTTGCCCTGGGCTACCGGCTGGTGAAGCTCGACACGCCGACGCCGGGCGACATGCGGGCGCCTGGGGCGGTCACCGGCGTCTTCGCCATCGAGACCGCCATGGACGAACTCGCCTACGCGACCGGCATGGACCCGATCGCGTTGCGGTTGAAGAACTATACCGAATCCGACGCCACCGCCGAGGGCAAGCCGTTCGGCTCGAAGGAGCTTCGCCGCTGCTTCGAGCGCGGCGCCGAGCGGTTCGGTTGGGCCAAGCGCAACCCCGAGCCGCGCTCCACCCGTGAGGGCCGGGAGCTGGTCGGCTGGGGTGTGGCCACCGGCGTCTGGGAATCGATGATGATGCAGTCAAGCGCCATCGCGACCCTGACGCCGGACGGCCGCCTGACGGTCGGCAACTCCACCGGCGACATCGGCACCGGCACCTACACGATCCTCACCCAGATCGCCGCCGACACCCTGGGCCTGCCGATGGACGCGGTGACCACGAAGCTCGGCGACACCCGCCTGCCGGAGGCTCCGGTCGCGGGCGGCTCATGGACCGCGGCCTCCTCGGGCACCGCTGTGATGAAGGCTTGCCGCAACGTCGGCGCCCAGGTGTTCAAGCTCGCCCGCGGACTTGAGAACTCGCCGCTCGCCAATGTCGATTTCGACCGCGCGGTGTTCGCGGACGGCCGCATCGCGGTCGCAGGCGATCCGGGTCGCAGCGTCTCCCTGGTGGAGGTGTTGCAGGCGGCGGGCGTCGACAAGGTCGAAGCCGTCGAGGAGGCCGGGCCCGACAAGGACTTCAACCAGGCCTACGAGGCCTACACCCACTCGGCGATTTTCGCCGAGGTGAAAGTCGACGCGGAGCTGGGGCAGGTCCGGGTCACCCGCATCGTCTCGGCGATCGCGGCCGGGAAGATCCTGAACCCGAAGACCGCCCGCAGCCAGATCCTCGGCGGCGTGGTGATGGGGATCGGCTCGGCGCTGGAGGAGGAGTCGATGCTCGATCACCGGATCGGCCGGTTCATGAACCACAATCTCGGCGAGTACCACGTGCCGGTGAACGCCGACATCTACGACATCGACGTGATCTTCGTGGACGAGGAGGACAAGGCGAATCCCCTCGGCGTGAAGGGTCTCGGCGAGATCGGCATCGTCGGCACCGCGGCGGCGATCACCAACGCGGTGTTCCACGCCACTGGCAAGCGGGTGCGCCACCTGCCGATCACCCCCGACAAGCTCCTGTGAGCATCGAATGTTTCACGGGAAACATTTACGATCCGGCAGGGAGTCCGAGCGCAGGCGATCCGTCGTCCCCAGGGCGCGACGGCGCGAAGTTCTTATTTTGACGCGCTCTCCAGCGACGACCCCGTAGCCCCCTCGGCAGAGAGCACTCCCGCCGACACGGCATTCCCGGGGGCGAGCCGTACTGCTTCGTCAGCGTGCGTGTCGCGAAGCCATCCAGGGCTGCGCACGTTCGACTGACGCAGGGGCGTCGCTGGCGGAGCGTCCCGGCTCCGCTGTTTCCGGGCCCTGTCGCTCGGCGATTCCGCGCGGGTCGTGCCCCTCGACACGCTCAGCATCATGCTGATGATGATCCTCGGCGCGGGCCTCCTTGGCGATACCCTGAGCCCCGCGGCCGCAGCGGGCGTCGCACTGATCGCCGCCGGGGCCGCGCGCGTCGCCTCAGGCGGGTGAGAGTCCTTGGGTGCCCGCGCACCGATTCGTTAACCCGGCCGGCGCATGCTGGTGATCCCTCGCGAAAGGGACCGCCATGGATTGGGTCTACCGCGGCTTCGAGACCTCGCTTCTCGGTCTCGCCCTCTGTCTCGGCCTCGCCGCCTGCTTGTCGCTCGGTCCCGGGCGGGTGGCGCCCGGCTCGCTCTCGGTCACCCTGCCGATGCTCACGGTGACCGCCCCCGCACCCTGACGCCAGGAGGCGGTCCGATCCGCTGGGTCGTCAGGCGGCGCCCTGCGTGGCGCGGAACAGAAACCGCCTCGCCTCGTCGTCCACCTCGGCCTTGAACGTGTGGCGACCCTTCAGCGCCTCGGCCGCCTGGGCAGCCGGGCGTGCGTTGATCGCGTCGAGAAGACGCTTCACGTTGGGCAGATCCTCGAAAGCCCCTTCGCCGAGCACGAACGGCACCATCCGGGCCCAGCCCCAGGCGGCCATGTCGACGATCGTGTAGGTGTCGCCCAGGATGTAGGGCCGGTCCCTCAGCCGCTGATCGAGGACGCCCCAGTGGCGCCGTGCTTCGTAGATGTAGCGCTCGGTGGCGTAGGCGCCGCCGTCCTGTGCGTAGTGGCGGAAATGCACGCATTGGCCGGAGAACGGCCCGATGCCGGTGGCTACGAACATCAACCAGGACAGCATCTCGCCCCGCACCGGCTCGCCCTCGGGCAGGAACAGGCCGGTCTTGCCCGCGAGGTAGAGCAGGATCGCATTCGAATCGAAGACGGTCACGTCGCCATCGACGATCGTCGGCACCTTCCCGTTCGGGTTGAGCGCCAGATAGGCGGGGTCGAATTGCTCACCCTTGCGCGGATCCACCGGAACGGGCTCGTAGGGTAGCCCCATCTCTTCCAGACAGAGGGCGACCTTCATGGGATTGGGGCTGAGATTATAAAAGAATCGAATCACGGGGCTCTCCCTGAACGATCCGGGAAGGATCTCCGTGGCCGCGCCCGGCACAAGCCGTGGCGGCGCAGGACGGCTATTCCGTCACGATCTTGTAGCTCCGGCCCGGCACCAGCGGGGCGCCCCGCTCCAGTCCGTTGAGGACGAGGAAGCGTTCGAGCGCCCGGTCGGGCACCGCCATGCGGCGGGCGAGTTCCTCGGCGCTGGGCGAGGTCGCCTGGACCACCTGCAGCCGCAGGGGACGCAGGATTGCCTCCTGGGGCGCGATCGCCCCGAGGCTCGCGGTCCAGCGGCGGAAGTCCGGATCGGGATCGGTCGCGCCCTTGGCGGCCATGATCAGCCGGTAGGTCGAATCGCCGATCCGGATCGCCGCGAGGCGGAAGGTCCATTCCTTGCCCCGCGAAAGCGCGAAGGCCGCCGGGTGGCCGCCGACCTCCCGGGTCTCGAAGCCCGCCGGATCGAAGGCGTCGTTCCAGCTCGCCTTCAGCACGGCGTCGAGGGGCTGCCCGTCCTTGGCCTCGATCTGATCGAACAGCAGGCGCCGGTTGCCGTCCGCGGTCGTGCCGAGAACCGCCGAGCGGGTGTTCTCCAGGGTGAATCCGTCTGGCACCTCGAAGGCGATGCCGAGGCTCGGATGGATGAAGCGGTGGCCCCGCACCGCGCCGTCGCGGGGGTTGTCGCCATAGGCGAGCCCATCCACCGCGGCGAGATAGGCGGCCCGGTCGTCGGTGCCGATGCCCGGCGCGCCGATGCGGCGGGCTGCCCGGGTAACCTGGGTGATGCGCTCGACCGTGCCCGGATGGGTCGCCAGCATGTCGGGCTCGCTGCCGCCGTTGGCCTTCAGCCCCGTCGAGCGGTTGAGGGCGGTGAGGAAGCGGCCGGCCGCGAACGGATCGTAGCCGGCCTTGGCCAAGGTCCGAACGCCGGTGGCGTCGGCCTCCAGCTCCTGCTCGCGGGAGAAGCGGGCCAGCGCGAAGCGCGACTGGTTCTTGAGCTGCGCACCGGTATCGGGGTCGTTCAGCACATCGCTCACGACCCGGCTGACCAGCGCCGAGCGCAGCTCCAGCTCGCTGCGGGCCGTGGCGTGGTTGAGCGTCACGTGCGCCATCTCATGCGCCAACACGGCGGCCACCTCGGAGGTGTCGCTCGCCAGTGCCACGAGCCCGCGCGTGACGTAGAGCCGCCCGTTCGGCAGCGCGAAGGCGTTGACCACCGGCGAATCGAGGAGCGTCACCACGTAGGTCTGGTCCGGCCGGTCGCTCGCCTTCACGAGCCGGTCGGTCACCTCCGTGAGCATCCGCGTCACGTTGGGCGCGCGCGCCTCGCCCCCGAAGGAGGCGACGAGCTTGAGGTGGTCGGCATCCGCCACGCGCTCGCGGCCGGTGGTCCGCGGCGCCTCCACGGGCACCCGCACCACGGCCGGCTGTACAGTCGCGACACTCTGGTCGGCCACGCAGGCGCCCAGGAGCAGGCTCGCCGACAAAGCCACGGCCCAGGGGGCCACCGGCCTCGGCGAGACACGCTTCGCCGCCCGAAAAAATCCCCCTGTGATCCCGCCCATGCGATCAGCGCCGCAGCCCCCGTTCCGTCTCCGGGCCGGCCTCGGGCCGGTCCGCCTCGCCGAGGACCTCGATGGCATCGGGCCCGGCCTCCAGGGTCGGGCCGCGCCAGATGTCCAGGATGCCACGCACCCGCACAAGCCGGCCTTCGAGCGAGGCCGCACTCAAACCACGGGCACGCACCATTCGCCAAGTGCGTTTCGATACCGTCACCGTGAGCGCGTCCGCGCCCCGTGTGCCGAAATCGAGATAGGTCCGGTTGCTGCGCTCGCCGACATGACGCAGCCGGCCTTCCACCACCACGAAGCGCCCGGCGCGCGCGCGCAGCGCCGCACCATCGGCCGCGTCCGGCAGCGGCTCGCGCCACAGGCCATGTCCCTTCGCCCGCGCGTCGGCCTCGACCAGACGCAGCGCCGGCCGGCACAGCGAATCGGCCTCGTTGGCGTCGGCAAAGGCGAGGCCTGCACCGATCAGGCCACCCGCGAGATCCGTGTCGCCCTCCGCCACCTGGATGTCGGCCCGCTCTCGGTCCCAGCGGTCGGGCCGCCCACGCGGCATGACCGCGAGTTCGGCGCCCCGTCGGGCGTCGAGCCAGGCCCGTGCCGCCGCGGCGACGTCCGGCGCGTCCGGCCATCGAAGGGAATCCAGAATCACCCGGGCACCCGAGGCGAGGCGAATCTCACCGCGGATTCCGATGTCCGCCAGAACCTCAGCGCGCACCGGCCCGGTCATGCAATCGGGCACGCCCACCTGCGGCGCCGCCCGCAGGGGAGCCCGCGGCAGCAGAAGCGCCAGGAGCGCCGCGCCGATTCGCCCTGTCGATCCCACCAACCCGCGCATTCAACCCCCGGAGCCATCATGCGCCGCGGGGACGGCGTGTCCACCGGGTGCGGTTGGACTGCGGCGACGGGAATGCTATGGAACACGCGGTTGTCTCCGTAGCTCAGCTGGACAGAGCACAGGTTTCCTAAATCAGGTTCAATTGGGCGCCGCGCCGGGAAACCACGCGGCGGATCCGCTCAAAGTCGGGGAAAGCTTCCGGCGCCGGCGCTTCGTCGTCCGGCACCCTGCCGATCCCGAGCCAAGCCCGCAGGGCGCGTCCGCGTCCCACGGGAAGGTGTAGAGACTAGACGGGCGGCACCTAAAGGCTGGCGGCACGCCGGCCCACGGTGAAGGGATAGTCCAGGCCACGAACGCGCCCTTCGGGGACGCGGCGGCGAAAGCCGAAGTGGTATGAAACCTGGGGTCGCAGGTTCGAGCCCTGCCGGGGACGCCATCATTCGAGGTTGGAAGGGCTGCGTGGGCCTGAGGGCGCGGCCACACCCATTACTCTAGGGGCCTTCGACCGGTGACAAGGTCATCGGTTCGCGCTAAGCTTGGCTGCCCAAAATGGTGGCAAGGGGGTCGACGAGCTCTTCGATGGCGGGTCAGAAAACCGATCAGCGCGACGTCTATGTCGGGCAGCGCATCGCCGAGCAGCGGCGGAAAGCATCCCTCACCCAGCGCCGTGTCGCGCAAAGCTTCGGTATGTCTGCCGCTCAGCTCCAGAAGTACGAGAAGGGCACCAACCGGATCAGCGCCGTCCACCTCGACATCTTCTCCCGGATGACCGGCGTACCGATGGATTACTTCTTCAAGGGTATGCCGCGGTCGGACGATTTCGTCGCTCCGGGCTTCGGCGAGCGTGAGCAGGCGGCTCTGTCCGAGGGCGGACTGAAGGGGCTAGCCGAGGTTGTTGGGCGCCACATCACCGAGAACTTCTCCGAGGAGGCGCGCCGCGACGTCGCCGACGCCATCCGGGCGCTGGAGAACAAGCTCGGCAGCTAGTGCATCGCCTCGAAAGCTGGCCTCCGCTCTCGGAAACAAGATGATGCGGGGGCCAAAACCTCGAGTATTGCGCCGCTTCTGATATCCGGAATGGTGCTTTAGGTATTCGGCGCGGCCGTTTTTCCACTCACATCGTCCGTTATAGCGGATCCGTTCGGCAATCCGTCTTGACCCGACTCGGGTCGGGTGCGAGAACCCCGACCCCAAGAAGGGTCAAGCGCCGCGATCGCGCCGGCGTGCTCTGCAGCCGAGGCCGACCGATGCCACGTTCCAATTACCTGTTCACCAGCGAGTCCGTTTCCGAAGGGCACCCGGACAAGGTCTGCGACAGGATCTCGGATACCGTGGTCGATGCCTACCTGTCGGCGATGCCGGAGGCGCGGCTCGGCGTCGAGACGCTGGCTACCACCAACCGGATCGTCATCGCCGGCGAGGTGCGTGGGCCGGATTCGGTCACCTTCAAGGATCTCGAGGCCCTGACCCGCGAGGCGGTGAAGGATATCGGTTACGAGCAGTCGGGCTTCCACTGGAAGAACAACGACGTCGCCATCCACCTGCATGCGCAGTCGGCCGACATCGCCCAGGGCGTGGACGCGGCCGGCAACAAGGACGAGGGCGCGGGCGACCAGGGCATCATGTTCGGCTATGCGGCCGACGAGACGCCCGAGCTGATGCCGGCCCCGATCTTCTACGCCCACCGGATCCTCAAGGATCTCGCCGACGCCCGCCGGGCCAAGCAGGGTGATGCCGCCAAGCTCGGCCCCGATGCCAAGAGCCAGGTGACGATCCGCTACGAGAACGGCCGCCCGGTCGAGGTTACCCAGATCGTGCTCTCGACCCAGCACCTCGACGAGTCCCTGGATTCGGCGGACGTGCGCGCCATCGTCGAGCCCTACATCCGCAAGGCCCTGCCGGAGGGCTGGATCAACGAGGGCACCGCCTGGCACGTGAACCCGACCGGCAAGTTCGTGATCGGCGGTCCGGACGGTGATGCCGGCCTCACCGGCCGCAAGATCATCGTGGACACCTACGGCGGCGCGGCGCCCCACGGCGGCGGCGCCTTCTCGGGCAAGGATCCGACGAAGGTCGATCGCTCGGCGGCCTACGCGGCCCGCTACCTCGCCAAGAACGTCGTGGCCGCCGGCCTCGCCCGCCGCGCGACGATCCAGCTCGCCTACGCGATCGGCGTCTCGAAGCCGCTCTCGATCTACGTGGACCTGCACGGCACCGGGAACGTGGACGAGGCCAAGCTCGAGGGCGTGCTGATGGACGCCCTGGACCTCTCGCCCCGCGGCATCCGTACGGCGCTCGGCCTCAACAAGCCGATCTACGCGCGCACCGCGGCCTACGGCCATTTCGGCCGCGCCCCTGAGGCCGATGGCGGCTTCTCCTGGGAGCGCACAGACCTCGCCGACAAGCTGAAGTCCGCGCTGGCCTGAGCCTCGCGCAGCCTGGTTTCAAAAGGTCGAGACCTTTTGCGGGTGCAGGGCTCAAGCCCTGCTGTCGGGCTCCGCCCGATCGTCGGGCTCCGCCCTGACGACCCGCCAAAGGGCTCGCGCCCTTTGGAAACCCTTCCCTCTTGCGTTGAACGGGCCGAAACCAAGTCGTTGCCATGTCTGAGATGAGCCGGCCGCCCGGTCCCGTGGCCGAGGAGCCGGAGCGCGCCTTCTTCGGCCGGCGCAAGGGTAAGCGCCTGCGCGGGGAGCAGGAGCGGCGCCTCGCCGAGCTGCTGCCCGGGCTGCGCGTTACCCTGCCGCCGGACGACCGGCCGCTCGATCCGCGCACGCTCTTCCCCGACCCGCCCGGGGCGGTCTGGCTGGAGATCGGCTTCGGGGGCGGAGAGCATCTCGCCGCGCAGGCCGCGGCGCATCCGGACATCGGCTTCATCGGGGCCGAGCCCTTCGTCAATGGCGTGGTGAAGCTGCTCGCCGCGGTCGAGGCGCGGGGCTTGCGCAACATCCGCATCCGCGATGAGGACGTTACCGCCCTGCTGGCGCGCTTGCCGGATGCCTGCCTGGACCGGGTCTACCTGCTCTATCCCGATCCCTGGCCGAAGCGGCGCCAGCGCAAGCGCCGGTTCGTGTCGGATGCCTCGCTCGCCGAGATCGGCCGGGTCCTGAAGGATGGCGGCCTGTTCCGCTTCGCCAGCGACATCGACGACTATGCCGGCTGGACCCTGGTGCGGGCGGCGCGCTGCCCGGTCCTGACCTGGACGGCGCAGCGGGCTTTGGACTGGACGAACGCCTTCCAGGGCTGGCCCGGCACCCGCTACGAGGCCAAGGCGCTGCAGGCCGGACGGCGACCGACCTATCTGGAATTTGCCCGCCTGCCGCGCGGTTGTGAATCCTCAGCCTGACGCGCGCCCTTGACGCCGGTGCCCGCGCGGGTTCCGCTCCCCCGGATAGGTCGGGTTCCAGACCCTCGGGCCGGATACCAGAACCGGCACGATGGTCCAGAGCTTTGATCTGGCATCATCTTTTCCGCGGGCCGGGGCCCTCGTGGGAGATAATGCTTTAGACCCGTAGGGATGGAAGGCCGCATTCCCGGTGAACGCCTTGCCACGGTCACGCTCGGACGCCATCCTGAGGCCCGCTCGCGGGTCGCGACGGGCCTGGGGTCATCTCCTGCGGGAGCGCGTCAGAACGCGTTCGAGGATTCGTCCAAGTGAGTGAGTGGGTGGCGCAGGACCCGGCCGCGGACGACCCGTACCGCATCGGCTTCGACGAGGCCGCGGTCGGCCTCGTCGTGCTTTCGGCGGACGAGACCGTGATCGTCGCCGCCAACCGGGCGCTCCATGACCTGATCGGCTGGGCGCCGGGCACGCTCCCCGGGCGGGCCATCGCGGAACTCCTCGCCGAAGCCCCCGGAGGGCTCCAGGCCAGCCTGCAGTTCTGGCGGCGCGCGGATGGCAGCAGCCTCGACGTGCGGGTACGCCGGGCTGGCCGTACCCTCGTGGTCGAATCCGTCGATGTGGACACGGCCGCCCATTCCGAGGCGAACAGCGAGGCGCTCGCCGCCGCGGGCCTCGGGGAATGGCGCTGGGACCGGGCGACGGGTCTCCTGACCCTGTCGCGCCGGGCCGCGCGGATCCTGGGCCGGCCGCCGGGCCGCTCCGTATCCTGGGACGAACTGAAGACCGGGCTGTCCGAGACGGAACTCGCCCGGCTCGGCGCGATCATCGCGGAGGCCGGTGCGGCCGGAACACCCTACCAGTTCGACACCCCCACCACGGTAGCCGGGCGCACGGTGATCCTGCGGGTCCGTGGTCAGGTGGTGGCGGGCCCCGACGGTGCACCCGCCAGCATGGTCGGCGTCATCCAGGACATCACCACCCGCGTCGAAGCCCGGGACGAGATTCTGTCCCGCGACCAGCGCCTGCGGGTCGCCACCACGATCGCTAAGCTCGGCATCTTCGAGTGGCACATGCTCGAGGACCAGGCGATCTGGGAAAACGAGCATATGTACGAGATCTTCGGGCACGCGCCCGAGGACGGCACCATCGGCAAGGCCGAGTTCCTCAACGACATCCTCCATCCGGAAGACCGGCCTGCCGTCCGCAAGGCGATCTCGCGGGCCCTGCGCGAGGACGGGATCCTGCAGATCGGCGGCCGCATCCGGCGCAAGTCGGACGGCGCGTGGCGCACGATCGACATGGCCGGCCGGTTCGAGCGCGACGCGCCCGGCCGCCTGCCGCGCCGCCTGATCGGCGTGGTGGCGGACGTGACCGACCGGCGCCTCGCCGAGGAACGCCAGAGCCTGCTGATCCGTGAGCTGCACCACCGGGTGAAGAACACGCTCGCCACCGTCCAGGCGATCGTGGGTTCCACGGCACGCACGGCCTCGAGCATCGAGAGCTTCTACGAAGCCTTCGTGGGGCGCATCAAATCGCTGGCCCACACCCACTCGGTGCTCACCGAGGACACATGGCAGATGGCCTCGCTGGAGAACCTCCTGCTCAACGAGCTGAAGCCGTACGCGGAGGTCACCGCGGACGGGGGCGCCGAGGGCCGGATCAGCCTGTCGGGGCCGGCGATCGACCTGCCCTCCGAGATCGCCGTGCCGATCGGGATGGCGATCCACGAACTCACCACCAACGCCGCCAAGTACGGGGCGCTCTCGAACCGTACCGGGCGGGTCGCGGTGGACTGGACGCTGGAGCCCGGCGGCCCGGCGGGGATCCTGCGCTTCTCCTGGCGGGAAACCGGTGGGCCGCCGGTGGCGCCGCCGAGCCGCCAGGGTTTCGGTTCGCGGTTGCTCCAGAGGGTTCTGATCGCGCAGGTTCAGGCCGAGGTGACCACCGACTACGCCCCCGGTGGCTTCACCCTGACCATGCGGGCGCCGATCCCGCCACGCAACGACAGCCTCAACCCGCTGGTCTGATCAGGCCGCGCCCCGCGTGCCGGATTCCCCGCCGCCGTCCACGAAGGCCTTCAGCTCGTCCAGGGACGAGAAGGTGAAGCGGCCCTGCGGTGTCTCTGCCTCGATCGATCCGTTCTCGAACATCACGTAGGTGTTGCCGCCGGAGGCGTAGCGCCCGACCACGGTGCGTGACTCCGGCTTCGGGGCGGCGGGCTCCGGATCGCGGTTCGGACGCGCGGACGGCTCAGCCACCCGTCCTGGGGGCGGCTCGGGCGCGACGAACAGATCGTCCTCGGGCGCGATCACGGCCATGGGTGCGGGGCCCTCGGATGTGGGGGCTTCCTTGGGCGGAGGGACCGGTCCCTGCGGGACGACCGGCGGCGCGGGTGGCTGCGGGACCGGTTCGGCCCGGAGCGGCTTCGGCAGATCGGCCGCCACCGGCAGGACCGGTTCCGCGCCCGTCCGGAGATCCAGGTTCGGCTCGATCCGGGGGCGCTCGGGATCGAAGGGCGGCTCGACCGCCGACGGCACGATGAAGGCCGGGGCGGCGGGCAGGATCGGCGGTGTCCGAGGTCGGCCTTCCTCGACGGTGGCCGGTGCGGAAGCGGGGGCGGCCTCCCGTGCGCCGCGGGTCGGAGCCTGCGCGATGGCCCGCGCGACGCCCCGGAAGCTCAGGGCGAGCACGCCCAGACCCAGCAGCACCGCCCCCGAGGACGCGGCCACCGAGCCCGCGATCACCATCGCGAGCCCGCTCTCCAGACGCACATACGGGAAGCCCTGGATCACGGCGGCGCAGCCCCCGATGATCATGGCGGCGGCGAGCGCGAACAGCGCAGCGATCATGAGACTCTCTAACACGTGCCGGCCCCCGGCCGGCCCTCAAGGCGTAGCGCACAGTAAGGCCTGGCCGGGATATTGCAAAACCGGACGGCGAGATCCCCCAGGGAAAGTGCAGGCCGCCGGTTGTCTGCAGGTGGCCCCGCGGCCGGGCGGGCCCTGTTTCTGGGGCTTCCCACGCGGCTGGCCCGGAACGGCGTTGCCGTCCCGCGGCGCCCGACTTACCTAGCGGTCTCTCGACTCGGAAAGCCCCCGCCGGGGACGAGGCGCCCCCTGCAATGTTCTTTGCCAAGCGGAGACAGACGCGATGACCTTCACCCTGCCGGAACTGCCCTACGCCTACGACGCGCTCGGGCCGTACATGTCGAAGGAAACCCTCGAGTTCCACCACGACAAGCACCACAAGGCCTATGTGGATACGGGCAACAAGCTGCTCGAAGGCACCGATCTTCAGGGCAAGAGCGTCGAGGAGATCGTGAAGGCGGCCTACAACACCAATCAGCCGCTCTTCAACAATGCCGGCCAGCACTACAACCACATCCACTTCTGGCAGTGGATGAAGCCGAATGGCGGCGGCGCGATCCCCGGCGCGCTCGCCAAGAAGATCGATGAGGATCTCGGCGGTGCGGAGAAGTTCAAGGCGGACTTCATCCAGGCGGGCGTCGGCCAGTTCGGCTCGGGCTGGGCGTGGCTCGCCGTGAAGGACGGCAAGCTCGCGATCATGAAGACCCCGAACGGCGAGAACCCGCTGGTCCACGGCGCCAAGCCGATCCTCGGCGTCGACGTGTGGGAGCACTCCTACTACATCGACTACCGCAATCGCCGGCCCGATTACCTGAAGGCGTTCATCGAGAACCTCGTGAACTGGGAGCACGTGGAGAAGATGTACGCCGAGGCGACCGCCTGAGGCGTCCCGCCGGTGCCGCGGGCCTCGTGTCCGCGGCACCCTTGAGGTGGCCGACGAAACAGTCTCTTGATGCGCGCATCGCCGGATGACCCGGTGGAGAAGGGCCCGGCCATTCCCCTGCGACCGACATTCGCGACGCCGCTACAGCGCTCCCTCCCCCCATTGCGGGGGAGGGTGGCCCCTGCATCGGCAGGGCTCGGAAGAGGGGAACCCGGTTTCAGGATCTGGCGTGACCGTCATGGAGGCGGGCGCTCATTTCTGCACCGTCGCTCCCCTCTCCCGACCCCCTGCGGGGGACACACTCCCCCGCCGAGGGGGGAGGGGAATTGCGGAGCCCGCGTGGCCCGATGATCCGCTCCATCCTCTCGGTCGGCGGCTGGACCCTGGTCTCGCGCGTCACGGGCTTCGCCCGCGACGTGGTGATGGCCGCCGTGATGGGCGCGGGGCCCATGGCGGACGCCTTCGTGGTCGCGTTCCGGTTGCCGAACCATTTCCGCGCGATCTTCGGCGAGGGGGCGTTCAACACCGCCTTCGTGCCGGCCTATGCCGGGCTCGCGGAGGCGGGCGCCCCGGGGGACGCGCACCGGTTCGCCGACCGGGTCTTCACCCTGATGCTGATCGTGCAGCTCGTGCTGCTGAATCTCGCCCTGCCGGCGATGCCCTGGGTGGTCCACGCCCTGGCGCCGGGCTTCGCCGAGGATGGCGAGCGCTTCCGGCTCGCGGTGGCGCTGACCCGGATCACCTTCCCGTACCTGCTGTTCATGACGCTGGTGACGCTGCTGTCGGGCATTCTCAACGCCCACCGGCACTTCGCCGTGGCGGCGGGCGCCCCGGTTCTGCTCAACCTCGCCATGCTGGCGGCCTTAGGCTTGAGCTTCCTGTTCCCGAATGCGGCCTACGCGGCTGCTTGGGGCGTCGCCGTCTCGGGCGTGCTCCAGTTCGGCCTGCTCTGGTGGGGCTGCCGCCGCGTCCGCGTGATGCCGGACCTCGCCGTGCCGCGGCTCGATCCCGCGCTGAACCGCTTCTTCGCCGTGCTCGGGCCGGCGGTCATCGGCTCGGCCGGTTTCCAGATCGCGGCGTTTGCCGACACGATCATCGCGAGCTGGCTACCCACCGGGGCGGTCTCGGCGCTCTACTATGCCGACCGGCTCTACCAGCTTCCGTTCGGGGTCATCGCCATCGCGGCCGGCACCGTGCTGCTGCCCGAGATGAGCCGCCGGATCGCAGCCGGCGACGTCGCTGGGGCGCATGCGGCGCAGAACCGGGCCGCCGGCTTCTCCCTGGCGCTCTCGGCGCCGTTCACCGTGGCGTTCCTGACCATCCCGGGCCTGATCATGGCGGCCCTGTTCGAGCGCGGCGCCTTCAGCGCGGAGGATGCCGCCCGGGCCGGCTCAGTCCTGGCGGCCTACGGCTTCGCGCTGCCCGCCGTGGTGCTGGTGCGCAGCGCGACGGCGAGCTTTTACGCCCGCCAGGACACCAAGACCCCGCTGTGGGCCTCGCTCACGGCGATCGGGGTCAACGTCGCCCTCAAGCTCTGGCTCACCGGCCCCTACGGCGTCACCGGGCTGGCGCTCGCCACCGCGGTCAGCCAGTGGGTGAACCTGCTGCTGCTGCTGGTGTTGGCCAAGCGCCGGAACTGGACGGCGCCGGGGCGTACCCTCGGGCTTACCGCCGCGGGAGTGGTGCTGGCCTGCCTCGGGCTGGCCGTCGTTGCAATCTACGGACAGGGGCTCGCCCAGGCGCTGGTGCCGGCTCTCCCGCACGGGCGCGAGCTTGTCGTCCTGGCGCTGCTCGGGCTTGCCGGCGCGGCGGTCTATGGCGGCCTGCTGGCAGGGTTGCTGCACTTGTTCGGCCTGCGCCTGCGCCGGACGTGAGAAAAAGGTCGGGCTCGCCGCGGCGCAGTCCCAGCCCCAGATCGGGCGAGAGCACCCAGAGAGGACCGCCATGACCGACGCATCAGGATCGCTCGCGGGCGTAAAGGCCGCCGTGTTCGACGCCTACGGCACGCTGTTCGACGTCAACGCCGCGGTCCAGCGCTACGCCGAGGCGGTGGGGCCGGATGCGGACCATCTCTCCGAGGTCTGGCGCAACAAGCAGCTCGAATACAGCTGGACCCTGGCGCTGATGGGCCGCTACGCCGCCTTCTGGGACCTCACCGTGCGGGCCCTCGACTACGCGCTCGCGCTCCACCCGAAGGTCGATCCCGGCCTGCGGGAGCGCCTCCTCGACGCCTACCGCGACCTCGATGCCTATCCGGAGGTGCCGGGCGTGCTGGCTTCCTTACGCAAGCGCGGGATCCGCACCGCGATCCTCACCAACGGCAACGCCGCCATGGTCGACCGGGCGGTGGCCTCGGCGGGGCTCGCCGATCACCTCGACGCGGTCCTGTCGGTGGACGACGCGCAGGTGTTCAAGACCCATCCCGATGCCTACCGGAGCGCCCTGACCCGGCTGGCGGTCGGGGCCGGAGACGTCCTGTTCTGTTCCTCGAACCGGTGGGACGTGGCTGGGGCCGCCGCTTTCGGGTTCCGCACCGCCTGGGTGAACCGCAAGGGCCTGCCGGAGGAATACGCCGACCTCGCCCCGTCAAGTGTGGTCGAAAGCCTCGACGGGCTGCTGTGAGAGCCGCTTCGCCTGCAAACCCAGCAGGGATGCCGAATCATGGACTAAAGTCGAACTTGCAACGTGCCGCCCACGCTCTCGGTTTGTCCCTGACTCGCGCGCCGCACCAGAGAGCGCCGCGGGCTAGGGAGCGTCTGATGAAGTCTGTGCTGTTGGCTGCCGCCGCGATCTGCGTCGGTGTGGCGGGGCCGGCCTGGGCCCTCGAAGTCACCAAGTCGGTGGACGTCGCCGCGTCGCCTGAGGCCGTGTGGAAGACCATTGGCGGGTTCTGTGGGATCGGCGACTGGCACCCGGTGATCGAGAAATGCGTCCTGTCCAAGAAGGGCGGCAAGGAGGTCCGGACGCTGAGCTTGAAGGGCGGCGGGACGATCGTCGAGGAAGAAGAGTCCCGCAGCGACAAGAAGATGGACTACACCTACACGATCCTGGAGGGCCCGCTCCCCGTCACGGATTACCATTCGACCATCATGGTCGCGAAGGCCGGCAGCGGCTCCAAGGTGACCTGGAAGGGGACGTTCAAGGCCAAGGGCGCCCCCGATGCCAAGGCCGAGGAGGCCATCGCGGGCGTTTACGACGCAGGCCTGAAGGGCATCGCCGACAAGGCCAAATAAACACGGCGCCGTAAGGCCGGCCGGCCCGGAGGGGAACACACTCCGCCTCCGCGGCACCCGCCCGTGATCGAGTCGGATCCCACACGCGATCGAACCGCGCGGCTTCGGGGATTTTTAATCCTCCCGGTGTTGGATCAACCTCAACACGAACGGGAGATATTTCGCGTGTCCTTCACCGGTTCCTTCACGCTAATCCGCGCCGGGGCCGTCGCCCTCGCGGCGACCCTGGTGCTCGGGGCCGTCGCCCCAGCCACCGCCCGCGACCAGACCGGCGCGATCGTCGGCGGCCTCGCGGCCGGCGTGGTCGGCGGTGTCGTGGGCAGCGCTCTCATCAACGGCGCCAACAATCCGCCGCCGCCCCCGCCGCCGGAGTACCGCCCGCGCCGCGTCCTGGTCGAAGAGCCTGAGCCCGTCGTGATCCGCGAGCGCCGCGGCCCGATCTGCCACTACGAGCGCCGCAAGGAGTGGCTCGGCGACGGCGAGTTCACCTACCGCCGCGTCGAGGTCTGCGAATAAGGTTTTCGCACCGCCCGCAGCACCAAACCGCGCGCCGCGTCCCTCCCGGGCGCGGCGCATCTCATTTCACCACGAGCCAGTCCTCGACCACGAGGGCGTCGAGGCCGGTGGTGTAGAACATCAGGATCGCATCCTCCGCGCTGTGGAGGATCGGCTTGCCCATCACGTTGAAGCTGGTGTTGAGCAGGATCGGCACGCCTGTGATCTCGGCGAAGGCCGCGATCAGGGCCGCATAGGCGGGGTTGCGCTCCGCCGTGACACTCTGGAGCCGGCCGGTGCCGTCTGCGTGGACCACCGCCGGCACGCGGGCGCGGACCGCCTCCCGCCAGACCAGGGTACGCTCCATGTAGGGGCTGTCGGCATAGTCCTCGAACCAGTCCGGCCCGGCCTCCGCCAGGATCGAGGGCGCGAAGGGCCGGAAGGCTTCCCGGTACTTCACCTTGGCGTTGAGCGCGTCCTTGGCGCCCTCCGGCCGCGGGTCGGCCAGGATCGAGCGGTTGCCGAGCGCCCGGGGGCCGAACTCGGCCCGCCCCTGCACCCAGCCGACGAGGCCGCCCTCCGCCAGGATCCGCGCCGCCGCCTGCGTCGCCTCCGTGTGACCGACCCGTTTGGCGCGGGGCTCCTGCTCGGCGAGCCGCTCCATGGGGGCGGTCGAGACCCGCAAGCCGAGATAGGGCGTGAGCGGGCGCTGCGCCGATGGCGGACCGGCCCAGTCGGGATGGTCTTCCGCATAGGCGAGCCAGGCCGCGCCGACCGCGTTGCCGTCGTCGGCCGGGGCCGAGGGGACGTGCAGCCGCCGGAACCCGGACTGGCTTAGCACGCGGCCATTGTAGGACGAATTCAGCCCACAGCCGCCGGCGATCACGAGGTTTTCGGAGGGCGCCAGCGCGTAGGCCTCCGCCACCAGGGCGTTCATGAGAACCCCAAAAAGATCCTGGCCGCAGCGGGCGAGGGCGGGCCAGCCGTTCTCCAGGGCATCGGCCGGGCGGCGGGCGCGGATCTCTTCGGCGACCGCCCGGATCGTCTCCGCATCGGCGTAGCGCAGCCGGCCGTCTTCCACGGTGCAGAGGCGCCCGAGGAGCGCAGCGAGGTCCGGATCGGGTCGGCCGTAGGGGGCGAGCCCCATGATCTTCCATTCCTCGCCCTTCACCTGATCGAAGCCTGCGAGGTCGGTAATCAGCCCGTACAGGAAGCCGAGCGACCCGCGCCCGCGATGGCGGCGCAGCTCGCTGATCCGGCCATCCTCCAGCCGGTAGATCGCGGCCGCGCCGGTCTCGCCCATGCCGTCGACCACGAGGGCGGTGGCGTCGGTAAAGGGGCTGCCCAAGAGGCCGTAGGCGGCGTGGCAGAGGTGGTGCGGGTAGCGCCGCTGCCCGGTGATCGTCGCCCGGGGGGCCGCGCCGGTGATCCGCGCCTCCTGGTTGAGCGCCAGCAGGGTGCCATGACCGGCCCGCTCCTGCGCGCCGTGGAGGTCGGCGATGAAGACCCGCTCGGCCTGCTCGGGCACGAAGGAGCGGTTGAGCGCGGTGGTGTGGGCGGACAGCGCCATCAGGTCGAAGGCGCCGGCCCCGGCCTGGCCCCGCAGGAAGTCGGTGAATTGCGGGCCCCAGGTGGACGCGATGATGAGTTCCGAGCCCGGCGGCACGTGCGCCTTCAGAAGCGCGGCCATCTGGGACGGGGCGTCCGGCTCGCAGTTCGGCGCGCGCTTGTACTGGAGGTGGCGCTCCGCGGCCTCGGCGAACAGCAGGGTCCCGTCGGGGCCGACCAGGGCCAGGGCGGGATCGTGGAAGGTGGTGGCGAGGCCGAGATAGAAGCGCATACGCAAGCGGGGTAGCGCATTTCGCCG
The DNA here is from genome assembly GCF_900103445.1 of Methylobacterium phyllostachyos. Classification (GTDB taxonomy): domain Bacteria; phylum Pseudomonadota; class Alphaproteobacteria; order Rhizobiales; family Beijerinckiaceae; genus Methylobacterium; species Methylobacterium phyllostachyos. The sequence goes on along the minus strand of NZ_FNHS01000011.1, from coordinate 101,662 downwards.
CGTGCGGCGAAGCCGAGGTCGGCCGGGCGGGTTCAGGCCCTCGCGACACGAGGCCGGGCGAGGAGGAGAATCGCCGCACCGGCGAGCCCCGATAGGGCGGAGCCCGCGAGCACGCCGAGCTTCACGGTGGTCTCGTGCTGCGGATCCGCGAAGGCGAGGCCGCCGATGAACAGGCTCATGGTGAAGCCGATGCCGCAGAGCACGGCAACACCGTAGACCTGCCCCCAGCCCGCCCCGGCCGGGCGCTGCCCAAGGCGGAGTGCGACGGCGAGCCGCAGGCTCGCGAACACGCCGGCCTGCTTCCCGACGAACAGGCCCGCCGCGATGCCGAGCGTCACGGGCTGGAGCAGCGCGTCGGCACTCAGGCCGGTCAGGTTCACGCCCGCGTTGGCAAAGCCGAAGACCGGCACGACGAGATAGGTGGTCCAGGGGGCCAGCGCATGCTCCAGCCGGTGGAGCGGCGACTGCACGTCCTCCGGCCGCCCCGGGCTGACCCGGATCGGGATGGTGAGCGCCAGCAGCACGCCCGCGATCGTCGCGTGGATCCCGGAGCGCAGCACGAGCACCCAGAGCACGAGGCCGAGCATCAGATAGGCCGGAAGCCACGTCACGCCGGTTCTGTTGAGGCCGTAGAGGCCGGCGACCACCAAGGCGGCCAGCCCCAGCATCGTGAGGTCGAGGCCGGAACTGTAGAACAGCGCGATCACCAGTACGGCGCCGAGGTCGTCGATGATCGCCACCGCGCTGAGAAAGATCTTGAGCGAGACCGGCGCCCGGGACCCGAGGAGGGCCAGGACGCCGAGTGCGAAGGCGATGTCGGTGGCGGCCGGGATCGCCCAGCCCCGCAGGGTCGGGGACCCGAGATTGGCGAGGGCGTAGACCCCGGCCGGCACCGCCATGCCGCCGAGCGCCGCGAAGCCGGGCAGCATCCGGTCCGGCCAGGTGCGCAACCGCCCGTCGAGGGCCTCGCGCTTGATCTCCAGGCCGACCAGCAGAAAGAACGCGGCCATCAACCCGTCGTTGATCCAGTGCTGCACGCTCATCGGCCCGAGGGCGGCGTGGAGCGCTTGCGCGTAGGTCTCGGCGAAGGGCCCGTTGGCGACGACGAGGGCGAGCGCCGCCGCGCCCATCAGGATCAGCCCGCCCGCCGCCTCACTGGCGAGCAGCGTGCGGATGGCCGAGAGGGGGCGCGGGCCGCGCCTCGGCGGGGTGCTGTCTCTGGAATGTGATGTCATCGCGGCAGGACTTGCCGCGCATTGGAGGCAGGGGCAAGCGTTGAGGGCACGCGCTTCCGGCATTACCAGCGACCGTCCGGCGCCTTGCGAGGTCTGGCGAGCCTCCTGTATCTTCAGAGCATGTCAGACCGGCTGCTCTCGCTGGTGGTCGACAGCCGTCCCGCTGAGGACCGGGCGCCGACAGGAGCTCTGTTCCGGGAACTCGACCGGGTTCGAACCCTCACCGACACCGTTGGTGAGGATGGCGAACCTGTACCTGCGGGCAGCACGGGCACCATCGTTGCGGTCTGGAACGGGGGCGCTGCCTTCGACGTCGAGTTCACGCGACCGGTCGAGGCACTCGCGGCTATTGCCCCGAATCAGCTCGCCCTTGTGGAGCGCGCCGAAGGTTGAGCGATGCCATCGGCTACCCGGCGCAATTCCGGGTCGATGACGACAAGGTCCGCCGCTACCTGCTCGATCCGAAGCACGAGGATGGCGGGGCGAAATGCGCGTTCCTCCTTAGCGTCGGCTTCACCCTCGATGATCCGGTGACGCTCATGACGGCGCTCATCGAACACCCGACACCGCAGACCTTGGTGCGAGCCTACGCCGTGCTCCACGGCCTGCGCTATCACTTCGAGGGGCCGATGCGATGTCCCGGCGGGATCTCGGCGCAGGTTCGGACCGTCTGGCAGATCGATGCCCGACCGGGCCTGCATCCGGCCCGCTTCATCACGCTCAAGCCCCTGCGCAAGACGCGCGTCGGCTTTTAGGGCCTTCCGCCCTTCACGACGTCCGCCCTAGCGCCGCGCGGATCAGCGCCAGCCCATCCGGGCTCGACCATGCCGCCGGCCCCTTCATCACCCCGATGGTGCAGCCCTGCGCGTCGATCAGCATCGTGGTGGGCAGGCCGGGCGATTGGGTGTCGCGCTGGATCGCCGGAAGCACACGCCCGCCCGGATCGGCATAGAAGGCGAGGTCGCGGATGCCGGCCTGCTTCAGCCATTCCGGCGGCTTCTCCAAGTTGCGGGTGTCGACGTTGATGGCGACCACCTGGAAATCCGGCCCGCCGAGCTGGGCCTGAAGGTGGTCGAGCGCCGGCATCTCGGCCTTGCAGGGGGCGCACCACGTCGCCCAGAGATTGACCAGCAGCAGCTTCCCCTTGAGGTCGGCGAGCCCGGTCTCGGCCCCGTCCGGACCCTTGAACCGGATCTCGGGGGCGGGCCGGGCCTGCACCGGCGCCTGCATGGCGGCGACCTCGCCCTTGGCGGCGGCATCGACCCGGGCGAGGGCCGGCTTGGCGGCGGCGCAGGGCTGAAGGGCGCCGCCCGTGTTGCCGGGCAGGAGACCGCTCCCGTATAGGGCGATCCCGAGGACGGCGAGCGCGGCGAGCCCCGCGCCGGCCAGGATGGGTGTGCGGCTGGGCATCAGGTTTGCCTGCCGGGACGTTCAGGGCGCGGAAGGATCGACATGAGCAACCGGATGTGGGGCGGCCGCTTCGCGAGCGGCCCGGCGGAGATCATGGAGGAGATCAACGCCTCCATCGGATTCGACAAGCGCCTCGCGCCCCAGGATATCCGCGGCTCGCTGGCGCATGTGGCGATGCTCGGCCAAGCCGGCATCCTGCCGGCTGAGGATGTGGCCGCGATCGAGGCCGGGCTCAAGTCCGTGCGCGACGAGATCGAGGCCGGGAGCTTCACGTTCAAGCGCGAGCTCGAAGACATCCACATGTCGGTGGAGAGCCGGCTGACCGAGATCGTCGGCCCCGCCGCCGGGCGCCTGCACACGGCGCGCTCGCGCAACGATCAGGTCGCCACCGATATGAAGCTCTGGGTGCGCGACACCCTCGACTCCCTCGACCAGCAGGCCGCCGACCTGCAGCGGGCGCTTAGCCAGAAGTCGCTGAAGCACGCCGATACCGTGATGCCGGGCTTCACCCATCTGCAATCCGCCCAGCCGGTGACCTTCGGCCACCATTGCCTCGCCTATGTCGAGATGCTGGCCCGCGACCGGGGCCGGTTCCGCGACGCCCGGGCGCGGCTCAACGAGTGCCCGCTCGGCGCCGCGGCGCTCGCCGGCACGTCCTTCCCGATCGACCGGCACGCCACCGCTTCGGCGCTGGGCTTCGACCGGCCGACCGCCAATTCCCTCGATTCGGTGGCCGACCGCGACTTCGCCCTGGAGTCCCTGGCAGCGGCCTCGATCTGCGCCGTGCATCTCTCGCGCTTCGCCGAGGAGCTGGTGGTCTGGACTTCGGCCCAGTTCAACTTCGTGCGGCTGTCGGACGGGTTCACCACCGGCTCGTCGATCATGCCGCAGAAGCGCAACCCCGACGCCGCCGAGCTGGTGCGGGCCAAGAGCGGCCGGATCATCGGCGCACTCACTGGCCTTCTCATCGTGATGAAGGGCCTGCCGCTCGCCTATTCGAAGGACATGCAGGAGGACAAGGAGGGTACGTTCGACGCCCTCCAGGCGCTGTCCCTGTGCCTTGCCGCCCTCACCGGCATGGTGAAGGATCTGGAACCCAACGCCGAGGTGCTCGCCCAAGCCGCCGGCTCCGGCTACGCCACCGCCACCGACCTCGCCGACTGGCTGGTGCGTGAACTCGGCCTGCCGTTCCGGCAGGCGCACCACGTCACCGGCCGCCTCGTGGGTGCGGCCTCCGCCAAGGGGGTCGGGCTAGAGGAGCTGTCATTACCCGAGATGCAGGAAGCCGAGCCGCGCATCACCGAGGCGGTCTACGCGGTGCTCGGCGTCGCGAACTCGGTGGCGAGCCGCACCAGCTACGGCGGCACCGCGCCCGAGAACGTGCGTCAGCAGGCGCAGAGCTGGATCGAGCGGCTGGCCTGATCGCGCTGCCCAAATCCTCCGGCGCCGGGATCTAGCCGCGTCGGAGGAAGGCTTCGCGCTGATCGTTCATCGACCGTGAGATGCGGCCGGCCACGCCGCGCTCACGGAGGCAGAAAGAGTTCCCAAGGGCCAGACCGGGATCGGCTCGACTGGCTCGGCATGGCCTGCCCGGGCTGGCCGCTCGCTGATCAGCGCCGCCATTGCGTGCAGCAGATCCACGGCCTCTTCGAACAGCCTGTGGGCTTTGACCAGGATGTCCTCGTCGCGCGGGGCCCCCGATGCGGGTGGGGCAGCGCTGTCTGGCGCGGGACCTGGGTCCGCCGGCCGTTGAACGTCTCGGCTCCCGCTATCGGCCTCGGCCTGCTCCGGCCTTGCCGTGTCCGGCCCGTCCGGTTCCGACGCGGCCTGCGTCACCTCGGCGGCGGCCGAAGCGGCTTCGCCAACCAGCGCCTCAGCGTCGACCGCCTCTCCGGCCCTGGCCGGAGAGGCGGCATTCATCCGCGCGGCGGCCCTGGCCAGGGCGGGCGATACGACGTCCGGCTGCGCCTCCGCGACGGCGTAGTCCTGAGCGGCGTCGGCGATCGCGCGGGCGATCACGGCCAGATCCCGGGCGATCAGGCGGGCGGCCTTACGGTCACCAGAGGCCGCCGCCACCCGGGCCTCCGCCTTGAGCCGCACGAGCTTCCGCTCCGCTTCCTGCAGGGTATGGGCCGCCATGGCGCGGGTGGCCGGCGGAGCGGAGGCCATGCTGGCGAGCAGGGTCTCCATCTCGGCCCGCCGCGCGCGGCGCACGGCTTCCAGGGCAGGGTCGATCCGGGCGTCGTCCTGAACCCGTGCTTGGCGCTCGCCGGGAGCCGGCTCCCTTGCCACCGTCCCGTAGCGCGGGATCGGCGGCACCCTGGACACGGCTCCGACCATGGCGGCTCCACCGCCCGTGGGAGCGGCCCTGTATTGATGGGGAGAATCAGACGATGCGGCGAAGAAATGATCCCGCATCGATGCCGGGTTGGCAAGTCGAAAAAGACAGACCACAAGATATTATGGCGTCATCTGAAAGTAGAAAACGCCATCTTTGGCAGATGTTTGACTTGGCTGGATCTGTCCGGGCCGCTCTGGCGCGGAGGATCCAAGCAGCAGGGCAGTTCACGGATATGTCCGGATGCCCCTTCGTCCCGTCCGCAATGCGATGGTGACCAGCCGGCGCGCGGCGCTGGTCCCGGAACACCCCCATCCGGCGTGGACGCCATCCCGCTTACCCACAGGCGTCGAAGAAAATTGTGCGGCGCAACCATCGCTCAAGCCGCGCGTTCACCCTCTGGCTAAGTCCGCCCCGCTAGAAGCTTCGCCGTGTGAAACGGAGTGCGCAGGATGCCTGTCGAGAGTTGGCTGAATCCGGAAGAGGTGCCGGATCTCGCGGCACGGGCAACAGCGATGATTGATGCCGCCTTGACCGGCTCGGGCCTGACCCGGGAGGCCTATTGGTTTGCCGTGCGCAAGGGCTACAACACCCCATACAACGATCCGCCCCGCAAACGCGCCGCACCGGCCCAGCCGAACGCGGTGCCGTCCCCCCTCGGGGAGGCTGTCGAACCGGTCACGGCGCCGGTGGCGGTGATCGCCGCCCAGGCTGCGGAAGCACGCGCGATCTGACGCGGATGGCGCCGTCTCGCCATCTTGCCGACGCTTTACGCAAGCTTCACTAATCCTGCACCCCGGTGTGGCCCTCAAGAGGGCTGCCCGTCGTCAGGAAGTGAAGATGGTCCGCGTTCCACGCCTGCTCCCGGTCGGAGCCCTCGTGCTGCTCTCATCCGGCCTCGTCACCGGTTTCGTCGGAGATCTCGTCGGCGCAACCGGGCTGTCCGCCACGGTCGCCCAGGCGCAGGAGGCCGCGCCTGATACGAGCGCTGACGATGCGGCCCCGGCTCAGCGCGGCCGCCGGCGCGGCCGCCAGCGGCCGAGCCGTCACGAGAAGAAGGCGGCGACGCCCCCAGGCATGCAGCAGGCTACGCCGGTGGCGATCTTCGGCGACTGGAACGTGTTCGTGAACGGCGATGGCCGCAACAAGCTCTGCTACGCCATCGCGCAGCCGCAGGCGCGCTCGCCCAAGACGCTGAAGCGCGACACCGCTTACCTGTTCGTGAGCGTGCGCAAGGGCGAGAACGTGCAGAACGAGGTGGCGGTGATGCTGGGCTTCCCGTCGAAGCCCGCAGCCGCCCAGGTCAAGCCCGGCTCGGCTGCCGCACCCACCGACCCGAGCCTCAATCTCGGCGCCAGCCGGTACGGACTCGTGGTGAAGGACGGCAATGCGTGGCTGCAGAACCCGGCCGAGGAGGCGCGGGTCGTCTCCGAGATGAGCGCCCGCAACCCGAAGCTCATCATCAAGACCACGTCGCTGCGCGGCAACCCGACGAGCGACGAATACGCGCTGGGCGGTTTCGCCGAGGCCATGAAGCGCACCCGCGAGGAATGCGCCCGCTAGGTCGATCGCGGCGAAGGCTCCACCCTCCGCCGCGGCGGCGAAGACCGCGGCGGAGTGGCTTTCCGTGGGCCGGTCAGGCGCGGCGCAGCCGGGCCCGGTCCGGTCCGGTCTCAGCCGGGGCCCGGGCACGGATGCGCGCGCGGGCCGCGCGGGCCGCCTGCTCGGCGGTGCGGAACACGGCGCCGTCGAGCCCGTCGAAATCGCGGGCCGACGAGAAGAACCGCACGCCGCGCCCCTCCGGCACGGCGATTCCGGCCGTGACCTCGCCGATCTCGATCACCCGTGGCGGTTCGTTCCGGGTTGGCGCGGAGACAAGGGCCGGATCGGCGCCTGCGAGGCGGTCGTCGGGTTTCAGCTCTGTGTAGAGACTGTCCATGGCACGTGAGGCTCCCTGGGCTGGCGTGAAGCCATGCCGGATCGCGATGACTGCTGCATGATGGTCGGCGGGCTAGCGTCGACAGCGCCGCCATGGGGCGCGGGAGCAGGGCGCGTTAAGGGATATGGGGGCGTCGAAAGGCAGTCGGTTCGACATCGGATGTCCTCCAGACTGAAGGACCGCGCGGCGCACAAGGCCGTCGCAGTGCTTTAGCGTTTGATGACGCGGCGCAAGCTACGCTTCTCAAATGACCGCGACCGCGGCGGGAACCGTCCCGTGGCGGCACCACTGAAGATGGAGGTATGGCCGCGGCCCGTCAACGGAAGCGATTTCCGTTTTTCCGATCGCGTCTGGCACGGTACGGTTCCGGCCGGGCCCGGCGGAGGCGGGATTCTTCAGGCCTCGGCGATAATGGTCGCGAGGTCGGAAAAATCCGAAAAGATCCGGGCCGCGCCGGCGCGCACCAAGTCCGATCCCGCGGGATCGTGGCCCCAGTGACCGCCGCCGGTGAAACCGGCGACCCGCATGCCCGCGCTCCGGGCCGCTGTGACCCCGGGCACGCTGTCCTCGACGACCAGACACGCCCCGGGCGGGACCCCCATGCGCTCGGCCGCGAACAGGAACAGGTCCGGGAAGGGCTTGCCCCGCTTCACCTGTGCCGAGGAGAAGACATGCGCGCCGAACAGCGGCAGCAGCCCCGTCAACGTCAGGGAATGGCGCAGCCGCACCGGGTCGCTGCTCGACGCCACGCAGGCCGGCAGGCCAAGCGCCGCGACCGCTTCGGCGACGCCGCGCATCGCCTGCAACTCGGTATCGAACAGCGCCAGGGTCTCGGCCTTGACCGTCTCCACGAAGCCGTCGGGCGCCGTGACCCCGTAATCCCGGGCGATATGCGCCATGATCGACGGCATGGACGTACCGGTGAAGCGCGCCCGCACGGTGGCAAGGTCGATCGCCACGCCGATCCGGTTGAGGCCGGTTGTGAGGCAGGCGAGGCTGAGAGGCTCGCTGTCGATCAGGACGCCGTCGCAATCGAAGATCACAAGGCCGAGGTGGTGTGTCGTCGCGCGCGCGTCCAAGGCCGACCGTTCCCGTACGGCCCGCCGCCGCCCGACGCCCTGTGACACGTGCTCCCCGGACCGGCAACCGCGGGTTGCCGGCGCTTGCGCCCGGCGGCCGGGACCCATACTCCGGGCCGGGCGCCGGCCAGGCGCGCATGAGGCTTCGAAGACGTCCGCGATGATCCGCTTTCTGGTCCGCGTCCTGGGCTTCCTGCTGCTGGCCGGCGGCTTCGTCGCCTTGGTCTATGACGGTGCCCGCTCCATCGCCAATAACGGCCTGCGGGTCACGCCGCTCTCCGAGGTGATCGCCACCCTGTTCAAGGACCGGGCCGGCGCCCTGCAGGGCAGCGTCGAGGGGGCGGCACCCTGGCTCTGGCACGTGCTGGGCCTGCCGCTCACCCTGGCGCCGGCCTCCCTGATCGGGCTGGTCCTCGGCGCGGTTCTGCTCTGGCTCGGCCAGCCGGGCCGCGAGCCGATCGGCTTCCTGACGAAGCCCTGAGCGCGAACCGCGATCCAGGATCGGGATGATGCCAGGACGATGACGGCGCGCATCGGGCCGTTCCGGTTTTCGGGACGATGGCCCCAAGCTTTCTCGCGGCCCGATGCGACTCCATATGGGACACATCTGTTGGAGACCGAGGGCAAGCCGATGTTCCTGTTCCGCAAGCGCCCCGAGATGCCGGGCCCCGCCGAGGCCCTGCCGGGGCGCCCGACGCCGCTTCCCACGGCCGAGACCCATTACGTCAACGGCAACCCGCTCAAAGGTCCCTATCCGCCCGGCACCGAGACGATCGCCCTCGGGCTCGGCTGCTTCTGGGGCGCCGAGCGCCGGTTCTGGCAACTGCCCGAAGGCGTGTTCGTGACCGCCGTGGGCTATGCCGGCGGCTACACCCCGAACCCGACCTACGAGGAGGTCTGCACCGGTCAGACCGGCCACAACGAGGTCGTGCTGGTGGCCTTCGACCCGGCAGTGCTGCCGCTGGATGCGGTGCTGCGGACCTTCTTCGAGAGCCACGACCCGACCCAGGGCATGCGCCAGGGCAACGATGTCGGCACGCAGTACCGTTCCGGTATCTACACGAACGGGCCCGTCCAGGAAGAGACCGCCCGCGCCGTGCGCGAGGCCTATGCCGAGGCGCTGCGGGCGCGAGGCTTCCCGGACATCACCACGGAGATCAAGCCGCTGGAGCAGTTCTACTTCGCGGAAGGCTACCACCAGCAATACCTGGCCAAGAACCCGGGCGGCTATTGCGGCCTGGGCGGCACCGGCGTCAGCTGCCCGGTCGGGACCGGCGTCGCGGCCTGATTGGTTTCAGGACGTGCCGCCGGGGGTTCCTTACCGGCTGCCGCCGGATGCTCCTTCCGAGCTGCCGCCGGGTGCTTCTTCTGGCCTCCCGCCGGGCTTGGGCGGCATGCCCGGCGCCGCCGGGGCGGAGACAGGGCCGCCGAGTTGCGGCGTGCTGTTCGGGCTGCGCAGCACGATCAGCACGCTGCCGAGCACCGAGAGGGCGACGGCGGTGACGAGGATGAGGAAGAGCCAGCGGGGCATCCTGGGGCGTTAGCACATCGCGCGGGTTCGTGAACCGCCCCCGATCGCCTCACGGCGCCTTCAGCACCGCCCGGCAGGCGGCCGGCAGCGCCGCCATCGTCATGGCGGGCTTGGGCTTCGGCGGCACCTTCGGAGGCTTCGGATGCAGCACCGCGTCCGAGAACCAGTAGCCGAGGTCGTCGCAACCGTCGCCGCCGGGGGGCGGGGCCTGCGGCTGGCAATCCTCCTGGCCGGCCGGGCAGGCGAGCCGGATATGGTAGTGGTAATTGTGCCCGTACATCGGGCGCACCTTGGACATCCAGCGGCTGCCGGCGGCGTCGCGGCAGAGCGCCTTCTTGATCGCCGCGTTGACGAAGATGCGCTCTACTTCCGGCTGCTCGGCGGTGAGCTTGATCAATTGCAGGTGCGTCGGCGTCCAGACCTCCGGGTCGATGTCGAGGCGGTCGGGCCGGACCATGTCGGTGGCCGAGGTCTCCTCGCGCTCCGCCCGGCTCATGCGGTGGTCGGGCATCGGCGTCAGCCAGACGTCGGCATCGATGCCGATCTGGTGCGAGGCATGGCCGGTGATCATCGGGCCGCCCCGGGGCTGGGCCATGTCGCCGACGAGCAGGCCCGGCCAGCCGACCCGCGCGGCCTTCTGCGACAGCCGCTCGACGAAATCGACGAGGTAGGGCGTGCCCCACATCCGGTTGCGGGACGGGCGCATGACCTGCCAGTTCGGCCCGTCCAGAGGCAGCGCCTCGCCGCCCGCGAAACAGCCCTTGGCGTAGAACCCGTAGATATGGGCCGGACCCGCGGTGGCCTTCGTGACGCGGCCGAACAGCGCCTTGGCGGGGGTCGAGGGCGCGTCCGGGTGCTCCAGGGGCGGCAGAGGTTTCGGGCTGACGCTGCCGCGGTCCTGGGCCTGGGCGACGGCGGGCAGGAGCAGCGCGGCCAGCGCGAGGCTCCTGGCGAGGAGCGGGGAAACAGGCGAGGGGAGGCGCGGCATGCGGGGCTGTTCGTCCGGATGAGAGGGCGCGCGGGCGCACGCCGGAACGTGGCCCCCGCCCGGGGCGTTTTTCGGGCAGACGTCACCGTCATATCGGGAGACGACCATGCACATCGGGAGGCGACCATGACGGCAACCGGCCAACCCGCCACGCGCGATCCCCGCCGCCTGATCGCCAGCGACCGGGTAATCGGCACCGATATCCGCCGGCCGGATGGGACCCGGATCGGCCGAATCGAGCGCCTGATGCTCGACAAGGCCTCCGGCCGGGTCGCCTACGCGGTGATGAGCTTCGGCGGCTTCCTGGGCCTCGGCGAGGATTTCTATACCCTGCCCTGGTCGGTGCTGCGGTTCGAGCCCCGGCAGGACGCCTATGTGCTCGACATCCCGGAGGAGCAACTCCGCGCCGCTCCGGCCCGCACCCCCGAGGGCACCGATCCTGCCACGGACGGTGCCTGGGAGGAGCAGATCCACCGCTACTACGACGCGGCGCCTTACTGGGGAATCTGATCAGCCCTCCGACGGGCCGCACCAACCCGGGAGGTAGCCGGCCTCCTTGGACTTGGCCAGCGCCATGGCCTTCTCCAGGGCGGCCGAGAAGTCGTGCTCGACGCGCTTCTCCTTGATGTTGCGCCGGAGGAAGTCCGCCCACAGGAACTCGCTGAACGGCGTCGTGTCCTTCGCGAAGCCGCCGGCCCGGCGCAACTCGCCCGCGAGGCTCCGGAAGGGATCGTCCGCCAGATCGGTGATCGCCTTCGGAAGATCCTTGAAATCGCGCCGCACCCCGTCGGCATCGTAGGGATAGACCCACGATTTGTGGTCGCAGACCGTCCAGAAGGCATCCTTCTCGAGATGGTGCAGGTCGGCGATCACGGTCACCAGCACGTCCTTGACGCCCTCCTCCAGCAGGGCGCGGGAGAGGTGATGATGATCGACGACGTAGTGGCGCTTCTTGGGGCCCAGCACCGTCGGAATCTGATGCGCGCCGAGGAATTCCCGCTTCTTCTCGCCGTCATAGGCGCGCCAGCGGCGGCGCTTCTCCGCCACCTCCCGGTAGCCCACGGTCATCTGGGTCGGCCGCAGCTCCGCGATCGGGACGGGCTTGAGCAGCGGTTCGCGTGTGGTCATGAGTCGCAAGTCCTGCGTGGTTCTGTCGCGCAGATGTCACAAGATGCGGCAAGCCGGAAGGTCAACCCGGTGCGCGGTCACATTTGCTGGATCGGCGGCGCGCGCACGGCTTCCAGCACGAACACCCGGATCGCCGAGGACAGGTTCTGACCGCCGCGTCCGGCATCGATTGCTCCGATCAGCGCCTGGACTGACTGGCCCCGCGCCTCCGCGACCTCGCGCAGAGCCGCCCAGAACGGATCCTCAAGGGATACGCTGGTGCGGTGGCCGGCGATCATCACAGAGTGCTTGGTGAGGCCGGCCCTCATGCCGAGACGGCGCGCCCCGTCTTGGCGAGCGGAGCGAAGCAATCCAGGGCAGCGCAACCTGGGCCAGCGTGGCGCTCCTGGGTTGCTTCGCTCTGCTCGCAAAGACGGCCGGGCCGTCCCATCCCGTTGGCGTTCGCTCTCATTCGGAAGAATCCAAATCGCCCCGCTCGAGCCGGTGGCCCTCGTGGCGCTCGGTCTCCAGGGCCTTGCGCCGCTGCTGGAGGGTCTTGGCCTTCTTCGGCTGGCCGAAGGCGATCCGGTTCGACTCGGCCTTCGCGTCCTCAGCCGCCCGGACCTTCGCCTTGCGGACCTGACGCAGGTTGATGATCTCGGCCATGGATCGCCTCCCAAAGCCGACGCGAGCGGACCCGCGCCGGGCCAAGTCCCAAAAGCATCAATCGGCGCTGGGGGCCAGCATGGTCTCCGGCCGGACCACGCGCTCGAACTCCTCCTCGGTCACGTAGCCGAGGCGCAGCGCCTCCTGCTTGAGGGTCGTCCCGTTCTTGTGCGCGGTCTTGGCGATCTCGGCGGCCTTGTCGTAGCCGATCGACGGGGCGAGCGCGGTCACCAGCATGAGCGACCGGCTCATCAGGTCGGCGATCTTGTCCTCATTGGCCTTGATGCCGACCACGCAATTGTCGGTGAAGCTGATCGCCGCATCGGCCAGCAGGCGGATCGACTGCAGCACCGCGTTGGCGATCACCGGCTTGAACACGTTGAGCTCGAAATTGCCCTGGGAGCCGGCGAAGCTCACCGTGGTGCCGTTGCCGATCACCTGGGCGCAGACCATCGTCAGGGCCTCGCACTGGGTCGGGTTGACCTTGCCGGGCATGATCGAGGAGCCGGGCTCGTTCTCGGGCAGCGACAGCTCGCCGAGGCCCGAGCGCGGGCCCGAGCCGAGGAAGCGGATGTCCTGGGCGATCTTGAACAGGCCGGCGGCGAGGGCGCCCAGCGCGCCCTGTGTGAACACCAGGGCGTCATGAGTGGCCAGCGCCTCGAACTTGTTCTCGGCCGAGGTGAAGGGCAGGCCGGTCAGCTCCGCGACCTTGGCGGCGAAGCGCTCGGCGAATTCCGGATGGGCGTTCAGACCGGTGCCGACCGCGGTGCCGCCCTGGGCGAGCGCCAGGACTCCCGGCAGGGTCGCGGCGACCCGCGAGCCGCCGAGCGCGACCTGCGCGGCGTAGCCCGAGAATTCCTGGCCGAGGGAGACCGGCGTCGCGTCCTGCAGGTGCGTGCGGCCGATCTTGACGATCGATTCGAACGCCTTGGCCTTGGCGTCGAGCGCCCCGTGCAGGTGGGAGAGCGCCGGCAGCAGGCGGCCCTGGATCTCGCGGGCCACCGCGATGTGCATGGCGGTCGGGAAGGTGTCGTTCGAGGACTGGCCGCGGTTGCAATGGTCGTTCGGGTGGACCGGCGACTTGCCGCCGCGCTGACCACCCAGCCGCTCGTTGGCGAGGCTCGCGATCACCTCGTTGGCGTTCATGTTGGACTGCGTGCCCGAGCCGGTCTGGTAGATGACCAGCGGGAACTCGTCGTCGTAGCGACCATCCACCACCTCGGCGGCCGCGGCCGCGATGGCGTCGGCGAGCTTCGGCTCCAGGGCGCCGAGATCCTTGTTCACCAGGGCCGCGGCCTGCTTCACGAGGCCCAGCGCGTGCACCAGCGGCGCCGGCATCCGGTCGGTGCCGATCTTGAAGTTCTGGATCGAGCGCTGCGTCTGCGCGCCCCAGTAGCGATGCGCCGGAACCTCAATCGGACCGAAGGTATCGGACTCGGTGCGGGTGGCGGTCTCGGTGGGCGACATCGTGGCCTCTACGTCTGGTGCAGTGCGGTGCCTACTTAAATGAGGCGCGGGTGAATCGCGATGCCGGTTTGGGCCGGCGCACCGACAAGGGCGGGGCTCTGTTCCCGCCGGACAAGGAGCCGATGAGCGCGACGATCGACCTGCCCGAGCCCGCCACCCGGTTCCGCCCGACCGTGCCGCCTCCGCTGAAGGAGCCGCTCGGCCTGTTCGAGTTCCTGCGGGCGGCGCGGAAGAACCCGATCACCACCTGGATGGACGTGCATTTCAAGTTGCCGGTGGTGGCGGCCGAGGGCGCGATGGGCCGGATCACCCTGGTGAGCGACCCGGCGCTGATTCGCTCCGTGCTGATCGAGAAGGCCGAGAATTACCGCAAGGACGATCTCCAGCGCCGGGTGCTGGCCCCCGGGCTCGGCAACGGCCTGCTCAGCGCCGAGGGTGACGAGTGGCGGCTCCAGCGTCGGACACTGGCGCCGATCTTCAACGCCCGCACGGTCCAGGGCTTTTCCGACGCGATGAACGCCGCCGGCGCGCGCCTCGGCCGGCGCCTCGCCCGCCGGGCCGGCAAACAGGTCGATGTCGCCTTGGAGATGACCCGCGTCACGCTGGACGTGCTGGAGCGGACGATTTTTACGCACGGCTTGCCGAGCGATCCGGACGCTTTGGGGCGCGCCATCACGCGCTTCCTGGAGGCGGTGGGGCCGATCGACCCGCTCGACGTGTTCGGCGTGCCGGATTTCGTGCCGCGGATCGGCCGCCTGCGGGCGCGCCCGGCCGGGCGCTTCTTCGCCGAGGTGGTCGACGCACTGATCGCCCGGCGTAAGGCGCTGATGGCGCAGGGCGAGGCGCCACGGGATCTGCTGACGCTGCTGCTCGCCGCGCAGGACCCCGAGACCGGTACCGGCCTCTCGGACCTCGCCGTGAAGGCCAACATCGTCACCTTCATCGCGGCCGGTCATGAAACCACCGCCAATTCCCTGACCTGGACGCTGTACTGCCTGTCGCAGGATCCCGCCGCCCAGGCCCGGCTCGAGGCCGAGGTCGACGCCGCCGGGCCCGGCGACTTTGCCGTGGAGCGGCTGCCCTACACGCGGGCGGTGATCGAGGAGGCGATGCGCCTGTTCCCGCCAGTGCCGTTCCTCAGCCGGCAGGCCGTGCGGGACGATCGGTTCGGCCGGATCAAGGTGCCGCGGGGCTCGCTGGTGATGGTGGCCCCCTGGGTGCTCCACCGCCACGAGCTGCTGTGGGACGATCCCGAAGCCTTCGTGCCGGAGCGGTTCCTGCCCGAGAACCGCGACAGCATCGCGCGCTTCACCTACCTGCCGTTCGGGGCGGGGCCGCGGGTCTGCATCGGGCAGAGTTTTTCGGTGCAGGAGGCGGTGATCCTGCTGGCGCATATCGTGCGGGCGGTGCGGTTCCACCTGCCGGCCGATCACCCCCCGGTCACGCCGCTGCACCGGGTGACGCTGCGGCCCGAGCACGGGTTGCGCATGGAGGCCGAGGGACGGGCGTGAGCGAGTTGACGGGGACCCGGGCGTTCTCACATTGCTGACGCGCGCACGTGAGTCGCCCCGGCTGGAATCAGGCACGAATCGCGATGGCCGATACCGCTGCTCCCGCAACGCTGGACTACGCCGAGCAGGTTGCCCGCGTCCTGCGCTCCAATGCGGAGACGGAAAAGTTCGTCGCCGAGCAGCGTAAGCTGATCGACGAGCAGACCAAGCTCCAGGCCAAGGCGGCGAAGCTGCACGCCGAGACACTGAAGCTCGGTCGAGACCGCGTCTTGGCGCCGCTCTCCATCGCTTTTGCTGGCATGGCGGCCGCATTCTTTGGCGCGGGCGCCGCGTTCGTCAAATTGCTGAGCCCGTGATCGTCCCAGGACTGTCCGTTTGTGAGGGCACTACTGGACGATCGGCGCGGCTCGTCGAGATGGTCCCAGATGAGGCGTTTGGCCGTCCGTACCTGCGACTGCGGCCGTTAATCGCCCCGACGCGCCTCTAACTGGCGGGTCTTGCGGTCGTAGATCCGGCTCGCGATCCAGACACCGACGAAGAATGTCGCCGACATGGCAAGGGCGAGCCCGAGGATCTGATTGGCATAAGCTTGGGTCATGCGATCAATCCTCCGGACGTAGGAATCTGATCAAGAGCTGACCCATCAGATGTAGGACGATTGCTGCCAACAGCAAAGTCCAACCGCCGTCGGCGAGCAGATCGAAATGGCGTTGCGCGAGGGGATTGATGACCGCAATGCCGATCGTGGCAATGGCCGACGAGTTCAGCAAAGTCGCAGCCAGCTTCAGCCCCTCGTTGAAGCGCTTGGCGCGGTGCTTCCGCTCGCCCGCCGACAGACCCGCCTGCGCGATCCCTTCATCCACCCTTGAACCCCCCGGGCCGTCGATTCGGCCTCGGAAGAATTCAGCTCTTCTTACGGAACGCGTCCAGGCTCACGACTTCGGCGCCGGCCTCCTCCCCCTCCTTCTTGGCGGCGGGGCGAGATGCCTTCTCGTCCGGCTTGGGCGAGCCCTTGTCGCTCGCCGCCGCGGGCGCCGGCAGGCCCTTCGGTGCGGCCGCACCGATCGTGGCGACACCGGCACTCTTGGGCCGGACCTCGCCGGGCTCGGAACCCGCGCCGCGCGGGCCGGCCTTGGCCGGGGCGGCGTTCGCCTCCTCGGGCGCCTCGCCGGCCTCGCTGAGGTCGAACTTCAGGCCGAACTGCACGGAGGGGTCAAAGAAGCCCGACAGGGCGTCGAACGGCACCAGCAGCCGCTCCGGCACGCCCGAGAAGGACAGGCCGACCTCGAAGGCGTGCTCGGTGACGTTGAGGTCCCAGAACTGGTGCTGCAGGACGATCGTCATATCCTGCGGGTACTTCTCGCGCAGGGCCTGCGACATCCGCACGCCGGGCGCCTCCGTTCGGAACGAGACGTAGAAATGGTGCTCGCCCATCAGCCCCTCGCGGGCCGCGTCGGTCAGCACCTTGCGCACGACGCCGCGCAGGGCGTCCTGTACCAGAAGATCGTAGCGGATCAGGTCGTCTGCCATCTGCGGTCGCGCTCTCGCCCGGTCTGCCCGGCGCCCCGCCGCGGATGGCCGGACCGAGGAATTGGAAGTGGAGGCTTCTGTTGCCAGGTGCCTCCGAACCCCGCCTATGCGGTGCTACCCGCTAGGACTTCAATTTGGTATTGGGGACCGCTTACGCGGCCACCGCCACCGGAGCAAAGTTGTCGTTGGCAACTATTGCAAAGGCCCGATAACGGCGGAACCATGCCGAGCGAAAGTTCAACCTTTACGCCCTCGTCGATCCTATTTCGCCCCCGCCGGAACCCAGGCTCGCGGTCATACGCCTTGCGGCAGCATGTCCTGGGTTCGGGTGGAGGCGCCGGGTACCGCCCCCGGGTCCGATAGGTTTATTGCGAAGAACGTTTATCGCCATAGCCGGACTCGCGACCGGCTCCCGAGATATAGAGGGGATCGGTCCGGTTTTGAAGCCCGATCGTGTCGCGCCTGCGCCTCTTATCGCGCCTCCGGCCGAGGATGTGGTCGGAAGTGCGCAGTCCCATGCCTCCGCGCCGGACGGGCGGGGCCGTCTCGACCGGATCTGGACCGCGACGTGGCGTCTCGGCGCCCTGATCGGGCTCGTGGTCCTCTATCTCGGGGCGGCGAGCCTGCTGTCGCTGGCCGCCGTGCGCGTCGGATTCGATCTGTGGAAGGGGATCGACCCGTTCCTGCCGCCGGAGCGGCGCCCCTTCCTGGGTGCCGTGGAACTCGCCCACCGGGCCTTCGCGGTCGACGCGCTGCGGCAGGTCTTCCTCGCCCTCCTGGTGATCGGCGGGGCTTGGCTGCGGGACCGGGCCGGGTGGCGTCGTCGCCTCGCCCTCGACCGGGAGCGACCGAACGGGATGCGGCCCGTCATCCTGCTGGGGATCTTGCTGGTCTGGCCGGTGCTGCACATAGCCTGGGTGACCGGCACGGCGGAACTGTTCGGCGCGAGCTTCGGCCAGCACGTGCGGCTCTCGCCGTTCATGAGCCAGGCCGCGGTGGCGGCGTGGCTCGCCTACCTCACCATCCTGGCCCCCGTGGCCGAGGAGCTGCTGCTGCGCGGCGAGGCGTTCGCCCGCGCCCAGGCCGCCGTGGGGCCGATGGGGGCGATCCCGGTCACCGCCCTGATCTTCGCAGCGGCTCATGTCTCGTCCTGGGGGCTCGCCCGGCCGGTCTCGCTGCTGCCCCTGGCCTTCGCCCTCGGCTGGCTGCGCTGGCGGACCGGGCGGCTCTGGCCCGGCATCGCCCTCCACGGCTGGTCGAACCTCGCGCTCGTGACCTATCTGCTCTGGCCAAGCTGATCACCATGATGCGCGACGGCGGTGCATAGATGTCGCCGGCGCGCTTGCCGCGTGCCCCGGCGGCGCGCAGAAATGGCGGATGGACGCTTATCACGACCTGCTCCGGCGCATCCTCGACGCGGGCGCCGCCAAGGAGGACCGGACCGGAACTGGCACGCTCTCGGTGTTCGGCCATCAGATGCGCTTCGACCTGTCGGCCGGCTTCCCCCTGGTCACCACGAAGCGCCTGCACCTGCGCTCGATCATCCACGAGCTGCTCTGGTTCCTGGCCGGCGACACCAACGTGGCGGCCCTCCGGGCGAACGGCGTGACGATCTGGGACGAGTGGGCCGACGCGCACGGCGACCTCGGGCCCGTCTACGGCAAGCAGTGGCGCTCCTGGCAGAAGCCTGATGGCGGCACGGTCGATCAGATCGCCTGGGTACTCGACGAGATCCGGCGCAACCCGGACTCCCGCCGCCTGATCGTCTCGGCCTGGAACCCGGCCGACCTCGACAAGATGGCGCTCGCCCCCTGCCACTGCCTGTTCCAGTTCTACGTGAGCGAGGGGCGGCTCTCCTGCCAGCTCTACCAGCGCTCGGCCGACGCCTTCCTCGGCGTGCCGTTCAACATCGCGAGCTACGCGCTCCTGACCCACATGATCGCGCAGGTGACGGGCCTCGGGGTCGGCGACTTCGTCCACACCTTCGGCGACGCGCATCTCTACCGGAACCACCTTGAGCAGACCCGGACCCTGCTGGCCCGGGAGCCGCGCCCGCTGCCGCAGTTGCGGCTGAACCCGGCGGTGCGTGACCTGTTCGCCTTCCGGTACGAGGACATCACAATCGAGAATTACGACCCGCACCCGGCCATCGCGGCGCCGGTGGCGGTATGAGACCGACTGTTTCGCTCGTCGCAGCCGTCGCCCGCAACGGCGTGATCGGCCGCGACAACGGCCTTGCCTGGCATCTGTCGAGCGACCTGAAGCGGTTCAAGGCGCTCACCATGGGCAAGCCGATGCTGATGGGCCGCCGGACCTGGGACTCGATCGGCCGGCCATTGCCGGGCCGCCGGACCCTCGTGCTGACCCGCGACCGTGGCTTCCGGGCCGAGGGCACGGAGGCCGTCCACGACTGGGAGGCCGCGCTGGCGGCCGCCGCCGGTACGGAGCTGATGGTGGTGGGCGGCGCAGAGATCTACGCCCTCGCCCTGCCGCAGGCCGATCGGCTCCACCTCACCGAGGTCGAGGCGGAACCGGAGGGCGATGTGCGATTCCCGGATTTCGACCGGGCGCAGTTCCGCGAGACCTTTCGCGAGGCGTACCCCGCCGGCCCGCGCGACGAGCACGCCTTCGCGTTCGTGGATTGGGAACGCGTGCGCTGAGGCGCGCCGCCGCATTTGCCTTCTGTGCTCTGCATGCCCACCTGCCAGCCTTGACAGCACGGGGCATGCACCCGCAGGTGCCTGTCGGGTGCGCGTGCTCACGTCGGGCCTGCGCATCCTGCGGGAAGATGCGCCCGTGCAAGTGCTTAGGCCTCCGCTCGGGCCGGATCGCAGCGCGATCTGCCGGACGGCCGGGACTAGGCGGGCGAGCGTGGCCGTTCAGGCAAGGGGCGCTGACCGGCACATCGGTCGGGCGCGGACAGGCGGGAGACGACGGCTAGGATGCCTTGGAGCAATCAGAGCGGCGGCGGAGGCCCCTGGGGCCGGCCCGGCGGCAACGGCGGTGGTGGTGGTCCGTGGGGCAACGGCGGCAAGACTCCGCCGAACCTCGAGGATCTGCTCCGCCGCGGGCAGGACCGGCTGCGTGGCCTGATTCCGGGCGGCGGCGGTTCCGGCGGCTATGGCGGGGGCGGATCGACCGGCCTCGGCGGCGGCCGCAGCGCGGCGGTGATCGCGGCGCTCGCTGTGGCGGTCTGGCTCGCCACCGGCTTCTACACCGTCTACCCGCGGCAGGTCGGCATCGAGACGATCTTCGGCCGCTATGTCGGCACCAAGGGCGAGGGCCTGCGCTACAACTTCCCCTATCCGATCGGCGGCGTGGTCAAGCCGGATGTCGGCTCGCAGAACTCGATCCAGATCGGCTTCCGCTCCGGCCCCGGCGGCCAGGGCCGCAACCGCGACGTGCCGGACGAGAGCCTGATGCTCACCGGTGATGAGAACATCGTCGATCTCGACTTCGAGGTGCAGTGGCGGGTCAACCCGCTGAAGGCCTCCGACTTCGTGTTCAACCTCCAGAACCCGGAGGGCACCATCAAGGCGATCTCCGAGAGCGCGATGCGCGAGGTGATCGGCCGCCGCAACATCCAGGCGATCCTCACCAACGAGCAGTCGAGCATCGCCCAGGAGGTGAAGGAGATGGTCCAGAAGGCGCTGGACGAATACGGCGCGGGCGTGCGCATCGAGGTGGTGCAGCTCGTCTCGGTCAACCCGCCGCCGGAGGTGCGCCCCGCCTTCATCGACGTGAACGCCGCCCAGCAGGACGCCGACACGGCGCAGAACGAGGCCAAGACCTACGCGAGCCGCGAGGTGCCGCAGGCCCGCGGCAAGGCGTCCCAGATCGTCCAGCAGGCCGAGGCCTACCGGACCAAGGCGACGGCCGACGCCACCGGTCAGGCGGCGCGCTTCAGCGAGGTCTACGCCTCCTACAAGGCCGCCCCGGCGATCAGCCGCGAGCGGATCTTCCTGGAGACGATGGAGAAGGTTCTGGGCTCCGTGAACAAGGTGATCATCGACCAGAACGGCACGCAGCCCGGCACCGCGACCGCGGCCGGCGTGCTGCCGGTGCTGCCGCTCTCGGAGTTCGGCGCCCGGGCCCAGACCCAGACGGGGGCCGGCCGATGAAACAGGCGCTCCGCACCGGCCTGATCGCGGTCGCCGCGATCGTCGCGATCGGGCTCTACGCCTCGATCTTCACCGTCGGCCAGATGCAGCAGGCGCTCGTCCTGCAGTTCGGCCGCGTCCGCGCCGTCCTCAACGCCACCGGCGAGGACAAGCCCGGCCTCTACTTCAAGATCCCGTTCATGGAGAACGTGGTCATCTTCGACAAGCGCGTGCTCGACCTCGATCTGCCGGTGCAGACGGTGCTGACCGCCGACCGGCAAAACTTGGAGGTCGACGCCTTCGCCCGCTACCGGATCCTCGATCCGCTGCGCTTCTACCAAGCGGTGGGCAATGTCGGGCTGGCCAACCAGCGGCTGGCCAGCTTCACCAATTCCGGCCTGCGCAACGTGCTGGCCCGCTCGACGCGCGACGCGATCGTCAAGACCGAGCGCGGCGAGCTGATGCACCAGATCCAGGAGGACGTGAACCGGCAGGCCAAGTTCCTGGGCATCGAGATCGTGGATCTGCGCATGACCCGCGTCGATCTGCCCGCGCAGAACTCGGCCGCCGTCTACAAGCGGATGAAGACCGAGCGCGAGCGCGAGGCCGCCGACATCCGCGCCAACGGCGACCAGATCGCCGCCACGATCCGCGCCAAGGCCGATCGCGAGGTCACGGTGATCCTGGCCGAGGCGACGCAGAAATCCGAGCAGCTGCGCGGCCAGGGCGACGCCGACAAGAACCGGATCCTCGCCGAGGCGTTCGGTAAGGATCCGGACTTCTTCAGCTTCTACCGGTCGATGCAGGCCTACGAGGTGGGGCTGAAGGGATCCGACACGCGTCTGGTGATCAGCCCGAACACGGACTTCTTCCGCTACTTCAGCGACCCGCAGGGCCGGGCCGCTGCGGCAGCGTCGCGTCCGCCCCGCGGGCCGGCCGATCCGAGCGCGACCACCGGGTCCACCGCGGGCGCCCCACGCTGAGCGTGTTGGTGCCCCGGCACCCGGGAACTATCTTGTGCGACAACACGCGGACCCTGATCTCCGGTCGGGGATCCGCGGAGCCGGAAACGCGGTCTTGAAGAGGTCGATCATGCACCCCGTCGCGCGCCCCCCCGAGGCGCCCTTCGGCCGCGCCAAGGCGCAGCCCCGTTCCCGCGCCCGCAGCCTGATGGCGGCCGTCCTCGTCGGCGCCTCCATGGCGACGGCAGCCCTGCCGGTCCCGGCCTTCGCCAAGGGACCGGCTTCGCTGGCCGACCTCGCCGAGCAGGTGACCGACGCGGTGGTGAACATCTCGGCCTCCACCACGGTCGAGGCGCGCGGCGGCCGCGCCGGGCCGCAGGTGCCCCCGGGTACCCCGTTCGAGGATCTGTTCGAGGAGTTCTTCAACCGCCGCGGCGGCCGCGGCGGCGGAGGAGGGGGCGGCGACGGGGATGCACCGCGGACCCAGCGCAAGTCCAACTCGTTGGGCTCCGGCTTCATCATCGACGCCGCCGGCCTCGTGGTGACCAACAACCACGTCATCGGCGACGCCAATGACATCCAGGTCATCCTGCACGACGGCACCAAGCTGAAGGCCGAGATCGTCGGCAAGGATTCGAAGATCGATCTCGCCGTCCTGCGGGTGAAGCCCCCGGCCGATCATCCGCTCAAGGCGGTACCGTTCGGCGATTCCGACAAGATGCGGCCGGGCGATTGGGTGATCGCCATCGGCAACCCGTTCGGCCTCGGCGGCTCGGTCTCGGCCGGCATCGTCTCGGCCCGGGGCCGGAACATCGAGTCCGGACCCTACGACAATTACATTCAGACCGACGCGGCCATCAACAAGGGCAATTCGGGCGGTCCGCTGTTCAACATGGACGGCGAGGTGATCGGCATCAACACCGCGATCCTGTCGCCCACCGGCGGCTCGGTCGGCATCGGCTTCGCGGTGCCCTCCGATACGGCGAAGCCCGTGATCGACCAGCTGCGCGACTTCGGTGAGGTCCGCCGCGGCTGGCTCGGCGTGCGCATCCAGAACGTCGATGACGCCACCGCGGAGGCGCTGAACCTGAAGGGCGGCGCGCGCGGCGCCCTTGTGGCCGGCGTCGACGAGAAGGGTCCGGCCAAGACCGCCGGTATCGAGGTCGGCGACGTGATCCTGAAGTTCAACGGGACACCGGTGAAGGCCTCCGGCGACCTGCCGCGGATCGTGGCCTCCACCCCGGTGGGCCAGAAGGTCGACGTGGTCGTCATGCGCAAGGGCGAGGAGGTGACGAAGCCCGTCACCCTCGGGCGCCTTGAGGACAGCGACAAGCCGCAGCCCGCCAACCTGCGGCAGCCGGAGCCCGAGAGCGCGACCCGTCAGGCGCTCGGCCTCAACCTGTCCGGTATGACCGACGATCTGCGCAAGAAGTATTCGATCAAGGACACCGTGAAGGGCGTGGTCGTCACCCGCGTCGACCCGAACTCGACGGCGGCCGACAAGCGGATCCAGCCCGGAGAGGTGATCGTCGAGGTCGGCCAGGAGTCGGTGAACAGCCCGGCCGACGTGACCAAGCGGATCGACGCGTTGAAGAAGGACGGGCGCAAGTCTGTCCTCCTGCTGGTGGCGAGCGCCACCGGCGACGTGCGCTTCGTGGCCCTTGGGCTCGACTGAGCGGCATCATCGGACGAAGGATCTCAGGCCGTCGCTTCGCGAGAAGCGGCGGCCTTCGCGCGTCTGCGAGCGCCGATTGACGTCGCGCCGCGCGGCGGCACACTGATGCAGCGAGTCGGTGTGGCTCGGACGATCTTGGACAGATGACGGCCGTCGCTTTCGATACCCTGAAGTTCGCCCGCGCGCTGCGGGAGAAGGCTAAACTGTCGCCCGAACAGGCGGAGGGCTTGGCGGACGCACTTGTTGACGTCCTCGACAGCAACCTCGCTACAAAAGCCGATATCCGCGAGCTGCGAGCCGATATTCAGGTGGTCCGCGGCGACATCGAAGCCCTGAAAATCCAGTCCCGTGCCGACATAGAAGCGCTTCGGCTCGCGACCCAGGGGGACATCGAGAGCCTTCGCGTAACGACCAAGGCCGACAGCGATAATCTCCGGCTTTCGACCAGCTCAGATATCGAGGCACTTCGCCTTTCGACCACGGCCGGCCTTGAAGGTCTACGTGTGGAGACCAAAGCAGGACTGGACGGGCTGCGCCTCGAAACAAAGGCCGAGATCGAAGCGGTAAAGGGCGCGATCGCCGCCGCGAAGGTCGAGACGGTGCACTGGCTGGTTGGGGCGATCGGCTTTCAGACGCTGGCGGTGCTGGGCGCCGTGGTGGCTCTGACCCGGACCCTCCACTGAGCGCTCACCCCACGAACTCCGCCGCTGCGTAACCCTGCAAGTACAGGAGCGCCGTAAGATCGCCGTGCTCGACGCGGACCTGTGCCGCGGCGGCGACTGCCGGCTTCGCCCGGAACGCCACGCCGAGGCCGGCCTCGGCCAGCATGTCGAGGTCGTTGGCGCCGTCACCCACCGCGAGTGTGTCCGCCGGGCCGAGGCCGAGCGTGCCGCGGTGTTCGATCAGCGTGGCGCGCTTCTCGGCCTTGCCGACGATCGGATCCTCGACGGTGCCGGTCAGGCGGCCGTCCGCCACGCCGAGCACATTCGAGCGGTGCTCGTGAAAGCCGATCATCGCGGCGATCGGGCCGGTGAACAGGGTGAAGCCCCCCGAGACGAGGCAGGTCTGGGCACCGTGTGCTCGCATCGTCCGCACCAGGGTGGGGCCGCCCGGCGTGAGGCTCAGCCGGTCGGCGATCAGCCCGTCGATCGCTCCAACCGGAATGTCCTTCAGCAGCGCCACGCGCTCGCGGAGCGCCGGCTCGAAGGCGATCTCGCCGCGCATCGCGCGCTCGGTGATCGCCGCCACGTGATCCTTGAGGCCGAGCGTCCCGGCGAGCTCGTCGATGCATTCCTGCTCGATCATGGTCGAGTCCATGTCGGCCAGGAACAGGCGCTTGCGCCGATGCGTGTTGGCAGGCAGCACGGCGAGGTCGATGGGCTCACCGGCGAGGGCCGTCCGAAGCGTGTCCGTGAGGGCCGCCGCGGCGGCGGGCTCGCCCGGGACCAGCAGCTCGGCTGCGACCTCCCCGTGCAGGATCCGGGGCTGATGCTCCGTCCGCAGCACGGCGCGGGTCTCCGCCAGCACCGCGTCGGTGATGGACGGCCGATCGGGGTTTGCTATCAGGACCGCGACCAGCATCGTGGAGGTTCGCCTTGCCAGACCGGGAAGAGGCCGGGGGGCGCCCGGCGGCGATCCTCATCGCAGGGCCCACCGCGTCGGGCAAGTCGGCGCTCGCCGCCCGGCTGGCGGAACGCCAGGGCGGCGTGGTGATCAACACCGATTCCATGCAGGTCTACGCGGATCTGCGGTGCCTGACCGCCCGGCCCGATCCCGATGAGGAAGCCCGGGTGCCCCACCGGCTCTACGGCCATGTCGACGGCGCGGTGAACTACTCCGTGGGGCACTTCGCGCGGGATGCGGCGGCGTTGCTCCAGAGCCTCGACGGGCGGTTGCCGGTCTTCGTCGGCGGCACCGGCCTCTATTTCCGGGCACTGGAGCAGGGCTTTTCGGAGCTTCCGCCCGTGCCCGAAGCGGTGCGCACCCAGGTGCGGGACGCGGCGGAGGGCCGTCCAACGGAGGCGCTGCACGCCGACCTCGCCCGGCACGATCCTGAGGGGGCAGCGCGCCTGCGCCCGAGCGACCGGATGCGGGTGATGCGCGCCCTGGAGATCTTTTTCGCTACGGGCCGCCCGATCGCCAGCTTCTACGGCGATCCCGTTCCCGGTCCGCTGGCGGGCCGGCCTCTCCAAAAGATCTTCCTGGCGCCCGACCGTGAACAGCTGCGCGCCCGCATCGACGCTCGGTTCCGAACCATGATCGCGGAGGGTGCGCTGGATGAGGTTGGCCGCCTATGGGCGCGAAAACTCGATCCGATGCTGCCGGTGATGCGGGCCCACGGCGTGCCGGGCCTGATCGCCCATCTCGACGGGGTGATGAGCCTCGAAGACGCGATCACCCGGGGGCAGGCGGATACGCGCGCCTACGCGAAACGCCAGTTCACGTGGTTCCGCCACCAGATGGGGGACAGCTGGCGCTGGATGGATCCGGAGGCGGCGGGGGCCGAGCTGTGAGCTTGCCGCATCTCTCCCTCTCTCGCAGAGGGGAGAGATGCGGGGATTGTTTCGCAACGCGCGAAAAGAGCGCTCAGCGCTCCAGCCGCGCCACGAGGCTCGACGTATCCCAGCGGTTGCCGCCCATGGCCTGCACCTCGGCGTAGAACTGGTCCACCAGCGCCGAGACCGGGAGCTTCGCGCCGTTGCGGCGGGCCTCGTCGAGCAGGATGCCCAGGTCCTTGCGCATCCAGTCGACCGCGAAGCCGAAGTCGAACTTGCCCTGGTTCATGGTCTTGCCGCGGTTCTCCATCTGCCAGGAGCCGGCGGCCCCCTTGGAGATCACGTCGAGCACCGCCTCCACGTCGAGGCCGGCCCGCTTGGCGAAGTGGACGCCCTCCGAGAGGCCCTGGACCAGACCGGCGATGCAGATCTGGTTGACCATCTTGGTCAGCTGGCCGGACCCCACCGGGCCCATCAGCCGGCACGCCCGGGCGAAGGATCCGATCGCGCCCTCGACCTTGGCGTAGGTCGCCGCGTCGCCGCCGCACATGACGGTGAGCACGCCGTTCTCGGCGCCCGCCTGGCCGCCGGAGACCGGGGCGTCGATGAAGCCGACACCCTTGGCCTCCGCGGCCGCGGCGAGTTCCCGGGCGACCTCGGCCGAGGCCGTGGTGTGGTCCACGAAGATCGCGCCGGGCTTCATGCCGGCGAGCGCTCCGTCCTCGCCCAGCACGACGCTGCGCAGGTCGTCGTCGTTGCCGACGCAGGCGAACACGATCTCGGCGCCCTCGACGGCCTGCCGGGGCGTGGGCGCGAAGGCGCCGCCGTAGGTCTTCACCCAGGCTTCCGCCTTCGGCGTGGTCCGGTTGTAGACCGTGACGTCGTGGCCCCCCTTCTTGGCGAGGTGGCCCGCCATCGGGCCGCCCATCACGCCGAGGCCCAGGAATGCGACCTTCGCCATTGTGCTCTCCTCAAACAGGGTTCCGGGGGGCTCAGCGCCCCGCCGCGACGGCCGTATTCCGGCCGCCCAGGCTCAGCGCCGCGTTCACCACCACCGCCACGACGATGTTCACGGCGAGCGCCAGCAGCCCGGTGTAGAGCGTGAGCTTCGCGTCGCCGAAGGTCAGGCTGTGCAGGGGCTTCAGGCCATCCGACCACGCGATGATGCTGCCGGCCACGAAGCCGACCGCCCAGCCCGCCAGCAGCGCCGGCGCACGGAACCACGAGCCGTAGAGGCCGAACACCAGGGCCGGCAGGGTCTGCAGGATCCACAGGCCGCCGAGCAGCTGGAGATCGAGGGCGAACTGCGTCGGCAGGACCAGGATCGCCACCAGCGCGCCGATCTTGACCAGCATCGAGGTGATCTTGGCGACCTGCGCCTCGCCCGACGGGGTGACGTTCGGGTTGACGTAGGCCTTCCAGACGTTGCGCGAGAACAGGTTGGCCGCGCCGATCGACATCACCGCCGCCGGCACCAGGGCGCCGATGGCGATCGCCGCGAAGGCGAAGCCCGCGAACCAGCCCGGGAACAGGGTCTTGAACAGGGCCGGCACGACGTCGTTGTTGCTCGTCACCTTCAGGCCGGCCGCGTGGCCCATGTAGCCGAGCATCGCGAGCAGGCCGAGGAGCAGCGTGTAGGCCGGGAGCAGCACCGCGTTCTTGCGGATCGTGTTGCCGCCCGAGGAAGCGAAAATGCCGGTCAGCGTATGCGGGTACATGAAGGCCGCGAGCGCCGAGCCGAGCGCCAGCGACGCGTAGGGCAGGACCTGCGCCGGGCTCAGCAGGATGCCGCCCGAACCCTTGGCCTTGAAGGCGGCGTCGGCCGCGTCGAACACCGCGCCGTAGCCGCCGAGCTTCGACGGCACGATCGCCACCGCCACCAGCACCACGACGTAGATCATGATGTCCTTGACGAAGGCGATCAGCGCCGGCGCCCGCAGGCCCGACGAGTAGGTGTAGAAGGCCAGCACCAGGAAGGCGAGGATCAGCGGGATCTCGCCGTGCAGGCCCAAAGCCTTGATGGCCACCTCCATGCCGATCAGCTGGAGCGCGATGTACGGCATGGTAGCGATCACGCCAGTGAGCGCGACCGCGAGCTCCAGCGTCCGCGAACCGTAGGTGCCGTACACGACGTCGCCCGCCGTGACGTAGCCCTTGTCCTTGGCGGCCTGCCACAGGACCGGCATCACCGCAAAGACGAACGGGTAGACGATGATCGTGTAGGGCAGCGCGAAGAAGCCGTAGGCGCCCACCGCGTAGACCAGGGCCGGCACCGCAATGACGGTATAGGCGGTGTAGAAGTCGCCGCCGATCAGGAACCACGTGATCCAGGTGCCGAACTTGCGCCCGCCGAGGCCCCACTCGTCGAGATGGGCGAGCGTCTCGGGCCGGCGCCAGCGGGCGGCCACGAAGCCCATCACGGTTACCAGCAAGAAGAAGAAGACGAAGACCGACAGCGCCGGGATATCGAGATCAGCGGTCATCGCGCACGGCCCGGTAGACGACGTAGAGGATCAGCGAGGTCAGCGGCACCCAGGCCAGCTGGTACCAGTAGAAGAACGGGAAGCCGAGCAGCACCGGATCGTGCTGGTTGTAGAACGGCACCCAAAGCAGCCCCAGGAAGGGCAGCAGCAGGAGCCACATCAGCGGCGAGCGGCGTCGGGATTCCATCGGTGCGGCCCGGATGAGTAAGACAGGTCCGCCACGAATGTCCGTTGTTACACGGAGCGTTCATCGTGCGGTCTGAAGCGCTGCATCACAGTTCGGATCGCTTGCGTCAACGGGAGACGGATAGGATAAACCAGTCCTGTCGCACGGGATCCACGAATCCCGGCCGGAGGCTCGGGGGAGCCGTCCGAGCTCAAGGCGGCACTCTGGGAGGGAACGATGGGTACGGCGCTCGGCAGGCATGGGCCTTGGGCCCTGGTAGGCGCACTCGGCGCCGCGGCGCTGGCGATCGTGGCGAGCCAACGGGGCGAAACGATCAACGCCCTCTGGATCGTGGTCGCGGCCGTCTGCGTCTACCTGATCGCCTACCGCTATTACGCGAAATTCATCGCCGACAAGGTGATGCGCCTCGACCCCAAACGTGTGACGCCCGCCGTGCGCCACAATGACGGGCTCGACTACGTGCCTACCAACCGCGGCGTGCTGTTCGGCCACCATTTCGCGGCGATCGCGGGGGCGGGGCCGCTGGTCGGCCCGGTGCTGGCCGCCCAGATGGGCTACCTGCCCGGCATGCTCTGGATCCTGGCCGGCGTGGTTCTCGCCGGCGCCGTGCAGGACTTCATGGTCCTGTTCGTGTCGATGCGCCGGGACGGCCGCTCCCTCGGCGAGCTGATCCGGGCCGAACTCGGCACGATTCCCGGCATCATCGCGTTGTTCGGCACCTTCCTGATCATGGTGATCCTGCTCGCGGTGCTCGCGCTGATCGTCGTCAAGGCGCTCGCCGAGAGCCCCTGGGGCACCTTCACGGTGATGTCGACGATCCCGATCGCCATGCTGATGGGCGTCTATTCCCGCTACATCCGCCCCGGAAAAATCGGCGAGGTCTCGATCCTGGGCTTCGTGCTGCTGATGTTGGCGATCGTGGCCGGCGGCTCGGTCGCGTCGAGCCCGGTCTGGGGCCCGGCCTTCACCTTCACCGGCCCGCAGCTCTGCTGGATGCTAATCGGTTACGGCTTCGTGGCTTCGATCCTGCCGGTCTGGCTGCTGCTCGCCCCGCGCGACTATCTGTCGACCTTCCTCAAGATCGGCACCATCGTCGGCCTCGCCCTCGGCATCGCCTTCGTCGCCCCGCACATGCAGATGCCGGCGATGACCAAGTTCGTGGACGGCACCGGCCCGGTCTGGGCGGGCAGCCTGTTCCCGTTCCTGTTCATCACCATCGCGTGCGGCGCAGTCTCGGGTTTCCACGCGCTGATCTCGTCGGGCACCACCCCGAAGCTGATCGCCAGCGAGTCGGATGCCCGCTTCATCGGCTATGGCGGCATGCTGATGGAATCCTTCGTGGCGATCATGGCCTTGGTCTCGGCCTGCGTGATCGACCCGGGCGTCTACTTCACCATGAACTCGCCCGCGGCGCTCATCGGCACCACGCCGGAGACGGCGGCCGCGGCCGTGAGCAAGCTCGGCTTTGCCACGACACCCGAGATCATCACTCAGACCGCCGCGGATGTTGGTGAGCGCACCATCATCTCGCGCGCCGGCGGCGCGCCGACGCTCGCGGTCGGCATGGCCCACATCATCTCGTCGGCCATTGGCGGCAAGGCTATGATGGCCTTCTGGTACCACTTCGCGATCCTGTTCGAGGCTTTGTTCATCCTCACGGCTGTGGATGCGGGGACGCGCGCCTGCCGGTTCATGGTGCAGGATCTCGTCGCGCTGGCGGTGCCTTCGTTCAAGAACACCACGTCGTGGGGGCCGAGCATCGCGGCCACCGCCATCTCGGTCGGCGCCTGGGGCTACTTCCTCTACCAGGGGGTGACCGACCCGCTCGGCGGCATCAACACCCTGTGGCCGCTCTTCGGCATCTCGAACCAGATGCTGGCCGCGGTGGCGCTGACGCTCTGCACGGTGGTGATCTTCAAGATGAAGCGCGAGCGCTACGCCTTCGTGACCATCATCCCGACCGCGTGGCTGTGCCTGTGCACCCTCACGGCCGGCTGGCAGAAGATCTTCTCCGCCGACCCGAAGATCGGGTTCCTGGCCCATGCCGAGCGCTACGCGGGGGCCGCCGCGGAGGGCAAGATCCTGGCGCCCGCCAAGAACGCCGACCAGATGAGCCAGATCATCCTGAACGACCGGATCGACGCGGTGCTGGCGGCCCTGTTCATCGGCCTCGTCATCGCCATCGCGGGCTTCGGCATCGCCGCCTGCCTGAAGGCGTGGCGCGCCGATCGTTGGACCGCGCTGGAGACCGAGCCGCGCCTGGTCGCGGCGGAGTAGGGCGATGCAGCAGCCGAACCTGCGGGACCGCCTCCGGACGCTGTCCAAATGCGTCTGCGACGGCGCCCGGCTGATGGTGGGGCAGGGGGATTACGCGGCCTACGCCGAGCATATCCGCCGCACCCATCCCGACCGGGCGCCGATGACCGAGGTGGAGTTCTTTCGCAATCGGGAGAACGCCCGCTTCGGGGTGGGCAATACGTCCGGCTTCCGCTGCTGCTGATTCTCGAGGCCGTCGCAAATCGTAGCTACGATCTGATTGACCGTTCGCGGTCCGGATCGTAGCTGAAGGCATGCGCGTTGTCTGGGACGAGTCGAAGCGGGGGATCAATCTCGCCAAGCACGGCCTCGATTTCGCGGATGCGCGCGACCGCCTCCTATTCGAGGATTCGGTAGTCGTTCCGTCCTATCCAGGACCGGACGGTCGGCCCCGCTTCGTGGCGATCGGTGTGCTCGATGGGCTCCTCGTCGCGGCGGTGATCGCGCCACTGGGAACGGAGGCGCTGTCACTGATCAGCCTGCGTCCGGCAAGCCGCGCGGAACGGAGGATCTACGAGGATGCCTAAGCTCGATCTGCCGCTGATTACCGATGCCGACGAGGCACGCATTCAGGCCGGCATCGCGGACGACCCGGACAATCCCGAGGTCACCGCGGAGCAGGCTAGGGCTGCGCGACCTTTTGCTGAGGCCTTCCCTGAACTGGCAGCCAATCTACGTCGCTCCCGCGGGCCGCAGAAGGCACCGACCAAGCAACTCGTGAGCCTGCGCCTCGATGCCGAGACCGTCGCGGCATTCAAGGCCACGGGCCCGGGCTGGCAGGGTCGGATGAACGACGCCCTGCGAGCCGCCGCCCGTGTCCTCCGCACTGGGTAAGGGCTAAGAGCAGAGCGCATCTGTCCCGACCGCACGCCGCAATCGCGAGAATGCTCGCTTCGGGGTGGGCAATACGTCGGGCTTCCGCTGCTGCTGATCGGACCCTATCGGCCCCGGCCGGCGTTTGTCACGCCGGGGGCCATTAGCCCTCGCGAGTCGCGGAGGGCCGATGGTCGACGAGAGCGTGCAGGATCCGACCGAGCCCAGGGCTGTGAACGTCGCCCATGCCTGGGAACGGGCCTACTGGGCGCGCCGGTTCATGGTGCCGGTGGAGCAGGTCGAGGCCGCCGTGGCGGAGGTCGGCGACGAACCGGCCCGCGTGGCGGCCCATCTCGGACGGGACTGGCCGGGGCACGAACCCGCCACCTGAGGCCGGCATCCCCGGGGCAAGCTCGGCTGCATCTTGACTCGGCGGCCACAATATCCGCCACTTCAGGCTGGACGGGAGTCGGCATGAGCATTTTCCAGGACGCCATCCTTCGGTTCGGCCGCACGATCATGTCGTATGCGGGCGATGCCGTTTTCCTGCAGTCGGCGGTCTCGTCCGCCGCCAACGTCATCGTGGCGGATGGCGATGTGGCCGAGGAGGAGATCGAATCGGCGATCAGCGGAATCCGCGCCAACCCGATCCTCGAGAAATCCTACGACACCCTGCGGGTCGAACAGGAGCTCTACGAGGCGATCGCCCGGGCCAAGACCCGGGCCGGTCGGCTGGAGAACCTGCGCCTCGTCGGCGCCATCGCGGAGCGGCCGATCGAGCAACGGCAGGACGTGTTCCTGATCGGCGCCGACGTGGCCGACATCGACGGGATCAGCACCGTCGAGCACACGGCGCTCGACGAGATCGCCGCAGCCCTGCAGGTCGATAAGTCTGCGCTGCTGCGCTGATCCGGCCCGCCCCGACGCCGCCCTGCGGCGACACGGCCCGCACCTTGCCTGCCCCGGACGTGATAGCGAAACAGTCCGGGTGTAACGGCTAGCCGCTACACAACGCGGAGTTGCCGGCCCCGCGCCGGCCGGCGGAGACGGCATGGGCCTCGTCCTCTACGCGCTCAAGTTCCGGATCACGACCTACGTGCTCGCGGTGCTGATGATGTTCGGCGGCATCGGCGCGATCGTCGTCATGCCCAAGGACGTGCTGCCGGTCGTCGATATCCCGGTGGTCGTGGTGGTCTGGACCTATACCGGCCTGTCCGCGCCGGAGATGGAACAGCGCATCACCACCTATGCCGAGTATGGCATCTCCAACAACGTCAACAACATCCGCCGTGCCGAATCGACGACCCTCCAGGGCACGGCGGTGCAGCGGATCTACTTTGACCCCTCGGTCAGCCTCGATCTCGCGATCGCCCAGGTGGTCTCCTCGACCAACTCGATCCGCGCCGTGATGCCCCCCGGCACGCAGCCGCCGGTGATCGTGCGCTATTCCGCCTCCTCGGTGCCGGTGATCCAGCTCGCCCTGACCTCGGCCAAGCAGAGCCTCAACGAGGTCTACGACTACGCCCAGTACCGGATCCGCCAGACGCTCGCGCAGGTGCCGGGCTCGACCCTGCCGTCGCCCTTCGGCGGCGCGCCCCGGCAGATCATGGTCGATCTCGACCTCAACGCCCTCCAGGCGCTCGGCCTGACGCCGCTCGACGTCACCAACGCCATGACGGCCCAGAACCTGACCGTGCCGTCCGGCCTCGCCAAGATCGGCGAGCAGCAATACCCGGTCCAGCTCAACGCCACCCCGCCCTCGATCGAGACCCTGAACCTCGCGCCCATCAAGGTGGTGGCCGGCCAGCCCATCCTGATCCGCGACGTGGCCTATGTCCGCGACGGCGGCCCGCCGCAGGTCAACGTGGTCAGCGCCGACGGCCAGCAGGCCGTGCTGATGCAGATCATCAAGAACGGCACCGCCTCGACGCTGAACGTCGTCAACAACGTCAAGGCCGCGATGCCGACGATCCGCGCGGCGGCCCCCGAGGGGTTGTCGATCAAGCAGCTGTTCGACCAATCGGTCTTCGTCTCGAACGCCATCGAGGGCGTGCTGCACGAGGCGCTGACCGCCGCGGCCCTGACCGGCCTCGCCATCCTGCTGTTCCTCGGCTCCTGGCGCTCGACCATCATCGTGCTGATCTCGATCCCGCTCTGCGTGATGACCTCGCTCGCCGTGCTGGCGGCGCTCGGCGAGACCATCAACGTGATGACGCTGGGCGGCCTCGCGCTCGCGGTCGGCATCCTGGTGGACGACGCCACGGTGGCGATCGAGAACACCTACCGGCTGTTCGAGGAGGGTGAGGAGTTCCGCGAGAGCGTGGTCCACGGCGCCGCCGGCATCGCGAAGCCGGCGCTGATCTCGACGCTGGCGATCTGCGCGGCCTTCACGGCGGTGTTCGCGCTCACCGACACGCCAAAATACCTGTTCACCCCGCAGGCGCTCGCGGTCGTGTTCGCGATGCTGACCTCCTACCTGCTGTCGCGCACCCTGGTGCCGCTGCTGATCGACGTGATCGTGGCGCCGGAATACCGGCAGAAGCACGCCAAGGACCGGGACCAGCAGGAGCCGCCCCGCCGCGGTCGGATTGCCCGCGCCGTCGGCGTCGTCGGGGCGCCGGTCATGCGGCTTTCCGGCTGGATTCACGGCCACTTCGAGCGCGGCTTCACGCGCTTCCACCGGGGCTATGTCGGCCTGCTGCATGCGGTTTTACGCCACCGGATCGTGACGCTCGGCCTCGTCGGCATCGTGCTCGGGATGACCGGCGTGCTGTTCGTCTTCGTCGGGCAGGACTACTTCCCGCAGATCGAGGCGAGCCAGATGACCATGCATCTGCGCACCCGCACCGGCATGCGCATCGAGACCACCCGGCAGGTCTTCGCCGAGATCGAGGGCACCGTCCGCGCCATCATCCCGCCGAACGAGGTCGACCAGATCCTCCAGAACATCGGCCTGCCGTCGAACAACTACAACTTTGCGTTCTCGGACGGCTCGTTCGTCTCCTACAACGACGGCCAGATGCTGATCAGCCTGAAGGATGGCCACGGCTCGGTGGCGGGCTACACCAAGCGCCTGCGGGACGTGCTGATGAAGCGCTTCCCCGACGTAACCGTGTATTTCCAGCCCGCCGACATGATCACCCAGATCCTGAACTTCGGCGTCATCACGCCGATCGACGTGCAGGTCTCCGGCCGGCACAAGGAGAAGGATCTCGAGGTCGCCCAGCGCATCGTCCAGCGGCTGAAGCACACCAAGGGCCTCGTCGACGTCCACCTGCAGCAGATCGTCAACGAGCCGCAATTCTACGTCGACGTCGACCGGCGCCTCGCCTCCGAACTCGGGCTCACCGAGCAGCAGGTGGCGCAGAACATGAACATCTCGCTGTCGGGCAGCTATCAGGTCACGCCGAACTTCTGGCCCGATCCGAAGACCGGAATCCCCTACCAGCTCTGGGTGCAGACGCCCGAATACCGCAACAGCTCGCTCACCGATCTGCGCAACACGCCGATGTTCGTGCGCGCGGCCGCGACTTCGGGCTCAGGCCCCGGCGTGCTGACGCTGCTCTCCAGCCTCGCCGACCTGCGCCGGACGCCGACGCAGACCATGATCAGCCACGTCAACATCCAACCGACCTTCGACATCTACGCGGCGGTGCAGGATCGCGACCTCGGCTCGGTGGCGCGGGACATCGACGCGATCGTGCAGGACGAGCAGAAGAACCTGGAGGCACCCGACAAGATCGCGGTGCGCGGGCAGATCGAGAACATGCGCTCGGCCTTCTTCCGCCTGGAGATCGGCCTCGGCATCGCGCTGATCGCTGTCTATCTCCTGATGGCGGTGAACTACCAGAGCTGGGGCGACCCGTTCGTGGTGATCGCCGCCCTGCCGATGGCGTTCTGCGGCATCACCTTCGCGCTGTTCATCACGGGAACCGCCTTCTCGATCCCGTCGATCTTCGGGGCGATCATGTCGGTGGGCATCGCCTCGGCGAATTCTATCCTGCTCGTGACCTTCGCTAAGGAGCACCGGGAGGCGACGGGCTGCAGCGCCCTGGAGGCGGCGATCACCGCGGGCGAGACCCGGCTGCGCCCGGTGCTGATGACCGCCTCGGCGATGTTTTTGGGACTGATCCCAATGGCGCTCGGCACCGGCGAGGGCGGCGAGCAGAACGCGGCGCTGGCCCGCGCGGTGATGGGCGGCATCGCCTTCGCGACGCCGGCCACGCTGCTGCTGGTGCCGTTCCTCTACGTGTTAATGCGGAGCGGGCCGGCACAGCCGGTGCAGGATTACCTGGAGCCGGAGGGGCAGCCGGCGGCGGCATAGGGCACCGAGACGTGCGCCGCACGTCCCTCCCCCCTCTGCGGGGGAGGGTGGCCCGCGAAGCGGGGCGGGAGAGGGGAGCGACGGTGCAGGATCAGGCTGAGACCTTCACGACGGTCGCGCCCTTTTCTGAGCCCGGGTTCCCCTCTCCCGACCCCTGCTGACGCAGGGGCCACCCTCCCCCCGCAAAGGGGGGAGGAGGAGTCCCTTTGCTCGCTCAGCCCTCCTTGAAGCCATATTCCGGCGTGTCGTCGTCGTTGCCGTAATACTTGTACGGCAGGAACTTGCCCGACATGGTGAGCTTCACGCGGTCGCCCTTGTTGTTGGCCTCCCGGGCCATCTCCATGTTGAAGTCGATCGCCGACATGATGCCGTCGCCGAACTCCTCCTGAATCAGCTCCTTGAAGGTTGTGCCGTAGACCATCACCAGCTCGTAGAAGCGGTAGATCAGCGGATCGGTGGGCGGCATGGACGGGATCGAGCCCCGGTAGGGCGCCTCGTTGAGCATCCGCTCCTCGGCCGCATTGAGCCCGAACAGCTCGGCTGCCCGCTTGGCTTGAGCCTTGGGTAGCTTCATCTGGCCCATGCAGGCCGCGGTGATCAGGAACGGCGACAGGCCGCCGATCGCGTCGTGGATGTGCTTCCAGCTCCAGCCCTTCTCGCGCTTGATGTCGAGAAGCTTCTCGGTGAGGTCCTCACGCTTCATCGTTTCCTCCTTGCCTGATAATTCAGCCGGATTGCGGCAGCCCGGACCGGCGATGTGGCCGCGCCGCTTTGGCAAGCCGTATGCCAAACGTGGCCGCGGGAGCCCCGCGAGCGTGCTTTCGGTGCACCGGATGGGCGGGAAGCGCACAACCGCGGCCAGAAACCCTTGCATCCGGAGCGTGTTTTCGGACCATGCGTCTTCGGGTCTCGGAGGCGGCTTTGGACGGAGACGATCGGGACGGGCAAGGGACCGGCGGGCCGGCGGGCGCAGCTGCGCCGGCGGCGCCGTGGGAATTCCTGTTGCCGGAGGAGCCCGCCACCGAGGATCTCGGCCTGTTCCTGTCGGAGTTCCTGCTCCCGGGGGACGTCGTGGCGCTCTCCGGAGGCCTGGGCGGCGGCAAGACCACTTTGGCGCGGGCGATCATCCGGGAACTGGCCGGCGATCCACATCTGGAGGTGCCGAGCCCCACCTTCACGCTGATCCAGCCCTACACGGCCCGGGACGGCCGGCCGATCATCCACGCCGACCTGTATCGCCTGCGCGACGCCGACGAGTTGGTGGAACTCGGCTTCGACGAGATGGCCGAGGATGCCATCACCTTGGTCGAGTGGCCCGACCGGATGCCGCCCCGTGACGGCCCGGTGCTCACCATCGACCTGTCCCTGCGGGCGGAGTTCGGCCCCGGGGCGCGGCTCGCCCGGATCGACGGCTCCGGCGGCATGCGGGCCCGCATCGACCGGGCCCGGGCGGTGCGCCGCCTCCTCGACCGCAGCGGCTGGGACATCGCCGAGCGCGTGCTGATGCAGGGCGACGCCTCCTCCCGCGCCTACGAGCGCCTGACCAAGCCCGACGGGACCAGCGCCGTCCTGATGATCGCCCCGCCCCGGCCGGACGGGCCGCCGGTGCGCGACGGCAAGCCCTACAGCGCGATCGTGCATCTGGCCGAGAGCGTCCACGCCTTCGTGGCCCTCGACCGGGGCCTGCGGGCCTTGGGCTTCTCGGCGCCGAAGATCTACGGCGAGGACCTCGCCGAGGGGCTGCTGAT
The DNA here is from genome assembly GCF_900103445.1 of Methylobacterium phyllostachyos. Lineage (GTDB taxonomy): Bacteria > Pseudomonadota > Alphaproteobacteria > Rhizobiales > Beijerinckiaceae > Methylobacterium > Methylobacterium phyllostachyos. The sequence continues at coordinate 63,758 of NZ_FNHS01000011.1, read as the reverse complement.
CCTGGAGGATCTCGGCAGCGAGCCGGTGATCGAGGCCGGCGCCCCGCGGCCCGAGCGCTACGCCGAGGCGGTGCGGCTGCTCGCCAAGCTCCACGCCACGCCGCTGCCCGCGACCCTGCCGGTGGCGGAGGGGATCGACCACGTGCTGCCGCCCTACGACACGGAGGCGCTGCTGTTCGAGGCGGAACTGATGCCCGAGTGGTACGCCCCCGCGATCCGGGACGTCACCCTGTCGGCTGAGGCGCGGTCGGACTTCGTGGATCTGTGGCGGGACGCGCTCAAGGGCGCGATCCCCGACCGGCCGACCTGGACGCTGCGCGACTACCATTCCCCCAACCTGATCTGGCTGCCCGAGCGGGACGGGCTGGAGCGGGTTGGGGTGATCGACTTCCAGGACGCTGTCATGGGCCACCCAGCCTACGACGTCGCCTCGCTGCTGCAGGACGCCCGGGTCGATGCCAGCGCCGAGTTCGAGCTGCGGCTGCTGGGCCTCTACGCGCGGGAGCGGCGCGGCCGCGACCCCGCCTTCGATGTCGGTGCCTTCGCGACCGCCTACGCGTTGCTGGCCGCGCAGCGGGCCACGAAAATCCTCGGCATCTTCGCGCGCCTCGACCGGCGCGACGGCAAGCCCGGCTACCTCGCCCACCTCCCGCGGATCGAGGGCTACCTCGCGCGCAACCTCGCCCATCCGGCCCTGGCCGAGCTGAAGGCCTGGCACGCGGAGCATCTGCCTGGCCTGGCCGCCGCCATCTCCGAACCCTGACCATCGGATCCGTCACCGCATGAGCGACCCCGAGCCCGCCGTCAGCCGCGCCTTCGTCCTGGCCGCGGGTTTGGGCAAGCGCATGCGGCCGGTGACCGCGACCGTGCCGAAACCCCTGGTGGAGGTGGCCGGCAAGGCGCTCCTCGACCACGCCCTCGATCGGGTTGCCGAGGCGGGGATCGGTACGGCCGTGGTGAACGTCCACTATCTCGCCGACCTGATCGAGGGCCATCTCGCCCGGCGGGCCGAGGGCCCGAGCGAAGGCCCGTCCACGATCATATCCGACGAGCGTGCGGCGCTCCTGGAAACGGGCGGGGGCATCCGCAAGGCGCTGCCGCTCTTGGGGGATGCGCCCTTCGCGGTTCTGAACTCGGATTCGTTCTGGCTGGAGGGGCCGGCCTCCAACCTGCGCCGGCTGATCGAGACCTGGGACGCACAGCGCATGGACGTGCTGCTTCTGGTGGCCCCGACCACCACCAGCCTTGGCTACGAGGGCGCCGGCGACTTCGTGATGGACGCGGACGGGCGCCTGGAGCGCCGTGGCGAGCGCGCTGTCGCGCCCTTCATCTACGCAGGCGTGGCGATTCTCAGCCCAAGCCTGTTCGCCGACACGCCGGAGGGGGCCTTTTCGCTGAACCTCCTGTTCGACCGGGCGATCGCGGCGGGGCGGCTGTTCGGCATGCGCCTCGACGGCCAATGGCTGCATGTCGGCACGCCGGAGGCGATCCGGGCCGCGGAGGAGCGGGTGAAGGCGAGCGCCCGGGTTCTTTGAGGACCGAAGGACCGGTTGTCGCAAACTCGTTGTCCGGACCGTCTTGCCAAGCCCGATCGGAGCCTCTAGAAGCCCCCTCACACCGGCGGGACAAGACCCCGCTGCCGTGTCAGGCGCCCGTAGCTCAGCTGGATAGAGCACCAGACTACGAATCTGGGGGTCAGAGGTTCGAATCCTTTCGGGCGCGCCAATGCATTTCGTCGGAACGACGAGGCCCTTGCGCCTTGGATCTGGCGCCAGCCAAACTCACCAGCCTTAACTGGTCCTGAATCGCCACTAGCTGAACAGATCTCGTGGCCAACATCCGCGAGCGGAACAGTGAATGGCGGGCGCAGGCCCGTGACCTGAGCGGCCAGCTTTCGACTGGGCTGATTGGGCGGATCATCTTGGACCAGAGGAGTCGGGGATGATGCGGGGGCAGAAGACGAGCGCGAAGCGAAGTGCAGACGGCGCCCGGCAAGCGCATCGCCGCCGCGTGCGAGGAGACGGCTGTCTCCGAGCGTAGCCATCGCACTGGCAAGGCGTCCGGCGGTCTGAAGGTCGATCAGGCCAAGACGATGAAGGATCTGGAGCGCGAGAACGCGCGGCTTCGTCGTCCGGTGGCCGATCCGTCTCTGGTGAGCCAGGTGCTGGCGGACATCGCCTTGAAAAACGCGTAGTTCCCGAGCGTCGCAGGCCGCCGACTGGAGGGTGGGCCAGGATTGACTTCAGCGCATCCGGCGGTTCGCGGCTGAAGGTCCCCCGCCGACATCGACCGCCGAGCCGCCTATGGCTCAACGAAGGTTTGGGCAAACGGCTGCGTCCGCTTCACCGCAGCCACATCTGGATCTTCCACTTCGTGCAAGCGCAGACCCGCGGCCGGCGGAGCTTGCGCATCCCGGCGCTGCTCGACGCGCACAGCCGAGCTTGATTCTCTTGGAAGGTAGCTCGGCGTGATCGACGCCCCGGCCGATGTCAGCCCTGTACGGCCCCCAGAGGACATCCGTTGCGGCAACGGCCCTGAACCGATGGCAGTGGAAGACATCCACACCATCGGTCGCCTCGATGGACCCCGTCCTCGTGGCTGGCGATGTCATCAGCTTCGTCGCTGAAGATCTTGCCTACGCGGCCGATAGCCTCGACTCCGGCGGCTTCCCAGTTCGGCAGCTCAGAGCCGTGCATGTCCCGACTGTGCACGTCCCAGCTGCGCGTGCCGGCGTGAAGGCAGGCTGGCAATCACGAGCCGGACGTGGACGCCCTGCCTGTGGTTCGACCACGGCCGATCACGCGATCGCCTACAAGGGGGGACGAGCGGCACCCGCTGGGTCGGCTGCGACAGGCGCCGTGCAGACGGCTTTTCGTCTGATATGCCCGTCGCGCCCGGAGCCACAACGGGAGACATCCGGACCCGCCGCTGAGGGCGGGCAGCCGGTCAATGCGGGCAGGATTTTATTAATGCCTCCCCCCTATTGTCGGCTGCCTCGTGCAGGACGCGCCCGGGTCGGGTGCAGGGGCCCAGCCATGACCTGTCTCAGTGTGATCTGCCTGATCTCGGGGACTGTGCTGGCCGGGATGGCCCCGCAGCGCTCGGTTCAGCAAGCGACCCTCGAAGGCGCGGGCGGCGGCCTGATCGTCCTGGGCCTCGTAATCATCGGCGTAGGCCTGCCCCTGTTCCGATAGGCCGCCCACCGCAAAGACGACCCCACCCGGATCGGCTCAGAGGCCCCGCCGGTCCCCACGGGTGCGGATCGCCGCCACATCGGTTCCGACGGCGTCCAGCGCGCAGCGGACGCGCTCGAGAGCGGTGGACATCATCGCCACGTTGGGATTGACGACCCCCGATATCTCTTCGGGGCCGAAGCCATCCCGAAGGTAAGGCATCATCTTGACGTGGAGCGCCGCATACGCGCCAGGATTCGACAGCTCGTACACGACCGCAAGAGCGTGATAGGCTCGGGCCAGGATCTCAAGTGCGATCTCCGCACTGCATGCGACCCGCTCACAATCGTCGCTGCCCATCATCACGCATATAGTTTTATTGCTGTCGATTCGACGGGTAACACGCTCTGTTAAGACTGTCGATGTTTGGAGCGATTGCTATTCAGGCGCTTTAGTGCGGCGAATCGTTTAGCGCCGGATTATGGCTCGACTGCAACACTTGGTCGGTCCGGCCATCGGGACTAAGTAGCCATCTGCCCGCGCAGATGTCGGGAGGGCCGGATCATCGTCGCGATCCTGTTTTCCGCCTCGGTCAGGATGCTGTTCACAAGGTGAGTCGCCGCCTCGACGGTCCCAGCGTCGAGAGTTCCGCTCCGGCTCGTTTCCTCGTTGATTCGGAAATTGTCCGCGACGAAAGCGCGGATCTTGTGCTGAGCGTCATCGAACTCGCCCGGATGCGCGGTTTCATACAGAAGGGCCAGCGCCAGATAGGCGCGGCCGACCATATCAAGTGCCAGACCCACGCTCGCGTCGCGATTCACAATCTCGGTTGAGGGCACGGCGGGAGAATCCCTGTCGAACGCATCCACGAAAGCTAGCACGATCTTGCGGATTCGCCAATCGCTCAAGTTGTTCCCGGTACGGTTTTCTCGTAAGTCTTGGATGTCCCGGATCGGCCGGGATCCGGTCAAGTTATCCTCCCCGGAAAGTGCCGCGGATGCGGGGTAATCCGGGGGCCGGGGCCCGCTTCGCCGAAGCCGTTTGCGGGGAGGCTCCCAGCGGCGGGGCCGAGCCGGCGCGGTGTATCCTCGAGCCTGCGGAAATCCGAACGCTTTCGCGAAGCTGTGGCCGGATCCGCCCGCGCGCCTGTGGTCTCGCGCGGCCAAGCCGATTATCGACACGCACAATGTCCGATCGGCCCATGGGGCCAGCCGCGCGCCGAAAGCCCGGTAAAGCCAGAGTTCGAGGAGAGTTGTGACCGTGCCCGACAGCACCCCGCGCCCCGTGATGCTCGTGATCCTCGACGGTTGGGGCCTCCGGGATGACATTGCCGACAACGCCGTCCACCAGGCGCGGACGCCGGTCTTCGACGGGCTGATGCGGGAACGACCCCGGGCGCGGCTGCGGACCTTCGGCGCGGATGTCGGGCTCCCCGAGGGGCAGATGGGCAATTCCGAGGTCGGCCACCTGAATATCGGCGCGGGCCGTGTGGTCCTGCAGGACCTGCCGCGGATCGACACCGCCATCGCGGATGGTTCGCTGGCCGGCAATCCTGCGCTGACCCGGTTCATCGAGGCCCTGCGCGCCACGGGCGGCACCTGCCACCTGATGGGGCTCCTGTCCCCGGGTGGCGTCCACGCGCACCAGGACCACGCGGTGGCCCTGGCGCGGATCGTGGTCGCGGCGGGCGTGCCGGTCCGGCTCCACGGCTTCACGGATGGGCGCGACATGCCGCCCCGCTCGGCCGCTACCTGCATCGCCGCCGTCGAGGCCGCGCTGCCCCAGGGCGCGCGCATCGCCACCCTGTGCGGCCGCTATTTCGGGATGGACCGGGACCGGCGCTGGGAGCGGGTCACGATCGCTTACGACGCCCTGACCGAGGGGCGCGGGACCCGCTTCGCCCGGGCCGGGCAGGCGGTGGCGGCCGCCTACGCGCAAGACGTCTCGGACGAGTTCATGAAGCCCGCCATCATCGGCGACTATGCCGGCATGCGGGACGGCGACGGCCTGCTGAGCTTCAACTTCCGCGCCGACCGGACCCGGCAGATCCTCGACGCGCTCCTCGACCCGGACTTTTCCGGCTTTCCCCGGTCCCGGACGGTCCGCTTCGCCGCCGCCCTGGGCATCGTCCAGTACAGCGTCGAACTCGACGCCTTCGCCGACACCCTGTTCGGCGCCCTCGATCTGCCGAACGGGCTCGGCGAGACCGTGGCCCGGGCCGGACGCAGGCAGCTGCGCATGGCCGAGACCGAGAAGTACCCCCACGTCACCTACTTCATGAACGGCGGCCGGGAGGCGCCGTTCGAGGGCCAGGACGCGATCCTCGTGCCCTCGCCGAAAGTCGCGACCTACGATCTGCAGCCGGAGATGTCGGCCCCGGAACTCACCGACCGCGCCGTCGCGGCGATCGGCTCCGGGCGCTACGACTTGATCATCCTGAACTTCGCCAACCCCGACATGGTTGGCCATACCGGCAGCCTTGCGGCCGCCGTGAAGGCGGTGGAGACGGTCGATTCCTGCCTCGGCCGTGTCATCGAGGCGGTGACCGCGCAGGGTGGGGCGCTGCTGGTCACCGCCGACCACGGTAATTGCGAGACCATGCGCGACCCGGAGACCGGCGAGCCCCACACCGCCCACACGCTCAATCCGGTCCCGGTGGCGCTGGTCGGCGTCGATCGCGTGTCGCTGGCCGACGGCCGGCTCGCCGACGTGGCGCCGACGCTCCTCGACCTGATGGGCCTCGACCAGCCGGCCGAGATGACCGGCACATCCCTGATCCGCCGGGCGGGCTGATGGCGCGGCATGGCGGCTGCACCGGTCGGGCCGTCATGCATCAGGCTTCCGCCATACGTCCCGCCACGGGACCGGATCGTGCCAGAGCGGGGCGGGGGTGGGGCGTGCGTGTGCGGGATCCACATGCCCTGCTCGACGGCTCTGCCGACTACCGTTCTCCCACATCGTGTGCGGCGCCGCCGCGGCAGCATGAAGCGCTGGTCCCCTCTCCCGTGCGGGAGAGGGACAGGGTGAGGGATGAGAATTTTCAGGATCGGGCGTGCCAGGGCCGCGCCGACAGGGTGTGCCTCGCTCTGAGAGTTCTCGTCCCTCACCCCAACCCTCTCCCGCACGGGAGAGGGGGCAGGTCGCGCTCTGTCGCTCGCTTCGGGCAGAGATCCGGGGATCTGCTGGGCCGCCTGGGAGCGGCGGCCTCCTTTGGCCCCCGCTCATGATCGCCCGGCACAGCCTGATCTATGTCGGCTCGCGCGGCTTCGCCGCCGCCCTGAACATGGCCTCGGTGGCGGTATTCACCCGGCTGGCACCGGCGGCGAGCTACGGCACCTACCTGTACGTCCTGTCCTGGGCGCTGGTGCTCTACGGGGCGACCTGCCAGTGGCCGAAATTCGCGTTCTTCGCCCTCTACGACGAGGCCCGGGAGCCGGCTCAGGTCGGCACCGTAGTGCGCATCCTGGGCGGGACGCTGCTGCTCGCCGGGCTCGGCAGCGTGCTGGCGGCCGAACTCGGCCTGGTCCCGGGCCGGATGGCCGCCGCCATCCTGGCGCTCGCCTGCGGCACCACCCTGTTCGAGGGCGCGACCGAGATCGCCCGCACGCGCCTGCGGGTCGGGGCGGTGGCGGCCTCGGTGATGACCCGGGCGGTGCTGATCCTCGGCCTCGGCAGCCTCGCGCTGCACCTCTCGAGTGATCCGCTCGACCTCGCCTTCGCGGTGGCTACCGCCAACGCGGTGGCCTCGCTCCCGGCCGCCGCCACCATCGCGCCGATGATGCCCGGGCGCGGCAGCCGGGCCGAGGCCCTGCGCCTGTTCAAGTATGGCTGGCCGCTGGTGCTCTCCTTCGGCACCGCGGCGCTGGCCCAGAGCCTCGACCGGCTGATCATCGCGAAGACCGTGGGGCCGGCTGGCCTCGGCGCCTACGGGGCGCTGGCCGACTTCCTGCGGCAGAGCTTCATCGTGTTCGGTGAGGCGATTGCCCTGTCGCTGATCTCGCTTGCCAAGCGGGAGGCGCGCACCGGCGGCATGCTGGCGGCCGAAGGCGTGCTGAGCGACGCCGCCCGGGCCATGACGCTGATCGCGGCCTTCGGCGCCGTGTTCTTCCTCTGCTTTGACGACCTCGTGGTCACGGTGCTGCTTGGGCCCGACTACCGCGCCGAGGCGCGCCACCTCGCCCCCGTGCTGGTCCTGGCGAGCATCCTGATGATGTTCCGCGCCTATTATTTCGGACAGGTAATCTACTTCACCCGGACCAGTGGCCTGGAGGCCGCGGCGGCCTTCGCGACGCTCGCGACCGTGGCGGCGCTCTCGCTCCTGCTGATCCCGACCTTCGGCGCCCCCGGGGCGGCGCTCGCCTTTGCGGGCGGGCAGAGCGCCGCCTGCCTCGTGCTGGTGTTCGGCGCCCGGCGGGAGGGGACGACGATGCCCCTGCCGCTTGCCGACATGGCGGGTATCGCCGGGATCGCCGCCGCATGCGGCGCCGTGAATGCCGGAATCGGGCTGATGCCGGGGGGCTTCATGGTGCCGGGGCAGGTGCTGCGCATGATGCTGCTCGCCGCCGGGGCGGGGGCAGCAGCGTGGCGCTACGACGTCCTCGGCTTCGCCGGGGCGATCCGCCACCGGCTCGCGGCGTGACGGCCCCGATGCCGGACACCGCCACGCTCCCGCAGGGTCTCGTCGCGGCGGTCCGCCCCCTCGATCCAGGGGCACCCTGGATCCCGGCCTGGCGGGCGCTGGGTGCTGGGTCTGCTATCCGAAACCCGTTCTACGAGGCGGGCTATGCGCTCGCCGGCCGCGAAGCCTTCGGCGCCGGGGTGCGCCTGCTGATCGTGGCCGACCGTCCCCCCGACGCGCCCGGGGCGCGGTTTCACGCTGCCTGGCCGTTCCGGGTCTCGCGGCGGCGCTGGGGCCTGCCGCTGCCGGTGCTGATGGGCTGGACCCACGGCTACGGTCCCTTCGGCGCCCCGCTCCTCGACGGCGCCGACCCGGCGGGGGCGCTGGCGGCCCTCCTGGCATCCCCGCGGGCGCTGGGCCTGCCGTCGCGGCTCCTGCTGCCGAACGCCCCTGCGGACGGGCTCCTGCCGGATCTCCTGGTGGCGCAGCGAGCCACGCATGCCACCTACTGGCCGCACGCGCGCGGCCTGCTCGACCTGGGCGTCCACGCCCCGGAGGCGCGGGCGGGCTATCTCAGCCATCTCTCCGGCCAACGGCGGCGCAAGCTGCGCCGCGCCCAGGCGCGCCTGGAGGCTGAGGGCGCCGTGGCGTTCGAGATGCTCGACGCGCCGGCCGATCTCGACCGGGCGCTCACCGAGCACGTCGCCCTCGAAGCGGCCGGCTGGAAGGGCCGGGCCGGCACCAGCCTGGGCCAGCGGCCCGCGGAGGTCGCCTTCCTGCGCGCCGCCCTGGCCGACCTGGGGACGGAGGGCGGCGTGCGGATCGCACGCCTGCGCCGGGCGGACCGGACGCTCGCCTCCCTGATCCTGCCGGTCACCGGCTCCGAGGCCTGGGTGCTGAAGATCGCCCATGACGAGACGGAGCCGGAGGCTGCCCCCGGGATCCAGCTGGTCCATCGCCTGACCGAGGCGGTGGTGTCCGGAACCTGGGCGATCGACCGGATCGATTCCTGCGCACCGCCGGATTTCGCCCTCAGCTCTTTGTTCTGGACCGAGCGGCGAAGGATCGCCCACCTCCTCGTTGCGGCGGAGCGCGATCCCCTGTTCCCGCTCGCCTGCGCCCTGGAGTGCGCCCGGGAGCACGTCGCCCGAATGCGGCTCGTCGGTCGGCGCCTTACCAGCCGAAGCGCGCGATCTGCGCCAGCCGCGCCTGCGTCTGCGCCGGGTCGCGACCCATGACGGCAAGGCGGCCCGACAGATCGTAGCAGGTCGCACAGAAGGGGAATTGCGCCACGATAATCCCGTCGTCGCGGGCGCGGGCGACCGAGGCGATCAGGCAGGGCAGGACCGGGGCATCAACGGGGCCGCCGAGGCAATCGGCCCGGGGGCTGCCGAAGAGCGGGCGATTTGGCCAGGTCAGCAGCAGCGTGGTGCCGCCCCGCCGGTCGGGCGCCGGCGGCAGGGTGTAGCTGCGCAGGACCAGCGCGCAGGCCAGCAGCACCAGCCCCGGCAGGATCAGCACCCGCATCCGCCTCAATCCCCCTCGTCGAACCGGGTGCGATAGAAGACCTCGCGGCCGGCGCCGTCGATCACCCGGACGGCCTGGGCCGGCTCGCCCGACCGCTGAGGGACGCGGGCGCGGGCGAACAGGCGCAGCGCCCGCTCCTGCGCGGTCTCCAGGCTGCCGACGCGCACGGAAATCCGCGTCTGGATCTCGTCCGGTTCGGGGCCGAGGACTTCGATATGGAAGGTCTCGCGCAAGGTGTTCTGCCTGATCGAGGGTCTTCAGCCGCCGGATTCTGCGCTCCGGCCCGGGCGCCATAGCACGTTCCGGCGCGATGGCGGCCCAAGTCGCCGCGCTCCGACCGCCAGGATCTATGCCGCACGACACCGATCTTGGCGCCAAGTCCAATTGCCCCGCGGCGGGCCCCGGCTCTAAGAGGGCCACTCCACCCGAGGAGACACCGCCGGAGATCCCCGTGGACCCGCTCAAGGCCGCCGCCGCGACGCTGCTCTGCCTCGCCCTGTTCTGGCTGGCCTTCCGGCTGACCCGGCGGCTGGTCGATCTCGCCATCGCGGGGGGCTACGCCGAGGAGCGTCGGCGGCTCGCCGAGGAAGAGGCCGCTCAAGCCGAGGCCGGTGCCGTGCCGCAGGCCTCTGCCATCCGGGCGACCTCGGCGAGCTTGGCCTCAAACAGGGACCAATCGTCCGCAGCGGCGATCGGCGCCCACAGCCCCTCGACCTCGTCGATCAGCAGGGTGCAGGGCGCCGCCGCGAAATAGGGGTGGTCGAGCCGCGCGCCGGCCACGGGGGCGAGGGGCTCCAACGCGGCCCGCACCGGCGCGAAGGCTTCGCTCGTGTAATGGCCGGCTGACGGGCTGGCCTGCGCCCGCTCGGCGCTGGCCAGCCCGCCGTACCAGTCGAAAAAGAACCGCTCGAAGGGTGCCCGGGTCTCGCCCAGGAAGCGCCAGACGGCCGAAACCAAACGGTCGGTCTCGGGTCGTGGCGCCTCCGCGAGGCCGAGGCGACGGAACAGGGCCTGCGCGAAGGCCTCCTGCAGGGCCGGACCGAACCGTGAGAGCGCCGCTTCTAGGCGCGCCTGAGGCGCCAGCACCAGCAGGCAGTCGGCCAGCCGGCAGAGGTTCCAGAACAGGGCCTCCGGTTGGCGGCCGAAGCTGTAGAGCCCCGTCTCGTCGAAATAGGCGGCTGTAAAGTCCGGGTCGAAATACGGCAGGAAGCGCCAGGGTCCGTAATCGAAGCTCTCGCCGGTGACGTTGATGTTGTCGCTGTTGAGCACCCCGTGGACGAAGCCGGCGGCGGCCCATTGCGCCCCCATCCGGGCGACCCGCAACACGACGTCCTCCAGAAAGGCGACGCCCCGGTCCTCCAGCCCGTCGCGCCAGAGTTCGGGCCGATGGTTCTCGATCGTGTGGTCCAGGAGCCGAGCGATGTTGTCCGGCTCGCTCAAGGCCAGGAAGCGCTGGAAGCTGCCGATGCGGATATGCCCGTGGGACAGGCGCACCAGCACCGCGGAGCGGGCAGGCGACGGCTCGTCGCCGCGCACGAGATCCTCGCCGGTCTCGATCAGGCTGAAGCTCTTCGAAGTATAGACGCCCTGCGCCTCCAGCAGCGCGGTCGCCAGGACCTCACGCACGCCGCCCTTCAGGGTGAGCCGCCCGTCGGCGCCGCGGGAGTAGGGCGTCGTGCCGCTGCCCTTGGTGCCGAGATCGAGGAGGCGCCCGTCCATGCGGTCGTGGAGCTGCGCGAACAGGAAGCCGCGGCCATCGCCCAATTCCGGGTTGTAGGAGCGGAACTGGTGGCCGTGGTAGCGCAGGGCCATCGGGGTCTCGAAGCTGCCGGGCAGGGGCTCGAACCGGCCGAAATGGGCGATCCACGCCGCCTCCGAGAGGCCGCCCAGGCCGACACGCTCCGCCCACGGCTGGTTGCGGTAGCGCAGAAGCGTCTGCGGGAACCGCGCCGGCGCGACGGGATCGAAGAAGGCGGCTCCGAGATCGGCGTGGCGCCGGGAGGGCCTGTAGGCGGGGTCGTCCATGAGGCGTGTCCCTCGGGGCGGGGATCGAGCCCCGTCGTACCAAGCGGGCGGGACGGGATCCGTTGCTTCGGCCCAGCGCTTGCGCGCGGGAGGATGGAGCGGGGTGTTCGCAGGATATCCCTTGTCGCGCGCCGCTCGGATGTTCGCTCCTGTTCGCGGGACGGCCGTCGATCGAGGGGCCTCCCGTATCGGGTGAGGCGCGCGATCCGCTTGGCCGTGTTGGCGGCTGCTCGGGCTCGCGATTGGAATGGCCGGTTGGGACGGATCGGAACGATCGCGGGACCTGGAAGGCCGCCCGCCCCGTGCGGCGTCGGCAAGATTCCGGCGTGTGCCGCCCGTCACCGCATGTTCGAGAAGACAGTCTACGATCCTGCATGGTTCGACGGGCGGACATGATGTTCTGATCCGCGCAAGGTCAGCATACAGGAAGAAGGGGTGGTTCGATGAAGGCGTTGCTCGCAGCCGCCATGGTGTTCGGATCGACTGCCGGCGCGATGGCGGATGAGTCGTATGGAGACTATCGTGACTACTTCGATGCGAAGCCCGCGACGGTGGCAAGCGCGCCGCGCCGCGCGCCCAAGATGACGTACCCCATCGATATGCGCCGCCTCGGCCCCGCTGACCGCGTCGAGAGGTACGGCTACGAGAATGGCGGCACCGGGAGGACGGCTGACGTGAGGCCTCGCAGCTGGGACGGCGGGTACGTTCCCATGGATCCGCGGGCTGCGTCGCGGGACGGCTTCTGGAGCCCGCTCGTTCAGTCATCCGAGGGCCGTGAACCGAACCAGCATTCCTATGTGGATCGGGCAGGTCACCAGCGTTTCTGGTGAGGCTGCAGCCTTGTGGGCACGGGGGGAGCTGTCGGCCTCTCCTCTTCCGCGTGGCGGCGGGTCTCCTCTTGGGGCAGGGATTTTGGGCCCGCCCTCGGCCGCCGCGCGATCAGGGCATCGACGCTCCGGCAGGTTCTTGCGGCGCCAACTGGCTGCTGTGGAGTGCTGCCGGGATGACCGTGGGGCGTCGAAGCCGGCTGCTCGAACGTCCCGCGGATCGAACGCAACTCTTAATCACCCGGCCCCGCCCCCTGCCGCAGCGCCTCGCCGGCGATCATCGCGGCCGCCACCGCCACGTTGAGGGAGCGCAGGCCCGGCCGGATCGGCACCACCACCCGGGCATCGGCCGCCGCATGCACCGTCTCGGGCACACCCGCGGATTCGCGGCCCACCATCAGGCAATCGTCCGGGCGGAAGGCGAACGCCGTGTAGGGCAGGGCGCCCGCCGTGGTGGCGAGCACGAGCCGGATGCCGGCCTCGGCCCGCCACGCCGCGAAGGCCGCGAAGGAGCGGTGCCGGGTGATCGCCACGTGGTCGAGGTAGTCGAGGCCGGAGCGGCGCAGGTGCCGGTCCGAGACGTCGAAGCCCGCCGGCTCGATGATCTCCACCGCGAGCCCCAGGCAGGCGGCCATGCGCAGCATCGTGCCGGTGTTCTGGGGGATGTCGGGCTGGTAGAGGGCGAGGCGGAGCATGGTCTGCGCCTTGTGAGGGCCGGGCGCCGCGCCGTCAAAGGGCCGCCGGGGGTGTGCTCAGCCGGCAAACCGTCACGCCGCCGCCTGCGCCGGGGCGATTGGCGCGGAACTTAAGCTCCGCCAAAGCCTTAAGGCGGCGCACCCTGTTCGCGGCCATCTCGAAAGACCTGACCCGATGCGCACACCACTTCTCGCCTCGGCCCTCCTGTTGGCCGGCCTCGCCACCGCCTCAGCCCAGACTGCCAGCCCGAACGCGGGTGGCGCCAGCCCCGCGGCCCCGGTCCCGGGGCAGCCCGCGACCATGGCCGACAATCTGCGACCGACTTTCGTGGCCCAGACCCCCAACGACAGGGTCGCCAGCAAGCTCATCGGCACGAGCGTGGTGAACGGTGCCAACGAGACGATCGGGCAGATCGCCGACATCGTCCTCGACGAGAACAACGCCGTGAAGTCCTGGGTGATCGGGGTCGGCGGCTTCCTGGGGCTCGGCTCGAAATACGTCGCGGTCGATCCCTCCGTGCTGAAGATCGACCGGACCGACGACAAGACCCTCCAGGCCCGGATCGACACCACCAAGGATCAGCTCCGCGCGGCGCCGGAATACATCTACCTCGGCAAGGAGCCGCCGAAGGGGGCTGCGCCCGCCAGCCCCGCGGGGGACCCGGCCAAGAAACCCTGAGGGCAGTCCTGAGGGAAGCCCCGACGGAGGCGGCGGGCGGGCCGGCGACACCCGGTCCGCTTGCCTCTGCGCGCCGTTCCGTGCTGTGCCAACCTCCGTCCCGAGGTCGGAGTCCGACACGATGCGCCGCGCCCTCATCCCGCTCCTCGCCTTCTGCCTCGGCCTCGTCGGCATCACCGGGGCGGCGGTGTTCGCCGTCATGCCCGATAAGGCGCCGGTGGGCGTGCCCGGGGTCGGCGGCCCGTTCACGCTGGTCGATCAGGACGGCCGCACCGTCACCGAGCGCGATTTCGCGGGGGCGCCGCACCTCGTGTTCTTCGGCTTCACCCATTGCCCGGATGTCTGCCCCACGACCCTGCAGCAGGTCTCGGACGTGCTGGCCGCCCTCGGGCCCAAGGCCGCGCACATGCGGGTGGCCTTCGTCACGGTCGACCCCGAGCGCGACGACCCAGCGAGCCTGAAGGCCTATCTGTCGAGCTTCGACCCGCGGATCACCGGGCTGACCGGCAGCCCCGAGCAGGTCGCCGCCGCCGAGAAGGCGTATCGCGCCTATGCCCGCAAGGTCCCAGCCAAGGACGGCGACTACACGATGGAGCACACCGCCATCGTGTACGTGATGGACGCGCAGAATCGGTTCCTCGGCGCCCTGGACCTCTCCCGGCCAGCTGCCGACACCGCGGCCCAACTCGCCAAGAAGATCTGACATCGGGGATATCCGAAGGGATCATCCCTCTGGCGGTGTTGCGGGTCAGAACTCCGAGGATCTCGATCCCGAGGCGTCGGTCTTTGGCCGACTCCGGGCTTTGCCCGACAGCGGGGCGCTGACCTGCACCGGCGCCGGTCCGCCTACAGCGTCATCCCGGCGTGGAAGCGGTCCGCGGAGAGCGGCAGCAGGAACTGCACGCCGAACCCACCCTCGAAGTAGCGCACCAGCCGCCCCGGGGTGCTGCCCACGGTCACGGCGGTCCCGAGCGGCAGCGTCATCGGACAGGCGATCGCGGCGCCCGACATCGAGATGTCGATGAGCCGGGCCTTGATTTCCTGATGGCCGTCGATGCGCAGGGTCACCCCCGGTTGCGTCGGCACGAGACGCTCGTGGGACCGGCCCTCTGGCAGACCCAGCATCTCCCGGTTGGCAAGCCAGGTCAGCTGGGAGGCGAGCTTGTCGCGCTTGCGTGGGGTGGCGTTGAGCTGGACCGCGAATCCGTCGGCGCAGTGGCGGGCGATCAGGCCCTCGATCCGGCCGATATGCTCCAGGTAGAGCACCACCCGCTCGCCGATTTCGCCCCTCACCGCGCAGCTCAGGCGCACGCCGCCCGGTGACATGTCCACGGTCTGGCAGGGATATTCGCGCCGGTCCGCCAGCATGTAGCGACCGAGAACCGCGACCCGCACGCGCTGGTGGCGGCGCTCGTCCGTGGCGCCCCGCGCCGGAGGAGACACCCCGTGCAGTTCCAGTCCGGCGGTAACGTCGACCGCGATCATCCCAGGATTGATCCTTCAGCGCGATCCGCACGAGCCAGACTAGACCGGGACTGTTACGAAACCGTTTTTTCTACTCAGCGCTGTATCTACCTCGCGTCAATTCCCGTGAGACGATAGGGGTCGCCGTCAGCCCCGGCCCCCGGCATGGACGAGGAGGTGTCCGCGGCGGACCGGCCCCGGATAATTGGCGCTCGAGCGGACGGAGGGCCGCGGCGGGGGCATGGGTTCGGGCCGGCGGCTCGGCAGGATGCGCAGGGAGGTGGTCTCCGCCTCCACGAGCGGGCGCAGGCCGATCCAGGGAGGCGTGCCGTCGAGGCTCAGAGCGCCGAGCGCCCGGACCTGGGTGCGGCCCCGGTGGCGGAGGGGCAGCAGCAGCAGTTCGAGGTCTGCGGTCTCGCCGGCCGCGTTGGTGCCGCGCAGGCCTGCCACGACGCCGAGCGTATCGCTGGCTACGATCTCGACGATCCGCCAGGGATCCGTCACCTGTGCACCCCACAGCTGCGCGAAGGATTGCCCCTTCAACTCCCGGCCGTGGAGGGCGCAGACCCGTGTCCCCGCGAGCCGGATGGTGGCCGAGCACGCGGCCATGTCGAGTTCCAGGATCAGGCTGTCGGCCAGGAGGTGCCGGATCTCGCCCGGCTCGATCTCGCCCCGTTCCGGCGCGGCGCGCTCGCCGCGCAGGCGCTCCCAGTAGGCGTGGAGCATGCGACTGGTGGGATGCTTCATCGGTGTCCCGACTCTAAACGCCTGTGGTTCATCCCTGGATCGTTCTGGCACATCCGTGAGGCTGTAGCCGGCCGGTCCGGGCATTTCAGGGATCCGGGCGCACGCCCTGTGCCGGCGCGGTGCCCGGCGGTACCGCTTCGGCGCCGGCGAGACAATCGCGAGATGGTTCCGGTTGCGGGGCGGATCGGGCGTTCCCAGGCCGGTGGCGGACCCTGGCGACCCGGCCTTCGCATGTTTCGATTAGTCATCGCGCCAGATCATTGGCCGACGAGCAGTATGGCTTCTGTTGGATTCAATACGTCGCCGGGGCTTGCCCACCCGCCCCGAGCCCCGACATGGTGCCGCGATGGATGCCTCCCCCGAATTCCCGCGGCAGAGCCGCGTGCCCGTGTTCAACCTGCCGGGGGTGGTCACGCTCTCGATCGGGCTGCTGCTGGCGATCCAGGCGGTGCGCGAGTTCCTGTTGCCGGACACCTGGGACATCAGCCTCGTTCTCGATCTGGCGCTGGTTCCAGCCCGCTGGACCCTCTGGTTCGATCCCGGCCAGGCCACCGAGGTGATCCGCGCGGCCGGTGATTCGGGTGATCCTAGCCTGCAGGCGGCGCGTGAGGCCTTCGCCCGCTATATCGCGGGCGAGCACGCGCTCCAGCCCTGGACGCTCGCCACCTACGCGCTGCTCCACGGCTCGTGGATGCACGTGATCTTCAACAGCGTGTGGCTCGCCGCCTTCGGTTCGCCGGTCGCCCGTCGCTGTGGTCCCTGGCGCTATGGCGTGCTCGCGCTCGCCGGCACCGTCGCGGGCGGCCTGCTGCACGTGCTGGTCGATCCCCTGAGCGCCGGGCCGCTCGTCGGCGCCTCGGCGGGGATCTCGGCCCTGATGGCGGCGGCGGCCCGGTTCGTGTTCCAGCCGCCGGTCTCCGGCTATGGCGGCCCGCCCTGGCAGTTGCCGCCGCACCGGCCGGTCGAGACCATTCCCGAACTCCTGCGTAACCGGACCGCGGTCTCCTTCCTGGCGATCTGGCTGGTCACCAACCTGCTGTTCGGCCTGATCAGCATGCCGCTGGTGGGCGAGAGTGCCGCCATCGCCTGGGATGCGCATCTCGGCGGGTTCATCGTGGGCTTCCTGCTGTTCCCGTTCCTCGACCCGCGGGAGACGGTGAAGGCCTGACCACCTTGCCAACGGGGCGAAACGGCCACACACTCGCCGCATTGTGAACGAGCTGGGGTCAACCCGGCCGACTGCGTAATCCAGGCGCCGCGGGCTGGCGGTGCAACGGACGCGTCACAAGGGAGAGAGCCATGACCGTCGCACGCATCCTCGCCGAGAAGGGGAGCTCCGTCGTCACCGTGAGCCCCGACAAGACCCTCGAGGAGGTCATCCAGATCCTCGCCGACCGGCGCATCGGCGCCCTGGTGGTCGCCCATGACGACGGGTCGGTGGCCGGCATCATCTCCGAGCGGGACATCATGCGGGCGCTGGCGGGGCACGGGGGCTCGGCCTTCGACGCACCGGTCTCCGCGCACATGACCGCGGATGTCACCACCTGTGGGCGGAGCGCGACGATCGAGGAGGTCATGGCGCTGATGACCGACGGCCGCTTCCGCCACGTGCCGGTCTGCGAGGATGGGCGCCTGATCGGGCTGGTCTCGATCGGCGACGTGGTGGCGCGCAAGATCGCCACCGTGGAGGCCGAGCATCAGGCGCTGCGGGATTACATCACGATGGCGTAGGAGGGCCGACTCTTCCTCCCCCGCAGAGGCTACGAAGTTCGCAGATCCGGGTCGGACACCGAGGCCCGCGGCAGAGCGCGACGCGCCCCCTCTCCCGGGCGGGAGAGGGTTGGGGTGAGGGACCAGAACGCTCAGGATACAGCGCATCCCTGAAGCGCCGACAGGTCGCGCCTTCTCCGGACAGTTCTCATCCCTCACCCTGTCCCGCTCCCGCATGGGAGAGGGGACCCGCGGTCTGTTCTACCGCCGCAGCGCCATACCCGATGCGTGAATCCGCAGGCCCGCAAAGGGGAAGGGGAATGCGCTGCTGACGTAGTCCCAAAAAAAGCGCCCGCTCACGCCTTCACGGGGTCGAGCGTGACGTGCCACAGATCCGTATCGGCCGCGTCCTTGAGCGTCACCGTCATCTGCTCGGTCCGGCCATCGACCGCCACATGGCCGAAGAACTGGTAGCCGGCGGCCGGTGACAGGTTCACCTGCCCCTTCTCGGGCGCCTTCACGAAGCGCAGCTGCGGCCCAAAGGTGTTGTCCAGCGCGTTCGGGCCGAAGGTGCCCGCGTGCAGCGGCCCGGAGACGAACTCCCAGAACGGCTCGAAATCCTGAAACTGCGCCTTGTTGGGATCGTAGTAATGCGCGGCCGTGTAGTGAACGTCGGCCGTGAACCACACCGTGTTGCGGATGCCCGCGTTCTTGATGAAGCGCAGCAGGTCGGCGATCTCCAACTCACGCCCCAGCGCCGGCCCGTCGCCCTGCGCCACCGCCTCCGAGCCGAAGTTTTTATCGACGTCGTACGTCACCACGAGGCCGAGCGGCATGTCGGCGGCGATCACCTTCCAGGTGGCGCGGGAGTCGAGCAGCGCCCGCTTCAGCCACGCGATCTGCTGCGGGCCGAGGAAGTAGGCATCCGGCCCGTAGGCCGTCTGCGTGTTCGCGCCGTTCGGCCCCCGGTAGGAGCGCATGTCGAGCATGAACACGTCGACCATCGGGCCGTAGCCGATCTTGCGGTAGACCCGGCCGGGCTCGGACGGCTCGAAGCGCATCGGCATGTATTCGTGGAACGCGCGGGCCGCGCGGAGTTGCAGGGCCAGCACGTTCGGGTCGGCGTATTTCTTCTTCAGGTGCTCGGCCCGGGTCAGCGGCTCGCCCGGCCACCAGTTGTTGGTGACCTCGTGGTCGTCCCACTGCGCCAGGATCGGCACGGCGGCGTTCATCGCCAGCACGTTCCGGTCGGTGAGGTTGTACTTGTGGCGGCCGCGGAATTCTTCGAGGGTTTCGGCGGGCTTGGAGACCGCCTCGGTCACGCGGTTGCGCCAGAGGCTGCCATCGGGGAGCTTCACCTCGGCCTGGATCGGCCCGTCGGCGTAGATCGTGTCGCCGGAATGGATGAAGAAGTCCGGCCGGTTCTTCAGGATGGCGGAATAGATCGTCATGCCGCCGCGGGCCTCGTCGATGCCCCAGCCCTGGCCGGCCGTGTCGCCTGACCAGCAGAACGAGACCGAGCGCCGATCCGCCGGCGCGGTGCTGAACCGCCCGACCTGGGCCGGCCCGACGATGGTCGGCGCGGCGATGTCCTGGAGGCGGACGCGATAAAAGACGTCCTGGCCCGCCGGCAGGCCGGTCAGCGCCACCTTCACGGTGCCGTCGGTCTCCGGGAGCGCGTCGACGAAGACGCCGTGGATGTTGGAAAAGCTCTCGGTGGTCGCCCACTCGATGATCGCCCGGGCCGGCCGGTCGGAGCGTGCCCAGACCACCGCCGAGTCGGTGCCGACATCGCCCGATTGCAGGCCGTGGGTCAGGAGCGGGCGGTCGGCGGCGCGGCTGAGGCTGGGACGGGCGAGGCCGGAGGCCAGCCCGACGAGGCCGGCGCCTCCGGACAGCAGGATCTGACGGCGACTCGCGGACATTGGAACCCCTCCAAATGGTGGAGCGCCCATCGCAGGCCGGCGCGACAGGGGGATGACGGGTGCAGGGGGCAAGCAGGGGCGGGAGCCTCTTCAAGTCTTCCAACCCATCTCCCGCATCCTGAGGTGCCGGAGCGCAGCGGAGGCCTCGAAGGAGCTCTCCAGCCAGCCGCACGGTTCCTGGAGCCCTCCTTCGAGGCCCGCTCGCGCGGGCACCTCAGGATGAGGCGGATGCGCGGGATTGACCCGGCCCCATACGTTTTCAGGCCCGCGCCTCAGCCCCCGCTACCACAGCCCGGATCCGCGGCAGCGCCGCCCGCGCGGCCCGATACCCGAGGGCGATCCCCTCATCGGCCCGGTGGAAATCGAACAGTCCGAACTTCGCCACGTCCGGCCCGATCGCCACGTCCGGCGGGTCGCGCTCCAATCGGGAGCGGGAGATCCGGTCCTGGGTGATGTTGAATGCGTCGAGCACCACCCGGGCGAGGCCCGGCACGGGGATCTCGGGCTCCGGGCGCGGAAAACCCCGCAGGCGGTCGCGCAGCGCGCTCAGGAAGCCGCGGCGGGGGACGTAGGCCGGCACCTCGCGCACCACCGGGCCGCCGGTATCACCGTTGAGGTTCACGCAGATCACGAGGTCGGCCCCCAGCGCCCGGGCCAAAGCCACCGGCACCGGGTTGACCAGCGTGCCATCCATCAGCACCCGGCCCTCATGGGTCACCGGCGGGAACAGGCCGGGGATCGCGTAGGAGGCGCGCACCGCGTCCACCGCCGGCCCCTCGGTCAGGCAGACCTCCTGGCCGGTGCCGTACTCGGTGGCGACGCAGCCGAACCGGATCGGCAGGCGCTCGATCCGGCGCTCGCCCAGATCGGCGTGGAGCCGCTGGCGCAGGCGGTTGCCGGCGATCAGGCTGGAACCCGGCAGCCGCGGATCGATCAGCCCCACCACCCGGCGCCGGGTCAGGGCCCGCGCGAAGGCTTCCAGCCGGTCGAGCCGCCCGGCCGCGTAGCAGGCGCCGACGACAGCCCCGATCGAGCAGCCCGCGACCACGGTGGGGTGGATGCCGGCCTCCTCCAGGGCGCGCAGCACGCCAATATGGGCCCAGCCCCGGGCCGAGCCGCCGCCGAGCGCCAGCCCGATCCGCGGCCCCGCCTTCGGCAGCGGCCGGATCGGCTCGACGGCGCCGGGCAGGAGATACGAGACGGCGGGACACTCTTGCCACCCGGTCGCGGCAAGGGTCGCGCTCATATCCCGGCAAATTCCAGGGCGGCGCGGCCGTCCGGTTGCCGGACGACGGCACGGTAGAAGCAATCCCGCCGGCCGGTGTGACAGCAGCCGCCATCGCCGCCGACCTCCACGCGGATCAGCAGGGCGTCTTGGTCGCAATCGACCCGCATCTCGACGAGGCGCTGGATCTGCCCGCTCGTGGCGCCCTTGTGCCAGAGCTCGCCCCGCGAGCGCGACCAGTACCACGCCTCCCCGGTCTCGAGGGTGCGCGCCAGCGATTCGGCGTTCATGTGGGCGAGCATCAGCACCCGGCCGTCCCGGGCATCGACCGCGATGCAGGTGATCAGCCCGTCCCGATCGAAGCGGGGCGTGAAGGCTTGGCCCTCCTCGACCGCGGCGCGGGGGCCGGGGGGATCGAAGGCGATGTTGCGCGCGGTCATGGCGTGATGAAGCGGTCCCTGACTCGGCGCGAGCTATAGGCTACTTGGCGCCGCCGCGCACCAGGGTCAGGAAGCGGACCTGCTCGTTGGCGTTGTCCTTGAACACGCCGCGGAACTGGCTGGTGATGGTCGAGACCCCGGCCTTCTGGACGCCGCGCATCGCCATGCAGAGGTGCTCGGCCTCCACCATCACGGCGACGCCGCGGGGCTTGAGGATGCTCTCGATCACGTCGGCGATCTGGGCCGTCATGGTCTCCTGCGTCTGCAGGCGGCGGGCGAAGGTGTCGACCACCCGGGCGAGCTTCGACAGGCCGACCACGCCCCGGGTCGGGTAATAGGCGATGTGAGCCAGCCCCATGAACGGCACCATGTGGTGCTCGCAATGGGAGTGGAACGGGATGTCGCGCACCAGCACGATATCCGAGTAGCCCTCGACCTCCTCGAACACCCGCTCCAGCAGCTTCTCGGCATCGACGCCGTAGCCGCCGAACAGCTGCTCGTAGGCCTTGGTCACCCGGGCGGGGGTATCCAGCAGGCCCTCGCGGGTCGGGTCGTCGCCGGCCCAGCGCAGCAGGGTGCGCACGGCGGCCTCGGCCTCGGCGCGGCTCGGGCGGCCGGTCTCGATTCCGTCAGGGACGCGGGTGGCGGAGGCCGGCTCCGGGGCGACCTCGACGGGACGCGCCTCATCCACCGGCCGATTGTCATTGCGCATGCCGTCTAGACCTTGCCCGTCGATCCCGTTCGGGGGAAAACCCTGGCCGCTGCTCGGATACGACAGGGACTTGAGCGCGGCATCCATGGCATCTCCGGCCCGTGCGATCCGGGACTTCATCGGGGTGCTGTCGGGCTTGGCGTACATCGTCGGTATCGCGTCGGGCGTGTGAGGGAAGATCCCGGGCCTGAAAAGGTTTCAAGCCGGCGCCCCGGTCTGGCCAGAGCCATGGTACCACCTTGGCCGTGGGCGCGACCCTGGTCGATGGCCTGCCTCCTCGCGAAGCAGCCGTAGGGCGCCTATATCATCGTTCGCGGGGCAACGCGCAATGCGCGAACCGCGCGGCAGTGTCCCGACGGGACCTGTACACACGGCCGAGGACCCGATGCTCGACGATATCTACAACCGCCGCATCCTCGAACTGGCCGCCGATATCCCCCGGCTCGGCCGGCTGGAGCACCCGGATGCCAGCGCCACCGCGCATTCCCGCCTGTGCGGCTCGACCGTGACGGTGGATCTCGTGCTGGGCGAGGACGGCCGGGTGGCGGACTTCGCTCAGGAGGTCCGGGCCTGCGCGCTCGGTCAGGCCTCCTCGTCGCTCATGGGCCGCCACGTGGTCGGCGCCAGCGCGGAGGAGTTGCGCGGCGTCCGCGAGACCATGCGGGCGATGCTCAAGGAGAACGGCCCGGCCCCCGACGGCGCCTGGGCGGATCTCGCGGTTCTGGAGCCGGTGCGGGAGTTCAAGGCGCGGCACGCGTCGACGCTCCTGACCTTCGACGCGGTGGTGGACGCCCTCGACCAGATCGCCGCCAAGCGGCAGGCCGCCTGAGGGCATGATCCGGCGGGCGGCGCATTGGGGGATCCGCGCCTATCAGCTGACCCTGTCGGGGCTGATCGGCCGCCAGTGCCGCCACTGGCCGAGTTGTTCGGAATATACCGACACCGCCATCACCCGGTACGGACTGTGGCCGGGGGGCTGGATGGGGTTCGCCCGGATCTGCAGGTGCGGGCCTTTCGGCACCCACGGGATCGACCTCGTGCCTGAGCGGCTGCCGGCGGGGGCGGTCTGGTATCGCCCCTGGGCCTATGCCCGCTGGCGCGGCGTCGAGGCGCCGCCTTCGCCGTTCGCCTGCGAGGCCGTGGGGGAGGGGGCTGCTGGCGACGGGGGGTGAGCGGCCGTGTTCTTGTTTTGTTTCACGTGAAACATGGCTGACAACACGGGCTCTTTTCTCGATCGTCGTCCGAACCCGCTTGCGCTCTCTCCTCCCCCTTGTGGGGAGGAGTTGGAGGTGGGGGTGGTGCAGAAGGCACCGCTGCGCCTCATCCTGAACCACCCCCACCCCTGACCCCTCCCCACAAGGGGGAGGGGA
The DNA here is from genome assembly GCF_900103445.1 of Methylobacterium phyllostachyos. Lineage (GTDB taxonomy): Bacteria > Pseudomonadota > Alphaproteobacteria > Rhizobiales > Beijerinckiaceae > Methylobacterium > Methylobacterium phyllostachyos. The sequence continues at coordinate 40,621 of NZ_FNHS01000011.1, read as the reverse complement.
AAACGCGCTTGGTCCTAAATCGCTAGCTCACGCAGCCTGCCGGTTCGCCGCCAGCCGCTCGGCGAACTCGATCGCCTCGATCAGGCTGCGCTCGTTGGCGATGCCCGTCCCGGCGATGTCGAAGGCGGTGCCGTGATCGACCGAGGTGCGGATGATCGGCAGGCCGAGCGTGATGTTCACCCCCGACAGGTCCATCCACTTTCCCGTCGCGGGGTCGATCTCGAACCCCAGCAGCTTCACCGGGATGTGCCCCTGGTCATGGTACATTGCCACCACGGCGTCGTACTGGCCGGCGCGCAGCTTCACGAACACCGTGTCGCCCGGCACCGGGCCGTGCACGTCGAGCCCGTCGGCATTGGCCTGCGCGATCACCGGCGTGCTGACGTCGATGTCCTGGCGCCCGAACAGCCCGCCCTCGCCGGCGTGCGGGTTGAGCGCCGCCACCGCGATCTTCGGCCGGGCGAGACCCAGGCCCTTCAGTGCCTTGTCGGTGAGGTCGAGGACGAGGCGCAGGCGCTCCGGGGTCAGGCGCTTCGGCACATCCTCCAGGGCGACGTGGGTGGTGACGTGCGAGACCCGCATGTTGCCGTGGGCCAGCATCATCACCGAGCCACGCACGCCGGTCAGCTCCGCCAGCATCTCGGTATGGCCGGCATAGTGGTAGCCGGCCTTGTTGAGCGCTTCCTTGTTCAGCGGCGCCGTGACGATCCCGCCGATCTTGTCCGCCAGGGCGAGTCGCACCCCGGCCTCGATCGCCTTGTAGGCGAAGCGTCCGCCATCGGCCGAGAGCCGGCCCGGTTCGATCGGCGCGCCCTCCGCGTCGGCCTGGAGGCAGCACAAAGCCGGCCAGTCGCCATCCTCGGCGACCTCGGGAATGGGTTCGGGCAGGAGCCCGAGCGCGGCTTCCGCCCGATGCAGAGCCGGGGCGCTGCCGATGACCACGAGCTTCAGGTCGCCCGCGGCGATCCGGTCCTTCAGGCGGGCGGCGGCCTTGACGATGATCTCCGGGCCGATCCCGGCCGGATCGCCCATGGTGATGGCGAGATGCTGCGTCATGGGTCGCTCCTGTCGGGCGTGAGACCGTTTCGATGGAGTAGATCGCGCCAGACGCCCTCTGTTCCGAAGGCGCCGGATTTCGAGATCACCGCGAGCCCGTCCCAGCGCCCGCCCCGGAGGGTCGAGCGCGGCAGGCCCGGGGCGATCTGGCCGGTGACGTCGAGGCGTTCGACCCGAAGCGCGAGGCAGAGCGCCTTCAGGGTCTCGCCGCCGGCGACCAGCAGAGTGCCGGGCTTCGGGATCTGGTCAACCACATCCGCGAAGGTCGCGGCGATCCGTGCGGCGGCGGCCTCCCGAGCGGTGCCGGCGGGTAGGGCGAGGCTCGCCATCACGACGCCGTTCCGGGCGAGCCGTTCGCCGACCGGGACAGCATGGTCCGTCGCCTCCGGCGACAGGACGAGGCGGTGAGACCCGCAGGCGTCGAGCTGTGCGGCAGTTTCCGGCCGGTCCGAGCCGAACAGGCCGAGCACGGGGCCGGTGAGGCGATCGTCGCCGGGCGCCGCCATGCCTCGGGCCAGGGCCGCCGCGAGGCCGCCGCTGCCGCACCAGAGCACGTCTCCGGCTTGGCCGAGTTCGGCGATCCGGGCGAGATCGTCGTCGCTCGACGCGTCGTACACCGCCACGCCCGCAACCGGGCCATCCGCGAGGGCGGCCCGGCGCGCCGGCAGACCCGCCGCCCGGAGGATTTCGGCGATGTCGCCGGAGACCGGTTCCCAGTTGCCGTCACGCCGGCCGCACTGTCGGCCCGCCTCCGTGCGGCGCCCTTGATACGGGAAGGCCGGCGCCACGATGCAGCGCGTCCAGGCGCCCAGCCGCATCACCGCGGCGAGTTCCGCCGCCCAGGGACCGCGCAGCAGGCTGTCGACCTTCTTGAAGGCGATGTCGGCGTCCCGCAGCCGGGGCGCGAGATCCCCGACGATCCGGTCGGCTTGCGCGGACGAGACTTCCCGGGTGCCGGAATCGATCGCAAGGGACCCGGATCCATCCGCCGGCAGGATTTCCGGCCATGCGACCGGGATCGGCCCGCACAGGCCGGTGAAGCCGGCGGCGGTGTCGAGGGTGCCGGTCAGGTCGTCGGCGATGAGGCGCAGGCGGGTCATGGCCGGGACATCGGTGTTCATCGAAAGACCTGCGCCGCTCACTGCGCGCCAAGTCGGCCTCATCGGCAATGGGTAGGCTCAGTGTCAATAGAGGGCGATTCTACTGCCAAGTTGCACCCGCTTGTCGAAAGGTTGTAGCAGCGCCCCGGGGGGAACGGTTTCAGGTGACAGGCCCGGGACAGCGGCCGCACCGGAGGACGACCCATGCAGATTCCGATCAAGCGCTCGCTGGAGCGCGTCCCGGGCGGCCTGATGGTGGTGCCGCTGTTCCTCGGCGCGATCCTCCACACGCTGTTCCCGAACACCGCGACCTTCTTCGGCTCGTTCACCGGGGCGCTGTTCAACGGTGCCCTGCCGATCCTGGCGGTGTTCTTCGTCTGCATGGGGGCGGGCATCGATTTCCGCGCCACCCCGGCGATCGCCCGCAAGGGTGGCGTGCTGCTGGCCACCAAGGTCGGCGTCGCGGCGATCCTGGGCGTGGTGTTCGGCCATCTCCTGGGCGAGGCGCCGATCACGGCCGGCGCCTTCGCGGGGCTCTCGACGCTGGCGATCGTCGCCGCCATGAACGACACCAACGGCGGGCTCTACCTCGCCCTGATGGGCCAGTTCGGCCGCCCGAAGGATGCGGGCGCCTACGCGATCATGAGCCTCGAATCCGGCCCGTTCCTCACCATGGTCACGCTCGGACTCGCGGGCCTCTCGGCCTTTCCGTGGCCGACGCTGGTGGGCAGCATCCTGCCGCTCGTGATCGGCATGGTGCTTGGCAACCTCGACCGCGACATGCGCGCCTTCCTGTCCGGCGCCGCCCCGGTGATGATCCCGTTCTTCGCCTTCGCGCTGGGCTTCGGGCTCGACCTCGCCAAGATCTGGCAGGCGGGCCTGCTCGGGATCGGGCTCGGGGCCGCGGTGGTGGCGGTCACGGGGGCGGCCCTGTTCGTGGCCGACCGGCTCACCGGGGGCAACGGCGTCGCCGGCGTGGCAGCCGCCTCCACGGCGGGCAACGCCGCCGCCGTGCCGGCGATCATCGCGGCCGCCAACCCCGCCTACGCGGAGGCCGCCGGCCCCGCGACGGTGCTGGTGGCGGCGAGCGTCGTGGTGACCGCCCTGCTGGTGCCGCTGCTCACCGCCTTCGTGGCGGCCCGGATACCGCGGGAGGCGGAGCCGTCCGAGCCGCTGCTCGACCCGGCGGCACGGCCCGCGACACCGGGCCCTGATCGATCCACAGGCGCGCTTCGGCCCGGCAACCGAAGGCGGTGACGCCCGGTTGTCCTGGCAGACAGCCCGGCACCGCCGCGGCACAGCCAGAGACCGGAGCGGGCACGCCATGTCCACCCAAGCCAGAGGCAAGACGCATCTCGACATCTACGACCGCGCCACCCGCGAGGCCTGGGCCCAACGCTTCGGCGTGAGCGAGGACCGGCTGCGCAAGGCCGTCACGATGGTGGGGAGCCGGATCACCAGCGTGGCCGCCTATCTCGACAGGCCAGCGACCTGAGCGGGGCGGGCGCCGCCATGAAGTCCGACACCTATCCGTCTCCGGGGGCGACGACCCCGGAACCCCCGTCCTACGCCGCGGGAGCCTCGTCCATGTCCGACGACCAGCCCGCGTCCTCTCCCGCCCCTTCCGCCCCGGGGCCGGACGCCATCACGTTCGAGCGGATTCGCGAGCGCGCCTATGAATTGTGGGAGCGCAACCACCGGCCGGAGGGATTCGAGATCGAGTTCTGGCTCTTGGCCGAGCGGGAGTTGCGCAAGGAACGCGAGCGCCGGAAGGCCAATGATGGATCCACCGCGCCCGAACCGCCGTCGCAATAGCCATTTCCCGTTCCTGGCGTGTCCCTTGCACGCGGCGTGAACGATCGCCGTCCGCGATCCGACGACCGGTCGCATGATGGGAGCCCGCCGTGGAGATATCGCCCCTGACCCGCCGCAGCTTCACCGGACTCGGTCTCGGGGGTGCTGCGGCAGCCGCATCCGGCGGCGTCCTGGCGCAGGCAGGCCCGGCGCCGTCAACGGCTTCCGACAAGACCGCCCCGCTCGCGCATGCCCCGGTCTCACAGGCTGGCCTCGGCCCGCGCCTGACGCTGCACGCCATCGACAATTTCCACGGCACTCCGGCCGCCGGCATGGTCTGCGACCTTGCTTGGCGCGAGGGTGACAGCCTTGCGCCGATCAAGACCGTCACGACCGCGGCCAACGGCCGGCCGGCCGAGCCGTTACTGACGGACGCCGCACTCCGGCCCGGCCATTACGAGCTGCTGCTGCATCTCGGGGCCTATTTCGCCGCCCGCGGTGTGAGCCTGCCGAGCCCGAACTTCCTTGATCGCGTGCCGATTCGCTTCCGGATCCGCGATGCGGGCCAGCGCCACCACCTGCCGGTGCTGTTCACGCCCTGGGGCTATTCCTACTATCGCGGCAGTTAGAGCATCGTCACGCCATGGCCGGCATTTCGACCCACGTCCTCGATACCGATCGCGGCCGTCCCGCCGCGGGGGTCCGCATCGACTTCTCCGTTCTGGAGGGCGAGGCATCGGAAGGCGGGACATCGAAGGGCGGGACGTGGCGGCTCGTGAAGAGCGTGGTCACGAACGCGGATGGCCGCACCGACCAGCCGATCCTGGCACCGAGCGAGGCGAAGGTCGGCCAGTACCAGCTGGTCTTCCACGTGGAGGACTATTTCCGCGACCGTCCCGGCACCGCAGAGGCCGACATCTTCATCGACAACCCGGTGGTGCGCTTCGCGATCTTCGATCCGGCGCAGCACTACCACGTGCCGATGCTGTGCGCCCCCGGCAGCTTCACCACATACCGCGGCAGCTGAGGCGGTGCCTGACCTCACCACCGTGAACCGGATGGAGGCGAGCGCCTTCGTGGCCTTGCTCAGGGGCGTGTTCGAGCACGCCGCCTGGGTGGCCGAGGCCGTCGCGCCGCAGCGCCCCTTCGTCAGCATCGGCGACCTGCACGCGGCGATGATGCGAGCCCTGCGCTCCGCACCCGACGAGGTGCAGCTGACGTTCCTCAACGGCCATCCGGAACTCGCCGGCCCCGAGGCGCGGGCGCGGGCCCTCACGGCCGACTCGGCGAGCGAGCAGGGCAGCGCCGGGCTCGACCGCATGGCGGAGGCCGAGGCAGCGGCCTTCGCGCGGTTGAACACGGCCTACCGCGCCCGGTTCGGCTTCCCGTTCATCGTCGCGGTGCGGGGGCGCAGCCGGGGCGAGATCCTCTCGGTCTTCGAGGTCCGGCTCGGCCGGGATCCGGCGGCCGAGCGAGAGACCGCGCTGGAGGAGGTCGCGCAGATCACCCGCATGCGGCTGGATCGCCTGATCGACGCCTGAAAGCGTCCGCGGCCGCTCAGGCGACGGCCGACCGCGTGTCCTTGATGGCCGCCTCGAAGGCGACGAAGGCGGTGGTCGCTTCGTCCCAGGCCTGGGCGCGGACATGGCGGAGCATCGCCGCCGCCTGTTCGCGGGCCTGCGCCAGGGGCGTCTCAACGGCGGCCGGCCGCGCCGGGTTGGCGGCCACCGCCACGGGCGGGTTGTCGGCCGAGCGCATGCCGACCAGGGTCGCCGCGATGGCGCGCCGCCAAGCGGCGAGGTCGGCCGGAAGGCGCGCCGTATGCGCCTCCGCTGCCTGGCCGCCGTCCTGCCGGTCGAGCAGGTTGCGGCCGAGCGCCTCGATCTGTTCGAGTTCGGTCAGCGCGTCTCCGATCTCCCGGCGCGCCTTGTCGGTGCCCTCCGCGATCCGGCCAACGTTGTTGGCGATGTCGCCGGTGGCCTGGATCTGCTGGTTCAGGATCTCGGAGGCCTCGCGCATCTGCGACGCGACGGTCGCGACGGCGCCGCTCTCGGCCTCGACGCGGGCATTGGCCCGCACCATGGCGGCGGCCCCGGTCTCGACCGCGCCGCGGCTGCGCGTGACCGCGGCCTGCATGGCCGCCATCTCCTCGCGCAGGCCCGCCACGCGGGCGCGGATCTCGTCGGTCGCCTTAGCGGTCTGGGCCGACAAGGTCTTCACCTCGGCAGCCACCACGGCGAAGCCGCGGCCCGCCTCGCCGGCGCGCGCCGCCTCGATCGTGGCGTTGAGCGCCAGGAGGTTAGTCTGGGCCGAGATTGCCGCAATGGTGCCGGCCATCTCCTCGATCCGCAGGGCCGCGGTCGAGAAGCTGTCGAGCCGGTTGCCGATCTCCTCGGTTCCCTCCTCGATCCCGCGCATGCCATCGGCGGCACGTTGCAGGTCGCCGACGCAGGTGGCGATCCCGGCGCGGGCGGTCTCGGCGGTCTCTGCGGCCGAGGCGGAGCGGGCCGCGATCTCTCCCGTGGTGGCGGCGAGTTCCTCGCTCGCGGCCGCGATCAGCCGGGCCTGCTCGGCGGTGCCGGAGGCGTCATGGGTCATCCAGCCGATCGAGGTGCCGGCATCCGAGGCCGCGGCCGACATGCGCGCCAGCAGCGATTGCCATTCGCGATCGAAGGCCGGGACGGCGGCAGGCTGCGGTTCCGGCGCGGCCGCGACGATGACCGGTGCCTGCACCGGCGCAGCGGCCCTTTGCAGGGAGCTGGACGCGCCCGTCTCCGAGCGCTTGCGGTTCAGGCCGAACATGCGGGGTCCTCCGATTGGCGAATCGGGGCGGACCTTCGCACGGATCTTTCAACCAATGATGAAGGCTAATCTTGCCTGATTCTAATTGATCAAAGAAGTTGCAATTCGAGGGGGGAGCGACCTCCCCCCCCTGCGCGGTTCGACGCCACCGGCCGCAACGGGCCGGTGGCGCGCGCTCACTCGCCGGTCAGCGCGGCCTTGGTGCGGGACCACCAGCCGGCGCGCTTGGGCCGGTCCGGATCGGACGGGGGCGTCAGCACGACCGCCACGGGCTCGGGCGCCGGCTCAGCCGGCGACGCGGGGGACAGCTCGGTGGCACCGTTGGTCGGGTGGGTCTCGGTGGCCTCCGGCTCATGCGCCGTGGCGACCGGCAGGTCCACCGCCGTCTCGCCGCGGCTGGCCTCGGGGGCGGCCTCGATGATCTCGGCCACGGCCTGACCGCTCACCGGCTCCTCCGCCGGCAATGCGAGCGCTTCGTTGTCGGAAGCCACGGCCTCCTCCGCCTCGGCGCCCTCACGGGTGCGGCCCTCGCCGCGCCCACGTCCACCCCGGCGGCCGCGGCGACGGCGGCGTCCGCCCTCGTCCTCTGCCTGGACGGCTTCGTCCGGGGCCGCCACGGCGGCATCGGATACGCCGCCCTCGACCGCGACGGCTGCCTCAACCGGTTCGCCGGTCGCTGCCTCGGCGGTCGCCTCGTTGGCGTTCGCCGGCTCGTCGCCGTCCCACTCCTCGTCCCCGCCGTTCTCGTCGGAACCCGAGGCGCCCTGACGCTCCTCCTCGGAACGCCCTTCCGAGCGGCCGCCCCGACGCCGGCGGCGACGGCGGCGACGGCGGCCATCGCCCTCGTCGCGCGTGCCGTCCTCCCGGGCCTCGGCGCGGGTCTCCCCGGCCTCACCCTCGGCTTCGCCCTCGGCTTCGCCCTCGGCATCCGCCTCGATCTCGGTCTCGGCCTCGGCCTCTTCGATCTCCTCGTCGTCGTCGTCGAACTCGGTGGTCGGCGAGATCGCCTGGGCGCGCACGCCCGTCACCGGGCCCTCGGCCCGCTGGGCCGGCTCGCCGCGATCGAGCTGGAAGGCGGCGGTTGCCGCCAGCCGCTCGTCGGCCGCGATCGTGATGGTCACGCCGAACCGGACCTCCAGCTCACGCAGATGCCCGCGCTTCTGGTTGAGGATGTAGAGGGCGACCTCGGTGCGGGTGCGCAGCACGAGGTTGTGCGAGGCCGACTTGAGCAGCGCCTCCTCGATCGACCGCAGGATGTGGAGCGCCACCGACGCCGTGGCGCGCACGTAGCCCGAGCCGCCGCAATGCGCGCAGGGGATCGAGGAGGATTCGAGCACGCCGGTGCGGATGCGCTGGCGGCTCATCTCCAGGAGGCCGAAGGGCGAGATCCGGCCGACCTGGATGCGGGCGCGGTCGTTCTTCAGGCACTCGTTGAGCTTCTTCTCGACGGCGCGGTTGTTGCGCTTCTCCTCCATGTCGATGAAGTCGATGACGATCAGGCCCGCGAGGTCGCGCAGGCGCAGCTGGCGGGCGACCTCCTCGGCGGCCTCCAGGTTCGTCTTGAGGGCGGTGTCCTCGATGTCGTGCTCGCGAGTGGCGCGGCCCGAGTTCACGTCGATCGAGACCAGGGCCTCGGTCGGGTTGATCACGAGGTAGCCGCCGGACTTCAGCGAGACGTGGGTGGAGAACATCGCGTCGAGCTGCTGCTCGACCCCGTAGCGGGCGAAGATCGGCGTCGGGTCGCGGTAGGGCTTCACGACCTTCGACTGGCCGGGCATCAGCATCCGCATGAAGTCCTTGGCCTCGCGGTAGGCGTCCTCGCCGGCGACCAGAACCTCGTCCAGATCCTTGTTGTAGAGGTCACGGATGGCGCGCTTGATCAGCGAGCCCTCCTCGTAGACCAGGGCTGGGGCCATCGAGGTCAGCGTCAGCTCGCGGACCGATTCCCACAGGCGCATCAGGTACTCGAAGTCCCGGGCGATCTCGGGCTTGGAGCGCGAGGCGCCGGCGGTGCGCAGGATGACGCCCATCCCCTCGGGCACCTCCAGATCCTGCACGACCTCCTTGAGGCGCTTGCGGTCGGCCGCCGAGGTGATTTTTCGCGATATGCCACCACCGCGGCCGGTATTGGGCATCAGCACCGAGTAGCGGCCGGCCAGCGACAGGTAGGTGGTGAGCGCCGCGCCCTTCGTGCCGCGCTCCTCCTTGACCACCTGCACCAGGATGATCTGGCGGCGCTTGATCACCTCCTGGATCTTGTACTGACGGCGATAGTGGCGGGGCCGCTCGGGGATCTCGGCCAGCGCGTCGCCGTTGCCGCCGACCTGGGCGATCTTGGGCTCGGCGTCGGGGTCGTCGGACTCCTCGTCCGAATCGTCATCCTCGTCGGACTCGTCCTCGTCGTCCTCCGACTCGTCCTCATCCTCCTCGTCGTCGTCGGACTCATCCTCTTCGGACTCGTCCTCATCCGACAGCTCGTCGAGCTCGCCGGTCGCCGCAGCACCGCGGGCCGCCGCGACATCCTCCGCGACAGTTTCGGCCGGCTCCTCGGCCACGGTCAGGGCTTCCGCCACGGCGATCCGGGCCTCGGGCTCGGCCGGATCGTCCTGGTCGGTCGCGGCCTCTTCGGCCTGCGCCGCGACCGGGGCGGACTCGACGGCTTCGGCGGCCGGCGCGGCATGATGCTCGCCGGCAGCGTGCGCCGGCTCGCCCTGCGGCTCGGCGATATCCCCGGCCGCACTCTCGGAGGCGAGCGCCTCCTGCACCGCCTCGGGGTTCTCGGCGAGCGTATCGGGCATGCCGGCGGGCGCGATCCCGGCCTCCGGGGAGGTCTCGACGTGATCGGCGACCTGAGCCGCCTCACCCTCGAACTGCCCCTCGACCTGGGCAGCCTCGTGCGCGTCCTCGGCGCTCACCGTCTCGTCGGCGCTGCGGGCGCGGGCCTCGGCGCGGCGGCCGCGGGAGCGGCGGGGCGAACGGCGGCGGCGCTCCTCGCGCTCGCGATGCTCCTCGGCGTCGCGGGCCTCCTCCTCAAGAAGGGCCTGCCGGTCGGCGAGCGGGATCTGGTAGTAGTCGGGGTGGATCTCGTTGAAGGCCAGGAAGCCGTGGCGGTTGCCGCCATACTCCACGAAGGCTGCCTGAAGCGACGGCTCCACGCGGGTGACCTTGGCGAGGTAGATGTTGCCGCGCAGCTGGCGCCGGTTGGCGGCTTCGAAGTCGAACTCCTCGACCCTAGACCCTTGGACCGTGACGACCCGGGTCTCCTCCGGGTGCATCGCGTCGATCAGCATTTTGTTGGCCATGTCGGACTCTCGGCATGGCGGCCGACGTCGTTCTCCGTGCCCGTGGTCCCGGCGGCGCCTCGCCCGACGTCAATGCTGTCGGGCAGGGTGCCGGCCTCGTCGCCGAGGCGGATGGGTTCGAGGGGAAATTGCCGTCAACCGCCGGTCGGCGCAAAGGGCGCCTGGGGTTGAACCTGGCCGGGTCGAGGGACGGACCGGCGCGACGCAGCTCTTGCGCCACCGGGGCACGCGCAGCTTTATGCTGGGCCGTGCGTCCGTCCATCGTGGTCCCGACCTCGCGAAATGCTCTCGGCCGGATCGGACCGGCCGTGAATTCCTGGGGTGCGGCGGAGAACCCGCCGCGACGTGCGACACCTGTCCGATCGGGGACGACACCCGTCGCCGCCAGACGGGCCGACAGGGCCCGCCGCGACACCGCCGCCGTTTTCTCGAGGAATTCGGCAACGTCCGCGGGCCGTTGCGGCGGCCGGCGGGACCGGAAAGGGTCGACATCATTACAGACCGCTGCGCGGATTTGGCAAGGGTCAACCGTGAATAGATGTCACGGGGGTGTCACGGGGTGCGGCTGTGGTGGCCGGCAAGCGTTCCGAATGGTCACGCCGCTACAGCGAGCCGCACGCCGAAGGCCTTCAGCACGCGCAGCAGCGTGTCGAGCGTTGGATTGCCGTTGTCGCTGAACGCCTTGTAGAGCGCCTCGCGGCTGATCCCCGTCTCGCGCGCGAGCGCCGACATGCCCTTCGACCGGGCGATGGTGTTGAGGGCCTGGAGTATCTCCTCCTGCGTCCCGTCCTCCAGGTAGGTGTCGAGATAGGCTGCGATATCTGCAGGTGTGTTCAGCACCTCAGCAGCATCCCAAGGCTGTGTTTCAAGAGGCATCCCTCAGACCTCCCGTGCCATGACCTTCGCCCGCGCGATGTCCCGGGCCTGCGAGCCCTTGTCGCCGCCGCACAGCAAGATCACGACGACATCACCGCGTAGCGTATAATAAACCCGGTATCCCGGGCCGAAGTCGAAGCGCAATTCGCTCACCCCATCGCCGACCGACTTGGTATTGCCGAAGTTGCCCGCGGCCATCCGGTTGATCCGCTTGGTGATCCGCGTACGGGCCTGGACGTCCCGCAAGGCCATCAGCCAAGCGATGAATTCGGCGGTGCGACGCACGGCGAACATGTGAACTATAGATCACATAATTCCAAAAAATGTCAACTCTGGTTCACAGATCAGGGGGGCGCACCGTCCTCACTCGGCCGCCTCAAGCCGCGGCGTCACCCCGGCCAGTGCGGCCGGCTTCGGGCCGCCGGTCGCCCAGTCCAGAAGCTCCACCGTGTGGACGATCGGGATGCCGGTGCCCTTCCCGATCTGCGTGGCGCAGCCGATATTGCCGGTGGCGATCACGTCCGGGCGCACGCGCTCGATGTTGGCGACCTTCCGGGCCCGCAGCTTCGCGGCGAGTTCCGGCTGCAGGATGTTGTAGGTCCCCGCCGAGCCGCAGCAGATATGGCCCTCGGGCACGTCCTTCACGGTAAAGCCAGCGCGCTTCAGCAGCGTCTTGGGTTCCAGGCGGATGCCCTGGCCGTGCTGCATCGAGCAGGCCGAATGGTAGGCCACCACGAGATCGGTCTCGGCGACGGGGGCGAGATCGAGCCGCGCGAGATACTCGGTGACGTCCTTGGCAAGCGCCGACACCCGCTTGGCCTTCTCGGCATAGGCCGGGTCGTCGCGGAACATGAAGCCGTAATCCTTGATCGTCGTGCCGCAGCCCGAAGCCGTCACCAGGATCGCGTCGAGCCCCTTGGCGATCTCGGCGTCCCAGGCGTCGATCGCCTGCTTGGCGAGCGCGTGGGCCGAATTCGCCTTGCCCATGTGGTGGGTCAGCGCTCCGCAGCAGCCCTCCTGGGCGTGGACGACCTCCACCCCGTGCCGGTTGAGCAGGCGGATCGCCGCCGCGTTGAAGTCCGGACGGAGCACGCTCTGGGCGCAGCCGCGCAGCAGGGCGACGCGCTTGGAGGCTGTCCCGGCCGCTGCCGGGAAGCGGCCGGGCCGGTTGGTCGGCTCGCGAGGCGGCATGCCGGCTGGGGCGAGGTCGAGCATGGCGGCGAGCCGGTTGCCCACCCGCGGCAGCCGGGCCACCAGACCGCGGAACGGGGCGCCGATCTTGGCGGCTGCGAGCGCGACGCGGAAGCGGTTCGGATAGGGCAATACCTGCGCCAGCAGCGCCCGCAGGAAGCGGTCGCCGGCGGGGCGCGCGTAGGTCTCCTCGATATGCGTCCGGGCATGATCGACGAGGTGCATGTAGTGCACGCCCGAGGGGCAGGTCGTCATGCAGGACAGGCAGGAGAGGCAGCGGTCGACGTGCTTGACCACCTCCGGCGAGGCCGGCTTGCCGCCCTCCAGCATGTCCTTGATCAGGTAGATGCGGCCGCGCGGGGAGTCGAGTTCGTCGCCAAGGAGCAGGTAGGTCGGACAGGTCGCCGTGCAGAAGCCGCAATGCACGCAGGTCCGCAGGATCTTTTCGGACGCCGCCATAGCGGGATCGGCGAGCTGGGCGGGGGCGAAGTTGGTTTGCACGGTTTCTTCCTGCCTGCTCTCCTCTCCCTTGTGGAGAGGAGTGGAAGGCGGGGGGCAGGGGGCGCCGCAGCGCTCGATCCTGAACCACCCCCACCCCTGACCCCTCCCCGCAGGGGGGAGGGGATGAACGTCACACCTGCGCGTACATCCGGCCCGGGTTGAGCACACCGTTCGGATCGTGCGCGGCCTTGATGCCCGCGGTGAGCCGCATCAGCGGCTCGGCCAGGGGCTCGAACACCGGCACGGCGGCCCGCACGGCGTCGGGCGCGCGCACGAGCGTGGCGTGGCCGCCCTGCGCCCGCACGGCCTTGCGCACCGCCTCCGCTCCGGCATCGCCCTGCGCGCCGGTGGCAAGCCAGATCAGGCCGCCGCCCCAGTCGAAGAACCAGCGCGCGTCCCGCTCCGCCGCCACCGCGGCCGCGAGCGCCGGCCCGTGGGTCGGCGCCGTGGAAATCCGCCAGAGGGCCGCGTCCCGGGGCTCGGCGAGCGGGGCGGCGTCGCGCACGCTCCGCCAGAGGGCGGTGCCGGCCGCGCCGTCGACGATCTCCGGCTGGCCGTAGCGCTTCAGCAGGCGCCGCAACTCGCCGGTGCGGTAATCGATCGACTCCGAAAAGCCTTCGAGCCGCATCAGCGTGCGCGCCTCCGGGGCGTCGATCCCGGCCGGCAGGTGCGCCGCCCCGGTCAGCTCGAAGGGCGAGCCCAGGGCCTCCGACAGGGCGGTGATCGCCCGGGCATCGTCGAGGCCCGAGAAGACCAGGGTGGCGACGCGCTCGCTCGCCGGCAGGACCTTGAAGGTCACCTCGGTGAGGAGCCCGAGGGTGCCGTGCGCCCCGGCCATCAGCTTTACGAGGTCGAGGCCGGTGACGTTCTTCATCACCCGCCCGCCCGACTTGATCGCCTCGCCGCGTCCGTTGACGAAGCGCACGCCGATCAGGCTGTCCCGGGCCGCGCCGGCATTGATCCGCCGGGGGCCGGCATTGTTGATCGCCGCCACCGCCCCGAGGGTCGGTTCGCCGGCGGTGCCGTAGAGGCCGCGCAGGTCCATCGGCTCGAAGGGCAGCATCTGGCCCTTCCCGGCGAGCAGCGCCTCGACCTCGGCCAGCGGCGTCCCGGCCCGGGCCGCCACCACCATCTCGGCGGGCTCGTAGAGCGTGACGCCGGTGAGCTTCCTGGCCGAGAGCGTCGCGGTATCCTGCGCCGGCCGCCCGAGGCCCGTGGCGGTGCCGCCGCCCTCGAGCCGCAGGCGCTCGCCGCGCCCGGCCGCCGCCCGCACGATCTCGGCGGCCTCCGCCTCGGTGCCGGGCTCGTAGACGCCCATCGTTTCCGCCCCGGTCTTGTTTGGATCCATTCCACGACGGGTGTCGCCAAAACCGGTGCCGGATTCAAGCGCAGGTGGAGTCGCGGGGTTTCAGCGCGTTGGTTTCCTTGCGGACTGGGGTCGGCCTCACTCCGCCGCCACGGCCCGCGCCGGGCGCAGCCGCGCGCTGACCTGACGGCGCAGCCCGGCAATATCGAAAACCCAGACCAAAGCCCCATAGAGGACCATCCCGGCCGGGACCAGCACCGCCAGCGCGGTTCCCGGCGGCAAGTGGCGGAAGGGCGCGAGCGCCACGCCCATCGCCGCGCAGGCCAGCGCCGCTGCCCCGATCGAGCCCCAGGGCAGGCGGATGCGCTCCGGGCCCGTGAGGGCGCGCCAGCCGAGCCACAGCCCGGCGGCGGCGAGCCCGGCGCTCTGCGCCAGCGCGACCCCGATCCCACCGAGGCGATCCGGCAGCACCAGCAGGCCCGCCCCGTTGACCGCAAGCCCGACCAGCGCGGCGGCGATCACCGGAAAGGTCCGGCGTCGGATCTGGAAGACCGGGTTGAGCGCGTAGAACATCATCGTCAGGCAGAACAGGCCCGGCATCAGCACGACGCTGTAGCTCTCGAACGGGCCACGATAGGCATCGGGTACCACCAGCGCCTGGAGGGCCGGCAGCACGGCCCAGAAGCCGACCGCGCAGGGCGCCAGCAGCGCGAACACCATGCCGGCATTCTCGGCAACCTGGGCCTCGGCGGCGGCGCGGCCCTGCCGCTCCTCGGCCTGGACGGCGAGCTGGAACAGCAGCAGATCGAGGGCGGTGCCGAGCGTCATCAGGGCGCGCGACGTGACGTCGGCCGCGAGGGCGAAGTAGCCGGCCTCCGCGAAGCCGGCGTGGCCCGCGACCGCCCCCCGGTTGACGAAGGCGAGGCATTGATAGGCCGTGTTGGCAGCGATCAGCGGCAATCCGTACGTGGCGAAGACCCGCCAGGTCGCCGACAGGCGGGGTCGCTCGAACGGCGTGCGCGGGTCGCGCAGGGGATGGCGCAGCAGGATAACCGCCAGGAACTGGCTCAAGCCCGCTGCCGCCAGCACCCAGGCCGGCTGCGGCAGCCACCACGCGGCGGCGGCCATCAGGGCGAAGGCCAGCACGTTCTTCACCGCCACGAGGCCGAGATAGAGCTTCCCGTCGAACCGGGCCCGGGCCAGGGCCGCGTGATAGTCGAATACGCCGATCCCCAGGGCCGCCAGTCCGGTGCCGCACAGGATTGCCTCGCGCCCGTCCGCGCCGTGGGCGAAGCCGAAGGCCCCGCACAGGGCGGCGGCGGCGAGCAGCAGCAGACCGATGCGCAGATAGGCCCGATCGAGCCCGTGGCGGATCCAGGGTTCGTCCACCCGAACCCGACCCGAATAGAAGCGCGTCGCCGAGAGGCGGAGCCACTCGAACAGCACCGTGTTGAGCACGATCGCCCCGGTGGTCGCCAGGGCGAAGCGGCCGAAATCGGCCGGGCCGAGCAGCTTGGCGATCAGCAGGCCCAGGACGAAGTTGAGCCCCGCATTGATGACGAAGGCGGCGATCACGGCCATGGACGAAGTCTCACGAGCGGCGGGGTCCCCCGGGATAATCCCGAAGACCTAACGCGAGACTTGTAAAACACCTCTAACCCGGCAGGATCGGGGCAGGCAGACTACGGCTACAGCAGGCGCTCGTAACGCCACGCCTCCATCCCGTCCTCATAATAATCCGGGCGCACCGCGAAGCGGGTGTAGCCCCGGCGCTCATAGAGTCGAATGCCGGCGCCGTTATCGGCCCGCACCTCGAGCCGCAGGCGGTCGCAGCCGTTGGCGCGGGCGCGCGCCTCGGCGGCGTCGAGGAGCTTGCCGCCGAGCCCGAGGCCGCCGCGGTTCGGTGCCACCGCGATCGAGGACAGCCGGGCGATCCGGCTGCTGCGCCGCCGCTCCAGCACCGCCGCGCCGACCAGCACCGGGGTCGGATCCCCATCCGGCAATTCGATCAGCGCAGCCAGCACATCCATGGTGGGTGACTGGATCGCGTGGCGGATCGCCCGGCGCTCGGCCCGGTCGGTGGCGAAGGCGGCGTGCTCCAGGGCAACGAGGGCGTCGAGATCGGCGAGGGTGGCGGTGCGGATCGCCGGCTCGGGGAGCCCGGCGCCCACGGGATTGCGCAGAGGGGCGCTCACGCCCGCGCCGTCGCGATGGAACTGTCCGGCCCGCCCATCGATCAACCACCCGCCCGAATACGCCGCCCTGCCGTCAGATGCCCGCTTCTGCCGATCTTGGGAAGCCCGCCGGGGCGCCCGGCATGCGCTGTTTTTGCAACGGCCGGCCCGGGCTGTGGATGACGGGCGAAAAACCCAGTCCTCCAGGTTGTATCGCCCTTGCCCGCAGGGTGCGTTCCCCATATATGCGCCTTGCCCAATTTCGCACGTGCCTGTGGCCGCGTGTCGGTTGGTGGGCATCCGGTCAACTGCCGGACAGCCGCCAGGGGTCTTAAAGGATCGATGGTCGCAAGGGTGGATCCCTACGGCCGGCATCCAGGTGGCAACACCGGACCCCGACAACAACCGGCAGCCGGAGGCGAAACCGGCGAACCCCGCTCTCCACGGGGGACGCAGCTTAAAGCAACGACGAACGGGCTTTTTTGGTCTCGTCGGCCCTCCACAGGCCGGCACCGAAGAGGCTTGTTTCTCTTTGCCCGGCGTGCGGTGGGGTCTCTCCCTTCCAATCCACGGCAGCTTCCGGGTGCTCTGCGCCCGCACGGATGTGCGCGTCTCCAACACGCGTGGGTCTGCGCGACGCATCGCCCCCTGACGCCGACGGCCTGTCAGGCCGTCACACTCGCTCGACAACGCGCCCCACGCTGGGCGCTCGCGAACCCGTGCCGGGAGACGATCATGACCGACCGCATCCGTGACTACCTGCGCGTGCGCCGCGACCTCGGTCAGGACGAGGGCCCCGTGATGGTCCTCGATCTCGACGTCGTGCGCGACAACTACACCGCCTTCGCGCGCTCCCTGCCGGACACCCGGGTGTTCTACGCCGTGAAGGCGAACCCGGCCCCCGAGGTGCTGCGCCTGCTCGCCGAGATGGGCTCCTGCTTCGACACGGCCTCGGTCGCCGAGATGGAGATGGTGCTGGCCGCCGGCGCCACCGCTGACCGGATCTCCTTCGGCAACACCATCAAGAAGGAGCGCTGCATCGGCCGCGCCCTCGCCCTCGGCATCCGCCTGTTCGCAGTCGATTGCCAGGTCGAGGTGGAGAAGATCGCCCGAGCCGCCGAGGCGCACGGCGTGCCGACCGGTGAGATCCGGGTGTTCTGCCGCATCCTGTGCGACGGCGCGGGCGCCGACTGGCCGCTCTCGCGCAAGTTCGGCTGCGTGCCCGAGATGGCCGCGGACGTGCTGGAGCACGCCCATCGCCAGGGGCTCGAGGCCTATGGCATCTCGTTCCATGTCGGCTCGCAGCAGGGCAATACCGAGGCCTGGGACGGGGCCCTCGGCTCCGCGGCGGCGGTCTTCCACGAGTGCGCGGAGCGCGGCATCGGCCTGTCGATGGTCAATCTCGGCGGCGGCTTCCCGACCCAGTACCTGAAGGCGGTGCCGGGCGTGGAGAGCTACGGCGAGGCGATCTTCCGCGGGCTGACCAAGCATTTCGGCAACCGGATCCCCGAGACGATCATCGAGCCGGGCCGCGGTATGGTGGGCAATGCCGGCCTGATCGAGGCGGAAGTTGTTCTCGTGTCGCGCAAGTCCGCGGATGCCGACGAGGTCCGATGGGTCTACCTCGACATCGGCAAGTTCGGCGGTCTCGCCGAGACCATGGACGAGGCGATCCGCTACCCGATCCGCACCGCGCGGGACGGGGAGGCGACCGAGCCCTGCGTCATCGCCGGCCCGACCTGCGATTCGGTCGACGTGCTCTACGAGCGGCAGCTCTACCCGCTGCCGGTCTCGCTCTCGATCGGCGACAAGGTGCTGATCGAAGGTGCGGGCGCCTACACCACCACCTACGCGGCGGTGGCGTTCAACGGCTTCCCGCCCCTTCAGCAGATCGTGATCTGATCGCGCGCGCCGCCCGGGATGCTCCGGGCGGCTCCCGTCCGAGATCGCTTCCGGGGGCCGCTGGCGGCATGATGGGGACGCACGGACTTTGTTTGTCCGGAACCATCCTGCGGTCATGCGGCGTTAAGGGCCGCTGTCGTTTCTGCGGAAGCGTCGGCCAGCCCTAATCGCCCGCCGGGACGATCCTTCGCTTCTCCCGCATGTCGGCCCCGGGGAGGGCCCTGTCATGATCGAGATCCGCGCGGAGCATTTGCACGACATCCCGGCGCGCGAGCGCCTCCTCGACACGTGCTTTCCCGGCCATCGTCGTGCCAAGACCTCGGAGCGCCTGCGCGAGGGGCGTCTGCCCGCCCGCGGCCTCGCCTTCGCGGCGACCCGGCGCGGCCGCCTCGTCGGAACGCTGCGGCTGTGGCACGTCGAGACCGGCGATGCGCGCCCGGCTCTGTTGCTCGGGCCGCTGGCAGTCGATCCGGCGATCCAGGGCCAGGGGCTCGGCTCGGTGATGATGCAGGCCGCCCTGGGTCGGGCCGAGTCGCTCGGCCACGGCGCCGTGCTGCTGGTCGGCGACGCGCCCTATTACGCCCGTTTCGGCTTCGACCGGGCGCTCGCGGAGGGCCTGACCCTGCCGGGTCCGTTCGAGCGCGCGCGCTTCCTTGGGCTGGAGCTGCGCGCTGGGGCGCTCGCGGGCGCAGAGGGTCTCGTCCGGGCGACCGGCGTGCTGTCGCCGGTCGAAGCGGTGGCGAACGAGGCCCAGGTCGCGCGACGACGCGCTGCCTGAGCGGGGGCATCTTTGACCGGGGGCACCGGGTTTCCAAGGGCTCGCCCTGTCGAAACCCGGACTTGGGACGACGTCCACCGTCCTGGCCGGCCTCATGCATTGCGCCGGATGGTCGCGATCCCGCATAGACGGTCCGCCGGCCTCCGGAGAAGGTTGCTCGACCGATGCAGATCGCCACGCCCTACCTGATGTTCCTGGGCGACGTGCCCGACACGCTGGCGGCCAAGACCGCCTACGGGATCAAGGACTGGCGCCCAGACTGGTGCGTCGGTCAGATGCGCCTGCCGGGCTGCGCCGCCGATCTCGGAATCCCCGACATGACCCTGCCCGAGGCCCTGGCGAAGGGCTGCCGGACCCTCGTGATCGGCGTCGTGAACGCCGGCGGCGTGCTGCCCGATCACTGGGTGAAGGAGATCGTGGCGGCGATCGAGGCCGGCCTCGACGTGGCGAGCGGCCTGCACGTGAAGCTCGGCGCGGTGCCGGCCATCGCGGAGGCCGCCGCCCGGCGCGGCCGCCAGCTCCACGACGTGCGCCACACCGATGAGCGCTTCCCCACCGGCAAGGGCACCAAGCGGACGGGGCGGCGCCTGCTCACCGTCGGCACCGATTGCTCGGTCGGCAAGAAGTACACCGTGCTGGCTTTGGAGCAGGCCATGCGCGCGCGCGGCCTCGATGCCGATTTCTGCGCCACCGGCCAGACCGGCGTGTTCATCTCCGGCAAGGGCGTCGCGATCGATGCGGTAGTGGCCGACTTCATCTCCGGCGCCGTCGAGACGATCTCGCCCGACGCGGACCCGAATCACTGGGACCTGATCGAGGGCCAGGGCTCGCTCTACCATCCGTCCTTCGCGGGGGTGAGCCTCGGCCTGCTGCATGGCGCCCAGGCCGATGCCTTCGTGGTCTGCCACGAGCCGACCCGCACCACGATGCGCGGCGTGAAGCATCCGCTGCCGACGATCCAGCAGGTCATCGACCTCACCGTCCAGCTCGGCAGCCTGACCAATCCCGCCATCAAGCCCGTCGGGATCGCGGTGAACACGCAGGCGCTCGCCGAGGCCGAGGCCCGGGCGTTCCTGGAGAAGGTCGCGTCCGAGCACGGCCTGCCCGCCACCGACCCGGTGCGGTTCGGTGTCGACGGGCTGGTGGACCGGATCGTCGCCGACTTTCCGGGAGCCTGACATGGCCCGCCGCCTGACCCTCGCCGTCGAGCGCTTCCCGATCGCGGGGGCCTTCACGATCTCCCGCGGCAGCCGCACGGAGATCGCCGTGGTGGTGGCCACCATCACGGACGCGAACGGCGTTGGGCGCGGCGAATGCGTGCCCTATCCGCGCTACGGCGAGAGCGTCGAGAGCGTCAGCGCCCTGATCGAGGGGCAGGCGGAGGCGATCGCGGCCGGGATCGGGCGCGACGAGCTGATGACCCGCATGAAGGCCGGCGCCGCGCGCAATGCCCTCGATTGCGCGCTGTACGACCTCGAAGCCAAGCTCCAGGGTCGCCCGGCCTGGGCCATCGCCGGCCTCGCCGAGCCGCGCCCGGCCATCACCGCCTACACGCTGAGCCTCGGCACCCCGGAGAGCATGGAGGAGGCCGCCCGCAAGGCGGCGCATCGTCCGCTCCTGAAGGTGAAGCTCGGCGGGGCAGGGGATCCCGAGCGCATCGCCGCCGTCCGGGCGGGGGCGCCCGAGGCGCGACTGATCGTCGATGCCAACGAGGCATGGCGGCCGGAGACCATCGAGGCCAATCTGGAGGCCTGCCTGAAGGCCGGCGTCGCGCTGATCGAGCAGCCGCTACCGGCCGACGCCGACGCGCTGCTCGCTGAGATCCCGCATCCGGTCCCGGTCTGCGCCGACGAGAGCCTGCACGACCGCGCCGGCCTCGACGCGCTGGCCGGTCGCTACGACGCGATCAACATCAAGCTCGACAAGACCGGGGGCCTGACCGAGGCGGTGATGCTCGCCCGCGAGGCGAAAGCGCGGGGGCTCTCGATCATGGTCGGCTGCATGCTCGGCACCTCGCTCGGCATGGCGCCGGCCGCTCTGCTGGCGAATGACGCCGACTTCGTCGATCTCGACGGCCCGCTGCTGCTTGCCCGCGACCGCGATACGCCACTGCGCTACGAGGGGAGCCTGATGTATCCTCCTGCGCCGGAGCTGTGGGGATAGGATTCGCTCCGCCTGTCACCCAGGGGGCATCACACGCGCTTTGGGATTAGGTATACCAGAAGGCTTGCCTTCCTCTCGCCCGGCTGCCATCCATCGCGTGTGCGATTGGGGTCATGGCGGCGACGCGCTGTTCCCAGCAGCCAGACAACACACAGCAAGTCTCAATGCTGGGGAGGATAAACGTGGCCAAGAATATCCTGATCCTGGGGGCCTCCTACGGCTCTCTCCTGGGCACCAAGCTCCTGATGGCCGGTCACAACGTGACCCTGGTTTGCCGCAGGAAGACCGCCGACCTGATCAACCGCGAGGGCACCGAGGTCCGCATCAAGCTCCGCGACGAGAAGGAGCATCGGGCGATCTTCTCGCGCGATCTGCCCGGCAAGGTCGACGCGATGCCCCCGGAGGATGTCGACGTCTCGCGCTACGACCTCGTCGGCCTCGCCATGCAGGAGCCGCAGTACAACAACCACACGATCCGCGTGCTGATGATCAAGATCGCGGCGGCGAAGCTGCCCTGCCTGTCGATCATGAACATGCCGCCGCTGCCCTATCTCAAGCGGATCCCGGCGCTGGCCGCCATGGATCTCGAGGACGCCTACACCAATGCCGGCGTCTGGGACCGGTTCGAGCCGGGCCTCGTGTCGCTCTGCTCCCCCGATCCGCAGGCCTTCCGGCCGCCGGAGGAGGAGGCGAACGTCCTCCATGTCGGCCTGCCTACGAACTTCAAGGCCGCGACCTTTGCGGATGAGGCGCACAACACGCTGCTTCGGCAACTGGAGGCCGATATCGACGCCGTCCGCCTCGACGGGCACGACGTGCCGGTGAAGCTCAAGGTGTTCGATTCGCTGTTCGTGCCGTTGGCCAAGTGGTCGATGCTGCTCACCGGCAATTACCGCTGCATCACCCCGGGCGAGCCCCGATCGATCCACGACGCGGTGCACGGCGATCTCGCCCGCTCCCGGGCGATTTACGACCACGTCGACAGCATTGCCCGGAAGCTCGGCGCCGATCCGGCCGATCAGGTGCCGTTCGAGAAATACGCCAAGGCGGCCGAGAGCCTGCTCAAGCCCTCCTCGGCGGCGCGCGCGGTGGCGAACGGTGCGCCCTACATCGAGCGCGTCGACCTGCTGGTGAAGCTGATCTCGCACCAGCTCGGGGAGCCGAACACCGAGATCGACCACACGGTCGCGACCGTGGACCGGAAGCTCGACGAGCGCATCATCGAGGGCTGATGCTCGCGTCGTCGGGCGCAGCGCCCCTGTCTGTCCTGCTCGGGGGCGTTCTGCCCTCCGCGTCTGCAGGCATGGGGTGCAGGCGCCGACGATGACATCGCGATCGCCGCGCAGCGTGGCCTTCAAAATCAGGCGGCGCGGACCGTGGCGAGGAAGCGGGCGACCTCGACGCCGAGATGCTCGGATTGCCGCGACAACTCGGAGGCCGCCGAGAGCACCTGGGAGGCCGCGGACCCGGTCTTCTCCGAGACCTGCACCACGCCGGCGATGTTGCCGGTCACCTCGTTGGTCCCCGCCGAGGCCTGGGTCACGTTGCGCACGATCTCCTGCATCGCCGCACTCTGCTGATCCACGGCCGCCGCGATCGAGGTCGCCACGGTGTCGATCTCCCGGATCCGGCCGGTGATGCCGCCGATTGCCGTCACCGCCTGCGCAGTCACCCCCTGGACCTCGCCGATCTGCCGGACGATCTCCTCGGTCGCTTTTGCGGTCTGCTCGGCCAAGCTCTTCACCTCGGAAGCCACCACCGCGAAGCCGCGCCCTGCCGCCCCGGCACGGGCCGACTCGATGGTCGCGTTCAGCGCTAGCAAGTTGGTCTGGCCTGCGATGCCCGAGATCATGCCGACCATGGCGCCGATCCGGGCGGCGTTCTGGCTGAGAGCCTGGACGAGCATCGCGGTCTGATCGGCTTCGCCCACCGCGGCCTGGGCAAGGCTGGCCGAACCTGTCACCTGCCGCCCGATCTCCCGGACCGAGGCGCCGAGTTCCTCGGCGGCGGCGGCGACGGTGTTCACGTTGGTGGCGGCCT
Source organism: Methylobacterium phyllostachyos (assembly GCF_900103445.1). GTDB lineage: Bacteria > Pseudomonadota > Alphaproteobacteria > Rhizobiales > Beijerinckiaceae > Methylobacterium > Methylobacterium phyllostachyos. The sequence continues at coordinate 17,636 of NZ_FNHS01000011.1, read as the reverse complement.
GCTCGGCGGCGGCCGCCACGGTTGCAGACTGCGTGGCCGTCTCGGTAGCCGCGGCCGTCATGGTCTGAGCCGTGACTTGCAGTTCGGCCGCCGAGGACGAGACCGTGCCAACGATCCCCCCGACGGCCCGCTCGAACGTATCCGCCAACCGGATCATGGTATTCTTGCGCTCCGCTTCGGCGGCCGAGCGCAGATCCTGCGCTTCGCGCTCCAGCATGGTGTTGCGGACCAACTGATCCTTGAAGATCTGGATCGCCGCGGACATCCTCCCGACCTCATCACGGCGCTCGCGATAGGCGATCTCGACGTTCAAATCTTCATTGGAAAGTTTGGATAGCGTCTCGGTGATCACACGAATCGGTTTGAACAGCCGCCGTTGCAGGAGTGCGATGCCACAAGCGATCAGGACGATGACGGCCAACAACGCGCCGGCGCTCCAGACGAAGGTCGCTTTCGCCCTGTCGCTGTGATCCTTCGCGACGTCCACCACGGCGTTCATCGATATCGTGGAGACGTCGGTAATGGAATTGATCGCGGGAATCAGCATCTGCAACCAGGAGGAAAATTCCATGGTCGGCATTCGGTTCGATTTGATGTCCGTGATGATGCGGGTTTGGAGGTCGGCGAATTCCTTTCCGAAATAGGCATTCGTCGCAAACGCGACGGCCTTCTTGACCTTCTCAGGCAATCCGTCCGAGGCCGCGATTTGGTGCGTGAGATCCCAGTACGATGTCGTCTGGCCCTGGATGAAGATGATCCTGTCCTTCTGCGCCTGGTCGAGCCATTTGCCGCCGGTATAGGTTCCGTGAACGATCTCCCACACGGAGCCGCCGATGCTGCGGGTCTGCCAGGCCAACTGCTTGATCTGAGTCAGGCGCGATACAAGCGGGTCGGAATCACTGATCGCGTGATCCAAGGCGCTCGACAAAGCGTCGAGCGATGACATCAGGTTCGTTCCGGCCGCCAGGATGGCTTGGCCAACCGCAAGATCGCGTTGCTCGCGGGATAACGAATAATTTCTGTCCAGCTCTTGGCGAGTTCTCTTTAGCTCGCCATAACGCTTCAAGAAATCATTGGCCAGATGCTGTTTTTCCTGATCTTTGATGTCGTTCAATAGTTTCTCAGCTCGATTAAACCCTGCGTCGACGGTCTGGCGGTTCTGACCGACAGAGTGCCGCGCACTTTCGAAGGCCTTTCCCTCCAAGACAAGCACGTTGGGACTATCCGCTCGCTCCGAAAGCAGGCCCTTCTGTACCGTCAGAAGCGCATCCTCGATATCTGCGTAAAGCTCGACCGTCAGAAAGTCCGTATATGTGTTCCAGGCCAAAATGGCAGATCGCAAGCTGTATATCGAAGCAACCGCGCTTATAGATACGATGACGCTGATCGTTAGCGTGCGTATAGAATGTGTAAGACCATCGATGATGGTCGTTTTATAAGTCTCAGATTGTAATCTGCTTGTCATAATGATCTCGCTTTGCAATTGACATGCGATCGATTTGTTCAATTCGTCACAGTCGGTTGCGCATATGATCTATCCTTATACGGAAAAACCGACAAGTGACGGCAGGGCGGTCCGGGCGCGCCGATGCGCGGATTGGATTTATTCTTGTAATAATTGAATCCGCTCTCGGCGGCGGTGGGTCCTGAAGGATCCAGTGCGAGGGCGCGGGTGTCAGGAGTGGACAATGCAGGGGCGGACCGCGCAGCCGCGAGAGCCGCGGCTCGACACCGGCGCCAACGTCAAGTCTCTTCGAGTCTGGAGACAGGCGGTCTGAGCGAGCCTGAAGACCGGATGGAGGCTGGTCAGCTTGATCAGCCCGGTCGCACACGCAAGCAGGTCGCACGAGCCGATAGGGTCATCGTCCACTGCCCCGCCGTCCGCTGCTGGACGCCGCTGGCGAGCCTGCCCAACTTGAATCGACCCGCCCGGGACTGCCCTGTTCACGGGCGTACTCGGCGGCTCTTCGATCACTCCGCCAAGTCTAGGAAGTGCCGGCCCTTGCGGTCATCGATCTCGATGATCCAGAGATCGGAATCGAACCGGATCTCCTTCGTCAGGCGCTCCTCCACGTCGAGCGGGCTACCGCCGGTGGCCAGGGCGACGAAGCGGCGGTCGCCGCTGTCCTCGGACTCGAACAGGGCCTGCGGGGCCGGTCCGTAGAGATCGGCGCCGCCGTCGAGGCGATCGACTTTCACGAAGATTGCGCCCGCCTCCGCGGCCCCGCGTCGACGCAGCACCGCCGGGATGCCCGCGACGTCGAGGCGACGCAGATGGGCCGAGACCCAGAAATCGGAACGCAGGCGCATGCGGAGGTGCCTCCCGGAGATCCGATCGGGATGCGCGAAGGGCAGGGCCGTGGCAACCCGGCGCCCGGCCAGCGGTCCGGGATGAAGCCTAACCGTGGCTCGCCCGGGCCATCAGCTCGCGCAGGGTCCGGCCCGTGGCCTCGCCGGTCACCGGCAGCTTGGCGCTGCGCTCGAACTTCTCGATCGCCGCGCGGGTCCCAGGGCCCATCGCGCCGTCGGGCTTGACCGGATAGCCGAGTTTGGACAGCGCCTTCTGGGCCCGCAGGACCCGGTCGGACTCCGCCTCGGCTTTCTTGGCAGGCCCCTTGGCCGAATCCTTGGCGGTCTCCTTGGCGGCCGGTTTAGCGGCGACCCGAACCGGGGCCGCCTTCGGGGTGACCGAGGCGGTGGTCTCGTCGGCGCGGATCAGTTCGCCGATCGTGTCCCGGGCCGCCGGCTTGGCGGGGGCCTTCTCGGGTTCGGACCGGACGGGATCCCGCACGATCTGGCGTACCGGCTCCCGGGCCGCCTCCTGGGCAGCCGGGGCGGGCTCGCGTGCGGGCGGCGTCTTCTGGGCGAGCTTCGGCAGGATCGGGGCCGGATGGCGTCCGGCTTGGTAGCCGAGGGCGTTGACGCAGATGAAGCCGGCTGCAGCCAGGCCCACGAGGCTGCCGAGGACGGTGCCGGGGCTGTTGCGGCAGGTGGTGCCCGTGGCCGTCAGCGCTCCGACGAGGACGGAGCGCCAATCCCCTTGAACCGTGCCGCGCCGCACGGCCGGGCGGCGCGGCCGGCCGGCTTCGCCCGGTACTGTGATCTCGCGGTAGCCTGACATCCTGTCTCCTTCCGGGGATCTTGCGGGGGATCTTGCCGGGGATCTGCGGCTCAGCCCGTGCGACGCAGCATCGCGCCCGGTTCTGCGTTCGGCTCCGCATCGAACAGGCCGAGCGGCAGGCGCACGACCCGGCGTGGTACGGCGGCGCCCCGCACGGCGGTGTGGATCGGAGCGGGGCTGCAGGCCGCCTCCGGCGACCGGCACAGACGGGGCAGCGTCACGGTCACGACCGTGCCGGCCTGCGGCGCGCTCTCGATCCGCATCGCGCCGCCGTGCAGGCCGACCAAACCCTGCACCACCGAGAGGCCGAGCCCGGTCCCCTCGTGCTGGCGCTTGTAATCGCCGGCCCCGGCCTGGAAGAACGGCGTGCCGAGTTTCGACAGATCCTCCGCGCCGACCCCGCAGCCTGTGTCGGTGACGACGATGTCGAGGCCCTCGACGCCGCGACGCAGGGACAGGTCGACCCGGCCGCCCTGCGGGGTGAACTTCACGGCGTTCGAGATGAGGTTGATCAGGATCTGGCGACAGGCCGCAGGATCGGCGGTGATCTCGACCGGGCCCGAGGCCGCGGCCGCCAGGACGACACCTGCGGCCTCGGCCTTGAGGCGCATCAGGTCGCAGCAGGAGTGGAGCAGGCCCGCAATATCGAAGGCCTCCGGCGCGTAGTCGAAATTGCCGCTCTGGATCCGGCTCATGTCGAGGAGCGTGTTGACGACGCCGAGCAGGTGGTGCCCGGAGGCGCCGATGATCCCGGCATAATCCCGTGCTTGATCCGCGCCGAGGTTGGGAGCGCCTTCACCGGCCAGCACCTCGGAGAAGCCGATGATCGCGTTCAGCGGCGTGCGCAACTCGTGGGTGACGTTGGCCAGGAACCGGCCCTTGATGGCATCGGCCCGCTCGGCCTCGGCGCGGGCGCGCTCCAGTTCCTCGGCGTGGCGGTGATGCTCGGTCATGTCGCGGGTCACCGCCACCACCGCGGTGACGTCGTGAGAGCCGTGCGCGATCCGGTGGGCGCGCATCTCGGCGTGGATCAGGCGCGCGCCATCGGCCCGCCCGGCCTCGACGTGAAGGCGCAGCGGCAGGGTGGCGGGACGCCCGGTCGCGGCGACGTCGCTCACCGCCTTGAGGAAAGCCGGCCGGTCGGCCACGTGGACCCGCTCCAGAAGGCCGTGGCCGTGCAGGCGCGCCGGGTCGCTGCCGAGCAGCCGGGTCGCCGACACGGAGGCGTCCACGACGCGGCCATTGCGGTCGTGCCAGGTCACGAGGTCGTCGATCGCCGAGAGCAGCAGCCGGTCCCGGGCCTCGTTGTCACGCAGCTGCGCGCGCCACGCGCCCTCGTTGCGCTTGTGCTCCAGGGCCTGGGCGGCGACGTGGCCGATCGCCGTGAGCGCGAAGGCCGGCAGGGCGAGGCCGGCGGAGATATCCATGACCGGCAGGGTGACCTCGAGGGCGCTGAGACCGGCCACCGCCAGCACGCCCAGCACCGCCATGGCGGAGGCCGCCAGCGTGGCACGCAGCGATCCCGAGATGAGCGCCTCCACGGGGATCGCCACCAGCCAGACCGCGGCCGGGGACACGACGCCCCCCGTGACGCTCGCCAGCGCCACCACGATCCCGGTCAGCCCCGCGGCCGACACCGCGTGGGCGAGCCAGAGGGATCCGGTCCGGACGAGCAGCACGGCGGCGAAGACCGGCAGGAGCAGGCTCGCGATCGCCAGAACCTCGATGCCGGACGGCACGCCGCGCCAGAGCAGGTAGGGCGGCAGCCCGACCATCATCACGGCGCCCGTGGCGAGGCGCGACACGAGGAACCGCTGGTGGCGGCACCGGGCGGCGGCATCATCGGCCGCGGAGGCGTGAACCAGCCCCGCGAGACGGTCGTCGATCAAGGAAGTCAGGACTTTTTTAATAGGCAAGGCTGGCACACGCCGCGATGTATGCGTTTCCGCATCCCTCGCGCCTCCGGTTCGACTTTCGAACGACTTCCGGACGGTCGCAGAGGCGGCTTAAACGAGTGTTGCGCGACTGGTCAGAACGATCAGGATGCTTTCCGCAAGGTAACCAAAGGCATTCGGATAAGCTTCGTTCACCATCGCGCGCGAAAGCCCCGCGCGGTTGAGGCCCGGTTCACGAAACCCGTCGAAGTCTTGGCATCGTGCATCGTCCCGGACGGCGGTCCCGGCCGCGGGACGATGCCGCCCATACCGAGCGGAGACGATACCCATGACCGTCTTGCTGCGCGCCGCGCTGGTGATCGGCGTGCTCTCGTATCTCGCCCTGATGCGTGGCGGCGCGGATCCGGCCGCGGAGGCCCGCAAGCTCACGGGGTCGCTGCCGAGCGCCTCAGCGGTGTTGCCGGCGGCCCTGGAGGCCATTCCGCCCGAAACCCGCGAACGCGCCACCCGGGCTGTCCTCGCCCGCGGCCTGCTGGCGGAACTGAGCCGCCGGGCCGGTGAGCCGGCGGCTTCGACCGATACCCCCTCCACCGACACCCTGGAGGCGGCCGACCGTCAGCCCGCCTGGCGGGGCGTCGACGCCCGCTGACGGCGATCCGTCAGCCCGCTTCCGCCTTGGAGGCCGGGCGGGTGCGGGCCGGCAGGTTCGTGCGCGGCGCGGCGGCGCCCTGGCGCAGCTTGGCCTCCGGACCGTGAAGCGGTTGGTGCGCCTCGCCGCGCCCGCGTTCGGCGAGCGGCCGGTCGAGGATCGCCGCCACGAGATCCCGCGCCGCCGGCCGGCTCACGGTGCGGAACAGGCGGACGAGATCGGCCACGCGCTCGGCCGAACGGGCGACGCCCTGGTTGAGGGTGAGGAAGATGTAGACCGCCTCTTCCTCGTGCAGCCCGGCCGCGCGCAGGCCAAGGGTGAGGAGGTCGTAGCGGGCCCCCGGATCGGCCACCATGGCAAGGAAATCGCGGGGCAGGCCGAGCCCGTCCGCCAGCGCCGCGACGAAGGCCGCCACGTCGTGCGCGGCCGAGAGCCGGGTCAGGGACTCGCCGAGGTCCCGAAGCGGGGGCGGGCAAGGGCGCAGGGCCGCGGTCGCTTCGACGCTCCGGCCGATCACCGCGCGGCGCATCGGGTCGGCGTGGAGGTAGAGGGGTACGAGGTCGGCGGCGGAAACATCCGGGCGCACCAGCAGCAGCCGGGCGAGTTCGGCATCGCAGCGGCCGCGGGAGACGAGCCGGGCGAGCGCCGCGCCGCGCAGGGTGATGCCGAGATTGGCGGCCAGCGCCCGGTCGATCTCGGGGCGGCCCTCGCGGGAGAGTTCGTCCGCCGCTTCGCGGCTGAGCCCGGCCCGGGCGGCGATGCGGTCGGCGATATCGGATCCGTCGGCCAGCGCCGCGTCGATCAGGCTGCGGCTCAGCGTTGGCGTTAGTTCGACCACGGCGTCGCGGGCGCCGCCACCGCGCAATGCCAGCGCTTCCAGCACCGCCGGCGGCGTCTCGGGGCAGGGGGCGAGCTTCCGGGCGACCACCCGGGCCGTCTCCTCGTCCACCGTGGGGATCAGGCCGCAGGCCAGGGATTCGAAGATCTCGGTGGTGGACCGGTCGCGGCCCGGCGCCCGAACGAATAGATCGGTCTGCACCCGCAGGATCACGGGCTTCAGATCGAGGTTCTCGATGCGCGAGAGTTCGAGGAGCCCGGACAGGTCCGGCGGAGCATCGACGGATGGGGGCATGGACGATCGGTTTACGCAGGACTGCAGTAAGCTCACGCTAACCGCATCGACGTGAATCGACCTTTAAGACGCCCCCCGCGGAAGCGTGCCGTCCTGCATCACCGCGCTCCGACGCTGCCGTCCGCCGGCCTCAATGGGTCAGCCAGAGTCCACCGCCGAGCGCCAGGGCCGCGAAGACGATGAAGCCGACAAAGGCGGGCACGACCCAGGGCTGTCGCTGGTGCACGTAGCCGCTCTTCGTCTTCTCCGACGGCGCACGCTCGTTCTGCCGGGCCAGCCGGACCTCCTGCGAAGTCGGTGGCGCTCCACCCGCCTCCTCACAGGTCCCGAGCGGCGCCGCCCCGACATCCATGTGTGGAGTCTTGTCGGCCGTGCGGCCGCTGTCGATGTCGCCCTTGAGCTGCGCGGAGGTTGGCGCCTCCGAATCCGGCGGCGGATCGACGGGCAGGTTGGCGGGCGGCGGCGGGGTCTCGGAACGCAGGGTCATGGGTTGGGCTCCAGCTTGATCTGGTCAACGCCTGGAAACGTCGTCGGCTGCGGCCAGGATGTCGCGGGTCTCACGGTTCGCCGGATCCGCGCTTGAGCAGCGGGCGCTCGTGGAGCTCCATCGTGCCGGCGAAGCCCGCCGCGGCACAGAAGGCGCGCAGGGTGGTCTGCTCCGGGCCGACGCGCAGGACCAGCCGGTCGCACCCGGCTTGGCGCGCCGCCCGCCCGGCCGCCTTAAGCAGCACCCGCCCGATGCCCCGGCGCCGGGACTCGGCCGCGACCACGAGCGTCGTGATCAGGCCGAAGGGCCGCGGCGCGTCGAGGGTGCGGACGGGACTGAGGGCGATGAAGCCGCTCGGCGGACCCCATTCCACGGCGACGAGAACAGTGCCGCCATCCCGCTGCAGGCCTTCGAGCCGGGACGCGAGATCCGCGGCGGTGAGCGGCTCGCCGGCCTCGCCGAGAAGCGTTGCGAGGCCGGCGGCATCGGCGCCCGCGGCCGCCCGGATCTCCAGCCCGTACCGATTGCCCAATCCGCACTCCCGACCGATGGCACGGGCGTCCTCGAACGGTCGCCCCTCAGACCCGGCGCCAGCCCGGCTGCGCCGGGTCGACCAGCCGGTAGTTCACCGGCGCCATGCCGCAGATGGCGATGACCGCCGGTTCCGTCCCGTCGCGGACGACGCCGTCGTAGTGCGGGGTCCCGGCGACCCGGCGGACGAAGCTGCCGGCCTTCACGGGCACGCAGGCGGCGGGGTCGAAATCCGCCCCGCTGTTGCACCACCACGTGCCCGACAGGACCATGCAGAACCGGTCGGACGTATAGGTGTGCGGCGCGCTCATATAACCCGGCCACCAGCGGATCAGGGTGTAGTACAGGCCGGAGCCGTTGATGTCGCCGGTGAGATTGCACCGGTCGACGCTGCGCTCCGGGTAGCCCTTCGACGGCACCCAAGGCAGCGCCTCGGGCGCGCGGATGATGGTCTGCTCCGGGTTGAGCGGGCTGCCTTCCGCCGCATTCGCCAGGAGCAACGGGAGCGTGCCGAGGAGTGAGGCCGCCAGCAGGTCGCGCCGGCTCGCCTCCGGCCGGGTGTGCGTGTCCGTCATCGCGGGGTCCATCCCTGGTCCCGACGGACTGCCCGCCGGGATCCGGTCAGGCAACGCCGATATCCCGGTTTCTCTCCCGGGGCGGAGCCGTGCGATGTTTCAAACGGCGGGACGTATCAGGGGGCTGTGGCGGAACGTACGGGGTCGGACCCGCATTGCCCCGCAGAATCGCCGGGGATGCGCAGCATGGCAGATCAGGTGCAAGATCGATCCCCGGACGGGCGGCCCGATGGGGATCCGCCGGAAACCCAGCAGCTGAAGCAGCCGGTGCGTGGTGCCGATAATGGGCCTGCAGGCTCGGAGCATCGCAAGGCGGAAGCGGAGATCGCCGCCGGCGACGTTGCCGACGATCTCGCCGACTTCGCCTGACGGAGCCGCACCGCGAGGTGTTCCGCGTCGCGCGGATGGCTCACGTCACGGGTATTCGCAGGGCCAGGGCAGAACCCCGGTGAGGGTTTCAGAGGCCGACACGTCAGGGCTTCGCCCTGGGAGCCCGCCAAGACGCTGAAGGCTCTTGGAAACCCAATATTCCGGCCCAACAAAACTTCAACACCCGGGCCCACGCGCCGAACCGTCTGCAGCCCGGCGGGGGCCCGGATGTGCGCGCTCAGGCGGTTTCCTTGGCCTTGCGCGGGCGGCTCGCGCGCTTCGGCTTCTCGGCGACCTCCTCGGTCGGCTCCTCGACGGCCGCGGACTTGCGGCGCTGTTGGCCGAGGCCCAGGCTGCGGGCGAGCTCGGAACGCTGCGCGGAATAGCTCGCCGCCGTCGACGGATAGTCCCGCGGCAGGCCGAAGCGCTCGCGATACTGCTCGATCGTCAAGCCGTTGCGCGAGAGATGGCGCTTGAGCGTCTTGTAGGGCTTGCCGTCGATGAAGGAGATCAGTGCGTCGGGGGTCACCGACTTGCGGATCTGGGCCGGCGTCGGCTTGTCGGCCGCCTCGGTGACGGCCGCCGCGGGGGCGGACAGCTTGGCCAGCGCGGCGTGGACGCCGGCAAGCAGGCCGGGCAGCTCGCTGATCGGCACCGAATTGTTCGAGACATACGCCGAGACGATGTCCGAGGCCTGCTCGATAAAGGTCTGCTGCTGTTCAGGGGCGTTGTCGTCCATCGATGATTCCCTCTATGTGGTGGTGAGACAGTTCTAACGTCTCTGCAGCAAAATCAAGTCGTCGTCGAGGATTTCCCTACACAGCGCGGTGGCCGTTAACACGCATATTATTCAACCGCCCGGTCGAGCTGAAATCGTTACCCGAGAAACCCCATTGGCGGGATGGCCGGTTTCACGAGTTCCAGTCCGCCGCCGCCGTGCCGGCTTGCCTCCGAGCGGGGCCAAGCCGGCCGCTTCGCTGGCAAAGATCGGTTCTCCGTCTGACGAGATCCGTGAAGTCTCGCGGCGCATCCTGTGGCGCTATGGTTGTGTACGCCGTGCCATTTCGAAGATCTCGCCGTAGCGCCCAGGGGGGGGCGGCATGGTGCGGTCCACGCCAGGGTTCGGCGCGTCCGGAAGGCCCGGGCCTGACCGCCCCGGGTCGCGGACCGGCGAGACGCGCCTTGGGGCTGGACGAGGCCTGCGCCATAAGGGGCTTGGCAGGGCGAAACCTGGACGGCGGGCGTGGATCAGGCGGGCGTGGATCAGGATTGGGAGCCGGGCACCGTCTTCGGCGCGCACATTCCCTTCGTGCGGGCCTGCGGGATCGAGGCGCTGGACGTGCACGACGGGCGAACGCGGCTGCGGCTCGCCCTGCGCCCGGATCATGCCAACAATCTCGGCATTGCCCACGGAGGCGTTCTCTGCACCCTGCTCGATGTCGCCCTCGGCACGGCGGCGCGCCTCAGAGTCGGGCGCCCCGTGGTGACCCTCGACATGCAGACGCGCTTCCTGAACCCCGGCCGCGGCCTCCTGCTGGCGGAGGGCCGGGTGACCCGGCCGGGGCGCTCGGTGATCTTCTGCGAGGCCGAGATCCGCGACGCCGACGGAGAGTTGGTGGCGAGTGCCACGGGGCTGCTCAAGCCGGTGAGCCGATCCGCAGATTAGCGGAGGCGTCCGGCCGGGATCGAATTGACGGCGGCCCGGCGGGATGGGAAAGCCTCGGGCATGACGATGCCGGACGACGCGCGCGCAGCCCTGGCTGCGCCTCCCTCCGAGGCCGATGTCACGGCCATGAAATCCGAGGCCGCCGCGTGGTTCGCGACCCTGCGCGACCGCATCCTGGCGGCCCTCGAGGCCCTTGAGGCGGAGGCCGAGGGGCCGTTCCATCCGGATGCGCCCGAAGGGCCGGGCACCTTCGTGAAGACGCCGTGGAACCGCACCGATCATACCGGCCGGCCCGGCGGCGGCGGTGTCATGGCGATGCTCAAGGGCCGGGTGTTCGAGAAGGCCGGCGTCCACATCTCGACCGTGCATGGCGAGTTCGCGCCGGAATTCCGAGCCCAGATGCCGGGCGCCGCCGAGGATCCGCGCTTCTTCGCCACCGGCATCTCGCTGATCGCCCATCCCTGGAACCCGCACGCGCCGACCGTGCACATGAACACCCGCTTCGTCGCGACGACCCGGGCCTGGTTCGGCGGCGGGGCGGATCTCACCCCCGTTCTCGACCGCCGCCGCACCCAGGACGACCCGGACAGCCGCCACTTCCACACCTGCCTGGAGCGGGCCTGCACAGCCCACGGCGTCGACTATGCGCGCTACAAGGCGTGGTGCGACGAATACTTCCATCTCAAGCACCGCAACGAGCCGCGCGGCATCGGCGGAATCTTTTACGATTATCGCTGGACCGGCGACCCGCAGGCCGACCTCGCCTTCACGCGCGACGTGGGGCAGGCCTTCCTGGAGGCCTATCCGAAGATTGTGCGCGACAACGTCCGGACGGCCTGGACCGAGGCCGACCGCACCGAGCAGCAGGTGCGGCGCGGGCGCTACGTCGAGTTCAACCTGCTCTACGACCGGGGCACGATCTTCGGGCTGAAGACCGGCGGCAACGTCGCATCGATCCTGTCGTCGATGCCGCCCACCGTGCGCTGGCCGTGACAGGGCTGTCATGAGCGCGGGCCTGCCCTCGGCCTACGCCCCCCAGCAGGACGCTGCGCTCAAGGCGATCGCGGCGTGGCGGCGGGACGGCGGATCCCAGGTCTTCCGGCTGTTCGGCTATGCCGGCACCGGCAAGACCACCCTCGCCCGGCGAATCGCCGAGGATGTCGACGGCACGGTGGTGTACGGGGCCTTCACCGGCAAGGCCGCCTCGGTGATGCGCCAGAAGGGCTGCTACGACGCCGCCACGATCCACTCGCTGATCTACCGCACCAAGGAGGCGGAGGAGGGCGGCCCGACCTTCACGCTGAACCGCTCCGGCCCCGCCGCCAAGGCGGACCTGATCATCATCGACGAGTGTTCGATGGTGGATTCCGACCTCGGCAACGACCTCCTGTCGTTCGAGCGTCCGGTCCTGGTGCTCGGCGACCCGGCGCAATTGCCGCCAGTGCGCGGCGGCGGCTTCTTCACCGAGGCTGAGCCCGACGTGATGCTCACCGAGGTCCACCGCCAGGCCAAGGACGATCCGATCGTCCGCATGGCGATGACAATCCGCGAGGGCGGCCGGCTGGAGCTCGGCACCTACGGCCAGAGCCGTGTGGTCTCGCGCCGCGCCCTCGACCCGGCCGAGGTGCTGGAATGCGATCAGGTTCTGGTCGGGCTCAACAAGACGCGCCGGCTCTACAACGGTCGACTGCGGGAACTCGCCGGCCACACCGATCCGATGCCGGCGATCGGCGAGAAGCTGGTCTGCCTGCGCAACGACCGGGTGAAGGGCCTGCTCAACGGCTCGACTTGGACGGTCCAGGCCCTGCGCGCGCCGCCGCGGCCGGACCTGATCCGCCTGGACGTGGTGCCGGAGGACGATCCGGGGCTGCGCCGGAAGCCCACCGACATCAAGGTGCTGCGCGCGATGATCACCGGCTCCGACGAGGAGATCCCGCTGTTCCTGCGCCGGGAAACCGACGAGTTCACCTACGGCTACGCCCTGACGGTGCACAAGGCGCAGGGCTCGCAGTGGGACCGGGTGACCCTGTTCGACGAATCCTACGCCTTCCGCGAGCACCGGGCGCGCTGGCTCTACACCGGCCTGACCCGCGCCGCGCAGGCGATCACCGTGGTGGTGTGATCTGTCCCGATCTTCACCTCGCTTGTGAAGCGGCACCGCGCGTGCTAGGCAGCGCCGGTCTCATCGAGGCACCTCGCGGAGAGGTGGCAGAGCGGTTGAATGCACCGCACTCGAAATGCGGCATGCCTGCAAGGGCATCGGGGGTTCGAATCCCCCCCTCTCCGCCAATCCTTCCCCAAGCCTTTGATCCGGAAGAAAGTTCAAGCATCTCAGGTGCTTATGGCCGTCGCGGTGGTACACAAAGGTGGTACACACCATGCCGATGCCGTTCGCGCGCCCCTGGCGCCATCCGAAGACGGGCATGTACTGGTTCCGGCGCCGAGTGCCGAGGGAACTGCAGCCGCTGCTCGGAAGGTGCGAGGAGCGTAGGACGCTCGGAACGAAGGAGCCGGCTCTCGCCAGGACGCGGTATCTTCAGGCAGCCGTCGAGATCGATGAGCGCTGGGGGCTTCTGAGGCGCTCGGCGGCCGCCCTGGCCGCTCTCGCGCCGCCGGAAAGTGCGACCGTCAGCGGGACGGAGGCTCCTTCCAGGCGGCATCGGTCCGATTGTCGTTCCTTTCGAAGCGGCTCCGATCAGGTCGCGCCCGCTTCTTCGAGCATTCCGGCCGTTCCGTCCGCGTTGGCGGGATCGGTTCCTTGGCGTCCGACCTTCGAGGCCTACGCGGCCGAGGCGAAGCTCGCGCCATCCACCATCAAGCGTTGGGCTGGCGTCCTCACGGCGCTCGAGGATACGCTCGGCACCGACGACCTCGCTCTTATCACGCGCGGAGACTTGATCGCCTGGAAGCGCGATCTGCTCGCCGCTGGCCGCAACCCGCGAACCATCCGCGACGCTCACATCGCTGCCACGAAGGCCCTCATGAACTGGGCGGTGGCGAACGGCCGTCTCGACATGAACCCCGCCGCGGGCGTCGTAGTGACGGTGCCCAACAAGCCGCGGCTCCGCGACCGGGATTTCACCGACGGCGAAGCTATGAAAGTCCTTCGGGCCTCGTTCGGTCCCCACGACGTGAGACTTTCTCGGGAGCACGCCGCGGCACGGCGTTGGATTCCTTGGCTGTGCGCGTATGGCGGGGCACGCGTCAACGAGATGACACAGCTGCGAGGTCGCGACGTGCATCAGGACGGTGCCGTATGGGTGATCCGCATCACGCCGGAGGCGGGAAGCGTAAAGACCGGCAGGTGGCGCGATGTGCCGCTTCACCCGCATCTCGTCGAGCAAGGCTTCGTTAACTTCGCCCTCGGCTGCGGATCCGGGCCACTCTTCTACGACCCTGCCCGCGGCCGGAATGGGCAGGCCGCGCATCCGATCTACAAGAAGGTCGGCGAGCGTCTCGCCGCCTGGGTCCGCGCGATCGGCGTCGTCGACCCCGGCGTGGATCCGAATCACGGCTGGCGCCATCGTTTCAAGACCGTCGGCCGCCGCGTCGGGATCGATCCCGGCGTGCTCGATGCGATCCAGGGGCACGCACCGCGCACCGAGGGCGAGCACTACGGACGGTATCCGATCGAGGCGACGTTCGCAGCCATCTGCAGGATGCCTAGATACGATATTGCGGCTGGTTCGAACGACCATCTTTGATCGGGCCATCGAATGACCATGGCTGCGCAATCTCGGAAGTCGCCGAGGCCAAGGTGCTGGGCTCGGGGCCGTCGAGACCACGTTCAACATCCGCGACCTGTAAAGGCAGCGGTGCCTGCGGGTGCGCGCGTCGAACTCTGACGACCGGCAGGGCAGCACGTCAAGATTCTAATGTCCGCAATTCGTTGTCGTCGCCAATCTGCGGCGAGAATGCCTTCTTTAGGCGCCATATCGTAGGTTCCGGCTTGCCCCATTCCGCCGAGTGCTCCCCGCTGCTCAACCTGCGCATGGTCCCAACCTCGATCTCAGCGGAGCCTGTCAGCAAGCCTCGCCGATGCCTTGGGATTGACGCGGTGCAGCCTGGCGACCGCCCGCTCGGCATCTCGCTCGATTGCCTCTTTATACGCCGCCTTCACCTTGTCGACCTGTTGGATCAACTCATCGAGCTTCTCCAAAGGCGTCTTCTCCTAGGTCTCACCGGCCGACACGGTCAGTGCACGGGGTTCTCTATCCGGCGGCATCGCGCCCATCTTCTCGGCCAGTTCTTTGACCGCCTCCGAGATGATCCCCAGTTGCTGACCGAAGCTTCCGACCTCCTTGATGATTGCGATCTCGATCTCGGGAACGCCTTGGTAGGGACTCGCCGAGATGTCTTGACTCACGGCGCCGCTCAACGGGGCGAAGAATGGGAAACTGAACCAAGAGTACCAGGTTGGGCCACCCGTCATGGCAGACCTCGCTCGGCTGGAGATTGCTCGATGATCTGATGTTGAGGGCCACAACTCAAGTTTGCCAGTGTTGATAGCGATTGGGGGCTACGGCAGGCGCTTCGAGACGGCGTCGTGCCACACTGCTCGTCTGCAGCCCTGCCGCAGAGCGTCGTGACCACAAGGGGGCGATCTCGTCAGCGGTCATCCGCTCGACCGCCCGCAATCGGGCATTCGTCTGTCTGACATAACCCCGGCCCTGGCCACGGGGCGTCGTACTCATGCCGCTTCCGCTCAGGGCCTGCTCGCCGAGGTTTGATTAAGCGTGGAATAAGAGCGGCTAACAAAACCGGTGGCGGCGCGTTGAGAGGAGACGGCGAGACCACTCCTTCCCGATGGCCTGTAGGCTGAGATCGCACCGCTGCTGCCGCCTGAGCCAGCCAAGCCGAAGGGCGGTCGCCCGCGAAGATCTGACCGCGTGGCGCTGACGGGCATCCTGTTCGTGCTCCGCTCAGGCACGCCGTGGGAGTTGCTTCCGCGCGAGATGGTCTGCGGCTCCGGCATGACCTGCTGGCGGCGCTTGCGCGATTGGCAGAAGGCTGGGGTGTGGAACCACCTGCAACAGACGCTGCTTGGTCGGCTCGGACGCCGGAACGGCATCGACTTCAGCAGCGCCTCCATCGCTGCAAAAAAGGGGGTCCGGCGTTAGGTCCGATCCCGACCGACCGGGGCAAGTTGGGCACGAAGCGCCACGTCCTCACCGACGCGAAAGGCGTCCCCCTCGCGCTGAAGCTGACGGGGGCCAACGTGCACGACAGCCGGATGCTCGAGGCGGTGGTGGATGCTGTGCCGCCGATCCGCCAGTGCTGGGGACGACCGCGCAAACGCCCGTCCGGGTTGCACGCCGACAAGACCTACGATCACCGCCGCTGTCGTCAGGCTCTCACCCGCCGTCGTATCCAGCACCGCATCGCCCGGCGCGGGAGCGAGAGCAGCCAGCGGCTGGGACGCCGAAGGTGGGTCGTCGAGCGAACCTTGGCTTGGTTCGCCCGGTTCCGCCGCCTCGCCATCCGCTACGAGCGCCGCAGCGACATCCATCTCGCCTTCTCAATGCTTGCCGCAGCCCTCGTCGTCCGGCGCTTCATCGAACGATGGTTTTGTTAGACGCTCTAAATCAGGGCGCGTGTGACGAAGGTCCCCGAACCGGGACGTCCTCAGGCTTGTAGCCGAAGCGTTTGACGACCTGCTCGTCGGTCAGCCCGACATCCTTCATGATTGCGGCGAGCGCGCTCTCTGTGACAGGGGTGCGCCAGAGCAGAGGGGTCGACATCCGATCCCGAGAGGGCTCTTCCGACCCGTGGCTCACTGAAGCACTCTTCCGCAGGTGCCGGAGGTACTCCACTCGTCTCATTCCGGCCTCCTCGCACGGTTCCGTTCCACGCAATCCTTGTAGATCGACATGGCTGCGGAATCTCCAAAATCAAGCTCTCCATACCAACCTATTCCGCTGTCGGCCAGTAAGGCTCGACCGAGCGGAACATCGCGCGGCGGGGCGTCGAAAATCGGCTTGCTCATCACGAGGTCCTCCTCTGCAGCGATAATAGCTATGGCTCGCCCCTTCGACGAGGCGAGCGCAGCGTCGATGCGCGTCCGGGCCTCATCCGAGACCATCTTGCCCAAACCGTCGAGTTTGCTTCGGATCGGAGCCTTGATCTTCTCCCATTCCTCGTCGGTCGGGAAGAAGCCGAACTTGAGCCAAACATACGGACCGGCCTCCAGACCTGCCTTCAGAACGACCTTTCTAGCTCCAACCGTCCGGGCGAGCTCAACGAGATTCGATATCAGCGTGGCACCGATCCCTTGGCCCTGGTGATCGTCATCGACCGATAGCAGGTCGACCTCGGCGTGCTCATCCTGGGGTGCGAGGCTCAACGTATGTCCCGCGAGGTAGACGAGAGTGTTCCCGGCCATGCCTTTCAGCATCACGGAAACTCGCTTGTAGCGGTAATCGAAGCTGAGAAATTCGACGTGATCCTGCCGGTCGAGATCCGCGACGAGGCGGCGGCCGAACTCCAGCGGCGTGATGCCAAAGGGCACGAAGATGTTGGCGTGCCACCAGTTTCCGATCCTCGACGCCACTGCCGGGCTGAACGAGACGACGGAGTCGCCGATGAACCAGTCAGCGGGCCATCGATTTTTGGGTCTGCGCGCCATAAGGACATCCTCGGCTTCGGCCGAGACAAGAACAAGCATGCTTGGCTGCCGCTGATAAATGGCGGCCTGTTTGGAAAGAACTCGCTCGGGCGAGGGGGGCGCAGGTGTTTCGCAATATTGCAACGGCGGCTGAGCAGCCCTCGTGCCGCTACAGCTTGCAGCTATCGTGCTTAGCCACCCGAAGCACCAACAAGCGGCCTCGGCAACATACAATCGACGTCGTCTAGCATCTTTTCGCCGCGAGCATCTGGCCTGCCCCCTGAAAAGTGGTCCTCCCTGAGGTATGGCTTTGAGCCATGTGGAGGATGTCGTCATGGGACGGAAGAAGCATACGGCTGAAGAGATCGTTGCTAAGCTGCGGCAGGTCGATGTCTTGATCTCGCAGGGTCGCAAGGTTGCCGAAGCAATCCGGTCAATCGAGGTGACCGAGGTCACATACTACCGCTGGCGGTCCGAGTACGGCGGCTTGAAGGGTGATCAGGTCGAGCGGCTGAAATCTCTGGAGACCGAGAACCAACGTCTTCGTAGGGCAATCTCGGATCTGACCTTGGAGAAGCTGATTCTGAAGGAGGCCGCCTCGGGAAAC
>NZ_FNHS01000024.1 GCF_900103445.1 Methylobacterium phyllostachyos | reverse complement strand
ACCGCGAAGGTGTCGTAAACCTTCTTCCCGTCGTCCGAGCCGTCATAGACCTTCACCGAGAGGGTCGACTGGCCCGCCCGCGCCGCCTCGATCAGGCGCCGCATGTGCTCGCTCGGGAACAGCACCGGCCCGTCCACGGTGAAGGGCTTGGGACCGCCCTTCAGCTTCACCGTGAGGGCGTTCCCCTGGTCGGTGGCGGTCCCGTCCACCGGGGCGGCGGGTTGGTTGTTGGTCAGCGTCGTGGTCTTGAACCGGAACTCGCGGCCCTGCCCGCCCTCGAACGTCGTGCTGCGCATGTCGGACAGACGGGTTCCCGTCTCGCCCGACGAGAGTTCCGTCACCTGCCGGGTCAGCATCGTGTAGCCGCGGCAGGCATCGCCCCGGAAGTCGATGACGATCCGCCCGCGGGCGCTCTCCACCGAGCGGCTGCTGCCGCCCTCGTCGAGCGACAGGTCGTAGACGGCCCGGTGGTTGGCGAGCACGATCGCGGGGGCCGGCGGCTTGGCCTCCGCGTCCGGCGCGGCGGGCGGGGCCGCCTGCGCGCCCCAGGCGGAGACGAGAAGGCCGGCCGTCAGCAGACGGGAAGGGCGCAGGCGCATGAAAGACCTCGGTTCAATCCGCGGCAGATAGCAGGCTGGACGAATCGGGCAATCCTCGGGCCGCGCGGGGGACTGGGCGGTCGTGCCGCGGCGCGGGACCGGATGACCCCGCCGGCGGCGGGTTGGCTGCGCCCCTCACCGGTAGCCCTCCGCCTGCAGGGTGAACAGCTCGGCGTAGCGTCCGCCCCGCGCCATCAGCTCGGCGTGGCTACCCTCTTCCAGCATCCGGCCGCCCTCCAGGACGAGGATCCGGTCGGCCATGCGCACCGTGGAGAAGCGGTGCGAGATCAGCACCGTCGTGCGCCCGGCCGACAATTCACGGAACCGCGCGAAGACATCATGCTCGGCCCGGGCGTCGAGGGCGGCGGTGGGCTCGTCGAGGATCAGGATCTCGGCGTCGCGCATGTAGGCCCGCGACAGGGCGACCTTCTGCCATTCGCCACCCGAGAGATCGAGGCCGCCCGAGAACAGCTTGCCCAGCGGTTGGGCGTAGCCCTCGGGCAGGCGCTCGATCACCGGGGCTGCGAGCCCCCGGACGGCCGCGGCGGCGATCCGGTCGCCGTCCCCAGCGGCCTCGATCCGGCCGACCGCCACGTTTTCGCCGGCGGTGAGCTGGAATCGGACGAAATCCTGGAAGATCGCCCCGATGCGCGCCCGCAGGTCGTCGAGATCGTATTCCGGCAGCGGAACGCCGTCGAGGAGCACGCGGCCCTCATGCGGATCGTAGAGCCGGGTCATCAGCTTGACGATCGTGGTCTTGCCGGCGCCGTTGCCGCCGACCAGCGCAACCGTCTCGCCCGCCTGCACCGTGAAGGACAGGCCGCGCAGCGCCCACGTCTCCGTGCCGGGATAGCGGTAGCCGACCTCCTCGAAGACCAGCCCCGCGCGGATCGGGCTCGGCACCGGCACGGGGCACGCGGGCCTGCGGATCTGCGGCGTGATCGCGAAGAACGAGAAGAAGTCATCGAGGTACTGGGCTTGGCCCGTGATCTGGGTCAGACCCAGGAGCAGCCCCTCGATGCCGCCGCGCAGGCGCTGGAAGGACCCGGCCAGGAAGGCGAGGTCCCCCACCGAGAACGAACCCGCCACCGTGCGCCAGACGATCACCGCGTAGGCGGCATAATAGGCGAGCGTCCCGAGGCTCGCGAAGGCGAAGCCCCAGCGGGCGCGGGCGGTGGCGAGGCTCCGGTTCTCCGCGAGCAGGCGCCCGGCCCCCTGCGCGTAGATGCCGTTGAGATAGCCCGAGAGGCCGAAGAGCTTGATCTCCTTGGCGGTCTCGACGCTGGCGCCCACGTAGCGCAGGTAGTCGAGCCGGCGCCGCTCCGGGCTGCGGAACCACGCGAGGCGATAGCCGGCCTTGGTGAAGTGCCATTCGTTGAGGAGCGCCGGCACCAGGGCGGCGGCGATGAGCACCACCAGCCAGGGCGTGAAGGCCGCGACGCCGATGGCCAGCGAGACCAGTGTCACCAGCGTCTGGAACTGCCCGAGCACCGTCGCGATGAGGCCGGTGCGCCCGCTGACCTGCCGGCGCGCCCGCTCCAGCCGGTCCTGCTGGGCGCTGTCCTCGAACTGCGCGAGGTCGAGCGCCGCGGCATGCGCCATCAGCCGCAGGGACGCTACGTTGGCGTAGAGGTCGCCGAGCAGGGTCTCGGTGAGGTTCGTGAGCCGGCCGGTCAGGTCCGCCATCAGGGCCAGGCCGAACTCGGCCGCCACCAGCCCGGCGAGCCGGGCTCGGCCAGGATCGGCGAGCCATTCCGTCAGCCCTGCCCCCGGCACCGGCCGGGCATGCTCGGCCACGATCCCGTCGAGGATCAGCTTGGCGAGGTACAGGGTCAGGACCGGCAGGCAGGCGGCCAGGAGGCGCAGGGCCAGGCTTGCGGCGAGGAGCCGCGGGCTCGCCGCGGCGATCTCGCGGAACAGGGTCGGCAGATAGCGCAGGGCGCCGAGACGCGCACCGGGGCGGTCCGTCCGCTCCGTCATCGCGGGGTAATCCAACGCTGAAGAGCGTCGGCTGGTTGGCCGAAACGCGACGAAAGCATAATCTGTAGCATTATAGAGGCTTAGATCTCGTCGAGTTGTGTGTGCTCAGCGGCCCAGCGATCCTCAGAATTTCTATTCTCCTCATCATCGCCGGCATCCTCGCCGCGGTGGTGCAAATCCTGTTGCCGAGCCCGGCGCCCGCGCCGCTGCCCCCATCCGCGCCCGCTCAAGTGGCGGAGTCACCCGCCCCCGTCCAGCCGGCCCCGCCGGCGCCCGCGCCGCCAGCCGCGGCGGCCAGGCCCGACCGGGGGGCGAGCGCCCTGCCGCAGACCGCCACACCGCCGCCGGCCGCAGCGGCCCCCGCTCCGGTCCAGATGCCGTCCGACGCCCTCGCCTTCCCGTCCGATCCGGTCGCCCCGGCACAGCCGCAGGGGCAGGAGGCGGCCGGGCAGGCTGAGATCGACAAGGCGGAGGACAGCGCCGGGCTCCGGGCCCTGGCTGTGGTCGACCTGAACACCGCCTCGGTGGCCGATCTCAACCGCCTGCGGGGCGGCGGCGCCATCGGCCGGTCGATCGTCGCCAAGCGCCCCTACGCCTCGGTGGACCAGCTCCTGTCGAAGCGGGTCCTCAGCCGGGCCGTCTACGAGCGGATCAAGGATCAGGTGACGGTGCGGTGAGGCGGCCGAGGGTATAGCTTAGGTCGATCTAAGATATCCCACGGTCCTCGACATGCCGCTCTGCGCCAAGGATCCACAAAGAGATGCGCTTGAGACGGACCTCATGATGCCGCCGGATACGCGTGACACGGACGCGGTGTCCCGCACCCGCTAGAACAAGACCGACCGTCAGACGCGGAAGCGCACTGCTCGAACGGACGTTCGATTTCGTAAGCGCGCTCCACAAACGCGTCGGGCCGGATCCAAAGCCGGCCGCCGCCGCGTTCATTGACGCTCTCTACGAGCGCCGTTGAGGCTGCGCGCGTTCGGTGGACGCTCGTGTGGACAGGGGGCCTGAACCCGATTGGCCTTCCTAATCTGGGCGGCCGTGACACGATTCAGGCCGAGGGTCGAACCGCGCCCTCAGAGCGTCGTCCCAAAGATTTCCGCAACCTGCGGGATATCCTTGTCGCCGCGGCCGGACATGTTCATCACCATCAGGTGCTCGGCCGGGCGCTGGGGCGCGAGTTCCAGCACCTTCGAGAGCGCGTGGGCCGGCTCCAGGGCGGGGATGATCCCCTCCAGCATGGAGCAGAGCTTGAATGCCTCCAGCGTCTCGGAATCGGTCGCCGACAGATAGGTGACCCGGCCCATCTCGTGGAGCCACGCGTGCTCGGGCCCGATGCCCGGGTAGTCGAGGCCCGCCGAGATCGAGTGCGCGTCGGCGATCTGCCCGTCGCCATCCATGAGCAGGTAGGTGCGGTTACCGTGCAGCACGCCTGGCTTGCCGCCGGTGAGCGAGGCCGCGTGCAGGCCCGACTGGACGCCATGGCCGGCCGCCTCGACCCCGAAGATCTCGATCTCGCGGTCGTCGAGGAACGGGTGGAACAGACCCATGGCGTTCGAGCCGCCGCCGATGCAGGCGACGAGGGAATCCGGGATCCGGCCCTCCTGGGCGATCATCTGCTCGCGGGTCTCGCGGCCGATCACCGACTGGAAGTCGCGGACCATCGCCGGGTACGGGTGCGGGCCCGCCACCGTGCCGATGCAGTAGAACGTGTCGGCGACGTTGGTGACCCAGTCGCGCAGGGCCTCGTTCATCGCGTCCTTGAGGGTCTTGGTGCCGGATTCCACCGGGACCACCTCGGCGCCGAGCATCTTCATGCGGAAGACGTTGGGCGCCTGCCGGGCGACGTCGACCGCGCCCATGTAGACGACGCACTTGAGCCCGAACCGCGCGCAGAGGGTCGCGGTGGCGACGCCGTGCTGGCCGGCGCCGGTCTCGGCGATGATCCGCGGCTTGCCCATGCGGCGGGCCAGCAGAATCTGGCCCAGCACGTTGTTCACCTTGTGGGAGCCGGTATGGTTCAGCTCCTCGCGCTTGAAATAGACCTTGGCCCCCTGCCCCGCCGGCGCCTTGGCGCGCAGGTGCTCGGTGAGGCGCTCGGCGTAGTAGAGCGGGCTCGGCCGGCCGATATAATGGGTGCCGTAGCTCTCCATCTCGGCCTGGAAGGTCGGGTCCTTCTTGGCCGCCTCGTAGGCCGCCTCCAACTCGAGGATCAGCGGCATCAGCGTCTCGGCGACGAAGCGGCCGCCGAAGATGCCGAAGCGGCCGCGCTCGTCGGGGCCGGTGCGGAAGGAGTTGGGCTCGGGGGCGATGGTCACGGGACGGATCCTGCGAAAGGCGATCGTTTGCCGGGTGCCTAGACCCATGCGGCCGCCGCCGCAATGCGGCCTCCCGCCCACGTAACCGGATTGGACGCGGATCGGCCGGCAGACGATCCGCTTACAGGATGGCGTCGATACCCTTCCGGCTGGCGAGGGCGAGCAGCTTCAGCGACGGCCCGCCGGGCTTCTTCTCGCCCCGCTCCCATTTGCTGACGAGGGACGTGGTCACGTTGAGGGCCTTGGCGAAGATCGCTTGGCTCATCTGGGCGGTTTCGCGGATGGCGCGGATCGCCTGCGGATCCAGGGGCTCCACAGGTGTCAGGCACGAGAGATCGAACCGGCGCAGGGTCGCCTTGTCGATCGCTCCGGCCGCATGGAGATCCTGAGCAACCAAATGCGCCGACCGGAGTGCATCACTGCGATAGGTCTTCTTCACGCTTCCCATCGTCGATCCGTCTCCAGCTTTGCGCCGCCGCGACGCGCATCAACGCCTCGTCGCTGAGGCTGGTCAGAGTTACCGCGAGGTCGCGGAAGACCTCCGTTTCTGCCTTGGACAAGTTCGCTTTGGTGTTCTTGGCAAACACATGCAGGAAGACCGCGACCTCCCCGCGCCTGTAGGCGATGATGCTGCGGAAGCCGCCGGAGCGGCCCTGTCCTTGGCGGGGAATGCGCTGCTTGATCAGTGCGAGCCCGAGCTGCGCATCGATCAGGTCTCGTTCGGCGCGGTTGATGGCTTCAATCAGGTCACTGTCGGTAACATTCAGCTTCGCGGCACGTTTCGCGAAATCGCGCGGTAGGAAGATGCGCATGCCGATACTTCGCGGAACGAGACTTGTTCAGGAATGCGTGCAGACTGCTCCTGTTGGCTTGCGCCTGGGTTGGCGATCCTAGGCTGGAGACATCCGGCCCAGCCGCCGATCGATCGGCTAGAAATATGGTCCTTAGTGCTATGATGCAAGCGCCACGGCTGGCGTAGTGGTCAGTGCGCTGGGAAGGTCGTGTTCGCGGCCGCCATACCGCTTCCCGCGATGCGTGGGAGATCGATGCATGGCGAGCCGGCTCGGGTAACCGCAACGTGCCTTTTGGCGAACCAGTGCACAGCACCGTATCCGGCAGGAGGACAGCATGGCTCTACGCGACACGATCCGCCCCCTCCTCGGGGCAGCCCTCGGGCTCGGCCTTGCGGGGGCGCTCCTGCTGCCGCGCCTGCCGGCGCTGGCCGAGGAGGCGCCCCGCCGCCTGCCGGAGCCCGCGACCCACGCGGCCGAAGGGCCGGGCTCGCACGTGGCGGTGTTTGCGGGCGGCTGCTTCTGGGGCGTGCAGGGGGTGTTCCAGCACGTGCGCGGAGTGACGAGCGCGGTCTCGGGCTATGCCGGCGGCAGCCGGGCCGACGCCGATTACCGGACGGTCAGCGGCGGCGGCACCGGCCATGCCGAGGCCGTGGCGGTGACCTACGATCCGGCCCAGATCCGCTACGACGAGCTGCTGCGGATCTTCTTCTCGGTCGCCCTCGATCCGACGCAGGTCGACCGCCAGGGCCCCGATAGCGGGCACCAGTACCGCTCGGCGCTGTTCCCGCAGGATGCCGAACAGGCGCGGATCGCCAAGGCCTACATCGCGCAGCTCGACGCGGCCAAGGCCTACGCGCGCCCGGTGGCCACCCGGATCGAGCCGGGTGCGGCCTTCTACCCGGCGGAAGCCTACCACCAGGACTTCATGGCGCTGCACCCGGGGCACCCGTACATCGCCGTCAACGACGCGCCGAAGCTCGAAGCCTTGCGCGCCCTGTTCCCGGAGCGGACGGCGGCGCAGCCGGTGCTGGTCAACCGACCGCCGGCGTGAGCGCTCTCACCGTCATCGCGAGCGCAGCGAAGTGACCCAGGGCAGCGCGACAGCCTTGAGCTTGGCGCCCCCTCTGGATTGTTTCGCTCCGCTCGCAAGGACGACGGGGCGATCACCGCGAGCCGTCCAGACTTCCCTACTCCTCCGGTGGCCGCGGCCGGCCGAAATCCGGCGCCGCGGTCTCCTGGCCCTGCGCCACGATGCTGCGCCGGATCGCCCGGGTGCGGGTGAACATCGCGTGCAGCGCCTCGCCGTCGCCCCAGCGCACCGCCTTGGCGAGCGCCGAGAGATCCTCATTGAACCGCCCGAGCATCTCCAGCACGGCGTCGCGGTTGTTGAGGAAGATGTCGCGCCACATGGTCGGATCCGAGGCGGCGATGCGGGTGAAATCGCGAAAGCCGCTGGCCGAGAACTTGATCACCTCGGATTGCGTCGCCTCCTCCAGCTCCGCCGCCGTGCCCACGATGTTGTAGGCGATCAGGTGTGGCAGGTGGCTGGTGATGGCGAGCACATGGTCGTGGTGGTCGGCGCTCATCGTCTCGACATTGGCGCCCATCCCCGCCCACAGGGCGCGGACGGTCTCGATCGCCGCCGGGTCGGTACCCTCGGGCGGAGTCAGGATGCACCAGCGGCCCTGGAACAGGGTCGCGAAGCCCGCATCCGGCCCGGAGAACTCGGTCCCGGCGATCGGGTGGCCGGGCACGAGGGCGACGCCATCGGGCAGGTGCGGCCGGATCGCCGCCACTACGGCGCCCTTGACCGAGCCGACATCCGACACGATCGCGCCCGGCTTGAGATGCGGCATCATCTCAGCCGCCGCCGCCCCGATGGCACCCACCGGCACGCACAGGATCACGAGGTCGGTGTCCGCCGCGCCCTCCGCCGGGTCGCCGGTGACGCTATCGGCGATGCCGAGTTCCTGGACTCGCGCGCGCACGGCCGGGTCCCGGTCCACCGCCACGATGGTGTGGGCGAGGCCGTAGCGCCGCGCCGCCCGGGCGATCGAGGAGCCGATCAGCCCGAGGCCGACGATGGCGAGGCGGCCGATCGCAGTCTCGGCCATGGGCGTCTCAGGCATGTGCGCCCCGCACGAAGTCGCCGAGCGCCGCCAGGAAGGCCGTGTTGGCCTCCGCGCTCGCCACCGTCACCCGCAGGGCGTTCGGCAGCCCGTAGGCGGTGACCCGGCGGGTGATGAGCCCGCGCTCGGTCAGGAACGCGTCCGCATCCGCGGCCGAGCGGCCGGGCTCGTCGGGGAAGTGGATCAGCACGAAATTCGCCACGCTCGGCGTGACCTCCAGACCAAGCGCCCGGGCGCCTTCGGTGAGCTTCGGCAGCCACTCGGCATTGTGGGCGGCGGCCGCCGCCATGTGGGCCTCATCGGCGATGGCGGCCGAGCCCGCGGCGATCGCCAGCCCGGAGACGTTGAACGGCCCCCGGATCCGGTTGACCGCGTCCACGACATGGGCCGGCGCCACCATCCAGCCGATCCGCACGGCGGCGAGGCCGTGGATCTTCGAGAAGGTCCGGGTCATCACGACGTTCTCGGATTCCAACGCGAGTTCCAGCCCGGCCGAGTAGTCGTTGGCCCGGACATACTCGGCATAGGCGCCGTCGATCACCAGCAGCACCTGCGGCGGCAGGCTGGCGTGCAGGCGGCGGATCTCGTCGAACGGCAAGTACGTGCCGGTCGGATTGCTGGGGTTCGTAACGTAGACGATCCGGGTCCGCTCCGTGACCCGGGCCAGGATCGCGTCGACATCGGTCGTGTAGTCGCGTTCGGGCGCCACCACGGCCTCGGCGCCCGAGGCCAGGATGGCGATCCGGTAGACCAGGAATCCATGCTCCGAGTAGATCCCCTCGCTCCCCGGCCCGCCGTACGCGTAGGCCAGCAGCGAGAGCAGCTCGTCCGAGCCCGCGCCGCAGACGATCCGCTCGGGATCGAGCCCGTAGCGCTTGGCGATGGCGGTGCGCAGGGCCGTGGCGCGCCCGTCCGGGTAGGTCTCGAGCTTGGCGGTTGCCTCGTGGAGGGCCGCCAGCGCCGCGGGGCTCGGGCCGAGCGGCGTCTCGTTGGACGAGAGCTTGTAGACCTTGCCGCCGCCGGGCCGCCCGCTCTTGCCGGGCACATAGGTGTCGATCGCCAGGACGCCGGGGCGCGGTTCCGGGCGGGCGGGTTGCGGGGCGGACATTGCGGGGCGACTCGATCTGCGCGGGGCGGAGGATTGTTCGCGCCCGTCTACAACATTTCCTTTGCCGGTGAACCCGGTGCTCCGCCATGCCGAGACTGCCACGCCGTCAGGTCCGGGATCACGCGGCCTGCGTGGTCACGACGATCTCGCGTCCGCATGCTGCGAGCGCCGCTTCGATCTGATCGAGGTGGGACTCATGATCGAGGTCCAGCAGCCGGTCGACCTGCGGTGGGTGCACTTGAAGCCGTCGGACCAGATCGGCCTTGCGGATGCCGGAATCCTGCATCGCGCGGTACAGTTCGAGCTTGAGCGCCGTGAGCGCCGACAGGGCGACCGCATGGCCGGTGGGTGCACCGGGCGACGGTGTCGGCTGTCGCGCCGTAATGCGCCCCTTGAGGGCCGTCGCGACCGCATCCGCGCCGTGGGCGAGCGCATCGGCCTCATCGGTGCCGAAGGTCGTGACCTCCGGCAGGTCCGGGCAAGTCACAAGCAGGGTTCCGTCGTCATCGGGCGTCAGGACCACGGGGTATTTCAGCATCAGCCCTCGTCCTTGATGTCGAGATCCTTCAGGATCTTCCGCCAGAGGCCGGTGCCGAGTTCCTTCGCGCCGCCATGCTGCGGCCGCACCGACATTCGACCCGCACGGCGGACGATCAGGTGTCCGCCCTTACCGGGTTCGAAGGTGCAACCACGCCGGGCGAGGAAGCGCTTGGCCTAGCTGCTGTTCATGAAACATGGCGCATCTGGTGCACCAATCGGGTTCTCGGAATGCAACAAATATGTTGTATTGCAAACCTCTGTCAACGAACTTTGAGCGCTGTTCACCGATCGTTTCCACTGAGGCGGAGTCCATGCCGTCTACACTCGCCCCGGCGGACAGTCCCGATCGCCTCATCCTGATCCCTACATGCACAGTCGGGTTGTCCTAAGTGTTGTCGTCTCGCCCTATCGAAAACGGAGCGACCCCATGCCCCTCACACGCTACCTGGACGGCGGCGCCCACATCCTGCCCGCCGATGACTCCCTGATCCGATTCGCCATGACCAACGGCGAGCGGGTGATCGGCATCGACGTGCCGATCCCGGTGCTGCGCCAGCACTTCGGCGCGGGGGCCGACGTGGCACCCCTCGACCTGTTTGCCCGCAACCAGGCGGCGATCGAGGCGGCGGCCAGCCGCGCCTACGACCGGACCGAGACGCCGAACGACCTGCTCGACATGGGGCCGGAAGATTTCGACACGGGGCCAGCCCCGGCCAGACTCTAAACGCAACCATCCACCCGCGCCGGCCGCGGCAAAACCGGCGACGCGCAAATGCCGCGGGGCACGCGCCACGTTTCGGCCTGTTGAATCCGGAGACAGGGCGCAACGGGCGTGCCGCGCCCGGCTTACGCGTGGATGGTTCGAGAATGCCCGGTGACCTGATCCCCTGCAGCCTGTTCCTGATCGGGATCCTCACCTCGGTCGCCGCGGATTGCCGCCTGCGACGCGCGGAGGCGGCGCCATGGGCCAATGGCTGCATCACGGCGGCCGGCGCCGCTCTGGTCTTCGCCGCTTGCGCGGCGGCGATGCGCTGAGGAACCGTCAGGCATCAGGCCCATTTCCCCAGCGGACATCGGCTGCCGTGTGGCTGGCGCGGTCGGCGGGGTGAGGTTCTCATGGTTTCGCTACAGGCCCTGGCTGGCTGCGCTCTCGTGCTGGCTGGGATGGTGATTGAGAGCGCGGCGAGCCGGCACTGGTGGGCCGGGGGCGGCGCAGACCGGCTGGATGCCCGGGCCGCCCTCGCCCTCGTCCTGCCGGCCCTGGGTCTGGCGCTGCTGGCTGCGCCGATCGCCTAAGGCCAACAGGCGCGCGTGCTCGGCCGCACTGCGAGGCCCGAGGACTCGATCTAAACCTTCGTCATTGCGAGACGGAGAGAGACATGAGCCAGTTTTTCGACATCGTCCGGGACGGCGCGGCCTGCATGGTCGAACCCGCATGGATGCGGACGAGGCAGGTGCTGGCGTCGGCCACCGCAGATCGGTCGGTCGAAGCCCGTTGGACGGCTTGTGCCTTAGACTGGCGCGCCGGCAATCGGTAAAGCGGCATCGGCGGCGCGCGTTGACGCTCGCCGCCCCGCGCATTACCTCCGAGGCCTCGCTGGCCGCATCGGGCGAGGGCGGCGCGTCAGGCGAAACCGTGCTCTCCCGGATCGGCCCGCCCGGAGACACGGTCTTCAAGACCCGCCATGGATATCCAACCGGACACGGCCCTCCGGCCGGACCCGATCGACGAGCCGGCCCGGCGTGCCTCCGAGCGCTCGCAGGCGCTCGAGCCGAAGAGCCCTGTCGCCCGATTCGGCGCGGACCGGCCGCTGCTCATGGATGCGGGCGTCGAACTCGCGCCCTTCCAGATCGCCTACCAGACCGCCGGCACCCTCAACGCCGCGCGCTCGAACGCGGTTCTAATCTGCCACGCGCTGACCGGCGACCAGTACTTCGCCCACACCCATCCGGTGACCGGCAAGCCCGGCTGGTGGGAAACCCTGGTCGGCCCCGGCAAGCCGATCGACACGGACCGCTACTTCGTCGTCTGCTCGAACGTCATCGGCTCCTGCATGGGCTCCACCGGCCCGGCCTCGATCGACCCGGCGACGGGCCGGCCCTACGGGCTGAACTTCCCGCTGGTGACGATCCGCGACATGGTCCGCGCCCAGGCGATGCTGCTGGAGCATCTCGGCGTCCGCGACCTGTTCCTGTGCATCGGCGGCTCGATGGGCGGGATGCAGGTGCTGCAATGGGCGGCGCTCTATCCAGAGCGCGTCTTCGCCGCGATGCCGATCGCCACCGGCCCCCGTCATTCGGCGCAGAATATCGCGTTCCACGAGGTCGGCCGGCAGGCGATCATGGCCGATCCCGCCTGGGCCGACGGGCGCTACCTTGAGGAGGGCACGCGCCCCGCCAAGGGGCTCGGCGTCGCCCGGATGGGCGCGCACATCACCTACCTGTCCGAGCCGGCGCTGCACCGGAAGTTCGGTCGCCGCTTCCAGGGCGGCTCGGCGCCGACCTTCTCGTTCAACGCCGATTTCCAGATCGAGAGCTACCTGCGCCACCAGGGCCTGAGCTTCGTCGAGCGGTTCGACGCCAACGCCTACCTCTATCTCACCCGGGCGATGGACTATTTCGACCTCGCCGAGGACCATGGCGGCGTGCTCGCCAACGCGTTCCGGGGCACCAGGACCCGCTTCTGCGTGATCTCGTTCACGTCGGACTGGCTGTTCCCGACCCGGGAATCACGCGCCATCGTCCACGCGCTCAACGCTGCCGCCGCACCGGTCGCCTTCGTGGAGGTCGAGAGCGACAAGGGCCACGACGCCTTCCTGCTCGATGAGCCGGCGATGTTCTCCGCCGCCCGCGGCTTCATCGACGCCGCTGCCCGGGCCCGCGGCCTATGAGCAGTTCCACCCTCGGCAAGATCGACCACGGCGCGCCCTGGGAGAGCGCGGACGCCCTCCCCCATGCCGGCGAGAACGGCGCGCCGCGGGTCGACCACCTCGTGGTGCTCGGCCTCGTCCCGGCGGGCGCCCGGGTCCTCGATATCGGCTGCGGCGACGGCTCGCTGCTGGCGCTCCTGCGCGACCGGCGCGGCATCGACGGGCGTGGGATCGAGCTGTCCCGGGAGGGCGTGAATGCCTGCCTCGCCCGGGGACTCTCGGTGATCCAGGGCGACGCCGACACCGACCTCGCCAACTACCCGGACGATGCCTTCGACGTGGTGGTCCTGTCCCAGACCATCCAGGCGACCCGCAACCCGCGGGTTGTGTTGGAACACCTGCTGCGGATCGGCCGGCAGGTAATCATCTCGTTCCCGAATTTCGGGCATTGGCGGGTGCGCTCGGAACTCGCCCTGCGCGGGCGCATGCCGGTCACCGAGATCATGCCGGATGCGTGGTGGGAGACCCCCAATATCCACCATTGCACGATCCGCGATTTCGTCGGGCTCTGCCGGCTGATCGGCGCCCGGATCGAGCACGCCACGGCGCTCAACGCCCGCGGCCGGCCGATGCGGTTCTCGATGCCCTGGTGGGTCTGGAACCTGTTCGGCGCGCAGGGCGTGTTCCTGCTCCGCCGCGACGGCGTGGAGAGCGGGCGCTAGGGCGTTCGCCCAATAGGCCCCCGGCTTCGGGATCGGCTCAGCGCAGTGCGCGGCCTGTATCCCTTCACGACATGTCCTGAAATAGATCAGAAACGCAGCTTGGCTATTTCTGATCGCGTTCCCGTGATCGGACCGTGATTACGGATCTACTCGGCTGTGTTTCCGGATATTCACGTCCGCGCGTCGCGCGTGGACTGTGCTCTGCCGTGTCGACACTGTCCGGGATCATAGAATCCAACAGGGTCGACAGGACACGTGCGACGCGCAATCGTCCATATCGGGATGCCGCGGACCGGCTCCACCGCGTTCCAGGAGGTGCTGGCGCGGTTGCGCCCGCGCCTCGACGCGGTCGGGATCTGCTACCCGAAACTCGCTGCCCCGGGTGCCCCGGAGAGCCTCGACGTCAATCACCACCGGCTCGGCCAGGGGCTCGACCGGCGCCGTCCTAAGGCGGAGCGCCGGGCCGGCCTCGCGCGGCTCGACGAGACCCTGGCCACGACCAAGGCGGACACGCTGATCCTCTCCTACGAGGATTTTGCCGTGCAGCGGGCGCGCTGGCGGGTTCCCGAGACCCTGGCTGGGATCTTCGCGCGGCACGGCTTCGCCCTGGAGACGGCCCTGGTCGTCAAGCCGCAGGCCGAGCAGCTGGCTTCCGCCTATGCCCTGCGGACCCAGGTCGTCGCCGAGGGCCGCACCTTCCGCGGCTTCCTGGGTGTCGAGGGGACCTCCGGGCGCTACGATTACGCCGCCCTGCTCGAGCCGTGGCGGCGGGTCTCGCAGGGCCGCGTGACCGCCGTGCCGTTCCGCGACTGCCGGTCGGACGCGCCGCTGCTCGCGCGGCTGGTCGGCGCCCTCGGCCTGAACGATCGCCTCGCCTCGCTGCTGACAGCGGCCGATCTGGAATACCGGACGAACCGGAGTTCGGGGCCGCTCGCGGTTGAAGCGGCGCGCCGCCTGTACCGGCTCGGCGTGCACCGGCAGGTGATCGGCCATCCGCGGCAGCTCGGCCATGTCGTCGATCGCTGGGCCTGGACGCGGGGCTTGGATTCGGAACGCTTCCGCGGCGACGCGCCGGAGGGGCTGGCCCGGGTCGCGGCGCGCTACGCCGACGCCAACGAGCGCTTCGCCGCTGCCTGCTGGGGCCGGCCCTGGGATGCCGTCATCGCGGCGGCGCCGGCCGCGCCCCCGAACGAACTCGCCGACTGGCCGGTCGCCCCGGAGACGGAGGCCCTAATCGCCGCGATGGTGCAGGCGGCGATGGATCACGTCGTCTTCCGGCCGGCGCCGGCCTGGCGTCGGCGGGCAGCCTCCCTGCTGGAGGACGTCAAGGAACGCCTCGGCGATGCGGCCGGATACCCGGCCTGGCGCGTGCGCTGACGCAGCGCCTCCCGCGCGATGTTCGATAACCGGCAGCCGCGTTCGCGGACGATGCCCCAGGCGGTGGATATGTGCGTCTTGCAGAAGATCCCGACCGGCGCCCCGCAGAGCCGCGTGACGTGGCACAGCCTCCAGCCCCGGGAGGACCGGTGGGCGCGCCTCGGCCAGGGGCCGGTCATCGCATGGCTGACCGGCCTGTCGGGGGCCGGCAAGTCGACCCTCGCGGCGGCGGCCGACCGGACGCTGGTGGCGGCCGGCCGGCACAGCGCGGTTCTCGACGGCGACAACCTCCGCCACGGGCTGAACGCCGACCTCGCCTTCACGCCGGAGGACCGCTCCGAGAACGTCCGCCGCACCGCCGAGGTGGCACGGCTGATGGCCGAGGCGGGCTCGGTGGTGATCGTCTCCCTCATCTCGCCGTACCGCGCCGACCGGGCGCTCGCCCGGCAGATCGCGGGCGATATCCCGTTCGTGGAGGTGTTCGTCGACACGCCGCTCGGCCTGTGCGAGGCCCGCGATCCGAAGGGCCTGTATCGGCTGGCCCGGGCCGGCCGGATCCCCGACTTCACCGGGATCTCGGCCCCCTACGAGGCGCCGGAGCGGCCGGACCTAACCATCGCCACGGAGGGCCGCCCAACGCAGGCCTGCGCCCGGACCTTGAGCGCGCTGCTCATGCGCCTGAGCCGCCCGGTCGAGGGCAAGGCGAAGCAGCGGCGGTGAATGGTCGAGGGTCGGCATCACTGCCATCATCCAACGCAACCCCCTCATCCTGAGGTGCCGGAGCGCAGCGGAGGCCACGAAGGAGCCCTCCAGGGGCCGCGCGGGTGGCTGGAGACCTCCTTCGAGACCCGCTGACGCGGTCACCTCAGGATGAGGCGGTGGATGGGATACGCGCTCGTTGTCCCGTCACCCGCCCGGCCACGTCAGCTCTGCCCGAAGGCCACCCAACTCCGAGCGCCCGAACACCAGTTGCGCCCCCGCGGCCTCGGCCACGTCCCGGGCGATGGCGATGCCGAAGCCGGTGCCCGGCCGGGTCTCGTCCCAGCGCTGGCCGCGCCCGATGCCGGCGATCGCCGCCGTGCTCATGCCGGGGCCGTCATCGTCCAAGGCGAGGGTCTGGCGCCCGGGTTCCGCCGCCCCGGTGATCCGCACGCGCCGGTGGGCCCATTTGCGGGCGTTGTCGAGGAGGTTGCCCAGCACCTCCATCAGCTCACCCTCCTCCCCCGGATAGGCGAGCGTCTCTGGCACTGAGACCACCCAGTCGAGGGAGCCCCCCTCGGGCAGCCGGCGCATGGTGGCGACCAGGCGCTCGGCCACCGGGGCGACCCGGCAGGAGCGCCGCCGCAGGTCGCCGGAGGCGGCGATCCGCGCCCGGGCGAGCGCCCGCTCCACCTGCCCGCCCATCGCCCGCGCCTGCTCGGCGATCTCGGCCGAAAGGGTCGGATCGGCGGGTTCGGTCCGGCGCGCCAGGGCGTCGAGCACGGCGAGCGGTGTCTTGAGGCCGTGGGCCATGTCGGCGGCCGCGTCCCGGGCGCGGATCAGCGCCCGCTCCTGTGCATCGAGCAACCGGTTGAGGTCGGCCACCAGCGGCCGGACCTCGTCCGGGAAATGCTCCGGCAGCCGCGTCCGCGTTCCGGCATGGACCGCCAGGAGATCCGCCTGCAGCACCCGGAACGGCGCCAGCGCCCGGCGCACGAACAGCGCCATCGCCAGCGTCAGCACCACGAACAGGGCCACGAGGGCCGGGACGAGCAGGCGCAGGAAGGTCGTCCGGCTCGCAGCGAGGTTGCGCCGGTCCTCCGCCACGATCACGCGCAGCTCGGTCTCGCCTCCACTTGGCCCGATCGTGAGGGGCTGGACCACCGCGATGAGCCGGCCGCCATCCGGCCCGGTCGTATCGACGGTGCCCGCCGCGTCCGCCCTACTCAGATCCAGGCTGCCTAGCTTCAGGCTTTTGTCCCAGAGCGAGCGCGACCGCAGGACGTGAGATCCCGCCTCCACCTGCCAGTACAGGCCGCCATAGGGCGTGGCGAAGCGCGGGTCCGGCGGCTCCCGGGAGAGGGTCGGGCTCCCGTCCGGCGCGAGGCTGACCCGCCCGGCGATCAGCTTGGCGGTTCGGTCGAGGCCGTCGGCGGTGCGCGTGTCCAGCACGCGGTCGAGGATCACGGTCAGCCCGATCCCGGCGAGCAGCAGCGCCAGGGCGATCAAAGCCGCCGCCGCGAGGCCGAGCCGCAGGCGGAGGGAATGGCGGCTCACGGCCCGTCCGACGCCGGGACGCAGTAGCCCTGGCCGCGGCGTGTCTCGATCACCCCCGGGCCGAGCTTGCGCCTGAGGCGGGTCAGCAGCGCCTCCAGGGCGTTCGCCTCGCGCTCGGTACCGACCCCGTGGAGATGATCGAGCACTTCGCCCGCCGGCACGACCTGCCCCGGCCGGTGCAGGAGGAACGACAGGAGCCGGTATTCCAGGGCGGTCAATTCGGTCGGACGGCCGTCGACGCTGACCGCCCGGGTGCGGGTGTCGAGCTCCACGGCGCCGGCGCGGAGCACCGGCGAGGCGTGGCCGGCGGTGCGGCGCAGGATCGCCCGCAGGCGCGCCACCAGCTCCTCCATGCGAAACGGCTTGACGAGGTAGTCGTCGGCCCCGGCATCGATGCCCTCGACCCGCTCGCGCCAGCCGTCCCGGGCGGTGAGGATCAGCACCGGCAGGGCGACCTCGGCGGCCCGCAGCCGCCGCAGCACGCCGAG
This sequence comes from Methylobacterium phyllostachyos, assembly GCF_900103445.1. Taxonomy (GTDB): domain Bacteria; phylum Pseudomonadota; class Alphaproteobacteria; order Rhizobiales; family Beijerinckiaceae; genus Methylobacterium; species Methylobacterium phyllostachyos. The sequence continues at coordinate 33,094 of NZ_FNHS01000024.1, read as the reverse complement.
CCCGTCGAGGCGCGGCAGGCCGAGGTCGAGCACCATGGCGTCGTAGGGCTCGGTCTCGGCGCGGAACCACGCGGCCTCGCCGTCCGCCACCACGTCGGCGACGTAGCCGGCCCGCTCCAGCCCCTGGCGGATATCGGCGGCGATGCGGGGCTCATCCTCGACGATCAGGACGCGCACGCGATCCGCCTCTCCTCAATCATCGTCGTCATCGTCCAGAATCTTGGCCGAGCGGGCATCGACCTTCACGGTCCGGCGCTTCCCGTCGGCGCCGAGAATGCGCAGCTTGTAGCGCCAACGCCCGTCGTCGCGCTTGAGATCGACCGACACCACATCGCCCGGCACCGCGGCTTGCGCCGCGCGCAGGATCTCGTCGAGGGGGCGGATCTCGCCCTTCTCCAGGGCTTGGCGGGCGCGGTCGGCGTCCTCGGAGGCGGAGGCGGGCGCGCCGACGAGGAGGCCGAGCAGGCAGAGACAGGCGGCGCGGCGGACGTTCATGCGGGCACGCGGTCGCATAGTCCACCTGACGGAAGGCTGACAGGCGCCGTCAGGGTGGCGGGGCGGGGCTTCGGCACAAGGGGTCCATACCCCGTCCGGAGACCTGAAACCATGTCGCTGATCCTCGGTGCCCTCCTCGCCTGTGCGGCCGGCGTCGCCGGCACCCTCCTCTGCCCCGATGAGAAGGCTGGACGCTCACGCCTGCCGGTGCTGGCGGCGCTGCTGGCCGGCGGCCTCGCCTGGCACGCACCCGCCCAGGCCGGCGAAGTCCTGCAAGGGCCCGCCCAGGTGATCGACGGCGGGACCCTCCGGGTCGGTGCGCATCAGGTTAGCCTGTCCGGCATCGTCGCGCCGGAGACCGACCAGACCTGCTCTGACGCGCAGGACCGGACCTATGCCTGCGGCCGGGATGCCGCCCGGGCGCTCGCCGGTCATATCGGCGGGGCGGCGGTCGCCTGCGAGATGCGGGGCGGCGGGGAGACGGGCGTGGCTCTCTGCCGGATCGGCGACGAGGATCTCGGCGCCTGGATGGTTGCCCAGGGTCTTGCCGTGCCCGAGCGCGATGCTGCGCCCGCCTATGCGGCGGCCGCCGACCGGGCCTGGGGGCGGCGCCTCGGCCTGTGGTCGGGGGTGTTTCAGGACCCGGCCGAGCGCCGCGGCCGTCACGCCGCGGCGGGTTTGCGCGCCGCGGGGTGACGTCAGTTCGGGTTTCGAAAGGGCGAGCCCTTTCGCGGGTGCAGGGCGGAGCCATGCTGTCGGGCTCTGCCCGATGTCGGGGCTCTGCCCCGACATCCTGCCAAAGGGCTGTGCCCTTTGGGATCCTGAAGCGGCCGGCGCACGGGAACGCTCCCGGGCGCGCCCGGTTGGTCCGGCGAGCCCGCCTCGCCGACGAACCGCGGAGGTCCCGTGAGACACCTGACACGCACCGTCCTGCTCGCCGGACTCCTCACCTGCGCCGCGGGGGTCACCTATGCCGCCGAAGGCAAGGATGACGGCTCCGTTGCCGGCCGCAAGGACGGCGCCTCTACGACCAGCATGGGCGCCGGCGGCCTGACCGGAACCGGCGCGACCCGGGACGGAGCCCGCATGGGCACCGAAAAAACGCAGACCGGTGGCGCGAAGCCGCCCTCAGCGCCCGCCGCCGGCACCACCCGCTGACCCGATGGGTTACTGCGAGCGCCGGCTGAACGAGACCGCGTAGGCCTGCACCCGGGCATCGATCAGCGGGTCGTCCGAGACCTCGATCCCGTCGGTGAGGTTGTTCGGCATGAACAGCAGCGCCTTCTCGGCCTCGGCGCTGTCCGGCACCGCCTTCGACACGGTCAGCGTGCCGAGATCCACGGTTTTGCGGTCGTCGGGCCAGGGCTTGGTGGCGTCGTTGGTCGGGTCGCCGGCTTGAGCGAGTTGGGCGAGCACGCGGAACTTCGCCGGCTCCTTCGCCACCCGGGGGCCGATCTCCGCCATCAGAAAGTTCGGATCGCGCTTGGCTGCCTCCTCGGGCGGCAGGATCTCTTCGCCCTGCACCGGCTCGATGCGGAAGCGGAACGGCTGCCGCTTGCCGTCCTTGTCGACGAAAATGAAGGCGTTGACGCCGTTATAAGTCTGCCGGGCGAGGCTCGTCGGGGTCTTGGCGGTCCCGCCCGCCATGGCGGCGGCCGGATGAGACGCGGCGAAACGATCAAGCGCGGTCGGGTGGGCCGCGTTCGGCCCGCTGTCGGCGACCGCCTTCAGGAGATCGCGGAACTCCTCGCCGGTGGCGACCGGGAAGTACTTCAGGGAGTTGGTGACGACGTCCATCTCCGAGCCGTCGCTGAGCTTGAACTTGAGCGCCAGGCCGTGCGGGTTGGCGTTGGCCGCGCCGTCCGGGATGGTCGGCACGCCGGTGGCGTCGGAGAAGCGGATCGTCACCGGCACCGCCGGCCCCTGGAACAGGGAGGCCTTGCTGATCTGGGCGGCCTCCGCCGACGGGGTGAAGCTGCCCTCGGCCACCATGCCCTTGGCGTGGTTGGCCCGCGCCCCGGGATGCTTGCCGAACAGCGTGTTCATCGCATCGACCGTCTGCTCGGCCGTGGAGGCCTCCTGGGCCAGGGCCGGCGCGGCGGCCGCGAGCGCGGTGCTCAGCAGGAGGGCGAAACCCAATCTCGAACGCGGCATGGGGAACCTCTTGGTAGCCACGGCCCGCCCGGGCCGGTCCACGCGGACCGGACTATCTTCTAGGGAGAGAAGGGCTGAAGGCACAACCGCAAGCTTCGCTGCGGCGGCGCGGGAGTTACGTCCCGACGGTGTGCTGCTGGTTGAGAACACCGTCTTTGCGAGCGTAGCGAAGCAAAGACGGTGGAGAGCCCGCTATCGCGCCCCGCGATGGAGGTCGCCGTCGATCAGCAGGGCGCTGCGGCTGTCGAGCCGGGAGCGGTAGACCTGCAGGTTCTCCATCACCCGCTGGACGTAGTTGCGCGTCTCGGTGAAGGGGATGCGCTCCACCCAGTCGATCACGTCGACGCCCGGCTTGCGCGGGTCGCCGTAGGCGTCGATCCACTTCTTCACGTTGCCGCCGCCCGCGTTGTAGGACGCGAAGGCCAGCACGTAGGAGCCGCGCCAATCCTCCATCAGCTCGCCGAGATGGGCCTGCCCCAGCTTGGCGCAATAGGCGGGATCGCTGGTCAGGCGGTCGACGTCGAACGATGCGGCGACCCGGCGGGCGGTGCGCTGGGCGGTGGCCGGCATCATCTGCATCAGCCCGCGCGCACCGACGCCCGATTGGGCGCGGGGATCGAACTGGCTCTCCTGCCGGGCGATGGCGTAGACCATGGCCCGCTCCACCTGCGGCACCGCCGTGTAGGTCTCGTAGGCCGGGATCCCAATCGTCGGGTAGGCGTGGGCGTAGAGCGGCAGGCCGCGCTGCACGGCGAGCTTGCCGATTGCCACCAGGGCGCGGGGATCCTTCATGTCGGTGGCGAGGTCGCCGAGCGCCTGCAATTCGCGCGGGTCGGAGAGGTCCCGCGCAGCATCGATGTAGAGCGGCAGCGCGAGATCCTTGATGCCGGCCTCGCCCAGCATCCGGAGGGCCCGGATGTAGAGCCGCCCCTCGAAGGCCTGCCGCTCAGGCCCGTCGAGGTCCGCCGGTGCCCGCAGGGGCAGGCTGGTCTGGCCGAGGCGCGCTCGCGCCACCTGCCCGTAATAGGCGATCGGCTGCAGGGCGGCCTTCTCGTAGAAGCTTTTCGCCGCGTCCGTCTGGCCGAGGGCCTCGGCCGCCCGGCCCTGCCAGTAGGCGGCCCGCGCCACCGAGATCGGGCTCTCGGCAACCGTGGCCATCTGGGCGAAGTGCTGCGCGGCGGCGGCCGGATCGCCGGTGAAGCGCAGCGCGATCCAGCCCGCGTGGAACTCGGCCTCGATCCGCTTCTCCGGCGTGCGGGCCGCCTGGGCGCTGGCCACCGCGTAGGCGGTCTTGGCGTCGCCGAGGTCGAGGAGCTTGCGTGCCACGATCCGGCGCTCGACCCACCACTCATCACCGTCGACCAGAACGTCCGGGTTGCTCGGCGCCGATGCGAGGATGGCGGCCGCCTCCTCGGGCTTGTCGGCCCGGCGGAAATACTGCGCCCGGGAGAAGATGTAGGAGGCGTCGCCGCGCAGCGACGGCGGCACGGCGGCCAGCGCCGCGGCGGCGCCGGAGGATTTGTCCTCGACGGCCCGGCGGGCGCGCACGAGGCTGGCATAGGAGCCCCCCGCGTAGCCGGCGGCCCGGCCGGCGCTCTCCCAATCGTCCTTCAGGAGCGCCCGCTCCATCCGGTAGCGATGGTCGACCCGGGTGAGCGCCTCCGGGAAGGCATCGAGCACCTTGGCCTCCAGGCTGCGCCCGAAACTCTCGGTGCGCCAGAGGTCGCGGACCATCTCGGCGGCATCGGCCTCGTAGCCGTCTGCGCGCAAAGCTAGCGCCAGGGCGAACTTGCCCGGCGCGCTCGCCGGCTTCGCCGTGGCGAAGAAGGCCCGCACCACCGCGGGGGGCTTGCGCTCGGAGAGCAGCGCCTCCTCGGCCCGGCGGCGCAGCAGGGGGCCGGCCGGCCAGTCTGGATTGGCTCGGGCGAAGGCGACCGTGCGGTTGAAGCCGATCCCGGCGCCCGCGCGGATCGCCACCCATTCGAGCAGCGCCTTCGCGGCCGGATCGGTGAAGCCGTCGCGCATCCGGTCGCCATCCGCGACTCGGCCCTTGCGGTAGAGGTCGATGGCGCCGCGCAGCAACGTCGGATCGGTGTCGCCGGAGATTTTGGGCCGGGCCGGATCCGGAACCTCGGGCACCGGCGCTGCCGGGGCGACGGCGGCGTCGGGCATCGGGAAGGCCACGGGAGCATCCGGATCGGCCGACGCGTAGGCCGAGGCCGCGGCGGGCAGCCCCCGGGGGGGCTCCTCCGCCTTCTCGTCGGAGACGTGGACCGGGTCGAGCTTGAGGGCGTCGGCCGCGACCGGATCGGCGGCCTTCTCGGCGCTCCGGACCTGCGCGGTGGAGAGGGCGGCGTCGCTCGCGGGCGGCGTGGGCTGCGTCGCGGAGGCATCCGGGCCGACCGGGCCGGCAAGGGCCACGCCGACGGTGGCGATGAGCGCGGCGGCGGCGATCGACGTGCGCTTCGGGGCCGGAGTCGAGGCCGCGGATCGGATCACGATGTCCCCCTGCTGCTCACCGAGGCGGGAAAGGCCGAGGATCGGGCGGCGACCATAAAGATCACGTTAACCGTGGCGACGATCTGTTTGCGCGCCGTGGCACGACCGCCTATGTCTGCCCGTCCGCGCCCGTAAGGTGCGGACCACGCGCGGCGCCGAGACCGTCGAATTCCCAGCTGGGACCCTTTGGGACGCCTGAGATGACCGAGATGACCGGGAGCCGCCTGCGGGGCTCGCTCACCGCGCTTGTGACGCCGTTCCGCGACGGCGCCTTCGACGAGGACGCCTTCCGGAAACTCGTGCGCTGGCAGCTCGAGCAGGGCAGCCACGGCCTCGTGCCGACCGGCACCACCGGCGAGAGCCCGACCCTCACCCATGCCGAGCACGACCGGGTTGTCGAGGCCTGCATCGACGAGGCGGGCGGGCGCGTGCCGGTCGTGGCCGGGGCGGGCTCCAACTCCACCGCCGAGGCGGTCGAGCGGGCGCAGCACGCCGAGCGCGCGGGGGCCAACGCCGTCCTGGTGGTGACGCCGTACTACAACAAGCCGACGCAAGAGGGCCTCTACGCCCACTTCAAGGCCGTCAATGATGCCATCGGCATTCCGATCATCATCTACAATATCCCGCCGCGCTCCGTCATCGACATGAGCGTCGAGACGATGGCCCGGCTCTTCGAATTGAAGAACATCGCCGGCGTGAAGGACGCGACCGCCAAGATCGACCGCGTCAGCCAGCAGCGTCAGGCCATGGGCGAGAGCTTCATCCAGCTTTCAGGCGAAGATGCGACGGCGCTCGCCTACAATGCCCAGGGCGGTCACGGCTGCATCTCGGTGGTGGCGAACGTCGCGCCCCGGCTCTGCGCCGACCTTCAGGAGGCGTCGCTCTCGGGCGACTACGCCAAGGCGCTGACCATCCAGGACCGGCTGTTTCCGCTCCAGGCCGGCCTGTTCGCCGAGGCCAACCCGGCGCCCGTGAAATACGCGCTGGCCCGGCTCGGCCATATCGCCGAGGAGTTGCGGCTGCCGATGGTCCCGGTCTCCGCGGCGACGCGGCGCATCGTGGACGACGCCCTGCGGCACGCTGGGCTGCTGGAAGGCTGAAGAGAGTCACAAGACAATGGCCCCGAAACCGGAGCCCGGCCGGCGCGTCGTCGCCGACAACCGCGCCGCGCGCTACCACTACACGATCGAGGACACGCTCGAGGCCGGCATCGCGTTGACCGGCACCGAGGTGAAGTCCCTGCGCGGTGGCAAGGCGACGATCGGCGAGGCCTATGCCGGCCCCTCCGGCTCCGACCTGATGCTGTTCAACGCCTACATCCCGGAATATCTGGAGGCGAACCGCTTCAACCACGATACGAAGCGCCCGCGCCGCCTGCTGCTGCACCGCCGCCAGATCAACAAGCTGATCGGCGCGACCCAGCGCCAGGGCTACACGGTGGTGCCGCTGAAGATCTACTTCAACGACAAGGGGCGGGCGAAGGTCGAGCTCGGGCTCGGCAAGGGCAAGCAGGCCCACGACAAGCGCGAGGCCGTGAAGGAGCGCGACTGGCAGCGCGACCGGGCGCGGTTGATGCGGGATAGGGGGTAGGGACGAACCACGCTTCTACCCGTCCAGATATCGGGCTAGGTTCGCCGCGTCGGAGCGGAGCGACCCATGCCATCCCATCACGATGTCCTGCCCGCCGACCTCCCTGTTCCCGCGGATGACGGTGCGGCCGATCACCTGCGCGGGATGAAGCTGCCCGACGTTGCGCTGACCGCCACCGACGGCGGTACGGTCTCGCTGGCAAAGCTCACCGGTCGCACCGTGGTCTATGCCTATCCCCGCACCGGTGAGCCGGGAAAGCCCGGTCTCACGCCCGACTGGGACGCCATCCCCGGCGCCCGGGGCTGCACCCCGCAGGCCTGCGACTTTCGCGATCACCATGCCGAGCTGAAGGCGCGCGGCGTCGCCCAGCTCTACGGCCTTTCGACCCAGACCAGCGCCTATCAGCGGGAGGCGGCCGAGCGGCTGCGCCTGCCCTTCCCGTTGCTCGCCGATCCGCACCGCGCCTTCGCGATGGCGGCGCGCCTGCCGGTCTTCCAGGCCGGCGGGCAGATGCTGCTGCGCCGTCTCACCCTGGTGATCGACGCCGGTGTGGTCAGCCACCTGTTCTACCCAGTCTTCCCGCCGGACCGGAGCGCCCGGCAGGTTCTCGACTGGCTCGACGGAACAGGCGCCTGAGGCGCTATTCCTCCTCGGCCTCCGGCTGGCGGATGCCGTAGCGGTTCTCCAGGCTCGGGCTCGGGCGGCCCTCGCCGCGGTAGCGGCTCGGGGCATCGCCGGTCGACCGGACCGGCCGCTCGCTCGGTTCACGCCCGATCCGCCCCGCGAGACTCGCCAGATCGACGAACTCGTCGGCCTGCCGCCGCAACTCGTCGGAGATCATCGACGGCTGGGTCTGGATGGTGGAGATCACCGTCACCTTGACACCGCGCCGCTGCATCGCCTCGACCAGCGAGCGGAAATCGCCGTCGCCGGAGAACAGGATCATGTGATCGATATGGGCACTGAGCTCCAGGGCGTCGATCGCCAGCTCGATGTCCATGTTGCCCTTGTACTTCCGCCGGCCCATGGAGTCGGTGAATTCCTTCACCGGCTTGGTCACGACGCGGTAGCCGTTATAGTCGAGCCAGTCGATCAACGGGCGGATCGAGGAGTATTCTTGGTCCTCGATCATGGCAGTGTAGTAGAACGCGCGGAGAAGATTCTCTCGCGATTGAAACTCTTTGAGGAGCTTTTTGTAATCGATATCGAAGCCGAGGGCTTTGGTGGTCGCGTAGAGGTTGGCCCCATCAATAAAGATAGCGCTGCGCTGTGTTGCCGTCATGAACAGTTCGAATCCTGAAAAATCCGGGGTGATCGGAAATCGTCTCTGGAAACGGCCAAGCTCCGACCGAAGCCTCTGGCTCAGGACGGATCGGCGCGATCGATCGTCGATATGCTCTGCAATCCGGGGCGAAAAGCGCGGTCGTTATCCGGTGACCGTCGCCCGGGTGTAGAACCATTCGTCCCAAATGCCTTCGTGTCAAGCAGAACGGATGGAACGTGGGCGGGAAGAACGACGCAATGGCGCAAAACGGCAGAACAGCTTTGGCTTTACGGATCTGCCCGGGTTTTGGGACAGCGGGCCCAAATTAATTCTATAAACCTGAGGTCGGTGATCTGCGCGGCCGGCTCAGCCGTTCACGCGCTCCACACTGTTGACGGCGCGCTTGCCGCGCAGCTCCGCGATGATCGCATTCAGGTGCTGGAGATCCCAGACCGACAGGTCGATGGTGATGTCGGTAAAGTCCTGCGTGCGCCGCTTCATCGAGATGTTGTCGATGTTGCCGTCGTGGTCGGCGATCACCTGGGCGATCTGAGCGAACACGCCGGGCTCATTGATCGACTTGAGCGCCAGCCGGGCCGGGAAGCGCTCGCCGCCGAGCGCTTCGGTGTCCCACCGGACATCGAGCCAGCGCTCCGGCTCGTTGTCGAAGGCGGCGAGCGCCGCGGATTGAATTGGGTAGACGGTGACGCCGACCCCCGGGGTCAGGATGCCGACGATCCGGTCGCCCGGAACCGCACCACCGTTCGGCGCGAAGGTCACCGGCAGGTCACCCGCGAGACCTCGGATCGGGATCGCGTCGCTCCGGTCCTCGGATGCGCCCTCCTTGCCCTCGGCACCCGGGAACGTCAGCCGCATCGTCTGATCGGCCGAACGCACGAGCCGGCCGGCGCCGCCGGTCGGTCCCGGCACGGCGGAGGGCCGGCGCTCGTCGCGGTGGTCCGGATAGACGGCCCGGACCACGTCGCCTGAAAACATCTCGCCCCGGCCGACGGCGGCGAACACGTCCTCGGTGCTGGCGCGCGCGAGCCGCGGCAGGGCACCCCGCAGCTTGTCCTCCGAGAAGGTCTTGGCGGCGCGTTCGAAGGCCCGGTCCAGGATCTGGCGGCCGAGGCCGGCATATTGCCGGCGTACCGCGGCCCGGGTCGCCCGCCGGATCGCCGCCCGGGCCTTGCCGGTCACCACCAGGGATTCCCAGGCGGCCGGCGGCGAGGCGCCGTCCGAGCGCATGATCTCGACCTCGTCGCCGTTGGTAAGTTCGTGCAGCAACGGCGCCATCCGGCCGTTGATCTTCGCGCCCACCGCGGTGTTGCCGACATCGGTATGGACCGCATAGGCGAAATCGATGGGTGTCGCGCCCCGCGGCAGGGCGATCAGGCGCCCCTTCGGAGTAAAGCAGAACACCTGATCCTGGAACAGCTCCAGCTTGGTGTGCTCCAGAAACTCCTCCGGGCTGTCGCCCTCGGCCAGAAGCTCGATGGTCCGACGCAGCCACTGGTAGGCGCCACTCTCGGCCGCCAGCTTCGGATGGACGCTGCCCTCGCCCTCGCGGCGGCCCAGCTCCTTGCCGAGTTCCTTGTACTGTGCGTGCGCCGCGATGCCGTATTCGGCGATGTCGTCCATGGCATGGGTGCGGATCTGCAGCTCGACGCGCTGGCTCTTCGGCCCGATCACCGTGGTGTGGATCGAGCGGTAATCGTTCTGCTTCGGGGTCGAGATGTAGTCCTTGTAGCGGCCCGGGACCATCGGCCAGCTGGTGTGGACGACGCCCAGAGCCGCGTAGCACTCCTGCACCGTATCGACGACCACCCGGAAGCCGAAGATATCGGAAAGCTGCTCGAAGGCGACCGACTTGCGCTCCATCTTCGACCAGATCGAGAACGGCCGCTTCTGCCGGCCGCTGACCTCGGCGGTAATCCCTTGGGCACCGAGCTTCTCGGTGAGCACCTGCGCGATGGTCTCGACCACGCTCTCGGATTTCGCGGTGAGCCGCGCCAGCCGCTGCGTGATGGTGGCGTAGACCTCCGGCTCGATGTTGCGGAAGGCCAGATCCTCCAGCTCCTCGCGCAGCTCCTGCATGCCCATCCGGCCGGCGAGCGGCGCGTAGATGTCCAGCGTTTCCTGCGCGATGCGGTGGCGTTTGTCCTCCCGCATGTGCTGGAGGGTGCGCATGTTGTGCAGGCGGTCGGCGAGCTTGACCAGGAGCACGCGGACATCCGCCGCGATCGCGAGCAGCAGCTTGCGGAAGTTCTCGCCCTGGGCGGCCTGCTTCGAGACGAGGTCGAGCCGCTTGAGCTTGGTCAGGCCGTCGACCAGCGCGCCGATCTCCGGCCCGAACAGCCGGCGGATCTCCTCCAGCGTCGCCTCGGTGTCCTCCACGGTGTCGTGCAGGACGGCGGCCACGATGGTGGCGTCGTCGAGGTGGAGGTCGGTGAGGATCGCGGCGACTTCGAGCGGGTGCGCGAAGAACGGATCACCCGAGGCGCGCTTCTGCGTGCCGTGCGCCTGCATGGCGTACACGTAGGCGCGGTTGAGCAGCGCCTCGTCGGCGGTCGGGTTGTAGCGCTTGACCCGCTCGACCAGCTCGTACTGGCGCATCATCCGCCGGGACGGGGCCGGCTCCGGGGTGGGACGCGGGGTCGGGGTCACGCCCGATTGTTCTGCAACCGTCGTCCCGGCGCCAGTCCCCGACGGCGGGGACGCAGCGTGTGTCGCCGGGACGGGCTCGGAACGAGAGAACCCGGCGTCTCCGCCGGGCCCGGTCGTGGTCAGGTCGTGCGCGTCCAGGCCCACTGTGTCCGGCTCACTCGCCCTCGTCGTCGGTCTCGACCGGCGGGGCGAGGTTTTCGAGGCCTCGCAGCAGGTCTTCCTCGCTCATGCGGTCGAACTGGACCGCCGAATCGTCGCTGGAGGATTGCGGCGCCACCGCGGCGGCGGCCGGCGAGCTCGACAGCAGCGGCACGGTCTCGGCCTCGGGCTCGTCCACCTCGACGTATTTCTGCATCGAGTGGATCAGCTGCTCCTTGAGGTCGTCGGCGGTGATCGTCTCGTCGCCGATCTCGCGCAGGGCCACGACGGGGTTCTTGTCGCGGTCGCGGTCGATGGTGAGGGGGGCGCCGGCGGCCAGCAGGCGGGCGCGGTGGCTCGCCAGCAGGACGAGTTCGAACCGGTTCTCGACCTTCTCGATGCAGTCTTCGACGGTGACGCGCGCCATGCGGGGCGGCTCCTTGGGCTTGAGCGACGGGTGATGTCGGGTATGAGCCCACCCTACACCGGATGCCGTTGTGCAACAAGCACAGCGGCTTGCGTGGGGCGCACGATGGTTTGCCCGGCCGCTGCATGGTGCGGCGCATTGTTGACACCTGCGGCAACGGGTGCCAGTCCGCCCGCCATTCCACAGGTTCAGCCGACACGGGCGGCGTTCGCGCGCCGCGGAGCGATCAAGACCGATATGCGCGCACTCATCTTCCCCGGCCAGGGCAGCCAGGCGGTCGGCATGGCGCGGGACCTCGCGGCGGCCTTCCCGCAGGCGAAGGCCGTGCTCGACGAGGTCGATGCCGCGCTCGGCCAGAACCTGTCGCGCCTGATGTTCGAGGGGCCGGTCGAGGAGTTGACCCTCACCACCAACGCCCAGCCGGCCCTGATGGCGGCGAGCCTCGCGGTGCTGCGGGTGCTGGAGGCCGAACGCGGCCTGGACCTGACCCGCGACATCGCCTGCGTGGCCGGCCATTCGCTCGGCGAGTACGCGGCGCTCGCCGCCGCCGGCAGCCTCAGCATTGCCGATGCCGCGAAGCTCCTGCGCCTGCGCGGCGCGGCCATGCAGGAGGCGGTGGCGCCCGGTGCCGGAGCGATGGCGGCGTTGATCGGCACCGATCTCGAAACGGCCCGGTCCCTGGCCGAGGAGGCCGGCGGCGGCGCGGTCTGCGATGTCGCCAACGATAATGGCGGCGGGCAGGTGGTGCTCTCGGGAGACCGGCCGGCCGTGGAGCGGGCCGTCGGGCTCGCCACCGGCCGTGGGATCAAGCGGGCCGTGATGCTCAATGTCTCCGCGCCGTTCCATTGTCGACTGATGGCCCCGGCCGCCGACGCCATGGCCCAGGCGCTCGCCGCGGTGACGCTGAACGCCCCGCGGGTCACCCTCTACGCCAACGTGACGGCCGCGCCGGTCGCCGAGCCGGAGGCGATCCGCAAGGCCCTGGTCGAGCAGGTCACCGGCACGGTGCGCTGGCGCGAGAGCGTCGCCGCGATGGCGGAAGCGGGCGTCGACCGGTTCTACGAACTGGGCGCCGGCAAGGTGCTCACCGGGCTGGTCAAGCGCATCGCCCCCCAAGCCACCGCCACCGCGATCGGCACGCCCACCGACGTCGCCGCCTTCGCGCTGTAACGGGTTTCCAAAGGGCAAGCCCTTTGGCGGGGTGTCGGGGCGGAGCCCTGACGGATCTTCGCAGGGCTCCGCCCTGCACCCGCAAAAGGCCTCGGCCTTTTGAAACCGGACCCTTTTAGAGGAGCCCCGCATGTTCGATCTCACCGGCCGCAAGGCCCTCGTCACCGGCGCCACCGGCGGCCTCGGGCAGGCGATCGCCCGGGCGTTGCACGCGCAGGGCGCCACCGTCGCCCTCTCGGGCACCCGGCAGGCGAACCTGGAGGCGCTGGCGGCCGAACTCGGCGAGCGGGCGAGCCCGGTGGTCGCCGACCTCTCCGACAAGGATTCGGTCGAGGGCCTCGTCCCGGCTGCCGAGGCGGCGATCGGCCCCCTCGACATCCTCGTGAACAATGCCGGCATCACCCGGGACAACCTGTTCATGCGGATGAAGGACGAGGAATGGGAGCAGGTGCTCTCGGTCAACCTCACCGCCGCCTTCCGCCTGTCGCGGGCCGCCGTGAAGGGCATGATGCGCCGCCGCTTCGGGCGGATCGTCAATATCGGCTCGGTGGTGGGCTCGACCGGCAATCCCGGCCAGGGCAACTACGCCGCCGCCAAGGCCGGCCTCGTCGGCCTGACCAAGGCGCTCGCCGCCGAGGTCGCCTCCCGGGGAATCACCGTCAACTGCATCGCCCCGGGCTTCATCACCTCGCCGATGACCGACGCGCTCAACGAGAAGCAGCGCGAGGGCATCCTGACCCGGGTCCCGGCCGGGCGACTCGGCGAGGGCGCGGAGGTGGCCGCCGCCTGCCTCTACCTCGCCTCCGCGGAGGCCGGCTACGTCACCGGCCACACGCTGCACGTGAACGGCGGCATGGCGATGTACTAAGGCCGTTATACTGGTCGAGGCGGCGCCCGGATTGGCGCGAATCAAGTGCTCCGGCACGCAAACGACACACCCGTGAAGGGTTTCTGAACGGCCCCTCGCCAGGGCGGGAGCCCTGTGCTACCAACCCCCCGCAGCCGCGCAGGGGGTTGACGGTTCAGCGGGTTTTCAGTCCAAGGGCCTCCCGGTGGGGGCATCTCGGTGCACCTTGCCGGTTCACCGTCAGAAGCACGCGCAATCGGACACCGGCCGCTCAACAAGCCCGCAAGGGCGCGACGCGGTCAACGCACCACCCCGAGAAGACTGACAGACTTAAAGGACGAGGACGGAAGACCGATGAGCGATATCGCTGAGCGCGTGAAGAAGATCGTCGTCGAGCACCTGGGCGTCGAGCCCGAGAAGGTGGTCGAGAGCGCCAACTTCATCGACGACCTCGGTGCCGACAGCCTCGACACGGTCGAGCTGGTGATGGCCTTCGAGGAGGAGTTCAACGTCGAGATCCCGGACGACGCGGCCGAGACCATCCAGACGGTCGGCGACGCCGTGAAGTTCCTGGAGAAGAACTCCGCCGCCTGATCGCGCCGGGATTTTTCGAGTCACGCGGCGCGGGTGAGGCGGAACAGCCCCCGCGCCGTTATGCGTTTGAAGGCTCGGAGCCGGGACCGAACCCGCCTCCGGCCGTTATACACGATGCGCTCCGGCGGACCGGGCGCGCTTTCCAAGACGGGACGAGTGCGATGCGGCGGGTGGTGGTCACGGGTCTGGGGATGGTCACGCCGCTGGGCAGCGGGGTGGCGCACACCTGGAGCCGGCTGATCGCGGGCGACAGCGGCGCCGGCCCGATCCGCGGCTTCGAATCCGCCGACCTGCCCTGCCGGATCGCCGCGCAGGTCCCGTTCGGCGACGGCACCAACGGCACCTTCAACCCCGACGCGGTGATGGAGCCCAAGGAGCAGCGCAAGGTCGATCCATTCATCGTCTACGCGATGGCGGCGGCCGACGAGGCGCTGAAGGATGCCAATTGGCTTCCGAAGAGCCACGAGGACCAGTGCGCCACCGGCGTGCTGATCGGCTCCGGCATCGGCGGCATCGGCGGCATCTACGACGCCTCCGTGACCCTGCACGAGAAGGGGCCGCGCCGGATCTCGCCGTTCTTCATCCCGGGCCGGATCATCAACCTCGCCTCCGGCCAGGTCTCGATTGCCTACGGCCTCAAGGGCCCGAACAACGCCGTGGTGACGGCCTGCTCCACGGGCGCCCACGCCATCGGCGACGCGAGCCGCCTGATCGCGCTCGGCGACGCCGACGTGATGGTGGCGGGCGGCGCCGAGTCGCCGGTGAACCGCCTCTCGATCGCGGGTTTTTCCGCCTGCCGGGCGCTGACCACGGGCTTCAACGACACGCCGGAAAAGGCCTCCCGCCCCTACGACCGCGACCGCGACGGCTTCCTCATGGGCGAGGGCGCCGGCATCGTGGTGCTGGAGGAGTACGAGCACGCCAAGGCCCGCGGCGCGAAGATCTACGCCGAGGTGGTGGGCTACGGCCTCTCGGGCGACGCCTACCACATCACCTCCCCCTCGCCGGACGGCGACGGCGCCTTCCGCTGTATGAGCGCGGCGGTGAAGCGGGCCGGGATCTCGCCCGCCGAAATCGGCTACATCAACGCCCACGGCACCTCGACGCCCATGGGCGACGAGCTGGAGCTGAAGGCCGTGGAGCGCCTCCTGGGCGACGCCGCCGCGCACGCCACCATGTCGTCCACCAAGAGCTCGGTCGGCCACCTGCTGGGCGCCGCCGGCTCGGTCGAGGCGATCTTTTCGATCCTCGTCCTGCGCGACAACGTCATCCCGCCGACGCTCAACCTCGACAACCCCTCGGTCGACACCAAGATCGATCTGGTGCCGTTCGAGGCGAAGCGGAAGCAGGTGGATGTCGTGCTGTCGAATTCTTTCGGATTCGGTGGGACGAATGCCAGCTTGGTGATGCGGCGGGTATAATGAACTCGGAAATCCCGCTATGCGAAGACCGTCTCAATTGACGTATCAGATGTAGGTCATATCGAAATATATGTTTTGATCGAAAAGCGGGCTAAGTTTATCTAGTAAATACTCCTGTGTCTTAACACGTGCGTTCCAGCCAGATTTGGCAACCTAGGGTTCGAAAATAACAGAATTTTAATGCATTTCAGCTAATTGCAGCTCGGTATTCGTTGTCGAGCAGCAATCATGCCTAGCGCCATGAATTTTCCTAAGCTGATTTTCAGTTTTACGTTGAATCGTAAAACTGACAGATATTCATATTACTATTATCCATCAGTAAGCGCTCAGGCACTCGAAGCTGAGGCGACTAATGAAAGTAAATCAAGTACTTTCAAAAGTGTATTGGATGATTTTGTTAATGAAGTTACGACCGCCTCAAACATGTATCTATTTCTATACGAACTGAATAACGGCTATCGGAGGCATATAGTAGGATCTAAGCTTATACCGGCCGTTCAAGAGAAAGGTAAGAAAATTGACGCTGTAGAAAATTATGAAGAATCTTATGAGCTGGACGCTCGGTTTTCTGCTGACCATAAGTTTCTATTTTCTCAGGTTGCGCAGTCAAATCGGACGAGAGATGCTCTTGGACCTATGATACTGCTAAATATAACAGCTAGATATGACGTTTTGATTTCGGGACTGCTTCGGATATACTTTCAGACGTATCCTGGCCTGCTCGATAAGTCTGAAAAAAATTTTTCTCTTACAGAGTTAAAAAGGATAGGCTCAATTGAAGAGGCGGAAAAATAAATAATCGATAGAGAGATCGATTCGATTATGCATGCCTCGCATAGAGATCAAATCGACTGGATTTCGAATCGCTTGAAAGTGAAGGTGCTAGATTTCACAAGAGAGATGCCGACATTTTGCGAAATTTTCGAGAGGCGAAACCTTTGTGCACACACAGATTTAGTTGTGAGCAAGAGATATATTACAAATTGTTTGAAGTACGGCCTCAAAGAGGATGAGATTCAAAAGATAGACAAGAAGATCAATGTTGACCCAAAATATCTCAGTGAAACAACAGCAATTATAGTTGAGTATGGTATCATCATATCTCATATCATATGGCGGGCAATTTTCAAGTCTGATGAAGAGCAAATTGCTGCTGCGGATAAGCTGCTGTTGGCGCATGCTGCTATGATCAGCAGAAGTGGAAGGCACGAGTTGGCCGAGCGACTTTTATTTTTAGGCTATTGTAAATTCAAACCGTCGAGTGATTTGCTCAAGCGTGAAATGATTATTGGCAGGGCAAAAGCCCTTATCATGCTAGACAAATTAGACGATGCGCAAAAGATTATAAATGAACATGATTGGACTTCTTCAAACACAAGAATGCGCATCTACAGACAGGCCATTCTTGGTGAGGAAGCTGGGATTGAAGACCTGATTAAAATCTCAAAAATGGAAAACAGCATTACCCTTGATGAGTACGCTTCTTCTCCAGCGTTCTCAAATCTGTCCCTTAGTCCAACATTCTCAAGCATGCTTCGAAGTGTCTTTGGTGCGGCAGATCAAGCAGGCGCAGACTTGAAGAGCATATTTCATAATATGTATCCTGACGGAGATAACAATCCAGCTGGCAAGGCGGCAGTGAAGCAAAAATTACCTACTAATGGCCGCAGTAGTAAGATTGATATAGACGCTGAAGCTATAGTAGATGCGTCCAATAAAATTATGGAGGCTAAGCTGAAAGTAACGGCGAGGAGGTCAAGAAAGAGTTCTGGAAACAAGGGGTAACTACTCTGTTCACCACCCCCGCCGCTCATCCTCCCCCGGCACCCGCCCCTGCGGCGTGAGCGCGTGCACCACCTCCGGCAGCGCCTGGGCCAACTGAGAAAGAAGCGTCTCGCGGTCCATCCCGGTCTGCTGCTGGAGGGTGTCCACCGTGTCGGGGCCGAGCGCCCGGGCGAGCTGGTCCGGGGCCACCGGGCGGTTGGCGCCGTGGCCGATCCAGGACTCGATCACGTCGCCGAGGCCGCCCTGGCGGAAGCGGTCCACCAGCCCGTCGAGGCCGCCGAGATCCCCCTGCCCCGCCGGGGCGGCGCGGCTCGGAGCCGGGGCGTCGCCGGGGCCGTCGAGCATGCCGGACAGGTCCGAGAAATCGCCGGGCGGCAGGGACGGGTCGACGGTGCCCTCCGGGCCGCTGTCGCGGCGGCCGCCATACTGGTCCCAGCCGCCAATATCGCCGGTCTCGTCGGGCCGGCGCCCGCCGGCATCGGCGGGGTGCTGGCCGGGATCGCGGCTATAGGGTCCGGCGCCGCCGGAGCGGTCGGCCTCGGGGCCGGGCTCGCCCTGGCGTCCGCGCCCGAAGATGTCGCCGAAGCCGCCGCTCGCGCCCTTGGCGAGCAGCAGCATCAGCAGGGCCTTCACCAGGGGCGACATCCCGCCGGCGCCGCCCTTCTGACCGCCGAACACCTGTCCAAGCACGCCGCCGATCGCCGATTCGAGCAGTCCCATGCGCCCCTCCCCGGTGCCCGAAGCGGGCCCGGGCGAACAACCGCTTGAGGACGGGGTCGGTTGCCTCGCGGGGGCGGTGGTCCGTCGCTTCATTGGACAGGCACGCGCGCCCCGCGTCTCCCCCTCCCCCCCTCTGCGGGGGAGGGTGGCCCCCGAAGGGGGTCGGGAGAGGGGAGCGACGGTGTAGAATCCGGGCTACGGCCGTCATGAAGCCCGCGCCTCTTCCTGAACCCGGGTTCCCCTCTCCCGACCCCTGCTGACGCAGGGGCCACCCTCCCCCGCAAAGGGGGGAGGGAGACGCGCGGGGAAGGGCGGCCTCTTTTAGCGGGCCGGGCTGGTCAGCGCCGCCTGGGCGGTACCGTGGGCGGTGGTGGCGTCGGCGGGCTCGGCCAGCGGCACCGTGGCGGCGGCCAGCGCCAGTCCGGTCAGGAACAGGCCGGTGGCGGCGGCGCCCGCCCGGGGGCGCGGCAGGCGGAGGGCGGCGCGCGCCGGGCGCGCTCGTCGGTCGGTCATCGACATGGTGGCCTCGTCGAACGGGGTGGGCCTCGGGCCCGTATGAGGAGGCAACGCCGGCCGGGGGCGGGACGGTTCCCGGAGGCTCAGCGCCGGGCGACGAGGTGGCGTCCGAGGGCGCCGAGGGCGCAGCCCGCGATGTAGGGCGGCAGGATCAGGGCCGCCCCCTCCAGCCAGAGCCCGGCCAGGCCGGGCACGATCGCGGCGAGCGCTGCCGCTGCCAGGAGGCCGGCGGCCACGAACAGGCCGAGCGGCACGGCATAGCGGTTCGGCCAGCCCGCGAGCGCCCCGACGACGAGGCCGAGCGCTCCCGCCCCGGCGAGCCCGGGCCAGAATCCGGCAAGCAGCAGCATCACGGCCGTGCAGTCTCCAAACGGATGCGGCGCCCCAGCGCATCGGGGCGCGCGGCGGATCGAGGGGGCCTCACGGCAGCAGCGCGAAGGTGACGGGGCCGGCGGGCGCATCCGGGCCGGTGCTCACCTGATCCGGCCGGGCGCCGGCCTGGAGCAGATACTCCACCACGGCCTGGGTGCGCAGCCGGGGCAGGTCCTGCGGCGGCTCCTCGGCGGCCGCCTCGGGTTTTTTGGGGGCCGGCTTGCCGCGCTTGGGGGCGTCCTTCTTGGCGGCGTCCTTAGGATCGGCCTTGGCCTCCGCCTTGTCGTGCTTGCCGCTCGCCTTCGCATCCGGCTTGCCGGTCGCCTCCGCCTTGGCCGCACTGGCGACGCGGGTCGCCTCGGCCTCGGACGGCGCGGCCGGATGGGCACCCTCCCCCGGGCCGGCGGCCGGTGTCGGCGCGGCCTTCGCGGGATCGGCGGGGCCCGAGACGGCGATGCGCAGGCTCGGGCAGGCCTTGGCCAGGGCCGCCAGGGCGTCGAGGGTCGGGTAGAAGGCCGGCCCCGGCACGGCGCTGCCTGCCGGGAAGCGCAGATCCGCCCCCGCGGTCACGGCGGCGAAATCGGCCCGGCAGGTCGCCGGGTCGCGCCGTTCGGCCGGCTGCCGGGCCGAGACCGCGGCCTGTCCGGTCCAGCCGGGGGGCAGCGCCTCGGCGAGCCGGTCGGGGGCGCGGGCGGCGACCTCGCGGTAGAGGCTCTCGCCGGTGAGCGTCAGCGTCCGGTCGGACACGCTGGCCTCACCCGTAGCGAGACCCGCCACCAGCGGCGCCGCGGCGGCGAGCGCCGCCCCGAGATCGGGCGGCGCGCCATCGGCAAGACGCGTCCGGTCGAGGATTGGCTCGCGGAACAGGCGGGGCCTGAGCGCATCGAGCACCCGCTCCCGGGTGGCCACGTCCGGCACATGCCCGGTGAGCGTCACCGCCTCCGGCGTCCGGCGGATCGCCACCCGGTAGGGGGAGAGCGGCCGCGCCGTCAGCGAGATCCGCCCGGCTGCGACGCCGGCGGGCCGGGCCTCGCGCATCAGCGCCTCGGCGTCGGGCATCGCCTGCCCGTCCATGGCATCGCCGCTGATGGAGACCGCGCCGTCCGCGAAGGTGACGCGGCCCGTCTGGATCAGCGCGGCCAGCCGGAACGCGAAGGCGATCAGGGTTTTCGGATCGATCGCCGGATCGAGCCCCCGGGCGGTTACGAGCCGGTCGTCGACGGTCGCGCTGGCAGTCTCCTGTGCGGCCTCCTGGGCGGCGCGCCGGGCCACCTCCCGGTCGGCCGCGGAGGGGACGAAGCCGTCGAGCACGATTCCGCCCGCGTCCTTCTCGACGGTGAAGCGGTATTGCGCCACCCGCGGCGGCAGGATCTCGACGCGGCCGATGCTGAACCCCGCCGGCGGTTCCGACAGGACGGCCCGCAGCGCCTCGTAGGCTGGCACGTCGACGGCCTCGCCCGAGAGGTTGAGCACGGTGTCGCTGAGCGCGGCCCGCCCGCCCGCCGCCAGCCCGGAGAGCCGCGCCGCCAGGAAGGCCGCCGCGCTCGGAAAATCCGGCGGCGCCCCCCGGGCGGCCCGGGCGGTGTCGTCGAGGCTGGTGCCGGGGGCGAGCGCCCCGGTGACCCGGGCCTCCAGGGCCCGCCGACCGATCTCCGCCGGACGGCTGCCCTCCAGGGCGACCCGGCCCGGTCCCACGCGGATCGCCGCCCACCGGAACGGTGTCGCGGTCTCGACCAGCCCGATACCCGAGACGATGCGCCGGGGCCCGTCCAGCGCGGCGAGGCGGGACAGGACGGCCGCCCGCGCCTCCGCATCCGGCGCCTCGCCGTCCACCATGAGGTCGCGGCCCCGGGCCTCCAGCCGCAGCCAGGGCTCGCCGGTCTCGGTGGCCGTGCCGGCCGCCACGTCTGCGGCCTCAGCCTCAAGCCGGCCGGCGATCTGTGGGGCGGCGTAAAGCGTCGCGCTCACCCCGATCAGCGCGAGCGCCGGCAGTCCGGCGAGCCAGCCGGCGCGGCGCAAGCCTCGGGCGAAGGAATCGGACAAGGGTACGATCGTGCGTTGGGCGGATCCCGGAACGGAGACGACACCGTCTTTCCGGCAGCATGAAGGCCGTCCGCCCGGGCCGCGGCGGCGCGCCGCCGGAACAGGCCGGATTCGCGCCGGTTGGGCTTGAGATCCGGTTTTCGAGAGTTCGTCATGCGCGCCACGCTCGCCGCCCTCTTGCTGGTGTCCGCCGCCCCGGCCACGGCCCAGAGCCTGTCGGCCACCGCGACGGCACCCGCCGCGGCCTCGCTGGAGCCCACGACGGCGATCGCCAATCCCGGGCAGCTCAGCCTCGGCGGCGGCTCCACGACCGGACCGTTTCCAACCCTGTCGGCTCAGACCGGCGGGCTCCTGAATGCCGGCCAGCTCAGCCTGAGCGGTGGCGGCGGCGGCGGCGGTACGATCGGAGCGCCCAGCAGCGCGCTGCCCGGTGCCGGTCAGCTCGGCCTCTCGTCGAGCACCGGAATCACCGGCGGCGCTGGGGTCACCGGAACCCGCGGCACGACCGGTGCCACCAGCACGTTGGGCAGTTCGGGAACGAGCCTGGGTTCAGCGTCGACCTTGGCGCTCGGTTCGCTGTCGACAGGCGCACTCGCGACGGGTCTCGGAGTGACGGGTCTCGGAGTGACGGGTCTCGGAGTGACGGGCCTTGGGAGCGGCACGTCATTCACGACGGGGACGACGAGCCTGAGCACAAGCCTGAGCGCGACACGGACCTCCGCGTTCGGCGCACCGACATTCGGCACTTCCGACTTGGGGATCGCCAGCGGGTCGGGCGCCACCACGAGCCTGGGCTCGACCGGGGCCACCACATCGTCGGTCTCGGGCGCAAGCGGGACCGCGAACGCCGCGGACGCGGCCGCCCTCGTGACTGCATCCTCCGGTCTCGCGGCGTTCGGCACCGGCGGAGGCGGTGTCGCGAATGCCGTCTCGGTCGCGATCACGTCCGGCGCGGCGGGACCGGTCTCGGGCGGCGCCGGGATCGAGACCGCCTCGGGTACGGTGGCGGGCCGGGATCTCGCCCTCGTCCAGGCGGCAAGTACGGCCCAGGCCGGCGGGGGCGCGCCCGGTGGCGCCGGCATCGGAGGAGCGGCTGCCAGCCCGGGCCGCATCAACGACCTCTGTAGCGGCCCCCTCGCCGAGGCCTGCCTGGGCGGAGCCGGCGCATACTGACGGGCCGGGCCCCGGAACCGAGGATCCAACGCCGCTGTTCATTTCACGCCGGCATCTTGGCCGGAACGGGACAGGAGACAGAGATGACCGTCATTCTGAGCCGCGTTACGGTCGCGGCTGCTGTCGTTCTGGGTCTGTCGAGCATGGCCCTGGCGCGCGAGGCGGGGCCCCAGCATCGCGGGGCGGGTAAGGCCACGGGCCTCCACGGGATCGGCTTCAACGAGCCGAGTTTCGGAGCCGCGGTGCGGACCGGTAAGAACCAGCCTTATACGTGGCCCGTGAGCGATCGCTATCGGCCGATCTCGCAGCCATATTACGGCCGGGCATACTGAAGCAGTCCCCGCTGAAGCGGAGACCGGTTTGGCCCGGAGCGCGCGTCATCACGCGTGTCCGTGGCCGGACCACAACGCGAGCAGGCCTGCCAAGGCCGCTCAATCGGCGCCCTGGCGTTCATAGGCGCCGGTTCCCACCGAACACCAGGACCGGGGAAGGCGTGATGGTTGCGCGAAGCCGGCTCATCCTCGGATTCCTGATCTTCGCAGCTCCGGCTTCGGCTCGGGCGGGAGAGTTTGCTCAAGTGCCGCCCACGCCCGGTATGGCCCTCACGCTACCGGCACCTGGCATGGCGAACAGCGAGATGGCGGAACGGTCTACGTCGGCCGCGGGACCGGCTCCGCCACAGAACGATCCCCTCGAAGGCCGACGCAACCTCAGCATGCCCGGCAGCGGGTTCCCCTCCGTTGCCGGCCGGCTTCCGAACCAGCGGACCGGGTCCCGGCACCAGCACGTGGTGCATGACATCTGCATCGGCTGCTGAGCGCGAATTCCTCCCCCGCAGCGGCCGATTCTTCTATTGCAGCGGGCCGGTCAGGGAATTGGCCCGAATCCAGCGCGGCGAGAGGATGTCGCCCGCCTCAGTGATGATCCAGGGCTGCGCATCCTCGGTCTCGATTGCCTGAGCGGCGACGGCGAGCGCTTCCCGAAGGGTCGCGAACGGACGTCCCTGTGCCGACCGGCCGGGTGCGCGCTTGGGCCAGACAGTCAGCTCGGCGCGTTTGTCGAGATCGGCAGACGTCATGCTGTCGCTCCGGGTGCTTCGCGATCCGTATGCTCAGTAGCGCCTCCGTGTGACGCGGATCTTGCGAACCTGTTGCTGATTCGCGTTGCGACCATCACGTCGGCGCGATGGGCTGCTTTGAACTCCTTGAACTCGCAATTGGGACACCAAATAAAATTATATTTCAGGCCGATTCAATTTTCGTTTGAGGTCGAAGGGGATGAAGTTTATTTCATCTGCATCAAATGCATGGCACGACAGTGTATGCTTGTGTGTCCATCCTCTGATCTCTTTACCACACTTGCAGAACAATGCCGAATCTGCGATATGGTGCATTGCATCACAGGCATACCGCAGTGCACAAAAGCGTGGTTTCGTAGGGCGTCGGTCGCTCACCGCGATCCGATTTGCGATCGAAACGGAGACGCACCATGCGCACGATCTTCATTCACGCGTCGGCCGCGCTCATCTCGGCCGCTGCCTTGACCGGCCCTGCCGCGGCCGACGAGCGCCTGCACCTGACGCCGCCGCTCTATCGGGAGCAGGCCTGGACGGCCCAGCAGGCCCGGCGGCTCGAAACACCGACAACCACGCCGCTTCCGGTCCCCCCGGCAATCGGTTCTGCGCAATCCGCTTCGATGGCCAGACGATCCTTCACGCAAGCCTCCGCTGAGACGGTGCGCTGAGGATCCCAGGCCAGGGCAGGCTGCCGAGTCGCCCAGCCGCGCGCTGCGCCGCTCAGACGATGCGCAGTGCGCGGGCGGCCGCTTCCGGCGGGACGCCGCGTCGGATCAATCGCCGTGTCCGGTCCCGCTGATCCGACGTGGCACTCAGGATTAGCCCCATCGTCCGGTATCCATCGACACACAGATCCAGCCACGCGTATTGCGCTGCCGTCACCAAGAGGACAGCCAGTTCAGCCTGACGGAGACTCAACCGCAGGCTCTCGTCGGCCAGACGGCCCACGTCTCCATCGATCATTCCCGATCCCCCATGAGACCGGCGACGTTTGACGCGTCGCCGGATCAAGTCCGCAATGCGGTCAAGGCGCGATCTGCTCGACCGCCTTCGAGACCGCCGATGGCCCACCGCACCGCGGCACGCGTCTGTTTGGCGCCTCGCTGACGGGCGCTTTGGGTGAGTTTGCACAGACCCTGTGCTGGGGCGTGCATGGCGGCGAACCACTCGCGCACGAACTGTGCCTGGCTATGTTGCTTCGGGGGTCGAGTGTGTCACCGTGAGTTACTATGCGAGGTCCAGGGGGCGCGGACATTTTGCTCGGCGTGATCCACGCACCGGGTGAGCCAGGCTCGTGTGCTGGTGGAGGTCAGATCCATCGACCTGTGCAAAGGGTCCGTCGTGCGACGCACCGGTCCGATGACGCTTGGGAAAGCTCTGCGCGCCTGTTCCAGCCTGCTTTTGGCGAAGTCACGCACCCATGGTGGGGCCTCTAAGCTTGGAATGTCGGCCATGCTCGGTCTCCTCAAGACCGCCCGATCGAACGCGGCTGACGTCGTTATGCGTCGCACAAGTGGCCGCGTTCAGACGTCACGGGAGCGTGACGGTCAGATCTCCGTCTCTCGCCGAATGACGGCGTCCTCGTCGGTGCCCTTCTGTGACAAGCCGACATCCGGCTCCTCACCGGTCATCGGCAGAGGCCGGTTCGAGGTATCGTGCTCAAGATCGGTATCCCCGACCGGATCCGGATCGGCCGATCCAGGCCGGTTCGGTGGCAGGGTCTCACGGGCGTTCGTCATCCGGAGGCTCCCCATCTCCAGATAACGCGAAGCGGCCCGTTCGGGTCCCTGACCCTCTCACCCCCCCCGGGGGGCAGGATCGGGCCTGCGGCCCTATATGGTGTCGAGCGAGTGAGGAGAGTGTTGTGTTCACCGTCAAGGGGATCGACCCGTCCGGGCGTGTCATGAGCTTCGCCTGCGGGACTGACGAGCAGGCTATGGAGAAGACTTGGGAACTGGCCCGGCGGGGCTTCCGCGAGATCACGGTCGTCGATCCAAAGGGCAAGGAGACGACGGCCGCCGCCTTCGAACGGTCCCTGAATATCGACTGGGATTGAGGATGACCCCGCACGCAGCCAGATCGGCAGGCGGGATCGTGGAGGATATGCCCGTTAATGCAACTCATAGCAGTTCGTGACGACACGCGGGTTGCGCGTCACGTCGTATAGAACCGAGCATTGGACGAGGTGGGATCGGTCCTGCTTGCGGAACAAGATCAGGGAGGAGCGATTGTCGAAGGTCCCGGTATAACCGGCGATTTCCCAGCCGTCCGCGCGCAGCCGCTCGATGCTGAGGGGTTGTTCGGCGGCCGCGGCCATCGAGATCCAAGGCGAACCGACCGCAAGTACCCAGAAGCACCTGAGCAGAATTCCACGCGTGATTTTGCATCGAGCGCGGCGATCCGGACCGCGCGGCGGGAGCGTCACAGGCCCGGGACGTCGTCAATATCGGGTGCCGGTCCCCCGCGCGGCGGGGCCGGATCATCCTCCGGTGCCGGGGGCAGGCGCGGGGGTGGCATCTCCCCTGTATTCGGCGGCATCGGCAGACCCTGGGGCAGGTCTGGATCGGACGCCTCATCGGCGTTGCGTGTTCGTGGATCCGACATGGCCCGTCCCTCCGCGCCGCATCGTCTCGATGCCGGCACCTGATGGAAATGATCAACCCGCCCGAAGGTGCCGCTTGGCGTCACCGGACGGCGCTGCGTCTGCGGGCGGCCGGATCAAGCGACCGTCTGGACGCGTCGCAATCCGGACTGGGCTGGTCGCGGCAATTCGGTCGTCTCGGTGGACGCTCCGATCTCCTCCAGTTTCCGCCAGACCGCCCGGCAGATGAGGATCTCGTTGCTCGCCTTGAGACTCAACACAAAGCGATCCGGGACGATCTCCGCCTCCGGAAGGGTGATGCGGACGCCGCCCATGGATCGATCGTAAACCACGCAGGGCACGCTGCGATGCTCGTCGACCGAGATGCTGCCGGTCTCATTCAGGAGCGTACGTGGAGAGCTGCGCCGTTCGAACATCGCTGCCTCGTGGGAACTCATGGCGCGAGGATCGGCGATGCGCCTTCAAACAGCGTTCGTGGAAAACATCAAATTGTCTGTACCCCCGATCTTCATCGTAGTCTGTCGCTGGCATGGGCACGGACGATGCCGGCGGGCCGGACAGACCGATCGCGCGTGGTGTGCGGTCGTCCGGCATGGGGAGCGAGCACCTACTCGGTGATCACCTCGACGAGGGTGGTCAGGAAGCCGAGGGCGACGGCACCGATTCCGCCCATGAACACCACGTCCCACCCAGCGAACTCTTTCGAGCGCGGCGCTCGGAGGAAGGCGAAGAGCGTGAGGGCGGCGCCGAACACGACGAGGGCGACAGCGAGATAGATCACTCGGGACATGGCGTTTTCTCCTCCGCCGATCCCACGGCCCTTCAGGGCTCTTGTCCGGATGATCGAGACCGGCGTGATCTGTTTAGAGTCATCCGCCGTCAAAACATGACAGACGATGGCACACCGAACAAGAAGATAATCGGTTCTGCATTGCAGAACCAAGCGGCGGCGCGCAGCGAATATCTGACTTTCACCGAAGTCGCACTTCGGGCCGGACGACGGGGATGCGGCGTCCGCCGCGTCACCTCGGATTGAGCGGTCCCGCGTAAGATCAATCCACGAAGACCCGGATACCGTCCGTATTGAGGATGTCGCGCTGGTCGGCGCACCATTGGTCGGCGCCTACCGTCGCGATTGTGTCGGCCACACGCCGGCCCTCCGTCGCGATGGTAGCCTCGGCCCGATGGTGGCCCATAGCAGCCTCGAGGGCGCGACGGGCTGTTCGAGACAGGCCGTCCGAGACCGCGTCATCCACCGAGTAGAACTTGCGGCAATACAGCACGATGCCGGCCTGTGCGCCGACGATCCGCGCAAGCCCGTCGAGTGTCTCGGTCCGCCCGGTTGCCGCAGGCTCCTCTGCGGACACGGACCCGCCGGGCAGCAAGGCTGCAGAGAGTAGGGCTGCGAGCAGGACGGGTTTCAAGGCAGGCACTCCTCGGGCGGTCCGGAACCGGGCCACGATCTGGAACGGTGCTGCACCCCGGCCGGTGCCGGGTGGGAATGGACCGCGCCGATCCGTCGCCGCGCGGCGTAAATTCGAAAGCAGCCGCTTACTTCCGCGCCGCCATCAGGTCATGGGCCAATACGGTCAGCTTGCCGATCAGGCTGCTGATGTCGCCACTCTTGCACGACCACTGCGTTCCGATCGCCTCGCCGTCCGCCGAGACCGAGACAACGGCCACTGAGCGCAACCGGCCTTCGCGGGCGAGCGCCAGCTGGTCCTGCAACACGGCAATGATCGATGCGGTGTCCTCGTCGGCCACGGTCGGGGCGATGGAGGCCGGAAAGGGCACGACCGAACTCGTCTTCGTCCGCTCTCGCTTCATCTTGTAGGATCCCTCGATAGGCGTTCTCGGGATCCGACGTGCGCAGCCGCTTTGTGCAGAGTGTGGCAGCTTGTCCGTGTCGAGCAACGTCGCGGACAGATGTGGCGTTGCGGCAACGGTCACGGGCGCCCCGGCCAATCGCTGCAGGACACCCACATCGCAATCGTTGCGGGTATGACCAAATGGTCGGGCCCCGCCTCGGAACCGACGAAACGGTCCTCGACGGGGCGTCCCCTGAACGCGTTCGCCCTCAGGCCGCCCGACGGCTCTTCCGTTCACGCTCGGCCATGGCGCCGGGCTGGCCCAGCCCGATTGCCTTGGCCAGCGCGGAGCGCTGCTCGGCATAGGCCGGGGCGACCATCGGGTAATCGGCCGGCAGGCCGTAGCGGTCCCGGTAGGCCCGCGGGTCGAGCCCATGGCTTGTCAGGTGGCGCTTGAGCGTCTTGTAGGTCTTGCCGTCGATGAAGCTGACGATCCCGTCTGGCCGGACCGACTTGCGGATTTGCGCGGCGCTCGGCCGGTCGATCTCGGCGGGCGCGGCCGTGCCGGTCTCTGCCGTCAGGGTGCCCGAGACGAGTCCGGCAATCGCTCCGTGGACCCGCGCGATCAGCGCCGGAAGCTCCGCGGCCGGAACCGGATTGTTCGACACATAGGCGGCGACAATGTCTCCAGCCAACTCGATGAAGTTGGGAGCCGGAGCGGTGGTTTCTTCTGTCACTTTAAGATTCCTAGTGTGCCCCTCTCAAGTGATTTGCTACTTCTGACCGCTGAATGCAAGTTACAAAATTGTTCCTGAGCCAGCATCCCACGCATGATTGGCATGCCTGCCGTGGGTCACGGATGGGTATTTTCGGCAATCGTCGCCGAGACCTTGCAGGTCCAGCCCATCTGGTGCCATCGACTGTGGGAGTGTTTTCCGGGTGCGAAACATTCGGGCAATGGACCTAGAGTGTCGGAAGGCCCGGGGTGGGTGGGCTTGAAGTATCGATATGGCCAGGCGGCGAGGCGCGGCGACGCTTCCGTGGTGACGCGGCGGCCGCGGCGTGGCATGGCGCAGCCATGCTCATGCCGGCTCTCATCCTCGCCCTCCTGGTCGTCCTGGTGATGATGCTCGTTCTGCGGCGATGGACCGGTCGGCTGGCCTCGCTCGCGACCCTGATCGCGGGGGCGATCATGGCACTTTGGCTGGCCGAGGCCGGGTTGCTTCCGGGCTCGAAGGGACCGCTGACGGCCGACCGGCCCCTCGTCCCCGGACTCGACCGATAACGGTTCGGTAAGGCCAGCCCGGCCAGCATGGCGCATGCCCACGCTCTCCGCCCCGCGTCTCCTGACGTTTCTTGTCTCCGTCGCGCTGATCGGTGTCGCTATCGCCAGCCTGTACACGCGCATCCCCATGGTCGGACGCACCGTGGTGGCGCACCGGCAATGGTTCTTCATCGGCGCCTATATTCTGCTGGCGCTCGGGGTCACCACGCGCAGCCTGTGAGGCGCAAGCCTGCCGCCTCGGTCACGACAACCGACCGCCCCGTGGGAATATCATGGCGCTGAAGACCACCTTCGTGGTGCAACCCTTCGAAATGCATCGCAATCGCCTGCGCCCGGCGCGGCAGGAGCCGGCACAGAGCGAGTTTGGTGCCCTCAAGAAGGCCGAGGCGCTCGCCGCCCGCTTGCCCGGCGCGGCGGCCCTGAAGGTCGTCGCCGATGACGAGACCGGTGAACTGGAAGGTGTGACCATCCTCGGCCAGTTCGGCAGCATCCCGGACGACTTCGCCGAGAGTTTGCTCGGCGGCTGACAGGCGACGGCTTTTCCCCGTGCGACATGCGCGACCTCGGTTTTTCATCGATCCGAAACTACGTAGAAACAACCGAGATTGATTCTTCCGGGCCAATGCGCTCGCTGAGCCCAGATCCGTGCCCCGCTATTTCATCGACCTTCATGACGGCACCAACCTCGTTCGCGATAACGAAGGCTTTGACCTCCCCGATCTGGCCGCGGCCCGCGAACAGGCGGCCCGGATGATGATCCGCGTGGCCCAGGGCCTGTCGGATCCCCGGGAGCGGCAGGACTATGTCATCGCCGTGCGCGATGCGCAGGGCGTGGTGCGCCTGCGCCTGCGCCTCTCCTACGATATCGAGCTCGGCTGACGGCCCATGGCCGGGATAGCACCGCCGCTCGTTCGCGTTGACACGAGACCGGAGCGGGCAGGAGGAGAATGGATGAGACGGATGGCTGGTGCGGTCGGATCCCTCGCCGCGGCGCTCGCGCTGCTCTGTGCCGTCGGCTCGGAGGCGCGTGCGCAGACGGCGCCGCCGCCTCCGCCGAGCTCCGCGACGGCGACGCCGGACAACGCCGTCCTGCTGACGGTCTTCCTACGCCACGACCAGTCGCGACCCCTGGCCGAGCTGAACGCGCAGCTCGCCAAGCAGGGCTTCTACAAGGCCTTCCCGCCCCCCGGGATCGAGGTGGTCTCGTGGAACGTCGTGATGGGAATCGGGCAGGTCATCACGCTGCGGCTGCCTGCCGCCCGGCTCCGGGAGGTCAACCGCGTCCTCGAGGACACCGCCTGGGGTGCCTACCGCACCGAGTTCTACCCGACCTACGATTACAAGGCAGTCGGCCTCGCGGAGCATGACAAGGCCCGCTGATCGCCGGCGACGGGCTCAGCGCTGGCCGCTGTCGCTGTTGCGCTGTTTGCAGCGCCAGCCAGCCCAGCAGGACGGCACGTCGGCCGACGGCTCGTAGGCCGGGGCGCCCGTCTCGTCCTGTTGGCACGACCCGGAATCCAGGTGGACGGTCTCGTAGGCCGTCTCGCTCCGCGCCAGGATCACGGTGCGATCCCGGGCGACGCGGGCCCGCAGGGCGGCGCAAGTCAGGGTGCGCGTGTCGATCCGCTCCTGCGCGGCGGCACCTGTCGCGAGGGCGCTCAGGACGAGGGCACAGGCGAGGCGGGTCATGGTTCCCTCCGGATGTTTCCGGTTGAATACCGCAATCCGGTGTCGCGGATGTGTCCGGATGTCTGCGGCGGGTCGCCAGATCGTCGCGGAGAGCGATGTCAAAGATCGCCGTGGGAAAATGGGAATCTCGGGTCCCGTGCCTCCCCTCCCCTCGCAGAGGGGGAGGAGAGCGCGTCGATAGGGCGGACGCCAAAACCGGCCCGCGAGGCTGCCCCGTCAGGGGGCGTCCTGCACCGCGTGGTGCCCGTCGAGGACCGTGTCGCTCGTCGGGACCGCCTCGGCCACGGCTTCGGCCCGGCGGATGTCCGGGGCGGTCGCCTCCGCGACGAAGGCCGCCACCGCCTCGGTCAGCGGCAGCGTGCGGGTCTGCTGGCTGCCGAGCCGCCGGATCGAGACCGTCCGCTCCTCCGCCTCGCGCTTGCCGAGCGCCAGCAGCACCGGCACCTTGGCCAGCGAGTGCTCCCGGACCTTGTAGTTGATCTTCTCGTTGCGCAGATCCGCCTCGACACGCAGGCCGGCGCGCTCGAGGGTGCGGATGACATCCCGGGCGTAGGCGTCGGCCTCGCCGGTGATCGTCGCCACCACCACCTGGACCGGCGCCAGCCAGAGCGGGAAGTGCCCGGCGAAATGCTCGATCAGGATGCCGGTGAAGCGCTCCATCGAGCCGCAGATCGCCCGGTGGACCATGACGGGCGGCTTCCTTGCGCCGTCGGCGTCGATGTAGAAGGCGCCGAACCGCTCGGGCAGGTTGAAGTCGACCTGCGTGGTGCCGCATTGCCAGTCGCGGCCGATCGCGTCGCGCAGCACGTACTCGAATTTGGGCCCGTAGAACGCGCCCTCCCCCGGGTTCACCGCGGTCTTGATCCGGCCGGCCGACTGCTCCTCGATCTGCGCCAGCACCCGGGTCATCACCTCCTCGGCGTGGTCCCAGAGCGCGTCGGAGCCGACCCGCTTCTCGGGCCGGGTCGAGAGTTTTACGACGATCTGGTCGAAGCCGAAATCCGCGTAGGTCGAGAGGATCAGGTCGTTGATCTTCAGGCACTCGTCGGCGAGCTGGTCCTCGGTGCAGAACACGTGAGCGTCGTCCTGCGTGAAGCCGCGCACGCGCATCAGCCCGTGCATGGCGCCGGACGGCTCGTAGCGGTGGACGACACCGAATTCGGCCATGCGCAGGGGCAGGTCGCGGTAGGATTTCAGCCCGTGCTTGAAGATCTGCACGTGGCCCGGGCAGTTCATCGGCTTGAGGGCGAACCAGCGCTTGTCCTCGGCCTCCTCGCCCGCCGATTGCGCGGCGAACATATTCTCCCGGTACCAGCCCCAGTGGCCGGAGGTCTCCCAGAGGGCCTTGTCGAGGATCTGCGGCGCATTCACCTCGGCGTAGTCGCCGCGCAGGCGCCGACGCATGTAGGCGATCAGCTCCTGGAAGATCGTCCAGCCCTTGGCGTGCCAGAAGACGACGCCCGGCCCCTCCTCCTGAAAGTGGAACAGGTCCATCTCGCGGCCAAGCCGGCGGTGGTCCCGGCGCTCGGCCTCCTCCAGCCGGTGCAGGTAGCCGTCGAGATCGGCCTGCGCCGCCCAGGCGGTGCCGTAGATGCGGGTCAGCATCGGGTTATTCGAATCACCACGCCAATAGGCGCCCGCCACCTTCATCAGCTTGAAGGCGGATCCGACCTTGCCGGTCGAGGTCATGTGCGGGCCGCGGCACAGGTCGAACCAGTCGCCCTGGCGGTAGATCTTCAGATCCTCCCCCGGCGGGATCGCGTCGACCAGCTCGACCTTGAATTTTTCGTCCTTGTCGGCGAACAGCGCGCGCACATCCTCGCGCTTCCAGACTTCCTTGGTGAAGGGGGCGTCACGCGCAATGATCTCGCGCATCTTCGCCTCGATCTTCGGGAAATCCTCCGGCGTGAACGGGGTCTCGCGGTAGAAGTCGTAATAGAAACCGTTCTCGATCACCGGGCCGATCGTGACCTGGGTCTCCGGCCAGAGCGATTGCACCGCCTCGGCGAGCACGTGCGCGCAATCGTGCCGGATCAGCTCCAGGCTGCGCGGATCGGTGCGGTCCAGGAACTCGATCCGGGCGTCGCGCTCGATCGGATCGTCGAGGTCGGCGACCGTGCCGTCGAGCGCCATGGCGACGGTGCGCTTGGCCAGCGACTTGGCGATGCCCTCGACCACGGCGCGGCCGGTGGTGCCGGCGGCGATCTCCCGGGTGTTGCCGTCGGGGAAGGTGAGAATCGGCATGGATCAAGCGTCTCCGGGCTCAGTCCTGCATACGGGGCAGGTAAGCGGTTTCGGGGGAGCGGCCGTGTAGACCGATTTTTTCGGGGAGGGAACAACGGTGCGGCGCATCTGCCCGCATCCCTGACCCGTCTGGCCTGCCCCAGCCTGTCCTCAAGCTGCGCATCATCGTCCCCGCGCGCTTCTGGCGCCGGGGGCATGGCTGAGGAACAACACGCGGGACGCGGGACGCCGCGGGAACCCAGGTGTCGGCCAGATACGCGCGGGATCCGATCCCCGCGGCGCCCGCGGCATCGCGCGGGCATGGTCCCCGCCCGGTGCCGTCTTTCTCGTCGCGGTGTCTCCGGCGATCCCGGTCCTGCGCCGCGCTGTCTGACGGTCTCGGACGCGGTAGCACCGCCGGAACCCGCACAGCCTCGTGGCCTTCCAGCCGTCCCCCGCCTCGTAGTGGACGGGTCCGCAGGATCCTCAGGTTCGGCCCAGAAGCGGGTCGGCGCGGGGGCATTTCCGCACCCCGCC
>NZ_FNHS01000023.1 GCF_900103445.1 Methylobacterium phyllostachyos | reverse complement strand
ATTCCAATCCGCGACACGGCGGTGACGAGCCTCGCGCTGATCATCCACGAACTTGCGACGAACGCGGTCAAGTACGGAGCTCTGTCCAGTGATACAGGCACCGTCAGTCTGAGCTGTCGCCGCTACGCCAAGAGCATCGGCCTGATCTGGTGCGAGCGAGGGGGGCCGCCGATCGCGCAACCGCCGGAATATGCTGGGTTCGGTGCAACCCTGGTCCAGCGTAGCGTCGGCGGCCAACTCGGCGGCAAGATCGCCTATCACTGGGAAGCCGAAGGCCTGCGCGTGCTGATATCGATGCCGACTGACCTGCTGTTGCAGCAGGCCAGTTGACGCACGCTGGGAGACCTCGGAAGGCTCAGCACTGATCCCGTTCTTTTGGACGATCCACCAGAGTGTGCACATCGAGGGCACGCAGGAGCCCGTGCGGCTGGGGGAATATCGACGATGTGGAAGGGCTTCCGATCGTATGCGGTCAGGTCGATCTGCAGAACCGCGTCGCCTCGTGGATACAAACCGCCTCTCGTCGCCTCTGGCCAGGATTGGTCAGAGAACTGGATCAGGCTCCCCGCAAGCGGACCTTCTGAACTTCAGAGAAGGGTCGGAAGCGGTTGTGTAGAACGGTTCGCTAAAGGCTCATCCATAGCGGACCGGCCGCTCCAGTTCTCGGACGCATACCCAAATCGTACCATGAGAAGCATCGGCTATGGCTGGGGAAAGTAGATTGCTTTAAGCCCTAAATCAGCTAACGGCTCCGTCAGTATCGTCAGGGACAGTTTACCTCTCAACGAGCGGCACAGGGGACTGGTCTTGGCTGTGTCGTGAGTGCCTGTGTCCGCTCATGACCCGTCAACCAGACCTCCAACAGCACGTGGGGCAGCGTCAGCGCCGCAAGTAGTTGCAGCGTCATGCCCACCAGCCGCACTGCCGGCTCCCCCGCGCCAAAGGGCAAGAGCGCCGCCCCAATCAGCACGGTCAGGATCGTGGTCGGTGTGGAAAGGCGCCAGGCAGAGACTGTGTTGTGCACCCGCGGCGCGCGTGTCGGGTGCCGGATGAGCGCGGCCGTGTGGGACGGGGCATGTACGCTCACGAAGTATAGCGCGAACGCCGTCAGCGGCGGCAGTGCCACGAAACCGACGCACTGCAGGAGCGGCAGGAGCAGGGCACGGCGCGGCCCCCACATCAGCGTGCGGCAGGCCCAGAGAACCGCGAGCGGCACCCACGCCAAGCTTGGCCACAGCAGCCAAGCCGGCGCCTCCGCCAGAGGGACGCCAGAGATCGCCGATAGCACCCGCGCCGTCGCGACGGGTTGGACCACTACGGGTAGCGCCACCGGGAGGCCGCCCAAGGCCAGGACCGATAATTCGTGGGCCCCCTCCGATTCCTCTGTGCCGAAGTGCCAGACGGACACGGCCAGGAAGGCGGCTAGGATCGGCTCCGGTGCCAGCCGCCACGCCCCAAGCACGGCGGCTACGAGCATGAGATAGGGGGTTGCGAACAGGGGAAACCACACCCAGCCCACCCGATGGCGCAGGAGGGTGCGGCCGATCTCAACGTCGAGTGCCCCGTGCGGCACGCCGAGCACGATGATGACGGCGGCGGCACACAACCATTGGCCTTGCCAGGGCAGGAGCAAGCTCGCGGTGAGGAGGGACGCCGCGAACAGCGACGGCACCGTCGCCCCGGCCGGGAGGATGCGCAGACTCCCGCCCGGGGGCGGCATCAGGCCGCCCGTCGGACCGGCACGACGCCGGGATGGTCCTCGGCCAGATCCCTGTCGGTCGCCTTCGTGTCGGACACCGTCGACATATAACCGTAGACGACCTTAGCGATGACATCGAGGATCGCGATGCCCAGCACCGAGGCCGCATCGCTGACGATGTTGAGCCCGTCCGGGGCCACTGCCAGGATCACCGGGTAGCCGAGCCACACGACCGACAGGATGGAGGCGTTCCGGCGGTAGGTGTACTGAATGTCGTCCCGCTCGGCGGCGTTAGCTTCCAGCTGCGGCATCCAGATGGCGTAGTAGACGCCCAGGAACGCCACGCACGAGACGATGAACCATGTCCATTTCGTCCAGCCCAGTTCGGAGGCTCCGAATGCGAAGGCGGTGACGATCATCATCACATCCGCGAGGATGGCCCCCACGATGGCACCATGACGCTTGGGAACGTGGCGCATGGCGGTGAGCCCGAGCGAAAGCAGCAGCAGGGGTGTCGTGAAGGTCCAGTCGATGTAGCGCGCGTAGTAGAAAATCCGCGTGGGCGTCACTGCTCCGGCCGCGGCGGCTTCGGTCGTCGGCAGAAGGATCAGACCTTGTCCCGTTGCCATGGCGAGGTAGGAACAGGCCGCGATGATCGGGACGATACCGTGAAGGGCAGTGTGCAAGCCCTCGGGGGAGGTCCGACGCTTGCCGGTCGCCAGGATTAAAAGCCCGCCTGCCAACATGATTATGGTGGTTGCCCATAAAATATAGTTGGAATTCATCGTGTCACCCGGGCGTATTTTCCGCGCTATGCGCGCCGCTGGCCAATAAACGCTTTGGAAAATAAATACGCATCAAATGACATGAAATTCGAAGACATAACGATCTGTTGCGCTTTCATCAGAGAAACTGCTTTTAAAAAACATAATGCTGACGTGATGAAACGCATTGACGATCTAGTCTTTGGGTCACGAAGCGGTGAATGATCTGGGGTGGTTGCAAGCAGACTTCCGTCGGTCCCTAGCTGCATACCCAATTGGCACCAGACGTTCGCACCAGCTAAGCGGCTGTTTTGAGGAGGCTGGCTATCAAGTGCAAAACTCTTGATTTTTGCACCGGGTGGCTGGCCGCTTACGACCCGAGGCAGACCCTCGTTGACTCGATGGCAACATATTATCGGGACGCGCAGCAGGACTGGGCCTAGGATGGAAGCGTGATCCTGGTCTGTTACCGGCTACGCAACCCATTCAGCTTCATCGACTTCAGTTCGAGATGGGTCTGCTGGATGCCTCACCATCCTGTCAGCCTGCCGATTGCCAACCGAGGACCAGACACACAGCGCAGAGCATGGCGGGCGCGCCAGCATCACACAGGATCAGGCCGATGACGGATACACCCAATGTCGTGCCGATCCATGATCCGCTCGCGGCGAAGCTGAGTGGTGCAGATGATCGCATCCTGTTGAGCCATTGGCTGCCGCCACAGCAAGGCATCGTGCCTCGCATCCGCGTCGGACGGCGCTGGGTCAGCACTTTGTGGGCCTTGCCACTCGGCTTCGCGGCTCTCGTCCTCGTGGTCGCCCTTGCACAGAGCCTGCGTGAGTATCCGGACGTGAAGGCGTTCATCGTACGCCATCCCGGCATCGCGCAGAGTGCGCCTTCGGTGAACTCCGGCTTTCCCTGGTGGCTGCGGCTACAGCATTTCCTGAACATGCTGTTCATGATGTTCATCATCCGCGCCGGCATCCAAATCCTGGCAGACCACCCCCGGCTATACTGGAAACGAGATTGCACGCCAGGCACGGACTGGTTCCGCTTCCAGCGCCCGGTGCCGACCGGGCGGATCTGGACCGCCAAAGACGACTCCGTGACGCTGCCGAAGTGGCTCGGCATTCCAGGGTTGCGCCACTCCATCGGGTTGGCTCGCTGGTGGCATTTCTCCACCAACATGCTCTGGACGGTGAATGGCGTCGTCTTCTACGTGATGCTGTTCGCTACCGACCAGTGGCGTCGCCTGGTTCCACTGACCTGGGACGTGTTCCCAAGCGCGATCTCGACGGCGATCCAATACGGGTCGCTCGACTTTCCCGTGGACCAGGGCTGGACCCGCTACAACGCCCTACAGCAACTGGCCTACTTCGCTACGGTGTTCATCGCAGCCCCGGTCTCCATCGCCACCGGCCTGCTGCAGAGCCCGGCGATCTCCAACCGCCTCGGCTGGACCGGGCGGGTGCTGAACCGGCAGGTGGCGCGGTCCATTCACTTCCTGTCCTTCTCGTGGTTCGTGCTGTTCATCCTGGCGCACGGCGTCATGGTGTTCGTCACCAGCCTGCGCGAGAACACCAACCACATGTTCGCCGGCGTGCAGAACGCCTCGTGGTCGGGCTTCCTGCCTTTCATGCTGGCGATGTCGGTGGTTGCCGGGGCTTGGGCGGCTGCCTCGCCGGTAACGATCCGCTACGCGCGGCAGGTGCAGCACGTCGGTAAGTTCATGATCGGCTGGATTAAGGGCCTGGCCGAGTGGTGGGACCCACGGTCCGAACTCACCGAGGCGGACATATCGCCTTATTTCTGGCCGAACGGCACCATGCCCGCCTCCGCCGAGTTCGACGCTCAGGTCGCCGGCAATTTTACGGATTATCGGTTGCGGGTGGACGGGCTAGTCGATCGACCACAGGAGTTCTCGCTCGCGGACCTCAGGGCGATGCCGAAGCAGGAGCAGATCACCACGCATTTCTGCATCCAGGGATGGTCGGGTGTCGCCAAGTGGGGCGGCGTGCCGATGCAGCACATCCTTGATCTCGTGCAGCCCAGTGCCGAGGCCCGTTATGCCGTGTTCTACTCGTTCGCCGAGGGTGGCGAAGGGGGGCGTTACTACGACGCGCACCGGATGCACAACATGCATCACGCGCTGACCATCCTGGCCTACGAGATGAACGGTGCTCCGGTCAGCGTGCTGCACGGTGCGCCGCTGCGCCTGCGCTGCGAGAACGAGCTGGGCTTCAAGATGGTGAAATGGATCACCGCGATCGAATTCGTCCACGACTTCGCCGATCTTGGCGCTGGGCAGGGCGGTTACAACGAGGACCACGAGTTCTACGGCTATCGGATGCCGATCTGACACCAGGCTATTCCCTGGAAGTCAAATGGGATGCCTGAGCGCTCGCTTCGCCGACCTACGGGGAGCAGTTAGCCGTTAAAAGGATCATCTGATGGTCCAGCCAATGACCGCTCACCACCCCGAGCCGAAGTTGCCGAACGGCCGAAGAATGGCTGCTTTCAGGAAGCGCCAATGGGCCATCGGTACGTCTGTGTCGAGTCGCAATCAGCCGCGAATTGCGGTCTGCTAAAGGCGCACCCATAGCGAACCGAAAGCGCTGGTTCCCAATCGCATACCCAAAACGTACCAGCTTGACGGGCTGCGTTGGGTGGGAAGCGGAAGTTCGACCGTCGTGCGATGAACGTCCGGAATGCCTTCGAAGCGAACACTCGAAGCCTTTCTTCCAACTACCGACCTATCAGACGCTTGCGCCGCTGCCATGATGCCGCCTTGCGCAGGACCTGCGAGAGCTGCTCGACCAAATACGGCTTGTGCAGGAGTTCGAACCCATAGGTGCCGTTCTGCGCCAGACATGACTGTAGCCCGAGGTCAAGACCACGGGCAGATCGAAGTGGAGACGGCGGATCTCCTGTCCCAGCTCGATGCCGCTCAGACCGGGCATCATCACGTCCGAGAACACGACGTCGAAGCGGTCGGCGCACCACCCTGTGCCTCCACGTCATGACCGGAGGGTTGCGGCCCTACAGGCATGGAAGAGCGTAGCGCCGCTGCTAACCACGTGATCCAGACTGAGCGACACGACGCTAATCCATCAAATGATGGAATTATCGATCACGGGAGATCGAAGCCAACTTCTGTAGTAAGGGCGCAATTAGGAGTTATGGCCTAAAATCCGTCGCGTAAAAACAGTCTTTTGACGTGATTTGGTGGCTAAAACGACCTCAGCGAAGTTAAATCTGCTCTATTTACGCTGATATAAATGATCAATTAACGAATCAAACCAATAAACATATGCGGTTCGGCCTAACTTTGCCGGACGAGAGCTGTTTAAATTCCCAACGAGAAGCGGAACGATGCGCCTGCACCTGTCACTCAAGGTCGCGCTCTCCGGCGCCTTCGGCCTGCTCGCGCTCATTGCGGCCGGGCAGGGCGCACTCTCGATCTTCAAGCTCGCGGGGATCCGCCACTCCGTCACCGAGGTCGCATCGAACTGGCTGCCATCGGTCGTCGCCGTGAACGAGATCCGGGCGACTGCGTCCGAGGTTCGGATCAAGCAGCTGCGCCTGCTCACCCTGTCGGATACGCCGGCTCACCTGGCCGAGAACGAGGCCAAACTCGCCGCGACCCACGACAAGCTCGCGCAAGCGCGCAAAGCCTACGAGCCGATGATCGCCTCGACGGACGAGCGTGCGCTCTACGATGCGTTCTCATCCGCATGGAGACGCTTCGAGCAGGCCGATGCCGAGATGCGTCGTCTGATGGAGACCGGGCAACAGCCCTTCGCCCTCAAGCAGATGACCGCCCCCGAGACCGCGAACCTCTACGACGAAGCTCGGGCCGATCTCGCGCGTGACGTCGCCCTGAACCAGGGAGGGGCCCGCCGGGATGCCGATGCGGCCGCGTCCGAAGCCGAGACCGCCGCACTGGCCGCCTACATCGCCGTTGCTCTGGCCCTCACCGCCGCGTGCGCCGCCGCCGTCTTCGGTCTGCTGCGCGTATCCCGTCCGATCCAGACCATGACGCAGGCGATGGGTGTGCTCGCCGGTGGCGATGCGGGAGCGACGGTACCGTATCGCCAGCGCCGGGACGAGATCGGTGCGATGGCGGTCGCGGTGCAGGTGTTCAAGGACAACCTGATCCGCACCCGGGCGCTGGAGGCGGAGACCGCCCAAGCCCGTCTGGCCGCCGAGGAGCAGCGCAAGGCCGGCATGCGCCAGATGGCGGATGGCTTCGAGCAGGCGGTCGGCGGCATCATCGGCCTGGTCTCGGCGGCCGCGACCGAGCTGCAGGCCACGGCCGGCTCGATGTCGGCGATGGCCGGGGAGACCTCCGCCCAGTCCGGCGCGGTGGCCGCCGCGGCCGAGGAAGCCGCCAGCAACGTCAACACCGTGGCGGCGGCCGCCGAGCAGCTCGGGTCGTCGGTGCAGGAGATCGGCCGGCAGGTGGATGGATCGGCGAGCCTCGCGCATTTGGCGGTGAGCGAGGCCGATCAGGCCGGCGTTCTGGTGCAAGAGCTGAGCGGCGCCGTCTCCCGCATCGGTGACGTGGTCGGGCTGATCTCGACCATCGCCTCACAGACCAACCTACTGGCGCTGAACGCGACGATCGAGGCGGCCCGGGCTGGGGCCGCCGGCAAGGGGTTTGCGGTGGTCGCCTCCGAGGTGAAGGCCTTGGCCGAGCAGACCGCGAAAGCCACGCACGAGATCTCCGGGCAGATCGCTCAGGTCCAGGCCTCGACCGGCCAAGCGGTCACGGCGATCGCGGGCATCACCGGGCGGATCCGTGAGATCAGCAGCGTGGCGACCTCGATCGCCGCCGGCGTCGAGGAGCAGGGGGCGGCCACCCAGGAGATCGTGCGCAACGTCAGCCAGGCGGCGATGGGCACAGGCGAGGTGACACACAACATCGCGGGCGTCGCGGGCGCGGCCGAGGAGACCGGGGCAGCGGCGAGCCAGGTGCTGGACGCGGCCTCGGAGCTGTCGCGCCAGTCCGAGCACCTCGCCGCCGAGGTCGGCCGCTTCCTCGCCACCGTGCGCGTAGCGTGAGGTCGTCATGGCCGAGGTTCACCTACTGTCGCAGCGCTTTGACCAAGCAGGCGCCGAGAGGCTCGCGATAGTCCTAGAACAGGTCCTCGCAGCCAACGCGGATCTCGGGCCGCGGTGGCCTCAGATCCGAGCGCTTGGAGGCTCGCCACGGCAGCTGAGCCGGGACTTGGAGCAGGAGATCGACCGTGTGGCTGTCGCGTCCGGCAGCTCAGCACCGGAGATCAAGACGCTGCACAGCAGCTTGCACCGCCTAGCCGACACCTTCTCGCGGCTCGGCAGCCTCGTAGAAACCTATCCATCCTGAATACGTCGTCCGGTCCGGCCGCGTCACCATCCCACGAGCCTGACGGGGTGCTCTCATGGACGTCCTTCTCGTCGACGACAGCAAGGCGATGTTGCTGCGCCTTCGACGACTGCTGGAGACCGAACGCGGCATCCTCGTCACCGCCTGCAGCGACCCACTCGCGGCGTTGGTCGAGGCACGGACCTGCGCTTTCGACCTCGTGCTGGTCGACCAGCACATGCCCGAGCTGGACGGGATCGCTTTCATCCGCGAGATCCGCGCCATACCGCACTATGCGCAGGTGCCGGTCGCCATGATCACCAGCGACGTGTGCGATACGGTCAGGCTCAGCGCGCTAGAGGCGGGTGCCACCGACTTCCTCGACAAGCAAGCGAAAGAGATCGAGCTGAACGTGCGGGTGCGCAACCTCGTCCGACTGGCGAAGGCGGTGCGGCACCTCGACGAGCAGGCGGCGGCGCTGGCCGGCGAGATCGAGCAGGCGACGCGTCGCCTGCGCGAGCGAGAAGCGGAGGTCATTTTCCGGCTGGCGTTGGCGGTCGAGTACCGCGACAACGACACGGGTGACCACACTTGGCGCGTGGCGCGCTACAGCCAGATCATCGCTGAAGCGATGGGGCTGCCTCAAGAGTTCTGCCAGCGTCTGTACCTCGCCGCGCCGCTGCACGACGTCGGCAAGGTCGCCGTCCCCGACGGGATCCTGCTGAAGAAGGGGCGCCTCGACGAGGCAGAGTTCGCGGTGATCCGCACGCATCCTGTAGTCGGACAGCGGATCCTCGCCGGCAGCGGTTCGGAGCTGATCTGCCTGGCCGCTGAGATCGCCGAGGCCCACCACGAGAAGTGGGATGGCAGCGGCTACCCACACGGCCTTAGCGGTGAGGCAATCCCACTCTCAGCTCGGATCGTGGCGGTGGCGGACGTGTTCGACGCCCTGACGACGGTGCGACCGTACAAGGCGGCGATGGCGTTCGACGAGGCGCTGAGCTGTATCCAGGCCGACAGTGGTCGCCATTTCGATCCTGCCTGTGTCGAAGCCTTCGCGTCAGCCTGGGACGTGGTCTTAGCGGTCCGTGAGACGGCGGTCGGGACGCGCCTCGAAGCGATGGCTCGGACCACCGAACCGTGGGCGCGCGTACCGGAGTTGCGCCGCGAGGTGGCCGAGGAAGTCGAATAGCCGGTCATCATTCCATTCGAGACGCGCTCGGATCTGAAACAGCCATGGGCGAACTTCCGATGATCACGGATGAAGTCGTGCACAACGTGAGAGACCAGGCCGTCGTTCGGGCTAGCCTCGACGGTGCGCTTGAGGATCTACTCCGCGCCGCGGTCGAGGTGGGGCCGGAACCATACGAGGTTAGCTGCGCCCGGATCGACGCTGCTTTTGATCGCCGGATGGTACCCCACCAGCAGCTCGGCTGGGCGACGGACGCGGCTGCGATGCTAAAGCGGACGCTGAAACAGGGGCTGCGACAGTACCGATCCAAGAATGAAGGTTCTAAGACCCAGGGATCATGATGGGAACGATCATTCCCCTGCGGCTCAAACGCTACGAGACATCCACCCTCGCCAGCTTCGACGCAGCTGCTGCGGAGTTGTTAGCCGAAGGGCGTGCGCCGACCCTCCCATCGGCACAGCTCGACGCGATCCTTATGAAACTGCGGCGTCAGCGGGCCGAGCTACTCGCAATCAACGCCGATTTGGAGACACGGGCGCCGAGCGGCGATGCTCGGATCGACGCCATCAACGCGAAACTGTGCGTCGAGGTACGTAACGGACTGGCTCATATCGACCTGTTTATTCAGCGGGCCGCGAGTGGAAGGCTGAACGCCAGCAAGCTCGTCCGCTCGTTTGAACCCGCTTCTCCTGCCTGAAGCTGACGTTCCAAAGACAAATCCTCGATGTTGTAGTGAAGTGATAGGACGATCGCTGATGTATAGTCGGGTTATAAACCAATCTGTTGCTATTTTTATTTAAGCGCGAAGGCGGGAGAAACTTCCGTGCGGGAACAAGGCAGCATTGCAGCTAAGGGCAGGTATTGTTGGCTGGGCAGTCGAGACGTTCAATGTCTCGCCGCCGTGTCGGCTACCAACTTCATCGAGTTGCATCCCGCCACGGAGGGAGCGCTGCCCGAAGTAGGTGAGCGCGTCACCTGTTATCTCGACGACATCGGCATGATCGACGGCGTCGTGCAATACCAGCAGGTCGACCGCTTCGTGCTTCAGATTATAGCCAATCCCGAACGCCGGTCCCGGATCGAGGCGCGG
Source organism: Methylobacterium phyllostachyos (assembly GCF_900103445.1). Classification (GTDB taxonomy): domain Bacteria; phylum Pseudomonadota; class Alphaproteobacteria; order Rhizobiales; family Beijerinckiaceae; genus Methylobacterium; species Methylobacterium phyllostachyos. Next base: position 61,980 of record NZ_FNHS01000023.1, on the reverse strand, counting down.
CTGGCGTGGCTGCGCAGCGCCGACGACCGGGATGACCAGCGCAAGGCCGCCCGCATCGTCCCGGTCCACCGCAAGGTTCAAGTCCATCTGCTGGGTGCCCGTGTGACCGAAGCGATTGTTGCAGACCTGTCCATGACTGGAGCCGCTCTACTCCTAGATGAGCGACCACAAGTCGGTACGATCGTAACGGTGGGCAAGCGCTATGCGACGGTAGTCCGTCATACCCCTGAGGGTGTCGGCGTGGCGTTCCGCCTGCCGTTCGGCCCGCTCACCTTCAACGAACGCGTCATCCTCTGAGGAACAACGATGGGCGCACTTCTGCTGATCACTGATGATGTTCAGCGCGGCCAACGCCTCGCACGCAATCTCGATGCGCGAGGCCCCTGCCACGTGCACGAACTCTACGAGGACAAGCTGCCGCCCCCGCAATTCGATCTGATCGTCAGCGACATCGAAGCGCTCACGTCCGACGCCCTCATTCGCCTACGCCGCGTCTTGGCGGCGATGCGCGGCGGAGAGATCCCGTACCTGTTCCTCGTGCACGGCAACGTCGCTCGCGCCGAGGCGCAGGCCCAGATCTTGGGTGCGAGCGCCACGCTCAGCAGCACGGCCGGCACGCAGCAACTACTCGACGCCCTCGGGCGCATGCACGTGCAGATCCAGCCGACCCCGGCCAGCGTGTGGAAACAAGCAACCGAGGCTCGGCATTTCCTGAAGCAGGTTCTCTTGTCCGGCGCGCCGATCACGCCCGCTATAGCCGACACCGGCACTGATCTCGTGGCGCGTGCCGTCGGCGAGAGCGGCATCTACGATTGGGTCCGAGCCGTCCAGCAGTTCGACGATGCCACGCACCAACACTGCCTACTCGTTGCAGCCCTGGCGGCTGCGTTCTCGGGCGTTCTCGGGCTGCGGGCGGCGGACCGACATCGTCTGACGAAAGCCGCCCTGCTGCACGATGTCGGGAAGATCCATGTCCCGACGCAGATCCTGAACAAACCGGGCAAGCTCACCGAGGCGGAGATGGCGGTGATGCGCACGCACCCCGTGCGTGGCCACGCCATGCTCGTGGGCCAGGGGTTCGAGGCGGTGATGCTGACGGTCGTGCGCTCGCACCACGAAATGCTCGACGGTACCGGATACCCGGATGGGCTCACCGGTTGGGAGATCCCCGACCTCGTCCGCTTGGTGACAGTCTGCGACGTCTACGGCGCTCTGATCGAGCGTCGGCCCTACCGAGCGCCGATGGCCGGTGAAAAAGCCTACGCCATTCTCAATGGGATGACCGGTCGCCTAGACGACGATCTCGTGCGCGCGTTCCGGCCCATAGCCGCGGTATTCGATCCGTCTCCACGGAAGATGGCGCACAGTCAAACACTTATCCCACGCCCTCAGCAGGTACCTCCTTGCCAAGACCAAGAAGTGTCTACATCGCGCTAAGGGCTTCGTAATTGATTTGCGGCTGACTGCGCCGGGATGTTCAAACCGCGCAGGCTTGAGGTGGCGCACGTTGTAGCTAGCCCCCGAGGGCACATCGATGGCTCATGGTCCAGGCCATCCCTGGCCCGATGGCTGGCCCTTGCCAACTTCCTAACCGTCACCGGCTTGATCTGCGTGGCCGCCCTTCTGCTCTTGCAGATGCGTACAGATGCGGAGCGCCGCAGCCAGTTAACAGCAAACAGCCTCGTACAGGTGCTCGGCCGCGATATCGCGCGCAACATCGAACTCTATGATCTGTCACTACAGGCCGTTGTAGAAAATATCGGACGTCCCGGTGTCTTGGAAGCTACACCCGAGCTTCGCCGGATGATCCTGTTCGACCGTGCTGCATCCGCGCCTGGCTTCGCCTTCCAGTTGCTTCTCGACGCGAGCGGCACCATCGTCTCCGGATCAAGCCCATCGGTACCGAAGGGGCTGGACCGGTCTGATACCGAATATTTTCATCACTTCACCGCCCATCCAGATGACGATGATCTGCACATCAGCCCGCCCGCTGTCTCGCGGGTGAGTGGTCAGCAGATGATCATGCTCTCCCGCCGCTTGTCGAACTCCGACGGTTCGTTTGCTGGTGTCGTGGTCGGCGGCATCAAGATCGACTACCTGCGCAGCCTGTTCGCCTCAGTCGGTGCCGAGCATGCTGGGACCGTCACGCTCTTCGGACCTCAGGGCGTCGTCTTGATGCGCGAGCCGTTTGAGCAGAGCGTGATCGGCGCCAGCGTGGCCGATGCCACGAGCTACCGCCGCATGATCGCGATGCGCGAAGGCAGCTTCGTCGGTCCGGCGATGCTGGGTGAGGACGAACGCCGGTTCACCTTCGCGCGCCTTGGGCTGGAACCGCTCACCCTCAGCATCGCGGTTTCACCGTCCGCCGTCTATGCCGAATGGCAACGGCAGGCGCTGAGCCTGGGCCTCGTGCTGCTCAGCCTCTGCGGCGTCACCGCTGGCCTCACTTGGCTGTTGCGCCGAGAGCTATGTCACCGTGAGCAGACCGAGGCGAAGCTGGTCGCAGCCAACGCCAGCCTCGCAGCACAGGCGACCACCGATGCCCTAACCGGCCTCGGCAACCGGCGGCGCTTCGATGAGGCGCTCGCGCAGGAATGGGACCGTGCAGTGCGGGGCCAGCGGCCGGTGGCATTGGTTTTGATCGATGCGGATTGCTTCAAGGGCTTCAACGACACCTATGGTCATCAGCGCGGCGACGAAGCGCTCCGACTGATCGCTGGCTCGATCCGAGCAGCGGCCAACCGCGCGAGCGACACGGCTTGTCGCATCGGCGGCGAAGAGTTTGCGGTGATCCTGCCTGAGGTCGACACCGCGGGTGCGATCGTCGTGGCCGAGCGGATCCGAGCGGCGGTAATGGGTTGGGGGATGCCCCACGCATCTGGACCGCATACAGTTCTCACGGTGAGTTGTGGCGTAGCCAGCGTTCCTGAGGTCTTAGCGCCCAACGCCGCTGCACTCGTCGCGGAGGCAGATGGGGCGCTGTACGTGGGCAAAGGCGCGGGTCGGAACCAGGTTCGTGCTGCCGAACCGAACGAGACAGATCTGCGCCTTGTGATTTGAGCGCCCAAATACATTGCGGACCCTTCGGCTCAGGGCTGTCGCAGTCGTTAACGGTTGCGCAATGTAATATGGATCAGGTTGCAACCCTACGTCGTGGCTAAGCACCTCCCGATCCAGACCCGATAGGATCACTATGACCGTGCACCACGCTCGGGCTCGTAGGCCACGCGCGGCTGCTTCCCGCAGCACATCCGTGCTGCATCAATTAAGCCTCGACATAAGAGCCGCCTTCCAACCCATCGAGGATCTGCGCACAGGCGAGATCGTCGGCTACGAGGCGCTCGCCCGACTCATGCGCGGCGACCAGCTCCTTCCGCCGGCGGACTTCCTGTCCAGCCTGCCACAGGACGCCCTCGCCGAACTGTTTCGCACGATGCTCGGGCAAGCGGTCTCGCTGCGGCAGAGTTTGGCGGGTGATGGTCCAGGTCCCTACGTCAGCGTCAACGTCGAGGTGCCGCTGGTGCTCGCGGATGGGTTCGTCGATCTTCTGCGCGACGTACTCGATCAGCACGCCTTCAGTCCGCACGGCGCAATGGTGCTGGAGCTGTTGGAGGGCCACGCAACCCCGGATTATGCTCGAATGTCGGAGCGCCTGCAGGCCATCCGTGCGCTCGGCATCCGCATCGCACTCGACGATATCGGCAGCGCCTACTCGTCCCTAATCAATCTGCGTGACCTGCCCGTCGACATCATGAAGCTCGACCAGTCGTTTGCGCGCGGGCTCCGACAGAAGCCCCGGGACCTGCACTTCGTGCTCAGCCTGCAGAGCCTAGCTCACAGCATCGGCAAGCGACTGATCGTCGAGGGCGTGGAGACGGTCGAGATCCGCGACGCCTTGCGCGTGCTCGGGGTCGATCTCGGGCAAGGCTACGGGATCGCACGGCCGATGCCTGGCGAGGCTGTCGCACCATGGATAGCGGCATGGCCGACGGTGGGTATGGAGATGGACCGAACGCCGACGTCGATGCTGGGTGCCTATGCAGGCCACCTGCGCGTGGTGGAGGCGTGTCGGACCCTGATGGGTCAGCCTCTACCGGTGGCTTGGAAGGAAGCATCGAAGGATCCGCATGCCTGCAGCATCGGAGTGTTCTTCGACAGGCACGGCCTGCACGACACCGCGTTCGGGTGCGCGCACAAGCGCTTTCATGAGGTCATGGCACTGTACGAGACTGATCCGGCCGGCTGGCACGATGGAGCCGAGGGGTTTCGGCAGGAGATGGAACGGGCACTGGCGGATCCCTCGCAACGTTTTCGCTGCGACGCCGTCGCCGCATAAACCAGAGCGTCACAACGGTTTAGGCAACGCCATTCCCGATCAGCAGCTGACCCCTGACCCCCGTACTCTCCCGTTACATCGTATCAGCGGCTGACAGGGACGCTCGGGCAGCCTTCTCTTGCTGCCTTTTTGATCAGGGCTTGTGCCATGCCCTGTGCGCCCAATTCGGGCTGACGTCATGCCACCGCGAGCCATTTGGCCCCCGATCATGCTTCCCGTCTCCAAAAAAGTATTAATTCCACAAGATGCGACAATTTCACCAATCTATGCGGTTGGAAGCCGCATTTACTTGTGACGTCTCGTATGGAAAATCATTTTTACGGGGGGCATAAACTATCCGAAAGAATGCCTTGATGACCGAGGATTTTCACAATCCAGGCTTGAATTTGGCCGAGCTTACCGGCGAAATTGTCTCTGCCTACGTCACGAAGAATTCAGTCCCCGCAGTCGAGCTTCCGAAGCTGATTAAAAGCATCCACGCGGCCCTCGATACGCTGAAGCCGGGCGGCTCAGTGCCGGTGTCCGAGTTCGATATCGAGAAGCCGAGCACAGCCCAAATCCACAAATCGATCCGAGACGATGGGATCGTCAGCTTCCTCGACGGACGGTCCTATAAGACCCTGAAACGCCACCTCACCGCGCACGGGCTGACGCCGGAGCGCTACCGGCTCCAGTACGGTCTGTCGCCCGATTACCCGATGGTTGCCCCGAGCTATGCTGCCCAGCGCTCGGCGCTCGCGAAGGCGATTGGGCTGGGTCAGCCAGGTGCAATGGCTGAGGACGCACCGAAGAAGAACCGTCGGGCGGCTTGATCTCGTAGCTGGATGTCGGCGACTCCAAGCCGTTGTACGAGATCCATTAACCACCCCGCGCCACCATACCCTCAGCGATCGGCTCCGGCCGCGCGCCGGCAGAGCAGCGCCGGGATACCGTCTCGCAACGCCCAGGTGCGGCCTCGCCGGTGCAGTCGCGATAACCCTACCTGCACTCTCAGTTCGTGTGATGTGATCCCCTCTGCTCCTACCGTAGTCGCGACCGTACCGTAGCCGTCGAATACCGCCCTTTGCTGCACGCTGCAGTCGCTTGCTGTGACACTGCCGAGGTATCGGTCTAGGCAGATATCAAGCCCGCCTCGCTCGGTCCGCTTCCTCGGCCGCCACCGCCTCAACAGCCGCGATCACGTTCTCCAACTCGGCGACCTGGCGCAGCATGCTCCCGGCCGGAAGACCGCTATGCTCGGCCATCGCGAGGATGAGCATGCGTTGCTGCGTCTTGAGGCGTTCAAGGAGGTCGTTCAGCTTTTCGGGCATAGCGTGGCTGTAGCCACAGAGGAAGGATCAAACAACCTTGATGCCATCAAGCTGGCTCATAGCGAGCCATGCGGTGACGGTCGGCGTCCAAGCGGTATGACGAACACGACGAAGCGCGTGGAAGCTGTCAAATGTAGTTTCTACAAAATATCTCTCGGCATAGCCTATGGCTGCTGAAATTTCTTCGGCCGATCTCGATGGCTCCGATATTTTCACCACACAGAGTTGGCGGAATTGTTCTTTAACATCCAAAAAGAGGTTAGATGGCCTTCACCGTCACTGGCGTAGCAAATCGGGGCATGGCGCTGATCGGTTGTGATACCGTCATCCATGCCTTGGCTAAGGCCACGGAGATGATGCGACGCGGCTATCTCGACGTGATGATCGCCGACCGTCGAGGAGCGCAATACACGCCCGACCAGTTCCATCGTTTCTTTCGCTCATGACGGAATGGCCAACTGTGGCCAATCCGCCCTCGCTTCATCGGCATGGACCAGCTTAGCTCGCCCTGAACGAGGGGCTGCTCATGAACCGACACATCGCCGCGATCCTGCTCAGCACGGTTGGCCTGGTGGCTTGCCAAACAAGTACCCCAGGGCCGCAGCAAGCTGTTTTAGGCCTTCGGGGCGCCGCGCTTCTCCAGGAAGATGTCGCCCGCCTCAGAGCGGATCGCGATGCCCATCGCATCAGCTACACGGAATGGGCTGAACGCACCCAGACGGCTGCGCGGGCCAGCGTGCCGCTGAGCGCGCAGGAAGAGGAAGCGCTGGAGTACCGCAAGCAGCTGGCGCGCCGTGTTGATGCTGGAGAGATCACCCCAGCGCAGTTCGAGCGCGAGAGCCAGCGCACCCTGCAGCAGCTGAAGGCGCAACGCCGCGGAGCCTAACCAGCGACAGCCTCTCACGAGCTTGCTACAGCACCGCTTCTTCCCGTCAGCACGCCCGAGGTGTTCGCGACACCGTAAAGCCTGCGGCGGGCAAGCACGTGATGACAGGTGATCACGGGCCAGTTCCCCGCGTCCCGTCCGTGAAGCCTAGGCCGGGCAGTCGCGTGAGGGTCGTGTGCCGCGGGGGATCTGGACACCGCAGGGCACCGGCCCATGGCCTACGTGTTGCGGCACGATGCGGAACTGCACCTCTACAACCCCACAGCCCACTAAAGTGCGTGTCTACAACATTCAGTCGGTTGTCTGCCGCGGTGCGGTGGCCTAGGTTTGCAGTGCGAGATCGCGATGGCGTCGCGTTTTCGTTGCCCTCCCAAGGGCGTTTCCTCCCTTGACTTCAGGCCGCTCCTTCGGGGGTGGCCTTTTCTTTGTCCGGCAGGCGCAGGAAACGAAGGCCTGAGGCCCGCCCCTCGGGGGAATAGGGCGGGCCTCAGCTGCGACTGTGCCGACGACGCCGCGCACTAAGGGTCCTGTCTTTGGAGCCGGCGCGCTGCTCTGAAGGCAATCGGGCTAGGCCCGGTCGCTGAGATTGAAGCTGAACGAGAGCGGCTAACGCCTCGTTACGCCGGCGATGCAATCAGCGGTTTCCAGGGGTGCCGCTGGTGCCACCCGGCTTTGATCCGGATCCCGCATCGTTGGCGCCCGTGCTGTTCATCGTGCCCGAACGGCTCATTCCGCCGGTTGAGGGACCGCTTCCCGATGCACCAGGTGAGGAGCCTGATCCGGCATCACTCGCACCCGTGCTGTTCGATGTGCCAGAGCGGCTTGAACCGCCTTCCGCAGCGAATGCTGGGCCGGCGAGGATGAAGACGGTGGCGATGGCAAGTACTGTTTTCATTGGCGTATCTCCCTGTTGACCGCCGGTCGGACGTAGGAGTCCACCATGCGGCAACAAGGCAATCGCGCTTCCGTGAACCCGTTCCTTGCCTAGGGTTGAACGGCTCCGTGTTCTCAGCCTCGTCTAAACGTAGGGGCCACCGAACAGATCCCCGAGCGCCTTCCGCCGGAACAGCGTGCGCCAGCGCCGCCGCTGATGCTCGGGCCGATCATGGATCATGTGGCAGCGCTGGCGGAAGGCCGCGAGGTTGGCATCCGCGTTGTTCGAGGTGTCGTGATCTCGATGGGCCGCCGCCAGGACGACCCGCGTCCGGCGGGCCCGTTTCAGGATGTCAGCTTCCGCAGCGATCCGGATCCGCCTGCCCCACCCATCGCGCCACCGGCCGGCTTGCGCATCCCACCAGCGGCCATCGCCGAGGTGGTAGACCATCTTTTGCCCGTGCGGCCGCCCGAAGCCCTTAGCCCGGCCGAACCGGATCACGGCCGAGAGCTGCGCCCAGTCGATCGGGTAGAAGAAGCGGTGCTCGGGCCGGATCGGCATGGTGGACGCACTGTGCCACCGGGCGTGAAGAAAGCGTAGCGGCAGAAGGCTGCTACGGATCTCACATGGATCTATCCGACCTTCAGTTCTGGGCCTTTCTGGCAGCGGCCATCCCGGTCCTGTTCCTGCGAGTCGTCATCGTCTGGTGGAAAGGGCGACCCATCGTTCCGATCGCCTTGCTCAGCCTCATGTTCTGGCCCAGTGCGCTGATCCTGACTCTGAGGCTGCGACGTCGGTAGGGCCCATCACTATTCTCAAGGTTATAGCCTGAACAATATCAGGCACGGTGGTGTTTGTCCCTCGACTGATCGAGCTGATCCGTCTGGAGGAAAACGCCATGATGAAGACTTTTGCCCTCGCTGCAGCACTATCGTTCGCAATTACCGGAGCGGCGTTCGCTCAGATGTCCACTGGCGGCGGCAGCGCTCAGAGCAACATGAACAATCCCGGCAGCGTGAAGAGCCCATCAGAGAAGCGCATGGGCGGCCAGCGGGGCATGATGGGTATGCGGCACATGAACCGCCATCGACGTCACCACATGCGTCGTTCCCGCATGTGATTGTAAGCCGCGACGTGGACTTGGTCGCGCGGGGTTCATACAAGATCGGCTAACCATACCGCACCACCATACCCTCAGCGATTGGCTCCGACCGCGCGCCGGAAGAGCAGCACCGGGGCCGGATACCCCTCGACCTCGGTGCGGCATCGCCGGCGCAGTCGCGCTGATCGGACGCGATTGCGGCCGAGCCTGAGCCCAGCTGGACGCGCGGCCTTGCGGCGACGTGGAGTCTGGATGAGCGATGACCTGGCTGCCCTTCTCCTCGTCCTGGCGACCGAGAATGCCGAATTGCGCCAGCAACTCGCCGCCGCCCAGGACATGCTGATGGAAACCGCTATCGACGCTGGCCACCTGCATACCCGCATTGAGGCGGTTCAGGACGAGTGGGATGCGTGGCAGGAGTAAGCCGAGCGGCTACAGGTAAGGTCGGTGCGGATAGGGTCGTGAGCGGTCCCCACGGCTAGGTCTGCTTGATGCGACCGCTGTCCAGAAGCGGACGGGCAGGAAACCACCCTAAGCGGTCCTACGGCTAGCGACCCAACCCGGCCGCTAAAGACGCCGTTGGCGCTTCCCGAAAGCGGCCGTTGATCAGTCTTCTGCCAACTCACGCACAAAAGTGGACCTGCGCAAATCCACCCTGCCCTTGCCCTGGGTCTCACGGTCGCCAATCGCGTCGCCAACCTTACCCTGAACCTTGCCGCCGAGTTCCTTCGCGGCGCCGGTGATGCGGTTCTCGTCCATGGTGTCCCTCATGATTGGCAGCCGGGCCCACATACGCCGGGCCCGGCTGGTTTACGCAGAGCCGATCAGTGCTTGCCGGTGCTCTTGCCGTGAGCCTTGGTCGAGCTCTCGTGCGCCTTCGCCGAATGACCGTGGGCCTCTTCGGCGTGCTTGCCGGCCGTCTTGGCGTCGCCCTTCTCGTGGTGCTCGGCGGCCGTCTTGTGCGACTTGGCGGCTGCCTCGTGATGCTTGGCCGCCTCGTGGTGTGCGTTCTGGGCCATGGCTGTATTCCTCGTTCGGCACCGTCACGGTGCTCGTTGCGGTCGTATCGACCGGCGCGTCCGGGCGAGGTCGTCCTCAACCGGCGTGCGGCGTGTCCTCAGGCTCACCGCGTCAGTGGACGGGCAACCTGCCATCAGCGGCGTAGCGGTTCACCGCCGAGGGAAGCTCCCGTGAGAGCCGGAAAAGTAAGTCGCCATGTGACATGGTTGGCCTGCCCCGACAGGCTGTCGAGCACCGCGGAGCATATGGCCTGCTGCAACTGACGTAGGGTTATCTCGTAATCGGTCCCGTTGATCGGCCGCGAAGAACCTTACCAGTGCGCGTGCTCTTGCTCGGTCGGCATCCGACCTTGCGGGGTGAGCTGATTGATTACGCCAGGCAGCAATTGCGAGAGCTGCGACAGGAGGTCGGAACTGCCCATGCCGGTCTGCTGCGAGAGCTGGCCCACCGTCTCCGGACCGAGCGCGGCGCCAAGATCGTGCGGCGCGATCGGCTGATTTTGGCCGTTTCCGATCCATGAATTGATCGCCCCACCGTGGCCGGCCTGGGTGAATTGCTCGATCAGGGCACCGAGACCGCCGGCTGCGCCTGCACCACCGAGCAGACCGCCGAGACCGCCCTGACCGGCGCCAGCCATGCCGCCGCCCGCGTTACCCAACATGCCGCCGAGGCCGCCGCCTCCGGCCCGCGCTGCCAGAAGGCTCATCAGGACGCCGACGAGGGGGTTAGCGCTGCCGCCCTGTTGCTGACCGGCGTTACCGCCGACCACGCTGCCGATGATGCTGTCGAGTAGGCCCATGAGTGGTGCTCCGGGAGCGGCCCTAAAGCCGGGATGATCGTATGGGTCGACGATGAGGCCGGACCCAAGGATGGATGCCGAGGATCAGACTGGGTGGTTGTAGACACGCACCCTGCGGGCACCCGACATCGGCGTATCCGTACCGGCCATGGGAGCGCTCACCGCATCGTTCTCGCGCACGACCGAGCCTGCAGTCGCGTCCGAGCCGATCAAGGTCGATGTGTCCCTTGGGGTCCCGTCGGCAGTCTTGCTGCTCCAGCCCTCGCTCTCCCAACCCTGGGCGCGCGCGTCGAGATCGACGGCACCGTGCTCCTCCAGGATGCGCGTGGCCACGCCGGCGTGAGCTTCATCCGCCCTCACGGTCAGCAGCGAGCCACCGCGGCGCACGCCTTCAGCGTAAGCATGCGCGTCGGTCTCACTCACACCGGCGCCGGTCAGCGAGCCGGTCAAACCGCCCGCTGCTGCACCGATGCCCGCACCGGTCAGCGTCGCCACGAGCCAACCGGCGGCCACGACCGGACCGACGCCCGGGATGGCCATTAGCCCGAGGCCGGCAAGGAGGCCCGCGCCACCGCCCAGGATCGTGCCGAGCGTCGCGCCGGTCCCCGCCCCGGTGGCGGCATGGTCTGCCGTGTCGCCCCTTCCGGCATTGCCGGTCTCCGCCTTGTTGCTGACGAGGCTGATATCGGAGTGCGGCACGCCAGCCGCCTCCAACTTCGTCACAGCCGCCGCAGCGTCGTCGTAGCGGTCGTACAGAGCCGAGAGGGTCTGTGCTGGCATGGGATGACTCCAAGATATTCGGGTGGGACAGATCGAGCGTGGGGACCGGCTACTGGACCGCGACGTTCCCCTTGAAGTCGAGGCCGATGCTGGCAGCTTTGCCGTCCACCATCGCGCTGGCGTGCCAGATGCCGTCGCCGTCCTTCTTCAGATCCTTGACCTCGTGGTAGCCGGCCTTCTCCAAGCGCCGGCGGACTTCACCCTCGGTGAAGCTGTTGGCGCCCCGCTCCAGCTTGACGTTCGTCCCTGTCCCGGTGGCCGCTGGCCTGTCGTCGTGGGCGTGATCGGTGTTCGGCCGCGTCACGGCGTTCTGCCCGCCGGAGGTTGCGCTGGAGGCACCACCCGTCGCAGGCTGCCCGGTGACGGTCGTCTGCGCCGATGCGGGCGCGGCCCCGAGCAACGGCAACAGGAGCAGGATCGAGCGGTTCAGGGACATGGCCAGGCCTGTTTGTCTGTTTGCGGTGGAGGGACGGGCCGATCCGAACTCGGATCTCGGCAGTGTGCGCAGCCCGGCGCATCGAGGCTCCGGGCCGCGCATCCAGGTGGCTCAGACCGGCTTGCGCGTGCCCAGCGTAGTCCCGGCCGTCGCGGTGCCGGCCGTGCCGGTGCGGCTGACGTTGCCGCGCTCGTCCTCGACCTCGACCTCCGTATGCCGCACCTTGTCGGTGATGGTCTCGGTGCGCTGACCCGCGTCCTTGCGGATACCGACCTCCTCGACCACGCGGGCCTCCTTCGACACCACCGCCTGCTCACGCATCTCGGTCGCCTCGATGGTCTTGCTCGCGAACAAGGCCTCGTCGGCCGCCGTCACCGGCCGGTCGACCGCGCGCCGGTCGACGTGCACGGTCTCGTCGCGCAGGGTGACCTGCTCCTCGACCGGCTTCTCGACGACGAAGGAGCGAACTCGCACCCGGCCGCTCTCGGCCACGCGCTTGCCGACGTTGAGCCGCTCCTCAACGATCGGGATGTAGTCGGTCTCGCCCGTGGTCGTGCCGGCACCCTTCAGGGCCGCGGCGCCTGTAGCCGCCGTTCCGGTTGCTGTCGTGCCCGTGGTCGAGCTGGCCGTCGTCGTGCCGCCCGTCGCCGAGTACCCGCTCCAGCCTTCCTTGCGCCACGTGCTCTCGCGCTGGTCGAGGTCGACCGAGCCGTGCTGCTCCAGGATATCGTAGGCCGTCTCGGTCTGCGCCGGCTCGACGCTCGCGGTCAGCAGCGTGCCACCGCGGCTCAGGCCCTCGCTGTAGGCGTAGCGATCCTCCTCGGGCATGAAGAAGTCCTTCAGCGAGCCCCAGAAGCCGCCCTCGTCCTTGTGGTAGTCATATGAGCCGCTCGCGCGCGCCGTCTGCGCACCTTGCACGAGCTTGATCGCCGATTGCGGGATGCCGGCGGCGACAAGCTTGGCCTGCGCGGCCTGTGCCTCTGCCGGGCGGTCGAACAGCGCGGTGATCGTCTGTGTCATGGTGTTGTCTCCTGGGCTGAAAGGGGATCGATCTGTTCGCTGGCGTGGCCGTCCGGGCTCACGCGTTCGACCACGGCGCGCTGCTTGCGCAGCGTCACCGGGACCTCGACGTCCTCATCTGCTGAGCTTCGACGGACGTGCACTTCTTCCTTAAGGACGAGGCGCTTCTCGACGACGAGGATCTCTTCGAGGACGGGGATGACGGTCACACCGTTCTCCTCATGGACCACCGGGGGCACCTCGCCCTCGGACAGTGTCCGGTTGATCGGCACCCGGGTGACCTCGACCGTTTGGCTGCGCAGGCTCTCGCGTAGGACCTGTTCGACGGTCTCCGTTCGGGTCGAGACCCGCACTCGCCCGGTCTCCACCGCCTGCTTGTCGATGCGAGCGGTCTCCTCCATCAGCGGGAGGACCGCCTCCTCGCCCACAGTGACCTCCGCCGACTCTACACCTTGCGTCCGGGAGAGCTTCGGCTGGCTGGCGGCGGGATCGCTCATGGTCAGACCCGGCGCTGGGTCGTGGCGGTGACGCCGGTGCGGCTCACCACCGGGTCGACGGCAGCGCCACGCCCCGCGAAGAAGGCGGCGAGCGCGCCGAGGATCAGCGCCAGGGCGCCGTAGAGCGCGCCCTGCGACCCGACCCGTGCCGCGGTATCGGCTGCCTGCTTGGCCTGATCCTTGGCCTTGGATGTCGCGTCGTTGAACTGCTGTACGTATTGGGCGACTTGCGTCCGAGCCTGCTCGACCGGGATGTTCTGCGCCTTGGCCAGCGCCTGGGCGGCCTTCTCTTGCGCGTCCTTCTGCTGGGCGGCGTCACCCGTCACCGCCGCACGCATCGCGCTGACGGCGGCGTTCTTCAGGGCGTCCGGGTCGTTGCCGGTGCCGTTGCGGACCGCGCTCTCGATGTTCGAGAACGGGTTGTCCATGCCCGGCAGCGACGGGGCCGCGGCCTGTGCGGCGGTCTTCACTGAGCCGCCGATCAGGTTGCTGGCGCTACCCAGCGTGCTCGACACCGCGCTCGACGCGCCACTGACGACGCCACCGACCGCCGAGGACAGCAGGTACACGACGACCAGCGTCGAGACCGCCCAAGCAATCAGCCCGTGATAGGCGGTGATCGTGTTGGCCGGCTTGCCCGAGAGGCGCCCGGCGAGCCAGCCGCCGGCGGCGGAGGCGAGGATGCCGGAGATTACGAACCAGATCCCCGCGCCGGACGAGAGCGACCCAGCGGTCGGGGTGCCGTTGCCGGCCGGGTCGACGGTCGAGAGCCCGATGCCGAGGCCGACCATGTTGAGGATGACTTGGGCGACCAAGGCGATCACCGCGCCGGCGAAGACCGCCCCCCAGGAGATGGAGTGCAGCGCTATCGTGCGCAGGTCCTCCGCCGGGGAGGCCAGGCTGGTAGTTGGCAGGTCGCGGTCGTAGACCGCGCGGGTGGTGTCGGGTGATAACGCCATGCTCGGTACTTTCAGATCTGTGTGGTTCGAGCTTCGGCCGAAGTCGGCGAAAGCGGGTTTGTTGGGGCTCACAGCACCCGGCGGCCGATCAAGGTGTTGTCGAGCTGCAGCCCGACCACCGCGCCGACGACGGTGACGAGCAGGTCTGCAGAGGTTCAGCCCCCCGACGCCGGGCTGACCGAACTGGTTGCCGCCTGTGTGTCTTGCTCGCGCTCCAGCATCACGAGCGGGTCAAGCGCTTTGGCCTCGGCTCGGGGTTCGACGACGCGTATGCAGCTTCGATCGCGACGATCTCGGCGGCGGCTTCCACCTGGATCGTACGGTCGCCCTCGATGATGCCGATGGCTTCCTTGATCAGCGCCCGGGCATGGTCGGACGAGAGCACCTTTCGACGCTCGGCCACACGGATCTCCTCGTATCAACCCGCTGGGATGATCTTTCGAGATGCTCGCGTGAGCAGAGCTACCACCGTTTAATCAGGCGTTTTATTGGAAGTTCCGACGATTTACATAAAGTACATTTGTACCAAACCGATTTGGTAGTTCTGTCACGGTTTTCGTCGTTCTCAGCCCCGGTGCCGCGTGTTCGGCCCGATGCCGCGCTCCTGCGCCCAAACCACTACCGCGCTGCGGCGGTTGACCCCGAGTTTGCGGTACAGCCCGGAGACGTGATTGCGCACCGTGTTGGGTGACAACTTCAGCTCGGCGCCGATCTCCCGGTCTGTCGCGCCCTGGCAGATCCGCGTGAGCATGTCCTGCTCGCGGATCGTCAGGTTCTCGACCCCGAGCGACGGCCGGCCGGAGCGAGGCGGGCGGCGCAGGGTCGCCAGCTTGTCGATCACCCCGTGGCTGAACCACGACGCGTCGGCCATCACCGCCTCGATGGCGCTGATCAGCTCGCGCTCCGAGCGCTTGCGAGCGGTAATGTCTTGTAGGACGCACAGCACGCACGCCTCGTCGTTGATGCTCACCCGCTCGGCCGAGACAAGGCAGTCGATCTCGGCCCCCGCTGCATCCTGGAGCACGGCCTCGAAGTCTCGGACGCTGCCAAGCCGCCTCAAGTCGCGGGCGAACTTGCGTTGCTCGGCGCGGTCGACCCAGAGCGGAAGGTCGGCGAGCGACTGGCCGCCCGCGGTCTCGGGGGCGTGCCCGAAGATGGTGACGAAAGCTTGGTTGACGCTGGTAATCCTCAACCCGTCCGCGTCCATCAACGCGCTCGGCACCGGCGAGAGGTCGAACGCCTTGGCGAAGCGCTCCTCGCTGTGGCGCAGGGCCATCTCGGCTTTGCGGCGATCCTCCAGGTCGGCGAAGGTGAACAGCATGCACGGTTCGATGCCGCCCGGGCCTGGCATCTCGATGGCGTGCCCGGCCACGATCACGTAGCGGCCGCGGCCACACGGCGTGGCGAGCTGAGCCTCCATCTGTGGGATAGTGCGGCCCTCGTGCAGGCGATGGATCGCCATCTCCCGCCGCTCGGCCTCGCGCAGCAGGTCGATCTCGCAGAACGATCGGCCGAGCACGTCGTCGCGATGGTACCCGGTGAGGTCGAGGAAACCGTGGTTGACCCGCACGAAGCGCAGATCGGCGATCCGGCAGATGATCGCCGGGGCCGGGTTGGCGTTGAACATCCGCTCGAACCGGGCCTCGGCCTGATAGCGCTCGCTCACGTCCTGCATCACCAGGGCGAGGCCGTTGGGCGTGCCATCCGCATCGGTCGTCACCAAGCTGCGGATGCGGTGCATCCACCTGTGTCTCGGATCGCGAGTTGGGGTCAACTCGACGACGATATCGCGGAACACCTCGCCGGCTAGCACGCGGTCGAGGGGATGCTGCAGCGGGCCGATCTCCCGATGATTGCGGTAGTGCAGCGTGAAGTTCGCGCGGTACTCGGACACGGTGGCGCCGAGGTCGCCGGCATCTGCAACCCCATGCATCATCACGGCGGCATCGTTCGCGTAGGCGATAGTCTGATCCGGCTCGATCAGGATCACGCCCTCGGACAGGCCGGCCACGATCTGCTGCATCTGCGTGTGATGAGCCGCATCGGCCATCGGCGTATCTCCATCCGAAGCGCCAACGCTCGAATGTGAGGAAAAGCTCAGACTGCCGCGTTTGCGTGTCCTTGATCTGGCCGATCGCCGCGAATAAACCGGCTGAGCAGATCGTAGGCCGAGGAACTACGCTTATGAGCGCGCGAGGAGGTTATTACACACAAGTTGCAGTTTGGGCCGGCGGCTTCCGGTGAGGAACATGACCTCGACTGCGCCTTCGTTCATCGACGCGACGTGGAGGCGGTAGCCCATATTTGTCGCCAGCATGCGCGCCTGGTCCAGCGTACCGGCGGCCAACATCATCGTGAACTCGACTATGCCCGATGCGAGTTGAGCCGCGAGGAGACCGATTTCGACACCTTCGTCGAAGGTCTCGTCGCGGCCGGCAAACCGCAGGCGCAGACCGGGCACGACGTGGATGTGGCGCATGGCTAGTCCCTCTGGACATCTCGCACTGCACAACCAATGTGGTTAACGCAGCGTTAGCGACGGCGTGCTCTCGAAAGATCCAAAATCCTACGCGATCGCTTGGAGGCGGGAGTGACCTGACCGATATTTTGGACCGAGCTGATTGGGAGGCTACTGCATGGCCGCTGCCATGGGTAGCCGGAAGGCCAGATCCGGGTAGCTGACGGGCGCGGGTGGCCGATAGCCCAGGGACGAATGCGGCCGGACGCGGTTGTAGGTAGTTTGCCATAGACCGATCACGATCTGCGCCTCCTTCAGCGAGTAGAAGATCTCCTGGCGTAGACACTCGTCACGAAGCTTGCCGTTGAAGCTCTCGCAATAACCGTTCTCCCACGGGGATCCTGGCGCGATGTACTGGATCTGCGAGCCAGCTTTGGCGACCCATTTGCGCAGTGCCTTCGAGATCATCTCAGGGCCGTTATCGCAGCGGATGTGCTCCGGGATGCCGTGCAGGCACATCGCTTCCGCCAACGCCTCGATCACGCCGACGCTGTTGATGCGGCGCGCCACCTTCAACGCCAAACAGGCCCGGCTGTGCTCATCGATCAGCGTCAGGATGCGCAGACTCCGCCCGTCGTGCGTCTGCGCCTGTACGAAGTCGAAGCTCCAGACGTGATTGCGGTGGAGCGGGCGCAGCCGCACACATGAGCCGTCGTTCAGCCATAGGCGTCTGCGGGGTTTATGTCGGCTGGGGACCTTCAGCCCCTCGCGACGCCAGATGCGCTGGACCCGGTCCTTGCCCACCCGCCAGCCGGCCGCCTGCAGCAGCGCGGTGACGCGGCGATAGCCATAGCGCCCGTACTCGGAGGCCAGGGCAACGATGGCTCGGGTCAGCCCATCCTCGTCGGCCGGCACGGTCGGCACGTAGCGCTGCGTGCCTCGATGCTGGCCGACGATCCGGCAGGCGTGACGTTCCGAGAGGCCGTACTTCTCCCGGATGCCGTCGACCGCCTGCCGGCGTCGCTCGGGGGCTATAAGTTTCCCGAGGCGACGTCCGCCAGCACCTGCTTTTCCAAGGACAGGTCCGCCACGAGCCGGCGCAGCCGCGCGTTCTCGCGCTCCAGGTCCTTCATCTTCCTGGCCTGGTCGACTTGGAGCCCACCGTACTCCTTGCGCCAGCGGTAATAGCTCTGCTCGGAGATCTCCGCCTCCTTGCAGGCCAGCGCCAAGCTCTTGCCTTGTGCCGTCTGCACCTCAATCTGGCGCAGCTTCAGCACGACCTGCTCCGCGTTTGTCTTCTGACCTCGCCGCATGTCCGACTCCTTCGGTCCTGGCTGATCCTCTCAATCAGCCCGGTCCAAAGCCAGCCGGTCAGGTCAAGTCGATGACCGGCGAAGAACGTCGGCGGGCGACGGTCCCAATCAGATTGTGCAAACGGCTCATGGAAGGTGAGTGTCACGACTAAGGTACTTTGGGAAGCGACCGGTTCCAACTGCCACCCAGACTTAAAAGACAAAAGTCCTAACACTTCGATGTCGTGTAATCGACCGTTTTCCCGACGTCCGGCCGGAGCCAGTCGCGAATCCCTCAAAACAGGTCCGTTTCTGTCGGAAAAACGTGTCGGCTTTTCTATTGCCGGATAAACGCCGTTTTGGCATAATCCCGACATGCTTATCGGATACGCCCGCGTCTCAACCTTGGACCAGAACCTCGACCTTCAGCGCGACGCCCTGACTCGCGCCGGCTGTGAGCGCCTGTTCGAGGAGAAGAAGTCAGGCAAGGCCGGCACAAAGCGTCCAGAGTTCGAGGCTGCGCTGGCTTACCTGCGCCCTGAGGATGTCCTCGTGGTCTGGAAACTGGACCGGCTCGGTCGCTCGCTGGTCGAGATGATGCGCACCATTGACGGACTGCGCGTGAAGGACGTGCACTTCCGGAGCTTAACCGAGCAGTTCGACAGCGCCACCGCTCACGGGCGCTTCGCCCTGCAGATGCACGGCGCGATGGCCGAGTACTTCCTTGACCTCAATCGCGAGCGGACGATGGAGGGATTGAAGGCTGCCCTCGCCCGTGGACGCAAAGGCGGCCGGCCGAAGAAGCTGAACGAGGATGACATCGCCGTTGGTCGAGCGCTTCTGGCGGCAGGCACGATCAGCGTTGCTGACATCGCCAAGCGGCTTGGGGTTAACCGAGATACATTCTACGGCTACTTCCCACGTGCTCGCGCAAATAGTACCATAGTCAAAAACTGAATTTGCAACAGATTATTATATCAGCATTTTCCAGTATTTTTAACGCATTATTTGCAAATATATTTTGCATTTTGTTTCACTCTGTAGGCTAAACGCCTAATTCCCTGCTAGAAATCAGTGAATGCGATGATTGCCCATCTTGATGTACCCGGTCAGAACCTGCAGATTGCGTACGAATTTCTGGCAAATCAGAACATTAGATTATTTATGTATAAATCAATTCATGCATCGAATGACAGATCCCTTGCAGCGTGTCGTGCTTATTTTGTAAGTAACTATTATCTCAATGACCAAGACGTGCTTGCTCATCTCATCAAAAATAAAAATATGCCTAATGAAATACTTATCCTGAGGCCTCTCCAGGGCAAAATAGTAGAAGATGCAATCAATAAGCGAGAAGCTAAAATATTTCTGGCCAATAAAGATAGAATTGAAGCTATGATGTCCGCTGTACTATCTATCGGACTCAGAGCATGAAAAATTTTTATGCATTATGTTGCTCAGTTTATTTATATAAACTTCAATATTATAAAATTATACCGGGTAAGAGTATCGTGACTAAATCATCTACTAAGCGCTGACTTGTGATGTCTGGGCTCCGCTTCTCCGCCGCCGTATTGACCTGTATCGCCGGGCTCGTCCTTGGCTTTCCGGCCGCCTTCCTCGCTCGTCACGGCTTCGATCCCAGTACGTGGCCGGCCGTCCAAGACACGGCGATCACGTGGTTCCAGCCGAACGGCAGAACCGCAATCGAGAAGACCTCCCACGCGCTGGTGCAAGTCGTGGTCATGCCCCTCAAGCTACTGCTGGGCCAGTCCTCGTCCTTCGTTGATGGGGGAACGTCGGAAGGCTTCGCGATCGTGGTCGCGACGGTCCTTTTGACCACTGTCATCGCGTTCAGCCGAAGCCTCGAACCCCTGCGCCACGCCTCCAAACGCTTCGGCGATGCCGATTGGGCCAAACCACGCGCGCTCACCCGGATGCGCACTGGCCTGGAACTCGGCCTTGATCCCACCACCCGCCAGCCGGTGCGGGTTGAGGTCGAGGGCAACCTGATCACGATCGCCCCGCCTCGGCGGGGTAAGACTTCGGGCTTGGTCCTGCCTAACCTCGCTATTCCCGACCCCACCGCCTGGAGCGGTCCGGCGGTCGTCGTCGATCCCAAAGGTGACGCCTACCGTGCGGCGGCGCGGCGGCGCACCGCTCTCGGGCGGAGGGTACGCTGCCTCGATCCTCTTGGCATGGCCGGGGGCGGTGATCGCTGGAACCCGCTGCTGCATCGGGGAACCAGCGACATCCTCTACCTCCAGTCCATGGCCCAAGCCCTGATGCCGCCCGCCGACCACACGAGTGAGGGCGGTGCGTACTTCCGCGACCGCGCTTCGGTGGTGATCGTGGCTGCCCTGCGCATGGCGATCCGCGACGGCCACCACGATACCATCGCCGCCGCCGCTTTGGTCCGTGATCCCGAGCGCTTGATGCAGGCGCTGGAGCGCGAGCAGGATGCAGTCGCCGCCGACGTGCGCGCGATCCTCACTGGCGACGAGCGCAACCGCTCCAATATCCTCTCGACGGCAGCGCAAGCTTTCTCCTGGGCGCTCGATCCGGTGATGCAGGCTGTAGCGCAAAACCACACCTTCGATCTCGCGGATCTGTGTGCCGGGGAGACCGACCTGTTCATCGTGCTGCCTGCTGACGACCGCCGCACGATCATCGCGCCCTACGTCCGCTGGCTGCTCGCCGACCTGTTCGGCGCGGTCCGCGCCGAGCGCGTGGCCGAACGCCTGCTCGTGATCGTCGACGAAGCCTTCGTGCTCGGCGCTTTCGACAGCATCCTGTCCGGCGCGGGCGAGCTGCCCGGCTACGGCGTGTCGCTGTGGACGTTCTGGCAGAGCGAGGCGCAGCTCACCCGGACCTACGGCCAGGACGGCGCGGCCATCCTCAAGAACACCGCCGAGGTGATCCAGTACTTCAACGTCTCGCGCGACGACGTCGAGGGATGCCGGCGCCTGTCTGACGCGCTCGGAACCTACACCGGCGTGGACGAGACCGAGACGCGCGATCCGAAGACCGGACAGATCACGACGAGCCGCAGCGCCGTCGCGGCGCCACTGGTTCCCGCCACCGGGATCGCGGCCCTGACCCGGAACAACGCGATCGTCTTCCTCAACATGCCGCGCTACACCACCGACCCGCTCAAGCTCGCCAAGACGCGCGCGTTCGACGACCCGCGCTTCGCGGGTCTCCTCGATCCGGTGCCGCCGGTCGGCCCGACTGGATGACCGCGGCTTAGGGCAGAGGCCGCAAATCGGCGGAAGAGAGCGCGACCGCTATCCATGTCCCGTCGCGAAGGGCAAGCGTCGTGCGCGGGACACCGTCCCAGCCGTAGCGCACGATCGTCTTACCCGGTCCGGCCGTGTACGGTTCGGTCGTGCCACCGGCCCGCGTGACGTCGAACTGCACCGCACGCGTGAGAACCATCCAGTGCGTGGTGTTGTGCCAAGTCATGATCGCCCAGGCGAGCGCCAGCGCGACGGGTACGCTGATCTCGAAGGCGGCCAAGGCCGCCAGCAGTCTCGACGTCCAGGCGCGAAGGCGCGCGCGACGCGGCCAAGGCCATAGCCGTGGCAGGCGACGGCGGGATCGGCGCAGGTGCGGGCGGAGGGACCGCCGCAGGGCGGTGCGATGTTCGGGCCTCAAGTCTGCGTCGTCGAGGTGCGCGAAGCGCTCCGCCGGTGCCAGACACAACAGCGCCTTCAGCCGCGTTTCGCTTGCGGCGTGGTTGCGGGCGACGGCGGCATCGGCGTCGCGTCTGGCCTGCGTCACCTGTCCATCGACGATCGGTTTGCGCCCCACCGCCTCAACCCTCAAGCCAGCGTGCCGCAGGGGCTACCGCCTCCATCACCCCGGCCCGGAACCCGGTTAGGTCCTCCAGGATGCGACCGGCCTCGCTGAAGCCGTAGCGCTCGCTGAGCGCCGGCTCCGCCGCGGCGAGGTCCTGCCCGATGAAGCGTAGGCCGCCCTTCTCCAGAAGTTCGTTGGCACGCTGATCAAGGCTGAGCTTGGCCAGTCGCGACAGGCCGACATCCTTGCCGAACGTGCCCTTGAGCGCCTTGAGGTCGAGCGGGTTCTCGACCTCGTTGGCCACGGCGAACAGCGCCGCAGCGAACGGCCGCGCGAGTTCGATCAGCACCGGCGCACTGGCCAGCGCCCCCGAGGCGCTGGTCACGGCGACGAGAAGCGCGAAGGTGATCTCGCGCCGTGCATAACGCGCGCTCGCTGCGCGGATCAGCGGCAGGAACGAGGCGGCGGCGTTGGCACCGATATCGACAATGGTCGGGCCGTTGGCCGCCGCGATGGCGTTGAGGGGTGCGTCGAACTCGGCGCGCGCGGCCTGACCGCCGCTGCGCTCGACCTCCTGGCGGGCGGCGCGGACCGGGAAGAACGCGAGCCGATCGTCGAGTTCGACGAGCCGATGGTCCGACTCGATCTCGACCAGGCTGGCGCTCGGGAGACATTCGGCCAGCCCGCGCACGAGCAGCGTCTTGCCGGCGCCGCCCTTGTCCTGGGCCACGAGGAGGATGCGAGGCATGCGGCTAGACCTTCTTCAGGATACGGTTGAGTTCGGCCAAGCCGGCGCGTCGGATGGCTTCGGCGGTCGGATGACCGGCTGGATCGGAGGGCGCCGGTCCGCGAGGGGGTTTGGACGTCAGTTCCGGTCGTGCGACGGACGTAGGGTCTGAGGTGGCGAGATCCGGCCGGTTCCGGGGGGCGGCGGACGCGTCGCGGCGGCGGTCCTGGACCTCTACTTGGCCGACAATGGCGGTGAGGCGGGTGGCGGTGAGCGGTACGTCGCCCTTCTGGCGGACTCCCTGCTCGGCCATGGCCTGGGCGATTGCCGCCCAGCTCACGCCGGCCGCGCGCAGCTTTCGGATAGTCGGCAGCGCGGCGCGGACCGCCCGGGTGACGCCGGTGGTCTCCCGTCCGATCAGGGTCGCGGGTCGGGCGGTCTGGGCCTTCTTGGCGTCACGCACGAGGCGCTTGGGATCGAGCGGCATGCGATCGGCATACCGGCCGGCCGGTTAAGCTAAACCTGCCTGCCAGCGTGTGCCGGCGTTGCCAGCGTCTGCCAGTGAAATGACCGTTAACCTGCCATGATGAAGGATGATCACACCACACGCACTGAAGTGACCCGGCGTTAACCGAGCGGGTTCACAAGCCTCGCCGATCGAGCCCGAGGGTGTCAGGCTGCCCAGCCCGAACCACCCCTATCAGGTGCGCCAATGGCCGACGAGGTCTCCTTCACCATTATCCTGGCGGCCCCCCTCGCCTCCCGCCTGACTGCCGCCGCGGCCGAGCATGGCTGGTCCAGCGAAAGCCTCGCGGCCAAGTGCGTGGCCCAACGCCTGGAGGTGGCGATCCGCCACCGCGTTCTGATCGAGCGCGCCGAACGGATCGACGCCGCCCTGCTCGATATGGCCCAGGCCGTGGGCGAACTCGGTGCGCCCTCCGGCGCCATCGACCTCACCAAGGTCTGTCGTTTTCGAGCCAAAGACGGTACCGGGGCCCCGGCGGCGTGACCGCCTCGCTGCACCGGCTCGGGGCCGGCTCGGCGGCCGGGCTGTATTACACCAACGACGGCCAGCGTGAGGCGCGCCCGGACCGACGCGACGACTATTATGCCAAGGATGGCGATGGCATGTGGTGGAGTTCTGGTGGGACGGTCGTGCGCCACGGCGCGCCGATCGCCGCCAGCTCGTTCCGCGACCTGTGTGCCGGATATCATCCCGGCACCGGCAAGCCGCTAGTGCGTGGCGCTGGCCCGGGCCACTGGGCCGGTCAGGACCTCACCCTAACCCCCGGGAAATCCGTTTCCGTGCTGTGGATGGCGGGCACGCCCGAGCAGCGCGCCGCGATCGAGGCGGCGCACCGCGCCGCGGTCGAGCGGGCGCTCACCTTTGTCGCGGCGGAGGTATTGGTCACCGTCCGGACCGGTGCGGGGGGCGTCGAACGACACCGGCCGAGCGATCTGATCGTCGGCCGCTTCGATCATTACACGACGCGTGAAGGTGATCCAAACATTCATACGCATTGTGTATTTATCAATGTTGCCGGTGCGCCGAAACATTCCGGATCCGGTCGATACAAATCTCAGACGCACCTGACCATCGAGGTCGAGCAACTCTACGCCTACCAGATCGCCGTCGGTGCCGCCTATCGTGCCGCCCTGGCGGAGAACCTGCGGGAGCGGTTCGGCCTGCGCTACCGCGAGGCCGGGCGCGGGCAATGGGAGGTCGCCGGGCCGCCTGAGGCGCTGCTGGCGGCCTTCTCCAAGCGCTCGGAGCAGATCCTCGACTATGCCGGCGCCGGGGCCACATCCGCCCAGCGCGAGGTCGCCGCGCTCGCCACCCGCCGGGGCAAGCACGAGCTGCCGACCGGTGCGGAGCTGGAGGCGCGCTGGCGCGAAGAACTCGCCGCCTGCGCGCTCGATCCGTGGGACGCCGCGCGCCATCCCGAGGACACGCGCGCGGCCGCGCGCGATGCGGAACGCGAACCCCCGTTCGACCCGCCCGAGATCCCCGGCGACGGCCCGGTCGCGCGCGCCGCCTCGGCCCTGTTCCGGCACGAGAGCGTCGTGACGCGCAAGGATCTGCTCCAGCGCGCCCTGGAACTCGCGGGGGTGCAGGGGCTCGGGGTCGAGGTGGTGGAGGCGGAACTCGCCGACTTGGAGCGGGACGGCACGCTGCTGCCGCTGGCGGCCGCCGAGATGGTGCCGGGGGCGAGCGCGTGCTGGACCAGCCCGGGCATCGCAACCTGCGAGGCAGCGATGCTGCGCGCCGCCGATCGCCCGTTGGACCGGCGCTGGATCGCCCCCGAGGCGGTGACGACGGCTCTGGCCCGGGACGGCCGCCTCAGCGCGGAACAGGCCGAAGCCGTGCGCCATGCCGCCGGCCCGGATGGGGTATCGCTGCTCCAGGCCGGTGCGGGCACCGGGAAAACGACGACGGCCGCGGTCCTGGTCGCGGCCGCGCACGACTCCGGGATGCGCGTGATCGGCCTGGCGCCCTCCTGGGTCGCGGCCGACGAACTCGGACGCTCGACCGGGATCCCCACACAGGCGATCGCCCGCTGGCGCCACGACCGCGCCCGGGCGACCCGCTCGGATGCCGAGTCCCAAACCAACCCCGCGGCGCTCGACCGCGACACCCTGGTCCTGGTCGACGAGGCCGGCATGGTGTCGAGCCGCGACCTGGAGGCGGTGCTGAGCGCGGCGCAGGCGGCCGGTGCGAAGGTCGTGCTGATCGGCGATCGACGGCAACTCGCCTCGGTCGGGGGCGCGAGTGCGCTGCGGGCGGTGGCCGAGGTGGTTGGGCGCTCCGCGGTGCTCGGCGAGGTCCGCCGTCAGACGGTGGCGTGGCAGCGCGCCGCCTCGGTGGTGATGGCGCGCGGCGATGCCGAGGCAGGTCTGCGCGCCTACGCGGCGGAGGGACAGGTCGAGCTGGTCGCGGGGGCCGAGGCGGCGCAGGCGCGCGTGATCGCGACTTGGACCGAGCAGCGCGTGAGCTACGGCGACGACGTGCTGATCGTCACCCGGCGCAACGCCGACGCGGCGACGCTGAACGCCCGGGCGCGGGCTGCGCTGCGGGCCGAGGGCCGGCTCGGGCCGGACCTGATCGCTCCGCCGGCGCGCGACCGCGAGGATCGGCTAGTGCCACTCGCGCTCGCGCTCGGCGATACTCTCCGGTTCGGCGAGAGCCTGCCGCACCTCGGCCTGCGCAACGGTACCCGCGCCCGGATCGAGGCGCTGGTCACGGACTCGGATGGCGGTGCGCGCCTGCATCTGGCGCTGGAGGACGGGCGGGTGATCGAGGCGGCGTGGGACGAGCTCCGGCGCGTCCCCCGGTTCGGCCGTCGGCCGGCCCATCCCAAGGTCGTCCACGCCTACGCCGGCACATCTTACGCGGCGCAGGGCCGGACCTGTTCCGCGGCGGTGGTGTACCTCGGGGCCGGCACCGACGCGCGCGAGGTCTATGTCGGCCTGACCCGGCACCGGCACGCGGCGCGGGTGGTGGTCGAGCGTGACCGGCTCGACGCCCTGTGTCGGCAACGCCAAGCGGATCCACGCATGCCGGCCAACGACACGATGGTCCTGGAGCGACTGTTCCGGGAAGCGCGTGGCTACCGCGAGAAGGCCAACGTGGTCGACTACGCCGCCGACCGGGTGGCGTTCGTGCGCGACGGGGTGCTCGGGCTGCCCGAGCGTGTCGCCCCGGGGATCGACGTCGGCCGGGCGGTACGCGCGGCCCGGGCGCTGCGCGAGGCGGCAGCGTGGCTCGGGGTCGGCCATATGATCGTGCCGGCCTTTCGCCTGATCGACGCCTTTGGGCGCCGGCTCGGCCGCGCGCCGGCCCCGGCGGTTCGACGCCTAGTGGCGCAGCTCGCGCGCCATCTCGGTCGCCCCGATCCGGAACGCGGTCGCGAGCCCGGGATCGAGCGGTGATCGTCAGCCCGCGGGCATGACCGATCGCCTCACGGGCGTGCTGATCTCAGCCGCCTGGGATCACCCGTAGGGCCCGCGGAACAGGTCACCCAGCGCTTTGCGTCGGAACAGAGTGGTCCAGCGGCGGCGACGGTGCTCGGGCCGATCGTGGATCATGTGGCAGCGCTGACAGAACGCGGCGAGATTGGCGTTCGCGTTGTTGGCGGTGTCGTGGTCGCGGTGGGCCGCGGCCAGCACCACCCGGGTCCGACGCACGCTCCCGAGGATGTCGACCGCCCCGGGCGCGACGCGCACCCGCCGCCCTCGCCCGTCACGCCAGGCGGCGACCGCCTCGTCCCACCAGCGGCCATCGCCGAGGTGGACCACGGTTCGCCCGTGCGGTCGCCTACAACCCTCGCAAGCGCCCCGGGCACGCCCGAACCGGATCGCGGCCGAGAGCTGCGGCCAGTCGATCGGGTAGAAGAAGCGGTGCTCGCGCCGGATCGGCATGGTGCGGTTCGACGCTCGGATCGGATGCGTGAGCGTAGAGCGAAATGGATCGTCCTCCCAGGGCCTGCGCGGGGATGGCGTTCGGTCAGTAGAAAGCTGATGGGCTTCTGGTCGAAGAAGCCCAAGCCTCCTCCCGAGGAGAGAGGGGCGTTCGTCAGACCGTACGAGCTCAGACCCTCAGCGCATGGCTCGGCCCGTGCCACGACCCACGCGGATTCGCGTTCGGTCTGATCGGTCGAGGTCACTCGCTGCCCGTCGGCAGCATTTTGACGGGTCCGTTTCCCCCGATTCTGACAGGATTAGAACTTCAGTACTCGTGCGCTTCGCGGATTTGCACCCTCCCCCACTGCTCAGCGTGGCCCGGTGAACCTCAGCACCCGAGAGTTCTCTGCCCGGCTTACGCGCCAGCCGCATCCAGGCCTGCCACTCGGGTGAGACGATGCGCACGACGTTGGTGTCGTTCCTGAAGCCCGTCACCCGCCGCTCCTCGACGGTGACTAGCCCGAGCTTCTTAGCCTCGCGCAGGGCGTTGCGGACGGTGGTCTCGGCCACGCCCGCGATCGCCGCGAGCTGCCCCACGGCCAGTCGGCAATCGCCTCGTTTTGAGGTTTCCGTGGCGACCAGGGCCAGCACCGCCTGCTCGGCCACGGTGAACTGCGCCGCGAGCCCCGGCGGAAGCCGCCCCGAGGCGGCCCAGCGGCGGCGGCGCTTCAGAGAGGAGTCCGTGCGAGGGCGCGAGCCGATATCTCTCTTGGGAGGTTTTGCTCTGTCCTGGGTCGGGGATGAGATTGCAGCGTCGGTGCTGGGTCGCGAGCTCGCCGGTAGCCTGCGAGCCGCAGGCGCGTCCGTGCGCGCCTCGATCAGCCCAGACAGCGCTTCGGCCTCAGCTTCCGTGACCTTCCCCTCCCCGAAGGCGCGCCACAGCAGCGCCGTCACTTGCGGCAGGGTGATTCGGCTCGACGCCTCAATGGCGCGGCGGATCTCGTCTACAAACACGTCTCTCGGCCCTCATCGGGCCGCAACAGGTCGTTCCGGGCCACCGCAGGGGCGTCCGGTCCACAGGGCAAAGCCTCATCGTCGCGAGAATTGGCGTTCCCGCTTGACGCCCGGGGGCGTCTCATGGCTTGTGGGGAGTGCGTTGTGGCCCCACAGGCCCTTTTCGATTTCGACGGCCCTCCAGTTTGGCGACTGGGGGGCCGTTGGCTTTTCAGAGGTCGACTTGCGGCGGCGTGGTCTCCTGATGCTCCCGACGACTCGCACAGAGAGCGCGTCAGCCGGACATGGCATGTCGGCTGGGTCGCACGGCTAAGTCAATGTTGCCGGTTCACTCACTGCGCTTGATACGCATTCCATGCAACCACATTTCCACACAAGCTAGCTTGTGTTTTTTCATTCATGTTGACGTTCCGGCAGTTTGGATGGTGTAGATGTAGGATTGTCGGTAGCTGTGCCGGACAACCTGTGTGGGGTCACACTGATGAAGGTGGTTGCGTTGCTAGCCTGGAAGGGTGGGGTCGGCAAAAGCACCCTAACGATCAACCTTGCCGCCGCAGCGATTGAGGACGGTCATAAGGTCGGCATTATCGATCTCGACCCGCAGTCGTCGTTGTCTGAGTGGTCAGACCGGCGGGAAGCCGAGCAGCCGTTCGTATCTGACGCCAAGCCCCGCGCGGTGGCGCAGATTGTTGAGGCCGGGCGCGGGCTCGGCCTAGATCTAATGTTGATCGACACCCCGCCCAACGCGACAGATGAGGTGGAAGCCGCCCTGGCGGTAGCAGATGCTGTCGTGATACCGACCGGCGTCGCCCTGTTCGATCTGAAGGCCGTCACCCGCACGGTGCGTGCTGCCACACAGGCCAACAAGCCAACTTGCGTGGTGCTCAACAGGGTCGGAAATCGCAGTGACCGCGAGGCGGCCCGGATCCGCCGCGAGCTGAATCACATCGGTATGCCGATTTTGCGATCTGTAATCCACGATCTGAAGGTGTTCCCGCGGTCAGCCGACGCCGGCCAGACCGCGATTGAGGTCGAGCCGGAAGGGAAGGGGGCCCTCGACGTACGAGCTGTGTGGAAGCATGTTTCAAAACAAGCTAGCCTGCGTGCTAAGACACGGACACGCAAGAATGCGAGTGAGATTGTGTGATGGCTAAGCCGAACCCCCTGTCGATGGCTGCGCAGGTGGCCGAGTCGTTGAAAGCCCCAGAAAAGGCAAAGGCTGTACCGCCGGTCGTACCGGCAGTAGCGGAGCCGGTTCCGGCCAAGACTACGCGCGAGGGAAAGCGGTTCCTCGGCTACTATGTTGAGCCGCAGCGACACGATGAAATCAAGCAGGCTGCGTTAGATGAAGGCATTCAAATCCAGGAGCTTCTCCGCCAAGCTGTAGATGCCTGGATGGAGGCAAATGGCACTGAAGCCGTAGCGACTGTAGAACGGCGACGCGCACGGCGGGCCGGGAAGCAGTAAGGGAAAAGAATAGTCGACCTTTCTCCCACCCGTCACGATAACCCGACCGCTTGAATAGAACCGTTTTTGAGCGGCTTTTCGGCCACCCGCTAAGCCATTGCGAAATTTAAGGCTGGATCGCGCGAAAACGTGCGCTTATAATTTAAGCATGAAAACCGGCTATGCCCGTGTCTCCACCGACGAGCAGACTCTAGCCTTGCAGCATGACGCGTTGCAGGCGAACGGGTGCGATGTCGTCTATGACGACCAGGGCGTTTCCGGCACCGCCATGAAGCGGCCCGGCCTCGCCGCCGCCCTGGCAGCGGCCAAGGCCGGTGACATGCTGACCGTCTGGCGGATCGACCGCCTCGGCCGCACCACGGCCGGGCTTGCCCTGCTTCTGGACGAGCTGCACGGGCGCGGCGTCGAGTTTCACTCGATCATGGACGGGATGGATACCCGCACGGCCGCAGGCAAGGCGCTGTATGGCATCATGAGCGTCCTGGCCCAGCTAGAGCGCGACCTGATTTCCGAACGCACCAAGGCTGGGCTGAAAGCCGCCAAGCGGCGCGGCAAGCGGGCAGGGCGTCCGCCTTCCTTCACACTGGAGAAGCGAGAGCTTGCCGTCCGTCTGATTGAGGATGGCAAGGGCAGGGCGGAGATTGCCCGCTTGGTCGGCGTCGCGCCTGCGACGCTACGTCGGCACATCAACGCCACTGGCGCGAGGCTATAGCCAGCCATGGAGAGAGCCGAGAACATCAACCCGAGTATCCTGGCATGGGCGCGGCAGTCGGCTGGCCTGTCCCTTGAGGACGCGGCCAGCAAGATCGGCATCCAGCCGAGCGCGGTCAGCTCCGCCGCCGAGAAGTTGCAGGCCCTTGAAAGCGGCGAGCGGTTTCCGACCCGCAACCAGCTCGCCAAGATCGCGAGTGTCTATCGCCGCCCGGTTGTGACCTTCTATCTCAAACAGCCCCCGGCCCAGGCTTCGCGGGGCGAGGACTTCCGCACCCTGCCTTTCGACGTGCCGCCGCGCGAGAGCGCCAAGCTGGACGCGCTGCTCCGGGACATCCGGGCGCGGCAGGAGATGGTCAAAAGCATCCTCGAAGATGAGGACGAGGCCGCACCGCTTGATTTCGTCGGCTCCGCCACCGTCCAGCAGGGCGTTCAGGCTGTCATCGACAGCATCGCCGCAAAGCTGGAAATCCGGCTTGATACGCTGAGCCGCCGCAACGGCTCGGCCGACGACCTGTTCAAGGATCTTCGTAGCCGGTCCGAACACATCGGCGTGTTTGTCCTCCTAGTCGGGGACCTAGGATCGCATCACCACACGATCAGCGAGCGCGTGTTCCGAGGCTTCGCCATTGCGGATCGCGTTGCGCCGTTCGTGGTCATCAACGATCAGGACGCCAAAGCCGCTCGTGCCTTCACGCTCCTGCATGAGCTGGCGCATATCTGGTTGGGCCAAACCGGCGTCAGCGGCATGGTCGGAGAAGGCGAGGCCAAGACGCCCCAAGGTGCCATCGAGCTGTTCTGCAACGATGTCGCCGGGCGGTTCCTGCTGCCCGACCAGGCGTTCGCCGCCGGACCGGACTTCACCCCGGCCGATCTGCCGCGCGCCATGGCTGCCATCGCCAGAATGGCAGAGGCTTGGCGCGTCAGTGAGCCTATGGTTGCCTATCGCATGCACCGCATGAAGTGGATCAGCGGTCCGGCCTATCGCGACCTTGCCAGCCAGTACGCCGCTCGCTGGCAAGGCCAGAAGGCGCGTGCCAAGGACGACGCCAAGGAGTCCGAAGGCGGCCCCAGCTACTACACCGTCAAGCAGTTCAAGCTAGGTGCTGCGCTTGTCGGGCTGGTGCAGCGGTCCGTCCGCGATAACCTCCTGTCACACACTAAGGCCGCGAAAGTCTTGGGTGTCAGTCCAGGCGTCGTCGAGCCACTTATCAAACGATACGAATATGCCAGGGGTGCCATGGTGCCCGGCATCGGGAGGGACTGATTGCTCTACCTCCTTGATGCGAACGTGTTGATCCGAGCGGATGAAGAATATTACGGCTTCGACCTCGTACCGCAGTTCTGGGATTGGCTGCTTGGCCAATGCCAGGCGGGGCATGTCAAAATGCCACTCGAAATCTGGCAGGAAGTCTGTGGCTCGCGGACCCAGCTCGGCCAGTGGATCAACGACAAGGACGTAAAGGCCGCACTGATCCTGGATGAGGAAGCCGACCCCGCGATACTGAACGACGTTCTTGATAGCGGCTATGGCCCGAACCTCACCGACACCGAAATTGAGAAGATCGGTCAGGATATGTTTTTGGTCGCCTACGGCCTTGCCGCGCCCAATCGCACGATCGTGACAAAGGAAGTTTCTGCTCCCTCTAAGAAGCGGGCCAACCGCAAGGTGCCGGATGTCTGCAACTCGTTCGGCCAGGTTTGGATCAAAGACTTCGACCTCTATCGCACCCTCGGCTTTAAGGCGTAATTCGCACCGGCAATCTGCACCGAAGAAGCCCAACGACTTCAACGTGTGCGGCATGGTGCGGAAGTCTTGAGTTTAGCATCGGCCCTGTTGCGCGCTCTGCCGAACAGCGAAACAATGGCATAAGATAGCTCGGTCGATTAGTCGTTCTTTCGCCAGATCTCTTCGGCGAGCAGCGTCGCGAACGATACCCAGGCCACCAGTGGAATGCCAAGCTGGCCTGCGGTCTTATCGACCTGACCGGCCGTTGCCACGTAACCGACTGCGCTTGCGCCTAGGGCGGCCGATGTGACGGTGGCCCATCCCGTCGATCGCTGACCAAAGAAGACTTCGCTCCAGCCGGCGATACCGATTTGGTTCGCGGCCCAGAACGCCAAAGCCGTCGTCCGCTCAGGCGATCCCTCAGCGCGAAGCAGTCGATAACCGCCATAGGCGAGCGACGCCTGGATGCCCGTCCAGGCAACCGGGTAGACCGGCGACGGCGGTGTGTAGTCTGGCTTTGAAAGGTGTCGATACCAGCGCCTTGTCCGGGGGTGGTCAGGCGTCGGGCTAGCGCGCCGCCCGATGAGTAGGGCTGCCGTGACAGCGCCGACCGCCAGGGCCGCAGCCTGGAGTGGCGATAGGCCTCCCGTTCGAGCGTGTGATGCCATGCGGGTACTCCTCAACGGGTGTCGATCATCCATGTGGGACGAGCGCGGGCATCCACCCAGGGCATCGACTGGGCAGTGACGAGTTTTTGTTCGGAAAGGTCGGCGGCTCGCTATCAACCAGTTCCGCCGAACAAATCGCCTATCGCCTTACGGGCACGAAGGGTCACCCGCCTGCACCGCTGATGCTCCGGCCGATCGTGGTTCATGTGACACCGTTGGCAGAACGCCACGAGGTTGGCGTCTGTGTTGTCGGCTGTATCGTGGTTGCGATGTGCCGTCGCCAGCACTACGCGCGTCACCTTCACCAGTCCCGGCTCCATGCTCTCGGGAAGGGATAAGGCGCGACGCACGAAGCGACCTCGATCATCACGCCACCGCTCTGCTTCGGCATCCCACCATCTGCCGTCGCCTAGGTGCTGCACATCCTCCATGTGCGGCCGGCCGCATCCCTCGCACCGACCCTCTGCCCGCACGAAGCGGATCATGGCCGAGAGTTGCTTCCAGTCGATCGGGTAGAAGTAGCGATGCTCGCGACGGATCGGCATCAGTGACCCGCGTCCTGCATCAGGCCAGCCTTCACCCGCTTGGCGATCCGGGCAAGGGTCGAGCGGCTGCATCCGGTGGCGGCCTGGATCTGGCTCCAGGGCGAACCGGCTTTCAGCATGGCCGCGATGCCCTCATTCCGCTTCGTATCCTCCTGGCGGCCTCTGTATAGGCCCGCAGCCTTTGCCCGGGCCTGCCCTTGCGCCTGGCGACGGCGCCGATCGTCGTAATCCTTGCGGGCGACCGCCGCGAGGACATCGAGTAGCATGCCATTGATTGCCTGAAAGACCCGACCCGTGAACTCGTCGGCCGGCGTCGCCAGGCTCCAAGAGGTCGGCAGGTCGAGCGCCACGATCCGCACGCGCTTGGCGTCGATCTCCGCCCGGAGCTTCGTCCAATCGTCTGAGGTTAGGCGGGACAGGCGGTCGACCTGCTCGATCAGCAGCACGTCCCCCGGTCGGCAGTCCTTCAGAAGGCGGAAAAGTTCCGGCCGGGCCAGCGTCGCCCCGCTCTCGTTCTCGACATAGGCCGCCGCGATCGCCAGGCCGCGCTCATGCGCGAAGGCGTCGAGCTGCGCCCGCGCCCGGGTCGCGTCCTGTTCGGAGGTGGAAGCGCGCAAATAGGCGCGGACGAACATGAAACCCGCCAACCGGTTCGATTAGAATAGGTATCATGATAGTGGTTCGATTTGAATGGTCAAGCTGATTATATGAGACTGCTAATCGTCCAGTTCGATTGAGGCATACCCAAACCGTACCGGCTCGATGGGCTGCTTCGGGTGGAAACCGGACTTTGGCTTCTCATCCTGAAGCGGACGTGACACATCCGACCTGACCCCACCATTGAGGCCGATGCGCGCGGCTTCCCAAATTGGACGAAAGGAAAAGCGGACCAATAGGTCTTGCGTGATAGAACGCCTCTAATAGAACTTTGCCGCGCGGAGGGGGCGTGACTTCAATACGCAATTTTAACTCGTAGCATACATCAAGTCGGCCCTGCCACTAATCGCGGAGCGGCGCGGGCTTTTGCCCGTCTGGCAGGATCTCCTTGATATGCTCTCGGACCATCTCAGCCGAGAACGGCTTCCCGAGGAAGCGCGCACCCTCCGGCAAGTCTCCGGAGCAAGGACGAGCCTGCCCCGACGCGACGACGATCGAGATGTGCGGCCACTGGCCAGCCGTTTCCCGGGCGACGGCAAAGCCGTTGCGGGACCCGGGCATCTGCACATCGGTGAACAGCAGAACGATCAGGGCGTGCTTCTCAGCGAGCAGTGCCATGGCCGCGTCGCCGTCTCCAGCCTCGAAGGTATGGAAACCCGCCTCCTGTAAGATATCCATCGCGGTCATGCGGATCAGCGCATCGTCGTCCACGACGAGGGCGTAGGGCACGTGCGATACAGGCGATTAGCTCATTTGGTGAAGGTGCCCCCGACGCTTGAGAAGAGTTTGGGCACCGTGTTCCAGCACTGCGCCGAGACCCGTGTCACCCAACCATGGGACAGCGCCGACGAGGTTAGGTCGGCGTTAGGCGCCGTCGCAGCCAGCGCGTGGCGTCCTCCACGTTCAGGAAGGTCGGCGCCCTCTGCCCTTGCAGCCGGCCGAACCCCGCTTCCAGGAACCAGCTTCCGACATTGTCATGCTCTGGCTCGGCAAGGCGTACCAGCACGGCCACCAGCAGGCCGTTGGCGATCACCAGCATCCCGTCCCGATCTGGGCTTCCGGTGTCGACCGCGATGGTCTGAAGCTGAAGTACGAGCAGCGTCGCGATGTTGCTCCGCTCGGACATCGCCTAGCCCTCCTGCGCGTGACCGGGCCAGCTCAGGTCGCGCCGCTCACCCCAGCGCGTGTTGCGCAGATGCAGATAGTTCGGCGTGAAGTCGCAGAAAGCCTGCAGCCGCTCGACGTCGAGGATGGTCAGCACCCGCCGCTTCAGGTGGATCAGGCCCTGCGCGCGCAGATCCCGCAGCGTCCGGTTCACGTGCACGTCGGACAGGCCCGTCATATCGGCGATCTGCGTCTGCGTGAGTGGGAACGCGTAGCTGTTGTCGGTGACGCGCCCTACCGCCTCCAGGCGCATGAGAAGCTCGCAGAGCAGGTGGGCGATGCGCTGGGGCGGGAGCCGGCCGCCGATGTTGACGAGCCACTCGCGCAGGACCGCGCCGTCGACCAGCGAGCACCACCAGAAGGCGCGCGCGATGTCGGCGTGCTCACTGGCGATCTCGTCGATGACCTGGCGCGGTATGTCCACGACCTGGCAGGTTGAGATCGTGCCGATGGCGTGGTCCATCTCGTCGAGGATGAACACGTTCAGGTCACAGAAGTCGCCGGGCACGAGCAAGGCCATGATCTGGCGCTGGCCGTCCGGGAGCACCTTGTATCGGCAGGCGAAGCCGTCGAGGATGAGCAGCACGTTCTCGGGCTTGTCGCCCTCCTGGATCAGATCCTGGCGCGCGTCCACTTGCCGAACCTTGAGCGCCACGCGGTTCAGGGCCCAGCGGGCTTGGTCGGACAGCGGCTCGAAGCTCTCCAGCTTGCGCGTCAGCGCCTGCTGCATTTGACCGTCCTCCCTGAAGGGAGAACGCGGCAATCGTTCTGAAGGTGACCTTCGGAGGTACACAAAATTGAGCGTCGCCAATCCAACGACATCACTATCAGGGCAACGTTGGATGCCAACGCCCTGTCCCACGATCGATGATCCGCCCGGTAAAAGACCCCGCCACCCGGACCGGGCGACGGGGCTTGAGTGCGCTCGGGTCGGAAGAAGCCGTGCAGGCGATGAAGGGGCAAGGAACGCTCGCGCGGCTCGCTGCGCTTGCAACATCACAGCTTCAGCCTGCTATCCATGACACTGGCGGGGGAGGCGCATCTCGTCAAAAAGCAGATTTCATCCAGATTTATTCTCAATAGAGGGCGCGCTCGCCAAAGTAACGATTAATTTACCGTAAAATGTCCGCGTAACTGTCTTTTGATCGCGGGGGAAAGCGCAGTTCCCGTAGCCAAGCGATAGCTAGACACTTCGTCATGCATGACCAAGGCGCGGGAACCGACAATGGCGGCAGGACCTCTGTGGGATCGTCTCTCTCTGGCGCTGTCTCCCGGCCCGAATGGCTACGGCTCACCCCGGCGCCGTGCGCCTGCGGAACACCGGCTGTTCGATACCGGCACGATCGAGGCTGTACGGCGCGGCCTGTGGTCGGTCGAGACCCTGAGCCGGTGCATCGTCGAGGCGAGCCCGGACTGCATCGAGGTGCTCGACCCGCAGGGCAACCTTCAGTTTGCCAACCCGACCGCGCTACAGCAGCTGCGCAGCAGCGAAACTGCCGAGAACGAGGGCGAGCCCTGGGTTTTGTCCTGGCCCGATGATGCGCGGGCGGCCGTTCTCGAAGGGCTCGAAGTCGTGCGGGAGACGGGCGTCGCTCGCTTCAGCCATTGGCGTCCGGGCCGCTCCGGAGAGGCGCGCTACTGGGACGTGACGCTCTCGCGCATGTTGGACGATGACGGGGATCCCATCGGCCTGCTCGCGGTCTCGCGAGACATCACCGCCCTGGCTCAGGCAGGAACCGACCGCGAACTGTGCAGCCGTGAGTTGAGCCACCGACTGAAGAATGTCTTCGCTCTGGTCAACGGCCTCGTCACCCTGTCTGCACGCAACACTCCAGCAGTTCAGCCGTATGCACGGACGCTGCGGGATCGTTTCACCAGTCTCGGTCGGGCGCTGGAGTACCTGCAGGTGCCGCCCCCGGATGAGGCAGCGCCGCGCCCGGCGCAGACCCTGCAGGCGCTACTGCGTACCTTGCTGATGCCCTACGAGGGCGTGGGCAACGCGCATCGCCGCATCCGGTTGTTCGATGGGGCCGATATTCCAATCCGCGACACGGCGGTGACGAGCCTCGCGCTGATCATCCACGAACTTGCGACGAACGCGGTCAAGTACGGAGCCCTGTCCAGTGACACAGGCACCGTCAATCTGAGCTGTCGCCGCTACGCCAAGAGCATCGGCCTGATCTGGTGCGAGCGAGGGGGGCCGCTGATCGCGCATCCGCCGGAATATGCTGGGTTCGGTGCAACCCTGGTCCAGCGTAGCGTCGGCGGCCAACTCGGCGGCAAGATCGTCTATAACTGGGAAGCCGAAGGCCTGCGCGTGCTGATATCGATGCCGACTGACCTGCTGTTGCAGCAGGCAAGTTGACGGACGCTGGGAGACCTCGTGATGCTCATCGCTGATCTACCCTTTTGGACAATCACCAGAGTGTGCACATCGAGGGCACGCAGGAGCCCGTGCGGCTGGGGGATATCGACGATGTGGAAGGGCTTCCGATCGTATGCGGTCAGGTCGAGCTGCGGAACCATGTCACCTCGCTGATACAAACCGCCTCTCGCCGCCCCTGGTCAGGATTGGTCAGAGAATTGGATCAGGCTGCGCGCAAGCGGACCTTCTGAACTTCAGAGAAGGGTAGGGAGCAGCCCTTGGCGGCGGGTACCAAGCGTTAGATTTGGACCACTAGATTGGACAGCGGCTGGCGCACGAGGCCTAAGCCACAAGTTCAAATTTACCTAAAACCGGTCGGAGGCGGGCCAAGGTCAGGCGCGCTGAAGGCTCCTGTAAGCCAAAAAGGCAGCGATCGCAGCCGCGTTAAGGCAAAGCCCCCAGCCGTAGGCGGTGATCGACTGACCACCGATCGGGTGGCCGACATACTCAAGCCCGACGAACGCACCGAGGGTAGCAATGCTTGCGAACAGGATAGCGAGCGCTGTCATGACGCCTCAGCAGGTTTTTCGCGGGGCACGACGTCACCCTTGAAGGCTCAACGAACGAGAAGGCGGATGCTTCCGTCGCTGGGCAACGACTGGCGGGAAGCGTGACGGCGACAGGGGTAACCTATTTGCACGCTGGCCGGGCGGCCATACCATCACGGTTCGCCCTGCCTTGCGCATTCTCAACCACTCAGCAGATGACTACTGGCGTTGATCTGCGGAATCGGCGTGGGCACTGTCATGCCGCACAACCGTGGTGGGCGCATTCATAACCTTTATCATTAATTTCCTGAAGGCGATGGGCTATTTAAAATGAGAGTGGCGTCCTTCGGTGATCGCGGAGCGGCTGGATGCGTGCCATCCTCATCGCTGCAGTAGTCGCTATTGCCGTTATCGCGGTCGTCCTCCTCGGCGGCCTCGCGGGCCACGGCAAGGGTTGACCACGAGCTGTTGTGGCCTGTGGATCACGCAAATACTGAATTGATGGGCTGCGAAAATTTCGGGCTGGCGGGTGGGCTTAGTTCCCGGGCATCAATGGGCTCACTCCTCCGGAATCGCCGCCGATGCCGATCCCCCTCTATGACCGCTTCCACCTCTATATCACGACAGCGCTGGTGTGCGGCGGGATCGCGATGATGGCGGCAGCCTGGCTGCTGGATTCACTGTGAGCCACTCGCTTGCCGGTCAAACCTTGTTCATTGTGGCAGCAGCCATCAGTCTCGCCGACGGAGCGTTCACCCTTTGAGGTAGGCCATGAGCGATCCCGAGCCCGATGCGATCTTCCGCAAGCGTCTCCTGCAGGTCGTTGCTGATGAAGATCGGCACACGGCACAGGTCGGAGTGGGTGCGCAGCTCGACAGGCTCGGCCGAAAGTATGACGTCTACCGGACCGGTGTGCCCCTGAAGGGTTTCGACGGGTTTAAGGATGATATCACCGAAGACGATGCCTGACCGTATCCTCAGCCGAGTAGTCTGACCGGCCGGAGCTACGTGCGGCACCGCGAGGATCCTGAGGGGGCGAACTGACATCCCCGCCCAGCGTTGCAGCGCTGATGTCGCGTGGCGCGGCGTCCGTTTTGGAAAACCGATGCCCTACACCCTTCAGCGCCTCGCCCCGGGCAGCTTCGATCTCGTCCTCGACGGCAAGGTCGTCGGCAGCCTCGTCCGAGACGTGTCCGAGGACGGTCGCGAGGGCGATTGGATGGCAGAGACCCTCGACGATAGCCCGCCGTATCCGCCGCCGTTCGAGCGCGGGCAGCACGCATTCCCGACACTGTTGGGGGCTGCAAAGTGGCTCGACGCGAATGTGCCCGATCTCTGATCGGGGCCAGCCGCCAGCGTCATTTACATCGAGGAGCATGGCGAAAAGTCAAAGCCACGCGTCCTGATAGGAGCAACCTATGCTGAGTCCAGTTGAAGCTTTGAGAAAGCTACGCCAGGAGATGGTGATGGGCCGCCGCAAACTGGTGGACCAGCAGGAGAGTATTCAGAATGTGCAGGCCGAGATCGAGGCGATCGATAGGGCCATCGTGGACGAGGAGGCTATGCTAGACAGCGCCATTCCAACAGGTAGTGTTGTTTAAATTCGAAGCTGCCGGCAGTTTAGGTTACTCCTCATTCCCCTCTCGTACCCGCGAGCGTCCTTTACCGCGAGTGTATATTCGATGCCAAGCAGGAGGTTTTCATGGTCGAACAAGATCGTGCGCTCATCGACCCGCACGGCGAACAGGACAACGTCGCCTTGGCCCAATTAGGAGCGGCCGTGATCCTGGCGTGGCCCTTATTGGAGCCCGACATGCAGCGCGATTTGATCGCGACAGCGGCCGTCGTGGATGGCGTGAAACGAGACCCGAGCTTTGAAGAGGTGCTGACCCGGCTTGTTCAGATGAACAATCGGAGCAAGGGTTAGGCATGTCTGCCGCCCTCACCGAGTACCTGAAAGCGAAGGGCGTCATGAGATGAGCCTCGGCCGGGCCGCGACAGTCATAGGCGTCGCGGTCGTAGCAGTGGCTGGTACGCAGCTTCTCACCGACGAAGGCGTTGAGTACGCTCCTTTGGTGGTCCTGGGCGCGGGCCTTCTCGCGTGCGGGCTCGTCGCGCTATTGAACAGGGCTTGAGCGATGCCGAGCCCGACGCCGTCTTCCGCCAGCGCCTGCTACGGGTCGTCGCCGAGAAGGATCGTCCCTCCGCCATGGGAGTCGTCGGAGCCTACCTTGAAGCGCTCGGCCGCAAGTACGGTCGGTTCAGAACTGGCGTGCCGCTGAAGGGCCTTGACGCTCAGAGCAAGCGGGACTGACCCACTGACATGAAGCCCAACACATCTCGTCTGAGCGCCATTACCGAGAAGGTCGCTGAGGCTCGCGAGCCATCGCGTGAGCTGTTCGCCGAGGTTTGGTTCGCCACGACTGGCAAGCAGCATCCTAGTATCAAGGTACGGTTCGCCCTGTTCATGGAGGCGAAGGCTTGGACCGACGCCGCATTGATCACTGCTGCGCACGCCCTCCCAGAATGGGGTGTCGTGACGCGAGCCGGCCCGTGATCGGGTGAGGCCAAGATGCAACTGACCTTGCCCCCTGTTTGCCCCCGTTCATAACCAGAGTCCGTTCTGGTTCTGGTCCTGTTTGGACCGGGTTGCAAACGCGTTCGGGGTGAGCCCGCCGAGGCTCGTGTGGGGGCGGCAGGTGTTGTAGTCGACCCGCCACGCCTCGATGATGGTCCGGGCCGCCGGCAGGCTCCGGAAGAGATGCTCGTTCAGGCACTCGTCGCGCAAGCGCCCGTTCAAGCGTTCGACAAAGCCGTTCTGCTGCGGCTTGCCGGGGGTGATGTAGTGCCACTGGACCGCACGCTCCTCCTGCCAGCGCAGGATGGCGTGCGAGGTCAGCTCGGTGCCGTTGTCCGAGACGATCATCAGCGGCTTGCCCCGGCCCGCGCTGATCCGGTCGAGTTCGCGCGCGACCCGCTGTCCAGACAGCGACGTGTCGACCACCAGCGCCAGGCACTCCCGCGTGCAGTCATCGACCACGACGAGGATGCGGAAGCGGCGTCCATTGTCGAGCGTGTCAGAAACGAAGTCGAGGCTCCAGCGCTGGTTTGGCTCCTGCGGCACCGCGGCCGGCGCTCGCGTGCCCAGTGCTCGCTTGCGACCCCCGCGCTTGCGCACCGACAGCCGTTCCTCTCGGTAGAGCCGGAACAGCTTCTTGTGGTTGAGCGTGAGGCCCTCCCGCCGCAACAGGATGAGCAGACGCCGGTAGCCGAACCGACGGCGCTCGCCAGCCAGGCCGCGCAGGCGTACCCGCACGGCCGCATCGTCGCCACGGGTCGAGGCGTAGCGGTACGTCTTCGGCTCCAGGCCGATCAGCCTGCAGGCGCGACGCTGCGAATAGCCCTTCTCCTTGATGGCCCAGCTCACGGCTGTTCTCCGTGCGCCGGGCGTCAGAAGTTTTTTCCCAGCGCCTCACGCAGCGTCGCCACGTCGAGCATCGCCTCGGCCAGGAGCTTCTTGAGCTTCCGGTTCTCCTCGTCGAGCGCCTTCAGGCGGCGCGCGTCCGAGACCTCCATGCCGCCGTAGCGCGAACGCCACGTGTAGAACGTCGCATCGCTGATACCGTGGCGGCGGCAGATCTCAGTGACCGGCAGCCCAGCCTGCTGCTCCTTCAGGATGCCAATGATTTGCTCTTCGCTGAACCGGCTCTTCTTCATCGTCCGTCTCCTGATCGACGGACCCTAGCTTCAGAACGTGGGCAGACCAGGGGGCAAGGTCACAACCGCCAGGCGCGCGGGGTCATGGTCGCTACGAAGGCTT
This sequence comes from Methylobacterium phyllostachyos, assembly GCF_900103445.1. GTDB lineage: Bacteria > Pseudomonadota > Alphaproteobacteria > Rhizobiales > Beijerinckiaceae > Methylobacterium > Methylobacterium phyllostachyos. The sequence continues at coordinate 20,594 of NZ_FNHS01000023.1, read as the reverse complement.
GGAGCCGATCCGGCATCCGGGTGGCGCCGCGCTGGCGGTCCTGCAGGCAATACTCCAGGCGAAGGTAGCAGGGCACTGACGCGCAAACCTTCAGATGGCAGTAACCAACTTGCCGGATGAGCGTTGTAGAGGTTCCCTCAGCCATCCGGTGCCGCCATGCATCCGCAGCTCATTGCGTTCAGCGCTTGTTGCCCCGTCGATATGAATGAGCCGACGCGGGACGAACTGGTGGCGATGGCGCGTCGCACGTTCGGTGAGGCGGCCGCCCGGGAATTGGATGATCACTTCGCGGTATCATTCGAGACCTGCGGTGTCGGCGGCGATGGACCTATAAGCGAAGGATAGGCCTCGGGACTGCGCAGCAGCCCTTTCAGCAAGCTTGCGAGACAGGCGACTTTATGAACAGCGATAATGAGGGTGGCCGTCAGCAACTCGCTGGCGAGATTTAGGAAGCAGACGGCCCGATCGGCGGCCGCGCCGACACCGGGGCCAAGCTCCAGGCCGCCCTCAACGCCGCCGAAGTCAACTTCATTGGGGACAACGGCGAGAGGCCGGGCGGCGGCGGCTGAGGAAGGCCGCGGGAGCGAGCTAATGTTTCGTACCAAGTACCTGAAGGCGAAGGGCTATCTGAAATGAGCGATGACGACGCTCATCCGCGGGATCTCGACGAGGTCCTGCGCTTGGCGACAGCGCTTGCTGAGCAGATGTTGGCGTCCGAGATCCCGGCACAATCAATCTCGCGTCCAAGGCTCAGGGCACTGATTGGCGCTGCCCAATTTCTCGACGAGAATGATGTGGCATGGCCGGCTGCTGTGCATGAGGCCCTCGACAAGATCCGGCAACATACGAAAGTCAACGAGAGTTGAGCGAACCATAGCGCCCCATCCTCCGCCTGGTGGAAGAGGCGCTGAAGCCAGTATGCCACCCGCCAAGATTTATGCCGCCCCGACTATCTCATCAAAAGACGGTAATTTTATCAGGCTCAATGCTAAGCTCGCGGTCTGATAACACAACACATTTGTCGCATGCGAGTATTGAAAGACTCAATCGATAACCAAATAATTTATAAAATATCTATGCAATAAGGGCGCATGTCGCGAACCGAGCTGGTTCGCCTGAATCCGATTGGATCAGCCTATGCCCCACTATTCATCCGTCGAACTGGCAGGAGACATCGTCGCCGCCTACGTCTCAAAGAATCCGGTCCCCACATCTGAGCTTCCGAGCCTTATCAGGAATGTGCACGGCGCGGTCTCTCGATTGGCGTCCAGTAGCGCCCCTGGCATAGATGCTCCAGCAGCTGACGTCGAGAAGCCGACCGCCGCCCAGATCCGCAAGTCGATCACGCCGGACGCGCTGATCAGCTTCATCGACGGGCGCCCGTACAAGACCTTGCGGCGACACCTGACCACGCACGGTCTCGACCCACGCGGTTACCGCGACCGCTACGGCCTGCCGGCGGACTACCCGATGGTGGCTGCGAGCTACGCCGAGATGCGCTCAGCTTTAGCGAAGTCGATCGGCCTCGGACGCCCAGGCGCCATGGCCAAGAGCGCTCCGAAGGGGCGTCGCAAGGTCGCCTAATCGAGATCTGAGCTACGACCTGATCGCCATGCTATCGCAATCTCAGGAGCGATCAGGATCAGCTCACGAAGCCGCCGGCGTCATCTCCATCGGCAAGACTGGCAAGGTGCTCCTATGGAAGAGGCGCCCAAGGCAACCCGGATCAGGTAGCCTTCTTCCCAGCCGTCGCTGCCTCTACGATCATGCGATGCGTGGCGGCATCCTGCTTCGCTCGCATCAGGATGATACGTGCCGCCGTGCGGGCCCGCTCGGCTCGGATCCGCGCCCTGGGCTTGCCGTCCCGCAAGGCTCGGGTCGCCATGTGGCGGAACCAGTGTGCGTCGGCGATGGCAACTGCGCACCGCTCGGCGAGCGTGCTGTACTCGGCTGGATCCTGGCTCCTGGTCGGCATGGCGGCGCCTCGCACGGGTGGTTGGGCCGGGCGAGCAATGGCCGTACCACGAGCCGCCGGCGTCATCTTCATTGAGGAGAACGGCGATGGGCCGGGGGTGCGGCTTCGAAAAGTGCGTCAAGGCAGATGGTTCGCTTTTTGTCCGATATCCACTACATGATATCAAAGCCCGCGCGGATACAATCCGACGCGGGCTGATGATTCGAGGGGGCCGCACGTGCGGGGCGGTGCCATCAAATGCCGAACCATTCGCCCAAGGGCATAGCAAACGAGTTTCTGAGACGACGCAGCGCATTTGGGCTTCCTGCCCAGATGTGGATTCAAAAGCTCGTGTACATTGCTCACGGTTGGAATTTAGCCATTAATGGTCAGCCGTTAGTTGTTGAAAATGCCGAGGCCTGGGATGGCGGGCCGGTATACAGGTCGATCTGGAATCATATTAAGAGATACGGGTTTGGCAGAAGCAGTAAGCTCTTGGAGGATCCGGAGACTTCAAAGCCTATTGCGGCCCATTTGAGCGTTGATGAGCAAGCAATAATTGACTTGGTCTGGGATAAATATAACGGCTTTTCTGGCTCAGAGCTATCTCGAATGACTCATCAGCCGGGAACTCCTTGGACAGAGACATACGTTAAACTTGGTAGAGACTCTGATATACAGGACTCACTCATCCGTCGCCATTATCTAGATCTAGCTCGGGCCGGGCGTGCCCACTGAAGAACGAGCTAGTCTTGATGATCTTAAGCGCGCGCCGGTCTCAATACCGGCGCCAGATGCAATATATACTCAGGAACAATTTAGCGGATTTCTGGCACAATTCGATCGCATCTCTCAGGAGAAGCTGGTCCTCGAGGATGAATTACGCGAGCAAAAGCGCAAAAATGCCACCACCGAAATTCTTGATAAGCTCATTGAGCCCTTCGCTGTAAAAACCTACCGATTTATGGTTGGTTATTGCGGATTGAGTTTTGCGACTATTATACTTGATGGTTTCAAGTTTAAAGGATTTTCAGTCGACGCTGATGTGTTGAAATATCTCGTCGGCAGTACAGGAGTGACCGTCATAGGCCTTGTTGGCATGGTGCTGACCGGAATTTTTGTAGGAGCTCGGAAGTCATAGACGTTGAAAGCTCGTACAGCATATATCCTCGACACCGCCATCCCGGCCGCTATCCTGCCGGGATGCGCACAGCCCTCGCCGCCCTCGCTCTCGTCGTCGCTGCCGGTGGGGCGCAGGCCCAGCAGCAGCTTCCGACCGTTCCCGAGCTACTGACCGCCGAGCTGAAAGCATCGCAAGCGTGTGAGGCCGCCGGGGACCCGGCTGTCACCCATGAGCAGTGCAGGCTTCATGACCGGTTGAGCGGGCGTCTCGCCCAGGCCGGCTACTGCTATGGTCGGAAGGGGCAGAGCGAGGAGAAGAAGGAGTGGCACGCCTGCCAGCCGGACTCGATCTACGAGGACGACATCGAGGCGGTGACGCGCTGATGCCGACAAAAAGCCCGCGCCGGCGAACCGAGCGGGCTGAAGGTAAGGAGCGCCCGGTGCGTTACGCCGAGCCTCTGCCGAAAGAGTACCAGCGCTGAGGTCGAAAGAAAGCCCCACGCGGCTGGACCGGCGGGGCTGAGGAGGTTCGTGGTCTCAGGAACGAACTGGCGTCTGCTAGAGCAAAGCCCGTTCCGAAGCTGTGGCTATCGGATCATTTACCGCCGCCGCTGCCGGTCGAGCCGAGACGCGAGGGCTGGCCCTCGTTGCCGGCAGCGGCGGAGTCGGTGGCGACGCCATCCGCAGCCCGGCCGGTTGGCGAGTACGTGCCGGCTGCTTCTGCACCGGTCGACCCAGGCTGACGGGTGACGACGCCGGGCGCACCAGGTGGCACGATCACGGTGGTGCTGGTTGGGGTCTCGATGACGGCCTGGGCAAATGCCGGGGTCGCCAGAGCCGTGACGAGCGCGGTGGCGAGGGTAATTTTGGTCATGTCGATCTCCTGTCGGGATTGGTGCGGCAGGAAACTCCTGAAGCGTCTGGCAACTCGGATTGCGCGCGATCGATCCTGCATCAAGTCGCCGACGTTGCTTCGGTGTGTGCCCGCGCACGCCGGACACGAATAGCAACATGCGTTTGAGTGTCTTTCGCGCCACTCCACCTTCACTGTCTGCTGTCCTCAGTTCGGGACGCCACAAGAATGGTTGGTGCGCCTAGCCTCCCGTTAAATGCTACGGCGCCTAAGCCTCATTTCACCCAGCTGTCGCGGTAAAACTCATCAACACGGTCAAGTCTGGTCCGGATTTCTCTCTCACTGCTGCGGACACCCGTCCCAAAATCCATCAACGTCACATCATGATAGCCTTTGCGGATGTACTCGCGCGCTTCTTCAAAAGCAGATCTGCTGGTTTGATGTTTTGTCGTTATCTCGCTCATGCCTGCTGCATATGAGACTGTAAAACGTGTCAAAGTTGCATTCCTATTCTAGGCAAGACGAAAAACCCGCCGCGGCACTGGGCCGGGCGGGCATAGGTGTCTCTACGCTTGGGGTACTAGGTAGACACGCGAGCGGGGAGGCGGTTCCGTGAGCCTCAATCCGCCCGCCGCATCTGCGCGCCGCTGCGCTGTACGACGTCGTTCATGCCCCCTTGCCATATACCCCATCCGGCACGCCGCCGCCCTGGATCTGCCCCATGCCGTTGTAGGCTTGGGGTGGATGTTCTGAAATTGGCTGGCGAAGGGCAGCGGGCGACCTCAACTGATCAGACCGTTTGAGAATTCGCGCGGTTGGTCGCACTGACCAAGCTATGCGGTGAGGGTATGCAGGCGGACGATTTATCGAACGAACCGCGATAGCTGATGACGCACGTTCCTTATTGGCTCCAACGATGAGTACGGAACCGGTCGAGGATCCCTCACACGCATCCCGGGCCGTGCTCTCCGACCAGATCTGGAAACGTCTCGGGAACCTGCTCGCCACTGCCTACGCGCAGGAGGATGCCGAGCTGGATGCTGCGGGGCACTTCGCCGACCTGCTGGCCAAACTCGACATCGCGTTTGGCGAAGCACGCAGCCGCGATGAGGCTGAGTTTCAACGGCAGTTCCTCACCGTAGCGCCGAGCCTGCGAAGGTTCGCCATCTCGCTCGCACACGACGTCACGGCAGCCGACGACCTCGTGCAGGATACACTCCTACGAGCCTGGAGAAATCAATCTAGTTTCCAGCCCGGTACGAACTTCGAGGCTTGGACCTTCACGATCTTGCGCAACGCCTTCTACTCGGGGCGTAGAAAGCATCGAAAGGTTGAGGATGAGGACGGCAGCTACACTGCCCGGCTCGCCATCCCGCCCGACCAGGCCGGGCGCCTCGACCTTCAGGACGTGCGCACCGCCCTCGACCGGCTCGCGCCGGTGATGCGGGAGGCGCTGGTGCTCGTGACGATCAAAGATCTGAGCTACGATGAAGCCGCTGTGGTCATGGGCTGCCAAGTCGGGACCGTGAAGAGCCGCGTCTGGCGCGCCCGGGATCAGCTCGCACGGGCGCTCGGCTATCCGGCTACCGAGATCGGAAGTGACGGGGTGATGCTTTCGGCGCTCGGCGGATCAAGCGAGGTCGGCAGGTGAGTCAGGATCCGTGCGCTGCGTGTCCGGTAGAGCCCACGATCTCGCACGCTGAGATCCGGGAGCGCGCCTACGATCTGTGGGACCGGAACCACCGGCCCGTGGGCTACGATCTGCACTTCTGGGTCATGGCCGAGCGTGAGCTGAAGGCTGAGCGGCGGGTGGCGCAGACGGGAAGGCAAGTCGAGATGGCATGATGGCCATCACCATTGACGGTGTCGCGCTCCGGGCACGTACTCGCGGTGCCGAGACGACGTCCGCTTATCCGGGATCGGCCACCTACGGACGCAGGATCATGAGCGAAGGCATCGTCCCGCTACGCAGAAGAGGCGAGAAGCGTACTTCGCTCGACCGGGTCGATGTCGCTGCGGTGCAGCTGCTGGCTAGTGGCCGGGCGACGAGTCTGCAAGCGGCGCGGGGTGAGGTCATCCTCGCCGACATGCGAGCGCAGCGCGATCAGATGACGGTGGTACTCGCGGATGTGCGTAGCCGCGAAGCGACCGGCGATCCTCAGATCGACGACGCCAACGTGAACCTCATCACGGCGATCAACTATGGCATCGTGCAGATCGACGTATTCATCGCGCGTGCACAGGTCTTCCTCGCGGAGATCGCTCAATCGGGACTGACCCAGCCCGGGGCACCGGAATAGACCTTGGCCGATGCCTAGTGCCGGTAGCGTTCGGCGAGGGCCATGAGCGCCTGGGCCAGCTCCGTCAGGTTGGCCGAGGCGGTCTCGACCTGCCGGGTGCCGGCCGCCGTCTGCTGGCTCGCCTGCCGGATGTTCTGCAGCGCGCCCATCACCTGCTCGATGCCCATCTGCTGCTGGTTCGTCGAGGCGATGATCTGCTGGAACACCTGTGCGCCCTCCTCCACCCGGGCGGTGATCTCCTCGATGGTACGCTGCGTCGTGTCCGAGCGGGTCTTGCCGGCCGCCGCGCGCTTGACCGCCTCCTCGGTCAGCATCACCGAGGTGTTGATGCCCCGCTGGATCTCCCCGAGGATCCCGCGCACCTGTACGGTGGCGGCCTTGGCTTGATCGGCGAGCAGCTTCATCTCCGAAGCGACCACCGAGAAGCTGCGTCCGCTCTCGCCCGCCGCGGCCGCCTCGATGGCGGCGTTGAGCGCGAGCAGGTGGGTGCGCTCCGAGATATCGTTGACCGTCTCGATGATGTCGCCGATCGTCTGGGTCTTCTCCGACAGGCTGACGATGTTGCCGGCCACGGCCTCGGCCTGCTCGCGGATCGCGTCCATGGCCTTGGCGGTGTCGGAGACCGCACGCAGGCCCTGGCGGGAGGTTTGGGCGGTCGCCTGGGCGGTGGCGATCACCTCGGTGGCGCGCTTGGCCGTCTGCGCGCCTGACTGGGTAATCTGATCCATAGTGGCGGCGGTCTCCTGCACGGCGGCGAATTGCTGCTCGACGGAGGCTGCCTGTTCCTGGGCCGAGGCGCGGATCTCGGCCGCGGCGGCGTTGAGGTCGGCGGTGGCGGCCCGGTTGGTCCTGGCGAGGTCCGAGAGCCCAGCCACCATCGCGTTCAGGCTTCGACCCAGACGGCCGATTTCGTTGTGCCCACCTTCACCGAGCGTATGCGAGAGGTCGCCCGTCCCGATATGCTCGACGAAGCTCATCACGCGCACCAGCGGCCGGACGATCAGACGGTTGATGGCGATCCCAATCGCGAGACAGATCAGGAGCGTGATCAGAGTGCCGCCCCACAAGGCGATACTCGCGTTGCGCTCAGCCAACGCGACCCGCTCATTCAGTGCCACGCGAGCTTTCTCATTGAGTGCTTCGATGGTCGCGAGCTTCTCCCGCAGGGCATCAAAGAGCTGCTTGCCGTTTCCCTCAGCCTCGATCCGGACTGCGGCAGGGCGTGTCGCTGGGTCGGCTGCGCTGCGTAGGGCAGCCTCACCTACGTCAGCTTGCCATGTACGGGCGGCTGCCACCGCATCAACGAGCAAGCGTGCCGACACGGTATCGTTGCCGATCAAGGTTCCGAGACGGTCGATCGTCTCGTCCAGAGCAGAACGCCCCGCGCGGTAGGGTTCTAAGCTGCTCTCTCGCCCAGTGAGCAGGTAGCCCCGCAGCCCGGTCTCTTGGTTGAGCATAGCGGCCCGGAATGCATCCAGCCCGCGGATCACCAGTGTCACCTGGCGGCGTTCTTCGGTCGCTTCGTGCAGTCGATTGAGCGTTGCCAAAACTGCGCCGCTGCTGAGGACCGACACCAGCGCGATGACGCCGATGGCACCGCCCAGCGTGCGGTTCAGGCCAAACGTGTTCGGCATAGTCAGCTCTTCCCGGACAGATCCGTGGACAGCATCGTGCGACTGCCGCAGCGATGATAGCCTCGCCCATAGCGCTCAAGGCGAATTGGAGCGAGCAGTACCGCGCTCTCCTGCTCGTCGAACCACGCTATCGACGTTCTCGCGCAAGCGCGGCTATCGGCTTTGCCGGAGCAGTTCCGACGCTTCAGCCTACGTTACTCAGTGCCAACCGAGGGTGCGGGGTTCGCAGGCACGATGGCTTGGATTGAAACCCATGCTAAAGCCCCGCCTCTTCCCGCTCGCGCGCCCGAGGCGTTCGCGACACCACAAGGCGTGCAGCGGGCGAGCACGTGACGACAAGTGTTCCCAGGCTAGTTCCCTGGGTCTCGCCCGTGAAGCCTTGGCCGGGCGGTCATGTGAGGGTCGGTGCGGCGGGGGAACTGGGCACCGCGAGCGCCGGCCCATGGCCTGCAAGTTAGCGGTGGCTGTCAGAACGTAGACCGAGCACGTCCAAAACCCGATCCCATGCAGCCACATCCTTGATGGTGTCGCCCTTCTCCAATGCCGTGATCGTTTCGGGATCTACCTGGGCCAGCGCCGCCAGGGTCTCGATCGAAAAGGCACTCCGGATGCGGGCAGCATGGGCTTGCACGGCCAAGGCGGAAGCCTGGGACGTGGGTTTGTCGTGTTGAGCACTCATGGCCGAGCGGTACGGAACCGCCCCGCGCGAAGTTTCACAGCTGCAAGATTTTCCGAGGATCCGCGTATAGGACCCGCGCGGGTGGTGGGCTTTAGTCCAGGGCCTGCGGGTGCGGCTTCGGCTCCCCGGTGAAGTACCGCGGCAACCTCGGGCAGCCGTCGTGGGTGCGCCGGTGCGCCATGGCGACGGTCCCTTGCGCTGCGTAGGATCCCTGCGTGTGCACCCGCCCGTGACAGGCCGGGCATCGCTTATCGGCGGCACGATGTTGGGTATGTGCCTCGATCAGCGGCATAAGCCGCCACGCACCGTCGATCCGCACCTCGCAGGTGGCCTTGTCGAAAATCGCCATGGCCGGTGGGTGCCATGAGGAAGCGGCTGTCACCAGCGCGCGATCGACACGGTAAGGCGTGAAAGAGCCCGCCCGTTGGGGGCAACCGGGCGGGCTCCTGGCTTCACCCGGAGTTTGTCACGGCGGACCGAAGCCAAGATGCGATCTAGCAGCAGTCATGCCGCGCGGCGAGCAAGGCCTTGGCTGAGCAGTTGCTTAAGTGTGGGCACGGCGGGGGAGTTGTACACCGCAAGTACCGACCCACGACCCCCTATTGCAGACGGGACGTACCGATGTTGGCGCGGATCCAGTTGGGCGCCAGGATGTCGCCGGCCTCGGTGATGATCCATGGTTTTGCACCCTCCATGTCGATCGCCTCGGCTGCTGCGACCAGCGCCGCGCGCAGGGTCGAGAAGCTACGAGCGTCAGCGACATGGGCCGGGGCATGGCCGGGCCACACGGTGAGTTCGGCGGGCTTGTTGAGGTCGGAAAGGGTCATGGCTTTGGTCGCGCGTGAAGGGCGGCTGTTGATCAGGCGGTCCTCGGTCCCGGTCGGGGAACACGCACTTCGACCATCTGTCCGGTGAGCGGATTGAGGATCAGCATGGCTGCGTATCTCCGGTGGGTGTGCCGGTAGAACGTCGTCACATCGCGGTGGGATCAAGGCGATCCGAGCAATTGCGCTGAGTTGGTGAACCGTTCGTTTACTCTGCCGCCACGGCGGTCAGTAGGCGGTTGGAGACGCTCTACGCGTAGGGCCCGCCGAACAGGTCGCCGAGCGCCTTCCGCCGGAACAGGGTGCGCCACCGACGCCGCTGGTGCTCCGGCCGGTCGTGGATCATGTGGCACCGCTGGCAGAAGGCCGCGAGGTTGGCGTCCGCGTTGTTCGAGGTGTCGTGGTCTCGATGGGCGGCGGCCAGAACCACCCGGGTCCGGCGCACCCGCCTGAGGATGTCGGCCTCTGCCACGATCCGGATCCGACGGCCCCAGCCGTCGCCCCACCGACCGGCATCCGCATCCCACCAGCGACCGTCGCCGAGGTGGTAGACCATCCGCCCGTGCGGCCGCCCGCAGCCTTCGCAGCAGCCCCTTTGCCCGGCCATTGATCATTTCAGGTCTAGCGACCGAGGCCAGAAAACAGCGGTCCGAGCTATGCGGAAAAAGCTCTGTCGGCGTTCGGCAGGTCGAGCAGGCCTAATAAATATGTGCTGCTTTGTCGCAGCCGTTAACGACTGATAAATCTAACTTGGATCAGACTGCAATTCTGGGTCGTACTCAATCCCGGTTAGCTCGCCTTCAACTAGGAAAGTTGATGATCAAGCGCCCACGTCGGGTCTGCAAGCCACTTAACCGGAGTGATCTCAAGCCAAACCAGTTGAATGCTAACGTTCAGGCTGCCTTTCAGCCGATCGAAGATCTGCGCACAGGCGAAATCGTCGGCTACGAGGCGCTCGCGCGGCTCATGCGCGGCAACCAGCTCCTTCCGCCGGCGGACTTCCTGTCCAGCCTGCCACAGGACGCCGTCACCGAACTGTTTCGCACGATGCTCGGGCAAGCGGTCTCGCTGCGGCAGAGCTTGGCGGGTGATGGTCCAGGTCCCTACGTCAGCGTCAACGTCGAGGTGCCGCTGGTGCTCGCGGATGGGTTCGTCGATCTTCTGCGCGACGTACTCGATCAGCACGCCTTCAGTCCGCACGGCGCAGTGGTGCTGGAGCTGTTGGAAGGCCACGCAACCCCGGATTATGCTCGAATGTCAGAGCGCCTGCAGGCCATCCGTGCGCTCGGCATCCGCATCGCACTCGACGATATCGGCAGCGCCTACTCGTCCCTGATTAATCTACGCGACCTGCCCGTCGACATCATGAAGCTCGACCAGTCGTTTGCGCGAGGGCTCCGACAGCAGCCCCGGGACCTACACTTCGTGCTCAGTCTACAAAGCCTAGCTCACAGCATCGGCAAGCGGCTTATCGTCGAGGGCGTGGAGACGGCTGAGATCCGCGACGCCTTGCGCGTGCTCGGGGTCGATCTCGGGCAAGGCTACGGGATCGCACGGCCGATGCCTGGAGCGTCCGTCGCATCATGGATAGCGGCACGGCCGACGGTGGGCATGGAGATGGACCGGACGCCGACGTCGATGCTGGGCGCCTATGCAGGCCACCTGCGCGTGGTGGAGGCGTGTCGGACCCTGATGGGTCAGCCCCTACCGGTGGCTTGGAAGGATGCATCGAAGGATCCGCATGCCTGCAGCATCGGGGTGTTCTTCGACAAGCACGACATGCACGACACCGCGTTTGGATGCGCACACAAGCGCTTTCACGAGGTCATGGCGTTGTACGAGGCTGACCCGGCCGGCTGGCACGATGGAGCCGAGGGTTTTCGGCAGGAGATGGAACGGGCACTGGCGGATCCCTCGCAACGTTTCCGCTGCGACGCCGTCGCCGCATAAGCCAGAGCGTCACAACGGTTCGGGCAACGCCGTTCTCGATCAGCGGCTGACCCCTGACCCCATTACTCCCCCGTTACTCCTTATCAGCGGCTGACAGGGACGCTCGGGGTGCCTTCTCTGGCAGCTTTTGCGATCAGGGCTTGTGCCTTGCCCTGTGCGCCCAATTCGGGCTGACGTCGTGCGCAGAGAGGCTGACGTCGGGAGGGTTTTAGGACTGCATAGATGACCCACCTTCCTCGCCGAGCGAATTTGGCAGGAGGTGGGTTATGGGGCTGCGGTGCAAGCGCTGTGGGAGTGAGGAGCAGGTCAAGAACGGGCTGATGCGCTCCAAGCAGCGGTATCGGTGCAAGGCCTGTGGGCTGAACTTCACCGACACGCCCGCTCGCGGCAAGCCGCTGGCGATGAAAGCCACCGCGGTCCTGCTGTATGTCAGCGGCTTGTCGATGAACCGCACCGCCAAGCTGCTGGGTGTCTCGACACCCACGATCCAGGCCTGGCTGGAGCAGTTCGCCGCCGCCTACGCGCAGAAGCCCGAGCCGGAAGGCCGGGCTGTGGTGATCGAGCTTGATGAGATGTGGCACTACCTGAAAAAAAGTCCGAGCCGCTCTGGATCTGGAAGGCTTGGGATCGTGCTTCAGGGCAGTTGGTGGACTGGGAGTGCGGCGGTCGTGACAAGGCCACGTGCGAGCGCCTGATCGCGCGTCTCACATGCTGGCGCACCCGGCTCTACTGCACCGACGATTACGCTGCCTACACCGTGCTCCTGCCGCTCGGGCAGCACTATACCGGCAAGGACGAGACCCACGGCATTGAGCGGGACAACGCCCGGCAGCGGCATTGGCTGGCCCGCTTCCGACGCCGCTCCATCGTGGTCTCGAAAACCAAGCGCATGGTGGACGTCAGCCTCGCCCTGTTTGCCCGCTTCGCCGGGAACAGCAGGATCAGCGACCTTTTATCTATGCTCGCCTAAAACCCTCGACGTCGGCACGCGCGGTAGCTCGGTAGCCGCCCCTCTCCTGATTACAAGGGGCGGCTCGGGCTCAATATCAACCGTGTGGCTTGAACACGACCTTGGTGCAGTTGTCGGTCTTGTCTCGGAACATGTCGTACAGCGCTGGGCCGTCCTCCAAGTTCGTGGACCGGTGGCTGATGATGAAGGACGGGTCAATCTCACCCTTCTGGATACGCTCCATCAGCGGCTTCATGTACCGGACCATGTGCGTCTGGCCTGTCTTCAGGGTCAGTCCCTTGTTCATCAGAACGCCGAGAGCCACCGGTCCGACCGGCCCGGCGAATACGCCCGGCATTGAGACGTTGCCGCCGGGGCGACAGGCCAGGATCGCTTGGTTCAGCGCGAACGGCCGCTCCAGGCTGACGGTGTGCTCCATGATGGCGGAGGACACCTTCTGAAGCGTGGTGTCCGCCCCGTGGGACTCCATCCCGACCGCCTCGATGACCGAGTCTGGCCCGAGGCCATGGGTCATCTCCATCAGCGTGTCCTGTACGTTCTGGTGGGAGAGGTCGATCGTTTCCGCACCAGCCTCCCGGGCCAGCGCCAAGCGCTCGGGCACGCTGTCGATGGCGATGACGCGTTTGGCCCCGAGCAGGTAGCAGCACTTCACGGCGAGCACGCCGACCGGGCCGCAACCCCAGATCGCGACCGTGTCCTCCGGGCCAATGTCACAGTGCTCGGCCGCTTGGTAGGCGGTCGGAAAGATGTCGCTGAGGAACAGCACCTGTTCGTCGGTGAGGCCCTCTGGCACGACGATGGGACCGACGTCGGCGTAGGGCACGCGCAGGTACTCGGCTTGGCCGCCGGCAAAACCACCGGTGATGTGCGAGAAGCCGAATAGACCCGCGAGCGGGTAGCCGTAGGTCTCCGCCTGCATCTTGCCGTTCGGGTTGGTGCGCTCGCAGCAGCTCCAGTTGCCCCACTTGCACTGCCGGCATTCGCCGCAGCAGATCGTGAACGGCACCACGATGCGATCGCCGACCTTGAGCTTCTGGTTGTCCCGCCCGACCTCGATGACCTCGCCCATGGTCTCGTGACCGAGGACGTCGCCGCACTCCATGGTCGGCATGAACCCACCCATGAGGTGGAGATCGGAGCCGCAGATCGCGCAGGCAGTGACCTTGATGATGACGTCGCGCCCGTGCTCAATCTTCGGATCAGGAACGGTCTCGCAGGTGATCTTGCCTCGGCTCTGCCATGTCAGCGCTTTCATCGAACCCGTTCTCCCGCAGGTCAAACCTGCAGGGATATCCATCCGTACGTTGTGCTGTTCCCGGGCATCGGCCTCTTTCCCGCTGCCGTGCTGACGAAGCGCTCCGTTGAGAGCGGAAAGCCCGACATCGGCTCAGCCACTCGCCACCTCAGCGCCTTCTCGAGTTTTGAGTGTCGGCTGAGCGATCTGGCTGTGGAAGGGTGTTCCATGAAGCTGGAACATGCCGATGGCGAAGCTGGTTTCTCGTGGATCCCCCTACCGCCCACCGAGACAGTCGATGGTCCGTGTTTCTCTCTCCCTGAGCATGGCCGTCGCCCTGCTTGCCTCTGTAGCGCTTGCCGCACCCGTGCAGGCTCAGACCAAGCCCGGTGAGATCAAGGGGGTCGACGCGATGGGCGACAAGGATCGCAGCGCGCAGGATGGCTGGAGCCAAGCGCCGGTGCCTCGGGAGGAGTCGGCCGCCAAGGATGCGCCGAACCCCGGCGGCCACTCGACCGCAGAAAACAAGGATCGGCCGGTTCCGGCTGCGAACCCGACCGGTGACTCCGCGCACGATCCTCAAGCCCCATTGCCGAACCGCACGGCGTCACCATCGGGCACCAATTCCGCCGAGCCCTCAAAATAGGGCGCATACTTCCGCTCAGGCGCGACGGGCCATTTCGAGCTTCCGCGCACTACCGCCCTTCGAGGTTGGAGACAGTCGATGAAGTTCTACTGGGGACCGCATACTTGTGCGATCGGCATTCACATCCTGCTGGAGGAGATCGGCAGGCCCTACGAAAGCGTGAAGATGGACGTAGCCGGCGGCGCTACGCAGCAGGAGCCGTTCAAGTCGATCAATCCCAAGGGCAAGGTGCCGACCCTCGTGGGAGATAATGGGACGGTCATGACCGAGTACGGCGCCATCGCCACGTGGCTCGCCCGCACAAACCCAGACAAGAGGCTGATCCCGGCAGATCCTGAAGCCGAGCGGTGGGGCTTCGAGATCATGGACTACGCGATCGGCACCCTGCACCTGCAAGGGTTCGGTCGGATCTTCAAGACGGAGAACTACGAGCCGCAGGACATGCTGCACCAGACGCTCAAGCTCGGCCAAGGCTCGGTGAAGGAGCAGGGCCGCGAGATCATCGATCAGGCTCTGACGATCCTCGATCGGCAGATGGCAGACCGCGCCTACGTGGCAGGCGATGCCTTCACGATCGGCGATACCGCGCTGTTTTACGCAGAGCGCTGGGCGCCGCAGCAAGACATCCCGCTCCCTCCAAACCTCGCGGCACATTTCGAACGAATGGCTGCACGGCCTACAGTGGCTCGGGTACGCCAGATCTGGGGGGAGGTGTAAGGCTTCGGCCTATGCCTAGGTTTCTAAGTCGAAGCCGCGCCACTCTGACCATGAGGTTGGAGGAACGCTCAATGACGCCCAGGCCGGGCCGATACGTAACCTGGCTCAACGGGTAAGATGGAGTTGGTAGCTTAGCAGGCGCGCGGCGATTGAGGCGGAGATCCGCATAGTTATGTGCATTCCTTCGGGATCACTGACGCCGCGCCCGTTCGGCCTCTTCACCCACCACCGCCTCAACGGCCGCGATGACGTTCTCCAACTCGGCGACCTGGCGCAGAGCACTCCCGGCCGGCAGTCCATCATGCTCGGCCATCGCGATGATGAGCGTGCGCTGGTGCGCCTTCCGACGTTCGAGGAGGGCGTTGAGCTTGTCGGACATCGGGGAGGCTGTAGCGGCGCTCACAGAGCCGGGCAACCTGAGTGCAATTGACTCGCTCCACGCGCCCTGATCAATCATAGGGGTGCCAGCAGAAGCCTACCAAATCCACGCCCTGCTCATGTCGCCGCCGGACGCTTCGGTCGTCGTCGGTCAGATGCCGGAGGAAGGGCGCGCGCACCTCGGCGCGAGGCTGCACAACGTCTACCTGTCACGAGAGTCGCTGGTGAAGATCAGGGCACGGCATGCGGACATCGACTATTTCGATCTGACGTGGACGCCGGAGATCCTGGCTCACGGCACCCTGGTTGCCGAAGATCCGCCTTCGATGTCGATAGGAACCATCTACACGTTCGCGCGGACGAACCGGACTTTCAGAGCCGTCGTGAAGCTGTCGGGCACGCGCTGCGACATGTGGCTGACGGCATTCTACCGGATCAATGCGAAGCCGATGCTGCGCTACCTCAACAGCCCGTTGGTTCTGCGGAGAGCGGATCGGCGGCTGTGACGGGCGGCCCGTAAGCCGCCCGCCAAGCCCAGCGCGGTGGGGCCTGCCAGGTAACCCCACATTGCGAACCGATGGGGCGGTAAAGCGTCCATCGTCCTACGGCCGGCAGATCTCAGCCCTTGCGAGCTTTCACCGTGTCGCGCGCCGTTCCGTACAATCCCACGTAAAGGTTGCACGTCGGTGGTCAAGGCTGGTTAACGAAGGGTTGTGACAGAGGCGCCGCGATGCCGCTTGGGCAACCATCCGCGCCAGCCTTTGAACCGGAAGCCCGCACGGGTATTGGATACCCCATGGTCGCCGACGCACCCGCACCCGATGCCGGCTCTCTCCTCCGAGAGATCGTCAGCATGCGTGCCGAGGTGGCCGAGATGGTGAGGCGAGAGCAGCAAGCCGAAGGCCTCGCCTGCGAAATGCTTATGCGCCTAGAGAAGCACTGGAACCGGATGCGCGACGACAGCGCCCGGCTGGCGAGCGGCGTCGACCAGATCCGCGGCGATCTCCCTCTAGGAGAAGATCGGATCCTAGCTGCTCTTGCGAAAGTTCAGACTCGCATTGCTCGGGACGGGCCAGGGAACACCTGATGCGCTACGCCTTCTTTGCCCTCGCCGCTGCCCTGCCCGTCTGTACGGGTGTTACCGCAAGAGCGGACACGCTGGCCGACAGCAAGCTTCGTCAGCTCAAGGGGTGCCTAGACACGAACCTCAAGCAGTTTCTTCCATCGGGCGACAGCGCCGACATCTTAAGCAAGGCGGCGCTGGGGATCTGCGGCGACATCGTGGAGGAGGTCGTCGAGGCCGCGATCGTCGACATCAAGCGGGAGGCAGGTACAGATTTTCGACCCTCCGATGCGAACTACGCCCAATCGTACCTGACGAAAAAAATCAACGGCCTGATCTACACCTACACGGTGAAGTTCAAGGCTGTCGGGGGTCCGACGACCCTGACGTTTCCGGAATCGGATCAGGACTAGGCGCGGGCCTACGAACCGAGACACCCACCCAACGGCGGCGTAAGGGCGATCCATGATGCATCTCGACAGCCGCGCTTCCTGCGCCCATTTTGGTAGAATGCGCTACGCCCTCGCCGTCGTGATCTTCACAACCGCCACGATGGCGCAGGCCGCCGTATCGCCCTCCACCCCAAATCTGCAACGATCATGGGGCGAGGCTAATGGCGCCTGCCAGGGGAGCACCGACCCAGAGGGTTTTGAGACGAAGATAGCGTGTCAGAAGCGTGATTTTATTGCTGGTCGGTTAGTCGAGCGCGGCTTCTGCTACGGCCTTAAGAGTCAAAGCACGGCGCAATATCGTTGGCACAGATGCACGCAAAACTCGATGCGCGGTGACGACTAGCCTTGGCCGTAGTTCGCCGCCTGTACGAACTGCCTTTCCTTCAGACGATCTCTCAAATTGCTGGCAATCTCACGGCTGTCTCCGGCGTTCTGGAAAATCATATCGCCATGAAAATGGGACTCGGCCGTTGAGGTGCTGGTGTTCCGGTTGTCGTTGCTGATTGAGGCCAACCGATCTCTCTGCGCTGAGCTAGACTGAGCCACAACAGCCGCAGCACCGATGCGGGCAGCGGGAGGAGTGTCGCCGTACATCAGAGACGCCATCGGCTTCCGGCGTTCATCTGAGGGGTCGGCTAGAATCTCGGGACGGCGCGGGCCGGCTTGGATGGTAGATACATCCTGGTCACGCTGCTTTCGCTCTTGCTGTAAGCGTCGGAGATTGGCGAGCCGCTTTCGGATTTCACCCGCAGGATCACCCGGCACCTCAAAACCAGCTACGCCTTCCCCAAGGGCTCGTTCGTCACTCGTTGCACGTTCGATCCGCTGGAAAACAGCCTTGTGCGAAGTCTCGGCCTCCTGTTTCCAATAAGCCTGTTGCACCTCTCGATCCGTCCACGGCTTGCCCATTTTGTCGGCTAAAGCCTTGAGGCCGGAGAACCGCTCGCGACGGCCGAAACGGTCGTGCCACTGTGCGGTGCCACCGCTCGGGCCGCCGTTGTCATTCGGGTTGTAGGATCGCGGATTAAGATTTGGACCGCTCTCACCCTGCATCATAGCGACCATCGCCTCGGCCTTGCCCAGTGGGAGACCCATGCCACCCTTGTCTTTATCGCGCTGGAAGAAGTCGAGCCACGATTTGACGTTCTCGCGTCCTTCTGCAGACGTGGCGCCCCGTCCGACACCGACGCCCCCGCTGGCAACGGCGTCATCAATCGCAGCGTTACGGCGCCGGCCGGCGCGATTGGCTCGCGTGCGGATGCCGCCGCGACCCTCATCAGCCTCGGCCTCGCCGCCCCCAAAGAACCGCTTGACGCCATTCCAACCGCGTCGGACGGCGCCCCGGAACCGCTCGCGGCGGTCGATGCCCTCCTTTTGAAGTACCGCCTGGTCCGGATCCTTGGAGGCCTCCTCAGGCGTCTGGAACCCATGCCCCATCGCGGCGGCGCCGATCGCCACTGGCAAGCCCACGCGGGCCATAGCGGCCAATAGCGACGTGTCCCCGATGACGAGCGCGTTCCGGATCGCCGCGATACCAACGAGTACCTTGGCGACCTTGCTGGCTGCCCATAGGCCGAAGAAGATCTCCGCGACGCGGGTCCAGCCGCCGACCGCCTGCGCGGCGCTGTTGGCGCCCTGGATGAAGGCCTTGATGCCCTTGCCGACATCGTCCCACGGGATCTTGCGCAACTCGGTCGCGAACTTCGTCACCTCGCCCACGATGTCGTCCTTGAGCCAGTCCTTGTTCAGGTCCAGCCAGTCGGCGAAGCGCTTCATCAAATCCGTAATGACCGGCGTGAGAGCCGTGCTGATCTTCCGCCCGAAGTCCGTCACCCGGTCGGACAGATCCTCGTACTGCTCGCCCAAGGCGCGTGCCGCATCGGAGTCAGCCTTGGACACGAGCCCGGCCTTCTGCGACCGTGACAGGGCCTCCTCGACGGCCTTCCTGCCCTTCAGCAGCAGGTTAATGGTGGCTTCGCTGTAGCCGGCCTGCTTGAGGAGGAAGCTCGCCGTAGAGGCCCCCGCCTTCTCGGCCGTGCCCTTGGCCGCCTCTGCAAGGTCGCCGAACGACTCCTCCAGCTTGCCGTTGAGCCGGATCTGCTGGCCGCTGATACCCTGCAACCGGGCGAACGGCACGAGGGCCGACGCATTGCCCGAAGTGCGCAGCTCGTTGAGGGTATCTGAGAGCTGCTGGAACGAGGCGGACCCTTCACCCGCCGTGCCGCCCGCCCGCTTCACAGCGTTGTCGAAGGCCGCGATCCGTTCGGGTGCGATCCCGAGACGGTCAGCCATCCGGCCCATAGCGGCGTCGGCCTTGCCGATATCGGTTACGAACTGGCCGACCGCGCGGCCCCCGGTGAAGATGGCGAACAGTTTTAGGGCGTTTCGGCCGAGCCGGTTTAGCGAGTCCGCCGCCTGGTCGTGCGCGCGGGCGACTTCCTTGGCGTGCCGCTCAGCCTCCTTAGCTGCCGCCCTCTCGTCCTTTTCGATTTGCTTGAGTGCGTCTCGATGGGCCTTGGCCTCTTGCTTGGCCGCCTTCTCGGTCTCGCGCGCCGCCCGGACCGCCGCTTTCTCCTGAGCGAGCGCGGCCTTCTCTATGTCCTTCTGACCCTGGATCGCCGCCTTGGCCGCCTCGCGCTGGCCCTTCGTAAATTCCTTGGGGTCCAAGCCCAAGGTCACGATCAAAGCGTCCACAACCGTAGGCATCTGCGTGTCCTTAAATCTTCAGCTTTGAGCAAGAAAGTGTCGTGAACCACTTCCCTCTTGGCGTCTCGCTCTCAAGCTCATGGTAGGAGTTGGTAATATACCAAATGCCGCAGGCCGGCTTGAGGTCGCTCTGTACTTCGACGCTTCCACCGTACTTGAACGATGCGTTGTAAAGCGTCGTCACCTCGATGCCGCTGGCCGTGAACCGTGGGTAGCCTCGCATGCCGGTTTGCGGGCTGATCTGAGTGGAGGCGCCTTGCCGCGAGCCATTCTTAGGCCAGATCGCGAGCGTGCCGTTCTCGATGTACCAATTGATCCCGGCCATTCGAGCCAAGGACTTGATCTGCTGACGCGCCGAACTCGGCAGATACGGGTTCATGACCTTGCATTGAACGTCGTTGTTCTCCAGCGTCAGCCCGGCCATGTTGGCGAGTTGGCCCATGAGCTGCGCAACGTCGGTCGACCCCGCGCGGCTGGTCGGCTTCGCCTCGGCAACGGCCTCGTAGACGCCAGCCAGTGCGTCGACCCGTAGCGCGCCCAGCGGCTGCTCGATGTCGGCGAAGGAACGGATGATTGTGCCTTTGAAGCCGATGCCGCTCTGACCACCCTTTTCGCGGGGCATAATCGTGATGGTGTTCTGGCCGATGGCATCCGAGTTGTACGGCATCTGCGTCAACTGGTTCAGCAAGGTCAGCGGCAGGCCGTAGATGCTGACGGTCGCCTTGCCCATGTCGGGCGAGCCGGCATTCTCAATTCCACAGAGAACGCGCAAGCCACTCAACTTCGCGGTGTTGCCGCCGCCCTGAAATTCACCGTTCGAAAGCGAGATCGAAACGTCAATGTATTTGCGCGAGAACGTCACGGCCTAGGTCCCTGCCGTGGGCGCCGGGCCGGTGCCGTGGGTGTGGCCCTGTAGATCAACCTGATCACCGGTCCCTTGACCGGCCGTCATGTTGCCGGGCGTCGTGATGTTGCCCTTGCTGTCGATGATCGCGCCATTGAGGTTCCAGCCGGACGACGAGCTAGTCAGAGTGTTCTTGTTGCGGTCGGCGCAGTCGATGCCCTGATCCGTGAACATGAAGTGCTGTTCGATCGGCTGAGACTTGCGCGGG
>NZ_FNHS01000009.1:12081-287396 GCF_900103445.1 Methylobacterium phyllostachyos | reverse complement strand
GGCTTGCGCCCGAACCGACCCTTGCTCGACTGGAGGAACCGTGATACCGGACCGACCGTTCGGTGGTCCGCCTCAGCGGTGGAGGGCGTCTAAAGCCCGCCGATCCCCCTGTCAACCCCGCCTCGAAGCCGCCGAAGCGAACCATCCGCGGAGCCGGCCTCAACAGACAAACAGAAGACCGCCCGGCTACCCAGCCGGCCAATCCCGCTGCTTGTCAGAAGATGCCTCAGCGCCCGGTCCACTCTCGCGGCCGGCGCCGATGAACCGGGGTATAGATCCCCCAATCCGACCCGTCAACGGCTTTGTTCCAGGGTGGGCGATTTTTTTGATCCGGCCGTCGCGCGCGCCTTGCGAGCCTCCGTAGGCCACCGGCGCCATGCAGCTGATCGAGGGGGTTCAGTAGCCCTTCTTCACCTGCGCCAGCGCCGCGCTTAAGCCCTGAGCCACACGGGCGCGCTCGTCGGGGCCGGCATCCCGGGCGACGAGCGCCTGCTGCCGGCGGGACACCAGAGTCAGGCGCTGGAGCCCGTACTCGTCGTCCTCCACCGTCTCGATCTTGGTCCAGAGCGGGTTGAACCGCCACTCGCGCCGCTCCCCCCGGTGGCTGACCCGGGCGAGCAGGATCTCGATCTGCGAGATCATCACCTCCTCGAAGGAGCGGCCGCGCCGGACGCTCACCTTCAGCGCCGCATAGATCGCCAGCATGTCGAGGCCGAAGAAGCCGGCCACCGGCCAGAACCCCATCCGCCACGCCCAGACCGATACGGTGAGCGAGACCGCACAGCAGCCGGTCATCACCACGCGGAACCCGAGCCGGCTCAGTGACTGGTGCGGCCGGATGGTCGC
This sequence comes from Methylobacterium phyllostachyos, assembly GCF_900103445.1. Taxonomy (GTDB): domain Bacteria; phylum Pseudomonadota; class Alphaproteobacteria; order Rhizobiales; family Beijerinckiaceae; genus Methylobacterium; species Methylobacterium phyllostachyos. The sequence continues at coordinate 286,550 of NZ_FNHS01000009.1, read as the reverse complement.
CGCGAAGACGGGCCGATCCATCGAATCGGGATCGAGGCCATAGGGGTGGACGGAAGGATTGCCGCTCGCCATGCGATCCATATAACGCGCCCATGCCCGCCAGAAAGACACCGAGTCCCGTGACGGATCGCGCCGCTCGCGGGGTGGCGAAGCGGAGCAAGGCTGCCGCCTCCGGTCGGCTCGCCGGCCCGATCCGGCCCGCCGTCACCGCGCAGGTCGATACGGTGCCCGAGGCTGTCGATCCGGAGACCCTCGTCGAGATCTTCCGCCGCTTCCACGCGGCCGAACCCGAGCCGAAAGGCGAGCTGCATTACGTCAACCCATTCACGCTGCTGGTCGCCGTTGTGCTCTCGGCCCAAGCGACCGACCGGAGCGTCAACCTCGCCACCGGTCCGCTCTTCGCGGTGGCCGATACGCCGGAGAAGATGCTGGCCCTCGGCGAGGAGCGCGTCCGCGACTTCGTCCGGACGATCGGGCTGTTCAACACCAAGGCGAAGAACGTCGTCGCGCTCTCGCGCATCCTGGTCGAGCAGCATGGCGGGGCAGTACCGGCGAGCCTGGAGGCGCTCCAGGTGCTGCCCGGCGTCGGCGCCAAGACCGCGAGCGTCGTCCTGAACATTGCCTTCGGGGTTCCGCGGATCGCGGTCGACACCCATATCTTCCGGGTCTCGAACCGGATCCCGCTCTTCGTCGGCACGACGACCGACAAGGTGCAGGCCGGCCTGGAGGCGATCGTGCCGGACGCCTACCGCCTGCACGCCCATCACTGGCTGATCCTGCACGGCCGCTACACCTGCAAGGCGCGCAAGCCCGAATGCCCGCGCTGCCGCATCGCGGATCTCTGCCGATACCCGTCCAAGACGACGGCGTGATGGCATCCGGGGCACGTGCGGGGCGCCCTCCGCAATCCCGCCCCGCGGGCTAACGCGTTGTGCTGGCAGCCCGGTTCGGCTAGTTTGGCGGCCGGTCGCCGGGGCCCTCGGGCAGAGGCCGTCCGGCTGCCCGACCTCGCGTCCGGTCGCCGCGCCGCGGATCCTCCCCATCGTCGCGCATCAGGAGCCTCGGCCCATGGACTTCCTCAAACCACGGTACACGCCTATGAACCGCCGCCGTCGCATCTACGAGGGCAAGGCGAAGGTCCTCTACGAGGGGCCCGAGCCCGGCACGCTCATCCAGCACTTCAAGGATGACGCGACGGCCTTCAACGCGAAGAAGCACGAGGTCATCGACGGCAAGGGCGTGCTGAACAACCGGATCTCCGAGTTCGTTTTCCAGCACCTCAACGATATCGGCGTGCCGACGCACTTCATCCGCCGGCTCAACATGCGCGAGCAGCTGATCCGCGAGGTCGAGATCATCCCGCTCGAGGTGGTGGTGCGCAACGTGGCGGCTGGCTCGCTCGCCACGCGGCTGGGCCTGGAGGAAGGCACCCAGCTGCCGCGCTCGATCATCGAGTTCTACTACAAGAACGACGCGCTGAACGATCCGATGGTCTCCGAGGAGCACATCACGGCCTTCGGCTGGGCGACGCCCCAGGAGATCGACGACATCATGGCGCTGGCGATCCGCGTCAACGACTTCCTGTCGGGTCTCTTCCTCGGCGTCGGCATCCGGCTCGTCGACTTCAAGATGGAGACCGGCCGCCTCTGGGAAGGCGACATGATGCGCATCGTGGTGGCCGACGAGATCTCCCCGGATTCGTGCCGGCTCTGGGACATCAAGTCCTCCGACAAGCTCGACAAGGACCGGTTCCGCAAGGATCTCGGCGGGCTGATCGAGGCCTATACGGAAGTCGCCAAGCGGCTCGGGATCATGTCGGAGAACGAGAAGGTGCAGGGCGGCGGGCCCCGGCTCGTTCAGTAAGGATCTCAGGCCGGCGGGCGGCGCAGGCGCACCGGGCCTGCCTCCGGGAATCCCGGGCGCAGCCGTGCGTGGGTCGAGAGGTCCGGGTCGAAACCCGGGTGATAATGGGGGTCCTGCGCCAGCAGCGGCCCCCATCGCTCTTTCAGGGCGGCGACTTCGCGCGCGTGGCGGGTACGGGCCTCCGGGGTCCAGCGGCGGCTCGCCGCCTCGCGGTGGTGCAGTACGGCCGCCGGCACCAGCAGCGTGCGGTAGCCGGCCGCGTTGAGGCGCAGGCAGAGATCGACGTCGTTGAAGTCGACCGGAAAGGCCTCGGCGTCGAAACCGCCCACGGTCCGGAATTTCTCCGCCTCGACCATCAGGCAGGCGGCCGTCACCGCCGAGACCGCATGCGTTGCGCGGAGCGCCGCGCCGTAGCCCGCGGCGTCTCCCGGGAAGTGGCGATGCCCATGGGTGACCAGACCGCCGGTACCCAGCACGATGCCGCCGTGCTGGATTCGGCCTTCACCGTCGAGGAGCTTGGCGCCGACGGCGCCGACACCCGGGCGCAGGGCTTCGCGGGCCATCAGCATCAGCCAGTCGGGCCGGAAAGCTTCGACGTCGTTGTTGACGAAGACCAGCAGCCGGCCCCGGGCGCGGGCGGCGGCGGCGTTGTTCATGGCGGCGAAGTTGAACGGCCCGGGACAGGGCACGACGTGTCCCCTCCCCTCCCCTTCCAAGGCGCGGAGATAGGCAAGGGTCTCGGGCTCGCGGCTGTCGTTATCGCAGACCAGCACCTCGAGATTCGGCCAGTCGGTGCAGCTCCGCAGGCTGTCGAGGCAGGGGCGGAGCAGGTCGAGGCGGTCGCGGGTCGGGACGATCAGGCTGGCGAGCGGCCGCGGATCGGGGAGCAACGCCTCAACGCGCAGCAGGCTATCCGGCGCGACGACGATGCGGGCTCCGGCACGGCCGGTTCGGCCGAGATGCGCTTCCACCACCCGATGATGGATCCGCCCCCCCTCGCCTGCCGGCGGTGTGGCACCTGATGGCCCCCCGCGTCGGATCGACAGGATTTCCGGTAGATGGCCAATGGCCCGGGGACCGTGCCGCTCGGCGATCCGAAACGCGGCATCCGCCGGGCTGAGCGGATCACAAGCCGGAGCGAGGGCGCTGCCCCGATAGGCCAGAACCGGCCCGAGATAGTCGAGGGCTGCCAGCCGGTCGGCGTCGAAGACCGGCGGCAGGAGCGGCCAGACCGGGTCGCCCGGCCGGTCCTGCACGAGCGCGTCGCCGTAGAGCGCCTGGAGATTGGGCTCGGCATCGAAGATGGCGGCGATCCGGGCCGGGGCGCCGGCCACGAGCACGCCGTCGCCGACCATGCGGATGTCGTCGCCCAAACCCATCTGGTCCGGCGGGAAGCGTTCGAGGATCTGCGCCGGGAGGGTCAAACGGTGATCGATGCCCATGAGGGCCGCGAGCTTCTGCCGAGCGCGCAGGCGCTTGCCCGTCAGGCGCGCCCAGAGGATCGCGCGGACCTCCCCGGGATGGCCCAGGATCCGGCGCACCGCATCGGCCAGCCCATACGGGGACTGGCGCGGACTCATTCCAGATCCTCGCCGAAGGTCGTGAGTGACAGGGACGGATGGTAGAACGGATCGTGGCGGATCGCCCCACGCCAGCGGTCGGAGAACCGCGCCGCCTCCCGCTCGAACCGGACGCGCTGTGCACCGATCGAGGGCCCCCGGCTCACCGATTCCAGGTGGGCGAGGGTCGCGTCCGGTGTCCAGACCGTCTTCCAGCCGGCTGTGCCGAGCCGCAGGCAGAAATCGACGTCGTTGAAGTCGATTGGGAAAGCGTCGGCGTCGAAGCCGCCCACCGCCAGATATTTCTCGCGCGATACGGCAAGGCAGGCGGCCGTCACCGCCGAGATCTCGTGCGCTACGCGCAGGCGCCCAAGATGACCGGGCGTGTCCCCGGGGCGGCGCCGCAGGATGTGGCCCGCACGGCCACCGAGGCCAACCACGACGCCGGCATGCTGCAGGGCGCCATCGCCGTAGAGGAGCTTCGCGCCCACGGCGCCGACCTCGGGCCGGCAGGCCTGCCGGACCATCGCGGCCAGCCAGCCGGGCTCCAGCACCGCAACGTCGTTGTTGAGGAGCACGACCACAGAGCCCGTCGCCACGGCGACGCCGGCATTGACCATGGCGGCGAAGTTGAAGGGCTGCGGGTCGATGTGGATGCGCACGCGCGGATCCCGGCGCAGGGTCTCGTAGTGAGCGAGCACCGCGGGGTCGGTCGAGCCGTTGTCGACGATGATCAGCTCGAGCGGCGCGTAGGCGGTCTCGTGCAGGACGCCGCGGCAGACGCGGGTGATCAGATCGAGCCGGTCGCGCGATGGGATCACGACGCTGACCGCCGGGGGCGGATCCGGCAGGGGCCAGTCGAGACGTACGGCGCCGTCGCACAATACCGCGGCCGGTGCGCCTGGACCCCTGAACCGCGCCGAAAGGGCCTCCACCCGGCTCGGCGGATCGAGGGGATCGGCGGCGTTGCGGGCGACCGGCCGTACGACATGGGCCACCCGTGCCCGCACCGAGACGGCGGCGCGCTCCAGCGTGAATTCCATCTGCGCCATTGAACCGACGGACGACGGTAGGGCTTGGCTGAGGAATTCTCGGGATACGAGCAGCGGGCGGCCCGGATACCCCGTCGCCAGGGCGAGATCCGGGCTCCAATCCGGCTTCAGGCGCGGTTGGCCGTCGGGGCCAATGGAATCGCCGTAGGCAAGATCCGCGTGCCGAAGGGCATGGGCCAGGAGCGTCAAGGCCTCGGGTTCCGGGATGTCGCCGGCGCGCAGGAGGCACAGGGCCTCGGCTCCGGTGGCGAGATCGTCCGGGCCGCCGTCCTCGTCCCAGGCTCGGTGGACGGCGCGGGCATCGGAACGCGGGGGCGGCGCACCCTGCCAGGCGACACAAATGCCTTCAGGGCGGTGCGACTGTGCTGCGAGCGCATCCAAGGTAGAGGCCAGGGCCGCCGCCTCGTCGGGCCGGGCGAGCACGAGGCATCGGATCCGCAGGGGCGCGGGTGGTACGTGGGGCCGCCGGGTCCGGGCCTCGGCCCAGGCGGAGAAGCGCGCGAGCGGCGTCACGGCGCAGGTGCCGCGCAGGGTGTCGCGATAGCGCCGCTCCGAGCCACGGACGCGTTCGTAGAGCGCGCCCACGAAACGCCAGGGCCGCCGGAGGAGACACTGGGCCAGCACATCGATCTCGCGCCGGACGCCGACCCGCTCCAGGACGAAGTCGGGACCGGCGCAGAGGCGGATCTCCCGCGCATCCTGTGGGATCAGCCCAAGCCAGTGGCCGACACCCTGGCATGCCCCGGGCAACACGAAATCCTGAGGCAGGTCGCTGGGGCCGCGCAGGACGCGCAGGATCGGACGGCGCGGCGCGACCGTGGCGGCGTCCGTGTAGCTCAGCACGATCCAGCCGGCCGGATGGTCCGGGAGGACGAGGCGGCGATCAAAGACGGGATCGGCCGCGGGCTCAAGGCGGAAGCGAATCTCGCGACCGGACCAGACGCGATCACGACCGGTCGCCCGGGGAAGCGAATCAACGCGGCGCGCCGCGGCGTCACTGGGCAGCGTCGTCGCCTCCGCCCGCCGGGGCCGCAGCGACCGCCGGCTTCCGGCGGCGCGGCTTCACGGCGGTCTTGCCGGCACCCTTGCCGCCCGCCCCGCCGATGACCCCCACGCCCACCGCGATATCGTAGTCGGCGGTCATCGCTGCGGGGACCGGAAGCGCGTCGGCAACGATGCTGGCGAAACCCTGCGCCTCGCCGGGTCCGACGACCACGGCGGCGCGCTCGACCCGGCTCGTGATCACCTTGCCCTCATGCCGGATCTGGACCGTGACCGGTACGTCGAACCGGCCCGGCGCGCCGGCCGGCCCGAGCAGGACGTTCACCTCGACGCCGACTTTCACGGTGATCGAGCCATCCGGAAGCCGAGTGCATTCGCGTGCGAGACGGCCGAGGGAGAACTGCGTGCGCACGTTCGCTCCGGCCATTGTCCGGGAGGCGGCGGCGTTGTCAGCAACATCCACCGGCGGACAATAAGGCGGATCGAGGCTCTCGGGCTGTGAAGGCGGGACCGTGGTGCCGCCGAACTTGAACAGGTTGGAGAGCACGTTGCCCTCCTCGGCCTGGGCCGGAGCTGCGGCGATGAAGGCGGCGATCAGGCCGGCAGCGGCCATGATCCGGGGGCCGCCTCGGGGACAGCATCCCGTGCTATTCCGATCTCCCGCCATGGCACGGCTCCCGAACGGCATCGTCATTTCAAGCTGTCGAACCCGGCCGCAAAACCCTTCATCGAGAGCGGGATGCCGACGCCTTCCTCGGGTGTCTGGAACACGATGAAGGTGGCCTGCGTGCCGCTCTTGAACTGGCGGATCAGGCCGTCATCCATCACCACCTCGGCCACGCAACCGGTGGTAAGGCAGCGGACGAATCCGGCCCGGCCGATATCGGTCTGGTCGATCTTCAGGCCGAGCCCCGACGGCAGGAGGACGCCGAGAGGCGCCACGACCCGCAGCAGGTAGCCCCGGTTATCCGCAGTCTTCAGGACGATGACCACGAGGGTCAAGTTCGGCCGGTCCTCGGCGGCGAGATACTGCACCAGGGCGCATTGCTCGGCCTTCGCGCCGGCCGGCGTCTCGCAGCGGAGCTGCCAATCGTCGAAGGTCTTGCGGACCATGCCCTGGGCGCTCGCGGACCCCGCGGGGGCGAGCGCCGCCGCGACGAGGGCAAGGATGACCGGCAGCGTGACGCGCAGGACCGCGCGCCGGAAACGAACGAGCCTCGCGTGAAGCGGCACCACCGATCCCTTCGGAACGCTCCGGCCGCAGACCGGCGGGAGCCGTACAATCGGGCGCGTTCGGACCATGGTCCGCCCCGCGCTGTCAAGCGATCCGGGGGCTGTGTTGCGCGGGGGCGCTATTCGGGCGGTATCGCGCGGCCTAGATAAGTCCGAGTCAGTCCTCAAGCACCGGATCGTGAAGTCGTGATGCGCCTGCTCGCCCTTTCGGCCGCCTGCCTGACGGCCACCCTCATGCAGGCCGGGGCTCAAGGCCTGCCGGTCGGCGAGACCACCTATATCGAGCGCTCGCTCAATCACAGCGACACGCTGGTGATCGAGCATCCGCCCGTGGCGGTGAATCCGTATGGCCGCCGCACAGGGCAGGCCGCGATCGCCGGCTATTGCCGCGATGGCGGCCTGGTCCGCCGGCGCGACGCCTTCGGCAATCCGGTGATCATCCGCCAGCGCGAGATCTGCGACAGCGTGGCCCCCCGCACGCTCGATCCCGGCGAGGTCGATCCGCGTCCGACATGGCCGGCCGACGCCGTCGCCCGCGAGCGGGTGCTGCGCGCCAAGGGCTGATGTCGAGCGCGCTCAACCGTAGCGGTGCAGGCTGCTGCCGTTGCGCTTGAGCCACGCTTCGGCGGCGTCGACGTTCGGGCAGAGCTCGCCCAGGAGTGCCCAGAACCGAGGCGAGTGGTTCATCTCGCGTAAGTGGGCCATCTCGTGGGCGACGAGATAATCGAGCACCATCGGGGGCGCCAGGATCAGGCGCCACGAGAAGTTTAGCTCCCCGCGCGCGGTGCAGGATCCCCAACGGCTGCGTGTGTCGCGCAGGGTGATGCGGATCGGCCGCTGCCCGAGGCGCGGCGCATAGCTCTCGACCGCCTCGAGGAGATCGCGCCGGGCTTCACGGGTCAGGAAGTCCCGGATCCGGCGCGCCGCATGGGCGGGCTCGCAGGCGACCGCAATGACCGGCTCGCCGGCGTCACGTTCGATGCGCACGCCGCCGCGCATGCCGCTCAGGCGTACGCGATGCGGCTCTCCACGCAGCGGCAGGCTCGCCCCCGGCTCGAAGATCACGCGCTCCGGCAGGCGGGCCAGCCGTGTCGCGACCCAGCCCGCATGGCTCTCGGCGAAACGCTGCGCGGTGGTCACGGCGGTGCGGCTCGGGAGAGTGATCACCACCTCGCCGGTGGCCGCCGACACGCGCAGAGTGATGCGGCGCGCTGTCGGGCGCCGCCGGAGCGCGATGCGGAAACGCGCACCCTCGTGCTGGACCTCGAGATGATCCGGATCGGGACGACGCAGCAGCGCGAGGGGCATGCGCGACTTCTAGAACATCGTGCCGGGAACCGGAACCGGTGCGATGTCCCGGGGCATGCAAGCCAAAGCGCGCGGCGCTCGGCCGTTTCAGCCGGCGAGCGCCCGAGTCCAGACTTCGGTCTCGGGGAGAACCAAGAGGGCGGCGGCGGCGAGGGCGATGCCGTAGGGAATACCGGTCTTGGCGTCGTGCAGATGCAGGGCGAACGGCATACGCGCGACCCGTTGGGGCAGCGGGTGCGTGCGTGCGAACAAGATGGCGAGGGTCAGGGCGCCGCCGAGGATCGAGGCAACGAGGAGATAATCGCCGAGGCCATCGAACCCGAGCCACAAGGCGGTTGCGGCCGCCAGCTTGGCATCGCCGCCGCCGATGACACCGCAGGCAAACAGCGTGAAGGTGACGATGAGGACGAGCGCCCCCGCGCCGAGATGCGTGCCGATCTCAGTCCAGCCCATAGGCCCCGTGACCGCGAGCAGGGCGAAACCCGCCACCAGGGCCAGCGAGATCCGGTTGGGGATCAGCATGGTCAGCAGATCGCTCGCCGCGGCGTAGGCCATCAGGAACGGAAACAGCACGAGCAGCCCGAAGCCCGCGAGGTCCAGACCCGCCATCTGAGCGCTTGCCCCATCTGCAGAAACCATCTCAGGCCGACCTCTGATGTCTGGCGCCGGGTAGAGAGATTGCGCGGGGCCGGGACATCCCGACCCTCGGAACACGTCTTCACACGCCACGGCCACGCAGCCGGTCGAGAACGCCCCCGTCGCACGGTCGCGACGGGGGCGTTTCGGACCTGCCGCAGATCGTTGCCGTCAGGGTTCGATCAGCCCAGGTTGCCGGAGATCTGGTTGAACTTGTTGCCGAGGTTGTTGCCGACGGTCTTCAGCGCGGCGATGATGGCGACGGCAATCAGGGCGGCGATCATGCCGTACTCGATGGCGGTGGCGCCCGACTCGTCGGAAGCGAAACGCGTGAACAGGCTCTTCATGAGGGACGATCCTTCGATCAAAACGGTGCGACTAAAACTTACACGGTGACCGACGAAGAATTTTCAGGTCTCGATCGGCGGCTCGCACAGACTGCCGATTACGCCTTGAAAATCGGTTAAATCGGTTTTTGGTGGCATGAACAGTCCGTGCCACTGTCAGCTTGGTGAAGGTTCGGTTTCGCTAAAGCCCCACGGGTCGCAGCATCGCAGGGCGGATCGTCGATTGGGACTTGCTTAGCGCTTCCTTCACCCAATCCACGTATCGGTATGACCCCGGGCGGGATTCCATCCACGGACCGCCCCACTCGAGCACCTCCGATGCGCCGCACCCTGTCGAATGCGGGCCGAGCCGGCCTCCTTCTCTTGCTGGCAAGCGTCGCGGCGACGGCCGGGCAGGCCGAGCCATTGCCGGTGGTGACCGTGCTGGTCGACAACGCCAAGGTCATCCGGTTGCCGGAGAAGACCTCGACCGTCATCGTCGGGAACCCGATCATCGCGGAGGTCACGCCACAGAAGAACGGCGTCCTCGTGCTCACGGGTAAGAGCTTCGGCTCGACCAACCTGATCGCGTTGGACAATGCCGGCTCGATGATTGCCGAGACGATGATCCGGGTGGAGGCGTCGCGGGATTCAACCATCACGGTCCAGCGCGGCCTCGATCGGGAGTCGCTATCCTGCACACCGAACTGCCAGCCCGCCGTCCAACTCGGTGACTCGGCGAGCTATTTCGGGACGACCAGCGGCCAAGCGGATGCTCGCCGCAAGCTCGCCACCAGCGGCGGCGGCGCGATGCCAGGTCTCGATCGCTGACGGACGTCACGCCGAGCGAATGCCACGACACGGCACCGTTCTTCGGACAAAATCCCGCGCGCGTCACCGGTCCGCACGATTCGGACGGGATGCCGGGAGAGAACCAGGCCGATGACAGCCATCACACAGAACCCTATACCGCCCTCCGTCGACCCGGACCTGCTCGCCGCCTTCCAGGACGTCGCGACGGCGACGATCAGCGATTGCCTCGACCGCATGCCGGTCCTGAGTGGCCTGCGCCCGTTCCATCGCGAAGGCCAGCTCATCGGTACGGCCTTCACGGTCCAGGTCCGGGCGGGCGACAATCTCGCGATCCATCAGGCGCTGGAGACGGCCCGCCGCGGGGACGTGATCGTCGTTGATGGCGGCGGCGACCTGAGCCGCGCCCTCGTCGGCGATATCATGAAGGCGATCGCCGAGAGCCGGGGGATCGCAGGCTTTGTCATCGACGGGGCCGTGCGGGACACCGGGGCCTTCGCGGCTTCCGACTTCCCCTGCTACGCCCGCGCTGCGACACCGCGCGGCCCGTTCAAGGCAGGCCCCGGCGCGAGCAACCTGCCGGTCTGCATCGGCGGCTGGACGGTGAACCCGGGCGACGTCGTTGTCGGCGATGCGGACGGCGTCGTCACCTTCCCGCCCCGAATCGCGCCGACACTCATCGAGGCCGTACGCGCGCAGGCCGTCCGGGAGGCAGAGGTTCTCGGGCTGATCCGGTCTGGCCGCTACGACGGCCGCTACGCGCGGCCCGCCAACGGCTGAGACTGTCTCGCCGGGCGAAGACCCACACCCTTGCGGAGCGGAGCGCCCCGGTGGACGATGGCGCCATGGAAACCGGGCCCCTCACCTACGCCATCGGCGACGTCCACGGCTGCGCCGCCCTCCTGGATGCGTTGCTGACGCGGATCGCCGACCATGCCGGCGACCGGGTGCACCGGCTCGTCTTCCTCGGCGACTATATCGACCGGGGCCCCGACAGCGCCGGGGCCCTGCACACCATCAGCCGCCTGCACTGGGCCGAGCCAGACCGTGTCGCCTGCCTGATGGGCAATCACGAGCGGATGCTGCTCGACGCGCTCCATACGCCACAGGCGGCCGAGCGTTGGCTGTACAATGGCGGCGAGGCGACCTTGGATTCCTTCGGCGTGCACGACGTCGCCGATCTGCCACGCGACACCCTCGACTGGATCGAGGCCCTGCCGACCCTGCATGCGGACGCATCCCATTGGTACGTCCATGCCGGCTTCCGGCCGGGATCCGAGATCCCGGATCCGGACGATCACAACCGGCTCTGGATCCGCGAGCCCTTCCTGGAGGGCGATCACGATTTCGGGCGGCACGTGGTCCACGGCCACACGCCGCAGCGGAACGGCTATCCGGAGCGCCGCCGGTTCCGAACGAACCTCGACACCGGGGCGGTCTATGGTGGCGCGCTGACGGCCGGCGTCTTTTCCGAGATGCAGGGACCGGCGGTGAATTTTCTGCAGGTGAGAGCTGCGTAGGTCACCGCCCGGATATGGAAGGGCGCGAAGACGCACCCATCTTTGCGAGCGCAGCGAAGCAAGCCGGTGTTGCAGGACGTGTGCCGAGCTGAGTGCTTCCCTGGATGGCTTCGCTGCGGTCGCAAAGATGACGCGAGTCGACCCGACGATGTTACCCGCTCGGTATGCGTTCAGGTCCGCTGTCGCCCCGGCACCAGGGCGCAGAGCATCCCAAAGAGCCAGCCGCCCATCAGGGCGAAGCCGCCGGTGGGTGCGGCCATCGGGAAGAGCGGATGCTGGAGCCACGTTCGCACCGCGAGATCGCCGCAGAACAGGATCAGGCCGACGACCAGCAGCCCCGCCGCGGCACGGGCGAGAGTCGGCCGCGCCAGCCCGGCAGCACCCAAGCCGATCAGAGCCAGGATCGCGGGGGCGTGGAACAGCAGGAACTGGGCCGCGGTCTTCAGCGAATCCGCCCCGGGGATGTGTGCGGCGGCGGCGCTGAGCGCGACGCCGAGGAGGCCGGCGAGACAAGCGAGCGCCGCAAGCGCTCGGTCGATCCCCGAAAGCCTCACGCGCCGCGCTCCACCAGGAGCTTGGCGATCGCCGCCCGCAGCTCCGGCACGCCGGAATCGTCCCGGCTCGACGTGAGGATCACCTGCGGAAAGGCGGCCGGGCGCTTGGCGAGCCCCGCCTCGATCCCGGCGATGCGGCTGGCGACCTCGCCCTTCTTGAGCGAATCGCCCTTGGTCAGCACGACCTGATAGCTCACCGCCGCCTTGTCGAGCCCGTCGAGCACGTCGGTGTCGATCGACTTGAAGCCGTGCCGGGCGTCGATCAGCATGAACACCCGGGCGAGGTTCGAGCGACCTTTCAGGTAGGCGTGGATCAGCCGGGTCCAGGCCTCGACCTTGGCCTTTTCGACCGCGGCGTAGCCGTAGCCCGGCATGTCGACCAGGGACAGGCGCTCGCCGATCCGGAAGAAGTTGAGCTGCTGGGTCCGCCCCGGCGTGTGGGAGGTCCGCGCCAGGGTGTTGCGGCCGGTGAGCGCGTTGATCAGGCTCGACTTGCCGACATTCGAGCGCCCCGCGAAGGCGATCTCGACACCCTCCATGGGCGGCAGCCGGTCGAGGGTCTGGGCAGCCGCGTAGAAGTCGGCGGCGCCGGCAAAGAGAAGGCGGCCGGCCTCGGTGAGGTCGGCCGCGTCGTCGTTGGTCTCGGTCCCAGTATCTTGCACGGCGTCTCGCCCGTCAGCCCTTGGTGGTGGCTGCCTTGGTGCCACCGCGCCGGAACGTGTTCCGCAGGTTGTCCCACAGCTCCACCTTCACGCCGTTGCGGCGCATGATGATGTATTGCTGCGTCACCGACAGGGTGTTGTTCCAGGCCCAGTAGATCACGAGGCCGGCAGGGAACGAGCCCAGCATGAAGGTGAACACGATCGGCATGAAGGTGAAGATCTGCGCCTGGACCGGGTCCGGCGGCGCGGGGTTCATCTTCATCTGCACGAACATGGTCACGCCCATGATCAGCGGCCAGACGCCCAGGTGCACGAAATCAGGCGCCGGGAAGGGCAGCAGGCCGAACAGATTCACGATGCTCGTCGGATCCGGCGCCGCGAGGTCGTGGATCCAGCCGAAGAACGGCGCGTGGCGCATCTCGATGGTGATGAACAGCACCTTGTAGAGCGCGAAGAAGACCGGGATCTGGATCAGAACCGGCCAGCAGCCGGCGACCGGATTGATCTTCTCCTTCTTGTACAGCTCCATCGTGGCCTGCTGCTGCTTCATGCGGTCGTCCTTGTACCGCTCGCGGATGGCGGCCATCTCCGGCTGCACGGCCTTCATCTTGGCCATGGAGACGTAGGACCGGTTCGCGATCGGCAGGAACAGCAGCTTCAGGCAGAAGGTCACCACCAGGATCGAGACGCCGAAATTGCCGAACAGGTGGTAGAAGAAGTCCAGCGCCCGGAACATCGGCTTGGTGATGAAGAAGAACCAGCCCCAATCGATCATCAGATCGAAGTGCTTGATGCCGAGGTCCTTCTCGTAGCCGTTGATGACGTTGACTTCCTTGGCACCGGCGAACAACCGCTGCGTCGCGGTGGCCGAGGCGCCGGCCGCGAGGTTCACGGCATCGCCGCGCACGCTCGCCTGGTAGACGTTGGTGGTGCCGTCGGTCCGGTCGGTGAAGGCGCCGGTATAGGGCGTGTCCTGATCGGGGATCGCGGCCGCGGCCCAGTACTTGTCGGTGATGCCGACGAAACCGCCGCTCACGCCGGTCCAGGCCTTGCCCTTGGTGTTGGCGCCGCCGTAGGCGCCCTCCTTGGCGAGCTTGTCGTAGGTGAATTCCTGCAGGCCGTCATTGCCGAGATAGCCGATCATGCCCTCGTGCAGGACGTAATAGCCCTGGGTGTGCGGCTTACCCCAGCGGGAGACGAGGCTGTACGGGTAGAGCGTGATCGCCCCCGAGCCCTTGTTCTCGACCTCGTCGCGGATCGTGAACATGTACTTGTCGTCGACTGCGATGATCCGCTTGAAGACGAGGCCGGCGCCGTTGTCCCAGGTCAGGGTCGCGGGGCTGCCGGGGGAGAGCGTCTTGCCGTCGCTTGTCCAGAGGGTGTCGTTGTTGGGCAGCGGCCCGGCATTGGCGCCGACCCAGCCGAACTCGGCATAGTAGGGCGTCTCGCTCCCGGCCGGCGAAAGCAGCACGATCTCCGGGCTCTTGGGATCGACGGTCTCATGGTAGTTCTTGAGCGACACGTCGTCGACGCGGCCGCCCTTCAGGGCGATCGAGCCCGAGATCGCCGGGGTGTCGATCCGGATGCGCGGCGAGCGGGCGAGCGCCGCCTCACGGGAGACCGGGCCACCCTGGGGGGTGGGGAGCGTGCCGGGAACGGGGGCTGCCGGACCGCCCTCCTTCGGCGACGGCGAGGGCACGCCGTCCGGGGTCACGCCCGGGGGCTGCTGCTGTTGCTGCGCCGCTTTGTTCTGCGCCTCGATCAGCCGTTGCTGCTCCACGCGCGGACCGGCCACGAAGTACTGCCACCCGAGCAGCACCAGCAGCGACAGGCCGATGGCCACGAACATGTTCGTCTTGTCATTGCCCATCAGGGACACCGCCGCACGCGTTCGGAGTGACGTCAGGGCGGGCGCCGGTCCCGTCGGACCCGCGCGCGCCCGTGATTCGAGGACCTCTGCCGCGCCCGTACGACGCGCCGATGTCGGCTTGGCCGGACGGCGCGGACTGGCCCGCATCCAGCGGGAGAGGTGTGGTCGAGGAAGGTCGAGCGCCAGATTGGCCGGATCGCTTGCCGCGGCCCTGGCCGGGAGGCCGAGGAGCGGCCGGACGCGTTACCGCGGGGAGCGCACGGCGCAGATCCTCGGCGAGGGCCTCGAAGGGCGCATCGAGCGCGGGGCGGCGGGCGATCAGCACGATGTCGGCCGGCAGGCTCGCGAGGTCGCCCGGGAGATCGGCCGCGACCAGGGTCACGGCGGCGCGCAGGCGGCGGCGGATGCGGTTGCGCTCCGTCGCGTGGCCGACCCGCTTCGTGATGGTGAAGCCGAGCCGCAGGCCGGGCGGTCCATCGGAAGTCCGGAGACGGCCCTGGGCGCTCATCCGCTCGGTATGGAAGCGGCGCCCCTCGGCCGCCGCCAGGAAGTCGGGTCGTTTCGTCAGCCGCTCGATCGTCGCCATCGATGGTCCGATCCCGGCCAATCCCATCCTCCGCGGCATGGCCGCGAAGGGCACTCCGGCCTTAGGCCGACAGCTTCTTGCGGCCGTGGGCGCGGCGGCGCGCGATCACCTTGCGGCCACCGGCGGTGGCCATGCGCGCACGGAAACCGTGGCGGCGCTTACGGACGAGCTTGCTCGGCTGATAGGTTCTCTTCATGGCTCAGAGCCTTCAAAGGTCGAGGCGCGCTCGCGGGCAGCTAATGCTGCACCCGACCTTCACGCGTCCTGGTTGTCTGCAAACACGAAGGGCGCCCATGCGGGGCGCCACGTCGCGAGTGGCGGGCTTATGGCGGATGGGTCCGGCGAAGTCAACGTTTCCCCGGGGCTCAATGACCCTCGAACTGCATGAGGGTGCGCACCTCCACGCCCATGTCGCGCAGGCGTCGCGCGCCGCCGATCTCCGGCAGGTCGATCACGAAGCAGGCAGCGACGATCTCGGCGCCGATCTTCTGCAGCAGATTGACCGCCGCCGTCGCCGTGCCGCCGGTAGCGATCAGGTCGTCGACCAGCAGCACCTTGTCGCCGGGCTTCACCGCATCGACGTGGATCTCGATCTCGTCGGTGCCGTATTCCAGCGCGTAGGCCATCGAGACGGTCTTGTGCGGCAGCTTGCCCTTCTTGCGGATTGGCACGAAGCCCGCTGAGAGCTGATGGGCGATGGCGCCCCCTAAAATGAATCCCCGCGCCTCGATGCCGGCCACCTGCTGGATCTGGCCACCCGCATAGGGGTGGACCAGCGCGTCCACCGCCCGCCGGAAGGCACGGGGATCGCTCAGCAGCGTGGTGATATCGCGGAAGATGATGCCGGGCTTCGGGTAGTTGGGAATCGAGCGGATCGATTCCTTCAGCGCGACGTGGCGGCGGGCTTCCATGCGTTCGGCCTTCCGTGAGGAACCGCGGGCTTAAAGCAGAAGCCCGGCACCATGACCAGTTTCCTGCGGCTCAGGCCGCCTGGACCTTCTTGAGGATGGCGACCAGTTCCCGGTGCAGCTCCTCGTTGCCGGCCGCGACCGAGCGGGGTGCCAGGGGCTCAGCCGCGCCGTCCGCCGAACTCACGAACCCGCCCGCCTCCCGCACCAGGATCACGCCCGCGGCGAAGTCGTAGGTCTGGAGGTCGCGCTCCCAGTAGGCGTCGAGGCGCCCGCAGGCGACGTAGGCCATATCGAGGGCCGCCGAGCCCATCCGCCGGGTGCCGCCCGCCACCGCCATCACGGCGCCGAGCTCGCGCAGCAGGCGCGGATGGCTGCCGCGGCCGAGATAGGGCGTGCCGTAGCCGACAAGCGCGTCGGCCATGTCCTGGCGGCCGGAGACGCGGAGGCGGCGGTTGTTGAGATAGGCGCCCTTGCCGCGCTCGGCGACGAACAGCTCGTCCTTGATCGGATCGAAGATCACGCCGGCCACGATCTGGCCCTCGCGCTCCAGCCCCACCGAGACCGCGAAATGCGGCACGCCGTGCAGGAAGTTGGAGGTGCCGTCGAGGGGATCGACATGCCAGGTGTGGCTCTTGTCGGTGCCCTCGATGATCCCGTTCTCCTCCAGCACGAGGCCGTAGCCGGGGCGCGCCTTCATCAGCGCATCGCGCACGACCTCCTCGGCCTTGCGGTCCGCCGCCGAGACGAAGTCGCCCGGGCCTTTGCGCGAGACCTGCAGGTTCTCGACCTCACCGAAGTCGCGGCGCAGGCCCCGGGCGGCCTTGCGCACGGCGTCGACCATCACGGTCATGAGGGGTGAGGAGATCATCGGTTCGAGACTTTTCGCGAGGACGGGTTGGCGCCGTCGTTACAGGGGCGCGCCGGAAAAGACGAGATGGGGGCGGGGGATGGGAGGGATGCTGATGCGAGCGCGAGGGCACCGTGGCGCCCCCTTCCCCCATCTGCGGGGGAGGGTGGCCCCTGCGTCAGCAGGGGTCGGGAGAGGGGAACCCCGCTTCCGAATAGGGCGCAGCCTTCACACAGGGCAGAGCTTCATTCTTTACCGTCGCTCCCCTCTCCCGACCCGCTTCGCGGGCCACCCTCCCCCGCAGAGGGGAGGGAGACGCGGGGAGCGTCGTGAACCTACTCCGCCGCCTCGACGAACACCGTCCCGGCCCGCGGCAGGTCCAGCGTCTCCCAGGTTTCCGTCAGCGCAGCCGCCAGGCGCTCGATATGCGCGGCGTCGTGGAACGGCGAGGGCGTGATCCGCAGGCGCTCGGTGCCGCGCGGCACGGTCGGATAGTTGATCGGCTGGATATAGATGCCGTGACGCTCCAGCAGGTGGTCGGCCGCCGCCTTGCACAGCTCGGCGTCGCCCACCATCACCGGCACGATGTGGGTCTCGGTCTCCAGAACCGGCAGGCCCGCCGCGCTCAGCGCCGCCTTGGTGGCCGACGCCTGGCGCTGGTGCGCCTCCCGCTCGGCGCTCGAGCGCTTGAGGTAGCGCACCGAAGCCCGCGCCGCTGCCGCCACCGCGGGGGGCAGCGCCGTCGTGAAGATGAAGCCCGGCGCGAAGCTGCGCACCGCGTCGCAGATCGCCGCCGAGGCCGTGATGTAGCCGCCGACGCAGCCGAACCCCTTGGCCAGCGTGCCCTCGATCACGTCGACCCGGTGCATCACCCCGTCGCGCTCGGCGATGCCGGCGCCGCGCGCCCCGTAGAGGCCGACCGCGTGGACCTCGTCCAGATAGGTCATCGCGCCGTAGCGGTCGGCGAGGTCGCAGATCGCGCCGATCGGCGCTACGTCGCCGTCCATGGAATAGACCGACTCGAACACGATCAGCTTGGGCCGGTCGCCGGCCTCGCGCAGCAGCGCCTCCAGGTGCTGGAGGTCGTTGTGGCGGAAGATCTTCTTCTCGCAGCCCGAGTGGCGCACGCCCTCGATCATCGAGTTGTGGTTGAAGGCATCCGAGAGGATCAGGCAGTCCGGGATCAGCTTGGCGATGGTCGAGATGCCGGCCTGGTTCGACACGTAGCCCGAGGTGAAGACGAGGCCCGCCTCCTTGCCGTGCAGGTCGGCGAGCTCGCGCTCCAGATCGACCAGGGGCGAATTGTTGCCGGCGATGTTGCGGGTGCCGCCCGCGCCGACACCGCAGCGGGCCGCGGTCTCGGTCATGGCGGCCACCACCTCCTTGTGCTGGCCCATGCCGAGGTAATCGTTGGAGCACCACACGGTGATCTCGGCCGTCTTGCCGTCCGGCTGGCGCCACTTGGCGGTGGGGAAGCGGCCAGAGATGCGCTCGATATCGGCGAAGACCCGGTAGCGTCGCTCGCCGTGGAGTTGATCGAGCGCACCGCGGAAATAGCGCTCGTATCCGGATCCGGCCCGCGTCGATCCCGTGGGGGCGAGCGTCGTGCTGGGCATCCGGGTCACGGTCATCGAGCGTCCTTCGCGTATTCGGCCGTGCGGGCGGCGCCCTCGAGCGCCTTCTGTCCCGCGATCGAGGTCCGGCCTCGGTCAGTCCTTCGCGTGAGGGGCGCAAGATACGCGCGGATCTGGAACTGGTTCAAGGTAAGGTTCCGGCATCGCTGCCCTGCATCCGTTGAGAGGGCCGCTCGAACGCGGTAGCGTTGCGCCGCGTCCAGCTGTCCCAATAGGGTGCGTCGTCCTTGCATTTTCGCCTCGCGTCCTTCCGGAGCGGTACCGCTCCCGTCGCCGAACCCGACCGGATCTTGCGGCGACGAAGGGTCGCGCGGTGACGGACGCCCAGGACGCACGCGTGGCACGCCTGAAGGCCGCGCTCCGGGAGAATTTACGCCGCCGGAAGGCACAGGGCCGCGGCCGCGCCGATGTGCAGCCGGCGCCCGACGCCAATCGGGCGAGCGAAGACGGGTCCGAATCAGGCGGTCCAGATTCCGACAAATCCCGGCTATAGGAACGGCCAAGCCTGGGCGCTGCAGCGCCCGCGAGGAATACGGCCGGCCGCGCGCCATGGGGTGCGCCGCCCGAGGATATATGATGGACCGCATCCACATCACCGGCGGCGTGCCGCTCAACGGCGTCATCCCGATCTCGGGCGCCAAGAACGCGGCGCTGCCGCTGATGATCGCGAGCCTGCTCACCGGCGAGACGCTGGAGCTGATCAACGTGCCGCGCCTCGCCGACATCGCGGCGCTGACGCGGATCCTCGGCAACCACGGCGTCGACCACATGGTGGTGGGCAAGCGCCCGGGGCAGACGGCTGAGACCGGACAGACAATCCGGCTGACCGCCTCCAACATCATCGACACCACCGCGCCCTACGATCTGGTCTCGACCATGCGGGCGAGCTTCTGGGTGATCGCGCCGCTGCTCGCGCGGTTCGGCGAGGCGAAGGTCTCGCTGCCGGGCGGCTGCGCCATCGGCACCCGGCCGGTCGACCTGCTGATCATGGCGCTGGAAAAGCTCGGGGCCGAGATCGACATCGATGCCGGCTACGTGGTTGCCCGGACGAAGAACGGGCTGCGCGGAGCCGAGATCACCTTCCCGAAGGTCACGGTGGGCGGCACCCACGTGGCGCTGATGGCCGCAGCTTTGGCCTACGGCACCACGGTGATCGAGAACGCTGCCCGGGAGCCCGAGGTGGTCGATCTCGCCGAGTGCCTGAACAAGATGGGCGCCAAGATCCGCGGCGCCGGCACGCCCCATATCGAGATCGAGGGTGTGGCCCGGCTCGGCGGCGCCCGCCACGCAGTGCTGCCCGACCGGATCGAGACCGGCACCTACGCCATGGCGGTGGCGATGGCGGGCGGCGACGTGGTGCTCAAGGATACACGCGCCGACCTGCTGCACGCGGCCCTCGACGTCCTGTCCACCACGGGCGCCGAGATCAGCTCGGTCGAGGGTGGGATCCGGGTGCGCCGCAACGGCGCCGGCATTGCCGCGGTCGACGTCACCACCGATCCCTACCCGGGCTTCCCCACCGACCTCCAGGCGCAGTTCATGGCGCTGATGACGCTCGCCAAGGGCCAGTCGCATATCCGCGAGACGATCTTCGAGAACCGGTTCATGCACGTGCAGGAACTGGCCCGCCTCGGCGCCAAGATCCGGCTGGACGGCGACCTTGCCGTGGTCGAGGGCGTGGAGCGGCTGAAGGGTGCCCCCGTGATGGCGACCGACCTGCGCGCCTCCGTCTCCCTGGTGATCGCCGGGCTCGCCGCCGAGGGCGAGACCCAGATCAACCGGGTCTACCACCTCGACCGCGGCTTCGAGGCGCTGGAGGCCAAGCTCGGCCGCTGCGGCGCGCAGATCGAGCGGGTTCGGGCCTGAACCCGATCTGATCCCGGTCGACGGCGCCATATGGCTTGTTCCCAACATGGGAACGGGCCGGTCTACGGATGTGAACGCCGTCGCGCGTTCCGCCGTGGGGAGACCCAACGGCGATCGGTTCGAGGTCTTTCTCAGCCTGCTCGCTGCTCAGATGCAGAATGTCCGGATCGCGGCCGACTCGGTCGAGATCCTGCACTTCGCCATCACCGATATAGGCCGCTCCCTTCGTGAGCGCGCGTCCGAGATCCTGAACCGCGAGCATGCGCTGAGGCTCGGCGTGATCCCGGCGATCAGCGCAGCCTGCAACCTGCCGATCGCGTCGCTGGCGGCGCCCTATCGCCTGGAAGACGACGCCGCCTGAGCGCTCAATCGCCGATCTGGCCGCGCTTGTAGCCGAAGCCCGGAATCTCGCAGCCGCACGGCGTATTGGGCAGCCCGGCCGGCGCCGCGCACGTGCCGCGGGACGTGACGCAGATGGCGTCGTCCCACCGGCGCGCCTCTGGGGATCGCCAACGGTCCCGGGGCCGATCGTAGCCGTCGTAGAGCGGCGGGGGCGGGGGCGGAGGTGGCGGCGGAGGTGGCAGGTTCCAATCGTCGTCCGCGGGCGGCGGCGGGGGCCGATGGTGCGGCCTGGGCGCTCCGTACTCGTAGCGGCCCGGCCCGGGCTCCCCGTACATGTAGATCTTTGCGTCCGGCCCCCTCTGCGCGCGCGCCGGGCCGGCGAGCGGGAGGCTCAGCGTCAGGGCGGCCAAGGCCACGTGCGTGATGCGCTTTCCCATTCCGATCCTGCCTTGAATCGTCGGCCGGGCGATCTTGCACGCCGGGGCTGGCGCGAACCTGTGGCGCAACCGGATCGCGATCGCGGCTGCGGCCGTTGCCCGAACGGGGCGGTGCCGCTACCTACGCCCTGCCGCACGCCCCCAGCCGTTCGCGCACCCCGTGTTTCCAAGGACCCGTTCATGGAGCTGCTCAGGCTCGCCGCCCTCGACGCCGAGGACCTGACCGTGATCTCGGCCCACCTTCAGGATGCGATCCTTCGGCCGGAGGACCTCACCTTTCTCGCCGACGAGCAGCGGTTCCTGATGGTCGCGCGGCGCTTCGACTGGACGCCCAATGTCCCGCCCCGGCGCCGGCTCACCGGCCTGCATATCGAGCGCGTGCTGGCCGCAAAGACCCGTGGTCTCCAACGCGGCGACGCGATGCCCATGAGCCTCCTCGCCATGACCTTCACGCCGACCGACACGCCCTCAGGCATCATCGATCTCGTTTTCTCCGGGGGTGCGGGGGTGCGGCTGGAGGTCGAGTGCATCGAGGTCCGGATGAAGGATCTCGGCCCGGTCTGGGAGGCGGCCACACGGCCCGGCCACGACATCGACCGGCCGGACGCGGCCCCCGTCACGGCGGCCTGAGAGGAGACCCCGATGGTCCGGCTCGACAGCAGCGATCCGCATTTCGCCGCCGATTTCGCGCGGTTGCTCACGGTCAAGCGTGAGATCGCCGAAGATGTGGATGAGGCCGTGCGCGGCATCATCCGCGACGTCGTTGATCGCGGCGACGACGCCTTGGTGAGCTACACGCAGCGCTTCGACCGGCTCGGCCCGGACTTCTCCGCCGGAAGCCTCCGGGTGACCGAGGCGGAGATCGCTGCGGCGGTCGAGGCCTGCCCGCGCGATCTCCTCGACGCCCTGGACCTCGCCGCGGAGCGGATCGAGGGCTTCCACCGCGCCCAGCGGCCCACGGACCACCGTGCGACGGACGCCCTCGGGGTCACCGCCGGCTGGCGCTGGACGGCGCTGGAATCGGTGGGGCTCTACGTGCCGGGCGGGACGGCGAGCTACCCGTCCTCGGTGCTGATGAACGCGCTGCCGGCCCGGGTCGCCGGGGTGCCGCGCGTTGTCATGGTCGTGCCGACCCCGGACGGCCAGATGAACCCGCTGGTGCTGGCCGCTGCGCAACGCTCCGGCGTCCACGAGGTCTACCGGGTCGGCGGCGCCCAGGCGGTGGCGGCCTTGGCCTACGGCACCGCCACCATCGCGCCGGTCGCCAAGATCGTCGGCCCCGGCAATGCCTGGGTGGCGGCGGCCAAGCGCCGGGTGTTCGGGCAGGTCGGGATCGACATGATCGCTGGCCCCTCCGAGGTGCTGATCCTGGCCGACGGCCATGCCAACCCGGACTGGATCGCGGCCGACCTCCTGGCCCAGGCCGAGCACGACGTGGCCGCCCAGGCGATCCTGATCACCGACAGCGCCGAGCTTGCCGAGGCGGTCGAGGCCGCGGTCGAGCGCGCGCTGACCACCCTGCCCCGTCAGGAGATCGCCCGGGCGAGCTGGCGCGATTACGGCGCCATCGTGCGGGTGCGGAACTTCGACGAGGCGGTACCGCTCGTCGACCGACTCGCCCCCGAGCATCTGGAGATCGAGACGGACGATGCCGAGGCACTGGCCGGCAAGGTCCGCAATGCAGGGGCGATCTTCCTCGGCTCGCACACGCCGGAGGCGATCGGCGACTATGTCGGCGGCCCCAACCACGTCCTGCCCACCGCCCGCTCAGCCCGGTTCTCCTCCGGCCTCGGGGTGCTGGATTTCATGAAGCGGACCACGATTCTCGCCTGCGCGCCGGAGAGCTTGCGGGCGCTCGGCCCGGCGGCGATAAGCCTCGGCCGGTCGGAGGGCCTGGAGGGGCATGCCCGCTCCGTCGCGATCCGGTTGAACCTGTGAGGGGATGGGGATGGCGGAGAAGCAGCGCGGGCCGAACCGCCTCGCGAGGGTGACCCTCGACGAAGGCTCCATCGCCCGCGGCAACCCCGATCAGGAGCACGAGCGGGCGATCGCGCTGTTCGACATCCTGGAGGACAATTCCTTCACCATCCCCGGCCGCGAGGGGCCCTACGCCCTGACGCTCGGCCTCGTGGAGAACAAGCTGTCCTTTGCGATCAGCACCGTGGACGGCGAGCCGGTGATGACGCACCTCCTGTCGCTGACGCCGTTCCGGCGGGTGATCCGCGACTACGAGATGATCTGCGAGAGCTACTACAACGCGATCCGCACCGCTTCGCCCTCGCAGATCGAGGCGATCGATATGGGCCGGCGGGGCCTACACAACGAGGCGTCGGAGACCTTGAAGCAGCGTCTTGAGGGCAAGGTTGATCTCGATCACGACACGGCGCGCCGCCTGTTCACCCTGATCTTCGCCCTGCACTGGAAGGGCTGAGGCGCCTTCGGCGCCGACCGGCGATGGCGGAGCCTCTCCCCGAGACCACACCCGCGACCCACTCCAAGAAACGGCGGGTCCAGTCCGTCCTGTTCATGTGCAACTACAACGCCGTGCGCTCCGCTGCCGCGGAGGCGATCGCGCGCGCGTATTTCGGCAAGTCCACCTACGTGCAATCGGCCGGGGTGCGCTCCGGCGAGCCCACCGATCCCTTCATGATCGCGGCCCTCGACGAGGTCGGAATCGATGCGAGCCGGCACCGCCCGCGCACGGTCGAGGAGCTGGAGGACTGGGAGGGGCTGAACTTCGACCTGATCATCACCCTCTCGCCGGAGGCCCATCACCGGGCCCTGGACCTCACCCACACCCTCGCGGCGGATGTCGAGTACTGGCCGACCCCCGACCCGACTCTGGTGCAGGAGGCCTCCCGCGAGCAGCGCCTCGACGCCTATCGGGATGTCCGCGACGGGCTCACGCAGCGGATCAAGGCGCGGTTGAGGGGCTAGAAGGATCCCGGCCCGATGTTCCCGGGCTGCGATAGCACCGGTGCCCCGGCACCGCGTTAGACGCCCCGCATCTGAGCGCCCCTTGTCAGGAAAGCGCGATTGCGCATTATCGCCGCCCAACTCGCGCGAGGCGATGAGCCGTATCCGCCATGACAATCCTCCGTTGTTTCACGGCCGCATGCCTCCTGTACGCATCCCTCGGCGGCTCATCCATTGCGCAATGGAGTCCCTTCGGAGAGGTTGTCGATGTCACAGTGACGAACAACTGCTCGATGACAGGAGGGGAAATCGCAGTCGTCGTGTCGGATGGCATTTTCTATTGCCCGTCACGCGCCAAGATTATCAACAATCAAGTTCCGGATGCGGATCACTTCTATCTCGTTCAGGCCTACGGGCAATTGGCGATCCACAAACGATCCATGAAGCTGGCCGATTGCTGGGCCGCCCACCAACTGGCCGCTGCGCCGAATGGCCGGCACTACGTGCGGCAGTGGATCCGGCACTGGCAGGCGTACGGGACTTGGAAGGCGGCTTACGATTCGCCCGAGCAGAGGATTGCCAATGTTCGGAGCTGTTGCGCCTGCGGGATATGAGCGCGGCGCGTTTCCGGCCATCTGAGGGCGCTCAGCAGGGGTCGGGGCGAAAACGGCTCGGCTGCCTCAACCAGGATTGCTGATCAGCCATGTGCGGTTGCGGCCGGCCAGCAGCGGCCTGGCACGGGCAACGTCTTCGTCATCGAGGAGCGGAGAGCCCGTCAGTGCCGCGAGATAGGCCGCCTCGGGATCCCGGCAGGCTCGAAAGGCGGCATCTGCAGCCAGATCCCGCGCCGTCAACGTAACCTGAACCCGGAAATTGCGGGCGAGGCAATCGCGCCAAACCGCGTGACGCATCGCGGCCTCGCCATCCGCCCGCGCTGGGCAGGCGTTCGCAACGAGAAGCACGGCCATCAGGAACGGGGTCGTCGAGACGAGGCGGGCTTGCGGCATCGATCAGGCACTCCGTCCCGGGACAGAGTGGTTCCGATGAGGTTAGCGGCCGGTTAACGACGCCTCCGTTCCACCGCGAAACTTTCGGCCCCGGCCACGGCGGCGAGGCGCCGGCCAGCATGTTGCAGGCTGCGGTCGCCCGCAGGTTCCGCCATCAGCGGTTTGCGGTGGTGACGGGAGAGGTGACACCGCCGAGGGACACCCAGGCGACCGCGTCCTGGCTCTCGCGCTTGATGAACACGTAGCCGGTCTTGTGCCAGGGCAGGATCGTGTTGGTCTTGTTGTCGAGCACCAGATCACCCCGGTCGGTGATCAGGGTGAGCACGGCGTGGCCCTCGCCCTTCTCGTCGATCACCACGGTCATGCGCATGGCGCGGCGCGGCAGGCCGGCCTCGGCCAGCAGGTGGCGCTTGAGCAACTGGAAGTCCTCGCAATCGCCGATGCCGTCCTCGGCCAGATCCCAGCGGTCGGGCACGTGCAGGTGCTCCTGATCGGTCATCGGCTCGACCGCCTTGTTGACCCGGCGGTTGACCGACACGATCGTCGCCCAGGTGGCGGGGGTGAGGCTGATGCGGGCCGGCTCGGTGCGGTCGACCGCGCACTCGGCCGCGTAGCTCTGGCAGAACGTCACCCACGCCGCGATCGGCTTCGCGTCGCCCTGCAACCGGGCACCGACCTCTGCGGGCAGGCTGGCCAGCGTCTGGGCCTGCGCCGGAGCCGCGAAGCCCAGGAAGGCGAGCGCCAGACCGAACGCCGCATCGCGACGGCGGGAGAGCCGACGCGATGCGGGGCCCGAGACCAGTCCCTGCACCTTGGAAACCGCGAACCGCATCGCCGTGTCTCAACCGTTAAGCTCTCGTTAACGAAAGCTCTCACGCCGGCGGCCCGGCGGCAATCCGCCGATTAACAAAAGGTTAATGCTGTGCGCAACGCGGATAAGCCGACCGGTCCGCTTGGGCCACCGTAGGGTCCGGGCGACAGCGCGAAATCGTGATGTGACCGTCGCGGGCCCGATGCGCCCGGGCGCCGTTATGGTCTCACCGCACCCGCGCGACAGCGCCTGTGGGCGGCAGGAGGAACGCCGATGCGGTGCGCGGACAGAGTGACCGGACTTATCCTGGCCGGACTTGCGGCAGGCTCGCTCTCGACAATCCCCGCCCGAGCGGCGCCCCCCGCCACACCGGCGGCCACCGCTTCAGGCGCGGCGGACCTGAAGAGCGAAGGTCCAACCCAGCCCGCCAAGGTCCAAGACGGCCAGTACACGGACAAGAACGGTGACCCGACCTACCACATCACGGATAACGGCAAGAAGGTCGATTGGTACACGATGTCGGGCTACCTTCGGTACAACGCCAACTGCATCGTCTGCCACGGGCCGGACGGCATGGGCTCGACCTACGCGCCGTCCCTGGTCGATGCGCTCAAGGGCATGGACTATGCGCATTTCGCCGGCATCATCGTCGGCGGCAAGAAGGACGTGAACGCCTCGCAGGAACTGGTGATGCCGGCCTTCGGGGATAACCGGAACGTCATGTGCTACATGCCGGACATCTACACATACCTGCGCGCCCGCTCGGACGGCGCGCTGGGCCGCAACCGTCCCCCGGAGCACGAGCCCAAGCCCGCCGCCTTCGAGAAGGCCGAGGATGCCTGCATGAAGTGAGGCCCGGCCCGGCACATCCCGGATCGGACGGCAGAACACCCCCGTTGCGCGGATTGATTGCGCACGACATACTCACCCCGAGACACTGAAGAGCGGGCAGCAAGCCCGCCGAGGGGGTCCGCAGGGGGTGAGACGTGGCTCAGGGATCGGGTGTGCGCCGCCATCTGTGCGGCATCTGGACGGCCTGGACGGAGGCGGCCTCGGCCGCCGACGCGGTCGCGGACGTCGCCCGGGCGATCCGTGAAGCCCACCTCTCCCAGATCGTCGTGTTCTTCTCGGCCGATTACGACGCCGCGGTGCTGGCCCGTGAGCTGGAGGCGTGGTTCCCCGGCGTGCCGGTCTCCGGCTGCTCGATGTCGGGGGGCATCGCCCCGGCCGGCGGCCTCGACCGCGGCCTCGTGGTCATCGCGTTCCCGGCCGAACGCTTCCGCATCGTCTCCACGATCCTCGACGCCATCGATCATCTCGATGTGGAGCGAACCGCCTCGGCCGTGCGGGCCCTGCGCCGGACCCTCGATCCGCTCGACCCCTGCCGCGACGGCGACCCGACTGCAGCCGGCCGCCGCTTCGCCCTGTCGCTGATCGACGGCCTCGCCAACGCTGAGGAAACCGTGGTCTCGGCCATCGCCTGGGCGCTCGACGGCATCCCGATCGTCGGCGGCTCGGCCGGCGACGACCTGCGCTTCCGGGATGCGGTGCTGCTCCATGGCGGCCGGATCCACCGCAAGGCGGCGGTGCTGGTGCTGGTCGAGACCGACTTTTCCGTGGAGATCTTCAAGAGCGACAATTTCGAGCCGACACAAACCAAGTTCGTGGTCACGGCTTCGGACGGGGAGCGGCGCGAGGTTCAGGAGTTGAACGCCGAACCGGCGGCCCGGGAATACGCCATGGCGATCGGCCTCGATCCCGAAAATCTGTCGCCGATGAGCTTCGCCGCCTATCCGCTCGCCGTGAAGGTCGGTGGCGAGTATTTCTGCCGCTCGATCCGGCGGATGAACGAGGATGGCTCGCTCAGCTTCTTCTGCGCGGTCGATGAGGGCGTGGTGCTGACGCTGGCCGAGCCCCGCGACATCGTCGCCTCGACCCGGGCGGAGCTGTCTCGCCTCGACGCGCAGCTCGGCGGCGTCGATCTGATCATCGGCTTCGAATGCGTGCTGCGCCGTCTCGACGCCGAGAGCCGGCAGGTCCGCCACGGCATCACCGACCTCTACCGCCGTTACAACGTCGTCGGGTTCGAGACTTTTGGCGAGCAGTACCGGGCGATGCACCTGAACCAGACGTTCACGGGCATCGCGATCGGCAAGAGTCTGGCTGTGCCGGATGGGGCTCCGGTCGCGTCGTGAGCCTGCATCCGAACGGGCTGGAGACCGACGCGTCCCTGCGCCGGCGGATCGAGAAGCTCGAGCGGATCAACGCCGCGCTGATGTCCCATGTCGAGCGCACCATGGACCAGCGGGGCAGCGCCTACTCGCTGTTCCAGACCGCGATCATGCTGGAGGGGCGGGTCCGCACCCGCACCGAGGAGTTGACCGGGCTGATGCACCGGCTGGAGCGCTCCAACGAGGCGCTGGCCGCCGCCAAGGAGGAGGCCGAGACCGCAAATCGCTCCAAGACCCGCTTCCTGGCTGCCGCGAGCCACGACCTGCTGCAGCCCGTGAACGCCGCCCGCCTGTCGATCTCGGCGTTGGCCGACCTCGACGTGCCGCCGGAGGCCCGCGCCATCGCCGGCCAGGTGGAGCGGGGCCTGCAGACCATCGAGGACCTGATCAAGACGCTCTTGGACATTTCCAAGCTCGACGCCGGTATCGTCCGCCCGCTTCTGCAGCCGGTCTTCCTGCCCGATCTGCTGGCCGAACTCGCCGAGAGCTTCAAGCCGTTTGCCGAGCGCAAGGGCCTGCGGCTCGCCGTACGCTGCCCCGATCTCACCGTCACCAGCGATCCGGTGCTGCTCCAGCGCATCCTGCAGAACCTCGTCTCGAACGCGGTTCGCTACACCGGCACGGGCGGCATCGTGCTCGCCGCCCGGCGCCGCGCCGGCGGTGTCTCCATTGAGGTGACCGATACGGGCTGCGGCATCGCCGCCGAGGAATGCGCCCTCGTGTTCGACGAGTTCTTCCGCGGCGGTGCCCGGTCGAGCAACGGCGAGGAGCCGGGCCTGGGCCTTGGGCTGTCGATCGTGCGCCGCATGGCCCAGGCGCTCGACCATCCCCTGACCCTCGCCTCCCGGCCGGGCCACGGCACGCGGGTCACGTTGGCCCTGCCGCTGAGCGCGGTCCCGGCCGCCGCTGCACCGCCCACGCCGGTGGCGACCCGCCTGTCGGGAGCGCACGTCCTCGTGGTCGAGAACGATGCCTCCACGGCCGACGCCCTCGCCCGCCTCCTCCAGAACTGGGATGCCCGGGTCTCGACGTTCCGCAATCTCGCCGGGGTGCGGGACGCCGTCGCGGCGGGGGCCGCGCCGCCGGATATCCTCGTGCTCGACTACCATCTCGACGACGGCGCCTGCGGGCTCGACGTCGCCGCCTACCTGCGTGGGCGGCGCGTGGAGCCGCTCCCGGTGATCGTGACCACCGCCGACCATTCCGCCGCGGTCGAGGAGCGGGTCGCGGCGGACGGGGCCGAACTCGTGCGCAAGCCGATCAAGCCGGCGCAGCTACGCGCTCTGCTGACCTACATGCTGGCTTGAGCGGCTTCAGAACAAATCCCTCCGCGCCGTGACATAGAACACACCGCGCCCCTCGACGGACCGCCCCGCCTGCGCGACAGGGATCGGCATCCGCGGCGCCTCCGCGCCCGGTCCCTCCCCGCCATCGACGTCACGGACTCCCCGGACGCCGCAGGAGCGCGCGATCATGGCGCAGGTCCCGCCCGGTTCAAGCGCCGCCACGGGTAGCCCGCAGGACGGCCTGCCGCCGCGCGAACGAATCCTCGCCATGGCAGCCATCGGGCTCGCCATGACCATGGCGGTCCTCGACGGCGCCATCGTCAACGTGGCGCTGCCGATCATGGCCAAGGATCTCGCGGTCAAGCCCGCCGACGCAATCTTCATCGTCAACGCCTACCAGATCGCGGTCACCGCGAGCCTCCTGCCGCTGGCGGCGCTGGGCGACATCTTCGGGTTCCGGCGGGTCTACCTGCCCGGGCTCGCGGTGTTCGTGGCCGCCTCGCTGGCCTGCGCGGTCGCACCGAGCCTGCCCCTGCTGATCGCGGCCCGCATCGTCCAGGGCCTCGGCGCGGCGGCGATCATGAGCGTCAACATCGGCTTCGTGCGCTTCATCTACCCGCACCGGATGATCGGCCAGGGCGTTGCCAACGTGGCGCTGGTGGTGGCGGTGGCCTCGGCCGCCGGCCCGACCGTGGCGGCCGCGATCCTCTCAGTGGCGACCTGGCCCTGGCTGTTCCTCGTCAACATCCCGGTGGGCCTCCTGGCGCTGACGGTCGCCTCGCGCACGCTGCCGGTGACGCCCGCGAGTGGACGGCCCTTCGACGCCGTGAGCGCTGTCCTGAACGCCCTGACCTTCGGCCTGCTCATCATCGGCATCGACGGGCTGGGCGATCCCGGGGCACAGGGCCTGGCCTTCGCGGAGCTGGCCGGCGCCCTGGTGATCGGGACGATCTTCGTGCGGCGCCAGATCCGCCTGCCGGCGCCGCTGCTGCCGGTCGACCTGCTGCGGATCCCGGCCTTCGCGCTGTCGATGGCGACCTCCGTGGCCTCGTTCTGCGCCCAGATGATCTCCTACGTGGCCCTGCCCTTCTACTTTCAGGACGTGCTGCACCTCTCCAGCACGCAGACCGGCTTCCTGCTCACCCCCTGGCCGATCGCGGTCGCCGCGATGGCGCCGGTCTCCGGGCGCCTCGCCGACCGATACCCGCCCGGGATCCTCGGCGGGATCGGGCTGGCCATGCTGGCGGCCGGTCTCATCTCCATGACGCTCCTGCCCGCGGCGCCCGCGACCCTCGACATCGTCTGGCGCCTGACCCTGTGCGGCCTCGGCTTCGGCCTGTTCCAGTCGCCCAACAACAAGGTCATCGTCACCTCCGCGCCGCGCGACCGGGCCGGGGGTGCCAGCGGGATGCAATCGACGGCCCGGCTTACCGGCCAATCGCTGGGCGCGGCCCTCGTGGCGGTGATCTTCGGCCTCACCCATGGCCTCGGGCCCGCCCGGGCCGTCACCCTTTCGCTGTCCTGCGCGGCGGCGCTTGCCGTGATCGGCGGATGTGCCAGCGTCCTGCGGCGGAGTCGGACCGGTTAGACGGTGCCGGCATGTGACTCACGCGGCCCATGCGCGTTGATGCTGCATCGCACCGTTGGAGGATTCGATGGATCTCGATCTCACCGGCCGCAAGGCCCTGGTCACCGGCTCGACCGCCGGCATCGGCTACGCCATCGCGAAGGAACTCTGCGACCTCGGGGCAGAGGTCGGCATCAACGGCCGCACGCCCGAGCGGGTGGAGGCGACGCTGACCAAGCTGCGGGGCGAAGCGAAAGCCGGCCGTGCCTTCGCGGCGCCGGGCGACGTGGCGACCGCGGAGGGGGTCTCGGCCCTGGTGCGGGCGCTGCCGGCGGTCGACATCCTGGTCAACAACACCGGGATCTTCGAGCCGAAGCCGTTCTTCGAGATCCCGGATGCCGACTGGCAGCGCTTCTTCGACGTCAACGTGATGAGCGGCGTGCGCCTGTCGCGGGCCTACACGTCCGGCATGGCTGAGCGGGGCTGGGGCAGGGTCATCTTCATCTCCAGCGAGTCGGGGATCAACACGCCCACCGAGATGGTCCATTACGGGATGACCAAGACCGCACAGCTCGCGATTTCCCGCGGCCTCGCCCAGACGGTCGCGGGCAGCGGCGTAACGGTGAACAGCGTCCTGCCCGGACCGACCCTCTCGGAGGGCGTTGCGGAGTTCATGAAGCAGATGGCCGGCGGCCAAGCGGACGCGGACCTCGATGCCATGGGCCGCAAGTTCGTCGCCGAGCATCGACCGTCTTCGCTGATCCAGCGGCTCGCGCAGGTTGAGGAGGTGGCCAACCTCGTCGCCTATCTGTGCAGCCCTGCGGCGAGCGCCACGACCGGCGCTGCGCTGCGCGTCGATGGCGGCGTGCTGCAGGGTCTCGCATAAACCTCCGCCTGGCGGCGGAGCTCGCTCCGGCGCGGGCAACATCCCGACTTCGAGCCTTGCCTCAGGTCAGGACGAGGCGCGCGGCGGAACCCGGAAACCAAAGCCGCAGAGCGTCCCTGTCCGGGGCGCCGCGATCCGGTCGGACCTACGGTTCTGGGTTCCGGGCACGCGCTGCGGCGGCTCGAGGGTAGGCGGGCGCTCGACAGGATCGTCTGGAGAGCGCGACGGCTCCTAGAGCCGAACGTCCGGACGATAGACCGGGCATGGCTCTAGGGAATGATCAGGCTTTCAGATGCGCCGCGAGATGCTTGTTCATCTCGAACATCGAGCACTTATCCTTGCCGAAGACCTTCTTCAGCTTGTCGTCGGCCATGATCTCGCGCTTGTTCTCGGGGTTCTGCAGATCGTGCTTCTTGATGTATTCCCACACCTTGCTGACCACTTCGCCGCGCGGCAGCGGGCTGGTGCCGACGATCGCGCCGAGCTCGGACGAGGGCTTCAGCGGCTGCTGGAGGGCGTTCGGCTTGGTGCCGGCGGCCGCCTTGGTTGCGGCGGGCTTGGCAGCCTTCGCAGGGGCGGCCTTGGCCGGAGCCTCTTTGTCCGCAGTCTTGGTGGTCTTGGCCGCCTTCGGCGCAGCCTTCTCGGTCTTCGTGGCCATAAACTTCCTCCGGTTCTCGGGCCGCAGGCCGGGGCATGATCACCCCACGGCCGAGCCAGCATAGCAGCAACTAAGCGGTGCCGCTGCCGTTCCAAGGGGAAATCGCCTCTGCGCGCCCCTCATCCACAAGGCACATGTCGAAATCCACACCGGAAGCGGCCGATCCGGGGCGGCGCGTAGTTCATTCATCGGATCGAGAAGCGCGAAACCTGTTCTTAACGATCCTGCCCCCGTAGTACAGCGATGTTCGCCCCGATCCTCACGCTCGCACTGCTGCTCGCCGCAGGCCTCGTCACTGGTCTCGGGATCGGCATCCGCGCCGAGGCGGCGACCGGAACGGAGCCGGCGCGCGGTCTCGTCTGAGGGCGCCGGGATTGCCGCGGCGGCCTGACCGGACCATCTGCCCGCCGGCATGACCGATCTCATCACTCCCGGCACCCTGGAAAGCACCGCTCACGTCGTCCAGGTCGCACTGAGCCCCGTCTTCCTCCTCTCGGGCATCGCGACTCTGCTCAACGTCTTCGGCTCCCGGCTGGCCCGCGTCGCCGATCAGGCCGATCACGTCTCCGGGCTGCTCGCGGGCGCCGCGGATGCCGAGCGCATCCGCCTGGGTCGGCGCCTCGACAGGCTGCACCAGCGCTCCCTGGCTCTCGATGCCGCCGTAGTCCTGGCGGCCCTCGGCGGGGTCGCCACCTGCGGCGCGGTGCTGACGCTGTTCGTCGGCGCGCTCCGAGACGCGACGGTGGCCACGCTGCTGTTCGGCCTGTTCGGCGCGGCGATCCTGTGCACGCTGTGTGCCCTCGTCGCCTTCGGCTTCGAGATGCTGCTGGCCAGCCGCGCGGTCCGCAGCCGGATCAACGAGCGGCGCGCCAAGGCCGGCTTGCCATCGGATAGTTGAGCGGGAGACACCCATGCCCGACGCCCGGTGCGTGGAACCGGTCTCCCGCCTCCCTCTTGGTTCTGACGAGCAACAGGGTGCGGAAAGTCCCGCATCCAACGACCGGGAGCGACCATGCCGACAGACCTGCCCAACGAACGCGCCGTCAGAAAGCCCGGGACTCTAGAGCTCGATCCCACCGGCGAGGGCATCGCCATCGATGAGACCGCCCGGCTGATCGCCACCAACAAGGTCGAGGGCGCGGCGGTCTACGACCAGACCGGCCGCCATCTCGGTGCCATCCACACGATCATGGTGGACAAGCTTTCCGGGCAGGTTGCCTACGCGGTGCTGGCGTTCGGCGGTTTCCTGGGCCTCGGCGAGACCCATCACCCGCTGCCCTGGAAGGCCCTGACCTACAGCCCGGAACTCGGCGGCTACGTGGTCGACATCGATCCCGGCGTCCTCGCGGGCGCTCCGAATGAGGCCGTGGGCTAGGTCGACCGACGCGGGTTCGCGGATCGTCAGAACTTCCCGCCGAGGCCGACGCTGCCGCCGGGCGCCATCGTCGGCCCCATCGAACCGCTGCTGGTCCCGGCCCCGACCGCGCCGTTGCCGCCGTCGAGATCCTCGCGCCGGATGCGCCGCTCACCCGAATCCGCGGACCGCGTCGCGCTGCCGGCGGCCTTCGGGATGGCGAGCTGCTTCGTCGGCGCGGTCTGGAGCGGCTGGCCGTCGGCATCGACGGCGGCGTTGCGGGCCTGCCGGTTCGGCAGCGCGTCCCGCATGGAGGGCGGGAGCCCGACATCGGAGGCCGGCATCACGCCGCCCCCACCTCCAAGCGCCTGACAGCCGGCCACAAGTCCGGACAGGGCGGCGCCCAGCGCGAGGCCGCGCAGGGCGGGGCAGCTCGACGAGGGGAGGATCGGCATCGTGTGGTCCTCGAAACAAGGCCGCGGTGCTGCCCGCGGCTCGCGTGACTTATGGGCCGTTCTCTACTCCGGGGATGCGGCGAAAACCAGACACCGTCCCCGCGACCGCCACGGCCGTCCCGGCAAGGGTGCGGAACCAAACCTTCCTTGAACCTTGCCCGAACCTTGCGACGCGGCTGATGGGATCCATAACTTCGCCCAGGTCCTGCGGCACGACGGCGATCCGCAGGCGGAACCGCGCCGGCGTGCCGGCTCGGCCCGGCCCTTCCTCAGAGGACGAAGCGTGTTCAGAACCAACCGGATGATCGCGGCCGTGACGCTCGCCCTCTGGGCGTCGGGGGCGGCGGTGCAGGCGAGCGGGAGCGAGAGCGCGCCCGGCCAAGCATCGCCCCAGGCACCTGCGGCGAATCCGGCTCCTCCTGCGACCAACCCGGCCTCGCCCGCCCCGGCCTCGCCCGCCCCGGCGCCGGCCGCGGCGGCCCAGACCCCGGCGCAGCAGCAGCAGGGCACGCCCGCCACGGTTCTCGACACGCAGGATTACGAGAGCCTGCTCGGCCGCAGCGTGCGCAGCGCCCAGGGCGACGAGCTGGGTCGGGTCATCGACATCATCATCGACAAGGAGGGTCACCCGCGGGCGGCGATCATCGATTTCGGCGGCTTCCTCGGGGTCGGCACCCGCAAGATCGCGGTCGACTGGCGCGCCCTGCGCTTCAGCTCGGACGGCGGCAAGGAGCGCAAGCTGTCGGTCGCGCTGACGCGCAATCAGGTCCGCGTGTCGCCGGAGTACAAGGCGGGCGAGCCGATCGTGGTCCTGGGCCCCGCGAGCCCCGCCGCACCCGCGGCCGAGGGCGATCAGGCCGCCGCGCCC
Source organism: Methylobacterium phyllostachyos (assembly GCF_900103445.1). Classification (GTDB taxonomy): domain Bacteria; phylum Pseudomonadota; class Alphaproteobacteria; order Rhizobiales; family Beijerinckiaceae; genus Methylobacterium; species Methylobacterium phyllostachyos. Next base: position 251,493 of record NZ_FNHS01000009.1, on the reverse strand, counting down.
GCGGCCTCGCCTGCCGCCCCGGCCGCCGCTCCCGCGGCCAACCCGGCGCCCCCCGTCGCCTCTCCGACACCCCCCGCTTCCACGGGCCAGACCCCGCCCGCCGCACCGCCGGAGAAGGCTCCGGATAGATGACGGTGGCCCGATTGAAGGTACGAACCGCTGTCTCCCCCCGCGAGCGCGAGATGCCCCGGCAGGACATCCGCGCGCGCGCCATGCGCCTGAAGGACCAGGGGGCCGAGTTCCCGCGCGAGCCGTCACCAGTGGCCGGGACCTCCGTCGGCGAGCGCCGGATCTCGTCGGCGAGCCGCTACGGGCTCGACGCCTTCGCGTTCTTCGTCGCCAACCTGCAGACCGGGTTCGGGCCGTTCCTGGCCGTCTACTTCTCGCAGGCCAAGTGGACCCAGTCGGATATCGGCTTCGCCCTCACCGTGGGCAGCCTCGTCGCCCTGCTGGGCCAAGTGCCGGGCGGAGCCTTCGTCGACGTGGTCCGCTCGAAGCGCTTCGCGGCCGCGGTGGCGGTGATCGGCATCGCGGGCAGCGCCTTCGCACTCGCGGTGTGGCCGAGCTTTCTGGTGGTCCTGCTGGCGATGGCGGCACATTCGGCGGCGAGCTGCGTGCTGACGCCGGCCATCGCGGCGATCAGCATCGGCCTCGTCGGGCGTGCGCAAGCCGGCGAGCGCCTCGGCCGCAACGCGAGCTTCGCGGCGCTGGGCAACGCGCTCGGCGCTGCCGGGATGGGCGCCATCGGCTATTACCTGTCGAACGGGGCGGTGTTCTACCTGACGGCAGCGCTCGGCATCCCCACGGTGATCGCACTGGCACGCATCCGCGCCGGGGACATCGATTCCGGAGTGTTCGCGGAGCCGGCACGTCCAGAAGCGCCCCGCGCCGCCGGTCAGGACGGCATCCGCTCGCTGCTCACCAACCGCGGGCTCCTGTGCTTCTCGGCCTGCATGGTGCTGTTCTTCCTCGCCAATGCCGCGATGCTGCCGCTGGTCGGCAGCGTCCTGACGCTCCGGGCGAGTGAGACCGCAACCGCCCTGGTGGCTGCCTGCATCATGGTCCCGCAGGCGGTGCTGGCGGTCAGCGCCCCCGCGGTCGGGCGCGCGGCCGAGCGGTTCGGCCGCTACCCGGTGCTGCTGTTCGGCTTCGGCGCATTGCCGGTGCGCGGCCTGATGCTCGCCTACACCACCAACCCCTACGGCCTCGTCGCCATCCAGGTGCTCGACGGGATCTCGGCCTCAGTCCTCGGCGTAATGGTGCCGCTCATCGTCTCGGACCTCACCCGTGGGACCGGGCGCTTCAACCTCGCCCTCGGCGCGGTCGGCACCGCCATGGGCATCGGCGCCGCCCTGTCCACGTCGCTCGCCGGCGTGATGGCCGACCGCCTCGGCAGCCACAGCGCCTTCCTGGGGCTGGCCTGCGTGGGCTTCGCGGCCTTCATGCTGGTGGCGTTGATCATGCCTGAAACCCGTCAGCCCGGGGCTGATCCTGCGGAGCGCGCGGCCTAGGGCGTGCTTCGACGGAGCGGCTGCCGGTTCGGCGCAGGAGCGCATGTCCCGGCTCAGGGCACCGCGGCATCGGATTCGCTTGGACGTTTCCACACCGCTCAAGCGGTGTTCAGGTTTGACGGATAAAAGCGCACGGGAGGTGCGGACCGGTGCAACATATGGCAACGCTCTCGCGTTGCCGCTGCGGGTTCGACTGCGTCCGCGCTGCACTCCGCCTTGCCCGTAAGCCAGAGCCGCGCGAATACGGAATGGTCACCGCGATGGAAGAGCTGCACCGATACGCCGAGAGGCCCTTCGCCTTCGTCGGACGGTATCTCCGCCGCCGCTGGGTGCCGCACGTGGTCATCCTGATCTCGGTGCTCGGCGCCGTCGGCTTCTCGGTTTCGACCGATTACGCGCTCAAGGGCGTGGTCGATGCGCTCACCAAGGGTCCGGGCCCCGGCAACACCGTGATCTGGAGCGCGCTCGCGGTCCTGATCGCCTTCATCGCCGCCGACAACATGCTCTGGCGCGTCGCGGCGCTGACCGGCGCCTTCACCTTCGTAGGCATCACCGGCGACATCCGCCGCGACCTGTTCCGGCACCTGACCGGCCATTCCCCGACCTTCTTCTCCGATCGGCAGCCCGGCACCCTGGCGTCGCGCATCACGGCGACCTCGAACGCGATCTTCACGGTCGAGAACATGTTCGTGTTCAACGTGATGCCGCCGACGGTCGCGGCCTTCGGGTCGATCGCCTACATCGCCACCGTCAACACCACCATGGCGGGCATCCTTGCGGGCGTGTTCGCTGCGGTCGTCGTGCTGATGTTCAAGATGGCCGCGGCCGGCAAGCCGCTGCACCACGACTTCGCCGCCAAGGCCGCCTCGGTCGATGGTGAGATGGTCGATCTCGTCGGCAACATGTCGCTCGTGCGCGCCTTCTCGGCGTTCAAGCGGGAGGGCCAGCGCTTCGAGGGCACCGTCGCCACCGAGATGCGGGCGCGGCGCTCCTCGCTCCTCTACCTCGAGAAGCTGCGCATCGTGCACGCGGTGCTGACCGTGCTCGCCGTGTTCGGCCTGCTCTACTGGGCGATCCAGATGTGGGAGGCCAAGGAGGCGACCAACGGCCAGGTCGTGCTGGTCTGCACGCTGGGCATCCGCATCCTCGCCGCGACCCGCGACCTCGCGGTGGCCTTGGTCGATGCCACGCAGCACACCGCCCGCCTGTCCGAGGCTTTGCACACGCTGCTCCAGCCCCACGACCTCGTCGATCACCCGGAGGCGCAGCCGCTGACCGGCCAGGGCGCGAAGATCGAGTTCGATCACGTCGCCTTCAATTATCCGGATGGGCGCCCCGTCTTCACGGATTTCGACCTGACGATCGAACCCGGCCAGCGGGTCGGTCTCGTCGGCCGGTCGGGCGGCGGCAAGTCGACCCTGTTCTCGCTGCTCCAGCGTTTCTACGACGTCCAGAGTGGCGCGATCCGGATCAACGGCCAGGACATCCAGCGGGTGACGCAGGAATCCCTGCGTGAGGCCATCACGGTGGTGCCGCAGGACGTCTCGATGTTCCACCGCAGCTTGCGCGAGAACATCCGCTACGGTCGGCCCGACGCCACCGACGAGGAAGTCTGGCAGGCGGCCGAGGCGGCCCATTGCACCGACTTCATCAAGGCCCTGCCGGAGGGGTTCGACACGATCGTGGGCGACCGCGGCGTGAAGCTCTCGGGCGGCCAGCGCCAGCGCATCGCCATCGCGCGGGCGATCCTCAAGAATTCGCCGATCCTGCTCCTCGACGAGGCGACCTCGGCGCTCGATGCGGAATCCGAGGAGGCGATCCGGCACGCGCTGGCCAACCTGATGAAGGGCCGGACCGTGATCGCCATCGCCCACCGTCTCTCGACGCTGCAGGATTTCGACCGGATCGTCGTGCTGGAGGGCGGCCGGATTGCGCAGGACGGCTCGCCCGACAAGCTGACCCATCTCGACGGCTTCTTCCGCGAGCTGATGAAGAAGGAGTCGATGGCGATGGCGCTCGCCGCCGCTTGAGCTTGCGTGGATTAAACGAGTCGGATGCCCACGCGCCCTTCCTTTTGCAGGCTGCAAGGTTTGCGATCTCGACGAGCGCATCCGTCAGCTTGACGGTGCGCGGGTCCCCTCTCCCGTGCGGGAGAGGTGGCCTGTCGCGCTTCGACACCACCTGCATGCTTCAAACCTGTGTAGCCGGTAGCCCGCCGAGGTGGAGGGTAAACCCGCAGTTCCTCCTGTTGCCTCCCACCCCAATCCCGCGGTTCCCTCACCCCAACCGCGCTGCTAAAGCGTCGCAAACTTCGCGCCCGACGCGGACCGGACCTTGCATCGCCGGCGCGGCCCGGCCCGCGGGCGAGGCATCCCGACCCTGAGCCCAACCGTGCCCGACCTCGCCCACGTCATCCGGGAGATCTCCGAGGAGATGACCGAGCGCTCCGACCGGGGCGCTGTCGCGGACTACATCCCCGAACTCGCCCGTATCGACCCGAAGAAATTCGGCATCGCGGTGATCGACGCGGAGGGGCAAGCCTTCACGGGCGGCGACAGTGAGACGCCGTTCTCGATCCAGAGCGTCTCGAAGGTCTTCACCCTGACCCTCGCGCTCGGCATGGCCGGCGACCGGTTGTGGAAGCGGGTCGGTCGCGAGCCGTCCGGCAACCCGTTCAACTCCATCGTCCAGCTGGAGCGGGAGCGCGGGGTGCCGCGCAACCCGTTCATCAATGCCGGCGCCATCGCGGTGACCGACCTGATCCTCTCGGGCCACGAGCCGCGCGAGGCTTTGGGCGAGATCCTGCGCTTCATGCAGTTCCTGGCCCAGGATCCCAGCATCACGATCGACGAGCGGGTGGCGGCCTCCGAGAAGCGCACCGGCTTCCGCAACACCGCGCTCGCCAACTACATGAAGTCCTTCGGGGTCATCGACAATCCGGTGGACTACACGCTCGGCGTCTACTTCCACCATTGCGCCATCGCGATGACCTGCCGCCAGCTCGCCGCCGCCGGGCGGTTCCTGGCCCATAACGGCATGAACCCCACGACCGGACACTCGGTGGTCTCGGCCGAGCGGGCGCGCCGCATCAACGCGATCATGCTGACCTGCGGCCATTACGACGGCTCGGGCGAGTTCGCCTATCGGGTCGGCCTGCCGGGCAAGAGCGGCGTCGGCGGCGGTATCCTGGCGGTGGCGCCCGGAAAAGCCTCGATCGCGGTCTGGTCGCCGGGCCTCGACGCCGCCGGCAACTCCCATCTCGGCCGTATCGCTCTGGAGCGCCTGACACAGCGCATGGGCTGGTCGGTGTTCGGGGCTTAGAGCGCGCCCGGCCGGAGTGGACACCGGTTCGGCGCAAGACGACGCAAGATAGCCGAGACTCGGGTGCTGGTCCCGGAAGCGCCGATCACGCGACCCGGCGCCCGACGAGGTCATGGGGAAGGACCGGGTCCCGTCCGGTGACGGCGCGGTAGGCGACAGCGAGTTCGCTTGCGCCGCGCAGGCCTCCGGGCTCGTCGCGATAGCCGTGCGTGCCCGCGATGATCCCGCCCTGCCACATCCGCTCGATCTCCGCCCGCTCCCGGGTGTTGACGAAGCCCGCGATGAAGGCGTCGGCCGCCATGAGCAGGCGGCAGGCGGAGGAGTGATCGGCCGTGGCCGCCGCATAATACCAAGGCGCCGCGGCGATGTTGCCCGGGAGGATCTCGATACGCCCGCACCAGGGGCTATCCGGATGGGTGCAGGCCCAATGCATGATCGGCGCATCCACCGCGAAGGCATCCACCGCGCCCCCGGCGAGGGCGTCATGGATGCGGCCCTGATCGGTCATCGCGATCAGGCTGCCCAGGGTGGCAAGGCGCGGCCCGGCGGCGCCCAGGTGCTGCGCCCAGCGCAGGCCTGCCGCCTCCAGGGTGGCGTATGCACTCGGATCGTTGATGATCCCGAGGGTGCGCCCCTCCAGATCGGCAAGCGTGCGGATGCGGGTGTCGCCCGCCCGGCGGGCGAGGACATAGTGCAGGTAGCTGTAGGCGCGCGAATAGGCGATGCCCGTGAACGCCGCGCTCGGCGGCAGGGCCGACCAGACGATATCGACAGGCGGGTCGCCCGGGCCGCGGCCCACGGCCAGGAGTTCCGTACACTGGTCCCAGGGGCATTCGACGAACTGCGCCTCGACCCCGAGGTAGCGGCTGAAGGCGGTGGCGTAGTCGATGTCGAGCCCGACCAATGGGCCGCCCGCAGACTGGCGGAAGGACAGCCCCTTGAAATCGGGTTCGACCGCGATGCGCAGGCGCCCCCGGGCCAGCACAGCGTCGAGCCGGTCGTAGTGGGCCGGCAGGCGCGCAAGGCCATACCGGACCGGATCGGGCGTCGGCCCGCCCGAGACGGCCGTCGCGACATCCCCGACGAGCGCTGTGGCCCGCGCGGTCTTCGCTTCCGTGCGGTCGAGGCAACCCTGCATCGCGGCGAGTGCCTCGTTGATCGAGGCGTTGCTGGCGCTGATCGCGGCCAGCTCGCCGCCGACGGTGCCGAGCAACGTCTCGATCCGGTCGGAGGTCACCCGTACCACCCCGCCGAGGTCGTCGAGGGCATGATCGGTCGACTGACGCAGGGCTTCGAGCTCGGCGCGCACGTCCGAGAAATCGATGACCGTCGCGGCGGTGCGGGCACTCTCCCGGGTCCGGTTGGCGAGGTCCCGGACCTCCATGGCCACGACGGCGAAGCCGCGGCCCTCGGCTCCGGCCCGCGCTGCCTCGATCGTCGCATTGAGCGACAGCAGCCGGATCGTGGCACCGATCTGATCGATCATCGCGACCAGCCGCCCTGCCTCGGACGCCTTGGCGTCGATCCGCTCCGCGATGCGCTGCATCTCCGACGTGACGACCCGCATGGCGTCCGCCACTGCGCCGACCAGCAAGTTGCGCAGATCGGCTGCGGTGCGGGCAGCCGTGTCGCGCCCGACACTATCCCGCGTGGCCGCAAGCGATGCCTCGACACCGGAACTCTGACGCCGGATCTCCCGGGTGAAGCTGCCGGCTTGTCCGTTGGCCTGCGCCGCATAGTGCAGCAGCGTGCTCACGCCGTTCAACGCCTCGACCAGCACGGCCTCGGCTGTCTCCTCGGTAACGGTTCCGCCCATGCTTCGGCCCAGACGCAGCGATAAACCTGAATTCCTAACTACGGCGGTGCAGGACGCTGCATCCGCCCTGCCCAAAGCCACCCTTGTTCAGCGCAAATTTTAACCGCCCGCGGCCGATATCGACGCCACCGCCTCCGGTGCGACCGCTCCTGGCGAACACCCGATCGACGCCCCGGCCCTTGCGGGCGGCGCTGTTCCGGGCGAGTGGCCGAGGATACGGCCCGGAGCCGGATACGGGCAGAGCACGCGCATATGGCCACCACGACACACGGACCGGGAGCGGCCGACGCCCTTGATCCCGGCAACCTCCTCGCGCGCCTCGACCGGCTGCCCGCCACGCGCACGATCTGGCGGCTCGTGGTGCTGCTGGGCCTCGGCTTCTTCTTCGAACTCTACGATCTGCTGTTCACCGGCTACGTCGCACCGGGTCTGGTCAAGGGCGGGATCCTGACGCCGACTACCCCCGGCCTGTTCGGGGCGAGCGGCGTCGCGAGCTTCGTGGCCGCCCTGTTCACCGGCCTGTTCATCGGCACCCTGTTGTGCGGCTGGCTCGCCGACCGGTTCGGGCGCCGGGCGATCTTCATGTGGTCGCTCCTGGCCTACACCGCCGCCAATCTCGTGATGGCGTGCCAGCATGAGGCCTTCGGGCTCAACCTCTGGCGGCTCGTTGCCGGGATTGGCCTGGGGCTGGAAATGGTGACGATCGGCAGCTACCTCTCGGAGCTGGTGCCGAAGGCGGTGCGCGGCCGCGCCTTCGCCCTGTGCCAGGGCATCGGCTTCACGGCGGTCCCCGTGGTGGCGTTCCTCTCCTACCTGCTGATCCCGACCGCCCCTTTGGGCATCGACGGCTGGCGCTGGGTCGTGCTGATCGGCGCCTCGGCAGCCCTTGGGGTCTGGTGGCTGCGCGCGGGCCTGCCGGAGAGTCCGCGCTGGCTCGTTGAGCACGTGCGGCTCGCGGAGGCGGACGCGGTCCTGCGGCAGCTCGAAGCGCAGGTCGCCGCGGAATTCGGGCGCCCGCTGCCCGCGCCCGCCGCGCCGGAGCCGGTGCAGCCGCGCGGCGCCTTCCGCGACCTGTGGGTGGCGCCCTATCGCCGCCGGGCGCTGATGATGGCCGGGTTCAACGTGTTCCAGACCGTGGGCTTCTACGGCTTCGCCAACTGGGTGCCGACGCTCTTGGTAGCGCAGGGCGTCACGGTCACGTCGAGCCTCGCCTACACGGCGCTGATCGCGCTCGCCGCCCCGGTCGGGCCGCTGATCGGTCTTATCATCGCCGACCGGTTCGAGCGCAAGCACGTCATCGTGGCGGCCGCCCTCGTGTACATCGCCTGCGGGCTCGCCTTCGCGCGGACCACGGAGGTCGAGGCGATCGTGGCGCTCGGCATCGGCCTGACGCTCGCCTCCAACGTGATGTCGTACAGCTTCCACGCCTATCAGGCCGAGCTGTTCCCGACCGGCATCCGCGCCCGGGCGGTGGGCTTCGTGTATTCGTGGAGCCGGTTCTCGGCGATCTTTACCGGCTTCGTCATCGCCTTCGTGCTGCGCGAGGCGGGGACGCCGGGGGTGTTCCTGTTCATCTCGGCGGCGATGCTGGCCGCGGGGCTGCTTGTTGGCCTCCTCGGCCCGCGGACGCGGAATGTGGCGCTGGAGAAGATCGCCGGCTGAGGTCTGCCGGTTCGAATCGTGTTACGCTAAGCGCATGGTCGCACTGCCGAAGCAACGGATGGACGTCGACACATTCCTGGTCTGGGCCGAAGCTCAGCCGGGGCGCTTCGAACTGGTCGACGGCGAGGTCTTCGCGATGGCGCCGGAACGGGCCGGACATGCTCTGGTGAAGTACGCGACACAAACGGCCTTGAAACGGGCGATCACGGCGGCCGGAACTGGCTGCCGCTGCCACATGATGCCCGACGGCATGACGGTCCGCATCGATGGAACGACGACCTTTGAGCCCGATGCCCTCGTGTATTGCGGGCCACAGATGGATGTTGAGGCCATCGAGGTGCCCGATCCCGTGATCGTCGTTGAAGTCCAGTCGCCGGGTACGCGCTCAGTCGATGCAGGCTTCAAACTGGCGCGATATTTCAGTCTCGCGAGCGTGGCGCATTATCTGATGATTGATCCGGTCAAGCGCTTGGTCATCCATCATCGACGCGGCGCCGAAGAGCTGATCGAGACCCGCATCGCCACCGACGGCATCCTCGACCTCACCCCACCCGGCCTGACCCTGCCCGTCGCCGACCTCTTCGCCGATCTCCCGCCCCCCGCAGATCCCGCGGCTTGATCCGATCCGAGGCGGATGTCACAGCGGCGCGAACCCCAATCAGGACGCCCGATGACAGCCTCCCTCGATCTCCTCGTGCTAGGCAACGCGATCGTCGACGTGATCGCCCGCGCAGACGAATCCTTCCTCGCCGATCAGGGCGTCACCAAGGGCGCCATGCAGCTCATCGACGAGCCGCGGGCGGAATCGCTGTTTGCGGCCATGGGTCAGACGACGATCGTGTCGGGCGGCTCGGGGGCGAACACCGCCGTGGGCGCGGCGCTCCTCGGCGCCAAGACAGGCTTCGTCGGCAAGGTGCGGGACGACGAGCTCGGCACCCTGTTCGGCCACGACCTGAAGGCCACCGGCGTCGGCTTCACCGTCCCGGCGGCGTCCGAGGGGCCGGCCACGGCCCGCTGCCTCATCCTGGTGACGCCGGACGGCGAGCGCACGATGAGCACCTATCTCGGTGCCTGCCAGGGCCTCTCGCCCGCCGATGTCGACGACGCGCTGGTGAAGTCCGCCCGGGTCGTCTACCTCGAAGGCTATCTGTGGGATCCGCCGGCGGCCAAGGACGCGTTCCGCAAGGCCGCCCAGATCGCCCACCAAGCCGGCAACGCCGTGGCGCTGACCCTGTCGGACGCCTTCTGCGTCGGCCGCTACCGGGACGAGTTCCTGGGTCTGATCCGCGACGGCAGCATCGACATCCTGTTCGCCAACATGGGCGAGCTCCAGAGCCTCTACCAGACCGATGATGCCGAGGCCGCCGTGGCGGCCCTGCGTGACGAGCGCAACGCCCGCGGCCGCCACCTCCTCGGCCTCGTCACCCGCTCGGCCGACGGCGCCCTGGTGGTCCAGGGCGGCGAGGTTCGCGCCGTCGAGGCGAGCCCGGTCCACGCGGTGGTGGACACGACCGGGGCCGGTGACCTGTTCGCGGCCGGGTTCCTCGCCGGCCACGCCCGCGGCCTCGACAACGTCGCCAGCGCCCGGCTCGGCACGCTGGCGGCCGCCGAGGTGATCCAGCACATCGGCGCCCGCCCGCAGACGGACCTCGTCGATCTCGCCAAGGCGCGCGGACTGCTCTGAACCCGCCTTGCTGCGAGCCGAGTGCGATCGCGTTGCAATCGAGCCCGGCTCCAAGCGTCTGTTGTGACGTGCGCTCCGCAGAACCGGCATTCGCTTCTGCGGAGAGCGCTCAGGCGGCCCGCACGGTCGCGAGGAAGCGTGTCACCTCGCGGCCGAGCTGCTCGGAATGCTGCGTCAGCTCCGAGGCCGCGGTGAGGACCTGATCCGCCGCCGCCCCGGTCTCCTTCGCGGCCCCGGCGACGTCCGTGATGGTGCCGGTGACCTCGCCGGCCCCCTGCGCCGCCTGCGCGACGTTGCGGACGATCTCCTGCGTAGCCGCGCCCTGCTGCTCCACCGCCGCGGCGATCAGCGTCGTGACGGAGCGGATCTCCTGGATGCGCCCGCCGATCCGGCCGATGGCCGACACGGCATCGCCGGTCGATCCCTGGATCCGGGCGATATGGCCGCTGATCTCTTCGGTCGCCCGCGCGGTCTGTCCGGCCAGCTCCTTCACCTCGGCGGCCACCACGGCGAAGCCGCGGCCCGCCTCCCCGGCCCGGGCCGCCTCGATCGTGGCGTTGAGGGCCAGGAGGTTCGTCTGCTCGGCGATCGTGGTGATCATCGTCACCACATCGCCGATCTGCGAGGCCGCACCGCTCAGATCCTGCACCAGATGGGCGGTGGCGTCGGCTTCCTCGACAGCCGACTGGGTCAGCGCCGCGGAACTCGACACCTGACGGCCGATCTCCTGGACCGAGGAGCCGAGTTCCTCGGCCGCCGAGGCCGCGGTGTTGACGTTGCCGGCGGCGGTCTCGGCCGCGCTGGCCACCCGCCTGGAGCGGTCGGCCGTTCCGGACGCCGTCTCGCTCATGATTGCGGCCGTGCCCTGGAGCGCCGAGGCCGCCGCTGAAACCGTGCCGATGATGCCCCCGACCGCGTTCTCGAACGCGTCGGCGATCTGGCGCATGCCCGCCCGGCGCTGCGCCTCGGCGCCGGTACGGGCCTGGACGGCCTCGGCCTCGAGGGCGCGGGCCCGGATCAGCCCGTCCTTGAAGATCTGGACGGAGGCCGCCATGGCGCCGATCTCGTCGCGCCGCCCGGTGCCGGAGACCGTCGCGGTCAGATCGTCCGCGGCGAGGCGGCCCATGACGCCCGCCAGGGACCGGATCGGCCGTGCCACCATACGCCAGACCACCCAGAGACCCGCCCCGGTGACCAGCAGGCCGGCCAGCAACAGGCCGATCGACACGGTCCAGGCGGTCCGATAGGCCGCCTCGGCCCGTTCCGTGGACAGCTTTGTGCCCTCGGCGTTGACGCGTGCGAGGTCGGCAAGGGCACCGAACGTGTCGACCAGCGGCTGGCGGGCCGGGGCAATAGCGTCGCGGGCCGCATCCCGATCGCCGCGCTTGAGGGCGGCGATGATCACGCCGCGGGCCGTGAGATAACCCTGCCACCGCGTCTCAAACGTATTCCAGAGCGTCGCCTCGCGGGGGGAGCCGATCAAGGTCCGGTACCGCCGGAACGCCTCGGGGATCGCGGCATCCATCTCGACGAATTCTTGATCGAGATCCCGGTTCTCACGGTCTTCAGTGGCCACAACTTTGCGTATCGTCGTCGTGTGATAGCGAAGAACCGTGAATTGAAGTGCGCTCAGCTCGGCATCCTTCCGCATCCACGTGTCACGAATTTCCGAGGCAGATGTCGCAACAGAGGCGATCTGAGACAAATTTTCATACGTCGTAGCAATCAATAAGAGAAATCCAATCAAAGATGGCACCGCCAATTTAAAAGTGACGCCCCGCAACGAATTCATCGCACTTTCTCCAACGTTTTGACGCTGGGTTTTTGACACAAGACGGTGACGACGAGCACAAAATCGCTCGCATTACTCGATGCAACCAGCGCAGAGCTGTCACGACGATTTCGCCGGACGCTCAGGATTTCAGGCTGCGCGGTCGCCTGCTGCGTCCGCTCGATCAGGGCCGCAGCAATACCTTGCCGACCGCCGCCCGGCGGGTCAGCAGGCCGAACGCCTCCGAAAACTCGGCCAGGGGGTAGGTTCCGTGCACCTGCGCGGTGAGCTTGCCCGCGGCGACCCAGTCGAGCAGCCGGCGCTGGTCGGCCCGATGCGCCTCCGGCTCGCGGTCGAGGAAAGCGCCCCAGTGGACGCCCTGCACGTCGAGTTCCTTGAGGAGGATCAGGTTGAGGGGCAGCCGCGGGATGTCCCCTGCGGCGAAGCCGATCACGAGGTAGCGTCCGCGCCAGCCGAGCGCCCGCAAGGCCGGCTCCGCATAGGCGTCGCCGACCGCGTCGTAGACGACATCGACCCCGCCGCCCGAGATCCGGCGCAGCTCGTCCTTGAGGGTCGCGGGATCGTAGACCAGCCCCGCCTCGGCCCCGTGGGCCTGGGCGACGGCGAGCTTCTCCTCGGACGACGCGCAGGCGATCACCCGGGCGCCCATCAGCCGACCGAGCTCCACGGCGGCGAGCCCGACGCCCCCGGAGGCGCCGAGCACCGCGAGCCATTCGCCGGGCTGAAGCCGCGCCCGGTTGGCGAGGGCGTGGAGTGAGGTGCCGTACGTGATGGTGAGTCCGGCCGCCTGCTCGTCCGGCACCGCGTCCGGCACTGGCGTGAGCCGCCTGGCATCGACGGAGATCGTCTCGGCGCAGCAGCCGTGCCCGGCATGGACGATCACCCGGTCGCCCACGGCGACGCCGGCAGCCCCCTCCCCCAGCGCCTCGACCACCCCGACACCCTCGCCCCCCGGCGAGAACGGAAGCGGCGGCTTCACCTGATAGCGACCGGCCACGATCAGCGTGTCGAAGAAGTTGAGCGCCGCCAGCCGGATCCGCACCAGGGCCTGGCCCGGTCCGGGGACGGGATCGTGCCGCTCGGCGATCTCCAGATGGTCCGGCCCGTCGAGCCGCGTGCACAGCAGCGCCTTCATGGCGTCTCGTCCTCCCTGGCGTGTTCCGCCGATGAGGCCCGAACCGGCGCTGCGGTCAAGCCGTCCCGATCATCTCGCGGATGCGGGCGCCCAGCACCTCGACCACGAACGGCTTGGTGATCACCTGCATGCCGGGGGCGAGCTGACCGTGGCCCAGTACCGTCGCCTCCGCGTAGCCGGTGATGAACAGCACCTTGAGGCCGGGACGCTTCTCCCGCCCGGCTTCGGCCATCTGGCGGCCGTTCATCCCGCCGGGCAGCCCGACATCGGTCACCAGCAGGTCGATCCGCACGTCGGATTGCAGCACCTTGAGCCCGGCAACGCCGTCGGCCGCCTCGATCGCGGTGTAACCGAGATCCTCCAGAACCTCCGTCACCAGCATGCGGACTGTCGGCTCGTCGTCGACGACCAGCACGGTTTCCCCGGGGGCGGCCCGGGGCGGCGCGCCGAGGACGGTCTGCGCATCCTCCTCCGGCACCGCACCGCCGTGGCGGGGCAGGTAGAGGCAGACCGTGGTGCCCCGGCCGACCGCGGAGTCGATCCGCACCTGCCCGCCCGATTGCTGGGCGAAGCCGTAGATCATCGAGAGGCCGAGGCCGGTGCCCTGCCCGAGCGGCTTGGTGGTGAAGAACGGCTCGAACACCCGCCCGACGATCTCCGGCGGCATCCCGGTGCCGGTATCGGTGACGCAGAGCGCGAGGTACTGCCCCGGCGGCATGTCGAGGCGCCGGGCGGATTCCACGTCGAGCCGCGTGTTGGCGGTCGCGATGGCGATCCGCCCGCCCTCCGGCATCGCGTCCCGGGCATTGATGCACAGGTTGAGCAGCGCGTTCTCGAGCTGCGGCGGATCGACCAGGGCGGGCCAGAGGCCGGGTTCGCCGCTCACCTCCACCGCGATGGACGGCCCCACGGTGCGGCGGATGAGCTCCTCCAGGCCGGCGACCAGCCGGTTCACGTCGGTGGGCTTCGGGTCGAGGGTCTGGCGGCGCGAGAAGGCGAGCAGCCGGTGCGTCAGGGCGGCGGCACGCTTGGCCGCGCCCTGGGCGGCGTTGATGTAACGGTCGACATCCATCATCCGGCCCTGCGCCAGCCGGGTCTGGATCAGCTCCAGGGAGCCGGAAATGCCGGCGAGCAGATTGTTGAAGTCGTGCGCGAGGCCGCCGGTGAGCTGGCCCACCGCCTCCATCTTCTGCGACTGCCGCAGGGCCTCCTCGGCGGCGGCGAGGGCGTCGGCGCGCTCGCGCTCGGCGGTGAAGTCGCGCCCGACCGCGTTGATCACCCCATCCCCCGGCCGGGCCGCCCAGCTGATCCAGCGGTGGCCGCCGTCCCGGTGGCGGTAGCGGTTGTCGAAGCGCGTCAGACGCTCGCCGGCCGCGAGGCGCCCGCCCCCCTCGATCGTGCGGTCCACATCGTCCGGGTGGATGAGGTTCATCAGGTTGGTGCCGACGAGTTCGTCCGCCTGCCAGCCCAGCACCTCGGTCCAGGCCGGGTTCACCGCGGTGATCGTCCCGTCGAACAGGCTGCGCAGCATCATGTCGGTGGAGAGGGTCCACAGGGCGTTGCGGTCGGCGGTCCGCTCCGCGACCTGATGGGCCAGGGTGGCGTTGAGGCTGCCGAGTTCCGTGAGCGCGGCCTCCAGCTGGGCGCGGCTCTCGACCAGGGCGGAATCGGCCAGCACCCGGCCGGTGGTCTCGTTGGTGAGGATGAACAGCCCGGCGACCTCGCCCGCGGCATCGAGGACGCGGGAATACGAAAACGTCCACCACGTGTCCCGGGCGCCCCGGTCGGTATCGAGCTGCCAGGGCAGGTCGACGAAGCGCTCCGGCCGGCCCGCCTGGGCGGCGTCGATGATCGGCTTGGCCTGATCCCAGGCATCGGCCCAGACTTCATCGAACCGCGCCCCCATGGCCCAGGGCAGGCGCGGCCCGAGCAGCGGGAAGTAGGTGTCGTTGAAGAAGAAATGGAGATCGGGCCCCCAGGCCAGGATCATCGATTCCGGCGAGTTGAGCACGAGGGAGAGTGCCGCGCGGAAGTCGGCCGGCCACGTCTCCGGCGGGCCGAGGGGGTGGCCGGTCCAGTCGCGCGCGCGGATCATGCGCGCGGCTTCGCCGCCGCCGGCAAGGAAGGCGAGGGGGTCGGTCACGAATTCTGAACGGTACACGTCATGGGCGTATGCCGTATGGCTGGCTTTGGCGGCATCTCCAAGACGACGATAGCGATCGACGGCGTAAGAACGCTTGGACAGGATCGATCCTGGGAGGCTGTAAGCGGACGGCATGACTGACGAAGGACTGTTTCGCCTTGCCGATAGCGAAGCGGCTCGCGCGGCGGCAGAACGCCTGTTCCAGACGGTGAGCGATCAGTTGCGCGCAGTTGCCCGCCTCGGCGGAGACCCGGCATGTCGGGGCGACCGCCATACCGGGTTGCCTGACCAAGGGTGATCTCGACGTAGCGGTGCGCGTCGAACGCGCCGACTTTGCGGCCGCCGATGAACGGCTCGCACGGCTTTTCGCCCGTAACGACGGGTCGATTCGAACCGAAGAGTTTTCAGCCTTCGCAGATGCGAGCCGGATGCCGCATCTCGGCGTTCAACTGACCGTCAAAGGCGGCGCCCTTGATCTGTTCCACCCCTTCGCTGACGCTTTGCGGTCCGAACCGGCGCTTGTGGAGCGCTACAACGCTCTCAAGCGAGCTTATCAGAACCAGCCAATGGCGCTTTACCGGGCGGCCAAAGATGCGTTCATTTCCGAAGTTCTAAACATACGTTTTCCATCTTGATGATGCACCGCACTGCTCAATTAATTCATTAACGAAAATCATTCCTCGATCAGGATCCGCGGCCCAACGAAAGAGGCAAATGAATTACACATCGTCCGAAAATTCTTACTGACTTCTCTGAGGACGTCGAGCGACTTCGCTTTGATCGATCTCGTTGAAGCGTTTACAGAATTCTTGGTCGGTTATTTGCCCGTCACCATAGTCATTAAAATCTATCTGCGACGGCCTGAAGTACTCATTGAACTCAAGACTATGTCGAAATCCAACGAAGAAGGATTGTGACAAATAATAAAATCTAACGAACGGAACTTTCTCATATTCTTTTTTTATGAAAGGCGCCCCTTTCGTTCCCTCTATGAACCATGGCTGGGTTCCGAAGCCGCCGAACTGACTTCCAGTAATCATGGAAATCAAACGAACAGCGCTTAGCGCATCATCTCTTAACGTAGCATAGGTCGCCAAGCTAAAATGTATCGAGCGATTTCGAATTAATTTCAACTCATTAAAATTATGTACCACATCTGCCAATAAAACATTCCAATCTGTTAATACGGAAAGCATAAAATCCCAGTTATCAAAAGATTTTTTTCTATATATCTTCTTATAATGAGGCGATTTTTTGAAATATTCCTTCAAATCAAAAATCAAATGGTTGAGTATACGTTCTCCGAGAGCACATGCGCCCGTCAGTGCGGGATAGTAATTACAGGAAACGAAAGATGACCTTATTTGTCTTTCAAATAAATTATATTGTGCAATTATGGAAATAGGCGCCGCACCAATATCTTTAAAATTCTGCACTTTTTGGTCAAAATCAATTGTTCCATATTCTGTCTTCAGATCTGTTAGCAGGTTATCCCGATTTCTCAAATGCAACTGCTTTACCTGCTCCTCCCATTGATCCACAATGTCGATATCTAGTATCTCGACTCTTGTATCAAAATTAAAGAATGGCAACACCCTAAAACGACGATGTCCCTGATCGCATAATTCAGCAAGACAATCTATATAGTCTGCCAAATCTTTATTGAGGACATCTATTGTTTTGCGCATTTAATTGTGCTCGCAAATCCCTGATCGCGAACGATCACATAGCCTCAATGCGCCTCCTGCCAATTCCCCGCCGCCTTGGCCTCCACCACCAGCGGCACCTTCAGCGTCAAAGCCGGCGCCGGCGCCTGCTCCATCACCGCGGCGATCACCGGGATCGCGGCCTCCACCTCGTCCTCGGAGACCTCGAACACCAGCTCGTCGTGCACCTGCAGCAGCATCTGCGCCTTGAGCTTCTTAGCGGCGAGCGCCGCCTCCATCCGAGTCATGGCCCGGCGGATGATGTCGGCGGCCGAGCCCTGGATCGGCGCGTTGATCGCCTGACGCTCGACGCTGGCCCGCTCGGACGGGTTGTTGGAGCGGATCTGCGGATAGTGGCAGACCCGGCCGAACAGGGTGGTGACGTAGCCCTTGTCGCGGCAGCTCCGCTTGGTGGTGTCGATGTAGTCGCGGATGCCCGGGAACTGCTCGAAATACTGCTTGATGAACGCCGAGGCCTCCTCGCGGCCGATGCCGAGCCGGTCGGCCAGCCCGAAGGCCGAGATGCCGTAGATGATGCCGAAATTGATGGTCTTGGCCCGCCGCCGCAGGTCAGGCGTCATCTCCTTGAGCGGCACGCCGAACATCGCCGAAGCGGTCGCCGCGTGGATGTCGATCCCGTCCGCGAACGCTTTTCGCAACTCCGGGATGTCGGCCATGTGGGCCAGCAGCCGCAGCTCGATCTGCGAGTAATCGGCCGAGATCAGCCGGTTGCCGGGGGCCGCCACGAAGGCGCGGCGGATGCGCCGGCCCTCCTCGGTGCGGATCGGGATGTTTTGCAGGTTCGGCTCGGACGAGGACAGCCGCCCGGTGGTGGTCGCCGCCAGCGAGAACGAGGTGTGGACCCGCGCCGTCTCGCGATCCGCATGGGTCTGGAGCGAGTCCGTGTAGGTGGATTTTAGCTTCGAGAGCTGACGATATTCCAGGATCTTCTTGGGGAGTTCGTGCCCCGCCTGGGCCAGTTCTTCGAGGAGCGTGGCGGGCGTCGCCCACTGGCCCGAGGGCGTCTTCTTGGCGCCCGGCAGGCCCATCTTCCCGAACAGGATGTCGCCGATCTGCTTCGGCGAGCCGACCGAAAACTTCTCGCCGGCATCCTCTTGGATCTCCTCCTCCAGGCGGACGAGGATTTGCGAGAAATCGCCCGAGAGCCGGCTCAGCATCTCCCGGTCGACCCGGATGCCGCGCTGCTCCATCCGGGCGATCACCGGCAGCAGGGGCCGCTCCAGAGTCTCGTAGACCGCGACCCGGTGCTCGGCCACGAGGCGCGGCTTCATCATCCGCCACAGGCGTAAGGTCACGTCCGCGTCCTCGGCCGCGTAGGCAGTGGCCTTGTCGATGGCGACGCGGTCGAACGTCACCTTGTTGCGGCCGGTGCCGGCCACGTCCGAGAAGGTGATCGGCTGGTGGCCGAGATGGCGGCGGGCGAGTTCGTCCATGCCGTGGCCGCCCTTGCCGGCATCGAGCACGTAGGAAATCAGCATCGTGTCGTCGAAGGGCGCGATCTCGATCCCGTATCGGGCCAGCACGACCCAATCGTATTTCAGGTTTTGGCCGACCTTCAGGACGCCCGGGTTCTCCAGGAGCGGCTTCAGCCGAGCGATGGCCTCCTTCAGGGGGATCTGGCCAGGCACCGGTTCGGCCACGTCGGAGGCCGCGGCGCCCTCACCGAACAGGTCGGTGGCATCGGCCTGCACCTTGGCAGCCTGGATGTGGGCAAGCGGGATGTAGCAGGCCCGGCCGGTAGCCACCGCCAACGAGACGCCCACGAGGCCGGCCTTGTGGGCGTCGAGGGCGTCGGTCTCGGTATCGACCGCGATCACCCCGGCTTCTTCGGCCTCGGCGATCCAGGCGTCGAGCTGGTCCAGGCTGGCGACGGTCTCGTAGGCGGCGGTGTCGAACGGCGCCACCGCCTCGGCAGCGCGCGCCGCCACCACGTTGCCCGGCGTCGCCTCGACGGGCGCCCGGGGCTTGGCGGGGGCGTCGGGCAGGTCGAGATCGGCGAAGGGGTCGATCTCGCCGCCCTCCGGCGGGGCGGCGCCCGGCGGGCGCTCGGTGCCGGCCGCCGCGGTCTCGGGGTCGGGCGGGACGGAATCGCCGAAGAACGGCACCGCGTCGCTGCCGCCCGCGCCGTTGCTGTAGCCGTGCGGCCGGGCGCCCGGCAGGAGCCGCGGATCGGGCTTCACCGCCTCGGGGTCGACGTGCAGCATCTGGGCGATGCGGCGGGTCAGCGTGTTGAACTCCATCGCCTTCAGGAAGCCGACGAGCTTTTCCGGGTCGGGCTTGGGCACGCCGAGTTCGTCCAGCGGCACCGGGACCGGCACATCCTCCATCAGCGCCACGAGCTGTCGCGAGAGCCGCGCCTGATCGATGCTGGCGAGCAGGGTCTCCCGGCGCTTGGGCTGCTTGATCTCGCTGGCCCGCTCGAGCAGCGCGTCGAGGCTGCCGAACTCCTTGATCAGGGCCGCAGCCGTCTTCAGGCCGATGCCGGGAACGCCGGGCACGTTGTCGGAGGTATCGCCGATCAGCGCCAGCGCATCGCCGATCTGGTTGGGCTGAAGGCCCTCCCACTTGGCGATGATCGCCTCGACGTCGAGGTTGCGCTCGGGGCGATAGCCAGGCTTGCCCTTGGAGCCCGACTCGAAATCGTAGAACCGCACCTGCGGCCCGACGAGCTGCATCAGGTCCTTGTCGGAGGACACGATGATGACGCCCGCGCCCCGGGCTTCGGCCTGGCGGGTATAGGTGGCGATCAGGTCGTCGGCCTCGTAGCGCTGCAGCTCGACGGCGTGCAGGCCGAAGGCGCGGACCGCGTCGCGCATCAGCGGCATCTGGCGCTTGAGATCATCCGGCGCGTCCGGGCGGTGGCCCTTGTAGTCCGGGAACATCTCCTTCCGGAACGAGCCCTCGGACTTGTCGAAGACGATGCCGAGATGGGTCGGCATCGTGCCGGCGGCACCGTCCTGCAGGAACTGCGCGATCTTGGTGCAGAACAGCCGCACGGCACCGGTGGGCAACCCGTCCGAGGGGCGCGAATTGTACTTCTGGTCCTGATTGATCGACTGGAAATAGGCCCGGAAGATGAACGACGAGCCGTCGACCAGGATCACCTGATCGCCGGGTCCGACGGGTTTGGTCTCGGGCTTCGCGTCGGTCATGGGCTCGGGCGGCTCGGGGCGATCAGGGGTCGGGCGCGGCGCGGTCCAGCTCGGCGCGGCAGGCCGCGACGAGAACGGGCAATTCGTGGTGGACGGTCAGCCAGACGATGTCCAGCGTCACCCGGTGGTAGCTGTGGCGATAGACATTGCCGGCATCCGCGATCTGTCGCCACGGCACGTCGGGATACCGGGCCTTCGTCTCGGCGCTCAATCGGCGGCTCGCCTCCGAGACGATCTCCAGGCAGCGCACGACCGCGAAGTGCGTGCGCTCGTCCGCACCAAAAGTCTCCAGCGTGAACCCCGCCACGAAGCGAGCGGCGCGCTCCGCGTTGACGACGATGTCGGCGCAGGCGGTGCGCTCGCGCTCAGAAGGCGAAAACGGCATCACGCTCGGCCCGCGTGCGGACCCGATCCTTCAAGGCCGCCCGGTTCGCCACATCGACCCGGATCGGAAATAGATCATCGATGAAGTGGCAGAGCCCGACATAGCCATAGACACCGCCAACGACCGGCGCATCGATGTCGATCATCACATCAAGATCACTATCCGCCCCCGCCTCGCCGCGAGCGACCGAACCAAACAGCGCCGCATGCAGCACCCCGCGACGGCGCAGCTCCGCCTCGTTGGCGCGCAGGATGTCGAGGGCAGCGAGCTTATCCATGGCGACGGAACTGGAGCGAATCGGCGCCCGTCAGCATAACAGAATCGCGGGACGCAGAGGATCACGCCGCGAGCTCTTGCCCCAGCGCCTCCACCCGGCGCAGGTCATCCACGAAGGCCGCGTAAGCCTCCTCCTTCGCCTCGTCGGGCAGGCGCAGCAGGTAGGACGGGTGGACCGTGATGAAGCCCTGGAAGCGGTTGTCGTGCCGCTCGAAGCGGAACGGGCCGCGGGCGCGGGTGATCGGCACCGCCTTGCCGGTCAGCGCCAGCACGGCCGTCGCGCCCAGCGCCACCACGAGCTTCGGGGCGACGAACTCCAGTTCCCGATCGAGCCACCAACGATAGTGGCTGACCTCGCCGGCCGTCGGCTTCTGGTGGATGCGGCGCTTGCCGCGCTCCTCGAACTTGAAATGCTTGACCGCATTCGTGAGGTAGCTCGCCCCCCGGTCGATCCCGGCCTCCGCCATGGCGCGGGAGAGGAGCTGCCCCGCCGGCCCGACGAAGGGACGGCCCTGCCGGTCCTCCTGATCGCCCGGCTGCTCGCCCACAAAGGCGATGGTGGCGCCGACCGGGCCCTCGCCGAGCACCGCCTGGGTCGCGCCCGGCACCAGCGGCTCGGTCCGGCGGATGATCGCGTTCAGTTCGTCGAGGTTTTTGGGGTCTTGGTCGGCCATCGCGGCGACGGCGCGGGCGGGTTCGCGGCGTGTGGGCAAGGTCGGCTCCCTCTCGATCATCGCTTCGGTGCGCCCGGCCGCCGCCCGGACCAGGGCCGGGATCGCGGCGGTCTCCGGCATATTGTGCCAATACTTCTTGGGCATCTCGGCCCGCATGGCCTTGAGGTTGGTGCGGGCCGGGTTGAACGTGCTCTCGTAGTAGGTCTGCCAGCCGGCCTCGAAGCCATCGCCCTCGGGCAGCTCCGCGCGATCGCCCGGAGGGCCGAAGGTCAGGGTCTCCGTGTCCCAATGCGCCGAGCCGTCCGGCGTCAGGATCGACCAGCGCATGCCGCGGAAACGGCTGACGAAGAACGGCGCCGCCGCCTCCAGAATGTGGTGATCGGGCTCGAACCACGCGACGTAGTGCTCGCCGCCGCTGTCTTCAGCCCGGCGGAAGCGCAGGAAGGCGTGCATCTTGTGGAGGTCACGCCCGATCGCCTTCGCCATCCGGTGCAGGCGGTGGACCAGCGGATCGCTGCCCACCTCCATCAGATGCCGCTCGCCGTGGCAGACGCGCCAGATCAGGGCGTAGAGCAGGCCATAACGCTCCGGATCGCGGTGGGGGATCACCTGCGGGATCAGGGCGGCGACGGGTTTGGGCAGGGCGAGCGGTGGGGCGGGCGTCCCCTCCCCTTCCATACCGAAGAGACCGGGCGCGTCCGTCACCGACCACGTCACGGCCTCGGGCGGGATGTCCTGCGCGACGAGGCTTCGGACGGCCTTGCGGAAACCGTCGAGATCGGCGCCGGGGCGTAAGGTGATGGCGCGCGCCCGACACGCATCCCCTCCCACCGCAGAGGGGGGAGGGAGTGGCGAGGTTCCAGCCTCCATCAAAACAGGCTCAGCTGCGTCGCAGGCTCGACCAGCCGCGTGCGCAAATCCAGCCGGTCGGTGAGCCCCACCGGCCTGTGGTCGGCCGCGACCAGGAACGGCCGCGCCCGCTTCAGTCCCGATGTCAGCCGAGCGACATCGTCCAGGCGCAGAGTCGCGTGGCGGCGGGCCTTCACGATCTTGTCGACCGCCCGGGCGCCGAGCCCCGGCACCCGCAGCAGCCATTCCCGATCGGCCTTGTTCACGTCGACGGGAAACTTTTCGCGGTGCTTGAGCGCCCAGGCGAGCTTCGGATCGATGTCGAGGGCGAGCATGCCGCCCTCCGAGGCATCGGCGACCTCGTCGGGGGTGAACTCGTAATATCGCAGCAGCCAATCAGCCTGATACAGCCGGTGCTCCCGCTGCAACGGCGGCGGCTTCGGCGGCAGGATCGCCGAGCCATCCGGGATCGGGCTAAAGGCCGAGTAATAGACCCGCTTCAAACCGACGCTGCCGTAGAGCAGCGCGCTCTTGCGGATCAGCGCCTCGTCGGTAGTGGCATCCGCACCGACGATCACCTGCGTCGAATGCCCGGCCGGCGAGAAGCGCCGCTTCTCGGCCTTGGCCTGCACGATGCGCTCGCCAATCTGCGCCATGGCGCCCTGGATCGCGGCGCCATCCTTCTCGGGGGCCAACTGCTGCAGGCTCGCCTCGGTAGGCAGTTCGACGTTGATCGAGAGCCGGTCCGCATAAAGGCCGGCCTCCTCGATCAGCCAGGGGCTCGCCTCAGGGATCGACTTCAGGTGGATGTAGCCGGCAAAGCCATGGTCGCGCCGCAGCGATTTCGCCACCCGGGTCAGCAGCTCCATCGTGTGGTCGGGCGACTTGATGATGCCCGAGGACAGGAACAGGCCCTCGATGTAGTTGCGCTTGTAGAAATTGAGGGTGAGATTCACGACCTCTTCGACCGAGAACTTCGCCCGCCGCACGTTCGAGGAGCGGCGGTTGATGCAATAGGCGCAGTCGAACAGGCACCAGTTGGTCAGCAGGATCTTCAGCAGCGAGACGCAGCGCCCATCCGGCGTGTAGGCGTGGCAGATCCCTGCGCCGGTCGTGGACCCAAGACCGTCCTTGCCGGCGGCGCGCTTCGGCGCGGCCGAGGACGCGCAGGAGGCATCGTACTTCGCGGCATCGGCCAGGATGCGCAGTTTCTTGGCGAGGGTCTCGTCCATCGAACAGACAATGAACAACACGGCCAAAGGTGCAAGGGCGCGCCGCTTCTCACCCCAGGTCGCGATGCCGCACCCTTATCACTCCGGCTCGTCCACCTCTGCATCCACCACCCGCCGCGCGAGGGTGTAAGCGAACCCGGCCCGGGCCATCGCGGCGAGATCCCGGTCGCGGTACGCGGCCCGCTGGTCCGGCCGGCGATACGGCCCGAGCCGCCGCCGCTTGGCGTAGGCCTGGGCGGCCTGGTCCTCGATGTCGGCCGCCTGCCCATCCGGTACAGCATCGCGCTCGGCCTGCATGGCCGCCTCGACCACGTCGCGCGGAACGCCCTTGGCGGCGAGCTTGGCCGAGACGCCCCGACTGGACGTGCCGCGACGGCGCAAAGTGGCGACGCGGGTCTCGGTGAAGCGCGCATCGTCCACGAGGCCGGCCGAGACCGCCCGCGCCACCGTGGCGGCGATCATCTCGGCGAAGGCCGCGGGGTCCTCGCCGCGCAGCCGTGCCCGCTTCTCCACGCGCCGCGCCAGGGTTCGGCGCAGCATCTCGGTGGAGGCGCTATAGCGCTCGAGGTAGTGCAGCGCCGACCGTTCGAGCCAGGTCGGGCTGACCGGCTTCGGGGGCGGAGCCGCGGCGTTCGGGGCCCCCGGCCCGGATCCTGCAACGAATGTTCGTTTCACCGGTTCTTCACGATCTCGACAGGTTTGCGTTCCATGACTTGGGTATGGAACGCGCGCAACGCGACAGGCTCGGCCATGGCCCGAACCACCGTCCCTCGCCCGATCGTCCGCGACCCCGGTGGCGGCAGCGCCTCCACGCTTTGGTGGCGTCTCTGATGCGGCGCGAATGGCTCCTGGTCCTCGTGGCCCTGGGCCTGGCTGCGGTCGCAGCGGCGATCGTCTATCTGTCGCGTCCGAACACGCTCACGGTGGCAGTCGGCCCCCAGGACGGGCCCGAAGCCGCGCTGATCGAGGCCTATGCCAGCGCGCTCGACCGGGCTCGCGAAGATGTGCGCCTCAAGGTCGTGCGCTACGGCGACGTCCGCGACAGCGCGATGGCGCTCCAGCGGAACAAGGCCGACCTCGCCGTTGTCCGGCCGGACGTGTTCCTGCCCGAGAACGGCCTGACGCTGGCGATCCTTCACGACGAGGCCCTCGTCATCGCGGCGCCGGAGGCGGCCGATATCGACGACATCCCCGCCCTGACGCGCAAGCGCCTCGGCATTGTGGTGCGCCACAGCGCCGACCTGCCCTTTCTGACGAACCTGCTCTCTTTCTACGACCTCGTGCCGGAGAACCGGGCCGAGGCGGTGCCCGAGGGCGGTGCAGCAGTTGAGGAGGCGGAGGCGGGCCACGTCGTGGTGGTGCCGCTGAAGGTCGGAGAGGTGACAGCCGCGCTCAACGACAAGCGCGTCGATGCGGTCGCGGTGATCGCCAGTCCCGCCTCGAAGACGGCCGGCGCGGTGGTGCACGCCGTCGAGCTGGGTTCGCCGGAGCGCAAGATCGGCTTCGTCTCGATTCCCGACGGGGACGCCATCCTGCAGCGCTTCCCCGAACTGCAATCGGTGACCATCCCGGCCGGCACATTCGGCGGGCGTCCGAAGCGCCCGGACGAGGAGATCAAGACCGTCGGCGCCTCCTACCGCCTGATGGCGCGGGGCACGGTGAGCCGGGTCGCGGTGGCCTCGGCGACCCAGCACCTGTTCGAGTGGCGCTCGCGCCTCGCCGCCGCGGCCCCGGTCGCCAAGCTGATGAAGGCCCCCGACTTCGACACGACGGTGGCGGCGACCTCGGCGCGCCTTCCCAACCACCCCGGCGCAGTCGACTATTTCGAGCGCGAGCAGCAGACCTTCCTCGATCGTTACGAGGACTACATTTACCTGTTCGCCTTCTTCGGCGGCACGATCGGCTCCGGCTTCGCGTGGCTCGGTCAGCGGCTTGCCCGCAAGCGCCGGGAGCGGGTCGACTTCGTTCTCGACCGGCTGCTCGCCATCATGCGCGAGGTGCGCGCGGCGACGCAGAGCGAGGCGCTCGACGCGCTTGCGATTGAGACCGACGAGCTTGTGGCCGACGTCGTCTGCTATGCCCGGGAGCGCAGCATCGATACCCGCACGGTGAGCGCGCTGATCCTGGCGGTGGATGGGGTTCACGCGGCCATCGCCGATGCCCGGCGACAGACCGATCAGGCGGAGACGCGCAGGACCACCCGCAGCCGGACGGCGCGACTCCTAGCCCTCGACCTGCCGGCCGCGGAGTAGTGACTAACGCCGCCAGCGTGTTCCGCATCGCCGCATGGCTGGCGGCGTAGGGATATCATGCTAACGGGAGCCATGTTCGATCCCGTCGCCGCCCTTGCCACGGTCCTAGAAAACCTCGACCGCGAGGCCCGCGAGCCCACCAAGCTCCGCGCCGCCCTCGTGCCCGAGCTGCGCCGGGTGATCGAGGAGGGCCACCGCGCCGCCGAGGCCCAGCTTCTCAGGGATCGCAACGGCCTGCGCTGCGCCCAGACGCTCTCGAATCTCACCGACGCGGTGGTCCGGGCGATCCACGACGCCGTGGTCTGGCGGCTCTACCCCAACGACAACCCCTCCACCGGCGAGCAGCTCGCCGTGGTCGCCACCGGCGGCTACGGGCGGGGCACAATGGCGCCGGGCTCGGACATCGATCTGCTGTTCCTGCTGCCCTACAAGCAGACGGCTTGGTCGGAGAGCGTCGTCGAGGCGATGCTCTACGTGCTGTGGGACCTGAAGCTGAAGGTCGGCCACGCGACCCGCTCCGTCGAGGAGTGCCTGCGCGAGGCGCGGGCCGACATGACGATCCGCACATCCCTTCTGGAGGCGCGCTTCCTGTTCGGCTCGCGGATCCTGTTCGAGGAGTTGGTGACGCGCTTCGACATGGAACTGGTGGTCGGCTCGGCCGCCGAGTTCGTTGAGGCGAAGCTGCGCGAACGCGACCTGCGCGTTTCGAAGGCCGGCTCGTCGCGCTACCTCGTGGAGCCCAACGTCAAGGACGGCAAAGGCGGCCTGCGCGACCTCAACACCCTGTTCTGGATCGCCAAGTACACCTACCGGGTGCGCGATCAGGCCGAGCTCGTCAGCGCCGGCCTGTTCACCCCGGAGGAATACGCGCTGTTCGAGCGCTGCGAGGAGTTCCTGTGGCGGGTGCGCTGCCACATGCACTTCGTGACGAAGCGTGCGGAAGAGCGCCTGTCCTTCGGCCTGCAGCCGCGGATCGCCGAGCGATTCGGCTACGAGCCCCGTGGCGGCCTCTCGGGCGTCGAGCGCTTCATGAAGGCGTATTTCCGCTTCGCGAAGGATGTCGGCGACCTCACCGCCATCGTCTGCGCGGAGCTGGAGGCGCGCCACGCCAAGCGCACGCCGGTGCTCGACCGCTGGATCGGCCGGTTCCGCGACCGGTTCCGCGCCACCGCCATGGAGGCGGAGGATTTCTGGATCGACCACGGCCGGGTCAACCTGCGCGCAGAGGACGCCTTCGAGCGCGATCCTACGAACCTGATCCGCCTGTTCTGGCTCGCCGACCGGCACAACCTCGCGATCCACCCGGACGCCAAGCGCCTCGCCAACCGCTCGCTGCGGCTCGTCAACCCGTCACTGCGCGGGGATCCGGAGGCCAATCGCCTGTTCCTCGACATCCTCACCTCCCGCAACGCCCCCGAGGAGGCCCTGCGCGAGATGAACGAGGCGGGGGTGCTCGGCCGGTTCATCCCGGATTTCGGTCGCATCGTCGCGATGATGCAGTTCAACATGTACCACCACTTCACGGTGGACGAGCACCTGCTGCGCACGGTCGGCGTGCTGGCCGACATCGAATCCGGCCGGAGCCAGGAGACCTACCCGCTGGTCTCGCGCCTCGTGCACACGATCCATAATCGCACGGCGCTCTACGTCGCGATCCTGCTGCACGACATCGCCAAAGGCCGGCCGGAGGACCATTCCATCGCGGGCGCCGCCATCGCGGAAAAGCTCTGCCCGCGCTTCGGCCTGAACCAGGCCGAGACCGAGACGGTGCGCTGGCTCGTCGAGCACCACCTGCTGATGTCGATGACGGCGCAGAGCCGCGACCTCTCGGACGCCAAGACGATCGAGCGTTTCGCCGCGAGCGTGCAGACCCTGGAGCGCCTGAAGCTCCTGACCATCCTGACGGTGGCCGACATCACGGCGGTCGGCCCCGGCGTCTGGACGGCCTGGAAAGGTACGCTGATCCGCACCCTGTACGACGAGACCGAGGTGTTCCTCTCGGGCGGCCATTCCGAGATCGCCCGCACCGACCGGGTGCGCCTCGTCCAGATGGGCCTGCGCGAGCGGCTGCCCGGGTGGGCCTCGGAGGAGTTCGACGCCTACGCGGCCCGGCACGGGCAGGCCTACTGGCTGAAGGTCGACGGCACACGCCAGCTCAAGAACGCGATGTTCCTGCGCGAGGCCCTGAGCGACGGCCGCACCAGCGCCACCGACGTCGCCCTCGACCCCGTGCGGGGCGTGACCGAGATCACGATCTACTCGCCGGACCATCCGCGTCTGCTCGCCATCATCACCGGCGCCTGCGCGGCGGCGGGCAGCAACATCGTCGACGCCCAGATCTTCACCACGACCGACGGCTTCGCCCTCGACACGATCTTCATTTCCCGCGCCTTCGAACGGGATGAGGATGAAACCCGCCGGACGAAGCGCATCACGGCGGCGATCGAGCGGGCGCTAAAGGGCGAGATCCGCATCGCCGACCTCGTGGCCGACAAGCACCCGCCCACGACCACCCGCGCCAAGACCTTCCCGGTCCCGCCCGACGTGACGCTCGACAACGCCTTGTCGAGCCGGGAGACCGTCGTGGAGGTCACCGGCCTCGACCGGCCCGGCCTGCTCTACGAGCTGACCACCGCGTTCGGGCGGCTGTCGCTCAACATCACGTCGGCGCATGTGGCGACCTTCGGCGAGCGGGCGGTCGACGTCTTCTACGTCACCGACCTCACCGGCACGCGCGTGACGCAGCCCGACCGGCAGGCCGCGATCCGCGGGGCCGTGATGGATGTATTCGCCGGCGACGTCGCTGCCCTCAAAGCCGAGGGGCTGGAGGCGCTGGTCGCCGCACCGCCCCCGCGCGAGGCATGAGCAACGGGTTGATTTCGCTGGCCCCGGGCCAGATATCAGCGCCGGTTCCGCGTGCCTGAACCCCTTCCCCGGACGACTGAAACACGATGACGAGCAACGACATGCCCCAGGATGACCAGCGCCAGACCACGGTCGAGGCCGGTGCCGGTGCGGCCCAGGATCCCGCCTCCGCGGGCCAGGGCGCCGAGGCGTCCGTCGATCCCATCGCGGAGACCCTGGCCCTTCTCACCGCCGAGCGCGACGAGCTGAAGGACCGGACGCTGCGCACGCTCGCCGAGATGGAAAACCTGCGCCGCCGCACCGAGCGCGAGGTCGCCGATGCCCGCACCTACGCGGTCACGAATTTCGCCCGTGACGTGCTCAACGTGGCCGACAACATCCGCCGTGCCCTCGACAGCGTCCCGGCCGACGCAAAGGCCTCGGCCGACGGCGCGCTCAAAGGCTTGATCGACGGGATCGAACTCACCGAGCGCGACCTCGCCAAGACCCTGGAGCGCCACGGCGTAAAGATCGTCGAGCCGCAGGGCCAGAAATTCGACCCGAACCGGCACCAAGCCATGTTCGAGGTGCCGAACCCGGACGTGCCCGCCGGCACCGTGGTGCAGGTGGTCCAGTCGGGCTACGTCATCGGCGATCGGGTGCTGCGCCCAGCCCTGGTGGGTGTCGCGAAGGGCGGCCCCAAGGCGGCCGCCAACCCGGCCGACGCCGCCTGAGCGCTCCCACGGCGTGCCCTACTGACAGGGCAGCCTCGTGATGAAATCGGCGATGAACCGGGCCGTCTCGCGGGTGTGAGCCGGCGCGTGTGGGTTGCGGGCGACCGCGCTCGCCTCAACTTCAAGCCGCCGGTTGCAGGCGCAGGTCGTGACTATGCCCGACAACGGGTCGGCCGAGCAGGCGTCGTGGCGCGCGCAGGCGCGGTCCAGGGCGTCGATGGGCCTGTAGCCGGGGCCACGGTTACCCGGGCCGCAGAAATTGCCGTAGATCAGCACGGCGCCCCGCCCGGCAGGACCGGGCGGGATCACCTCCAGCGCCTGCGCCGAGGCGAAGGTCGTGAGGTTCAGGACGAGGAACGACGCCGCTGAGGCGTGGAGACTGAGAGTCATCACGGCCAATCCTGTCGGAAATGCCCCCGACACCGCGTGGTGACACCCGCGCGGCATCCGGCACCAACGACCCCCGGACCAGCCCCGACAGGCGCGACCGGCCGATGACGTCGCAAAGCCGAACATCGCGCATAGCGACGGAACCCGGCCGCCCCGTCAAGATCCGCCGCATTCAATACTGACTTAGAACCGATAGTTCACCCCGGCGCGGACCAGAGCGAACCCTGAATCCTGTTTGCCGGCACCATAATACGCCGGGACACCGGCGTTGTAGTAGGTGGTCCCGGCGAAACCGCGACCGAGTTGGACGTACAGGGCTTCCACTTTTGCCGACAGCTTCTCGGTGAAGGCGTATTCCACGCCACCGCCTGCGGCGTAGCCGGTCCGGTCGGTCCCGGGCAGCGTGTAGGGATAGGAGGCGGCGTTGGAGGCGCGCGAACCGCCGCCATACGCGAAGCCGCCGGTCCCGTAGATCAGGACGCGATCAAAGGCATAGCCAAGGCGGCCGCGGACTGTCCCGAAATAGTCGAGGCTCGGGCGGACACTGTAATAGGGCGTCGCGCCCAGATAGGCTGCATCCGCCTTGGCGAAGGCTGTGCCCTGGATGTCGGTCTCGAAGCCGATCACGAAGCCGGAGCCGGGCGTGAACTGGTAGTTGTAGCCGATCTGGCCACCGCCTGCGAAGCCGCCGGAGCGGTTGCCGCCGGTCACGGCACCGTAGGTCGGATCCGTGAAGCCACCGCTGTTGGTGTGGAACGCGTAGCCGGCATTCAGACCGGCATAGAAGCCCGTCCAGGTGAAGACCGGCGGCAGCGGCAGGGGCGGCGGCGGCGCGCGGCGGGGCAGATCCGCAGCCTGGGCGCCGAATGCGACGAAGCCTGCCGCGGCGCCGAGGAACGTGGCGCGAAACGAGAGCGTCATACGGTGTCTCATCTGTGATGCGGCTGGGCCGCAGGATCAGAGGGCCAGAAGCAGCAGGCCGACGACGGTCACCGACAGGATCAAGCACAGCGCAAGATCGAGGATGGAGGCGCCGCCGCAGGTCGAAGGCGGCCGTGCGTCGTTCCGGTCGGCCGGGGATAGGGCGATCACGACCGGACCTCCCCGCGCCCGATCGCGCGGGAGGCGACCCGGGCGGCTCTGAGGGCGCGTAAGGGCGTGATGGCCCGCTGGGGTGCCGCCGCCCCGTCTGAGGGGTTGACGGGAGCGGCGGCCTGCGACGCCTTCGTTTCGCCGGCGCGGTGGACCGTGTCCGCGACAGCGATGCCGAAGACGGGCAGCGCGAGGGCGGCGAGGACGCAGACGATACGCCCGAGCCGCGACATGGGATTGTCCTTCGAGATCCGTTTGGTGGTGAATTCTTGAATCCGGATGGGCGGCAACGCGTCCCGAGTGAGAAGGCGTGTCTCGACCGTCATCCGTTGAACTCCGCTTTTTCCGTGGGAAATTTGACCACACAGCGAAATTACGTGTGTAAAATTCCCACGTCAACGCAAAATGAGAAGATCGGCGTGCGTCTGCGCACGTTGTGGGATTGTCTCCCACGCCACTTCGTCTAACGTCCGAGTTATGTCCGAGATTGCCGAAACACCGCGCGAGGGTGCAAGCCTGCACGCGCCGCTGGCGCGGCTCCTGCGCCCGCTGGTACGCCTGCTGGTGGCGCGCGGCATCACCTTTCCGGCGCTGACCGACCTGCTGCGCGAACTTTACGTGAACGTGGCCGAATACGATTTTGCCTTGGCGGGCAAGGAGCAGACCGACAGCCGCGTCTCCCTGCTCACCGGCATTCATCGCAAGGAGGTTCGGCGGCTGCGCGGAGCCGGCGCCCCCGTGAGCGTCGTGCCTGCCGTGGTCTCGCGCACGAGTCGGATCATCGCCCGCTGGATCGCCGATCCGGCCTTCACCGATCCGCAGGGGCATCCCCTGCCGCTGCCGCGGACCGCCGAGGGCAACGCGCCCTCCTTCGAGACCCTCGTCTCGGGCGTGACGCGCGACCTGCGCCCCCGGGCGGTCCTCGACGAGTGGCTCGACCGCGGCCTCGCCTTCATGGATACGCAGGACCGAATCGTGCTGGCCGAGGCCGCCTACGTCCCGCGCGGCGACGGCGCGGAGGGACCGCAGCTCTACTATTTCGGGCGCAACCTGCACGACCACATTGCGGCGGCCGTGGCCAACATCGTGGGCGACAAGCCGCGGTTTCTGGAGCGGGCCGTCCACTACGACGGGCTCTCGAAGGAGCTCGCGGCCAAGCTCGAGGCGCGGGCCCGCGAGATCGCCATGGAGGCATTGCAGCAGGCCAACCGGGAGGCGCATGCCGCCTGCCAGGAGGATCCGGGCGGCGATCACCGTTGGAACTTCGGACTCTACGTCTACGCGGAGGCCGTGCCGCCCGCGCGTCCCGCGGACGAGCGCTGAGGGTCCGGCCGGTGCGAGCCATGCCCAACCGCCGCTTCGTCCTGCGCCTTCTCGCGGGCGCCGCGACGCTGCTGCCGTCCCCCGCCCGGCCGCAGGAGACACCGCGCGACCAGGGGATCGGTGGCACCGGCATGATGCGCACCGACGGGCCGCGGGATGGCTCCTCGAATGGCTCCCTCGGCGAAGGCGACCGTGGCATCGGCGGCACGGGCGTGATCGGCACCATCCGCCGCTTCGGCTCGATCATCGTCAACGACCTGCGCATCGCCTACCCGCCGGAGGTCGAGGTGCGCATCGACGGCGCGCCCGCGAAGGCGGCCGACCTCAGGATCGGGCACGTGGTCCACGTGGTCGCGAGGCCCGAAAGCGGCAGCCTCGCCACGCGCCGCATCGACGTGGCCAGCGAGGTGGTGGGTCCGGTGGAGGCAGCCGCACCGGGACGGCTGATCGTGCTGGGCCAGCGGGTCTCCACCGCGGGCCTCTCCGGCGACTGGAAGCCCGGGGCGCGGGTCGCGGTCAGCGGATTGCGGCGGCCGGACGGGGTCATCGTGGCGAGCCTCGTCGAGCCGCGCGAGGCCGGGCCGGATCGGGTCGCAGGTCCGGTGCGGCGCGGCGCGGACGGAGCCCTCAGGATCGGGTCCCTGCGCTTGACGGGCGCCGCCACCCTGCCCCCGGGCCGGCGCGCCCTCGTGACGGGAACGGCAACGCATGGTGCAATCAGCGTAACCAATGCCGCGCAGCTCGGCCTGCCGTTCCCCCCTGGGCTGAAGCAGCTTTCCATCGAGGCTTATATCGGCCGGGCGGGGAACGGCCTGGACCTCGGCTCCGGCTACAGGGTCTCGGGGCGTCCGGGTGCGAAGGTGCCGCGTCAGGGCAGCGTGCGCGCCGTGGTGACCGCTGACATCGCCCGCGACGGCAACCTGACGGTGGACCGCTTGCGAATCGAAGACCGTATCGCCCCCGAACCCCGGCAGCCCGAGGCTCCGCGATTCGAGCGGGACCGCGACCGCCTGGACCTGCGCAACCTGCCCGACGAGCTTCCGGGACGCTTCGGTGCGGAGCCGGGCGGTCGGGCGAGTTCACTGGGCGAACAGCGGGGCTCCGTCATCGACACGCGCCCCGGCGCTGGTCCGATCCCTGGCGCCGAGGGTCCCGGCGGCTTCGGGGGGCCGCGGGGTGGCTTCGGCGGCGCACCGCCCGGCGTACCGGGGGGCTTCGGTGGCCCTGCTGGCGGACCTGGCGGGCCGGGGGGTGGTCCGGGTGGCTTCGGGGGGCCCGGCGGGCCTCCGGGCGGCTTCGGCGGGCCTCCGGGTGGCCGCCGCTAGGAATTTTGCGTGCCCGCCTCGCGTAGGAGCAGGTCGCGCTTGCGGGCGACGCCCCATCGGTAACCGGACAGAGCCCCGTCCGAGCGCACCACCCGGTGGCAGGGGATCGCGACCGCGACCGGATTTGCCCCACAGGCCTGCGCGACTGCCCGAGTGGCGGCCGGCAGCCCGATGGCGCGGGCGATCTCCGCGTAGGTCGCGGTCGAGCCCACGGGGATCTTCCGCAGCGCCTCCCAGACCCGTTGCTGGAAGGCCGTGCCGCGGATGTCGAGCGGCAGATCGAGACCGCGACCCGGCATCTCCACGAAACCGATGACTCGCGCCATCCAGCCCTCGAAGGCTGGATCGCCGCCCACGATCTCCGCGCCCGGGAACCGGTCCTGGAGATCCTGCAGGAGCGGCTCCGGCGTATCCCCGAGCAGGATCGTGCAGACGCCCCGGTCGGTCGCCGCGACCAGGATTGCGCCCAGGCTGCAGGCGCCGATGCCGAACCGGATGCGCAGGCCCGCGGCGCCCTTCCGATAGGCCGCGGGCGCCATACCGAGGCGCGGCGCGCCCTGCACGTAGAAGCGGCTCGCCGCGCCGTAGCCGGCCGCGTAGAGCGTCTCCGTGACGGAGGCGGCGCCGGGCAGTTGGGCGGCCAGGCCGGCGGCGCGGTGGGCGGCGGCGTAGCCCTTCGGCGTCACACCGATGGCGGCCTTGAACACCCGGTGGAAGTGGTAGGCGCTGAGGCCCGCGTCGCGGGCGAGCGCGGCCAGCGTCGGTGCAGTCTCGGATGATTCGATCCGGCGGCAGGCACGGACCACGGCCTCGGCCCGGCGGGCGGCGAGGTCGGGCTCATCCGGCCGGCAACGGCGGCACGGCCGGAAGCCCGCGGCCTCGGCGTCGGCGCAGGTCCGGTGGAAGGAGACGTTCTCGGGCCGGGCTTTCCGCGACGGGCAACTCGGCCGGCAATACACCCCCGTGGTGCGGACTGCGTACACGAAAGTGCCGTCAGCCCCGGCGTCGCGGGCCATCAGGGCGGCCCAGCGGGCAGCGTCGGGGTCAGGCGGCGAGTCGGCCCTTGAAACGGAGCTCATGGCGGTACTCTGCAGTGTGGCGGGCACGATGGAGAGGGGCAAGACGAGCTCCGGCGGGTGAAAGACGACGTTGTGCCCATCCTGGCCCTGCACCGCCGACCGGGCATCCTGCTCCTTGCGGCCGAATTTTTCCGTCGCATCGTTTGAGGTCGGGATCGATGCTGTAAAACCGGTGCCCCGGCCGTGACTGGTCGAACAGCCGCACGGGGGTATCGTGGCGCCAAGCAACACCGACCATATCCATGTCGGACAGGATGGATGGCTGTTCCTGAAGACGGGGACGAACGACGTCCTCGGCCAGTACGAGCGGCCCGAGGAGACGACCGAACTCGTCTGGCAATGGCGCAGCCTCGTCGCGGCCCGGGAGCGGCGCCTGCGCGCCATGGGTATCCTGTACCGCCACGTCGTCGCGCCGGAGAA
Source organism: Methylobacterium phyllostachyos (assembly GCF_900103445.1). Classification (GTDB taxonomy): domain Bacteria; phylum Pseudomonadota; class Alphaproteobacteria; order Rhizobiales; family Beijerinckiaceae; genus Methylobacterium; species Methylobacterium phyllostachyos. The sequence continues at coordinate 216,675 of NZ_FNHS01000009.1, read as the reverse complement.
GCTGATGGTCTACGACCACCGCCTCGACGGAATCACCATCCGGCCGGACGCCTCGCCGGCCTACCGGCTGCGCAATGGCGAGCCCCCGACGCGGGGCCTGCGCACGCCCTACGGCCTCTACGCCGCTTGGCGTCGGCGGAAGCGCTGGCGGGAGACCTGCATCGACCTCGTGACGCCCCTGCGCGCCCAGCGTGACGCGGCCGATCTCTACTGCCGGACCGATACGCACTGGTCCTTCGACGGCTGCTATCTCGCCTATGCAGAGATCTGCCGGGCGCTTCAGACCGAACCCCGGGCGGCGCTGCGGGACCGCCCCTTCTTCGAGACCGACCACGACGGCGACCTGGGCAGCGCCTTCGACCCGCCGCGGCGGGCGCGGTCACGGACCGTGCTGATCCAGCAGGACGCCGTTCGGACCTATGCCAGCCCGATCGTGGAGGCGCGGGAGAAGGCCGGTCTCCTGCACACGCTGCATGTCGGCGCGCACGTGGTCTACGGCAACGCCCAGGCCACCGATCCGCGCCGCCTCGTGCTGTTCGGCGATTCGTTCTCGCACGTCATGCCGTACATGCTGACGATCCTGCTGGCCGAGACCTTCCGGGAGTTGCACTTCGTCTGGAGCACCGCGCTGGACTGGTCGTATATCGAGCGGGTGAAGCCCGACATCGTGCTCACCGAGGTGGCCGAGCGCTTCATGGTGCAGGTGCCGGACGACACCTTCTCGGTGGAGCGCTACGCGCAGGCGCGGTTCGGCGCGGAACTCGCGGCGGCCCGCGCCTGAGAGGCCCGTCAGGCCTCCAACTTGGCCACCAGCGCGTCCGACAGGGCGAAGTTCACGTAGACGTTCTGCACGTCGTCCTGATCCTCGATCACCTCGACGAGGCGGATCAGCTTCTCGCCGGTCTCGTCATCGACGGCGATCGTGTTCTGGGCCTTCCAGATCAGGCCGGTGCGGCTCGGCTCGCCGAAGCGGGTCTCCAGCGCCTTGGCGACCTCGCCGTAGGAATCCTGCGCGCAGATGATCTCGTGCCCGTCCTCGCCGGAGCTGACGTCGTCGGCGCCGGCCTCGATTGCGGCCTCCAGCATCGTGTCGGCATCGGCCACGGAAGCCGGATAGGCGATCACGCCGACGCGGTCGAACATGAACGCGACGGCCCCGGTCTCGGCCAGGCTGCCGCCCGACTTGGTGAAGGCCGAGCGCACGTCCGAGGCCGTGCGGTTGCGGTTGTCGGTCTGCGCCTCAACGATCAGGGCGGCGCCGCCGGGGCCGTAGCCCTCGTAGCGGATATCCTCGTAGTTCTCGCCGTCGGCGCCGGCGGCCTTCTTGATGGCGCGCTCGATATTGTCCTTGGGCATGTTCTCGGCGCGGGCCGCGAGGATCGCCGCCCGCAGGCGCGGGTTCATCGCCGGATCGGGCGTGCCGAGCTTGGCCGCCACGGTGATCTCGCGGGCGAGCTTGCCGAACACCTTCGAGCGGACCGCGTCCACCCGGCCCTTGCGGTGCATGATGTTCTTGAACTGGGAATGGCCTGCCATGGCGTGTCGGACTTTGTTCGTTGGCGCGGGCGGGCATTAGGGACCCCGCCGACGCGGCTGTGAGGTCGCCCGCGTTATAGGCCGCCCCGTTTCGACGAAGCAACGCGGCGGCCGAGCCCCGAGACCTCCACCTTTGATCTTCGTGATCGGGTGGAAGCGGAAAGATTGCCACGATCAGGCGTTGCTGCAGGGATTTTCTCTCTCAGCTGGGGACCCGATGTCGAGCCGGAACGGACGCAATACGGTGATGGTGGCGGGCGCAAGCGCCGGCGTCGGCCGCGCCGTGGCCCACGAATTCGCCCGGCACGGCTGGAATGTCGGCCTCATCGCCCGAGGCGAGGCGGGGCTCAAGGGTACGATCCGCGACGTCGAGCAGGCCGGTGGCCGGGCGCTGGCCTTCGCGGCGGACGTCGCCGACGCCGACGCCGTCGCGCAGGCGGCCGATGAACTCGCCGAGCGGTTCGGCGGCATCGACGTCTGGGTCAACAACGCGATGGTGACGATCTACGCGCCCGTGCAGGAGACGAGCCCGGAGGAGTTCCGGCGCGCCACCGAGGTCACCTATCTCGGACAGGTGCACGGGACGCTTGCGGCGCTCAAGCACATGGTGCCGCGCGACAGGGGCACGATCGTGCATATCGGCTCGGCACTCGCCTATCGCTCGATCCCGCTTCAGGCGACCTACTGCGCCGCCAAGGCGGCCGTGCGCGGCTTCGTGGACAGCTTGCGCAGCGAGTTGCTGCACGACGGCAGCCGCGTCCGGCTGACGATGATCCAGCTTCCGGCGGTGAACACGCCGCAATTCGACTGGGCACGCTCGCGGCTGCCGCGCAAGCTCGAGCCGGTGCCACCGATCTACCAGCCCGAGGCCATCGCCCGCCACGTGTTCCGGGCGGCCCATGACGCGCCGCGGGAATTGTGGATCGGCGCCTCGGCCTGGAAGGCGATCGTCGGCAACATGCTGATCCCGGGCTGGATCGACGGATACCTCGCCCGGCACGGCTATCGTGGGGAGATGACCAGCGTGCAGGCCCAGAAGAACCGCCCCGACAATCTCTACGAGCCGGTCGACACCGATCCCGGGGCGCATGGCCGCTTCGATGCCCGCGCCACCGCGCATGTGGCGGCGGCCGATCCGCGCTGGCTCAAGCTCGGGATCGCAGCGGCGCTCGGCGTGGTGGCGGGCACGATGCTGTTCGCCACCGAGGCGCAGGGGCGCAGTGAAGGCCGCAGCGAGGGGGCAGCGGAGCGCCGGCTGGGGAGACGCGTGCGGTCGCCCCGTTGATTGAGCGACGCATGGCAGCGGACACCGGCGACCTGGCGGGGCGCACCGCGTCGCATCGCGCTTCGTAAGGCAAAGACCCGGAGAATCTAATGTCCGACACGGCCCGTCGCGACTTCATCCAAGGTGCGCTCGCCTGTGGCGGCGTCCTCGGCCTCGGTGGCCCTGCCCGAGCCACCAGCCCCCTCGGTGGCGCACAGGCACCCGGCTTCTATCGAAAGCGCTTCGGCACGTACGATGTCACGATCTTGAACGACGGCGTGCGGAGCTTTCCGATGCCCGATCGCTTCGTGCGCAACGTCCCGCGCGACGAGGCGCTCGGGGCTGCGCAGGCCGCCTACATGCCTCCGGGTCAGGTCACGGTGCCGTTCAACCCGACCCTGATCAACACCGGTTCGAAGTTGATCCTGATTGACACCGGGAACGGGCCGGTCCCCGGCGCGCCGGTCGGACGCCTCCTGGCGAATCTGGCAGCCGCAGGGCTCCGCCCCGAGGATGTGGACCTCGTACTGCTCTCGCACCTTCACCCCGACCACACCAACGGGCTCAAGACGGCGGATGGCGGCCTCGCCTTCCCGAAGGCCGAGATCCGTGCGGCGGCGCCCGACTGGGACTTCTGGATGAGCGACGCCAACATGGCCCGGGCCGCCGATCCGGTGACGCAGGCCTATTTCGCCAACACCCGGCGGGTGCTCGCCGACCTGAAAGACCGGATTGGGACCTTCGCCTGGGATGAGGAGGTCGCCCCGGGAATCACCGCCCTGGCCGCCCCCGGGCACACGCCGGGCCACACGGCCTTCGCGGTGGCCTCCGGATCGGACCGCCTGCTGATTCAGTCCGACGTGACCAACATCCCGGCCTTCTTCCTGCAGCACCCCGACTGGCACGTCATGTATGATTACGATGCCGACCAAGCGCAGGCGACGCGCCACCGCTTCTACGACACGGCCTCGGCCGAGAAGGCGCTGGTGGTGGGCTACCACTTCCCCTTCCCGTCCCTCGGGCACGTGGAGCGGACCGGACCGGGCTACCGGCTGGTCCCCATCGCCTGGAACGCCGTGCCCTGATCGTCCAGGGCCTCGTGCCATCGGATGAGGCCGGCGAGATCGACAACGCCGCCGGGCCATTCGAGGCCAGCGATATGGCGGTGGGGCTGCCCCGGTTCGCCGAGATCCGATACCGCCGAGAAGGCGCCGTCGAGCCGATGGCTGTCGGTGTAGCGGCTCCGGGTCGCCAGGACCGGCAGCCCGGCGGCGCGGGCCGAGCTGATGCCGGCGGCCGAATCCTCGAATGCCACCGCCTCCGAGGCCGGGATGCCGAGGCCAGCGAGCGCGAGGAGGAACACGTCCGGCGCGGGCTTCTTGCGGTCCGCCTCGTCGCCCGCCGCGATCACGTCGAAGGGTTCTGCGCCCGGCGGGAAATTCGCCGCCAGGAGACGCTCGACGTTCGGCCGGCTGGTGGTGGTGGCCACCGCGAGACGGATCCCGGCCGCCCGGGCCTCGCCGATCAGGCGGCCGATGCCGGGGCGCAGCGGCAGACCACCTTCCGTCACGAGGTCGCTGTACGCGGCAGTCTTGCGCGCGTGGATCTCCGGGGCCAGGGCGTGGAGCGCCGCCGCCTCGTCCGGACGGCGCGTTTCGATGTAATGGGCGAGCCGCTCCTTGCCGCCCATCACGGTGAGCAGGTCGGCGTAGAGCGCCGCGTCCCAGCGCCATGTCAGGCCGAGGGCTGCGAAGGCCCGGTTGAACGCTCGGCGGTGCAGATCCTCCGTCTCGGCGAGGGTCCCGTCGACGTCGAAGATCAGCGCGCTCAGCACGACAGGTCGCGGCCGGAGGCGCCCTCCGCGCCGTCGCGGATCGCCGCGATCCGCTCCGCATAGGCGCCCGGGCCGCCGCTGAAGACCGCGTTGCCGGCCACGAACGTGTCGGCCCCCGCGCGGCTCGCGACCTTGACGGTCTCGGCGTCGATGCCGCCATCGACCTGGATGCGGATGTCGCGCCCCGCCACCATCGCGCGCACCCGCGCCACGGAATCCATGCAGCTCTTGAGGAAGCTCTGCCCGCCGAAGCCCGGGTTGACCGTCATCACCAGCACGAGGTCCACGATGTCGAGCACCGGCTCGACCAGGGCGGCCGGCGTGCCCGGGTTGATCGCCACGCCGACGCGCTTGCCGAGGTCGCGGACGGTTTGGAGCGAGCGGTGGATATGCGGCCCGGCCTCGGCATGGACCGTGATCCCGTCGGCGCCCGCCTCGGCGAAGGCCGCGAGGTACGGATCGGCCGGCGCAATCATGAGATGGACGTCGAAGAACTTTTCCGTATGCGGCCGGAGCGCCTTCACCACCGGCGGGCCGAAGGTGATGTTGGGCACGAAATGGCCGTCCATTACGTCGAGATGGATCCAGTCAGCCCCGGCCGCATCCACGGCGCGGGTCTCTTCGGCGAGCTTGGAGAAGTCGGCGGACAGGATCGAGGGGGCGATGATGGGTGGGAGCATAGGAGGCTTTCGGGATTGGCTCAGGCCAGCCGGCGGCGGCGCTCGACGAGTTGCATGATCATCGGCGTCAGGATCAGCTGCATGGCGAGATCCAGCTTGCCGCCCGGGATCACGATGGAATTGGCCCGGCTCATGAAGCTGTCGTGGATCATGGAGACAAGATACGAGAAATCGATCCCCTTCGGATCCTTGAAGCGGATCACCACCATCGATTCGTCGGCGGTCGGAATCCAGCGGGCGATGAACGGGTTCGAGGTATCGACCGTCGGCACACGCTGGAAGTTGATGTCGGTGAACGAGAATTGCGGGCAGATGGTCTGCACGTAATCGGGCATCCGCCGCAGGATCACGTCGGTGACGGCCTCGGTGGAATACCCGCGGAACGAGCGATCCCGGTGCAGCTTCTGGATCCACTCCAGGTTGATCACCGGCACGACCCCGATCTTCAGGTCAGCATAGCGGGCGATGTCGACATCCGGGTCGGCGACGCAGCCGTGCAGACCCTCGTAGAACAGGAGGTCGGAATCCGGCGGGAACGCCTCCCACTCCGAGAAGCTGCCCTCCGGGATGCCGTAGGCCTGCGCATCGTGCGGGTCGTGGGCGTAGTGGCGGGTGCGGCCGGTGCCCGATTCCGCATAGCTGCGGAACACCGCCTCCAGCTCCGGCAGCAGGTTGGCCCGGGGGGCGAAGTGCGAGAGCGTCGGCTCGCGCGCCATCATGGCCCGCATCGTGTCCCGGTCGAAGGCGTGGAAGCCGTCGCCTTCGATGAACACCGCCCGCACATCCTCCCGGCGGAAGATCTGCTCGAAGGTGTTGCGCACCGAGGTGGTGCCGGCCCCCGAGGAGCCGGTCACCGAAATGATGGGGTGCCGCGCCGACATTCGTTTCGGACTTTACGTCGTGCTTACGAGCGCATCAGGCCGCGCTGGCCGAAAAGCGGCGAGCGGCCGGCATCGGGCTTGCCGCCCGCGTAGTAGGCCGCAACGCACGACACCTCCTCGGTGGAGCCGCAGACGAGGGGGGCGCGCTCGTGGATGCCGGTGGCCACGATGTCGAGGATGCGCGTCTGGCCGTCGGTCGCCGCGCCGCCGGCCTGCTCGACCAGCATCGCCACCGGGGCGACCTCGTAGAGGAGCCGCAGCCGGCCGCGGGCATAGTTCTTCCGAGCGTCGCCCGGATACAGGAACACGCCGCCGCGGGTCAGAACGCGCTGGATGTCGGCCACCAGGGAGGCCAGCCAGCGCATGTTGTAATCCTTGTCGCGCGGGCCCTCGGTGCCGCGCTGGCAATCCTCGATATAGGCCTTCACGGGGGCGTCCCAGTGCCGGGCGTTCGAGGCGTTGATGGCGAACTCCTTCGTCGAGGCCGGGACCGACATGGCCGGGCTCGTCAGCTTGAACGTCCCGTCCTTGCGATCGAGCACGTAGGATTGGGTGCCCTGGCCCAGCGTCAGGATCAGCGCGGTGGCCGGGCCGTAGGTCACGAAGCCCGCCGCGATCTGCGCAGAACCCGGCGTCGTGAACGAGGCGATCGGGTTGCCCGGGTCCTTGATCGACGGCCGGATGCCGAAAATCATTCCCACGGCCATGTTGACGCCGATGTTGGACGAGCCGTCGAGCGGGTCGATGGCGACGGCGAGCGGCGCATCCGGGTTCAGCCGCATCACCTCCTCGGCCTCCTCGGAGGCGACCTCGGCGACGGGCGCATCGCGGAGGGCTGCGGTCACGCTCTCGTGAGCGATGACATCCAGCGCCTTCTGCACATCGCCGTCGCTGTTGTGATCGCCCGAAGCCGCGAGGTCGCCGCCGAGCGCCCCGCGCCCGATCCGTTCGCTGATCTCCACCGCCGAGCGGGCCACCGCCGCGATCACCGCGGCGGCATCCTTCAGCGCGGGGTCGGCCTCCACGGCCTGCGCGAGGCAGGTCTCGAGGGCCGTCCCGATCGCCGCTGAATCTGCCATCGGCCTACTCCTCCTGCTCGGACCCCGCCTGCCGGGATCGCACGTTCCGCGCAGGCTCTGTAGCGGCCGCTCCGCCGTCACGATAGCGGCTCCCGCCTCCGGATCGACAGAGCCGATAGCCCGGCGTTCAAGATTTCTGTGCGATCTTGTATGAAAGCGCAAAAAATACGAGACCTCGGCCATGCGCAACCTCTCCCTCAAGCAGCTTCAGGCGGTGGCGGCGGTGGCCCGGCTCGGCACCATGACCCGGGCTGCGCAGGAGCTGAACGTCACCTCGGCGGCGCTCTATGCCCGTATCCGCCAGCTGGAGGAGGAGGCCGGCCTGCTGCTGTTCGACCGGACCCCAGGGGGCCTCAAGCCCACCGATGCGGGCCGCGAGATGCTCTGGGCGATCGACAGCATCAACACCGTGCTGGAGACCTGCACGGACCGTCTGCGGACCCTGCGTGGTGCGGAGGGCGGCCGCGTGGCGCTCGGCGTCGTCTCCACCGCCAAATACTTCGCGCCGCAGGTGATCGCTGGCTTCGTCAAGAGGCATCCCGGTGTCGAGATCAGCCTGTCGGTGCGCAACCGCGGCCAGACCGTCGAGGCCCTGCGCGGCTACGAGATCGACTTCGCGCTCATGGGCCGCCCGCCCCGCGATTTCCCGATCGAGGCCGCCACCTTCGGCCCACACCCGATCGTGCTGATCGCAGCCCCCAGCCATCCGCTGGCCGGCCGGACCGGCCTCCAGAGGGAGGACCTCGCCGACCAGCCGTTCTTCCTGCGTGAGGAGGGATCGGGCACGCGGATGGTGTTCGAGGAGTTCATCGCCGGCGTGCTGGTCAAGCGGGCACCGCTTGAGATCGATACGGGCTCGAACGAGACCATCAAGCAGGCGGTCATGGCCGGCCTCGGCATCGCCCTCCTCTCGGTTCACTCGGTGGCGGCGGAGCTCGAGAGCGGGCGCCTCGTCCTCCTCGACGTGAAGGGCCTGCCGATCCGGCGCGACTGGTACGCCGTCCGGCGCGCCGACAAGGTTTTGGGGCCGGCGGCCTCGGCGGTCTGGTCCTACCTGATGACGGAGGGCGCGCGCAGCCTGCCGGGCGTCGCCCAGAGCGGGCTGGCCCTGGAGGGAGCACGGGCGTGAGCACGGCCGGGATCGTCGTCGCCGGTGCGGGTCAGGCGGGCTTCCAGCTCGCCGCCTCCCTGCGTGAGGGCGGCTTCAAGGATCCGATCACCCTGGTGGGCGACGAGACCGCCCTGCCCTATCAGCGGCCGCCCCTGTCCAAGGCCTATCTCGCCGGCAAGACCGAACGGGAGGGTCTGTTCCTGCGCCAGCCCGGCTTCTTCGCCGAGCACACGATCACGCACCGGCCGGGGATCCGCGCCACCGCGATCGACCGGGCGGCCCGGCGCCTCCACCTGTCGGACGGCGACAGCCTCGCCTACGACCACCTCGTGCTCGCCACCGGCGCCCGGAACCGGCCTCTGCCGGTCCCTGGCGCCGATCTCGGCGGCGCGCACCAACTGCGCGGCCTCGCGGATGCCGACGCGCTTCGGGCGGAGATCGCGGCGGCCCGGTCCATCGTGGTAGTGGGGGCCGGTTTCATCGGACTCGAATTCGCTGCCGTCGCGGCGTCCCGCGGCCTCCCGGTGACGGTGATCGAGGCGGCAGACCGGCCCATGGCGCGGGCGGTCTCGCCCGAGATGGGGCGCTTCTTCCGGCAGGCTCACGAGGCCCTGAGCGTGCGCTTCGCCTTCGGGGCTGGTGTGACGGCGATCACCGGTCGGGACGGCCGCGCGGCCGGCGTGACCCTCGCGGACGGATCGGACCTGCCCGCCGATCTTGTCCTCGTCGGCATCGGCGTGCTGCCGAACCGGGAACTCGCCTTGGAGGCGGGGCTGCCGGCCGAGGATGGCGTCCGCGTCGACACGTTCCTCGCCACGCCCGATCCGGCCGTCTCGGCGATCGGCGACTGCGCGCGGTTCCCGAGCCCCTTCGCGACCGGGCTCACGGCGGACGGCACGGTGCGGATCGAGTCCGTGCAGAACGCCATCGACCAGGGGCGCTGCGTGGCAGCCCGGCTCCTCGGCAAGCCCGCCGCCTACGGTGCATTGCCCTGGTTCTGGAGCGACCAGGGCCCGCACAAGCTGCAGATCGCGGGCTTGTCGGGCCCCGGCGATGCCAGCGTGGTCCGCGGCTCCGGCCCGGCCTTCTCGGTCTTTCGCTTCCGCGACGGGCGGCTGAGCGCCGTGGAATCCGTCGATCGGGCCGCCGACCACATGATCGCCCGGCGCCTACTCGCCGCCGGGACGGCACTGACGCCCGATCAGGCGGAGGATCCGAATTTCGACCTCAAGGCGCTGGCGATGGGGCGGGCCTGAGGGCCAGTCCCTGTCATCGCGAGCGCAGCGAAGCGACCCAGGGCGGCGCGACATCGGCCGGTGTGGTGCGCCCTCGATTGCTTCGCTGCGCTCGCACGGACGACCACATGCGGGTCGGAGCACCTCATGGGTCGTTCACATAGATCGAACCTGGCCCGCACAATCAGCCGAGCGCCGTTCCGTTTCCTGGTCCAGTGCAGCGCCCGCGGAATGCGACACGGGAGCCGGCGCGCGAGGTCGCGCCGAGACAACGGCTTAGTTAGCGACAGGGCCGTATCTGCAGAACTCTGCGGGGGGCAGCTTCCGACCCATGCCAGCCGTCCGGGGAGCCCCCGTTGCGTCCCGAAGGCGGCCACTCGTCGACCGTCCGGCAACTTCGGCTTGGGGTGGTTTGCACACGCCGTCGCCTCTCACCATGATCGGCGGCATGAAGGACTGGATCGAGCACTTCCGGGCGGCAGCGAAAGGGTTGACCGTCTCCCACGTCTGGCGCGGCTATGGATCGGCGCTGCTCATCGAATTCGGCGCGCTGCGGCCGCCGACCCTCACGCGCAAAGACGGCACACCCGGCGAACCGTCAGGTGAGATCGGTCTGATGATCCAGTCCGATTGGCGTATCGAGGACTCGTGCACCATCGTGTGCGGCAGCAGCAGCGACGACGAACTCTGGAAACCGACGTTCGCTCGCCTCATCGACAAGCACATCATCGACGTTGCGACGTTCGGACGTTTGCCCGAGTTGCTCATCTCGCTCTCGGAGGACCTCCACATCGCGTCGTTCTCGACCTTGGAGAGCGATCCCGCGTGGACACTGTTCGACCGGCGCGGCTCCGCAGAGATTGTGGTCGGGTGTTGGTCCGGCGTGATCACCGGGGAGCCAGCGAGAACCGCTTAGGGTTCGGAGCGGGCGCGGCGATGAGGTCGCTCCTCCGCGTTGCCGCCCGAAAGCAGACCGCCGGAGAACCGCCCGAACGATCATGCCACTCTCGACCCGCAGCGGTCCTTCACGCGCTCAGGCCCATCAAATTCAACTCTACAGTCGCGTCCGATCGCACTGCAGATGGGCACAACTCCCAATGAAGTCGCTTACCCCGGGAACGGGACTGGTGCCGGCTTCTGCCGCAGGGCGAAGGCCGTGATGATTCCCAGCGCCAGGATGGTCACCGCACAGCCGAACAGCGCCCCGAACTGCCCGAAGCGGAGCAGCGCCTGCCCGATCACCGCGACGCCGAGCGCCTGTCCGCAGAAGAACGAGAAGGCGTGAAGCGCCACCGCGGAGGCCCGTGCCTTGGGCGCCACCTCCGTCACCTGGGTCTGGTAGGTGTTGTGCAGCATGTAGAAGCCGAGCCCCATGGCGGTGAGCGCGGCACAATCCGCCTGCCACGTGCCGGCGAGCCCGACCACGGTGAGCGAGGCGCCGCAGATCAGCCCGCCGCCGATCAACATCCGCGGCAAGCCGAGGAGCCGCACCAGCAGCCCGACCAGCGCCGAGTAGACAAGGCCGCCCACCGCGAACCCCGCCAGTACGAGCCCGGCCTCGCGCGGGCCGCCCTCCCCGCGGGCCTCGATCAGCGGCGCGAGGTGCGGGAACACGCCGAAGATCGCGATGGCCTCGATGAACACCGCGGAGAACAGCACCCGCGCCCGGGGATTGCGCAGGATCGTCCGGTAGCGCGTCACCGCCTCGCCGAAGGCCGGGCGGCGGGCGGGGGCCCGGCCGGCGCGGTCGAAGCCGAACACGGTCGCGGCGCAGGCGAAGGCCGCCACCGCCGCGGTAACCGCGAAGACGCCGCGCCAGCCGATCGCCGCCTCGATCAGGCCCGCGAAGGTCGAACCGGAGAGCTGGCCGAGGATCACCGCCACCAGGAAGCGCCCGATCGCCACCTGACGACCCGCCATGGGCACCCGGTCGCCGAGCAGCGCCAGGGAGAGCGGGATGCAGCCGCCAGCGGCCGCGCCCGCCAGCATCCGCAGGCCGAACAGGCTGTTGATGTCGGGGGCGACGCTACACAGCGTGAGCGCCACAGCCAGCACCGCGAGGCAGGTGCTCATCACCCGCTCCTTGCCGAGCGCATCGCCGATTGGCCCGAGCACCGGCTGGATGAACGCGTAGGGCAACGCGAAGGCGGTGGAGAGGAGCGCCACCGTGTGGGCGTCGCTACCGAGATCCCGGGCGAGCACGCCGACGAGGGGTTCGACCGAGCGCAACGCGAAGGTGCTGCCGAACCCCGCGCAGGCGAGCACCACGATCAGCCGCGGGATCGAGGTGGCCGGCGGCGGGGCGGGGCGCGCCGTGGACGGGAGGGCCTGCTCTGGGCTGTCGGTCATGGGGACGCTGCGCGACGCGGGCGGGGTGCGACATGCGGCATCGCATCTCCCCGGCCCGAGCGGAACCCCGCCGCGCGACAGATCAGTGCGCGTAGAATGCGGGATCCGACTCGTCGGTCGGGTGGGCGAACGCCCAGCGCAAGGCCGGGGAGAGCGGCACGTTGTAATTGAGGCCGCGCGGCGGGACCGGCTTCAGGAACCAGCGATCATAGATCGTCTGGATCTCGGGGCTGCGGTAGAGGTCTGCGGTGGCCCGGTCCACCACCGCCTTGAAGGCGGGATCGTCCTTACGCATCATGATTCCGTAGGGCTCCGGGTTGGACAAGGTCTCGTCGCTGACCACGTAGACGGCGGGCTCCTTGGACTGGGCCGCGACGACGCTGAGTTGCACGTCGTCCATCACGAAGGCCGCCGCCCGGCCGGTCTCGACCAGCAGGAAGGCCTCCGGGACGTCCTTGGCGGCGATCACCGTGATCCCGAGCTTCCGGTCGTTGTTAGCCTTGATCAGCATCAGGATATTGGTCGAGCCGGCCACAGACGCGATGCTCTTGCCGCGCAGGTCGTCCAGGCTGGCGATATGTTGGTCCTTCTTGGAAACGAACCGGGTCGCGGTGAGGAAATGCGTGTTGGTGAAGGCCACCTGCTTCTTGCGCTCGGCGTTGTTGGTGGTCGTCCCGCATTCGAGATCGACCGTGCCGTTGGTGATGAGAGGGATGCGCGACGAGGAATTGACGAACTCCATCCCGACTTCGAGGCCCGGCATCTTCAGCTCGCGCTTCACCGCGTCGGCGATCTTCATGCAGATGTCGATCGCGAAGCCGACCACCTTCTGGTTCTGGTCGATATAGCTGAACGGGGGCGCGGTATCGCGCACACCGAGGACCAAGCGGTTGCTGTCCTTGATCTTCTTGAGCGTGCCGGTCAGGGCCTCGGCCTGGGCCGGCGCGGCCAGCGACAGCGCGGCGAGGAGCGTGAGGAGAGGCGGTAGCAGACGCATGGGTGGGCCCGGTCCGATCATCGCGCGTCGGGGAGCCGGCCAAATGGAACCGACGGAGCCCGAATGCGCGGCGGATCGGGCTCCGGGAAGCCACTCAGCAAGAGTCCGGCCGCGAGCGCGCTGGACGCGACAAGGAAGACAAATATTCCCGCCGCTTGGCCGTCATCCCGATGCCGGCCGCTCCAATCCCCGAACCCACGCAAGGTGAGCCATGGCAAGCTTCCATGCCGACGAGATCGCCGCCCAGGAACGGGCCGGCCACGTCCTCGGCGAGACCCCGGCGATCCGCGCGTTCATGCCCGAGCAGCACCGGATCTTCTTGGCCGGCCTACCCTACCTGTTCGTGGGGACGATCGATGCGGCCGGCGCGCCCGTCGCCACCGTCCTGACGGGTCAGCCCGGCTTCGTGCGATCCCCGGACGCAACGCATCTTGCGATCGCGGCGGCGCTCGACCCTGCCGATCCGGTCGCCCGCGTCCTCGTGCCGGGCGCCGAGGTCGGGATCCTCGGCCTCGACTTCGCGACGCGGCGGCGCAACCGGGCCAACGGCCGCGTCGTGCAGTGCGATCCGGAGGGCCTGACCGTCGCGGTCGCCCAGAGCTTCGGCAATTGCCCGCAATACATCCAGCGGCGCATATCCAGGCCGGTGGTGGGTCCGGCGGGGCCGGTCGAGCCCCTCTCCGTCCTCGACACTGAGGCCGCAGACCTCGTCCAAAGCGCCGACACGCTGTTCGTTGCAAGCCGTGCCCGGGACGGCCTCGCCGATGGCGGCGCCGATATCTCGCACCGGGGCGGCCGGCCAGGCTTCGTCAGGATCCGGGGCGATGTGCTGACAGTGCCGGATTTTCCCGGCAACCGCTACTTCAACACCCTCGGCAACCTGATCGGTGAACCGCGGGCGGCGCTGCTGTTTCTGGACTTCGCGCGCAGCGACCTCCTGGTCCTGCAGGGCCGCACCGTGATCGACTGGACCGGCGCCGAGGCCGCGCACCTGATGGGCGCGCAGCGCTCGTGGTCCTTGACCGTGGAACAGGGCTGGCGCCGCCGGGCTGCGGTTCCGCTGCGCTGGGGCGCCCCCGAACCGGCACCGCAGCTCACTCGCACCGGTCTCTGGGCAGGGCCGGCCTGAGGGACGCTCAGACCTGGGTCGCCGCGTGTGCCGCTGCGAGGTCCGCGTCGGCGGTCGCAACGGTCCGGAAGGCCGGGCGGGCGCGGATCCGCTCGACATAGGCGGTCAGCACCGGATCGGGCGCGACGATCCCGAACCCCATCGTCCAGCCCAGCGCCCCGCCCCACAGGATGTCGGCAGCGCTGAAGCGCTCGCCCAGCAGATACGGGCCGGGTGTCAGCGCCTCGACCACCCGGGCGATGACGCTGTCGTAATCGGCATAGGCCGACATGGCGCGCGGGCCGGGTTCGCGCTTCAGGTGGCGATCGATCACCGCGGGCTCGAAGCAGGAGCCGTAGAACACCATCCAGCGCAGGTACGTGGCCCGGGCGGGCTCGGTGACCGCGGGGGCGAGGTTGGAGGCGGGGAACAGGTCGGCGAGGTAAAGGTAGATGGCCGCCTGCTCGGTCACCAGCACGTCCCCGTGGCGGATCGCCGGCACCTTCGCCATCGGGTTGACCGCCCGATAGGCGTCCCCGAGATGCTCGCCGGCGCGCATATTGAGGGTGCGCAGGCCGTACGGAACGCCCAGTTCCTCCAGGAGCACACGCACGCCGGTCGAGCGTGTATTGGGGGCGTGGAAGAGCTCGATCTCGGGCATATTCGCCATTCTGCTTCGTCCCGGAATTGTTGATTCGCCGGTCGGCACGCTCATGCCGGTGACAGGTTTGGTCAACCACCGATCGCGCCGCCGTTTCATCCGGGACCGGAATCGCGGCAGAAACGTTGGGCGATTGTGCATTGCCGCGCGTTAGGCTGCGGGCCGGCACGTTGAGAGCCGGGGGTTCGGGTTCCGATGGCGAAGATATTGTTGGTTGAGGACCATGAAGAGATCTGGGACTTCCTGTCCCGACGCCTGAAGCGGCGCGGCTACGAGGTGATCCTGGCGCATGACGGCGAGGCCGGCGTCCGTCAGGCCCGCTCGGGGCAGCCCGATGTCATCCTCCTCGACATGAACCTCCCAGTCCTCGACGGCTGGTCGGTGGCTCGCACCCTGAAATCCGGAACCGACACCCGGGCGATCCCGATCATCGCACTGACCGCGCATGCCATGTCGGGGGACCGCGACAAGGCGATCCAGGCGGGCTGCGACGACTACCATCCGAAGCCCGTCGATTTCTCGAAACTGCTCAGCCAGATCAGCGCTGCCCTCGGCGAGACCGCGCAGGCCGGCTGAGACGGGCCGGACCGCCCGCAACCTTCCAGACGCCGTCGCGCCCCGCGGCTGGCAAGACCCATGTCAATTGGAGCGTGTCCGTGAGCGAGGATCCCGTCACCGCCCAGCGCCTGCGGGAGGGCCTTCCGGTCTTCGTGGCGCTGGCCTCGCTCCTCCTGATCGTAGCCGCCATGGCGGCACTCTATCTTGGGCGCGAGATCCTCGTGCCGGTGACGCTGGCAATCCTTTTGAGCTTCGTGCTGGTGCCGGCGGTCCGGCTGCTTCGGCGCCTGCGCGTGCCCCGCGCCCCCGCGGTTCTGCTGGTCGTGGTGATCGTGTTCGGCGCCCTGTTCGGGATCGGGAGCCTCATCGCCAGCGAGGCGTCGCAGCTCGCCACTGACCTGCCGCGCTACACGCAGACCATGCGCACGAAGATCAAGGATCTGCGCGGGGCGACCGCCGGGACCGGCAGCCTCTCGCGCGTCGTCGATATGGTCCAGGACCTGAGCGCGACTCTGCAGCCGCCCCCCGCCGCGGAAGTTCGGGGCGAACCCGGCTCGCGCACGCACCCGCTCACCGTGGAGCTCACGCCCGCCCGCGCCAGCGTCATCGACACGCTCCAGACCTTCGCCAGCCCCCTCCTCCATCCGCTGGCCACGACCGGCCTGATCCTGATCTTCACGATCTTCATCCTGCTCCAGCGGGAGGATCTGCGGAACCGGGCGATCAAGCTCGCGGGCGGCTCGGAGGACCTGCGGCGCACGACGGCCGCGATCGACGATGCGACCAGCCGGCTGAGCCGGTTCTTCCTCGCGCAGCTCGCCCTCAACATCGCCTTCGGCGTGGTGATCGGCGTAGGGCTCTGGGTGATCGGCGTGCCGAGCCCGACCCTGTTTGGCGTGCTCGCGGCGATCCTGCGCTTCGTCCCCTATATCGGCGCCGCGATCAGCGCGCTCCTGCCGCTGATCCTGGCCGCCGCGGTCGATCCCGGCTGGAGCATGGTGATCGCCACCGCAGCCCTGTTCCTCGTGGTCGAGCCGATCTGCGGCCACGTGATCGAGCCGCTGCTCTACGGCCATTCCACCGGGCTCTCGCCGGTCGCCGTCATCCTGGCGGCGACGATCTGGACCTTCCTGTGGGGTCCGATCGGCCTCGTGCTGGCCACGCCGCTCACCGTCTGCCTCGTCGTCCTCGGGCGGCATGTGGAACGGCTCTGGTACCTCGACGTGCTGCTGGGCGACCAGCCGGCCCTGTCGCCACCCGAGATCTTCTACCAGCGGATGCTGGCGAGCGATCCCGTCGAGGCAATCGACCAGGGCTGGCAATTCCTGAAGGAGCGCGCCCTCGTCACCTATTACGACGAGGTCGCGCTGGCCGGGTTGCTGCTCGCCCAGGAGGACCTCTCGCGCGGGACGCTCGATCACGATCGGCAGGCACAGGTCGGCGCAGCGATCCGCTCGGTGGTCGACCGCCTCGGGACTGCGCCCGTGTCGCGGCGGATCCGTCGGGGTTCCGGGCGCGGCCCCGACACGGAGACTGCGGCTGCGCTGGCCGCCGTGGGGCCCGACCGACAGGTGGCCGGTATCGTCCTCGCCCGCGAGGATCTCGCCCCACAGTGGCGGAGCGAGACGCCGGTCCTGTGCGTGTCGAGTCGCGGCCCGTTCGACGAGGCGGCGACCCTGATGCTGAGCCAGATCCTCGCGCGGCACGGCCTCGCCTCGCAGATCCTGTCGATGGCGGCGATCCGAGCCGGTAAACGCCCCGACAATCCGGAGGGACTGGCGCTGATCTGCTTCTCCTATTTGGAGCCGGTGAGCCTCTCGCAGATCCGCTTCACCGTCCGGCAGGCCCGCGCTGCCGTGCCGGGGGTGCGCATCCTTGTGGGCTTCTGGCGCGAGCGCGACCCGGCAACGCTGGACCGCCTGCGCCGGGCGACCTCGGCGGACTTCCTGGTCACCTCGCTCAACGAGGCGCTTGCGGCGGTCCTGGGCGCCTGCCGCGAGCCGGCACGCCTCCGGGTGGCCCCGGTCGCGCCGGCCTCGCTGCCCACTCCGGCGCACACGACGGCACCCGCCTGATCGGCGAGCGTGGTCGACTTCGCACCGTAGACCATTAGTGTCCGCCCGAGCAGGTCGGGACGGGCCGCACGGCTCCTGCTTCCACGGCCTGAAGGGTGAAGACCGCTTCGCATGTCCGAGACCCCAGAAACCCCACCCGTCGGGTCCAGTCCCCCGGTTCGGGACAGTGCACCGAGTGACGTTTCGGATCGCAAGAGCGATATCTTCTTCGCGGCGGTCGAAACGACGCGGATGCCGATGATCGTCACCGATCCGCGCCAACCCGATAACCCGATCATCTTCGCCAATCGTGCCTTCCTGGCGATGACCGGGTACACGCCGGAGGAGTTGATCGGTCGCAATTGCCGCTTCCTGCAGGGCCCGGACACAGATCGCGAGACGGTCGCGCAGGTTCGTGCAGCGATCGCTGAGAAGCGGGAATTCGCCACCGAGATTCTGAACTACCGCAAGAACGGCTCGACCTTCTGGAACGCGCTGTTCGTCTCGCCGGTCTACAACGCCGATGGCGAGCTCGTGTACTATTTCGGCTCCCAGCTCGACGTCTCCCGCCGCCGCGACGCCGAGGAGGCCCTGGGCCAAGCTCAGAAGATGGAGGCGTTGGGCCAGCTCACCGGCGGCATCGCGCACGATTTCAACAACCTGCTGCAGGTGATCGTCGGCTACGTCGATATCCTGGCGGTCGGGTTGGAGAATCCGGATTCCGACCGCGCCCGGCTTGGACGTGCCACCGACAACATCCGGCAGGCCGCCGAGCGCGCGACCACGCTGACGCAGCAATTGCTCGCCTTCGCCCGCAAGCAGCGCTTGGAGGGGCGGGCGGTCAACCTCAACACCCTCATCGAGGGGATGGGCGAGATGGTCACCCGCTCGGTGGGCGAAGCGGTGAAGGTCGAACTCGACCTCGCCGAAGGTCTTTGGAACTGTCGCGTCGACCCAACCCAGGCCGAGGTCGCGATCCTGAATGTGCTGATCAACGCCCGGGATGCGATGCCGGATGGCGGCACGGTGCGGATTTCTACGGAAAACAACGAGGTCTCCGCCCGGGGGCGAGAGATCGGCCCCCTGCGCGACGGCCGTTACGTCAGCATTGCGATCCGGGACACCGGCACCGGCATCCCGCCGGCGGTGCTGGCCCGGGTGATGGATCCGTTCTTCACCACCAAGGAGGAGGGCAAGGGCACGGGGCTCGGCCTCTCCATGGTCTACGGCTTCGCCAAGCAATCGGGTGGCGCGGCGCAGATAGAATCCACCCTCGGCGAGGGTACGACCGTGCGCCTGTCGTTCCCGGCAACCGACGGGGACGTCAAAGCGCCCGCGAAGGTCACCCTGCGCTCCGTGGACCGGCAGGGCACCGAGACGATCCTGATCGTGGACGACCGTGAGGATGTGGCCGAACTCGCCCGTACCATCCTGCGGGATTTCGGCTACGCGACCCTGGTGGCTAGCAATGCCCGTGAGGCCCTGGAGATCCTCGATTCCAGCGAGCGGGTCGATCTCCTGTTCACCGACCTGATCATGCCCGGCGGCATGAACGGGGTGTTGCTCGCCCGGGAGGCGAGGCGCCGACAGCCCCGGCTCAAGGTCCTGCTCGCCACCGGCTACGCGGAGGCGAGCCTGGAACGAACCGATATCGGCGGCTCGGAGTTTGACCTTCTCAACAAGCCTTACCGGCGCACGGAATTGGTCCGCCGGGTGCGGGCGATCCTCGACGGTCCGACTGGGGTGGGCTGAGCTTGAAGGAGACGGGTAATGTCTCAGGGCGACAAGTCGAAATATACGGACAAGCAGAAGCGTAAGGCCGAGCATATCGCCGAGTCGTACGAGGCGCGCGGCGTGCCCGAGCAGGAGGCGGAAGCGCGCGCCTGGGCCACCGTCAACAAGGACGACGGCGGCGGCAAGAAGCCCGGCGGCTCGGGGCGTGGCAGGGCGACGGGGCACCCGGCGGCCCACAAGGGCAGCGAAGCAGGCGGCAAGGCGTCCGCCGGGCGCAGTGCCGCCGAACGCTCGGCCTCCGCCAAGAAGGCCGCGGCCACCCGCAAGGCCAACGCTGCGGCGCGCGCGTGACATCGGTGTGAGTGCCTGCCGACGACCAATCGGCGTCGCGCCAACGCGCAGCCAGGCTGCGGCGCTGCACGACGTCATGTTCGTCGTAGCTCAAGCCCGTCCTGGCCGCTCAGCGAACGTCACGGGCTGCCTTCGCTTGGCCAGCTCCGAGGCGAGACGGTTCCTTGGACCGTGCCCGATTGCCCTTGCAGCCGGGCACGGCGCTCGCGCCGTATTGCGACGCGCCGATATCCCTCTCGATAGAGAGGATCCTAAGCGGCCAGCGGCATTACGGCGAGATGGCCGAAGCTGCGCTACGCCTAAGCCATCGCCAGAGCCGCGCAGAAACGTTCCGGCAGGACCCATCGAGGCCGCCAACTCAAGGTGATGTGACCATAGATCGTCTTCGCGCATCTCAGATCGGTAAGACCTAATTCTCCGCTTCAATGCTAATGGCGCGTCTATGGGGCATCCCGGGTGGTCTGAGCCTACACGACATGCGCGACTTACGATCAGTGTTCAAGATCGCGTCGATCCGCTTGCGGGGAACGCCGATCATGGGCTGCGGGATTTTGGCCACCGTAATCGCCTTCGCGGCGGCCGTGATGGTGGTGGATCTTCAACGGCAGGCGACGCGAGACATCACGCGCGGGCTCACGAGCCTGTCAACGGTTCTGGCGGACCAAGCAGACCGTGCGCTTCAGGCGATGGAACTCGCCCAGGAAGCAGTGATCCATGAGTTCCACGACGCCCATGTCACCGATGCGGCTGGATATGCAGCTCTCGCAACCCGACACGACCTCTACGAGGAACTGCGTACCCGCATCGCATCCCTGCCCCAGGTCAACGCCATTACGGTGCTGGATCACACGGGCAAGCTGCTGAATTTCAGCCGCTACTGGCCGATTCCGGATGTCGACCTGTCCGACCGCGACTACTTCCAGGCGCTGGTGTCCGATCCGGCCCTGCAGCGCTTCATCAGCCGGCCTGTCCGCAACCGCGGCAACGCTGTGTGGACGATCTACGTCGCCCGCAAAGTAACCGCCCCCGACGGCACGTTCCTCGGCTTGGTTCTCGGCGCGGTCGAGCTCAGCTACTTCGAGGATCTGTATCGCCGGATCATCCCAGCCGACGACTATGTCGTGGGCGTGTTCCGCCGGGACGGCATGCTGATGGTACGCTATCCGCACCGGGATGACGCCACCGGCAACGCCTATCCGAGCAGCGCGGCGACGCTGTTCGCGGCCAAGGGCATCGCCAGCGGCGAGGCCCGCATCGTGAGTCCGATCGACGGACAGGATCGCTTCGTCTCGGTGCAATCCCTCGACAATTATCCTCTGATGCTCATCGTCAGCCGGACGGCGAAGGCCGCTCTGGCGCCGTTCCGCCAGCAGGCTGGTGCCATCATCGTCAGCGCCACCCTGCTGACGGCGTGCCTTGTTGGCTTGGGGTTCTCCATCGCGCGCCGGCTGCGGGATCGCGAGAACCAGGGGCGGGCGGAGGAGCGCCTGCGCGGGGAGCACGATCTGCGCGTCCAGCACACCGCCTTCGGGGTCGCCCTCGACAACATGGCGCAGGGGCTCTGCCTGTTCGACGGCCAGTGCAACCTCGTGATCATGAACGCACGCTTTGCCGCGCTCTACGCGATCCCGGACGGGTTACGGTGCAAGGGCGTCCCGGCCGAGGCGATCCGCGGGCACATCTGCAGCCGCCTGGTCGCGGAGCAGGATCGGAACTACCTTCTCGCCGAGCCACCGGGCGAGACCCGCATATGGGATGTCATCGAACTCAACGACGGTCGCGCGATCGACGTCGCCCGGGCACCGGTCCCGGGGGGCGGCTGGGTTTGCACCCATGAGGACATCACCGAGCGCCGCCGCGCCGAGGAGCGGATGCGCTTCCTGGCGGGGCACGATGCCCTGACCGCGCTGCCGAACCGGCGGCTGTTCCAGGAAACCGTCGAGCGGGAGCTCGCAGCCTGCGCCGCCGCCGGGACGGAGGCGGCGCTCCTGTGCGTCGATCTCGACGGGTTCAAGCAGATCAATGACATCTTCGGCCATCCGGCCGGCGATGCGCTCCTGATCGAGGTGGCCGGCCGCCTCCGCGACGTGTTCGGCGCGGGGTCCATGGCGGCGCGGCTCGGCGGCGACGAGTTTGCGGTGCTGGCGACCGACCTCGGATCCGCGCGGACACCAGGCGATGCGGCGCGGGCCATCATCGGGGCCTTGACCCCCTCCTTTCGATTGGATGACGCCCGGGTCGAGGTCGGCTGCAGCGTCGGCGTCGCAGTCTTCCCGCGGGACGGCGCGGCCTATGACCGGCTCCTCGGTGCGGCCGACATGGCGCTCTACCGGGCCAAGTGTGAGGACAAGGGCACGTTCAGCCTGTTCGAGCCCGCGATGGACATCGAAGCCCGAGAGCGGCATCGGCTCGCCTCCGACCTGCGCAGCGCGATCGGCACAGGGCAGTTCGACCTGCACTATCAACCGCAGGTCGAAGTCGCGACGGGTCGGGTCACCGGCTTCGAGGCCCTGCTGCGCTGGCATCACCCCATTCGCGGACCGATCTCGCCAGCACAGTTCATCCCGATCGCCGAGGAAACCGGCCTGATCCTCCCGTTGGGGGAGTGGGTCCTGCAAACGGCCTGTCGCGAGGCGGCGGGATGGGCGAAGCCGCTCGGCATTGCGGTCAACCTTTCGATCGCTCAGTTCCGGCAATCAGGCTTGCCGGATTACGTGCACGCGGTGCTCAGCGAGACCGGCCTGGACCCGCGCAGGCTTGAGCTCGAGATCACCGAGAGCCTCTTCCTTGAGGACACGACCCGCGCGAGGCGGGTTTTGCGGCAGTTGAAGGCGCACGGCGTGCGCATCGCGATCGACGATTTCGGGACCGGCTACAGCTCGCTGCTGACGCTTCAGTCCTTTCCCTTCGACCGGCTGAAGATCGATCGGACCTTCGTCAGCCAGATTGGAGTGACACAGAAAGGCATGGCGATCGTGCGGGCGGTCATTGTCCTCGGCGAGAACCTGGGCATGCCGGTGATCGCCGAGGGCATCGAGACCGAGGCGCAGTGCGCGTTCCTGCGGGAGCATCACTGTGCCGAGATGCAGGGCTACCTGTACGGACGTCCGCGGCCCATCGCGGACTACCAAGACTTGCTCATCGCTGACCTGGAACCCGCCTGCCGGCTCAGTGCGTGATCGCGCCTGAGCCGGACCTCGGCTGCTGTCGATCCTGCGCCTTGATCGACCTCACCGCGCGGTTCCGTCCTTCGTAGACCCGGTGACGTCACCTGAGGCCGCCTTGATGGCCCAGAGTTCCGTCGGGAGGCTGATCGGTGCGCCAGGCTTGTAATCGGCCGAGTCCTGGATGTGCGACGTCGTCAGGTAGATCGTGCCGTCCGGCCCTTCGCTGAAGGTGTCCGGCCAGCGCAGGCGCGGGTCTTGGACCAATGTGGTGAGGCCGCTCCCCTTACCGCTGAGGTCGCGGACCTTGACCGAATTATCCTGCGGCGAGGTCACGTACATCCGGCCGTCCTTGCGGGCGATCAGCAGGCCGTCGGCCGGCCCGTTCTCGCCGACCGCGACGATCTTCGATTCCAGCGTCCGGTCGCTCAGCATCTCGGGCACGAAGGAAGCGGTCGCCCAGCCGGTGAGCGCCTCGGTGGGCAGGCTGTAGAGCGTCTTGCCCTTGATCGCCTGCCAGTACAGCGTCTTGCCGTCCGGCGAGAGGGCAATGCCGTCCGCCGAGAATGCCACGCCGCGGCCATCCGGGCGGCGCAGGGGCTTGCCGTCATACTGCACGGTCACGCTCTTGTCCGGCATGGTCGCGGCATGGCCGGACAGGACGCGCTTGGCCGAACCGCTGTCGAGATCGACCACGATCAGCGCGCCCTCGGCGCCGGAATCCGTCAGGTAGGCGGTCTTGCCGTCGGGCGAGATCCGCACGTCGTTGATGTAGGAGGCCTGCAGCACCGTGCTCGTATCGAACGGGATCGTCTTCACGACCTGGTTGGTCTTCAGGTCGATGCCGACGAGCTTGGGGCCGCCCTTGATCACGTGCGCCATGGCGGGAGCGGCGGCATCGACCACCCAGAGCCGGTCCTGGCCGTCGGCCACCACGCTCTGCACGCAGACAAAATGGGTCTTCGGGTCGACCGTGTCCGCATTGGCGTTGCGCCAGCTGTTCCAGGCCTCATCCGGGAAGGGCACCGGCTTGCCATCCTTGAGTTCGGCCACCGAGACGGGCGCGTCCTCACTCCAGCGGGGGAAATTCACGAACATCCGCCCGTCGCGGCTCACGGTGACGCCGGTGACCTGATGGTCGAAGTTCGCGACCTGGGTGAGTTTCCCCATCCCGGGGTCCTCGGCTGCGGCCGGGCCGGCCAGCGCCGCGACACCGGACATCAACGTCGTGGCCAGCCCGACGCGAACGCCAACAGCAAGCTTCATAGCGCGCACTCCAAGTCAGATGACGGGATGACGATGCGGGCCAACGCATCAGGACCCGATGGGGTCCCAGGAGCGGCGGGAGGGTGCCGTCAGCCGCGCTGCCAGTCCTGAACGAACAGGTCCGGCACCGCCAGGGCGGCGCAATGCCCGCCGCGCGGCATCTCCCGCCATCGCGCGACGCGGTCCAGCCAGTCCCGAGGCGGCGCGGGCGCGCGTGGGACGGGATAGGCCGAGACGACGGTCGGCCCGTCGGCGCATCGTCCGGCCGGCATCCGGCGCACGCCCTCGTGCTGCGCCCCGGCATAGAACCCTGGCACGGTCGCGAAGGTGTTGGTCAGAATGGGAGGCGCGGCGGACGATAGGCCCGCATGCCGGCTTTGGATTGGGCCGAGCGGTCTGGATCTCAGGCGACGGGGAATGACCGCAGCGGAGCCTCCGAGGGAGACCACAAAGATCGGCGTGCGGCGGAAGGCTCCCGGAGCTGCATCGCCGGTGCGCCCTCAGCGGCCGGCGGGCGGCTCGTGGATCGGGCAGCCGTTGAAGCGCTCGCGAAACTGCGCCGAGTGCCGGTATGGCGCGTTCCGGGCGCGGTTGATGTTGCCGAGCGGCCGATGTGCGGCAAGCCCGGTCCAGACGCTGAAGCGCATCTCCTCGTCGACCGCCCGCACCCGGTCCCCATCCCAGCTGTCCTGCGGCTCGACCCGGATCAGTCCGACCCGCTGGAACGGGGCCGCCGCCTCGTCCCACGCCACGGTCGGATCCTCGACCGGCTGGCTATCCAAGTCGCGGCAGAGCTGCACCCGGAACTCCCAAACGCCTGTGAGGCCGGCCATCTCGGATTGCACCGTCTCGCGGATCGCGTTCGGGCGGTCGGAAGCGTCGATCTCGGTGCCGGTCCGGGCAGTCAAACCCGCCGAAACCGGTTGAAGCGAGAACTTGGCGATGTAGTCGCCGTAGCGGAACGGCGTGACGCTGTAATAGGTCTCACCGAGCGGATCGACGTTGGGCGCACCGCCCAGCGCGGCGAGGGTCGGACTCTCGACACCGACCGCCTGCAGAGCCTTGTTGACCCCGCGCAGCACCGTCGAGGCGGCGACCTTCAGGCCCTCCGCCCGGTCGGTGGTCCCGGCCAGAAGCTTCAGGCTGCCAAGGAATTTTTCCGCATCCGGGGCCTGAAAGACCGGCCCGTTGACCATGATGAAGTTCTGCGTCGTGCCTTCCGCGTCCGGCAGACGCTCGCCCGGCACATCGAGAACTTTCAAGGCCAAGCCGCGCGGAAGCGAGACGGCATCGGGCAGGATGTCGCCGGCATTGGTCGACAGTCGCATGTAGACCCTGTGCTCGCCCGGCGTGGCGAACAGGCCCTGCGCCAGCTCAGGGGGGAGGCCCGCATCGATCGTCAGCCTGCCCTCCAGAATCCCGTGGGCCTTGGCATGCACGGCGCGGACGGCATGGCCGGAATCGCTGGCGACCCGCTGCAGGATGGTATCGAAGGTCTCGCACAGATGTGCGATGGTCTGTCCCTCGTCCTGTCCTAGGGTCTCGACCTCCGGGCTGTAGCGCACAGGTGCTTGCAAAGTCTGTCTCTCCGTCAATCCTCGACAGAACTTGCTTCGTAGCCCGACGTTCCGGATCGTGCGGCGATCAATCGCCCGTTCTGAGATCAGGGAATTTGCGATCCACCGAACTCTCAGAGAGCTTCGACGCACCAGACCCGACGGATGACGCCGTCAAGGCTTCGATGGGCAGAACCGCTCGTCCTGCCAAGCTTTGCCCCCGGCTGGGCAACCGTGAGGCAGGCGCTGTCGGCCCGGTGCCCCTGCGGCAGCACGGCGTTCGACCGCCCGTGCCCGACCTCCTCTCGTACGGAACCCGACGCAGCCCCGACCAAGACGTGGCACCAGCCGCCGTCGCGGGATTGGATCTCGAGGGACATCTCCCGCGAAACCTCGTCGAGCACGCGCGCCGAAATGTGCGGGGCAGCGGGGGGATACGCATCCCGAGAAGCTGCACGCTTTCGGCCCGAGACGGCGCGGGCACACCGGCCCAGGCCCGCACTCACCTATGAAGGCCGGAACCGCGTCGTCCGCGTTCCTCCGACGCGCTGCCGAAGAAGCCTGCGGCACCCTCGCACGCATCAACCGCTTGCCAACTTGATTTATGTCAAGATTACGAGGCATCACAGGTGTCATTGCAAGCTCACGCCAGCTCGCGCCTATCGTTTAGGGGGCGGTCAGCCATCTGTGCCGCCGAGGTCGGCGCGACAGCCCGGTGCGCCCGTGCCCATCCGTGAGCGTGGCGAACCGCGACGAGGCCTGCGGCAGCCCGAAACCGAGCACTGCGCTGACGAAGCCACATCAGTCAGAAGCCGAGCAGGAAGATCCCCGTCTGGAAGATCGGGCAGACGCGGCGACCCCCGGCCTTAGCCCGCCGTCGCAGCGGGGAAGGTCAGATCGAAACGGCACCCGCCCGTCGAAGCCGCCCCGACGTTCACGGTGGCATCGTGGAGCTTGGCGATCGCGGCCACGAGACTCAACCCGAGACCGTTGCCTGGGGTCTGGCGGGCTACCTCAGCGCGGTAGAAGCGCTGGAAGATCTTACTGCGTTCGCTCACGGGCAGGCCCGGCCCCGTATCCTCCACGGCGATGCCGATCCTGTCGCCGAGGCGGGAGAGGCGCACGCAGACGGCGCCGCCTTCGGGCGTGAACTTCAGGGCATTGTCGAGGAGGTTCGACAGGGCCTCGAAGCAGAGGTCGCGGTCCCCGCGAATGGCATGGATCCCGGCAGCGACCGCGAGGGTGAGCCGGACGCCCTTATCCTCGGCGGCGGGCTCGAACAGATCCACCGCCGCCGCGGCCAACTCGCCAAGATCGACCGGGGCGAAGGCGGTCCGGCGCCCCTCTTCCATCGCCCCGAGCCGCAGCACCGCCGTGACCATGGCAAGCGTCTGGTCGATCCAGGCGAGGCCCTGATCGATCGTCTCGTGGAACGCCTCCACCGTCTTGGCCTGTACCCGGCTGCGTTCCAGCCGGGCGCGCAGGCGGGTCAGCGGCGTGCGCAGGTCGTGGGCGACCGCGTCGCCGACGCTGCGGACCTCACCCATCAGGTGCTCGATCTCGTCGAGCATCCGATTCACGTTCGCGGCCAGACGGTCGAACTCGTCGCCCCGCGTGCCGACCGGCAGGCGCCGGCGCAGGTCGCCGCGCATCACCTCGGCCAAAGCCGCCTCGGTGGCGGCCAGCCGCCGGCGGCCCCGCCGCGCCAGCAGGAGGCCGCCGAGCCCCGACAGGGCCAGCGTCGGGACGAGGCCGAGGCCGAGCGCCCGGAGGGTCGTCACCCGCACGCGGTCGATCTCGTCGGAATCATGGGCGATCACCACTGTGCTGCCGTCGGGCAGCGGCAGGGCAGCCGCCCAGATCTCGTCGTCGAGGCTGCGCCCCGCGACCTGCACGATGGCGCTGACGCGATCGGCATCCCCGTCGCGGGCGAGCCGATCAGGCATCGCGTCGAGGTTACCCGCCCGGCGGGCGCCATCGGGGCCGAACAGGCCGCCATAATGGGTGGCGTGCAGGTCCATGGCGGTCCAGGTATCGACCCGCAAAGCCGCAGAGGCGGGATCGGCCGCGGCGGCGCGGACTTCGAGCCGCAGCGTCTCGGCCAGTTCCTCGCGCAGGTAGGCGGCCGTCTGCCAGTAGATGAAGGCGAAGATCGCCAGCGCGAGCAGCACCGACCACAGGGCGATCCCGAGCGCCCAGCGTAAGGTTGTGGAGCGCAGGAGATCAGTCATCGGGGGTGAAGGTGAAGCCGAGACCGCGCACGTTCTGGATCAGGGGCGGTCCGCCGCACGCCTCCAGCTTTCGGCGCAGACGACCGAGATGGACGTCGATCAGGTTCGATTTCGGGGTGAACCGGTAGTTCCAGACCTCCTCGAACAGCATCGCCCGGGTGACGATCTGGCCGGGCGCGCGCATCAGGTAGGCGAGGAGCTTGAGTTCGCGCGGCAGCAATTCGAGGTCGCGCGCGCCGCGTCGGCCGGTCCCGGCGATGAGGTCGATCTCCAGGCTGCCGACGCGCAGTAAGGTCGCACGGCTGTCCACCGGGCGCCGGAGCAGCGCCTCGATCCGGGCGGCGAGCTCGCCGAGCGCGAAGGGCTTGGCGAGATAATCGTCCCCGCCCGCCCGCAGGCCGCGGATCCGCTCGTCCACGTCGCCCAGCGCGCTCAGCACCAGGGCGGGAGTCCGATCCCCATCCCGGCGGAGATCCTGCAGGACGCCGAGTCCGTCCTGGCCGGGCAGCATCCGGTCGAGGATGATCGCGCCCCAGGCGCCGTCCCGGGCCGCCCGGGCCCCCTCCGGCCCATTCGCCGCCCAGGTGACCGCGTGACCACGCCCGCGCAGATCGTCGAGCACGACCCCGGCCGTCTCCGCATCGTCCTCAATCAGCAGCACCCTCGCCACGCCCGCGCCTCCGACCCGTTTCCCCTGTGCCGCACTTCGGCCGGGCGGTCCCGTGCCGACGCGACTGTGAACCCGAATTTAGTGGCGCCCCATCGGCTTCGCCTAACTTATTAGAATGACTCTAACGCGTACCAACGCGGGTTTCACGGCCCATTTTCGTCTCACCGGATTGCCACGATGCAGACCCCGTCCCGCAGAATGCGTGCGCACCGATGGGCCCGCCTTGCGGATCCGGGCATTTCCGTTCGCGATGCCGCCCGCCGCCATCCCACGGGCACCATGCATGCCTAGGAAGAAGCGGCCCCGGCGCCTCATCAACCGCTACGCCCAGTCCCGCCTCTACGACGTGGAGACGCGGAGCTACGTCTCGGTGGATCGGCTGAGGGAACTCCGCAGCGAGGGCTATGAGGTGGTGGTCCGCGAGGTCGAGACCGGGCGCTTCGTAAGCGACGAGGTGCTGCGCCCGGGTTTCGACGCATGAGCCGGCCCATCTCCGGCGATCGACGAGCGCGGCGATGACGCTGAACACGGAGGCGCCTGCCCGCGCCACGGACGCAGAGGCCGTTGCGCCCGAGGACCTGCACGACGCGGTAACCTCACCACCCGCCCAAATCGCGCAGCGCCGCCGCGGCGGTATCCGCGCGCTCCTCCTGCTGGCCCTGGCCGGGCTCGCTGCGGCGGGCTGGATCGAGCGTGCGCCCATCCTGTCCATGCTCGGCCTGACGCCACCTGCGCCAAGCACGCCGGCGGCCGAGACCGACACATCCGATGCGGCGCCGGCGAACCCCGATCGCGTCACCCTCGATGCAGCAGGCCAGACGCGGATCGGCCTCGCCTTCGGGACGGCCGAGACCCGCCGGATCGTGCTGCCGGTGCGCGTTCCCGGCACGGTCGCCTTCGACGAACGGCGGGTGACGCACCTCAAGCCGCGGACGCAGGGCCGGGTGCTGAGCCTCGCCGTCCAGCCCGGCGACCGGGTTCGGGCCGGCGAGACCCTGGCGACCCTTGACGCCGCCGGCCTCCTCGATGCCCGCAACGGATACCTCGCCGCGCAGGCTGCCCTCGGCGAGGCAAAGGCCTCCGAGGCGGTGGCCGCGCTGCAGTTCAAGCGTGGTCAGGAGCAGCTCAAGTTCGGTGGCGTCGCCCAAGCCGAGGTGGAACGGCGGCAGGTCGATCTCGCCAAGGCCCAGGCGGCGGTGAAATCAGCCGAGGCCAACACCGAGATGTACCGGGCACAGTACCAGCGCCTCGCCCCGACCGAGGGGGGCGCTCCCGGGACCAGCGCCGTCGTCACCCCGATCGCCGGGGTCGTCACCAGCGTCGGCGTGACCCTGGGTGAGGTCGTCGACACCACCCGCGACGCCGTCACAGTCGCCGATCCGACCCGCATCCTCGTGCTCGCCAACCTCTACGGGCCCGATATTGGTCGGGTGAAGGCGGGCGATGCCGCCACCGTGGAGAGCCCGATCCCGGGCCAGGCCGCCCTCGACGGCCATGTCCGCTCGGTGAACGCCGCCCTGGATCCGGCCACCAACACGGCGCCCGCCAGGATCGAACTCGACAACCCGGGCGACCTGCTGCGCGCCAACATGTTCGTTTCGGTGACGATCGCCGCGGATCTCGGCCGCGACGGCGTCATCGTTCCGTCGGCCGCAATCCAACAGACCGAGCAGGGGCCGATCGCCTTCGTGCGCGTGACACCGGACCAGTTCGAGCGGCGCGCCCTGACGCTTGGAATCCAGCGCTCCGACTGGGTCGAGGTGCGCAGCGGCGTCGCGCCCGGGGACAGCGTGGCGACGAAAGGCAGCTTCGGGCTCAAGGCGATCCTGCTGCGCAGCCTGCTCGGCTCGACGGATTGAGGCCCCGATGCGGTCGTGGTTCGCCCTCCTGATCCGCCGCCGGTTCCTGGTGCTGATGATCGCGCTCGCCGCAGCGGCGGGCGGAATCATCAACCTCGAAGGCCTGTCGATCGACGCGGTGCCGGACATCTCGCCCAAGCAGGTGATGATCCTGACCCTGTCGCCGGGCCTCGGACCGCTGGAGGTCGAGCGGCTCGTCACCTTCCCGGTGGAGAACGCCATGGCGGGGGCGCCAGGCCTGACCGGGATCCGCTCGACGTCGCGGGCCGGTGTCTCGGCGGTCTACGTCACCTTCGCGGACGGCGTGCCGATCACGGAGGCGCGCAGTCAGGTGTTCCAGCGCCTGCCGGCGGCCAAGAGCCTGATGCCGGCGGGCGTCGGCGACCCGCAGATGGGCCCGATGGCGACGGGGCTCGGCGAGATCTATCAGTTCGAGCTGCGCGGGCCCGCCTACACGCCGATGCAGCTCCGGCGCACCCTGCAATGGACGATTGCGCCGAAGCTGAAGCTGACGCCCGGCATCGTCGACGTGAACATCTACGGCGGCCAGATGCCGACCTACGAGGTCCAGTTCTCGGCCGACGCTTTGCGCCGCTACGGCGTGAGCCTTGCCCAGGTCTTCACGGCGCTCGCCGACAACAATGCCGCCCGCGGCGGCGCCTACATCGAGCACAACGACCAGCAGGAGGTGATCCGCGGTCTCGGCCTCGCCAAGGGCCCGGACGACATCGCCAATATCGTCGTCGCCATCGGGCCGGGCGGCGTGCCGGTGACCATGGCGACGCTGGGGAAAGTGGTGGAGGCCCCCAAGGTCCGGCTCGGGGCCGTGACCCACGACGCCGAGGGCGAGACGGTCGTCGGCATCGCGCTGATGCAGATCGGCGACAATGCCAGCGCGGTGGTCGGGCGGGTCAAGAAGACGATCGACGACCTGCGCCCGCAATTGCCGCCCGGCATGGAGATCGTCCCTTACTACGACCGCAGCGCGCTCGTGGACCGCACGATCCACACCGTGGAGCACAACCTCCTCGAAGGCGCGATCCTCGTCATCGTGGTCCTGCTGCTGCTCCTGGGCAACCTTCGCGCCGGCCTGATCGTCGCCGCCGCGATTCCGCTCGCGATGCTGATGGCGTTTGCCGGCATGCGGCTGCTCGGCCTGTCCGGCAACCTGATGAGCCTGGGCGCCATCGATTTCGGCCTGATCGTCGATGGGGCCGTGGTGATGGTCGAGAACGTGCTGCGCGCCCGCGGCGAGCACCCGGACCGGCCGCCCGGGGACCTGATCCGGGACGCCGCCGCCGAGGTGGCCAAGCCCGTGATGTTCGCGGTGGCGATCATCATCCTGGTCTACGTGCCGATCCTGGCGCTCGAGGGCGTGGCCGGGAAGATGTTCGTGCCGATGGCGCTGACCGTCATCCTGGCGCTCTCCGGCTCCCTGGTCGTCACCATGACGCTGATGCCGGCGCTCGCCGCGATCTTCCTCTCCGGCCGCGGCGTCGGCGAGCGCGAGACGCGGCTCGTCCACTGGCTGCGCGCCGCCTACACGCCGCTGCTGAAGGCCGCCGAGCGGCATGCCGGGCTCACCGTGCTGGCGACGCTTGCGCTGTTCGCCGGCTCCTGCGTGCTGGCGACGCGGCTCGGCGGCGAATTTCTGCCCAAGCTGTCGGAGGGCTCGATCGTCATCACCTCCGAGAAGCTGCCGGGCATCGATCTCAACGCCTCGCTCGCCACGGTGACCCGCATCGAGCGGGTGCTGAAGTCGTTTCCGGAGGTGAAGCGCGTGGTCTCGCTCACCGGCAGCGCCGAGATCCCGACCGACCCGATGGGCGTCGAATCGACCGACAGCTTCATCACCCTCGCCGACCCCGCCACCTGGAAGACGGCCGACACGCAGGAGGGCCTCGTCGCGGCCTTCGACAAGCGGCTCAAGGAGGAGGTTCCGGGGGTGACCTACGCCTTCTCGCAGCCGATCCAAATGCGCATGGACGACCTGCTGGAGGGCGTGCGCGGCGACGTGGCGATCAGCCTCTACGGCGACGACCTGAAGACCCTCAAGGACAAAGCCGACGCCATCGTGCGCACGGTCTCCGGGATCGATGGGGCCGCGGACGTCAAGGCCGAGGCGCAGGCCGGCATGCCGGCGCTCACGATTCAGGTCGACCGCGCCAAGGCGGCCCGCTACGGCATCAACGTGTCGGACGTGCTCGACATGGTCGAGAGCATCGGCGGCCGGACCAGCGGCGTCGTTTACGGCGACGACAACTCGATCACCGAGATCGTGGTGCGGCTCGACCCGGCCGACCGCAGCGACATCGAGCGGATCCGCGCCCTGCCGGTCGGCCGCTCCGGCAACGGCGATCCCGGCCGGGAGGCGGGCAGCCGGATGATGGTGCCGCTGTCGATGGTGGCCAGCGTGGATGTGGCCTCCGGCCCGGCGCAGATCAGCCGCGAGCGCCTGCAGCGGCGGATCTCCGTGCAGGCGAATGTCCGCGGCCGCGATGTCCAGAGCTTCGTGGACGCCGCCAAGGCCGCGGTCGACCGGCAGGTGATGCTACCACCACGGTATTCGCTGGTCTGGAGCGGGCAGTTCCAGAACCTTCAGGAGGCGACTGCAAGGCTCACCGTCGTGGTGCCCGCGGCGCTTGTGGCGATCCTGCTGCTCTTGGTGATGATGTTCGGCGACATCCGCCTCGCCGGGCTGATCTTCCTCAACGTGCCCATGGCGGCCACCGGCGGCATCCTGGCGCTGACGCTCCGCGACATGCCGTTCTCGATCTCGGCGGCGATCGGCTTCATCGCGACCTTCGGCATCGCGATCCTGAACGGCGTGGTACTGACGAGCTACATCCGCGACCTGGAAGCCACCGGTCTCGCTCCCCGGGAGGCGGCGACGCGGGCGGCCGAGATGCGGCTGCGCCCGGTGATGATGACCGCCCTGGTGGCGGCCCTGGGCTTCCTGCCGATGGCCCTGTCCACCAGCGCGGGCGCCGAGGTGCAGCGCCCGCTCGCCACCGTGGTGATCGGCGGGCTGATCTCGGCGACCCTGCTCACGCTCGTGGTCCTGCCGGCGGTCTATCCATGGGTGGCGGGCGTGCGCCTCGGGTCCGGGCGGAGGGAACGGACAGCCCCCAGACGCGGGAAGGCGCCGCCCTGTAACGTTTTGTGACAACGGCCGTTTCCGCGTTGCCGTGCCGCCCAGCCTGCCTATCCTCGGATCATGACCGACGGCACCACCATCGCCATCGTCGAGGACGATCCCGAAATCCGCGCGCTGCTCGCCGGCTATCTCGAAGGCGAGGGCCTGCGCGTCGTCGCCTTCGATGGCGGCGCGAGCCTCGATCGTGCGCTCGCGGCAGGACCGGCTCCGGATCTGATCGTGCTCGACTGGATGCTTCCGGGCGAGGACGGGCTCTCGATCTGCCGCCGCCTGCGCGGGGCGGGCGGCCCGCCCATCGTCATGCTGACCGCCAAGGACGAGGATATCGACCGGGTGCTGGGCCTGGAGATGGGCGCCGACGACTACGTCTCGAAGCCGTTCAACCCGCGGGTGCTGCTGGCCCGCATCCGCGCCGTCCTGCGCCGGACCGGCGCCGCTGCCCCGGCCGTGGAGACCGGCCCCAAGACGCTGAGCGTGGCCGATCTCGCCATCAACCTCGCGGCACGCACTGTGATGACTGGGGAGCCCGCCGCCGAGATCCCGCTCACCAGTGCCGAATACGATCTGCTGCACTGCTTCGTCACGAGGCCCCAGCGGGTCCTCTCGCGCGACCAGCTCCTCGACTGGACCCGCGGCCGCACCGCCGACGCCTTCGACCGCACCATCGATGTGCAGGTCAGCCGCCTGCGGCACAGGCTCGACGCGGCCGGCAGCAGCGCAGCGGGGCTGATCAAGACCGTGCGCAACGCCGGCTACATCCTGGCCGCTCCGGTGGAGACCGGGACGCCGTGATGGGGCGGATCGGCCTCCTCGGGCGGATCATGCTGGTCCTCCTGGGGGCGCTCTCGCTGCTTGTCGTGGCGACCTTCGGCATCGACCGCTGGCAGCGCAGCCAGGAGGGCCGGCCCTACGCCTCTCGCTTCCCCCGCCTCGATCAGGCCGCGGGCATCATGGCGCTGATGAAGGATGCGGATCCGGCCCAGCGGCCAGCCATCCTGCGGGCGGTGAACGGCGAGGCGCTGCGGGCCGAGATCGTGGACACGCCGCTCGACGTGGCGGAGATGATCCGTGATCCCGTCCTCGAAGGGCGTCTGCGCCGCCTGACCGGCGACGCCTCCGACGGCATCCGCGCCTTCACCGAGCCCACGATGCTGTACCGGGGCATCGGTCCGGCCGACCGCGCCGCCGGTACCGGGCGACGGGCCATGGGCGGCCTGGCGCTCGCCACCGATCGGCTGCCGGACGGGCGGACGCTGATCATCTGGGCTGTTACCAAGCACCGCTCGCTCATGCCGTGGCTGCTCGGGCAGCCGCTCAGCCTGTGGGTGGCGGTGCTCGGCGTCGTCGCCGCCGGCCTCGTCATCGTCGGCGCTCGGCACGAACTCGCCCCGCTGCGCCGCCTCACCGACGCCGTGTCCCGTTTCGACGGCCGCGTAACCGAGCGGACCGCCACGCCGCAGGGCGCACCGGAGATCCAGCGTCTCACTCAGGCCGTGCAGGCGATGCAGGAGCGCATCGTCGGTCTGATGGCCGAGCGCTCGCTGCTGATCGGCGCGATCTCGCACGATCTCAAGACCTACCTGACGCGCATGCGCCTGCGGGCGGAGGGCATCGCCGAACCGGACAGGCGGGAGCGGCTGGTCGAGGACCTCGATACGATGACCGCGCTGATCGAGACGTCGCTCGGCTTCGCCCGTGGCACGGCCGCGGAAATCGGGCGGGCGCCCGTGGACCTTGCTGATATCGTCGCGGTCGAGGTCGCCGAACATGCCGCGCAGGGCGCGCGGATCAGCTTGTCGGGGGAGGAGGTGCCCGACGCCACCGTGGCGGGCGACGCCGTGGCCCTGCGCCGGGTGATCGCCAACCTGATCGGCAACGCGGTCAAGTTCGGGCGCTCGTCGGTCGCCGTGGCGGTGCGGCGGGCGGGCAGCGCTTGCCAGGTCGTGGTGGAGGATGACGGGCCGGGCATCCCAGAGGCGGAGCGGGTCTCAGTGTTCAGCCCGTACTACCGGGTCGAGCGGTCGCGGAACCGGCAGACCGGGGGCACCGGGCTCGGCCTCGCCATCGCCCGGCAGATCGCGGAGGCGCATGGCGGTACGATCGTGGCCGAGGCCACGGCATCCGGCGGGGCACGCCTTGTGGTGACGCTGCCGGCCCTGGCCTGACGGCTGAAACGCAACCGCAAGGGTCGGTCACACAACGTTACGATGCGGCGCGAACCCGTCACATCCAAGCACACCCTGAGAGAGAACCTTCGCCCAACCCGATGCGGCACACCCGCCGCCGGGACTCGGATCGGGATGGCCACGCGCCGGTCTCGGCCGAACCGAGCAGAAGGAGTTCCTCGATGTTGAAGGTCCTCGCCTCCGCCGCGCTGCTGGCTGCCCTCGCGGTCCCGGCCTCAGCCCTGCCGCTCGTCCAAGACGCGGTCGCCATTGGGCCAGGCGTTGCGCGGATCATCCAAGTCTATGGCGGCTGCGGACTTTACGGGCACCGCGGGCCCTACGGTGGGTGCCGCACGGGCGGCCAGTGGGGCGGCTATGTCCGCGGCCGCTCCTGCCCGGCCGGCTTCCACATCGGCCCCTACGGCCGCCGCTGCTGGCCGAACTGAGCTCTTTCCCCGAAGCCCGATAGGTCCGGCCGCGGGCCGGACGCTCATCCCCCCGATTGGAGTCCATCATGATCCGCAAGCTCGCCCTATCCCTCGCCCTGGTGTCGGGGATGCTGCTTACCGTGCCGGCCGCCGAGGCCCGGGATGGATGCGGCCCCGGCTTTCACCGCGGCTTCTACGGCTGGTGCCGACCGAACTGGCGGCCCTACGCCTACCGCCCCTACATCTACGGCCCCGGATACCGCCGGTTCGGCTATCATCGCTGGGGCGGCTACCGCTGGCACCATCACCATAGCTGGCATCGGGGCTTCGGCTGGCATCGCGGGGGCTTCCGTCACGCGGGCTGGCACCGGCATTTCTGAGGCGCCGACGGTGCCCGGGACACATCACAGCGTCCCGGGCACCGCCCCGACAGCCGGTGTCGGAATCAGGCCCTAGGCGGGCAGAACCACCACCTTCGTCTTGACCGGCGTGCGCGCGTAGAGATGGATCATGTCCTGGCTGAGCAGGCCGACGCAGCCGCTTGTGATGCCGGAGCCGATCGATTCGGCATCGCTGCTCGCGTAGATCGTGTAGAGCGTATAGGCGCCGTTCTGGTAGAGGTGGAGCGTCCGGGCGCCGAGCGGGTTGTCGAGGCCGCCCGGCATGCCACGGGCATACTTGGCCGCCTCGGGCTGCCGCCGGATCATCTCCGCGGGCGGCGTCCAGGTCGCCCATTCGGATTTGCGGCCGACATAGGCGTCGCCGCTCCACAGGAACCCCTGACGGCCGACATTGGCGCCGTAGCGGGTGGCGGCACCGTCGCCCTCAACGCGGTAGACATAGTAATTGGCCGGATCGACGATGATCGTGCCAGGCGCTTCCTTGGTCTCGTAGCTGACGGTTCGGCGATAGTATTTCGGATCGACCTTGCTGATATCGACCGCCGGGATCGGGAATTTTTCGCCCGGCATCGGCCCGTAGGTGTTCCGCGCCTCGGCGAGGAGCAAGCCATCGGAGGTCGCGCAACCGCCGAGCCCGAGGGCACCGACGCCAAAGGCCGAGCCAACCAGAAACGACCGGCGGTTGAGGAGCCCAGGCCGTGCGACCCCGTCCATCGCGCCGGCATCGGCAGTCCGACCCTGCATCGTCATGTTCCTAGACTTCCCCTGCCCGCATTGCTGGCGCGCCACACCCGCCGCGCGAATGGTCAAGCTTGAGAGTGCCGGTCTCCGGCGCACCTGGCAAGCTCGGCTTTTCAGAAGTTGAAGCCGGCGGAATGTGTCGAGAGTGCGGCCAATATCGTCGGTCGACCAGATCTGGGCTCCGAGATCGCGTGCGAGATACTGACATCGCGCAAGACTATCCGCGCTTGGAATGGACGGGCGCAGGGTCGCCGCCGATGGGCGTGGAGTCCGGCATGCCCGGCGACCACCTTCGCGGTATCGCTCCCGGCTTCAGACCACAGATTGCGCCTCGGCGAGCCGGACGAGCGTGTGCAGCATCCGGTTGGCCGGGACCGGAATGCCGAGTTCGGCGCCCTTGCGCACGACATAGCCATTGAGGTGGTCGATCTCGCTGCGCCGACCCCGCGCGAGATCCTGAGCGGTCGAGGAGCGCTGGTCGGCCATGGTGATGCTGAGGTCCAGCACGCGATCGAGGATGTCGGGCGCCACGGACACGCCCGCCGCATCCGCGACGGTGACGCATTCCCGGACCACGTCGGTCATGGACGCGATCACGCCCTCGCCCTGCACCAGCCGGCCATAGGGGAGCTGCGTCAGCGCCGAGAGGGCGTTGTAGGCGCAGTTGAGGATCAGCTTGCCCCAGAGGGCATCGAGGGCCCGCTCCGAGACAGCGGTCGGGATACCGGCGGCCGTGAAGGCGGCGGCGATCTGCGCACTCGCCGCCGAGGCTCCAACGATCAGGTCCCCGCGGCCATTGTGCAGGACATGACCGGGCCCAAGCATCTCGGTGGCGACGTAGACCGCGACCGGGACGACCGGCCGTCCGAGCACCGTGGCCAAGCGCTCGGCGTTGTCGACACCGTTCTGAAGGCTGAGGACGGACGCCGAGGGACCGAGATGGGGCGCGATCATCGCGCCGGCCGCCTCCGTGTCGTCGGACTTCACGCAGACGAGCACGAGGTCCGCACCGACGACGCCCTCGGCCGCCGTGGTCGCCCGCACGGCCACGGAGGCGGTCCCGGTCGCGTCCTCCCGAACCAATCCCTTGGCACGGACCGCCTCGACGAGGGCGGGACGTCCGATCAGCGTGACGGCGTGGCCGGCCCGGGCCAGCAGGAACCCGTAGTAGCAGCCGACCGCGCCGGCCCCCACCACGGCAATGCTCAGGCCCGCCGCGCTCATCGCGCAGAAGCCGCCGCGCGCTCGGGATGGAACGGCGCCGCGCCGGCCGCGCCCGCGCGGACATGCTCAAGCAGCGCCTGGGCCGGGTGGCGCAGGCGCACGCCATCCATGAGCTTCGCTTGGCTCCGGCAGGAATAGCCATCCGCCAGCAGGGTGCAGCCGGGCGCCTCGGCCACGTGGCGGGCCCAGCTCAGGCCGTAGATCGCCGCCGAGGTGGCGCGGTGGCGCGCCTCGTGCCCGTAGGTCCCGGCCATGCCGCAGCAGCCGGCAGCCGGCACGTCGAGCCGGATGCCCAGATGTGCAAAGACGGCCTGCCAGTCCCGGACCGCCCCCGGGGCGTTGGTACGCTCGGTACAATGGGGCAGCAGCCGCATGGTCCTGTCACCCTGGCGGGATGGGATGCGGTCGAGCCGGGACGCCAGCCATTCCGGCAGGAGATGGACCTTCGGGAGGTCATCGCCCAGCGCCTGCGCATATTCGGACCGGTAGGTCAGCGTCATCGACGGGTCGATGCCGACAAGTGGGATGCCCTGCCGGGCGAGTTCCCGCAGCAGGGCGGCATTCGACCGGGCCGCGGCCGCGAACCGGGCCAGGAAGCCGTGTACGTGCAGCGGCTTGCCGTTCGGCCGGTAGGGCACCAGCCAAGGCTTGAAGCCAAGCGCGATCAGTAGCGCGCAAGTGTCGGCCACGACCTCCGCGTCGAAGTGGCTGGTAAAGGCGTCCTGCACCACCAGAACGGCGTTCTCTCGCGCCGCCGGGTCCAAGCGGCCCAGCGCCTCCGGTGTGGCGACGGCAACGCCGAGGCCTGCCAGGCGGTCTTCGAGGGCGACGGGCGACAGGGCCGGGATCTCGACCAGGCCGGCCCTGGCCAGGAGCAGCCGGGCGACGGGATTGGCCAGGAACGCGTTGCTCAGGCGCGGTACCCGCGCAGCCAGGGGCAACAGCGGCTCCAGAGCCGCCACGAGGTGGTCCTTCAGGGGCCGGGCGTAGCGGGTGTGATAGAGGGCCAGGAACTTCGCCCGGAACATCGGGACGTCGACCTTGATCGGGCAGGCGCCCGTGCAGGACTTGCAGGCGAGGCAGCCATCCATCGCCTCCTTCACGGCATGGGAAAAATCCCCTGCGTCTAAACGGGGCCGGACGCCTTGCAGTAAGGTGGCGGCCAGATCGCGCAGCCATCCGGCTCGCTGCCGGTTCAGCTCGACCGCCGGATCGACACCCTCCGCCGCGGCGCGGTGCAGCCACTCGCGCATCAGCGAGGCGCGCCCCTTGGGCGAATGTCGGCGCTCGCGCGTCGCCTTCCAGGATGGACACATGGCCTCGTCCGCGTCGAACGAGAAGCAGGCGCCGTTGCCGTTACAGTGGAGCGCCTCGACGAAATCCTGCCGCACCGGAGCCGGGATGGTGCGGTCTCGCTCGCCACGGCGCGGCACGCCATCGATCCGGGTAAGCGCCTGCCCCCTGGCCGAGGCGATCTTGCCAGGGTTCATCCGGTCACCCGGATCGAAGGCGCGCTTGACCGCTTCGAGCGCCGGCATCAACGGCCCGAAGGTCGCCGGCACGAATTCCGAGCGAAAGCCCTTGCCGTGCTCGCCCCAGAGCAGCCCGCCATACTTGGCGGTCAGCGCGACAACCCCCTCCGTCACCTCGCGGATCAGGCCGTTCTGGGCCGGATCCTTCAAGTCGATCGCGGGACGGACGTGCAGCACACCGGCATCGACATGGCCGAACATGCCGTAGCGCAGCCCTTTGCCGTCGAGGAGGGCCCGGAACTCGGTGATGAAGTCGGCGAGCCGCTCCGGCGGCACGGCCGTATCCTCCACGAATGGGATCGGACGGGCATCGCCCGCGGCGGCACCTAGCAAGCCCACCGCCTTCTTGCGCATGGTCCAAAGCCGCTCGATCGCCGCGCCTCGGGCGATGGTGAAGCCAAGGCGTTTCGTATCGGTGCCGCGCTCGGCCACGAGCATCTCGGTGAGCCGCGCCAGGGCGGCCTCCACGCTGGCCTCGTCGTCCCCGACGAATTCCACCAGGTTGATGCCGTCCACAGGCCGCCCGGCTGGATCGTCGGGGAAGAAGGCCTGCACCTCAGCCCAGATCGGGTCCTTCCGAGCGAGCGCCAGCACGGTCGAGTCGATGGTCTCGACCGAGGCAGCGCCGAAGGGCAGCAACGCTTGTGCATCGCGGAGCGCGGCGTCGAAATCCACGTAGGAGAGGGCGACCAGCACCGCAGATTTCGGGATCGGCAGCACGTTGAGGCGCGCCTCGGCGATCAACGCCAACGTGCCCTCGGAGCCGCAGATCACGCTCTTGAGGTCGAACCGGCCGGCCGCGTCGTGCAGATGGGCGAGGTCGTAGCCCGTGAGGCAGCGGTTGAGCTTGGGGAAGCGCTCCGCAATCAAAGCCGCGTTCTCGGTAATGACGGCATCGACGGCGCGGTGGATCTCTCCGACCCGGTCGTTGCGTCCCTTGACGGCTTCGAGGCCAGCCGCATCCAGGGGCTCCGCGGTCCAGACGGTGCCGTCGGCGAGCACGCAGGTCAGCGCCAGGACGTGGTCCCGAGTCTTGCCGTAGAGGCACGAGCCCTGTCCGCAGGCGTCCGTGGAAATCATGCCGCCGATGGTGGCGCGATTCGACGTGGAGAGTTCGGGCGCGAAGAACAGGCCGTGCTTGGCGAGTTCCCGGTTGAGCTGATCCTTCACAACCCCCGGCTCGACCCGGACATTGCGGTTGACGACATCGATCTCCAGGATGCGGTTCATGTACCGCGAGGTGTCGACCACGATGCCGTGGCCCAGCGACTGGCCGTTGGTGCCCGTCGCGCCGCCCCGGGGCCGGATCACGATCTCGGAAAAGCGTGGGTCGTCGAGGAGCTTGGCGATGCGCACAAGGTCGTCGCGGGAGCGTGGGAAGGCTACGGCCCCCGGCTCCACTTGGTAGATCGAGTTGTCGGTGGAGAAGACTGTGCGGTCGGCATCCGACAGCGACAGGTCGCCCTCGAAGCCGCGCAGGCGCAGTTCCGCGCAGGCCGCGGCGTAAAGCGGCACGGCCTCGGTGTGGCGAGTCAGGACCGGGATCATCCGCGTCTTCTACACCCGGGGGACCGTCTGGAAAGATCGGCGGTTCTGTCACACCGGACCGCCGGCGCCTGGCATCCGGCTTGCCACATCGACAGACCCTTCGGAAT
Organism: Methylobacterium phyllostachyos; assembly: GCF_900103445.1. Lineage (GTDB taxonomy): Bacteria > Pseudomonadota > Alphaproteobacteria > Rhizobiales > Beijerinckiaceae > Methylobacterium > Methylobacterium phyllostachyos. The sequence continues at coordinate 175,194 of NZ_FNHS01000009.1, read as the reverse complement.
GGATGCCCATGAACGCGAGCGTGGAACGGGTCAGGGATGCCCTGGCCGAGTTGATCAAGGCGGCCCTGATCTCGGATGACGCCGTGAGCCTCGCTTTTCGGGAAGCGGGACGCACCAAGCTCGCGGCGCTCGCGGGAGATCCGCCGGACCCGGCGAGCCTGCGCATGGACGGCGCCTGGATGCTGGCGATCCAAGCGGCCGAGACGCCCGAGCTGGCCCCGCAGGAGGGACAGGTGAACCTGACCCTGCCACGCGCCTGCCCGTTCACCCTGGAAGAGATCGTGGCGCCGGGCTTCGATGTGGACCAAGCCGTCGACCACATCCGGAAAATCGCCTCGACCGGTTGAGCAGACCTGTTGAGGGGGGACGGCGTGGCGTTGCCGCGGGCGGGTCCGGCACCCATGTTAGGATCACAGGATCAGATTGGTCCGACGCCCGCCCGGGCATCATTTTCCAAGAACCATCCGGCACTCATCGTTTGGCACGAAGCACCACCGCCCCGGGGGCCGAGCCCGCCGCTCCCCCGCCCCTCCCCACCCGTGAGCAGATCCTCGCCTTCGTGGCCGAGTCGAAGGAGCGCGTCGGCAAGCGCGAGATCGCCCAGGCCTTCGGCATCAAGGGTGCGGCCAAGATCGAGCTGAAGCGCATCTTGAAGGAAATCGAGGCGGACGGCGCCCTCGACCGCGGTCGCGGTGGCCTCGCGCCCGCCGGACACCTGTCGCCGATGGTGCTGGCCGACATCCGCTCCCGGGACCGCCACGGTGATTTCCTGGCCGTCCCTGTGGAATGGGCCGGCACCGGCAAGCCGCCCGCCATCGTGCTGACGCAGCCGCGCGGCCCCCGCAAGGGCAATCGGCCTGCGCCCGGCATCGGCGACCGCGCCCTGATCCGCGTCGAGCGCGACGCCGAGGGCGGCTATAGCGGCCGGGCCATCAAGGTCATCGGGAAGAACAAGGCCGAGATCATCGGCGTCTACCGGGCCGGCGCGCAGGGCGGCCGGATCGTGCCGGTCGAGAAGCGCTCGCAGGGCCGCGAGATCCTGATCCCGCCCGGCGAGGAGGGGCAGGCCCGCGACGGCGACCTTGTCAGCGTCTCCCTGGAGCGCGAGACGCGGTTCGGCCTGCCCAAGGGACGCGTGCGCGAACGGTTGGGCTCGCTGGGCTCCGAGAAGGCGGTAAGCCTGATCGCTCTGCATCTGCACAACATCCCGCACGTCTTCGCAGACGCGACCCTGGCCGAGGCCGACGCCGTAAAGCCCGCCACCCTGACGGGCCGCGAGGATTGGCGCGACCGGCCGCTCCTGACCATCGATCCGCCGGACGCCAAGGACCACGACGACGCCGTCATGGCCGAGGCCGATCCCGACCCGGCCAATCTGGGTGGCTTCATCCTGACCGTCGCCATCGCCGACGTTGCGGCCTATGTCCGGCCGGGCTCAAGCCTCGATCGCGAGGCGCTCGAGCGGGGCAACTCGGTCTACTTCCCCGACCGGGTCGTGCCGATGCTGCCCGAGCGAATCTCGAACGACCTCTGCTCCCTGCGCGAGGGCGAGGACCGGCCGGCGCTCGCGGTGCGCATGGTCATCGCGGCCGATGGCGAGAAGCGCCGCCACAGCTTTCACCGAGTGATGATGCGCTCGCGCGCCAAGCTCGCCTACGCACAGGCGCAAGCGGCGATCGACGGTCAGTCGGACGACACGACCGAGCCGCTGCTGGAGACGGCGCTGCGCCCCCTTTGGGCGGCCTACGCGGCCCTGCGCGCGGCCCGCGACCGCCGGGGGCCGCTCGCCCTCGACCTGCCCGAACGCAAGGTCCTGCTCTCCCCGGACGGCGCTGTCGATCGGGTGATCGTGCCGGAACGCCTCGATGCGCATCGGTTGATCGAAGAATTCATGATCCAGGCGAACGTCGCCGCCGCCGAGACCCTGGAGCAGGCCAAGCAGCCGCTGATCTACCGTGTCCACGACGAGCCGGCGCTTGAGAAGATGCGGGCGCTCGGTGAGGTCCTGGCCTCGGTGGGCATCAAGCTGCCCAAGGAAGGCGCGCTGCGCCCTGCCCTGTTCAACCGGATTCTCGCGACCGTCGCCGAGACCGAGCACAGCGTCTTCCTCAACGAGGTGATCCTGCGCAGCCAGGCCCAGGCCGTCTACGCCGCGGAGAATCTCGGACATTTCGGGCTGAACCTGCGGCGCTACGCGCATTTCACCTCGCCGATCCGGCGCTACGCGGACCTGATCGTCCACCGGGCTCTGATCGCCGCCTGCAGACTCGGCTCCGACGGGCTCGCGGGGGATGTCTCCCTCGGCGAGTTGGCGCAGATCGGCGAGCAGATCTCGGCGGCCGAGCGCCGCGCCATGGCGGCGGAGCGCGAGACCATCGACCGGCTGATCGCCCACCACCTCGCCGACCAGATCGGGGCCAGCTTCGAGGGCCAGATCGCCGGCGTGACCCGGGCCGGCCTGTTCATCAAGCTCGACGGGACCGGGGCGGACGGCTTCGTGCCGGTCTCGCAGCTCGGCGCCGATTATTTCCGCCACGAGGAAGGGCGGCATGCCCTGGTGGGCGAACGCACCGGCGAGACCTTCCGCCTGGGCGACCGGGTCGAGGTTCGCCTCGTCGAGGCGGCGCCGGTGGCCGGGGCGCTGCGCTTCGAGCTGCTCAGCGAAGGCCGGACCCGCTCAGGTGCCGGCAAGGCCGGTCCGGGCAAGAAGCCCGGCGGCCGGCCGTTCAGGACAGCCCCGCCCGGCCGTCCCGCCGGCATCCGCAACACTGGGACGCGCCATCGCGGCTCGCGCCGATGATCGGGCCGTTGTAGACCCTAGATATGGCCGCCGACGCGATTCCCCTGCGCACCCGCCTCGTGCCCGCGATGGCCCGGGGCTTCATCGGCCGCTGCCCGCATTGCGGCCAGGGGCGGATCTTCGGCCGCTTCCTCAAGGTACGGCCCGAATGTGACGCCTGCGGTCTCGAACTCCACAATCACCGGGCCGACGATCTGCCGCCCTACGTGGTGATCTTCATCGTCGCCCACATCGTCGGCTACCTGATCCTGGAGACGGAGAGCGCCTATGAGGTTCCCCTCTGGGTCGAGATGGGGGTCTGGCCGGTCTTCACGCTCCTGTTCGCGCTGATGCTGCTCCAGCCCGTGAAAGGTGCGGTCGTCGGACTGCAATACGCCCTTGGCATGCACGGCTTCGCCACGTTACCGCGGAACCGCCCAGCCCCGGGACCGGAGGAGACACGCCTTGCCGCTGCCGCAGCAGGAGCCCCAGATCACCACAGCTCCTGAGCAGAAGCCTGCCGCGGCGCGGCTGCGGCCGCGGGATGCCGCGACCCTGATCGTGATCGACCGGCGTGGAAGGGGCGCCCCGAAAGTCCTGATGGGCCGGCGCAACCCGAACCTCGCCTTCATGCCGGGGAAGTTCGTCTTCCCGGGCGGCCGGATCGAACTCGGCGACCGCCACATGCCGGTGGCCGGGGCGCTCCCCGATTACGCGGAGGCGGCGCTGACCCGGCAGGTTTCGCGGCCACCCCACCATCTCGGCCGGGCCCTGGCCCTCGCCGCAATCCGCGAGACCTACGAGGAGACCGGCCTGCTGTTGGGTACGAAAGAGCACGGCGCCCCCGAGGACGTGCCGGCCGGCTGGGAGGGCTTTGCCCGGCACGGCGTGCTGCCGGATCTTGAGGCGCTGCACCTCGTCGCCCGGGCCATCACCCCGCCGAAGCGCGTCCGCCGCTTCGACACGCGCTTCTTCACCATCGACCGCCGCATGGTGGCGGCCGAGGAGCCCGGACGGGTTCAGGCCGATGCCGAATTCACCGAACTCGCCTGGGTCCGGCTCGACGCCGCACGCAAGCTAGACCTGCCCTTCATAACCCGCGCGATCCTGGACGATTTGGAGGTGCAGATCGCCGCCGACTTTGCGCCCTACCGGATGATCCCCTTCCATTTCGAGCGCTATGGACGGCGCGAGCGGGTGGCCCTGTGAACCGTTCGGACGGATTGGAGCAGGATCAGCGGCCGGGGATCAGATCGGAGGATGTGGCGGCGATCGCGGCGGCCGTGACCTGCGTCACCGTGGTCGGCATCGGGTTGAGCCTGTCGATCCCGCTCCTTTCGATCGAGCTGGAGCGGCGGGGCGCATCCAGCACCCTGATCGGGCTCAACACAGCGGTGGCGGGCATCGCCAGCATCTGCACGGTACCGTTCGTGCCGCGGCTCGCGGCGCGGATCGGCGTCGCCCTGCTCCTGGGACTGGCTCTGGTCGTCGGCGCCATCAGCCTCGCGCTGTTCCCGGTCCTGCCAGGCATCGCCCTGTGGTTTCCCCTGCGCTTCGTCTTCTCGATGACGCTCGGCGCCCTGTTCGTGCTGTCCGAATACTGGATCAACGCCGCCGCCCCGCCCGAGCGGCGCGGCCTGGTGATGGGCATCTACGCCACCGTCCTGGCGGCCGGATTCGCGGTCGGACCGCTGCTGCTCGCGCTGGTCGGGACCGAGGGTCTGGCGCCCTACGCTACGGGGGCCGCCCTCATGCTGGCGGGCGGCCTGCCGATCCTGCTGGCCCGCGGGCTGTCTCCGACGATCGAGCCGGGCTCCGGCCGCGGCATCCTCGGCTACGTCCGGCTCGCCCCCGGGGCGCTGGCGGCCGCCCTCGCCTACGGCGCCGTGGAGACCGGCATCTTCGCGATCCTGCCCCTCTACGGCCTGCGCCTCGGCTACGACGCGCAGGGGGCAGCCGGGCTCGTCAGCCTGATCGCGCTCGGCAACGTGCTGTTCCAGATCCCGTTCGGCTGGCTCGCCGACCGCTTCGACCGAAGCGCGGTGCTGCTCGGCGCCGGCCTTGCGGGCGCCGCCGGCTCGGCCCTGATTCCCCTGACAGCCAGCAGCCCCATGGCGTTCGGGCTGCTGCTCCTCGTCTGGGGTGGCATCGCCGGCACCCTCTACACGGTCGGCCTCGCGATGCTGGGCGACCGCACGCCGGCGAACGACCTCGCGGGCGCCAACGCGGCCTTCGTGGTGTTCTACAATGTCGGCCTGATGCTGGGGCCGCCGGTGATCGGCGGCGGGCTCGACCTCGTGCCGCCGCACGGTTTCGCGTGGGCGCTGCTCGCCCTGTTCATGGCCTTCGTAGGCTGGCTCGCCGGGACGGAGCGATCAGCCCGCCGCTCTTGACCTACCGGGCCTGATCGGGCATTCACCCGCCCGTATTCGGCCGGGTCCTCCCGGCCATTTGCGTTTCGCTCACGCGGAATGCCGCACCCTGCAGGAGCGCCGCGCCATGGCCAAGGCCGTCACCGTCAAGATCAAGCTCATTTCCACTGCCGACACGGGCTACTTCTACGTCACGAAGAAGAACTCCCGGACGCAGACCGAGAAGCTGTCGATGCGCAAGTACGACCCGGTCGCGCGCAAGCACGTCGAGTTCAAGGAAACCAAGATCAAGTAAGACCGCATCCCGGCCGAGCCGTCGATGCAAAGCCGCTCCGGAAACGGGGCGGCTTTTTCGTTGGGCTTCCGTCTTTGCGAGGGGAGCGAAGCTATACTGGGATGGCGAAGGCTTCGAGCGGGACGCCCCAGTCCCACCCCGTCAGGCGGGTGTCGACGCCGCCAGTTCCGGATCCAATGTGCGCGCCAGCGACCGGGCAATGGCGACGAGGGCGGTCACCATCGGGGTCGAGGGCTCGCGGCGCGGGGCGACGAGGCCGATCGTGTGCTCCAGGTCCGGCCCGGTGATCGGAATGGTACGCACGCCCCCAATGGGCCCGAGGGCATCGACCAGGATCTCCGGCATGATCGAGGCCCAGCGCAGGGTGCGCACATGGGTTAACAGCACGATCATCGAGTTCGACTCGAGGGTGGCGGCGGGGTCGGCCCCTGCCTCCCGGATCTGCTGGTCGATGATCCGCCGGTTCTGCATGTTCGGCGTGAGCAGGCAGAGCGGCAGGCTGCCGGTCTCAGCCCAGGTAACGCTCGCCCGGCCGTCGAAGGGACCGCCGATCGCCGTCACGAGGCGGTAGCGCTCCCGGTAGAGCGGCACGGAGATCACCCGGCCGAGGGGCTCGTTGTCGAGATAGGTCAGGCCGGCATCCGCCTCGAGATTCTCGATCAGCGAGAAGATGTCGGCTGATGTGGCGGATTCCACCGTCAGCCGCACGTCCGGATGCCGCTCGCGGTAGGGCGTGGTGAGATTGACGATCATCGGCAGCGCCGTGGGGATTGCGGCGATCCGTAGGTGCCCGGTCAGCCCGCGGCGCAGACCGGTGACCTCCTCGTGCATGGCCCGGGCATCGGCCACGATCCGCCGCGACCATTCCAGGACACGTTCGCCCTCCGGGGTGAAGCCCTGGAAGCGGGAGCCGCGCAGGACGAGCTGCACGCCGAACCGGTTTTCCAGCTGCTTCACGCCGGCCGAGAGGGTCTGCTGGGTCACGCCGCAGGCTTCGGCGGCGTGACCGAAATGCTGCTCGCGGGCGAGGGCGAGCAGAAAGTCCAGCTTGTCGATCACGACGCAAGGGTTCCGGCACGGCGAGGCACCGGAAGCCTAGCGACCCGCCGGGCCCGCCACAACCAAGCGCGCGCGCTCAGCGGAACAGGATGAAGGCCTTCGACAAAGTGATGCCGATGCCCCAGATGATCGGGATGCCGACCACCGCCCAGGCCAGGGCCGCGCCGAGGCTGAAGCCGCCGCGGCCGATACCGAACGAACCGGATGGGCCGCCGGCTGTGGTGCCGCCGCGGACGTCGAGGGAGGCCCGCTCGGCATCGGACATGAACCAGCGCTCTGCCAGCGGCCGGACCAGCAGGTTGCAGAGGAACCCGACCGCCAGGAAGCTCGCCAGCACATACATGGTCCGGCCGTAGAGATCCGCGCCCTGCACGCCGGCGGCGATCTGCGCCTCCCGGATCTTGGTGATGACGAACGGCCCGACGATGCCCGCCATCGACCACGCGGTGAGCAGGCGGCCGTGGATGGCGCCCACGAACTGCGTGCCGAACACGTCGGCAAGGTAGGCCGGAACCGTCGCGAAGCCGCCGCCATACATCGACAGGATCACGCAGAAGATCGCGACGAACAGGGCCTGCGAGCCGATGCCGGCTGCCCAGGGCGCGGCCGCATAGAGCACGCCGCCGAACGCGAAGAAGATCGCGTAGGTGACTTTCCGACCGATCCGATCGGACATCGAGGCCCAGAAGAACCGACCCAGGATGTTGAACAGGGAGAGCAGGCCGACGAAGCCGGCGGCGATCGCGGCGACCTGTGCCTTCTGGCCGGCGTCGAGAGCGGAGAAGCCGGTGCCCGGCAGGCCGATCAGCTCACCACCGAAAATTTCCTGCAGCATCGGCGAGGCCAGCGCCAACACGCCGATACCGGCCGACACGTTGAGGAACAGGACGAGCCAGATCATCCAGAACTGGAAGGTCTTGTGAGCGTCCCGGAGATGGACGTGACCGGAGGCGATCATGGCGTTCTTCGAGGCCGGCGCGGTCCACCCATCCGGGCGCCAGCCGGCGGGCGGGACCCGATAGCCGAAGGCGCCGCCCAGCATGAACAGGATATAGCCGACGCCCATCACCGCGAGGGTCTGCCAGACACCGGCCGAGTCCGCCGTCCGGAAGGTCTTGATCAAGGTATCGGCGAGCGGCGAGCCGATCATGGCACCGCCGCCAAAGCCCATGATCGCCATGCCGGTGGCCATGCCGCGCCGGTCGGGGAACCACTTGATGAGCGTCGAGACCGGCGAGATGTAACCCAGACCCAGGCCGATGCCGCCGACCAGGCCCATGCCGAGCCAGACCAGCCAGAGTTGATGGATGTAGACACCGAAGGCCCCGATCAGGAATCCGCCCCCCCAGCATAGGGCGGCCGCGATGCCGGCCTTGCGCGGGCCGGCCCGCTCCAGCCAACCGCCGAACAGGGCGGCCGAGAGCCCGAGCACGACGATGCCGATCGAGAACACCGTGACGAGGTCGCTGACCCGCCAATCGCAGGTGGTGGTGAACAGGGCGGTCATCACGCCCATATCGGCGCAGGCGGCCGGGCCAGGCTTGCCGACCGAGAGCGCCCGGGTCAGCGGCAGCCAGAACACCGACAGGCCGTAGGCCATGCCGATGCAGAGATGGATCGCCAACGCCGCCGGCGGGACCAGCCATCGATTGAAGCCCGGCTTGGCGACGATCCGCTCGCGCGAAAGCCAACCGTGTTCGCTCCCGGGCGCGACCGCGCCCGTAATCCCAAGACTCATGATGTCATCCTCCCCGGCAGCCACGTAGGCGGGCCGCGCGTGACAGGATGATGCGCGATCGATGTGCAGGGTTCCAGCCTCGCTAGACGCTCAGCGGATACTTTTAATCCTGACCGCTCCGGTTTGTACGCACATCCGGTTATGAAAAGGGCCCCATACGGGGCCCAGATCTCGCTCTCTACGCAGTTCGCTGGGGGTCTCAGCCCGCGTCGCTCGCCCCCGCGCCGAGCTTTTGCGGATCGCGCGTAGCCGGACGGATTGGGCTCTCGGCCTGGGGTTCGGCGCCGCGCAGGGCCCGCTGCACCAGGGTGTCGGCCCGTTCGCCCATCTCGGGCAGGGCCGCCTCCAGTTTCGAGACCATTTTGGGCGTCCAGAATGCCACGATGTGCTTGTGGATGCCTGCCACCGCCTCCTCTTCCGGGTAGGACCGGAAGAAGGAGGCAATCTGGTTGGCCATACGGAGGAGCTTGTCCTCCTGCGTCAGCGCGCTCATCGCCTCACTCCGCCGCGTCGAGGGTCTGGGCAATCCGCGTCAACGAGAAATCCTCCTCGTAGAACTTCGCCTGCCAGTCGGAGGGCCGGTTGGTCCGCCGGACCTGCACCGCCGTCACCTTGTACTCGGGGCAGTTGGTCGCCCAGTCCGAGTAGTCTGTGGTGATGACGTTGGCGCCGGTCTTGGCATGGTGGAAGGTCGTGTAGACCACGCCGGGCTGCATCCGCTCGGAGATCCGGGCCTTCAGCGCGATGTCACCCGAGCGGCTCTCCAGGGCGACAAGGTCGCCGTCCACGATGCCGCGCAGTTCCGCGTCGAACGGGTGGATCTCCAGCACGTCCTCCTCGTGCCAGCGCGAGTTCTCGGTCCGCCGGGTCTGCGCGCCGACATTGTACTGGGACAGGATCCGGCCCGTGGTCAGGATCAGCGGGAACTTCGCCCCCGTCCGCTCTTCGGTCGCCACGAACTCGGTGATCATGAACCGGCCCTTGCCGCGGACGAACCGGTCCACGTGCATCATCGGCGTGCCGAGCGGCGCCTTCTCATTGCAGGGCCACTGCACCGAGCCGAGCTCGTCGAGCTTGGCATAGGACACGCCGGTGAAGCTCGGCGTCAGGCCGGCAATCTCGTCCATGATCTCGGACGGGTGGCTGTATTCCATCTTGTAGCCCAGCGCGTTGGAGAGCAGCACCGTGCCCTCCCAGTCGCCGTAGCCGCCCATCGGGGCCATGACCTTGCGGACCCGCGAGATGCGGCGCTCGGCGTTGGTGAAGGTCCCGTCCTTCTCGAGGAACGAGGCGCCCGGCAGGAAGACGTGGGCGTACTTGGCGGTCTCGTTCAGGAACAGATCCTGGACGACGATGCACTCCATCGCCTTCAAACCCGAGGTCACGTGATGGGTGTCCGGGTCCGACTGCGCGATGTCCTCGCCCTGGATGTACATGCCCTTGAACGAGCCCTCGACGGCCTCGTCCAGCATGTTGGTGATGCGCAGGCCCGGCGCGTTGTCGAGCTTGGCACCCCACAGGGCCTCGAAGCTCTCACGGGTCGCGTCATCCGAGACGTGGCGGTAGCCGGTGAGCTCGTGCGGGAACGAGCCCATGTCGCAGGAGCCCTGCACGTTGTTCTGGCCGCGCAGCGGATTCACGCCGGCGCCGAGCTTGCCGATGTTGCCGGTGGCCATGGCGATGTTGGCCATGCCCATCACCATGGTCGAGCCCTGGCTGTGCTCGGTGACGCCCAGCCCGTAATAGATGCCGGCCGCGCCGCCCTTTGCGTAGAGCCGGGCCGCGCCGCGGACCTGCTCAGGGTCGAGGCCCGTGAACTGCTGCTGGTTCTCGGGGGAGTGGCGCTCCTCGGCGATGAACCGGGCCCAGGACTCGAACTCGGCCAGATCGCAGCGCTCGCGGACATAGGCCTCGTCGATCAGCCCCTCGGTGACGATCACGTGCGCCATGGAGTTGATGAAGGCGACGTTGGAGCCGGGCTTCAGCGGCAGGTGATAGTCGGCCTTGATGTGGGGCGACTTCACGAGGTCGATTTTTCTGGGATCCGCGACGATGAGCTTCGCCCCTTGCCGCAGGCGCTTCTTCATCCGCGAGCCGAAGACCGGGTGGCCGTCGGTCGGGTTGGCGCCAATCACCAGGATCACGTCGGAATTCTCGACCGACTTGAAGTCCTGGGTGCCGGCCGAGGTGCCGAGCGTCGACATCAGGCCGTAGCCGGTCGGCGAGTGGCAGACGCGGGCGCAGGTATCGACGTTGTTGTTGCCGAAGGCGGCGCGCACCAGCTTCTGGACGAGGTAGGCCTCCTCGTTGGTGCAACGCGACGAGGTGATGCCGCCGACCGAATCCTTGCCGTACTTGGCCTGGATGCGCTTGAATTCGCTCGCGGCCCGGTCGATCGCGTCTTCCCAGGACACCTCGCGCCACGGATCCGTGATCTTCTCGCGGATCATCGGCTTGGTGATACGGTCCTTGTGGGTGGCGTAGCCGTAGGCGAAGCGACCCTTCACGCAGCTATGGCCCTCGTTGGCCTTGCCGCCCTTGTAGGGGACCATGCGGACGACGCGCTCGCCCTGCATCTCGGCCTTGAACGAGCAGCCGACGCCGCAATACGCGCAGGTCGTGACCTCTGCGTGCTCGGGCTGGCCGAACTCGTGGATCGACTTTTCTTGCAGCGTAGCCGTGGGGCACGCCTGAACGCAGGCGCCACAGGACACGCACTCGGACTCGAAGAAATTGGTCGGACCCGCCGCCACGCGGCTGTCGAAGCCGCGGCCAGCGATGGTCAGCGCGAAGGTGCCCTGCACTTCCTCGCACGCCCGGACGCAGCGGTTGCAGACGATGCACTTCGACGGATCGTAGGTGAAGTACGGGTTCGACTCGTCCTTCGGCAGGTATTTTTCCGCCGTCGGCGCGACGTGGTTGTCGCCGTCGTAGCCGTAGCGCACGTCGCGCAGGCCGACGATGCCGGCCATGTCCTGCAGCTCACAGTCGCCGTTGGCCGCGCAGGTCAGGCAGGTCAGGGGGTGGTCGGAGATGTAGAGCTCCATCACGCCCTTGCGGAGCTTGGCGAGCTTCTCGTTCTGCGTGTGCACCACCATGCCGTTCTCGGCCGGGGTCGTGCAGGAGGCCGGGGTGCCGCGCCGTCCCTCGATCTCCACGAGGCAGAGGCGGCAGGAGCCGAAGGGCTCCAGAGAGTCCGTGGCGCAGAGCTTCGGGATCTGCGTGCCGGCATGCATCGCCGCCGCCATCACCGAGGTGCCGGCCGGTACGGTGACCGACATGCCGTCGATCGTCAGCGTCACCGTCTGCGCGTTGACGCGGATCGGAGTGCCGTAGTCGATTTCTTTGATGAGGGCCATGTCGCTACCTCACTCGGCCGCCGCAGGCAGCGAGCCCGCGCGGCGAAAATCTTCCGGGAAATGAGTGATCGCGCTCATCACGGGCATCGGGGTCAACCCACCCATGGCGCAGAGCGATCCATCGGTCATGACCTCGCAGAGGTCCTCGACCAGCTTGAGATTCGCGTCCGGTCGGATGCCGGCGATGACCTTGTCCATGGTCTCGACGCCGCGGGTGGCGCCGATGCGGCAGGGGGTGCACTTGCCGCAGGACTCGGTGGCGCAGAACTCGAAGGCGAAGCGGGCCTGGGCGGCCATGTCGACCGTGTCGTCGAACACCACGATGCCGCCATGGCCGACGAGGCCCTTCTGGGCCGCCATCGCCTCGTAATCGAGGGGCGTGTCGAGGAGATGATCGGGAAAGTAGGCCCCGAGCGGCCCGCCGACCTGCACCGCCCGGACCGGCCTTCCCGAGCGCGTGCCGCCGCCGAAATCTTCGATGACCTGACGGAGGGTGATGCCGAAGGCCATCTCGATCAGGCCGCCGTGCTTGATGTTGCCGGCGAGCTGGATCGGCAGGGTACCGAGCGACCGGCCCATACCGTAATCGGCGTAGGCCTTGGCGCCGTTCTCCAGGATCCACGGCACGGCCGTGAAGGTCATGACGTTGTTGACCAGCGTCGGTTTGCCGAGGAAGCCCTTGAGCGCCGGGATCGGCGGCTTGGCGCGGACGATGCCGCGCTTGCCCTCCAGGCTCTCCAGGAGCGAGGTCTCCTCACCGCAGATATAGGCGCCGGCGCCGAGGCGCACTTCCAGGTGGAAGGTCTTGCCCGAGCCCAGGATGTTGTCGCCCAGCACGCCGGCCTGGATACCGTTGGCAATCGCCTCCTTAAGGGTGGCGAAGGCCTGCGGGTACTCGGAGCGCAGGTAGATGTAGCCGCGCGTGGCGCCGGTCGCGACGCCCGCGATGGTCATGCCCTCGATGAGGTTGAAGGGGTCGCCCTCCATCATCATCCGGTCGGCGAAGGTGCCGGAATCGCCCTCGTCGGCGTTGCAGACCACATACTTCTGGTCCGCCTTGGCGAGCATTACGGTGTTCCACTTGATGCCGGCCGGGAAGCCGGCGCCACCCCGGCCGCGCAGGCTGGAGTCGCGCACCGCCACCACGATGCCCTCGGCATCGAGCTTCAGGGCCGCCTCAAGGCCGCGATAGCCGCCATGGGCCCGGTAATCCTCGACGGAGACCGGGTCGATCACGCCGCAGCGGTGGAAGGTCAGGCGCTGCTGCCGGGCGAGGAACGGGATCTTTTCCGGGTCTCCGAGGCGCAGGGCATGGTCGCTGCCCTCGGTCAGGCCGGCATCCAGCAGGGCATCGACGTCTTCGAGCTTCACCGGGCCGTAGGCGATCCGCCCCTCTTGGGTGCCGACCTCGACCATCGGCTCCAGCCACGCCAGGCCGCGGGAGCCGGTGCGCACGATGGTGACGTCGAGGCCGCGGCGCTCGGCGCCGGCGAAGAGGGCGCGGGCGACCTTGTTGGCGCCGAGGCCGAGCGCGACGGCGTCGCGCGGAACGTAGAGCGTGACGCTCACTGGCGCACCTCCGTCAGGGCAGCTTCGAGGGCGTCGGCGGTCAGGTGTGCGACGGGCTCACCATCCACCAGCGCGGCGGGGCCGTTCGCGCAGAGGCCGAGGCAGTAGACCGGCTCGACCGTGGCGTTGCCGTCGGCGGTGGTCTCGTGCCAACCGCAGCCCAGGCGACCGAGGATCTCGCGGTGGAGCTTATCCGACCCCATGGCCTGGCAAGCCTCGGCCCGGCACAACTTCACCTCGTGACGGCCCGCGGGCTGCGCGCGGAAATCGTGGTAGAAGGTGACGCAGCCGAATACCTCGGCCCGCGACAGGTTCAGCGCGTCCGCGATCAGCGGCACGGCGCCTTGATCCACGTAGCCGAACGTCTCCTGCAGCGCGTGCAGGATCGGCAGCGTGGCCCCTTCGAGATGGGTGTGCTCGGCGATGATCCCGGTGGCGCGCTCGGCGCTCCAGGGCTCGTGACGCGCCATGGTTTCCAGCCCAGTCTGTTCCTGTTCTAATGCGAAGTGGAACAGAAATGCCGGTTGGCTTCAATCGCGCTGTCCGGTTGCGCGACAAAGGACGTCTGTCGAGCTGTCACTCGGCTTGCGTGGCCCTCGGCACATTGCCCTAAACAGCTGACACAGTTTTCGTTTTCGAATCGGCATCGCGGCAAGAAATTCTTTCCCGCGCCGCAACATGAATTTGTGCCCTGCAAGAAATTGCAGAGGCATGGAAAGCTCAGCGTCGTTCCGTGCTTGCAATCTGCGAACGGTATCGATGTGCCGCGTTACCACGCACCCGGCAGCTTGGCCGACAAAAGGACGCGCTGAACGGCCCCTCACCGCCAAGCTTGCACCGTCTCGTTGAAGGCGCGCAAGATTTCAGCGCAACGCCGGATCAGAACTCCATCTCGAGTTCTTCGATCTCGTCCGGCTCGTCGGCGGCGGCCTCCGCCCAGTCGACCATCAGCGGCCAGTGCAGGATCGTGTCCCGATAAGCGGCGGCCCGGGGCGGGAGTGCGACATCGTAGGTGCGGAAGCGCGTGCAGACCGGGGCATACATCGCGTCGGCCAGGCAGGGTTTGGCGCCGAACAGGAAGGGACCCTCGTAGCGATCCAGGCAATCGTCGAAGATCGTGACGATGCGCTCGATATCGGCCTTCGCGCCGTTGAAGACCCGGAAGGCGGGGTGGAAGGCGCGCAAGTTCATCGGCAGGGCCGAGCGCAGGTTGACGAAGCCCGAATGCATCTCGCCGGAAATCGACCGGCAATGGGCGCGCTCGGTGATGGGACCGGGTAGCAGCCCAGCGTCCGGGAACGTCTCACCGAGGTATTCTGCGATGGCGATGGTATCCCAGACCACGACATCGCCATGCCGCAGGCGGGGCACCAGGAAGGACGGGGACAGGTGCAGCAGTTCCGCCCGGCTGCTGGCATCGGTCCCGGCCAGGACCTCGGTCTGGAAGTCGAGCCCCGCCATTCGGCAGATCAGCCAGCCCCGCAGGGACCACGAGGAGTAGTTGCGGCTCGAAATGGTGAGCGTTGCGGCCGTCATCGTCCTGCCCCCAGGTCCGTCGCCGATCTTGCGGCCCGCGCAGGCCGATCCAAGACTCGTGCCGAAGCGCCCCGCGAATCACGATCGCGCTTGATTCTACTCCCGTCGCAGGAGCGCGGCGACCTCGGCTTCTTCGGCGGCCGACAGGCCGCGCGTCGGGGCCGGCCGGCGACGGCGGGCGAGGCGCCAGATCCCGAACCCGCCGAGCAGGACCGCGAGCACCGGCGTCAACCAGAGCAGCAGCGTGTGCAGGGCGAAGACCGGGCGCAGGAGCACGAATTCGCCGTAGCGCGCGACCACGTAGGCGAGCACGGCGTTGTCGCTGTCCCCCTTCTCCAGACGCTCGCGGACGATCAGGCGGAGATCCTTGGCGAGCGGCGCATCGGAATCGTCGATCGACTGATTCTGGCAGACGAGGCAGCGCAGCTCGGCGGAGATCTCCCGGGCGCGGTGCTCGAGAACCGGATCCTTCAGCACCTCGTCGGGCTGGACAGCGTGGGCGGGGGCGATGAGGACGAGAGCGGCGATGAGCGCGGCGCCGAGTCGGGCGCGCGCCTTCCCTCCCCCCGCAGGGGGGGGAGGGAGAACCGCAGCGGGCTTCATATCCGTGACCGCGCCCATCACTCGGCCGGCACCGCATTCGGCAGAGGCCGGACCTTCGCCTTGGCGGGGGCGCCGACGCGCATCCTTCGATCCGTGAGCGAGAGCGCGCCCCCTGCCGCCATCACCACGGCACCGAGCCAGATCAGCAGCACGAGCGGCTTGTAGTACAGCCGCAGGCCGATGCTGCCGTCCTGGCCGATCTCGCCGAGGCTCGCATAGACCTGGCTCACCCCCACCGTCAGCAGGCCGGATTCCGTCACCGCCATCTTGCGGCTCGGATAGAAGCGCTTGCCGGTCTCCACCTGCCCGACCTCGTCGCCGGCGCGGGTCCGGATCGTCAGATAGGCGGCCGCCTCCTCGTAGTTCGGGCCCTTGCGGGGCGCGATCCGCTCCAGGGTCGCCGTGTAGGGCCCCGTCGTCAGGCTCTGGCTGGGCTTCAGCGTTGCCAACCCCTCGGCGGCCCAACCCTGCGCGGCGATGCCCAGCACAACCACGCCGACGCCGGCATGAGCGAGCGCCGTACCCCAGGCCGAGCGCGGCAGGCCGATGGCGCGGCGCCCGATCTGGCCGAGCGAACGGGTCCGGCTCGCCCCGTAGCCCCGGGCGCGGGAGACGATCTCCAGCGCGGAGCCGATCAGCAGGTAGACGCCGAGGCCGATCCCGACCGGCGCCATGACCGGGCCGCCCCAGGTCAGGGCGAGCACCCCGAATCCGACCACCAGGGCCAGGGCCAAGGCCGCGAACAGGCGCTGCGCGGCCGCGAGCACGTCGCCGCGCTTCCAGGCCAGGGCCTGCCCGGCGGGCACGATCAGCAGGAGCGGGATCGCCAGCGGCACGAAGGTGGAATTGAAGAAGGGCGGCCCGACCGTGATCTTCTCACCGGTCAGCATCTCGAGGAGCAGCGGGTAGAGGGTGCCAACCAGCACGGTGGCGCAGCCCGCGACCAGGAAGAGATTGTTGAGGACGAGGGAGCCTTCCCGGGAGATCGGTGCGAACAAGCCGCCCTGCCGCAGCAGCGGCGCCCGCCACGCGAACAGCGTCAGCGAGCCGCCGATGAACAGGATCAGGATCGCCAGGATGAAGACGCCGCGGGTCGGGTCGGTGGCGAAGGAATGCACCGAGGTGATGACCCCTGAGCGGACCAGGAAGGTGCCGATCAGCGAGAGCGAGAAGGTCAGGATGGCGAGCAGCACCGTCCAGACCTTCAGGGCGTCGCGCTTCTCCATCACCACGGTGGAGTGCAGCAGCGCCGTGCCGGCGATCCACGGCATCAGGGAGGCGTTCTCGACCGGGTCCCAGAACCACCAGCCGCCCCAGCCGAGCTCATAATAGGCCCAGTACGAGCCCATCGCGATGCCGAGCGTCAGGAAGCACCATGCGGTCAGCGTCCAGGGCCGCACCGCCCGCGCCCAGACGGCATCGATCCGCCCGTCGATCAGCGCGGCGACCGCGAAGGCGAAGCTGATCGAGAAGCCGACATAGCCGACATAGAGAAGCGGTGGATGGATCGCGAGGCCCGGATCCTGGAGCAGCGGGTTGAGGTCGTTGCCCTCCAGCGGCGCCGGGACGACACGGCTGAACGGGTTCGAGGTCGTGATGATGAACAGCACGAACACGAAGGTGATCAGCCCCTGCACGCCGAGCGTGTTGGCCCGCAGCCGCGGCGGCACCGAGTTCTTCGCGGCCGCCACGCAGGCGCCGAACAGGGTGAGGATCAGGACCCAGAGGAGCATCGAGCCCTCGTGGTTCCCCCAGACGCCGGAGATCTTGTAGATCAGCGGCTTCTGCGTATGCGAGTTCTCGACGACGTTCTGGACCGAGAAGTCCGATGTGACGTGCGCGTAGGTCAGCGCCGCGAAGGCGAACAGCACGCAGGCGAAGGCGCCCAGCGCCGCCTGCGAGGCGACTTGCCGGAGCGCCGGATCACCCGAGCGCGCCGCCCAGATCGGCATCACCATCTGGACGAGGGAGATCGCCAGCGCGAGCGCGAGGGCGAAGTGGCCGGTCTCGACGATCATGCGGGTTCCCTCACCGCTCGCTGCGGGGGCCGAGGGTCGAATCGGCCGACGCCGTGGCAGGCT
Source organism: Methylobacterium phyllostachyos (assembly GCF_900103445.1). Lineage (GTDB taxonomy): Bacteria > Pseudomonadota > Alphaproteobacteria > Rhizobiales > Beijerinckiaceae > Methylobacterium > Methylobacterium phyllostachyos. The sequence continues at coordinate 157,803 of NZ_FNHS01000009.1, read as the reverse complement.
TCGGCGCAGCCTTGTTCGGGCCGCCTTCCTGCCAGCGCCCCTGCGCCTTCAGCGCGTCGGCGACCTCGCGCGGCATGTAGGATTCGTCGTGCTTGGCCAGCACCGTGTCGGCGCGGAACTGCCCGCCCGGCTCCAGCACGCCCTCGGCGACGACGCCCTGCCCTTCCCGGAACAGGTCCGGCAGCAGGCCTTTGTAGTGCACCTCAACGGTGGCGTTCGTATCGGTGACGGCAAAGTTCACCGCCTGGTCCGGTCCGCGCTTAAGCGAACCGTCCTTTACCAGCCCGCCGAGCCGGAGGCGCGTGCCCGGCGTGATGGCCTGCAGGGCGATGTCGGAGGGCGAGCGGAAGAACACGATCGAGCCGCTCATGGCGAACAGGATCAGCCCGACGGCCAGCGCCAGCACGCTGCCGCAGGCGGCGATCAGGATCAGGCGGCGGCTCTTACGCGTCACGATACTTCCACCCCGCGATCCGGTGGGCGGTCACCCGCCCAGGCCCGAACCGTTCTCATTCTAGCTCATCAGGGTGTCGGCTTCACGAGAGCGCCGGTCAAGGGCGGGCGTCGGGACCGATTGTCATACGGCTGATCGCACGCGATCGTGACGATCACGGGTTGGTCTTGGCCGGCAAATCCAGCTCCCGGGCGAGCCCGTCGAGCCTCACCACCGCCTCACCGTTGGCCGCGAGCGCCATCCGGGCGCGGTCAAGGGCCTTGATCGCCTGATCGCGCTCGCCCAGCGCGCTGTAGGAGCGCACGAGGCGCATCCATTCATCCGGGGTGCCGCCCCGGGCGGCAAGACGCCGGTCCAGACCATCGACCATGCCGCGGATGGCGGCGTCGCGCTCGGCCTGCGGCATGGCGCGCACCGCTGCCATCGCAGCTTCGGTCTCGGCCCGGGCCGCCGGTCCCGCGGGGGTGGGCTCGGCGGGGCGCACCGGGCCGCCCTCGGCATCGAGGCCGACGGCGCGGGCGCCCTGCTCGACCTGGGCCAGACCCTGCGGATCGCCGGCAAGTGCGGTGCGGGCGCGGGCCAGGGCGGCGGCCGCCTGATCGTGCTCGCCCAGCACGGTGCGGGACCGGACGAGGCGCAACCACTCGTCGGGCGTGCCGCCGCCGGCCTTGAGCCGGGCATCGAGCCCGTCGACCATGCCGCGGATCGCCGCCTGCTGCGCGGCCGGGATTTTCGGCTCCGTCGGCGCCGGGGCCAGAGGCGCCGGCTCGCCCTTGAGGCGGGCGAGCGTCTGGCGGACCACGCCGAGCCAGGGGGCGTCCGGCGGGCTCGCGGCTTCGAGGGTCGTGAGCTGGCGGATCGCCTCGCCGGTGTCGCCGGCCTGCTCGGCAGCCCGGGCGAGGTAGAACCGGGGCTTCGGCGCGTTCGGTTCCTTGGCCTGCGCCTTCTCGAACAGCGCCTTGGCGTCGGGCGTTACCGTGCCGTCCGCGGCCGCCGTGAGGGCTTCACCCTGATCGGCGAGGAGGTCGGCGGTCTCACCCTTCAGCCGGGCGATGTTGCCGTAGGCGCGGGCCGCGTCGTCGAACCGGCCGGTGCGCATGTAGACCGGGGCGAGCACCGCCCAGCCGCGGGCATCGTTCGGGTCGCGGGCGAGGCGGGCCTCGATCTGGCCGACGGCTTTCATCAGCTCGTCGGCGCCGCCGCGGGCGGCCTGCCGGTCCGCATCGGTCTGGGCGGGCAATTCCGGCGAGCCGTAGAGCCCGTAGGCGATCAGCGCCACGAGCGGGATGGTGGAGACCGCGAAGGCCGAGGCCGCCCGGCGCCGACGCAGGCGCGGTTCCGCGGGACGTGCGGCCTCGGCGGCGCCCGCATCCTTCGCCTCAAGCTGCACGTCACGACTAGCCCTGAGCAGACGGCGGCCTGCCTCCGCGCGCGCGGCTTCGGCCTCCTCGGGGGCGATCAGGCCGCGCTCAAGATCGCGCGCGATCTCGGCGATCTGATCCTCGTAGAACGCCGTTTCGGTCGCGAGCGCTGTCGTCCCCGCCTCGCCGGTCGGCACGGCGGCGCGGCGCGAGAGCGGCCAGAGCAGGCCGAGGACGGCCGCCGCGGTCATGCCCGCCAGGATAAACCAGATCGCCGTCATGAACCTTCGCCAGCGGGCCGGACCAGCCGGCTCCTTTCCGCGCCATGTGGAGCCGACGGTGGGGCGCTACGACGCCCCCTGGCGGCGGCACGGTGTCACGCAACTGCCGCGCGAAGACAAGGGCGGCGACAAGGGGAGAGAACGGGCTTGGCCCGGGAGCACGATCCGCACGGCGAGGATCGATCAATGTGCCGCGACCCCCACCGGCGCGTCGCCCGGGACTTCCAGCACCGCCCGCAGGCCGCCCAAAGCCGCCTGCTCCAAGGTGAAGCGCCCCCGGTACAGGGCGGCGAGATCGGCGACGATCGACAGGCCGAGGCCGGAGCCGGGCTTCGATTCGTCGAGCCTGCGACCCCGCCCGAGCACGGCCTGGCGGGCCTCCGGCGGCAGGCCCGGACCGTCATCCTCGATGGCGACGACGAGATGTGGATAATCGGCCTTGGTCACCGCCTCGGCCCGGATCGCGACCCGGCCGTGGGCCCATTTCGAGGCGTTGTCGACGAGATTGCCGACCATCTCCTCGAAATCCTGGCGCTCGCCGCGGAAGCGCAGGCCGGGGGGCACGTGGACGTCGTAGGCGATGTCCTTGTCGCGGTAGATTTTTCCGAACGTCCGGACGAGGCCCGCCAGCGCCGGCTCGACCTCCGTCGAGGTGCCGAGCGTGCCGGCCAGCGCGGCCGCCCGCGCCCGGTCGAGGTGGTAGTTCACCTGATCGCGCATCACCGCGGCCTGCTCGCGGATCTTCTGGGCCAGTTCCTCCGGGGCGTCCGAGGCGCCGACCTCGTTGACGATGATCGAGAGCGGCGTCTTCAGGGCGTGGGCGAGGTTGCCGACCTGCGTACGGGCACGCTCCAGGATCTCGCGGTTGGTCTCGATCAGGAGGTTCACCTCGCCGGTGAGCGGGGCGATGTCGCGGGGATAGGTACCTGTGATGCGGTCGGCCTCGCCCCGGCGGACGGCGCCCAGAGCCGCGCGCATCTTCTTCAGGGGCGCGAGGCCGAACCGAATCTGCAGCAGGGTGGTGAGCGCCAGCGACAGGCCGAGCAGGCCGAACGTGATGGTCAGCGAATTGCGGAAGCGGTCGACGTCGTTGACGATCTCGTCCGCCGGCCCGGCGACCCGGACCGTGTAGCGGCCCTCCTCGCCGAGATCGACGTCGCGCTCCATGATGCGCAGCAGGCGGCCGTCCTGCGCCTTGCCGTAGCCCTGGCGGATCTGCCCGACACCGACCCTACCCTCCGAATCGGTGGCGGGTGGCAGCGGCACGCCCACGAGGGAGCGGGAGGTGCGCAGGTCCCGGGGCTTCGCATCGGGCTTGCCGACCTGCCAGTACCAGCCCGACAGGGGCAGATCGAAGCGCGGGTCGCCGAGCGAGAAGGTCCGGCTCTCGGGGTCGTTGGGCGAGACGAGATCGGTGGCGAGGTTGTTGGTGAAGACGAGCAGCCGGCTGTCGAAGGCGCGCTCGGTATTCTCCCGGTAGAGCGTCGTCAGGATCCAGGCGGCGATCAGCAGGATCGCGGAGCTCGACAGGAAGGCCGACACGGCGAGCCGCACCGCGATCGAGCGGCGGCGCAGGGAGAGGAGGCCGATCAGGTCGATCATCGCAGGGCCCAACGCTCAGACCGGCGGCGCGGCATCGTAGAACACGTCACCCCGCATCAGCGGCCGCGCGGTGCGGTAGAACGAGCCCCGCTGCGCCTGCCAGACACCGCCGTCGCGCGTCACGGCGGCGTCGGCGGTGAGGATGCCGGAGGGCATGCCGACCCGCAGCGCCGCGTCGGTCGCACGCGCGGCCTCGTGGACGAGGCTGCCTTCGATCCGGGCGGCGACCGCGAGGCACAGGGTGGCGGTGAGCGGCAGGGCCTGGTGCGGCACGCCGTTGGAGATCACCCGGGCGGTCAGGTCGATGGCGTCGGCCAGCACCGGTTCGCCGGAAAGGCTGCCGGCCTCTTGCGGCGGTGCCACGATCCCCACGAACGGCACGTGGACGATGCGCGCAGCGGCCTCAAGGTCGGGCGCGATCCCCATCGCCACGGAGGCAGCCCGGCGGATGCGCCCGAGCCGGTCGAGCAGGCCCGGCACCGCCTCCAGGGCGGCGGGCAGCTCGGTGCCGGCAAGCCCCAGATCGGCGGCGCGGACGAAGACGCAGGCATTGGCCGCGTCCACCAGCGAGGCCTCGATCGGGCCGAGGCCCGGCACGTCGAGGATCTCGCGAACGGCACCGGTGGGGAGGAGCCGGCCCGTTGTGGCGCCGCCGGGATCGATGAAGTCGAGCCGGATCGGCGCGCCGGTGCCGGCAACGCCCGGGATCGCGAGATCGCCGTGATAGACGGTGCGGCCGCCGGACACCGGAAAACGCGCCTCGATCAGCTTGCGCGTGTTGGTGTTGTAGATCCGAAGCCGCACCGACCCGTCCGGAGCCTCGATCAGCCCCTCGTCCACCGCGAAGGGGCCGACCGCCGAGAGCATGTTGCCGCAATTGCCCGACAGGTCGATCCGGCCTTCGCGGACCACCACCTGCACGAAGGTGTAGTCGATATCGGCGTCGGGCCGCTCCGAACGCGCGACGACGCAGATCTTCGACACCGAGGAGACGCCGCCGCCCATGCCGTTGAGCTGCCGCCCGAACGGGTCGGGGCTGTCCATGGCGGAGAGGAAGACCGGCTCCCAGGCGGCGAGATCGCCCGGCACATCCCGGCGGTGCAGCATCAGCGCCTTGCTGGTGCCGCCACGCATGAACACGGCCGGCAGCGTGCCGGGAACCGGCACCATGCTCACACCCGCGCCGGCGGCTGGTTGGGATCCACCAGATAGCCGAGGCCCCGCACCGTCTGGATCAGGTCCACGGCGAGCTTCTTGCGCAGGCGCCCGACGAACACCTCGATGGTGTTCGAGTCCCGGTCGAAATCCTGGTCGTAGAGGTGCTCGGTCAGTTCCGCCCGGGAGACCACCCGGCCGGTATGGTGCATGAGGTAGGAGAGCAGCCGGTATTCGTGGCTCGTCAGCTTCACCTGCGCACCGTCCACGAAGACCTTGCCGGAGCGCGTGTCGAGGGTCACGGGCCCGCAGGCGATCTGGCTGGAGGCATGGCCGGCGGCGCGGCGCAGCAGCGCGCGGACCCGGGCCATCAGCTCTTCCATGTGGAAGGGCTTGGTGACGTAATCATCCGCCCCGGCATCGAAGCCATCGACCTTGTCGGACCAGCGGTCCCGGGCGGTGAGGATGATCACCGGCGTCTTCACCCCGGCCCGGCGCCACTTCTGCAGCACCGTGACGCCGTCCGCCTTGGGCAGGCCCATGTCGAGGATGATGGCGTCGTAGGGCTCGCTCTCGCCGAGATAGCCGCCCTCCTCGCCGTCATAGGCCTTGTCGGCGACGTAGCCGGCCTCCTCCAGCGCGGCGACGACCTGCCGGTTGATGTCCTTGTCATCCTCGACGACGAGCAGACGCACGGCTCACTCCCCTCCGCGGTGGTTTCGGCGCCCGCTCAATACTGTCCGGCCACGCTGCCGGTGCGCGCGTCCACGATGACGTGCACGAAGTGACCGTCCCGACGCAAGGCGGTCAGCATGTAGACCAAGGTGTCCTCGTAACGGCAGAGGCTCGCCCGCTGAATTTCGGCCCGGGGGATCACGGTGCGAGCCGCGCGGATCGCCGCCACGGGCGGGATCACCCGGCGCTCGCCGACCTCCTCGCGCATGTCGGCCGGCGACAGGCAGGTCTCGATCCGCAGCGGCGCCTGCGCGGAGACCGCGCCCGTCTGGGGCGCCGGCCCGTCATCGGCCATGGAGCCGAGGCCGCCAGCGGCGAGGGCCGCGGCGGTCAGGCTGATGGCGACGAGGGCGATGGCGTAGCGCATTGGCGGGAGATGTGGGCCGAGGGCACTGAATGCGCCCTGAATACGTAGCCATTGCTGTCCCGCGTCGGGCCGGAGGAAGGTGGGTGATCGGCGTGCGGACGGCATCGTGCCGGCACTACGGCTGAGGCGGCACCCGGTTCCCGCGCGCGTTGCGCGGGCGCGGGAACGGCTCGTGCGCAGGGCCGCGGCGGGCGGGCGATAAGCGGCAAGCGCCGGACAAGGGAGGTCCGCCGTCAGTCGGACGGGACCACGGGCATGCCGACGATGGACGGCGCGGGCATCGTGCCGCAGTCGGATGCCCGCGACCCCGATCTCACTGGCAGGCCACGAGTCCGCTGACGGCCTTGGCGGCATCGGCCAGATCGGCCGGATCGAGCTTCGCCCCGGTGATCGCGCCGGGCGTCACCGCCACGCCGTTGCTCTCCAGGAACGAGGCCAGGATCGCGCCCTTGATGGCGAAGTTGATGTTCTGCGGGAAATCGCCGGAGGCGATCGCAACCTTCAGGACGTTGAGCTTCGATTGCACCACGCCGGCCACGTTGCCGAAATTGTCGAGCACCGGACCGCCGGAATTGCCGGACTGGACGGGTGCGGAGATCTGGTAAAACCGCGAATCGTCGTTCACGCCGGCCAGGGCGGTGACGTTGCCCAGGGTGAAGTTGCCTGTGTTGGCCAGCATGTCGAGGTGCGGGTAGCCGAACGTGGCGATCCCTTCGCCGAGCCGGGCGCCGAGCCGCAGCGGCGCGGACTTATGGCCCTCGGCGCCGGCGACCTGAAGCAGCGCCATGTCGTTTGCGGCATCCGTCGCCTTGACGCCCGCCTTCCGGATCTGACCGTCCGGTGTCTTCACGACCACATCCTTGCACGTCTCGATCACGTGGTTGTTCGTGATGAACCGGCCCTGCCCATCGACGAAGAACCCGCTTCCGGTCGAGATCCTGTCCTCCGGCTTGGCCTGCGCGACGGGCGGCGCGGCCGGGCTCGGTGCCGGGGCGAGGGCCTTCGGCGCCGGCGGGACGACGGCCGGATCCGGTCGGCTCACCGGCACGACGGCCGGTGCCGCGGCAACGGCGGGCGCTTCCTCCAGGAAGCCGGGCGGCTCCACGAACGGACGGCCGTTCATCACCGAACCGAGCGAGGCCGACATGAGGACGGCGATACGCTCGCCGTTCACGACGCCCTTCGCATTGTTCCAGAATGCCGCGAACCCGAGGATGCCGTCACCGTCCGCATGATACCGGACATACTCGTCGTCCCCGTCGCTCGTCGTCGCCGAGATGACGAACCAGCCATCCTTGATGACCGAATAGTGGATGAAGGTGCCGTTGCCGCGCATCTTCTCCAGAAGGCCGCCGTAGATCAGCTCCGGGGTCGTTGCGGGGAAATAGTTATAGGAGATCTGGAAGCGATCGTTGGCATCGCGATAGGTGAGGCCGTTCCTGTTGGGGTAGGGCCGAAGGCCCATGCCCTGCGGCATCCAGATCGGCCGGCCCCGCATCGGATGGCCGATCTGGCGGAAATTCCATAGGTTGAACATGGGGCGCGCTACGGTGAACAGCCTGTCCGACGTCACCTTGTCGAAGCGGCCCGACGGCGTCAGGCCGTTGGCGATCTGGAACTCGCGAATTGCATTGAAGGTGTGCAGGGTGAAGCGTTCGGTGGGCACGGCATTCTGGTAGCCGGCACCGATCAGCATCGTCTGCGCGATGACGCGCGCACGCAGATCCGAGATCGAATTGAAGGCCTCCTCGGCGGGATAGTAGGCCGGTGGCCGGGGCGCCGCGCCGGCCGGGGATGCCGACAGAGCCAAGGCCAGCAGGACCATTCCGCGCCGCATGACCGCACCCCCATCCCTGGATCGAGGGCCACATTCTCGCCACAAAATTTTAAGTTGCAACCGCTCAATTTGCGGAGATCTGCGGCGTGGTTACTCCCGCCGGACGCGCGTGATGCTCAAGGCGCTCCGGTATTGGCGCTCCGGTATTGAAGGGATGCGACCAGGGAATCGGGTCGTTGTCGTCAATGCGGCGCCAGCCCGACCCTGGCCAGCACGATCCCGCCGAACGCCAGCAGCGCCGCCGAGGCCAGCCCCCAGCCGATCCGGTAGAGCGACCTCACCTGCCCGTTGACCTCGGCCAGACCCCTGGCCGCCTCGGCCCTCGCCCCGTCCACCGCCTTGTCGATCCGCCGCTCGATCTCGTCCCGCGCCACGAAGGCCTCGATGTCCCGCCGGTAGGCCACGCCCTCCAGCTTCTCGTCCATCCGGTCGAGCTTGCCCCCGAGCGCGTCCATCTGACGGCCCGTGGCCTCGACCCGCTCGATCAGGCGCCCGATCCACTCAGGCAGCGTATCCGCCATGACCCGGCTCCTCCGTGCCGCCCGCGGAGCCTGCGCCCGTGGCATTGTCCCGTCGCTCATCCGCGCCTCCCCGGTTTCGCGGCTCACCCCTTCGGCCCGACCACCTGCGGCACGAGCTTGTCGACCGATCGGGCCAGCATGTAGGCGCCGATGCCGACCGTCAGCAGCGACCACAGCTCCGCCGGCACGCCCTTGAGCGCAGCCACCACTTCGACCTGCAATCCGAGCATCGGCGAGACCACGCCGACCCAAGTGATCATCGCCAGCGCCCACAGCACCGTAATCGGCCGGGCGTTGCGCGCGAGCGGGCTCTCCGAGCCGGCATCGGCCTTCATCACCTCGGCCATAGCGCGGCCGAGATCGCCCTGCTGGTCGATCAGGGCCTTCTGCAGGTCGAGCTGCACCTGCAGGCGCTGGCCCTCGTCGGGCAGCACACGCGCGAGGATCGGACTGAGCGCACCGAGCAAGGCCGGGAGGAGAGCGAGGAACCCCATGGTCAAACACCCTTCTGCATGTTGTGGCGGATCGTATTCCGGAGCCGCGGCCACCAAGCGGCCGGTTGCAGCCTCGGCGCGGCGGCCGGACGCGCGGCCTCCAGGCAGGCGAGGAAGGCCCGGTGGTAGCCGGCGATCCGCGCCCCGTTCTTCGTCCCGTCACCGTTGATGATGGCGCGCGCACCCTCCGGATCGTCGGACCGGGCGTTGAAGTACCGCCCGAGCGTGTGGCCGGGGCGGAACAGCCCGTCGCGGGCGCCGAGGATCAGGATCGCCGCGCTCGTGGCCGGCACGAGTGCCAGATCCGGATCATCGACGAGGTCGAGCCCGAGCAGCCGGCCGAAGGTCCGGTAGTTGTCGATCCACGTGACCTGGCTCGCGCCGCGGCCGTAATAGACCCGGCCGTTGACCGGCATGCCGTAAGCGTGGCCGCGGCCGCGGCCGTCCTCGCGAATCGACAGATCGAGCCGGCACTCGTGCCAGGCGGTCGCCAGCGTGTAGGCGACGTGGCGCGGGTCGGTCGGCCAGCCCAGCCGCTCCCAGGCGTCGAGGAGCGCGGTCAGCCCGTCGACCTCGACCTGCGGCAGGTGGGGCCCGCACGGGCCGGTGGCGCGGAGATGGGTGAAGAAGGTCGCCCGCACGAGCGGTGCAGTCATGGCATCCTCACGAAGGAAAGAGCGGTCGCGCAGGGTCGTCGGGGGTGGCCATATGCAGGCCGGGACGGAGGTGCGGGCGAAGGCCGAGCCGCGGGACCTCAGGAGGGCCCGTCGTGTCCGGCCGCTGTCGCCGTATCGTCCGATAGGGTTACAGCTCCGCGCTGGCGGTCCAGGCCACCGGGCAGTAGTCGCCGGCGGCCCCGGTCGCGCCGAACCAGAACCAGATATCCTCGGGCGTGCTCGCGATGGACGAGATCGTCCCGGTGAAGCTGCCGCTGCCGTCGATGGTGGCACCCAGGGTCGGAACGACACGCATCCGGGCGATCCGCACGGGCACGACGCCGCCGCTGAAGAAGCCGGACACGTTCGCCCGAAAGAGCATGAGCTTTCCGGTCTGATAGTAGCGCTGGCAGCGGCGCATCTCGTCATCCCGGCGCTCGAACGCGGTGGCCGTCCCGCCCGGTTCGAGCTGGGCGAGGCTCACCGTCCCCGCCGTGAACTCGACCACCGCGTTGGATCCGGCCGTCATCGTGCCGGCGGAGCCGGGGCCGGCATAGGCGGGCGGGCTGGACGCGCCGGGGGGATAGACCCGCCCGCCGGCCGTGCCGCGCCAGGACAGGGTATAGGCACCGCCCTCCGGCAGGGAGAGGCCGCCCTCGATCACCTGCACGAGCGATCCGGCGGTGATCGTCACGGTCACGTCGCCGTTGGTGGCGGTGGCGAACGACAGGGTGACGCCGTTCGCCCCCGCCTTCCACCGGTCCATGATGTAGGCATCGGCGGCGTAGCTCAGCGGCGCCCCCGACGCGTTGCGCTGGTTGGTCGCGAAGCTGCCGTTGATGAGGCGGTTGCGGAAGGCGAGGCCCCGGGCGGCGACGAAGGCCGTCGTGGCGAGCTGGGCGGAAGCGTCGCCGGGGGCGGGGGTCGGCGCCTTCGGGCTCGCCGCGAAGGCGACGACCCCCGTCGCGGCCGAGGCGGTGAGCGCCGTGGAGAAGGCCGCGCCGTCCGGGGACGTCTTGAGGACGACATCGTCGCCGCCGAGGGTGCCGAACAGCGCCCGGGCCGAGTAGCCGGTCTGGAACACGAAGCCGGCATCACGCGCGGCCGCCTTCTTGTTCACGCTCACCCGCATGTCGCCCGAGCCGGGCGTGACGTCGTCCCAGCTCAGGAGCGCGGCGTCCGCCTTCACGGCGAGACGGTTGGAGCCGTCCGCCTCCGTGTTGATCCCGAGGCGGCTCAAACTCTGGACCGCCGTGAGCGTGCGGCGGACACTCGTCCATGCGGCACCGTCGAAGATGTAGAGGTCGGCCTCGTCCACCACGTAGGCGAGCCAGCCGGCCCGCGGGACCGCGCCGATCCAAACCCCGTCGGCGTAGCGCACCACCTGGCCCGCGAGCCCGGCCCAGGCGCCCCCGGGGCTCGACGCCACAACGAGGTAACGGTCGCCCTCGGCGGGGCTCGGCGGCGGCGCGGTCAGATCCTTGTCGAGGCAGGCGAGCTGGACCAGCGTGTCGAGGAGGCCGAGCGCCTCGTTATGGGTGACGTGCTTCTGCGCTTGGCTCGCCGCGATCAGCGGCAGGCCGAGGTGGGGCGTCGAGTCGGACATGGGAGCTCCCGGGGGTTCAGGCCGAACGGACGGGGATGCGGGCCCGGCGGGCGGGCCCGGGGCCGGCGACGGCGCCGATCTGCGCCACCGCCACGTCGAGGCTCCGCTGCGGGCCGCCGAAATCGGCCGTCTCGCCGGTGTAGAGGAGTTGCTGAGCGTCGATTCGCAGCGTGCGGACGGCCGCGCCGGTGTTGGCGAACAGCGTGACCGCGTAGGCCTCCGGATCGTCCAGGGGGATCTCGGCAGGCTCCCAGGCATCCCCGTCGCGGCGCGCCCGCCGGATCCACGAAAGGAGCACGCCCTGCGGCATGCGGCGCGCCCGCAGATGGACCGGCCGCAGAGGCCGCAGGGCGCCGAGCCCGGCGGTTGCGGTCAGCTCCGTAAAGGCCGGGTCGCCGGGATCGCGCCCCGCCGGCCCGATGCGGTAGCGGAAGACGCGGCCGACCGCGTCGAGCCGGTCGACCAGCGGCACCACCGCGCCATCATCGAGGCGCACGATCAGGCTGCCGGCGGGGGCCGGCCGAGCTGCGGCGTCCTCGCTGCCCGCCAGTCCGCGCAGGAGCCCCGAAAGCCGGAAAGTGTCGGCCCCGATCAGCACCGCGTTCGCGGCGCCGAGCAGCTCCACGGCGCCATCCGGGCCGATCAGGGCGAAGAGGTTGCCGCCGGAGAGCATCGCGTGCTCGCCAATCGACGCGAGGGCATCGCCCCGGTGCAGGGTGACGTCGAGACTCCGGTGCCGGTCGATCCGCCAGAGCGGCCCGGCGGGCAGCGCCGAGAGCGTCCGCCCCAGGCAGGCGGGGTAATCGACGATGCCCTGGAGTGCGAGCGGCCCCGTCCCTTCCGCGCGCCAGATCGCGGCCGCCCCGGGCCAGGGCTCGGCCGCCACCGCGAGGTATTGCAGGACCGTAGGGCTGCCCCGGTCCGCCGGCAGATCGAGGGCCAGCGCCAGGGGCGGACCTGGGAAGGCCGGAGGCGCCACCTGCGGCTGCGCCATGCTGCGCGGCAGGCCGCGCCCCGGCCCGGCCCTGGGCGGGATGCCGCTCGCCTCGATCCGGCGGCCGGTGGGGGCGTCGTCGATCCGGTCGATCTTGCGCAGCACCGTGCCGCCCGGCACGTCGGCCGGCACCGCCAGGAGGTCGCCGGGCTCCAGCTCGACCCGGCGCGGGCTCAAGGTGAAGACCGCGCTGTCGCGGGCCGCGATGATCCGGTCGAGCATCGCCTCGGCGAGACCGTCGCCGGTCTCGCGCCGGGTGACGATCGCCGCATCGATCCGGGTCTCGTGCCGCCGTTCGCCCACCGGCCGCACCGCCGCCGCGGTGGCGCGGCGGTAATCCGGGCTCTCGGACTCGGTGAGGCCGAGTTCGACCGAGCGCGGCAGGGAGCTCTCCTCGGCCCGGACCTGACGGAGCACGGGCTTCTCCTCGGAGAGCCGGACGAGGTCGGCCTCCTCCAGAACCGAGGGCCTGTCCCGGCGCGGCCCGCGCAGGCGCAACCGGCCGGCCACCGCCGAGACGTCGAGCCCGTAGACCTGCGCCAGGGTCTCGAGCGCACCCCGCGCCGAGAGCGGCCGGTCGAGCACGTAGCCGTCGAGATAGGCCGCGGCCTCGATCGCGACCGGGGCGTCGAACCCGAAATCGGCCAGGATCTTCTGGACCAGCAGGTCGAGGTCGCAGCCCTCGATCCGCCCGGTGATCCAGTGGCCGACCCGCCAGTTGCCGATATCGGCCCAGACGCCCCGCACGGTCGGGAAGGCCGGATAGGGCCGCGCGTCCCAGGCCCAGACGAAGATCCCGGCCGGATCGACCATCCGCCCGCCATAGACCGGCGAGACCGGATTGTCGGCCTCCCGGAAGCCCGGCACCGCCGGATCGAACCGGGCGATCACCGCCTCCAGGCCACGGAGCTGGATCAGCTCATCCCGTAAGCCGCGCGATTCCGGCGGGAAGGCGTTCTCGACCGATTTCGGATCGGGGAAGACGTTGGGCCCGTTCGTGCCCTTGTCGACCGCCGGCACGCCGAGTTCGGTAAGCCAGACCGGCTTTCCCATCGGCACCCAGGCGGTCGTTCGGGTCTCGACGCCGCCGTCCCGCTCGACATGCGGGTTCGACCACCACGCCACGAGATCCTTGACGCGGAAGACCCAGGGCTTGCCGGCGGCCCCGTCGGTGATCGGGACGCGGGCCTGGACGGCGCGGGCGTCGGCGTCGGGATAGTACCAGTCGAAGGCCTCACCGGAGGCGCCGCGATCCTTGAGATAGGCGCGGTCGTAGATGTCGCCCGCCACCGCGGCGTCGGCATGGTCGGGCGTGTCGCGCCAGTCGGAGACCGGGGCGTACCAGTCGAGCCCGACCGCCGCGATGTTCGGGTCGGCGAACAGGTCGTCGAGGGGGAAGCGGATCGTGGCGCCCCCGTCCAGGACATGGGCGCCGTACTCGGTCCAGTCCGCGCCGTACACCAGGGCGACGCCCGGGCCGAGCAGCTCGCGCACGGCCGCCGCGATCGCCCGGAAGGCCTGCACCGCCGGGTAGCCGGAGGCGCCCCGCACCCGGGTCAGCCCGACATACTCGCTGCCGATCACGAAGCCCGCGATCCGGACGCCCTTGGCCGCCCACTGCGCCGCCAGATCGGCGTAATGCAGCACCTCGGCGGTGTAGCCGTTGGCGAAGAAGGCCGCGACCTGCGCGTCGGCCGCGGCCGTCCCGTCCGGGCTTCCCGGGACGCCGGGGGCCGGATCGCAGGTGACACGCCCCCGCCAGGGATAGGGCGGCTGGGCCGCCCCCGGCACGCGCGGATCCGGCAGCCCGTTGCCGGCCGGCACGTCCATCATCACGAAGGGGTAGAGCAGCACCTCCAGGCCGCGGCCGACCAGCTCGGCCACCAGCCGGGTCAGGCCGTCGTCGCTCGGTGTCCCGCCGTAGGACGGGTTGCCGTCCGGCAGGATCGAGACGATTTCGGCGTCCGCGCGGGTGATCCTGGCGACGCTCCAATCGGCCGGCAAGGCCTGCTTGTGCCGCGCCTCGACCTTCGGGACCACCCGGCAGGCTCCGGCCCGCATGTCGGTGCCGAACCATGTCGCCACCACGGCGACCCGCCGCAGGTTGGGGCAGAGCGCCTGGAGCGCGTCGAGGGAGGCGAGCACGTCGGTGGCCCGCTGGAGCTGGTGCCGGTTGGCGGCCTCGGTCCGGCCGAGGCCGAGATCGACGGTGACGAGATCCGGATCGAGGCCGAACTCGCTGGCGCCGGGAATCATCTCGATGGCGCGGATCCGGCCGTAGAGCCCGTTGACGGGACGGATCACCTCGAAGGCGAATTGCGGGATGCGGTTGCCGAAATCGGCGAGCGGCAGGCCCTCGATCACCACGTAGGCGAGGCCGCGATAGGCGGGCGCGTTCTCCGTCCCCTCCTTGGCGACGATCAGCGGATCGGGCGCCTGATCCGCGCCGCCGGTGTAAACGCGGATGGTGAGGCCGACCTGATCGATCTCCTTGCCGTCCGCCCAGATCCGGCGGACCATGGCGATCTCGCCCTCGCACAGCCCGATCGCGAGGTTGGCGAAGTAGGTGTAGCGGGTGGTCACGGTCTTCTGGCCGCCGCCCATACCCTTGGCGGGGGTCGCGGCACGCTGCACCGTGGTGTTGGCGACCTCCAGCGGGCGCGTCGCCCAGATCAGGCTGCCGCCGATCCGCGCCCGGCCGTAGACCCGGGGAATCGGATCGCCCTCCGTGGAGGTGAGCCCGCTGACATCGGCGAGCCGCGGCCCCGCGACGAAGCGCGTGTGCGGACCCGAGCCGGACAGCGCGCCGTCGAGCCCCGCGCCCGCGACGGCCCCGAGGGTGCGCCCGACCACGGCACCGATCGGCCCGCCGAGGGCGGTGCCCACCGCCGCCCCGGCCGAGGACAGGATGAGGGTCGCCATGGCGGTGCTCCAGCAGCCAATGAATTTCTATGTGCGGCCAAGATGATCCGGCCCCGACCACCGGTTTGATGAGATGATCAACCCTGCCGCGGCGCAAAATTTGCTACACGATCACCGGCATGATCTTCACAAACCTGGATGGGAGCCGCCGATCGATGATCGGGAACATGAGGCCGAGGATACGGATCCTGCACAAGATCATCGCAATCGTCGCCGTCATCGGTGCGATCGTCGGCGGATGCATCTGGCACGCGAGCAGGCGCATGGACGCGATCGGCGCGCAGTACGCGCGCTTCATCCAGCACGACGCCAAGATCGCCGACGGCGCCCGCCGGATCGTCCGCATCTTCAATCAGACGAACTACGCCATCTACCGCGTCATCGCCGAGACCGAGGCCGACCGGATCCGGAAGGCGAGCGAGGAATTCGACATCGCGGTCGCCGGCCTCCGGCGTACCTTCGTGGCCCTGAGCCGCGAGGCGCCCGAACTCAAGGCGCAGATCGAGACGCTGCAGGGCGGAATCGAACGCTACATCTCGGATGTCTCGGAGGCGCGCATCCTCGGCGAGGCCAACCTCAACGCCGAGGCCCTGGCCCTGCTGCACGAGAAGATCGACCCGACCGTCACGGACCTCAATCAGGGCACCACCACGCTCAGCGAGAGCATCAGCGGCCGCATGGCGGCCGGCGCCGAGGATCTCAGCCAGGAGATCGAGCGGATGCGCCACGACCTCTGGGCCTATACCGGCCTCGGCCTGTTCGCCGGGCTCGCCACCGCGATCGCGGTCGGCATCTTCGGCATCGGACGCCCCCTCGGCCGCTTGGTCGCGGGCCTGGAGCGGATGGCCGCGGGCGACACCGACGCGCCCGTCGCCGGGGCGCGGCGGCAGGACGAGATCGGCGCCGTGGCCCGGGCCGTCGACGGCATCCGTGCCCTCGTGGCCCGGAGGGCCGACGCCGAAGTCGAGGGCCGCCGGGCCGCGGACGCGGCGGCGGCGGCGGAGCGGCGACGCACGATGGAGGCTCTGGCGGACGCGTTCGAGGCGACGGTGGGCGGGATCGTCGAGACGGTTTCGGACTCGGCCAGTGCCCTGCGGGCCACCGCGTCGGCGATGAGCGACACCGCCCGCGAGACGGCAGAGCGGTCGGCCGCAGTGGCGAGCGCGGCCGAGGCGACGGCGCAGACCGTCAGCGCCGTAGCGGCGGCGGCCGAGCAGCTCGGAGCCTCCACCGGGGAGACCGGCCGCAAGGCCGACGATTCGGCCCAGCTGACCCAGGCGGCCGTGAGCGAGGCCGATCAGAGCACCAGCCAAGTCGGCGCCCTGAGCGCCGCGGTTGCGGAGATCGCCGACGTGGTGACCCTGATCGCTCAGATTGCCGGCCAGACCAACCTGCTCGCGCTCAATGCCACGATCGAGGCCGCCCGCGCCGGCGAGGCCGGCCGCGGCTTCGCGGTCGTCGCCACCGAGGTCAAGGACCTCGCGGCGCAGACCGCGCGGGCCACCGAGACGATCGGCCAGCGGATCGCGCAGGTCCGGGGCTCCACGGACGCGGCCGTGCGGTCGATCACCACGATCGGCAACCGCATCCGCGAGGTCGGCGCCGTCACCGCCGCGATGGCGGCAGCGATCACCCAGCAGGGCGCGGCCAGCCGTGAGATCGTCCGGAGCGTGGGTCAGGCCGCGGCGGGCACCGATGCCGTGACCCGGACCATCACGGAGGTGGCCGAGGCCGCCGGGGAGACCGGAACCGCCGCCGATCAGGTGCTCGGCTCGGCCGAGGCCCTCGCCCGGCAGTTCGAGGCGTTGCGCGGCGAGGTCGCGGGTTTCCTGGCCACCGTGCGGGCGGCGTGACGGCGCCGGTTCAGGACCGCATCTCCTCCGACATCGCCTTGCTGGGACGTATCCGAGCAGATACGCTCTCTGCGTGACGGCGATCCTGCTATCCGACACGTTCCGGTCTTGGCTCGCGGGCCTGCGGGATCATCGCGCCAAGGCTCGCGTCGCGGCGCGGATCCGTGCCGCCGAGCTGGGTCACCTCGGTGATGTCAAACCAGTGGGCGCGGGGATTTTCGAGATGCGGATCCCGTATGGCCCCGGATACCGTATCTATTATATCCGCCGCGGCGAGGTGACGTACCTGCTGCTGTGCGGCGGCGACAAATCCAGTCAAAACCGGGACATTCAGCGGGCCAGAGCCATGGCTGCCAAGCTTGATGGGATCGCCTGATGCGTTTCACCCCCTTCGACGCCTCGGAGTTTCTCGATAGCGAGGAAGCCATCGCCGAGTACCTCGCCGCCGCCCTCGATGATCCCGACCCCGAATTGTTCATCGCCGCTCTTGGCGATGTCGCCAAAGCCCGCGGCATGGCGCAGATCGCCCGGGAGGCGGGCCTGGGCCGGGAAAGCCTCTACAAGGCCCTGACGCCGGGCTCGAAGCTTCGCTATGAGACTGTTCGCAAGGTCATGGACGTCTTGGGCGTCAAGCTGACCGTCGCGACCGGTTCTTCATAACTCGGGTCTGATCCAGCCTCCGGGAACCGGAACACCCCCGTTCGGTGCCGCCGCCACCATCCGGTGAGCGCCACCTCGGCGACGCAGGCGCCGTCATGGGCGTGGATCATGGCGCCGTCGCCGGTGGCAATGGCGCAGTGGCGAGCCGGCAGATGGCGGCGGAAGGCGAAGAGCAGCACGTCGCCCGCCCGCGGCGCGATCTCCGCCGACGGCGCCGGCACGAGGTGGCGCGCCGCCGCCTCGGTCAGCGGGTCGGTGCCGGGGGCGGCCGATTCCGCCCAGGTGCCCGAATAGGGCGGCACCGCCTCGGGCTCGGCGCCGTAGAGCCCGCGCCAAACCCCGCGCAGCAGCCCGAGGCAGTCGCAGCCGATCCCGCGGAGCGAGGCCTGATGCCGGTAGGGCGTGCCGAGCCACAGCCGCGCCTCGCCCAGAGCCGCGATCCCCATGTCACGCCGCATCGCGCTCATCGGAACAGGCTCCCGCCGTCGAGAATGGAGTCGGAGCCCGGCACGGGACGCATCACCGTGTCGTTGCCGGGCATATGCGGAAAGCCCTGGAAGTTGATCGCGTTGGCGAACCGGTCCCGGCAGGTGGCGAGGCGCTTGTCGCAGCCGGCCGTCAGCGTGAAGGCGTCGCCGGTCGCGACCGGCCGGGGCGGTGTGGTCCAGAGTTCGATCAGGCCGCCGAGCTGGAGGCGCACATCCGCGGCGAGCCCGGCATTGGCGCCCTCCGTCCAGGCAAGCCGGCCCCCGGTGAACAGGCCGTCCGGAAAATCCCCGACCAGCGCCGCCGCGAGGGTGGCGGGCTCCGGAACGCCGGTGACGCGGCCGGCAATCCGCCACGCCGCGAGATCGACCCGGCAGCGCCCATCCCCGAGATCGGCTTCGCAGGTGGCGCGGTAGGTGCGGCCGCGTTCCGCATCCAGACGGTGCGCCAGGCCGCGCAGTTCCGCCACGAAGGCGTCGCCCTCCCGGCGCACCTCGCCGATCGTGGCGACGTTGAGGAGCAGACGGGTCTCGGGGTTGGTCCAGTCCACCAGCCAGGTCTCGACCGCGGCGCCGTCGTAGAGGCCGCCGGCGATGTCGGCCTCGGTCAGGCCGAGGCTGCTCAGCGCCCCCGCGACGTCGCCGCCTGAGACCGCGAAGCCGGATTCCGCACTGGCCTCGGCGGCGTCCAGCCCGGTCCGGGCGCGGTGGACAAGGCCCGCAACCGTCAGGTCGCGGTCGTGGTCGGTGAAGCCGAGGGCGAGCCCGTCCCGCCGCCGCAGGGACCAGCAGCGGCACAGGGTGGTCACGCCCCCCGCGAGATGGGCCGCGAAGGCCTCCGGGATGTCGCGCATGGGTCTTCCCTCAGGGCACGATCTCGACGAGCGGCACCCGTGGGATCTCTCCGGCCGTGAAGGCCGCGAGATCGATGGTGAGTTCGTCGGTGTCGAAGCGGACCGGCACGTCGAAGGCGAAGCCAGCGGTGACAGTGGCGCCGGGCGCCGGGACATGGCCGGGCTGGAAGGTGACGAGGCCGGTCGTCGGGTCGCACGCGAAGGCCTCGGGCCCAGCTTCCTGGCCGGCCACCGCCACCCGGACGCTGCCCGCCACCGGCTTGGCGATCCGACGGCGATAGGGGGCGAAACCGCTCCCGTAGGTCTTCACCAGCGGGAAGGTCGCTGTGGCGCCGTCGCCGGTGCCCAGCGGCTGGTCGAGGGGCCCGATCGCCCGGCCCGGCGGCCCGGAGCGGCCGTCGACCCGGTCGCGGAAGCGGAAGCCGTAGAGGCGACCGCGCCGCTCCTCGAAGAAGGCGAGGACGGCGTGGAGCGCGTCGAGCCCGCGCAGCCCGAAGCCGGCATCGTAGCGGCGGCGGGAATCCGCCCAGCGGCCGTTCCGGTGCTCCCGGCCCGAGGCCAGGGTGACGATCTCGGTCAGCCGCTGCAGGCCGCCGCTCGCGCGCAGCGAGACGTCGAGGGGGAACAGCACCTCGTGGAAATCCTCGGCCATGGCGGGCGCCTTCGGTTCGCGTCGCGCCGATGCGGCGCCGGGGAATGCTGTCGCTGCGCGTTCGCGACACCTGGAAAAACTCTTCCGGAAAGATCCGCAAAATCAAAAACACCGTTCATCGACAAATTTGGCCGGCCGTCGGAAGATCATCGGCGTCGGCGCGGATGAATCCGGGTCCTTCAGGCCAGGAACATCTGCATTCATCGCCTGCCGGCCGCGTGCCGTCACGCCATCTTGCCAGGAACCTCTTCCGATGAGCGCCATACTCCAGTCTCTCCACGCCCCGTCCACCACCCTCGACATCCGCCGTGTCGCCGGGCGCATCGGCGCCGAGATCCGCGGTATCGCGCTCTCAGGGGACCTCGATGCCGCCACCGTCGCGGCGATCCGTGCGGCCCTGGTGACCCACAAGGTGCTGTTCTTCCGCGACCAAGCCCTCGACGAGGCGGGTCAGGAGGCGTTCGGCTGGCGCCTCGGCGACCTCGTGCCCCACCCGACCGTGCCGTCTCTCCCCGGCACGGCGGGCGTGCTCGACCTCGACGGCAGCCGGGGCGAACGGGCGAGTTCCTGGCACACGGACGTGACCTTCGTGCCGGACTACCCGGCGATCTCGATCCTGCGGGCCGTGACGCTGCCGGCCTATGGCGGCGACACGCTCTGGGCCAACACGGCGGCGGCCTATGCCGAGCTGCCGCTCCCCCTGCGCGACCTCGCCGACAAGCTCTGGGCGCTCCACTCCAACGTCTACGACTATGTCGGCGGCCGGGTGAACGTGCTGGAGGCCGGGCGGCGGCGGCACGAGGAGGTGTTCACCCGCACCGTGTTCGAGACCGAGCACCCGCTGGTCCACGTGCATCCGGAGAGCGGCGAGCGCTCGCTGATCGTGGGCCACTTCATCCAGCGGATCCTGGGGCTGACCACGTCGGATTCGCAGCACCTGCTGGCGATCTTTCACGACCACGCCACCCGGCCGGAGAACACCGTGCGCTGGTCCTGGCGGACGGGCGACGTGGCGATCTGGGACAACCGGGCGACGGTCCACCGGGCGGTGGACGATTACGACGACCAGCCCCGGGTGGTCCGCCGCGTGACGATCCAGGGCGTCGCGCCGGTGAGCGTCGACGGACAGCGCAGCCGCGCGCGGGAAACGGAGGTGCGCAAGGCCGCGTGACCTGCGGCCGGGCTGGGTTTGCGCGCCGCTTCTGTGGGCAGACAGGTCACGTCGCCCGCTGGCCGCGCGCCACCGCCCGGACGAGGCTCGCCGTCACCTGCGCTTCGGACCGGCGGAAGGCTGCCGGATCGGGCGTGGCGATGTTGACCGTCACCGAGACCGGCCGCACCGACGCGCCGCCCGCCGCGACGCCGAGGCGACCGTCCGGGCCGCGGGCGAGCGGCAGGATCGCCTCCGGGCCGGCCTCGCCCATGAGGCCGGTGCCGCCCGCCATGGGGAAGTAGGTCGGCGCCGCCACGACCCCGCCGTCCGCGAAGGGCTGGACCCGTCCAGCGCGGAACACGCCGCCCCGGCCGAAGCCGGGCTCGGAGCCCGCACCCAGCACGGAATTGATGAGGCCGGTGACTCCGGACTGGATCGCGCCGCCCGCCGCCCGGGTCGCCGCGCCGGCGAGCCGGGTGCCGATCATGCCGAGCACGCCGTCGAGGCTCCGACCGGAGGCAGCGCCCCGGGTCAGCGCCGCGTCGAGGCTGCGGCCGAAGTTCTGAGCCAGCCGGTCGAGGGTCTGGAGCCGCTCGGCCCGCGCGGCATCCTGGGTATCGGCTTCGGTGTCGGCCATCTGTCAGCCTCTCAGGTCCTGTCGGGATAGGCGGCGAGCAGGTCCTCGAAGGCCGTCCGGGTCAGCGGCGTCGGCCCGGCGCGGCGGCCGAGGGCGGCGGCGAATTCGCGTGGGGTCGCCGACCAGAAGTCGCCGGGGCACCAGCCCAGCACGCCCAGGCCGAGGGCCAGGGCGTCGTCCCAGGGGAAGGCGGCAGGGAGTCGGGTCGGAGCGTGCGGCTCCGACCCTACGGAGGGTTTGCCGGGCCCGACGCCTCCCCGAAGGCGGCCGCGAGAACGGCGCCCAGGGCCACCGAGACGGCATCGAGTCCACCCGCGAGCGGCAGCCGCGCCACCGCCGCGTCGTCGAGATCGTGGCCGCCGCCGCGCAGGGCGACGCCCAGCAATGCGATCAGGTCGCGCGCCGAGACCCGGCCGGCCGTGAAGCGCCCGGCGAGCCCGGCGAGGTCTCCGGCCTGGAACGCGCTCTCCAATTCGGCGAGCGCCCCAAGGGTCAGGCACAGGGTGTAGCGCTGCCCGCCGAGGTCGAGCGGCACCTCCCCGCGGATGCGGTTCGCCATGGCGTCAGGCCACCGTGAAGGCGAGCGCACCCGCCGAATCGAGGCTCATGTCGAAGGTGACCTCGCCCGCGTGGTCGCCGCGATATTCCAGGCTCGCGATCTGGAACGGCCCTTCCAGGATCCCGAAGGCCGGCACCACGATCTGGAAGGTCTCGATCGCCCCCTCGAAGAAGATCAGCCGCAGGCGTGCGTCCGAGGCCTGATCGCGGAACACGCCCGAGCCCGCGATGGCGGCCCGGCGCACCCCGGCCCCGGCGAGCAATTCACGCCAGCGCCCGGCGGAGTCGGCATTGGTGACGTCCACCGCCTCGGCGTTCAGCGTGATCTGCCGGCTGCGCAGGCCCGCCACCGCCACGAAGCCGCCCGCACCGTCCCCAGCCCGGATCAGCAGGTCCTTGCCCTTCTGCGCGCCCATCGGTGTCCTCCTCACAGGGTCTCGGTGACGGCCTCGACGGTGAGGCTCGCCCGGGCCTCGCCGGTCCGGGCGTCGCGGTGGGCCTTGATGGCGCGCACCCGCAGGGTGACGAGGCGGCAGCCGGCGAGCGGCATCGCGGTGTCGATGAGCAGCGCCGCCATGCGCTCGGCGGCGTCGAGCGCCGTGCGCACCGAGCCGGGCTTGGCGATCACCGCGATCTCGTGGCTGTGGCGGTGGCGCTCGGCCCCATCGACGGAATCGTCCTCGATCCCGGCATCGCCGAACAGCGCATAGACCGGGAGCGCCCCCCGGGGTGGCTCGTCGTAGAGCCGGACACGGCCACCCAGCAGGCCGGCCAGCGCGGCATCCGGGGTGAAGCGCGCGATCAGGCCGGCACGGAGGGCGAGGAGCGGGCTCGGATCGGTCACGACAGGCTCTCCCGCGGCAATTCCTCGACGTGGCAGATGCAGTCGCGGCCCCGCCCGTCGGGCTCGGTCACGGCGCGGATCGCGAAGCGGCGGGGGCCGGCGGCGAGCCGCATGGTCGGGTCGAGGTCGGTCCGGCCCCGCAGGGTGATGCGGTAGGCAGGCAGCGTGTCGGTCCGGCCGCCCGCCGGGCGGTCCACCATCCCGGCCGGCGCCAGGGCGCCCCACAGGACCGGGCCGGCCACGTAGCGGCGCAGCACGCCGCCGAACCCATCCGGCTCCTCCAGGGGGCGTTCCAGCACGAAGCGCCGCCGCCGGGCGCCGAGCGGCGGATGACGGGGGGTCAGAGCCATCGGGCGATCTCCGGTACCGGCCATCACAGGCGCATCCGGCGGAAGGGCGCGGCGAGGTCGGCGGTGTCGCTGCGGACCGCGTCCGCCTCGTCGCCGCGGTGCTCGTAGCGGGCGGCGGCCAGCCGCAGGATCGCGAGCCGCAGGGGCGCCGGCATGGCCGGCCCGTCGCCGCCGAACCCGGCCGCGACCTCGATCAGGATCGTGCGTCCGGCCGAGTCCGGCACCGCCGGATCGACCAGCAGGCACGGCGCCTCGACCGGGTCGGGGCCGGGGCGCACCAGTCCGACGTCGAGGTCGGTCACGCCCTCCGCGCCCGCGAGCCCGGCCCGGGTGACCGCCACCAGCGGGCTCAGCGGCAGCGGGACCTGCCCGTCCGGCGGCCAGGCAGGCAGCGCAATCCGGTAGCGGCCCGGCAACAGGATCCGGCGGGTCTCGATCTCCAGGCTGGCCCGCACGGCCGTGATCAGGGCCTGGAGCAACCCGTCTTCGGTGCCGCCATCGTCGGAATCGAAGCGCAGGTAGGCGCGCAGCTCCGCGACGCTCACCGGCTCGACGGCGGCGGCATCGATGCGTAACGGGATCATGGTGTGTCCCTCGTGAGCGGTGGTCCGATGCTGGTCTCGAAAAGCCGCCCGGCGGCAGCCGTCATCGCGGCCGCCCTGTCGCTGGCGGGAAGCCCCGCGCGCGCCATCGTGGGGGGCGCCGAGACATCCCCCGGCGGGGCCGTGATGGTCCTGTCCTCCAAGGGCGGCGTCTGCACCGGCGTGGTGCTCGCCCCCGACACGGTGCTCACCGCCGGCCATTGCCTCGCCGACGCCCCGCAGCACCGCGTCCATTTTCGCGATGCGGCCGGCGCGCCGGTTCTGGTCGAGGTGGCGGCGCGGGCGGTGCATCCGGGCTACGACGCGGGCGCCGCCCGGGCTCGGCGGCGCTCCATCGACCTCGCACTCCTGCGTACCGCGACACCGCTGCCGCCGCGCTTCGCGCCGGTGACCTTGAGCGCCGTGCCGACGCGGGCGGGCGAGGATCTGATCCTCGGAGGCTACGGCGCCGCCCGGCCGGGCGACCCGCGCTCCACCGGCACCTATCGCAGCCTCACCCTGCCGGTGATCGAGCCCTATGGGCCGAGCCGGATCCTGGTCTGGCTGCGGGGCGGCGCAGGCGGCGCCTGCCAGGGCGATTCCGGTGGGCCGATCGCGGGGCCGGACGGCACCGTGCGGGCGCTCGCAGCCTGGATCGGCGGCACCTGCGGGGGTCTGACCCAGGGCGTCCTCGTCGGGCCGCAGCGCGGCTGGATCGACGGAGTGCTGGACGGTTGGGGCCGAAGCGCCCGCTGGACCGAGTAGTGTGCCTCTGAATGCAGCGCACCCTCTGCGCAGTCTGCATCGCCCATCGGCCGGCGCAACCGAATACTAATCGCCCCTCGTAAAGATCCGTCGGAGATCTGCCCTGCCGCGCGGCAGGTCTCCGAAATGACGGGTCGCCGTGGAGCCGGGACTGTTCGTCGACCGGACTGCACGCATCATCCGTGCGGCGCGTGCTTCGGGACGTGCCTTCCGCACCATTGAGCGCGCGGAGACAGGGCCCCCCGGAGTATTCGCGACCCATGCTGACGCCCCGACAACGCTTCACCCTGAGCGTGACCCTGTCGATGACGGCCATCGCCCTGTGGGCTGCGGCCTCCTATCTGCGCGGCCACGTCATCTGGTGGCTATGAGCCACCTCCGCCGCGGCGGTGCCGGAGGTAAGAGCCCAGCATGAAACCGCCTTGCAGGGCCGACAGGTAAGCGAACAGGATCAGGATGTCGGCGAACTCGAAGCTGCCCTTCGATAAGACCCTCAGCACAGCGACCGCAAAAAAGACCGCGCTGACCAGAAAAATGGACCCAACACGAAAATAAATGCTCATCATGAGACCGGCTAGGAAAGAAAAAATCAAGCCGATCATACGTCTTACCCTTCAAGTCCACGGATGGATCGGCTCTTCAATGGCTGAATCATTCCAGCTTTCTTTCCGACAGATCCGCGGAGACCCTCCCTCGACATCCTGACGACGAACCGCGCCCTTCGATAAAACGGCCGACGTGCTCCTTACCGGCGCCCGTCGCGTGTGGCGACGTTCATAGCGAGGTAGGCCTACCGTATCGTTTCACGCGACGACGGCATTTGCCGCATCCTGACCGGGGGGGCGTCGCGATCCGCCGGGCGGGGCAAATCCATCCTCGTGTCGTGGATCCGCGGCCGGGATGATCCACCATGCCGGTCCGCTGCGGCCTGAGACAGATCGGATCCGCAGGGAACCTCAGCTTGGCCAGGTCATTGCCATGCTCTAGGCTCACCTTCACGCCGCCCGCTCGCCAAGGGCGCGCCCCCGCGCCGATCGCGCCCCGGAGTGCCCGATGTTCCCTCGCCCGATCCGCAAGGCCGGCCTTCGCGAGCGCCTTGCGTCCGGCTGCCTCGGAGCCGGCCTGCTGGGTGCAGCGCTGCTCGGGGCATTGGCCGGCCAGCTTCCCACACCCGCGGCGGCCGTGATCAACGGCGCCACCACCCGCGACCCGGACGGGGCGCGCAGCTTCGTGGTGCGCATCGAGAGCACGGAGGGCGAGATCTGCTCGGGCACGCTGATCGCCCCGGACCTCGTTCTGAGCGCCGCCCACTGCGTGATGCGCCCGGCGGGCTACACGGTGATCGGCGTCGACCGCGGCTTCCGCCAGCACCGGATCCCGGTCATCGCCACGACGATGCATCCGGACTTTGTGCCGGGTACGACTCCGGAGGAGCAGCCCGGCGTCGACCTGGCGCTTCTCAAGCTCGAGCGGCCCCTCGGCGCCGATTTCGTGCCCCTCGATCCGCGTGGCGCCGGCTCGATCAGCAACGGCGAGCCGGTCGAAATCGCAGGCTTCGGCGTCGTGGCCGAGAACCGGCGTGGCTCCGCCCGCATCCTGCGGCTGGCGCATCTCGTCTCGATCGGCTCCCTGCAGGTCGCCAACCGGGTGACCGTGGTCACAGACCGGCGGCGCATGGCCGAGACCTCGGGGGCCGGCGCATGCCTGGGCGATTCCGGCGGCCCGATCCTCACCGGCGGCCCCGGCGGCTACCGGATCGTCGGCGTGGTGAGCTGGTCGAGCGGCGCATTGCAGCAGGGTGCCCGCCGAACCGCCTGCGGTGGCTTCACAGCGGTGACGCCGGTGGCCGAACATGCCGGCTGGATCGCGGCGCGCGCGGCCGAGCTGTCGCAGATGCAGGTGAGCGATGCACAGTCGCGCGGTGACCGGCCCGCTTGGGCGGCACGCACCCGCCGCCGCTAGCCGCAACGGGACGGCTGTTCGTCGCAAGAAAGCGTTCTGAAACAAGGACTTGGAACGGGTTCCGATCGTGGCACTGTCGGAAGTGGTTGCAGGTCCCAGAGGATGCTCACCTTACAGTAGATCATTCGCGCCTGCGGGAACCTCAAGCCGCATCGGCACTTTCGCATCCGAACCTTTTAGGCTCACGGAGCGAGACTATGGCCGACACCGGCATCAGCAACACCCCCCGGTCGCACAAGACCCGCAACAACACCGATTCCAACGCCAAGAAGGTCTCGATCGAAGCCCTCAACGCTCGGTTGGCGGACGGCATCGACCTCGCATTGGCGATCAAGCAGGCCCACTGGAACCTGAAAGGCCCGCAATTCATCGGCGTCCACGAGATGCTGGACGGGTTCCGTACCGAACTCGACGAGTTCAACGACAGCGTCGCCGAGCGCGCGGTCCAGCTCGGCGCCACGGCCTTCGGCTCGACCCAGGCGGTCGCCGAGCGCACCAAGCTGCCGGCCTACCCGACCGGCATCTACGCGATCGCCGATCACATCGCCGCGCTGATCGACAGCTATGCCACCTACGCCAACGCGGTGCGTGAGAACATCGACGAGACCGACGAGGCGGGCGACCCCGATACGGCGGACCTGTTCACCGAGATCTCCCGGGCCGTCGACAAGCACCTGTGGTTCCTCGAGGCCCACGTGCAGGAGCCGACGGGCGCCATGCGCGACGGCAATTCCGGGCGTTGAGGCAGTCATCGGGCTGCGGGTATGACCCTCCCCCTTTGCGGGGGAGGGAAACCCGGGTGCTCAGCTGAACTTCAACAGTTTGATCGCGTCGAAGTCCTGCACCCCGCCACCCACACGCTTGGTGGTGTAGAACAGCACGTAGGGCTTGGCCGAATACGGGTCGCGCAGCACGCGCATTCCGGTACGGTCCACCACCAGGTAGCCCCGGCGGAAATCGCCGAAGGCCACCGACAGGCTGTCCTTGGCGAGGTCGGGCATCGCCTCGGCCTCCGTCACCGGGAAGCCGAGCAGGGTCGCGGGCTGGCCGGCGGCGAGCGGCGGCTGCCAGAGGTAGTTGCCCTCGGTGTCCTTGAACTTCCGGATCGCGCTCTGCGTCCGCCGGTTCATCACGAAGCCGGCATTCTGGCGGTAGGCAGCCCGCAGACCGTAGACCAGATCGAACAGCACGTCCGCCGGATTGCTCGACGGGAAGGCCCCGGCCGCCCCCGTGGCAACGAACCCGAGCTTGCCCGGCACCCAGGCGGAATTGGCGATCGTGTCGTAGCTCAGGAAGCCCCGCGGCCGGCTCGAACCGTTGCCGCTGACGAAGGCGCCGCCCTCCTGCTCGGCGAAGGCGGTCTCGACCTCGGCCGAGAGCCAGGCATCGAGATCGACCACGGAATCGTCCAGCAGCGTCTGGGTGGCGGCCGGCATGGCGTAGAGTTCCATGGCCGGGAACGCGATCTCGGAGAGCGCCGGGGCATCGGTCTGCGGGCGCGCCGCAGTCTCGGCGGCCCAGCCGGTCACCGGTGCCCCCACCGAGACCGCGCGCTTGTACTGCGCCCCCGAGATCTGCTGCACGGTGGCGATGGCACGGATCGGGGAGACGGCGGCAAGGCGCGTCAGCACGGTGCGCTCGATCGTGTCGGGCACGAGGTAGCCGCCATCCGGCCCGGAGCCCGCCGAGAGCGCCTTGGATTCCAGCCGCTTGAGGCCCGCGCTCTCGCCGGCCCGGACGTAGAGGTCGAAGGCCGCTTTGTGCTCCTGGGCGGTGGCGTCGATCCGCGGCCCCGGCTGGCCGAGCGGCGGCCGGGCCTGCTCCAGGGTGATCCGGTCGAGGCGCGTGCGAGCGGCGTCGAGCGCCGCATCGATCCGGGCGAGCTTCTCCTCGGTCAGCACGTCGGTGCCGAGGCGGCCCTCGATCTGGCCGATCCGGGAATCGTTGGTCTCCTTGAAAGCCGCGAAAGCGGCCGAGAGTTCGTCCAGGGCGGAGCGGACCGGGGCCCCCTCGGGCCGGGCGGCCTTGTTCTCCAGATCGGGCAGATGGCCCTTGGTTTCGTAGGCGGCGGGGGCGAGCAGGGTATCGGCGGGCATCGAAAACCTCCGGGTCGGGGGTGGAAGTCAGGGCCGGTGGGCGCCGTTCGGGGCGATCCGGCGGGCAAGGCCGCGGATCTCCGCGGCCAAGCGATCGGGCGCGAGGGAGTCCGGATCGGGACTCGCCCGGGCCTGCGGCTGCAGCGGGAAGGTCACGAGGGAGATCTCCCAGAGATCGACCCGGTGCAGCCGGCGCTCGCCCCCCGCGCCCCGGCGGGCCAGCAGCGTGCGGAAGCCGATCGACAGGCCGTCGAGGCCGCCCCCGCGCAGGAGCGCATCGACCTCCCGGGCGCGCTGGACCGCGAGGTTGAGCTGCCCCTCGGCGAACAGGCCGTGGGCATCCTCGCGCAGGGCGAGCCAGCGGCCGATCGGCTCGGACGGGTCATGCTGGAACAGCAGCCGCACGCCGGCGGGCCCATGGCGCGCGAGGCTCGCCGCGAAGGCGCCCGGCACGACCACGTCCCGGCCGAGATCGGGCACGCCGAAGACGCTGGCATAGCCGGTGAAATGGCCGTCCATAGGGGGACTCCTCGCGTGGCTGTTCCGCGCGCAGACTGCGGTGGATCCCCTCTCCCCGCGCGCGGGGAAGGGAAGGGCTGCCGTGCGGCGAGCGGATCCGTCAGGCCTCCCCCTCGCGGGGCATCTCCGGCGGATAGCCCACTGCCGCGCGCTTCTCGGAAATCGATAGGAACTCCGCCGCCTGCACCCGCCGCCAGAGGGATTCCCGCTCGGCCGAGAGCGCCTCGATCCGGTCGAGGTCGGGCTCAAGGTCCACCGACCCGAAGGCGGGCTCGAGCCACACCCCGAGGGCCTTGGCGGTGCGGGTCGCGAGCGGGATCAGGGTCTGGCGGTAGAGCGCCCGGTTGGCCTCGGCGTAGTTGGCGTGGGTGTTGTCCCCGGGCAGGCCGAGCAGCAGCGGCGGAACCCCGAAGGCCAGGGCGATCTCCCGGGCCGCCGCGTTCTTCGCCTCGACGAAATCCATGTCCCGGGGCGACAGGGCGAGCGGCTTCCAGTCGAGCCCGCCCTCCAGCAGAAGCGGCCGGCCGGCATTGGCGGCGCCCTGGTAGTTCGCCTCCAGCTCCGCCTTCAGCCGGTCGAACTGCGGCTCGGACAGCGTGGCACCGGCGAAGACCAGCGCCCCGGAGGGCCGGGCGGCGTTGTCGAGGAGCGCCTTGTTCCAGGCGCTCGCGGCGTTGTGGATGTCGAGCGCGGCGGCGGCGGCCGCGATCGGGGCGAAGCCGCCGGCCTCGTCCTCGGGATGGAACAGGCTGAGCGCCAGGATCGGCGCGACCTCGGGGGCGCCGGGCGCCGGCAGGTCGAACCGGCGGCTCTGGCCGCCCGCGGTGTAGATGTAGGCGGCGGGCCAGCCATCCGGCCCCGGCAGCATCCGCATCCGCCCGGGCCGGAGCGCCTGGAGCGCCGCGACCCGCCCGTCGAGGGTGACGGCCTCCAGATAGGCGGTCCCGGCGAGCAGGAGGTCGGCGAAGACGGTCTCCAGGAGCTGCGTGCCGCTCTCCCGTGGGTTCGGCCGGGCGAGCAGCGCCAGCAGGTCGCCGCCCCGCGCGGCGTCGGGCCCGGTGGCGATCAGCGGCAGGCTCGCGGCGCTCTCGGCAACCAGCCGGACCGCCCGGTGGACCACCGGGTTGCGCTGATAGCCGGCCTGAGCGAGTGCCGCCGGGTCCCGGGGCGTCCAGCAGGCCCGACCCTCGGCGTAGAGCGCGAAGGCGGGGGCGGCCTTGGTGGCGGGGGCCGCGCCGTGCGGGGTGCGGCGGGCAACCCGCGCCAGCCGTTCGAGGAGGGTCGACATGCCGGTCTGGTCCTGCGTTGTGATTCGACGAGGCGGAGCCGCTTCCCCGCGCAGCCCGATCCGGCGCCGATCCTGGCGGTCGCGGTTCGGGCGCAGGACGCCCCCGCCTAGCCGGAGCTCGATGGGCTTCCGGTCCTGGCGCGGCCCTTCGGCCGGTTCGAGATCGCCCTGCGGCTGTCACGCCGGGTCGCCGGGGCGGTCGTCACCCCGACCTGGAACGGCGTCGCCTTCCTGGCCGCGGGGGGCCGGATGACGCTCGCTAGGCCGGAGCGCTCTCCGCTCGGGGTCGGCTCGCTAAGCCCATGAGGCCGGCGACGGGACGCACCCGGTGATCCTGGCCCTGCCCGATCGGCGCGCCGACAGTAAAAAAGACGGGTTTCAGCCGCGCGGCCGGGGCGTCGTGGTGCAGGCGCCACAGCGCGACACACCGAATCGTGTATACAGGATGCAGTTCGTTCCTGAGACCACGAACCTCCTTTCGGCGCGCTTCCCCTGGGGAGCGCGCCGCATTGTTTTTCGGTGCACGCGGGCACCGCGCGAGCGCCGTCCGATAGAGCCGACAGGCGGCTGCGCGTCTCCACCCCGCACAAGCGTGCGGATCCACGGTGCGCTCGACAGCTTGAGCGTCAAAGGCGAGGCCGGGATCCTCGGCCCGCGCGGGGAGCGGAAGACCCCGTGGTCCGTTATGGGGCCCGGACGATGCGCGCATCCGGGGCCGTCCCCAGCCCACGCCCGCCCCTCACAGCCGCCGGATCCGCGGCTCCGCCCGCGTCTCCAGCATGAGATGCGTGAGCGCCCAGACCAGGGCGTCCAGCCGGTCGGGCGAGGCGCCGCCGGACAGGCCGTCCGGACCGAAATCGCACAGCTCATCCTCGAGCGCCGGAAACGCCCCGACATGGTGGACGAGACCACGGGCGTAGAGCATCGAGACCGGCTCGGCCCGCAGGTACTTGCCCCGCGTGGCGTGGACCCTGGTCACCGGCACCGCCGGGTCGCACTGCGCCAGCACGGCCGCCGCCATCTCGCCCCCCTGGTTGACCTCGACCACGAGGGCATCGGCGGCGAGCCGGTGATAGAGCGTGAGCGCCACCCCGGCCCAGGCCTGCGGGGTGGCGCGGGCGAGGCTGGCATCGGCCAGCACGTAGGCCCGCTCCCCCGCCCGCCCCGCCGCCACGATCCCGCAGGCATCCGAACGCGCCCCCGATGTCGTGGGTGGATCGACCGCCACGACGATCCGCCCGAGTTCGGGGGCGGCGCCGACCCGGCCGGTCTCAAGGCCACTGCGGTCCCACAGGGCGTCGTCACGGTCGGCGATCAGTTCGCCGTCAAGTTCCTGGCGGCCGAGGCGCGTGCCCGCATAGCGGCCGACCACCCGCTCCAGGAAATCCGGCGCGAGGTGGGCGGCGTTGTCGCGGGTGCGGGCACGGCTCACGACGGTGCGCGGGTCGGCGAGCAGGCGACGGATCAGCGGCACCGGCCGCGGCGTCGTGGTAACGAGGTTGCGCGGCCGGGCGCCGAGGCGCAGGCCGAATTGCAGCATGTCGAAGGCGGCCTCCGGCCGGCGCCACTTGGCGGCCTCGTCGCACCACGCAGCGCCGAATTGCGGGCCGCGCAGGGCGTCCGGCTCCTCGGCCGAGAACGCCTGGGCGACGGCACCGTTTGCCCATTCGAGCCGTCGCCGGCTCGGCGACCAGACCGGCCGGGTCCGGTCGCGCCGGGGCAGGCTGAGGATCCCCGAGGGCCCCTCGATCATCACCTCGCGCACATCGAGATGCGTCTCTCCCACCAGCGCGATGCGCCCCACCGGCTCGGGTGTGAAGGCCGGATCGCCGCGGGCGAGGGCCTCGACCCATTCGGCCCCCGTGCGCGTCTTGCCGCTGCCCCGGCCGCCGATCACCGCCCAGGTGGTCCAAGGTTCAGTCTGAGGTTCGGTTCTGGGCTCCGTCGCGCCCGCATCCGGTTCGGCCGGCGGGAGCTGGTCGGCGCGGGCGCGGTGCAGCCAGTCCGTGTCGAGGGCCCAGAGGAGGTCGGGCGGCAGAGTCGCGAGGAAGTCAGGCAGGCGCCCCGCCGCCGACAAAGTCATCATAGCGTCGCGCGATCTCCGCGCGGAGCGTCGGCAGATCGCGTGCGGTACCGTCATCGCCGCCCTCCCCCGCCGCGCCGCGCGCACTCTCGGTTTCGATCTCGTCGAGCAGCCGCCGCAGGCCACCCAAGTCGCGCAGGACCCGGGCAGACTCGCTGAGCGCCACCCCCTCCCGATCCAGAGCCGCGTCGAAGGCGGCGATCTGCCGGGCGATGTGGATGCGCAGATGTGTCCGCAGGGTCGGCGGATCGATCGGCGGCGCGGGATCGCGGGCCCTGCCCTGAACCGCCCGCCCCGGCCGCGGCGCCAGTTGCAGGGCCGCGCTCACCAGATCCGCCGGGTCACGCCCGAAGCCCAGGGCCACCGCGATGTCGACGGGATCGTTGCCCGGCTGGTCCAGCAGACGGGCGACCGCCGCACGCCGCGCCGCGGGCCAGCGGGCGAGCACCCAGTCCCATCGCGGCGGCCGCACCCAGCCGGATCGGGTATTCCAGGTCTTGATCGTGCCGGGCCTGACCCCGGTCCGGGCGCCGATCTCGGCGATCGGTAGGTCGGTTTCGCGCAAGAGCCGCAGCACTTCCGCGCGCCGCTCCGCTGGATGGGCCACGCGCAACCGCATCGCCGCCTCTCCGCACACGTCTCGACCGTGCTTGAGTGATAGCCCAGCAGCGTTCCGGTGTCAAGCCTTAATTCCTATCAACTGCGGTTTTAGGAATTCGCACCCGGCCGTTTGCCAGGGTCCGCTGCCCGATTCCGTGCGCAGCGACCTTCCTCCGCAGAGGGGATTATGGATCCCGCATCGCGTTCGAAGACGTCATGTCGGTATCACCGCCGGTCCCCACCCCGGCAGGGCTGGGGGCTACGCAGGTTGAGGGACGCTGCTGATGGACGAACGGAAGCGGCCCAGTCTCCGGTGCGGGCGAGTGGGAGGATCTTGGCGAAAAGACCTTGGCGAAGGGGGAAAGGGGTGTCCGCACCCAATCCTGTGCAGACGGCTCGATTACCGGGGCTCTCCCGTCGGCCCCCGGGGCGGCATCGCCCTTGCTGGGCGCACAAGCGTACGCCTGCGGCGACGGCGCCGGCCCACCCCCTGTGCATGACGGCTGCAAAGGCGGCGAAGGACCGGAACGGCGTCCCGGTCGGCACGTTGACCGGCGCACTCCACTCGGTCGACTCCTCACAAGCATCATCAAAGCGAATCGGGCAGAGAATGGTCGGACAGCCCCCAGGGTCCGGAACGGCTGAACCGCTGGACGACACTCCTGCGGCAGGTTCTGAGGCGGGTCCGGCTCAGGGCACCGCCGGGGCAGCCGCCCTGACCGACAGCTTCCGGCATTTCGCCGACGTGGTCCCGCTGATGATGTGGCGCTCGGATGAGCACGGCCACGCGATCCACCACAACGAGTGCTGGCTGGAATTCACCGGGCGTCCGCTCGCGGCGGAACTGGGTCTCGGCTGGCGCGAGGGCCTGCACCCCGAGGATTTCGAGCGGCACGCCCGGATCGTGGCCGAAGCCTTCCGGGCGCGGGCCCCGTTCACCGTGGAGTTCCGCCTGCGCCGGTACGACGGGGTCTACCGCTGGCTGCTCGATACCGCGCGCCCCCTCATCGAGAACGGTCGGTTCCAGGGCTATCTCGGCTCCTGCTTCGACATCACCGACCGGAAGCACGCGGAGGAGCATATCGAGCACGCGCTCGCCGAGAAGGAGACCCTGCTGGCCGAGGTCTACCATCGCGTCCGCAACAACCTTCAGGTGATGGTGAGCCTGATCGGCCTGTACGGGCGGGCGGCGCCGGATGCCTGCCGGGGCAGCTTTGAGGCGCTGGGTCAGCGGGTGCGGGCGATCGCGCTGGTGCAGCAGCATCTCCACGAGGCGCCCCACATCGCCTCCATCGACCTCAAGGATTACCTGCACCGTCTGGCCTCGGGCCTGGGGCAGCTTCGCCGGGCCGGGCGCATCGGCGTCCAGGTCGGCGGCAACGGCAACGGGCTTGTGGAGCCGCGCACCGCCAACGCCCTCGGCATGATCGTCGCGGAGATCGTGGCCGAGTGCCTGGACGCCACCGCCGAGCACGTCGCCTGCTCGATCAGCATCGATCTGGAGGCCGAGGCGGGCCGGCCGCTGCGCGTCGCCATCGTTTCCGGCGTGAGCGAGATGGCGGCCTCCGGCCGGCCCAACGTCCCGAAGCTCGGGCCACGCCTCATCGCCGCCTATGCGGCTCAGGCCGAGATCGCCGTGACGGGCGAGGCCACGCCGGCCGAGCCCCTGCGCCTGACCCTGCCGGCCACCGCGACCGCGCAATGACGGCCCGCGTCGCTGAACCCCGTCGCCACGCGGGACCAGCCGGCCTATAGGGGCACGGACGTTTCCTGGATCCGGACGAGCATGCTGCCCCCGATCGAGACCATCATCGAGAATTTCGAGATCGTCGAGGACGACGACATGCGGCTCGAATACCTGATCGAGCTCGGTCGCGCCCTGCCGCCGATGCCGGAGGCCCTGCGGAATGAGGCCAACCGGGTCCATGGCTGCGAGAGCCAGGTCTGGATCGACACGGCCGTCGAAGGGTCGGGCCCGGAGGGACGGCTCAAGCTGCAGGGCTTCAGCGATTCCTTCATCGTCCGCGGCTTCGTGGCGCTGATGGTGGCGCTCTACACCGGCAAGAGCGCCCGCGAGGCCGCCGAGACCGACGGGCTGGACCTGTTCCGGCATCTCCGCTTCGGCGCCCACGTGACGTCGAAGCGTTCCAACGGCGTACGGGCGATGGCCGAGCGCATCCACCGCGACGCCGTCCGGCTCGCCGAAGCGGCCTGAGGGGCGGCGCCCGCCGTCACCCCCGCCACAGGCGCAGGCGCGCGCGCTCTGGCCCGGTGGCCTCCCGCTCCAGGCCGTAATGCTCGGCGAGCCGCCCGAGGGCGATGCGCGCCACGACCTTGGCCGAGCGGGCCGGCCAGCGGCGCTCGGCCTCGATCCGCTCCAGGCCCTTCAGGAAGCCACAGAGGTCGATCAGCAGGCCGGACAGGTCGCTTCCGACCGCGTCGAGGGCGCCGCGGACCCGCTGCCGCGCCGCAATCACATGGTCCGCCGCGGAGGCCGGGTCGCGCGGGCCGCCGCCATCGACCCGCGTGGCGCCGAACTCGCTCCCCATCCGGGGCAGCAGCGCGGCCGAGGTCATGTCCCGCCGCAGTCGCTCGCCGGCCTCGAACGACGCCGCGTCGATCAGCGGCTCCCCGTCCCGGCCCCGGCGGCGGACCATCCAGGCAAGCGGGTTCTCCGCGGCGTTGCGCAGGGTTGGGCCCGCCTCCCCGTCTCCCGCCACCAGGGTCAGCTCCCGGTGCTGCGCGGCAAAGGCTGCTTCCCCGCCCGCAGCCTGCCGCCGCAGGCGCGATCGCCCGGCGGCGCTGATCGTCAGCCGCGTGCCGGCGGCGTCCCATTCCGCGAGGTCGGCCGCGACGAGGGCCCGACCGGAGGCAGCGGCGAAGCGTCCGCTCCCCACCGAGATGCCGTCGCTCCCACGGCGGGCCACCAGCGAATCCTCCGCGAAGGGATCGGGCCGCGCATAGGCCTCCGGCTCGCCGAGCCGGGCGAGGAGGCGTGCCGCCTCGCCCGGCAGATCGCCCCGTTGCGACGGACGCCCCTTGGACCGCTCGGCGCGGATGAGCCCTCGTGCGACCAGTTTGTTCATGTTTTGTTCCGATGGCGGTACACAGCGATCTCAAGCCGCCACCCTGACAGGAAATTTCAGAAAGTCAAGGCTTTTTTACCTAGATCGTATCCTGTGGACGGACCACGGGCCGCGTCGGCGGCCGGTGCAGCACGTGGGCGATCTCATCCTCGGACTTGCCGCGGACCTCGTAGCCCATCGCCTCGAACCGATCGATCAGCGTCGTGCTCGTAGCTGCCGAGCGCGCCGCCCATTCGGCAAGGATGTCGTTGACCTGCTCCAGATCCGGCTCGTCGTGGTCCTCACGCGAATCGGGGGGCGGATTGGCGGCTGCGATCATGATGGCACCTCGGGCTCCGACCGGCGGCCGCCCAGGCGGATGCAGGGCGGCCGGTTCCTCAACGTCCAAGGTCGGGACGGGCTCCAACACGTCCCCGTTCCCACGCGGCGCACCGGCGGGACGCCTGCCCTGCGCCGCACCGTCTTGCATCCCGGCCGGCGGCGGGACACATCCCCGGACCTACGCGCCTTGCACCACACGCCGAGGCCCGGACCTGACGGGAGACACGATGTCGGAGATCGGCCACGGCCTGTTCGCTCACTCGACCGGGGCGCCCGTCGCCGAAATCCGGCCCCGGCGCTTCAGCGTACACGGGCAGGAGATCACGGATCCCTATGCCTGGCTGAAGGCCGAGAACTGGCAGACGGTTCTCAAGGACCCGGCCGCGCTCCCTGAGGACATCGCCGCCTACCTGGAGGCCGAGAATGCTTTCGCGGAGGCAGCCTTCGCCGGGACTGCGGACCTGCGCCAGCGGCTGGCCGCCG
Source organism: Methylobacterium phyllostachyos (assembly GCF_900103445.1). Classification (GTDB taxonomy): domain Bacteria; phylum Pseudomonadota; class Alphaproteobacteria; order Rhizobiales; family Beijerinckiaceae; genus Methylobacterium; species Methylobacterium phyllostachyos. The sequence continues at coordinate 120,988 of NZ_FNHS01000009.1, read as the reverse complement.
AGATGCGCGGGCGGATTCAGGAGGATGAGAGCGACGTCCCGGAGCCCGACGGGCCCTTCGCCTACTACACGCGCCATCGGGAGGGCGGGCAGCACCTGCTGATCTGCCGGCGGCCGGCGACGGCACCGGATGTACCCGAATCGCGCCCGGACCCGGACGAGACGATCCTGATCGACGGCGACCGCGAGAGTGAGGGACTGCCCTTCTTCGAGATTGCCGCCGCGGTCCATTCCGACGACCATACGCGCCTCGCCTGGAGCGCCGACACCAAGGGGTCGGAACTCCACACGATTCGGGTGCGCGACATCGCCACCGGCCTCGACCGCGACGACCGGGTCGAGGCGACCTCCGGCGAGGCGGTCTGGGCCGCGGACGGGGAGAGCTTCTGGTACGTGGCGCTCGACGCCAATCACCGCCCCGCCAAGGTCATGCGCCACCGCCTGGGCACTCCGCAGAGCGCGGACGAGACGGTCTATACCGAGCCCGATGCCGGCTACTTCGTCCATATCGGCAAGACCCAGTCCGGCGCCTTCCTCGACGTCACGGCGAGCGACCACGAGACCTCCGAGGTCCGCCTGCTCGACCGGCACGCGGAGGCGGCCCCCTTGCGCCTCGTACATCCGCGGGAGCCGCTGCTGATCTACGGGGTGGAGCACCGGGGCGACCGGCTGTTCATCCGCACCAACGCGGATGGCGCCGAGGATTTCAAGATCGTCACCGCGCCCCTCGACGATCCGGGCCGCGCCAACTGGACCGACCTCGTGCCCCATCGGCCGGGGGTGATGATCCGCCACCTGCACCTGCTCGCCGATCATTTGGTCCGGCTGGAGATCGAGAACGCGAGGCCGCGGATCGTCGTGCGCGACATCGAGGGTGGCAGCGAGCACAGCGTGGCGTTCGAGGAGGAGGCCTATTCCCTCGGCTTGGGCACCGGCTACGCCTTCGACACGGCGACGATCCGCTTCGTCTACTCGTCGATGACGACCCCGTCGGAAACCTGGGACTATGATTGCGCGAGCCGGGCGCGATCGCTGCGCAAGCGGCAGGCGGTGCCGAGCGGCCACGATCCGGCCGCGTACGTGACGCGGCGGCTCTTCGCGGCAGCGCCAGACGGCGAGCAGGTGCCGATCTCCCTGCTGCACCGGCGCGATCTGCCCCTCGACGGCAGCGCGCCACTGCTGCTCTACGGCTATGGGTCCTACGGCACGCTGATGCCGGCGTCGTTCCGGACCAACCCGCTGAGCCTCGTCGACCGCGGCTTCGTCTATGCCATCGCGCATATCCGCGGCGGCACCGAGAAGGGCTGGCGCTGGTACCTCGACGGCAAGCGCGAGAAGAAGCCCAACACCTTCACGGATTTCATCGCCTGCGCGCGGTCGCTGATCGCGGCGCGCTACACCGCCGAGAAGCGCATCGTCGCCTATGGCGGCTCGGCGGGCGGCATGCTGATGGGAGCGGTGGCCAACATGGCCCCCGAGCTGTTCGCCGGGATCGTGGCCGACGTGCCCTTCGTCGACGTGCTCAACACGATGATGGATGCGGAGCTGCCGCTCACCCCGCCGGAATGGCCCGAATGGGGCAATCCGGCGGAGAGCGAGACCGCCTTCCGCACGATTCTGTCCTATTCCCCGTACGACAACGTCGCGGCGAAGGATTACCCGGCGATCCTGGCGCTCGGCGGCCTCACCGATCCGCGGGTGACCTACTGGGAGCCGGCCAAATGGGTCGCGCGGCTGCGCGCCACCATGACGGGGGGGGGCCCGGTTCTCCTGCGGATCAACATGGAAGCCGGCCACGGCGGCGCCGCCGGACGGTTCGACCGGCTGGAGGAGGTGGCGTTGATCTATGCGTTCGCGCTGATGGCGGTGGGAAAGGCGTAGGCGCCGCCGTCTTTTTGAGCGTAGCGAAGCAACCCAAATGCGCCACGCGACCGAAGTCGCGCTACCCTGGGTCGCTACGCTCGCGATGACGGGGCGGGCTGCATCAAGCCTGGGCCTACATGAGAGGCCCGACGGAAATGCTTCCGTTCAGGGCTGCCCCTCGGCCGGCGCCGGTGGTTGAGCCGCCCCCTCCCCCGGAACCCGTACCCGGCGCGCCGCCTCCTCGCCGGCGGCCTTCTCCGCAGCAGCTTTCTCCGCGGCGGCCTTGTCGGCTGCTGCCTTCAGCGCCGCAGCCCGCGCCTTGTCCATCTCGATCCGGGCGCGCCGCCGCTGCCGCTCCACCTGATCGGCCTCCGTCAGCTCGATCGTCTCCAGCTCACGCTGGAGCACGAAGGCGGCGAGCCCGTTCGACAGGGTGCCGACATCGAGCACCTGCTCGGGGGCGGCGAGCGGCCCAGCAAGGCCAAGCTGGATCGTCGGCGGACCGGCACTCCAACCCCGGGGCACGGGGCCGCCCCTCAGCGTCCCGCGCGCGTCGAGGCGGGCGTTTCGCAGGTCGTAGCCGATCGTGCCGGCCCAGCGGGCGGGCCCGAAATCGATGTCGAGGGGGCCGGCCCGCAGAATCCCGCCCACGATCGTGGCGGCGGCGCGCGCGGGCCCGGCGGCCTGGGCGGCCGCCTTGCCCAGCTCTTCCGCGACCAGGGCCTGAAGGCGCCCCTCACGCAGCGGGTCGTCGATCTCCACCGCCCGAGCGAGGGCACGTCCCGCCGCCCCCGGATCGGCCGCCGGGATGCGCAGATCCTTGAGGGTCAGCGTGCCGCTGCCCGAAAGGCCGTCGCCGAGACCCGACAGCGTCTCGGCCGCGGTGGAGAAGCGCAGATCGGCATCCAGGCGACCGCCGATCGGACCACCGCCGAGCGCGGCGATCGCCACGTCTTCCAGATTGCCGGAGCCCGAGATCGCCGCACCAGCGCCGGCCCGGGTGATCGTGGCCGAGCCCGCGATCCGCCCGCCGCCGAGCTTGGCCGTCAGGTCGCGCAGGGTCAGGCTGGAATCCGACAGGCCGAGGGCTACCGCCGCGTCCGTACCCAAAAGGCCGCGTCCGAGATCCAGCTTGGCGATCCGGGCGTCGAGGGTGATGGCCAGGGGATGGGCAGGCGCCCCGAACCGTCCGTTCTCCTGCGGCGGGAGCAGGAGAGCCTCCGTCAATTGCGGCAGCGACAGCCGGTCGAGGGTGAGGCGACCGCGCAGGACGCCGCCTGGCACGTGCAGCAGCGTGCCGTTGACGGTGGAGCCCGCGATCTGCCCGGTGAGCGCGGCAGCGCTGGCGCCCGCCTCCTGAGAGAGCGTAACGGTCAGGTCAGCGGGCCATGCACCGGGCTGCAGGCGCGCGGCGCCGGCCAGAATCAGGAACGGCGCGAGGTCCGCCGTATCGGCCCGGATCACGCCGCCGGTCGGCAGCGCATCGGCATCGATCGGGATCGGCCGGGCCGTCGCCACACGCAACCCGGCCACGGCCCCGTTGGCGGTGACGGTCAGCGCCGCTCCATCTGGCCGCTCGGCACTCAGGTGTAGTTCGGCGGGCTGCTGCAGGCCCGGGATGTCGGTCCGCCCGAACCACGTTCCGGCCCGGGCCGTGCTCAGCGCGGCCGTGCCGCCTTCAATGCGTGTCCCGCGGCTCGCCAGCGTCAGATCGAGGGTGCCGCCGCCGGCGCTGCCCTTCGCCTGCGTCCGCAGGGCCTCGGCGGCGCCCCCCGCCCGGTCGAGGGTGACGGCAAGGTCGAGGGGGGCATCCTTCAGAAAGGCCGGCAACAGGCGCAGCTCGCCGACCCAGACCCGTTCGAGCAGGCCGAGCAGCGGCGCCGCCACGGGGGCCTTCAGGCGGCCCGAGACGCGCCCGGTGCCGTCCGCGCCGATCCGGCCGGACAGCGTGGCGCTCGCCCCCGCGAGGTCGGTCACCGCGAGGCTGTCGACCACGACGCTGGCGCCGTCGGTCTGGATGCTGGCCGCGATGGTGCCGTTTCCGGAGCCGACGGTCCCGAACCGGACGTCCCGGGCTTCCAGGGTGAGGGCGAAGTCGAGGTCGCGCAGCGTCCCGAGGGCCGTTCCGAGGGGCGGGAGAGCCGCGATGTCGATGCTGTCCGCACGGATCTGCGCGTTGAACCGGCCCCGCGCGCCCGCCTCGGCCACCGTGTAGCGGGCATTCCCGGTAATCCGGGCGCTGCCGAGTCCGACGCGGAGGTTGCGCAGCGACAGGCTCGTGGGATCGGCGGAGAGGTCGGCAGACGCCTCGATCCGGCGCCCGTCGAGCAGCGCAATCAGCGGCCCCTCCACGCCCAGGCGGCGCAGGTAGCGGCCCAGCGCGTCCGAATCGGGGGCGGTGAGCGCTACAGGGCCGGTCAGGCGGAACGGCGCCGTCTCGACCTGCCCGCTGACGCTCAGGGTCGAGTCCGCCGGGCCGGTGACCGAGAGACGCCGCAGCAGCAGGCCGCCCGCCCGCTCCAGGGTGCCGGTGAGCACGAAGTTCGACCACTCGTCGCCCCCGAGCACGGCACTGCCCACCGCGAGGTCGAGGTCGAGCATCGCCGGCAGATTGCCGCCCCAGTTGGGCAGGCCCCGGGCGATCAGGTTCTGCCCCTCGGGCGACATCAGGAAAGCGTCGAGATCGAGGCGGCGGGCCTCCAGGCTCAGGCCGGCGCGCCACTGGCGCAGATCGAGCCGGCCGGTCCCGCCGAGGCGGAGGGTGCGTCCCCCGGGATCGACGGCGAGGTCCACCCCCTCGAACCGCACCTGCGCCCCGCGGGCCTTGAACGCCCCGCTCAGCGAGAACGGCAGGTAGGCTCCAGCAGCCTGAGTCGGGGGACCGACGACGAGGCGAGCGTTGCCCTCGGATTCCACCTGGACGGCCCCGCCGCCCTCCTGGGGGACGAGCCCGAACCGCGCATCCGCCTCGAACCGGGGATGGGCATCGCCGCCCCCCGAGATCTTGACAGCGAGCCGCCCATCCGGCCCCGGCGTGCCGCTGACCGCCCGGAACGGGACGCCGCCGCTTGAGCCTTCCACGCGCCAGGGTCCGACCAAAGCCGGCGCCTGGAGGGTCAGATCCTGGGCGTAGAACTGATCGGTCCGGCCTGTCGCTGGGACCTGGGTGGTCACGAGGAATTGCTGGACGTGCAGCGCCTCGATGGCGAAGTCGCGCCCGCGCAGGGAGGCGCCGAGATCGGACGGCAGCTTCAGGGCGTCGGGACCGGCGAGTGGAAGCTTGACCTCGGCCCGGCCGATCCGGGTCTCTGTGAAGCGGAACTCGCCCTTCAGGAGCGGCGCCAGCGCAACCTCGGCCTTGACGAACCGGGCATCGAGGGTCGGGCGCTCCGGGTCGGTGCCGAGATGCAGGCGATCGACGCGCAGCCGCGGCGAAGGAAGGAGCCGGACCTCGATCCGCCCGTCGGTCCGGGCTGGAACGCCGAGCGACCGGGTGATCGCCCGGTCGACCAGGGCGCGATAGGCCTGCCAATCCACGAAGGGCGGGACGGCGAGCGCCGCCACGAGAACCAGGATGACGGCGCCCGCCAGCGCGGTCAGAAGATCACGCAATGGTCCCGTTCCGCACTCGTGTCCGCGCGGGACACCCCCCCGCGTGCCCCCGCGGGCAAACCGTCAGGGCCATAGCACGATAAGGGGCTGGGGGCGCCAGCGGAGATCACGCGCGGGCGCGGGCTGCTTGGCGGGGGAGCCGTACTGAATGCCGGAATCGGTCCGGCTTTGGTCTACCTGTCTCGGTAAAGTCTTGCGCCGGTACCGGACTGCCCCATCAGTTGTAGATTTCGTTTCAAGTTCAATTGAAAAACGAAAGCAGTTTCGCGAAGCGGCGTTGGAACCGGCGTGCTACGCTATGGCAACGGGCAGTGGATTGCTGACAGGGACGGATTGTCCTGCCGATAGGACAAGCCATGTGGCCATGCGCTCGGCTGTCGAATCCTGGGTGTCACGCCACCGTGCAATCTGTCTCTTCGAGCACGCTTGTATCTCATCCGAGCCGGTCAGTCGCGTCAGCCGGCGCTGACGCAACGCATCGGCAGCGAGGAGCGAGCGCGCCAACGCCACGCCGTTCCCATCCACGGCCGCCTGAAGGGAGCTGCCGATGTCTCGGAAGCGGACCGCCTCATGACCAGGGTCACCCTGCAACCAAGTCGCCCAGGACCATTCCCGTCCCGTCTCATCCCCCCTGCGTCCCTTCGCGAGCAGCGGCAGCGCTCGCCAATCCTGGCCGGGGCAAAGAGTACTCAGTAGCCCCGGCGCAACCACGGGGAAGACGCTCTCGATTGGGAACGGCAGTGCGCACGCGCCCTCCACTCCGTTGGCATACGGCAACCAGAGCAGGGCCAGATCGACATCGACACGCGCGGCCTCGGCGGCCTTATCCCAAGTCACGACCTCGATAGACAGGTCCGGAAAGCCGCCGCAGAGGGCGGGCAAGCGGGGCGACAGCCACCAAGCCAGGAGGGGTGTGCTGAGACCAAGCCGAAAGGCGCGCAGTCCTGTTCGCCCGACGATTCGCCGATGCATGCCCGCGAGCGTTCCGAGCAACGGGCCAAGTTCCTGGGCGAGTCGCCCACCCGCCTCGGTCACGCGCAGGCCCGGGTTGAGCCGTTCAAGCAGGGCGACGCCGAAGAAATCCTCCAGGGCTCGGATGCGGTGGCTGACGGCGCTCTGTGTGAGACCCAGTTCATCGCCGGCCAACGTCATGCTGCCGTGTCGCAGCACAGCCTCGAAGGCGAGGAGGCCCGCAAATGGGGGCATGCGCGACGGGATCCGGGACACGCCGCATTAAATCGCTTCATGCGTTGCGGAGCAATACTCATTTGCCGTGATGCTGCTTGCAGCTCATTTCGAGGCCATGCAGTACACTGTTGAGCACGATGCCTGGTCTGGTCGGGCCCGCCTGACTGCGGTCACCCTCGGCTTCGCCGCCGCCCTGACGAATTTTGACGTGACATCGGTCGTAGTCGTCCTGCCGTCGATCGGCACGACGCTCGGCATCCATGCGGCGCAGTGGGCCTGGATTATCGACGCCTACAGCATCGCCTTCACCGCGACCCTCCTCGTCGCGGGTGCCGTCGCCGATCGCTTCGGCAAGCGACACACCCTCCTCGCCGGCAACGTCGGGTTTCTGGTAACATCCCTCGCCTGCGGCCTTGCCTGGAACAGCCTCCTTTTTCTGATCGCCCGCGCCGCACAAGGCGCCACCGCGGCTTTCCTTGTGACCGGGGGTTTCGCGTCGATCGCCACCGCCTTTCCGGCCGCAGAATCGCGGGCTCGCGCCTTCGGTGTCGCCGGTATGGCATCCGGAGTTGCCATGGCGCTGGGGCCGAGCCTCGGCGGCGTCATCGGCGCCGGCCTGGGTTGGCGCTGGATTTTCTTCTTCAACCTGCCGCTGTGCATGCTGATCGCGCTGATGGTGCCGCGCCTCGTGGCAGAAGAGCGCGACGGCACGGACAAGCCGTTGGACTGGCTCGGCATTGCGCTTCTGACCATCGCACTGGCGTTGCTTATCGAAACCATATTGGAAGCCCATGATGCGCCAGTTCCCCTAGCGTTCGGGCTCGGCACCGGGGGTCGGACTTGCTGCATTGTTCGCCATCCGGCAGCGCAGGCAGCCACGGCCGATGCTCGATCCGGCGGTCTTTGCAAGCCGACCCATGATGGGCGTGACAGCCCTGCTCTTCGCCGTCTCGGTCGGCTACTGGGCCGTTCTCGTTTACCTCCCCCTCTTTCTGAGCATTGCCTTCGGCTGGACGGCCGAGACAGCCGGGCTGGCAATGCTGGTGGCCACGCTTCCCATGCTCGCCATGCCTCCGCTCATTGGTAGCCTCGTGCCGCGCCTGGGATGGCGGCGGCTCTTCGCGACGGCACTGGCGCTGATTGCAGTTGGTGGGGCCGCCCTAGCGCTCTCATCGCTTGTCGAGGCCACGACAGCCTGTGCCTGTGCCTTCGCCGGAATGGCGCTGATCGGGATGGGAGCCGCGCTGTCCCACCCACAACTCTCCGGTGCCGTGATTGCCCTCGCGCCGCCGGAGGCGAGCGGCATGGCCTCGGCTCTGACGGTGATCGCCAGACAAGCTGGTTTCGCGCTCGGTGTCGCAGTTCTGGGTGCTCTCACGGCGTCACGTCTCGATGTTACCGGTTTCGCATGGCCTTTCGGAGTTGCTTCGGCTGCGGCGACCATCGGTGTGCTGGCCTGTCTTCTGCTGCCACCCTCATCGAGGGCGAGGAACAGGCCCTGATCGCGGCCTCCTGCGACGACATATTCCTGTCCACCAAGCGTAGATCGCGACCGATCAAACCATCCCCGAACCGACAGCGCGCCCCGAGGTGCGCGCGGATGGGACGGCCCCCACCCCACACCCTCCGGTCGCATCCCGCCCGAACCACCTCGACGCCGTTCGCGATTTGGTCCAGGGAAGCGGGATGCAGAACCGCCCGCATGCGCAGCCCGCCGGGGACGGCGCTCCGTCCTCCTCCATCGCCGCCCGCGCCATGGGCGCACTCCGCCGCGACGCCGCCGGCTACCTGGACGGCCTCAACCCGGAGCAGCGCCGCGCCGTCGAGACCACGGAGGGTCCGGTCCTCGTGCTGGCTGGGGCCGGCACCGGCAAGACCCGGGTGCTCACCACCCGCATCGCTCACCTGATCGCCACGAACCGGGCGCGGCCCTTCGATATCCTGGCGGTGACCTTCACCAACAAGGCCGCCCGGGAGATGAAGCACCGGATCGGCGCCCTGATCGGCCCCGCCGGCGAGGGTATGCCCTGGCTCGGCACCTTCCACGCCATCGGCACCAAGATCCTGCGCCGCCATGCCGAGCTAGTCGGGCTGAAATCCGACTTCACCATCCTCGGCACCGACGACCAGCTCCGGCTGATGAAGCAGGTGATCGCCGACCAGAACGTGGACGAGAAGCGCTGGCCTGCCCGGGCGCTCGCCTCCGCCATCGACGGCTGGAAGAACCGCGGCCTCGGCCCCGAGCAGGTGCCCCCGGGCGAGGCTTCGGCCTTCGCGTTCGGCAAGGGCGGGACGCTCTACACCGCCTATGAGGCGCGGCTGGCGACGCTGAACGCCGTCGATTTCGGAGATCTTCTGCTGCTGTGCCTTAAGCTGTGGCGCGAGAATCCCGATGTGCTTGCCAACTATCAGGACCGCTTCCGCTACATCCTGGTGGACGAGTACCAAGATACCAACGTCGCCCAGTACCTCTGGCTAAGATTGCTGGCACAATCCCGAAAAAACATCGCCTGCGTGGGTGACGACGACCAATCGATCTATGGCTGGCGCGGCGCCGAGGTCGACAACATCCTGCGCTTCGAGCACGATTTTCCTGGCGCGGTGGTGGTGCGCCTGGAGCGCAACTACCGCTCCACCGGCCACATCCTGGCGGCCGCCTCCGGCCTGATCGCGAAGAACGAGAGCCGGCTCGGCAAGACCCTGCGTACCGACGACGAGCCGGGCGAGCGCGTCACCGTCACGGGCGCCTGGGATTCCGAGGAGGAGGCGCGGATGCTCGCCGAGTCGATCGAATCCCTCCAGTCCAAGCAGCATCCCCTGTCCGAGATCGCCGTGCTGGTGCGGATCTCCGCCCAGATGCGCGAGATCGAGGATCGCTTCGTCCAGCTCGGGCTGCCCTATCGGGTCATCGGCGGCCCGCGCTTTTACGAGCGGGCCGAGATCCGCGACGCGTTGGCGTATCTGCGTGCCACCGTGAACGTCAGCGACGACCTCGCCTTCGAGCGGATCGTGAACACCCCGAAGCGCGGCCTCGGCGACGCGACGCTCCAGCAGCTCCACACCTACGGACGCGCCAACCGGCTGCCCCTGCGGATCGCCGCCGAGCGCCTGTGCGAGACCGACGAGCTGAAGCCCCGGGTCCGCTCCACCCTGCGGGCACTGACCGAGAGCTTTTCCCGCTGGGCGCGCCTCGCGGAATCGCAGCCCCACAGCGAGGTGGCGCAGACCATCCTCGAGGAGTCCGGCTACACCGAGATGTGGCAGAAGGACCGCTCGGCCGACGCCGCCGGGCGCCTGGAGAACCTGAAGGAATTCGTCCGCTCCATGGAGGAATTCCCCGACCTGGCGGCCTTCCTGGAGCACGTCTCTCTGGTCATGGAGGCCTCCGAGACCGAGGGCGCCGACCGGGTCTCGCTCATGACGCTCCACGCCGCCAAGGGGCTGGAATTCGATACCGTGTTCCTCCCCGGCTGGGAGGACGGCCTGTTCCCCAGCCAGCGGGCGCTCGACGAGAGCGGCCGGGCGGGCCTGGAAGAGGAGCGGCGCCTCGCCCATGTCGGGCTGACCCGGGCGCGCAAGCGGGCCAAGCTGTCGTTTGCAGTGAACCGGCGCATCCACGGCCTCTGGTCCTCGACCATCCCGTCCCGGTTCATCGACGAGTTGCCGGAATCGGCCGTCGACGTGGTCGAGGCCCCCGCGCATTTCTCTGCCGGCGCCTCGCGGTTCGACCGAAACCCGACGCCGTTCGGGTCGAGCTACGGCACGCCCGGCTGGCAGCGGGCGCAGGCCAACACGGCGCCCCAGGGCGGCCGCGGATTCAACGCCGCACCGGGCGGGCGTTCGGGCGGACAGCGCGGTGGCCCGCGCCAGATCGAGGGCGAGCTGATCGCCAAGTCCACGGGCGCGCCCTCCGCGTTTGAGAACGGCCAGCGGGTCTTCCACACCAAGTTCGGCCCCGGAACGATCGCCGGCGTGGACGGCAACAAGCTGACCGTTGACTTCGACAAGGCCGGCCGGAAGATGGTCCTCGACAGCTTCATCCAGGCCGGGTGAGGCGCGTCCCGCCGATCAAGCCCAGACGTTTCAGGGCGGCAGGATCGGCGGCTTCGCCCCTGCGGGCGGGGAGGATCGTGCCGGATGCCGCGTCATCGCGCTTCCCCCATCCCGAGCCCGATGCCAGCCCTGATGCATCCGCGCCAGCACGGCGCCTTTTTCCGAACCGGCCGAGTCCATCGTCACCCCCTGGTCACACCCTGCGCGCAATCGTGGGGCACGAATCACGCTGGTGCGGCAGTTGCATTGCGTATTCGGCCGCGCACGGCATGTCGTGACGCTCTCCACAGGCGGACGAGCGCGGCGCGGAACCTTTGGGAAGGGGCCCGTATTAGTTCCGCAAAACGAGTAGATCCGGGAGCAAATAGGTAAACGGCAGTTCAGCGACAAATCCAGGTTGGCAAGTCCCGTTGGAGTGTACATCCATGAAGAGACGCCGCGCACGCCTTGAATTGGTTGAAGACCGCACGTCCCGCATTCACCGCACACGCTTCGACGAAGAACGCAACCTCAGCCCGATCCAGCCCCTCACCGAACGCCAAGCCGAGTATCTCGACGCCCTCGCCCGCTCCCCGCAGGTCATCGTCCTGGGGCCTGCCGGCACCGGCAAGACCTTCATCGCCGGGACCCGTGCCGCGGATCAGCTCCGCCAGCGCCGTATCGCCAAAGTGGTCATCACCCGCCCGAACGTGCCCTCGGGCCGCTCGCTCGGCTTCTTCCCCGGAACCCTCGAAGAGAAGATCGCCCCCTGGGTCGCTCCGCTGACCGAGGCCATGAAGGAGCGGATGGGCGCCGCCGCCTTCGAGATCGCGCTCAAGGCCGGCGATATCGAGATCGTCCCGTTCGAAGTGATGCGCGGGCGCACCTTCAAGAACTGCCTCGTGATCCTCGACGAGGCACAGAACACCACCACCGCCGAGATCAAGATGTTCCTGACCCGGATCGGCGACGATTGCCAGGTCATCATCAATGGCGACGTCTCGCAGACCGACCTGCGCGAGACCTCAGGGCTCCGCACCGTGATGCACCTCGTCAAAAGCCGGATGATGCCGATACCGGTGGTTGAGTTTACCCGGAACGACATTGTCCGCTCCGGCATCTGCGCCGAATGGGTGAAGGCGTTCGAGGAAACGAATCTCTAAGTTAGAAGTTGATGGCGGCGGGCCCTCGACGGCCCGCCGTGCCGCCCGCGGCACGAGACGACTCTCCGCACCTCCCGTCCGGGAGGATGAACCGGGCCTCATACCCGGCCATCAGAGAATTGGAGTCTCCTCGTGAGGAAACTGACCTTCGCCTTCGCCGTGCTGGCCTCGCTGGGCGGTGCCGCCCTCGTGCAGCCCGCCTCCGCAGCCCCTGCCATGCCGGGTGCCGTCGCGGCCCCCGATGCCGTGACCCAGGTGCGGATGACGCCCATGGAGCGGCGCATGATGCACCATCGGATGGAGCGCCGCATGATGCACCACCGCATGCACCGTCGGATGGAGCGGCGGATGATGCATCACCGCATGCACCGTATGAATCGCATGCACCGCATGTGATTTCGGGGCGGAGCGGGGTCCGATCGGGCCTCGCTTCGCTCCCGACGATCCGGGCGTTGCCCGACTCCTCGAAGATTCCTATCTCGTCAGCTCGAATCGCGCCGTCAGGCGGCCGTCGCGGCAGCCGGCCGATCCGGGAGACCCTGATGCCCCCCTCCAATCGCCTGTTCGATGACCTCGCCCGCCTGATGACCGACGCCGCTGGCGCCGCGCAGGGCGTGCGCCGCGAGGCCGAGACTGTGGTCCGGGCTCAGCTCGAGCGCGTCATCCGCGACCTCGATATTGCCTCCCGGGAAGAACTCGACGTCCTGCGCGATCTCGTGACCAGCCTGCAGGCGCAGAACGAGGCCCTCACGGCCCGTGTCGCGGCCCTGGAGGCGAAAGCCGGCCCGGCCGCCGCGGGGGGCGCGGCCGGCCTCAGCGAGGTGGTCTGAGCCACGGCCTGAGTCCCCGCGGCAACGCCCGGGGCTTTTACACAGGAAGCCGCAGCGATGATCCGGTTTCCTGTTCACCGATTATGGGCTGCACTTTGTGTCGCGAGTCACGGCCGGTTTATAGTGGGCATAGGGTGATTCGGGGGCTGCGGGGCGATGTCCGCGGAGCTTCGACAGTCGATCGCATCACCCCCGGCGCAGATCGGCCGGCTGTTCAAGGTCTCGGAGTGTTCTCGACACTCCGGTTTCGCATCACCGCTCACGGTGGGCCGGACTTTTCGTCCGGGCCGTCCTTTTGGATCGTCATGCCGCTGCTCAACGTCGACTTTCACGATCCGGACAGAAACGAGCATCCGCTCGACGTCGTCGAACGTCTGGCGTCCCTGCGCGATTGGATCTTCGACCGGGCCGAAACCGACGAGATGTCGGTGACGAGCCCAGGCCGCTGGACCGATTACAATGTCGCCTTCACCTGGATCGAGGACGTGGAGGCGCTGCACGTGGCCTGCGCGTTCGATCTCAAGGTTCAAGAGAGGCAGCGGACCGAGGTGATGCGCCTCGTTGCGCTGATCAACGAGCAGCTCTGGGTCGGGCATTTCGACCTGTGGTCGAGCGACAGCGTGGTGATGTTCCGTCACGCGCACCTGCTGACGGGCGGCGCGGTTCCGACCCACCCGCAATGCGCCACCATGATGAAGACCGCGGTGGATGCCTGCGAGCGCTACTATCAGGCCTTCCAGTTCGTGCTCTGGGCCGGCAAGAGCGCCCGCGAGGCGCTGGACGCCGTGCTGTTCGAGACCGAAGGCGAGGCGTGACCGCCCCGGGGGCGAACGCCGCCTCGATGCCCGCCTCGCTGGTCCTGGCCGGGGCCGGCAAGATGGGCGGAGCGATGCTGGCGGGCTGGCTCGCGGCGGGCCTCGATCCGGGCCGCACGACCCTCATCGACCCCGTGCCGAGCCGGGAAATCGTCGATCTGTGCGCGGAACGGGGGCTCGCCCTCAATCCGCCAGCCGCCGAGCCCGGTGCCGTGCTGGTCTTAGGGATCAAGCCGCAGGGGCTCGAAGCGGCGTCCTCCGGCCTCGACCGGCTGATCGGCCGCGACACGCTTGTGGTCTCGATCCTGGCCGGCAAGACCGTCGCGAACCTGCGCGAGCGGCTTCCCCGCGCGCGGGCCGTGGTCCGGGCGATGCCGAACCTACCCGCCAGCATCGGCCGGGGCGCCACGGGCGCCTATGCGAATCCAGAGGTCAGCCCTGAGCAGCGCGCCTCCGCGGACGGCCTGCTGGCGGCGAACGGCACCGTCGCATGGCTTCCCGACGAGGCGCAGATCGACGCTGTGACGGCCCTCTCGGGATCCGGGCCGGCCTATGTTTTCCTCATGGTCGAGGCGCTGGCCGAGGCGGGGATCGCGGCCGGGCTCGACCCGGAGGTGGCACACCGTCTCGCCCGGGCGACAGTTTCGGGGGCTGGCGCGCTCCTCGACGCGAATCCCGCCGAGGCGGCGGAGCTGCGCCGCAACGTGACATCCCCCGGCGGCACGACGGCGGCGGCCCTCGACGTGCTGATGCGCCTGGACGGCCTTGGCGCCCTAATGCGGGAGGCCGTCGTGGCGGCCCGGCGGCGGGCCCAGGAGCTCGCCGGCTGACCTCCGGCCGGCCCCGTGCGGCATGGCCGCGCGAAACCCCTGCCCTTCCGCCACCGACTGCCTACATCAGGTGAGACGACCGACAGGAGCGGGCGACGACCCATGACTGAAAGCAAAGGCCCCGCAAAGCGCCCCCGCAAGGCCGTGAGCCCGGCTCAGGCGAGCAGCGGATCGGAGAGTATCGTGCAGGAGAACGTTGCACCCGAGACTGCCGCTCGGACAGGCGCAGCGCCGAGCGACAGCCCGCCCAAGCTGCCACCCCGGGAGGCCGCCGTCGAGGCGTTGATGCGGCTCGCCGCCGAGCAGCCCTGGAACGACATCGAGATCGGCGACATCGCCCAGGAGGCGGGACTGACGCTCGCCGAACTGCGTGATCTGTTTCCGTCGAAGGGCGCGATCCTCGGCGGGCTGACCCGAATCATCGATCGCAAGGTCCTGGATGGCGACCTCACGGGCCTTGAGGAGGAGCCGACCCGCGAGCGCCTGTTCGACGTGCTGATGCGCCGCCTCGACGCGATGGAACCCTACAAGCCGGCGCTCCGCCGGATCGCCTATGCGCTGCGCGGCGAGCCCCTGTCGATGCTGGCACTGAACGGCGTCATGCTGAACTCCCACCGCTACATGCTGGCGGCGGCGGGGATCGACACCGAGGGTCCGCTCGGCCAGTTCAAGCTCCAGGGCGTCGTGATCGCCTTCGCCCGCGTGACGCAGGTCTGGCTCGACGACGACGATCCGGCGCTCGCCCGGACGATGGCACGGCTCGACAAGGAGATCCGCAACGGCGAGCGCATCATGGAGCGCGCCGAGGATGCCCGGCGGCTTGCGGCTCCCCTGCGGGCCCTGGGTCGATCCCTTCTCGATCGCCGCCCGCGCGCGCGGCGCAGCCGCGACGGCGACGAGACGGATCCCGCCGCCGCGATCTGACGCCACGCGGCGGCCGGCCGCCGCGTGGACTCACACGGTCTGAATGTTACGCAGGAAGCCGTCGACCTCCTGCTTGACGGCAAGCGACTGCTTGGCGAGCTCGGCCGCCGCGCTCAGCACCTGCGCGGCGGCGCTGCCGGTCTCGCCAGCGGCCGCCAGTACCCGCGCGACGTTGGATGAGACGTCCTGCGTCCCCTTCGCGGCTTCGCCGGCATTGCGCGAGATCTCGCTGGTCGCCGCCGTCTGCTCCACCACCGTCGAGGCGATGGCCCCGCTGATCTCGTTCACGCTCGTGATCGTGTGCGCGATCTGCTGCATCGCCGCCGCAGACTGAGCCGTGGCAGCCTGGATTGCCGCGATCAGTCCACCGATCTCGTCGGTCGCCTTGGCGGTCTGGCCAGCCAGCTCCTTCACCTCGGCGGCGACCACCGCGAAGCCGCGCCCCGCCTCGCCGGCCCGGGCCGCCTCGATCGTGGCGTTGAGCGCCAGGAGGTTGGTCTGGGCGGCGATCCCGGAAATCGTCGTCACCACGGCACCGATCTGCTCGGACGCGGCGCGCAGGCTCGCCATGGCGGCCTCGCTCGCCTCGGCCTCGTGGGCCGCAAGACCAGCAGCCTCGTTAGCGCGCAGTACCTGCCGCTCGATTTCTTGGAGTGAGGACACCATCTCCTCGGCGGCGGCCGCCACGGTTTCCACGTTCATGGAAGCGAGGTCGGCGGCCGTGCTGGAGGCGACTGCCTGATTGTTGGCGTCGTCGGCGATCTGCGTCATCGAGCGGGCCGTGGCATCGAGCTCGTTGGTAGCCAGGGTGACGATCTCCAGGGAGGCGGCGACCTTCTGGTCGAAGATCTCGACCAGCTTCTCGCGACGCTCGGCCCGGCTCAGGCGGGCTGCCTGCTCGGCGGCCTGCGCGGCCTCCAGCTCGGCCCGGACGATGGCGTTCTTCCGGAAGATCTCCACGGCCTTGGCCATGGCGCCCAGCTCGCCCGCGGCATCCTGCGAGGGAACGACGAGATCCGTGTCGCCATCGGCGAGGCGCGCCATGGCCTTCACCATGCCGTCGATGGGTCGGATGATGCTGCGCGCGATGATGAAGGCCAGCGCCACGCCGATGACCAGGGCAAGCGCGCCGAGGCCGACCAAGACGCGCCAGGCCTGCAGCGCCATCTCGGCCGCCGAGTCCTTGAGCCGCGTCACCGCCGTCAGAATCCGCTGACGGAGCGCGGCACAATCCGCCGCGATGGCATCCGTATGCGGCTTGATGCCGGTCTCGAACGTCATCTTCGACTTGACCACCGCGTCGTGGTAGCCGCTGAGATCAGCCTCGTAGGTGGCAAGTGCCTCAGCGAGGTCCTTGATCGGCCCGTTGAGGGACTGAAGCACGGCGCGGGCCTGCTGGATCTTGCCCCGGAACTCGTCTCGATAGATCGGGTCGTGGTCGATCATGGTGCGGGCGGCGGCGACGCGCGCGGCCAGGATGGCATTCTCCACGCGGCTGGCCTGCAGCTTCACTGCGTCGCTGCTGCCCTGGTCTATGTTCGAGAGCGTTTTCTCGCGGAGGTGCGTCAGGTTGTTGCCGTCCTTGATGATGCGCAGCCGCGCCGCGTCGAGCTGGGCGCCGGCCTCCGCGAGACGGGCGAGATCAGCCTCCAACGAAGCCGCGCTGCCGACGATGGCGCGATAGAGCTGTTGTCCATTCTCGGTCAGGGCCTTGGCCGTGCGCTGGTTGGCGGTCTCCTCGATCAAACGCCGCAACCCCTGCATGGCGGTGATCTGTGCGGCATCCGGCGCCACGCGGTAAAGCTCGGCTTTGGCGGAGAGTTGGGCGGCGAGGCCGTCCATGGCGATGATTTCCTGAGCGCTCTCCCCCACGAAGCTCAGCGCTTCATATTCCCGGTTGAGCTTGTTCTGTTGGTAACTCGCGAAGGCGCCGATGACAGCGGCGATCACGACGAGCAGGGTAAACCCGGCATAGAGACGGATACGTATTCCGATCTTCACGATAGCCATCCCTCTGGCTGAAGAGATCTTTGCGCGATCAAACTTGGCCAGAAGGCGAGTTGCCCGTGACACTCTTGTGTCAAATCGAGATCGTAACCTTAAGTTATTCGTATTTATACAGTATAGATTGGAGTTTGCGAGTTCTATAGTTCTGGAATATACTCATACGCGGGGCTGCATGAGGGTTGAAGGAAAATTTTCCCGACTAAACGATTGGAGGGAAAAACTTTTTACACCGTCGGAGATACGATGCTCTACAACCTGAGCGAGCCAATTACGGAGCGATTTCGACGTTTCGAGCTTCGCACTTTTCGGCCGCGCGATGATCCGGTCTTCGCCGGAATAGCCGGCTAGGCATCGGTCTCGGGTCCGGACCCGGACTTGATCGACCAATGCTTCACCCGGGTCTTCCGCGCGAGACAGCTGAACCGTATGGAGGCGAATCAGCCCTGTGCGGGCGCCGGGCGATTCGCGACGGGCGCCCACGCGCCAAGTTCGGCACAGGTCATCTCGTCGGCCGGTCCGAAGTACACAGGCAGGGGGCGTGCCTTCAGGAGGCGACGCGTCCGGTCAGGCGGCGCGATCGGCCAGGGCTTCCCGCATCAGCGTGGCCACCATCGCGCTCAGGAGTTGGTCGTGCCGGACGCGCAACGCGTCGGGGATCTGGGCCGGTGCCTCCGGCTTCGGATCGTCGAGTGCATCGCCTGCCAGCACGATGCGCAGCCCCGGGCGCAGGGTCCGGGCTTCGACCGCAAGCTGTGCACAGCACAATCCGCCCTGCAGGCCGGAATCCACCACCATCACGTCCACCGGCAGGCCCAGCGCCAGGACCGTCATGGCGTCGACGCCGCGGTCGCAGGCGGTGACCTGATAACCCAGCCGGCGCACCTGCGCGGCCACCTCGTCGCGCCAGCGCTTGAGGCGGCCGACGACCAGGACCTGTATCCGGTAGCAGCCGCCCTGAGGCAGCTGGCTTGAGGCAGTCCCGACGTCGGCTGTGGACATTCCGCACTCGACTTCGCGATGGCTTTGCGATGCAGCATGCTATGCCGGGTTGCAATCCCGACGCAAGCCTTCAGCCGCGAAGGCGCCGCATTCCGCGCCGTCGTCGCCTAATCGGGCGGCAGTCGGGATTCCTGATCATAGGACGGGCATACGGTTGACGCAGCCGGGGTCCCGCGGGCAACAACCGGGCCGCCCGCGAACCACCACCGCGCGCTGCCGGAGCCCGAGCCGATGTCGTCCGCGAAATCCCCGCCCGTCTCCCCGCTGGCCCCTACCGCTCTGCCGGAGCTGCCCCTCCTGCCGGGGGTGCGAATCGCCACCGCCCAGGCCGGTATCCGCTACAGCGGCCGCACCGATGTGCTCTTCGTGGCGCTTGAGGCCGGGACCCAGGCGGCCGGCGTCTTCACCCGTTCGAAATGCCCGTCCGCACCGGTCGACTGGTGCCGGGAGGCCCTGGCCGATGGTTCGGCGCGGGCGCTGGTCGTCAATTCCGGCAACGCTAACGCCTTCACGGGCCGGCTCGGCCGGGAGGCGGTGGCCCGCACCGTCGAGATCGCCGCGCAGGCGGCGGGCTGCGGCGCCCGCGAGGTCTACGTCGCCTCGACCGGCGTGATCGGCGAGCCGCTGCCGGCCGAGCGCTTCGAGGGCGTGCTGGCCGATTGCGCGGCCCGGGCCACGGACGGCTCGGCAGCCTGGACCGAGGCGGCGCGCGCCATCATGACCACCGACACGTTCCCGAAGCTCGCGACCCGCACGGCCACGATCGACGGCGTGACGGTGACGATCAACGGCATCGCCAAGGGCGCCGGCATGATCGCCCCCGACATGGCGACGATGCTGTCCTTCGTGTTCACCGACGCTGCCCTGCCCCAGGCGGTGCTTCAGGCGCTCCTATCCGCGGGGACGAAGACCAGCTTCAATTGCGTGACGGTCGACGGCGACACCTCCACCTCCGACACGCTGATGCTGTTCGCGACCGGGAAGGCCGGCAACGCGCCGGTGTCGGACCCGGCCGATCCGCGGCTTTCGGGCTTCCGCGACGCCCTGGACAGCCTGCTGATCGAGCTGGCGCAGCTCGTCGCCAAGGATGGCGAGGGCGCGCGCAAGTTCGTCACCGTGCGGGTCACGGGGGCCGAGAGCGATGCGTCCGCCCACCGCATCGCCATGTCGATCGCCAATTCACCGCTGGTGAAGACCGCGGTCGCGGGGGAGGACGCCAATTGGGGCCGGGTCGTGATGGCGGTCGGCAAGGCCGGCGAGCCGGCCGACCGGGACCGGCTGGCCATCTGGTTCGGTGACGTGCGGGTGGCCGTCCAGGGCGCCCGGGATCCGGATTACAGCGAGGCGGCCGCGAGCGCCGTGATGCGCGAGCCGGAGATCGAGATCCGGGTGGATCTCGGCCTGGGCGACGGCCAAGCCCGGGTTTGGACCTGCGACCTGACCAAGGCCTATATCGAGATCAACGGGGATTACCGCTCGTGAGGGCGGCTCTCGCCGGCGCGATCCTGATTCTGGCACTGGCCTCCGGGGTGCGGGCCGACGATGCGTCCTGCCTGCGCAAGATCAGCGTCACCGGCCAGGCGCACGTAAGCCGCACACCGGATTTCGCCCAGGTATCGGTCGGCGTCGACACCAAGGCGCAGGATCCGGCCGAAGCCGTGGATGCCGCCTCGAAGGCCGTCAAGGCGATCCTCGATCAGGCGCACGAGTTCGGCGTCGATGCCGCCGACATTGGCACGGCCTCGCTCTCCCTGGTCGAGGAGACCCAGCAGGTCAGGCGGCCCAACGGCGAGATCGCCGCGGAGCCCGCGGGCTACCGCGCGGTCAACCTGCTCACCATCCGCCTCGCCGACATGAACCGCCTCGGCGAGCTGCTGCGACGGGTCCTCTCGGTCGGAGCCAATAAGATTCACGGTATCAGCTTCGGCATCAAGGACGCCGACAAGGTCACCGAGGAACTGGAGACCGCCGCCGCACGGAACGCGCAGGAGCGTGCGCGTGCGCTGGCGACGGCCGTCGGCGTCAAGCTCGGCGATCTGTGCGCGCTCTCGACGGAGCACGGCCCCTCACCGGTCGCGGCCCAGGCGTTCCGTTTCAGCGGCGCGAGCCGCTTCGACGGCCCGTCCGTTCCGATCGCGGCCGGGATACTCGAGTACCGCGCGGACGTCTCGGCCACCTTCGCGGTGGCACAGTGAACGCGCCCGAGGGGACCCCTCTTCGCCTCCTGTTGGTCGTCGCCGTGGCCCTCGTCGATGTCGATGGCCGCGTGCTGGTGAGCGAGCGCCCGGCGGGCAAGCAGCTCGCCGGATTTTGGGAGTTCCCCGGCGGCAAGGTCGAGCCCGGCGAGCGGCCGGAGGAGACGCTGATCCGGGAACTTGCGGAGGAACTCGGCATCCGGGTCGAGGAGCCGTGCCTCGCGCCCCTGACCTTCGCGAGCCACGCCTATCCGGATTTCCACCTCCTGATGCCGCTCTACGTCTGCCGACGCTGGTCGGGCACGCCCCGCTCAATGGAGGGGCAGGCGCTGAAATGGGTCCGGCCGAAGGCCCTGCGCGACCTCGCCATGCCCCCCGCCGACGCGCCGCTGATCCCGTTCCTGGTCGATCTTCTGGAAGTCTGACTCCGCCCGCCGTGCCGGCCATCCGGTCGCCGTAGCACCCCGTCACAGGGCCAGGATCGTCTCCACCGCCTCCTGTACGGCGAGCGCCTCCGCGAAGGTGGCGAGACGGTGCGGCTCGCCGCGCGCCATCCGGACGACGCCCTCCAGCTGGCGCCGCAGCGTGATGGGGCGCAACCGCTCGTTCGGGATCGCGTCGGGTTCCGGCTCGAAGCGCCCGTCCGAGCCAAGGCGCTCGGCGATGGCCCAGTCGCGCAATCGTACAGCCCCTGCCTCGCCCGCGAGCGTCCACGTGTTGTGGTCATCGGCGTCGGTGTCGCCGACCCGGCCTGTGAGCGTGACAGGGATACCGCCTGCCTTCAGCGTGACGGCGATCGCCCGCTCGGAGCGGCCGGACACCGGGAAATCGATGCGGCCCGCGATCCCCTCCAGGGGACCGAGCAGGCGTCGGGCCAGGAACAGGAAGTGCGAGACCACCTCGCGGGTGAAACCGCCCTCGGCCCGCGCGTCGAGCCAGCGCGCCGCGTCCGCCTGCCAGGGGCGCGGCCAGCGGGCGAACTCCACCGCGATGGTGAGGCGCCGCATCGTCCCGACCGCGCCCTCGGCGATCCAGCGCTCGAGCGTCGCCACCCCAGGCGATGAGGCGAAGGGGAAGTTCACCGCGCCCGCCGCCCCGGCCTGCGCCACGAAGTGGCGCGCCTCGGCGAGGTCGATCGCCAGCGGCTTCTCGCAGAAGACGCTCCGCCCCTCCGCCAGCGCCGCCCGGGCGTAACCCAGATGCGAGGCCGGCGGGGAGGCCACGTAGACGCAAGCGCTGGCCGCCACGACGGCCCCGGCATCGGCGACACGCGGCACCGCCGGGAACGCCGCGCCGATGCGGGCCAGGGCCTCCGGCGCCGGATCCCAGATGGCCGAGACCCGGACGGGAGAATCCGGTGCCCCGTTGATGGCGCCGAGCAGGCGCTCGCCCATGATCCCCGCACCGATGATCCCGAGGGCGAGCGTAGCGTCGGTGGCCGGCATGAGGGATCCCGCGTATCGGACGGGCAGGATGCGCGTCCCGGACCAGCCTTACGGATCCGAACCGATGCGGGAAAGACCACCTGCTGAGTTCAACGCGGACGGGTGCGGCAACGCTCGGCGCGGGGGGAGATCGCGCCGGTCATGAGGGTCGCCGGTTCGGATGGCCCGGGCCAGGCCTCAGGCGGCGACCTGAGGCGCGCGGGCGTGAAGCCAGTCTGTTGCGAGACCGATCTCGGCCTGCGACAGCCCGTGGCCGGCGGGCAGGATCCGGTGCTCCACCTGGGCGCCGGCGGCGATGAGCTGCGCGGCGAGGCGGCGGGCATTCTCGACCGGTACGATCGGGTCCATGGCCCCGGAGAGCATCAGGATCGGCCGCCCCGTGAGGTCGGTGGCGGGGGGCCCTGCGAAGGGCACCATCGGGCGGATCAGCACGGCGCCGGCCAGGGCGTCCGGCCGCAGCATCAGGAGCGCGGCGGCGATGTTGGCGCCGTTCGAGAAGCCCAGCGCGACGGGGGCGGGGAGACCGTAATGCGCGCGCGCCGCCGCCACGAAGGCGGCGAGGTCTTCGGTCCGGCGGCGCAGGTCAGCCTCGTCGAACACACCCTCGGCGAGGCGCCGGAAGAAGCGCGGCATGCCGTTCTCGAGGACCTGCCCGCGTGGTGCGAGGAGCGCGGCCCTCGGAGCGACCAGCCGGCCGAGCGGCAGGAGGTCGTTCTCGTCGCCACCGGTCCCGTGCAGGAGCAGCAGCGGGGGCACATCCTCCGCGCCGGGCTCGAAGCGGTGGACAAAACCGATTGTGTCCTGGGTCATGACGACCTCCTGGTTCGGCGTTGGATGTCCCGCCCCGTGGGGGGGACCGGGGTTCAGGCGACCTTGGGCAGCACCGCCTCGATCTCGGCCCGGTGTGGCTCCAGCCCGGCGGGAAGCTTCAGGGCGGACCCGAGGGCCTCGATCGGCTCGTCCACCGCGAAGCCGGGGGTGTCGGTGGCGATCTCGAACAGCACGCCGCCGGGCTCGCGGAAGTAAATCGAGCGGAAGTACTGACGGTCACGCTGCTCGGTGACGTGGAGGCCCCGGGCGACGAGCGCCTCGCCCATCGCGGCCTGCGCGGCGTCGTCCGCCGCCCGGAACGCGATGTGATGGACGGAACCCGCACCGGGCCGGGCGGGGAGGAAGCCGCCCACCGCCCGCAGGGTCACGAGACCGCCGATCGCCGCGCTGCCCGCGAAGCGGATCAGGTTGCCCTCGCGGCCGGCCGCGTGCAGGCCCAGCACATCCGTGAGGATCGCGGCCGTGGGTTCCGCCCGCTCGAGGAGCAGCGTGACCCCGTGCAGGCCGCGGATGGCGTGTTCGGCCGGGACCTCGCCGGAGGCCCAGGCCTCATCCCCGGCATCGTCGACGCCGACCAGCGCCAGCATCATCCCGTCCGGGTCCCGGAAGCGCAGGGTCGGCTCGCCGAACACCTGGACCAGCGGCTCGTGGGCGACGCCCTTCTCGATCAGGCGGTGGGTCCACCAGCCGATGGAGGCGCGGGGGATCCGGAAGGCGGTCTCCTGTGTCTCGCCGACCCCGACCCGGCCGGGCGCCGCGCGCTCGATGGGGAAGAAGGTCAGGATCGTGCCCGGCCGCCCGGCCGCGTCGCCGTAATAGAGGTGGTAGGTGCCTGGATCGTCGAAATTGACGGTCTTCTTGACCAGCCGCAGCCCGAGCACGCGGGTGTGGAAATCGAGGTTGCGCGGGGCGGGGCCCGAGAAGGCCGTGACGTGGTGGAGGCCGGTCTGAACCATGGCGATGTCTCCGGGGGCGGCCGCGTCGGGGGCGGCGCGTGTCCGATGACCGCAATGTGCCCCTTGCCATCGCTCCGGAAAATAGAAACGCTGGAAACGCATCGTTTCCGGATCTGACCCATGCGACTGCCCGATTTCGAGGCCTGGGCGGTATTCGCCAAGGTGGTGGAGACCGGCTCCTTCGGCCGGGCCGCGGACGATCTCGGCCTCTCGAAGGGTACGGTCTCCAAGGCGGTCGGGCGGCTCGAGGCCCGGATCGGCGCGCGGCTTTTCAACCGGACCTCGCGCAAGCTCGCGCTGACCGAGGCCGGGCAGAACGCCCGGGCGAGCGCCGCGCGCATCCTGGCGGAGGGCGAGGCGGCCGAGGCGCTGGCCATCGCGGGCGCTGCGGAGCCGCGCGGGCTGGTCCGGCTCGCCGCGCCGATGACCTTCGGGGTGATGCACGTGGCGCCGCTGCTACCGGACTTCCTCCGCACCCACCCGGCCGTCTCGGTGGACCTGCATCTTTCGGATGCGGTCGTCGATCTCGTGGGCGGGGGCTTCGATATCGGGCTGCGCATCGCGGCACTGCCGGATTCGTCGCTGCGGGCCCGGCGGCTTTGCGCCATCCGCCGCTCCCTGGTGGCCACGCCCGCCTATCTCGACCGGCACGGCCGGCCGGACCATCCGGACGACCTCGCCCGGCACAACTGCCTCGGCTACGCCTACCTGCCGACGCCGGACCGCTGGCGGTTTCGGGATGCGGCCGGCACCGAAGCCATCATCGTCCCCGGGGGACCGTTGCGAGCCAACAACGCCGAGGCCCTGGCGCCGGCGCTCCGCGCCGGGCTCGGCCTCGCGCTGCAGCCCGATTTTATGATCTGGGACGACCTGCAAGCCGGTCGGCTCGAACGGTGCCTGCCCGATTGGTCACCACCCCCGATCGCCCTGCATCTGGTGACACCCCCCGGCGATCCGCGCCCGGCACGCGTCACCACCCTCATGGCGCATCTTGTGCAGAGTCTCGCCCATGCACCCTGGTCGGATCCCTACAACTCCCACGAGCAGCATCCTACGCTCACTGCAGAGACAACCTAACGTGCTTTAGGGCGAGGACGACGCCTGTGGATTAGACCCTCGCATGAGACCGTTACAGCCGTGAAAGACTCGGAATGAGGCATAGTTTGTCCTGCGTTCATATCGGCACGACCATAAATGACCTGCCAGAACGCGTTTTCAGCATCCCGATTATCCCCGCCCATTCCCATAAAATAGAGAATCAGGCGCGAGCTGCGCCCCCTGAGGTTCAACTTGCGCGACTGCGACAACCTGACGTTTCCGCGTACGAAGGTTCAAGTTGCAGTAGCGAGACTTTCTTGCAGTGAGATGCTACGTATAAATGTATACCATCTAACCGAGGCTTCGATGTTCGCTGCGGTCCCTGGACGTCGTGTGCCTGACCGGTTGCGCCACAAGACGGTGGCGGCGGCCGTGGCCGACTCCCTGCGGCAGCGGATCCTCAACGGGGAACTGCGCCCGGGCGTGCAGCTCCGTCAGGATGCGCTGGCCGAGGAATTCGGGATCAGCCGGATCCCGGTCCGGGAAGCGCTCCTGCAACTCGAAGCCGCCAACTTGGTCAAGATCGTGCCCCATCGCGGGGCTGTGGTGTCGGGTCTCTCCCTTGAGGAGGTGGAAGATATCTTCCGGTTGCGCGTTCAGCTCGAGCCGCAGCTTCTGGCTTTGTCGGCGCCCCACCTGACGGATGATGATTTTCAGGATCTCGCCGACCTGCTGAAAACGTATGGCGAGGCGCTGAGCGATGGCGAAATCCTGCGCTGGGGCGAGTTGAACCGCCGCTTCCACTACGACCTGCTGCGGCACGCGGACCGGCCGCGCTCGCTCACGATCGTGTCGGGGCTGCTACAGGATTGCGACCGTCCGACGCGCCTCCAGCTCACGGCCTCCGGCGACATCGCGCGCGCGCAGCGGGAGCACACGGAGATCCTGCACCTGTGCAAATTGGGGAAGATCGACGCGGCCGTGGCGGTCCTGCGTGCCCATATCGAGCATGTCGGAGTGAGCCTCGTAACCCTTTACCGGGACGGGTTGGCCCAAGCCCGATTCTGATCGCGGGACGATCCGAGCCGGAGAATCAGTCCCGGCACCACGGAATCGGGCACCTCAGTCGCGCTTGTCGCCCCGGCCTCCGAGGCGGGTCAGCCGATCCTTCATCTCCAGCACCTTCTGGACCTTCGCGCCGAGGGTGAGGAGCTGGATGAGACGGTCGGTCTCAAGCCGGCGCATGTCGTCGTACCAGCCGGTGAACAGCTCGAACAAGTCGTGCATCTCCCCGAGGCGCGCCTGGGCGTGACGCTCGGCCTCGGTCCCGACCTCCTGCATCAGCAGCTCGCGCAGGAGCGTCAAAGTCGGGTCGATCTCGCGCTTCTTGCGCTCCTCGACCAGGGTGCGGACGATCTGCCAGACATCCTCGGGGGTGGCGAAGTAGTCCCGCCGGTCCCCGGGCCTGTGCTGCAGGCGCACGAGGTTCCAGGCCTGCAGCTCCTTCAGGCCCATGCTCACATTGGAGCGCGACACGCCGAGCCGCTCGACGATCTCGTCGGCGTTGAGCGGTCGCTCCGCCACGAACAGCACGGCGTAGATCTGCCCCACCGTCCGGTTGATGCCCCACCGGGAGCCCATCTCGCCGAAATGGAGCACGAAGGTCTGGACGAGGGGGGGCAGTTGCACGGGGCGTTCCGACGGGGCCTGGATCCGGCGGGGCCGGAGTTGTCCGGATATCTATCAGGTCCTGAGCCAGAACCGGAGCAGCGTCGCGACCAGTCCAAGGGCCACGATGCTGAGCGCCCAGATCGCCACGAACCAGGCGAGGCGCTTCCACAGGAGCAGCGGCGAGGCGGGGGCCATCAGTGATACCCGTGCGTGTCGACCTTACCCCGAAACACCCAGTACGAGTAGGCGGTGTAGGCCAGGATGATCGGGACCAGCACCACGGCGCCGACCAGCATGAAGATCTGGCTCGCCTCGGGGGCGGCGGCCTGCCAGATGGTGATCCGCCCCGGCACGATATCGGGGAAGATGCTGATACCGAGCCCTAAGAACGACAGGGCGAACAGTCCGAGCGCGATCAGGAAGGGGGCCCGCTCGGCGCCGTCCCGCAGGGTCCGCCACAGGGCATAGGCGGCGAGCGCCACGAGGAGCGGCACCTGCGCGGTGACGAGCACGTTCGGCATCGCGAGCCAGCGCTCGAAATAGCGCCCCTGGAGGAACAGGGTGGCGGCACTCACCAGAGCGATCGCCGCGACGGTCCCGACGGTGAGGCGTTGGGCGAGGCGCCGGGCCTGAAGCTGGAGCAGGCCCTCGGTGCGCATCACCAGCCACGTGGCCCCGAGCAGCGCGTAGGCGACCGCGAGGCTCACGCCGACCAGCAGGCTGAATGGCGTCAGCCAGTCCCACCAGCCGCCGGCATAGGCCCGGCCTTCGACAGTGATGCCCTGAAGCAGCGCCCCCAGGGTAATCCCCTGGGCCAGGGCCGCCACCACCGAGCCGACCGTGAAGGCCACGTCCCAGACGGCCCGGTGGCCGGGATCGCGCCAGCGGAACTCGAAGGCCACGCCCCGGAAGATCAGCCCGAGCAGCATCGCGGTGATCGGCGCGTAAAGGGCCGGCAGGATGACCGCGTAGGCGAGCGGGAAGGCCGCGAACAGCCCGCCCCCGCCCATCACCAGCCAGGTCTCGTTGCCGTCCCAGACCGGGGCGATGGAGTTCATGGCGGTGTCGCGCTCGGGCCCCGGCCGCAGGGTCGGGAACAGGATGCCGATGCCGAGATCGAAGCCATCCATGACGATGTAGGCGAAGACCGCGAAGGCGATCACGAACGCCCAGACCACGGTCAGATCGACGCTGTACAGCATGGCTGCCTCACTCGGCCGGCTGGAGATGGCGGTCGGGATCGACCGCGGGGGCGGGCGTGATGCCCGCGGTGCGGATCGGCGCGCCCGGCTGGAGCCCGGGCTCACCGGCCTCCGGGGGCTTGGCCATGAGGCGCAGGATGTAGAGCGTCCCCATGGCGAACACCGAGAAGTAGATCACCACGAAGGCGGTCAGCGAGGCGGCGACCGCCGGCCCGGCGAGCGGCGAGGCCGAGTCCGCCGTGCGCAGCAGGCCGTAGACCGTGTAGGGCTGGCGCCCGACCTCGGTGGTGATCCAGCCGGCCAGCACCGCCACGAAGCCGGCCGGTCCCATGGCGACGGCGAAGCGGTGCAGGGGCGCCCAGGCGTAGAGCCGGCCCTTGAAGCGGGCGAGCAGGCTGAGGCAGCCCAGCAGGAGCATCAGCATCCCCAGGCCGACCATCACCCGGAACGACCAGAACACGATCGGCACCGGCGGCCAGTCCTTCCGCGGCAGGCTGTCGAGGCCGGCGAGCGGCGCGTCGAGGGCGTGCTTCAGCACCAGCGAAGACAGCTTCGGGATCTCCACCGCGTAGCGGACCGTGCCGGCCTCCTGATCGGGCAGGCCGAACAGGACGAGCGGTGCCCCGTCGGGGTGGCTCTGGTAATGGCCCTCCATGGCCATGACCTTGGCGGGCTGGTGCTCCAGGGTGTTGAGCCCGTGCGCGTCGCCGGCCAGGATCTGGGCGGGGGCCACCAGGGCCGCCATCCACATCGCCATCGAGAACATCGTCCGGGCGGCCGGGTTGGTCCGGTCGCGCAGCAGGTGCCACGCGCCGACCGCGCCGACCACCAGGGACGTCGTGAGGTAGGCGGCCAGCACCATGTGGACGAGGCGGAACGGGAAGGACGGGTTGAACACCACCGCCCACCAGTCGAGCGGCACGAACTGGCCTTGTGGGTTGGTGCCGTAGCCGGCGGGCGTCTGCATCCACGAGTTCACCGACAGGATCCAGAAGGCCGAGAAGAAGGTGCCGAGCGCCACCATCAGGGTCGCGGCGAAGTGGAGCCGCGGGCCGACCTTCGTCATGCCGAACAGCATCACCCCGAGGAATCCGGCCTCCAGGAAGAAGGCCGACAGCACCTCGTAGGCCATCATGGGCCCAAGCACCGGCCCGGTCTTGTCGGAGAAGACCGACCAGTTGGTCCCGAACTGGTAGGACATCACCAGCCCCGACACGACACCCATCGCGAAGGCGATGGCGAAGATCTTCAGCCAGT
This sequence comes from Methylobacterium phyllostachyos, assembly GCF_900103445.1. GTDB lineage: Bacteria > Pseudomonadota > Alphaproteobacteria > Rhizobiales > Beijerinckiaceae > Methylobacterium > Methylobacterium phyllostachyos. Next base: position 92,131 of record NZ_FNHS01000009.1, on the reverse strand, counting down.
AGCGAAACAGGTCCATGTAGACCTGCCGTCCGGTGGCGAGCCACAGGCCCTCCAGCACAGCGAGGTAGCTCGCCAGCCCGATCGAGAAGGACGGGAACACGATGTGGAACGCCACCGTGAACCCGAACTGCATGCGGGCGAGGATCAGCGGATCGAGATGGGCGAGCACGGCAGGCCTCCAGCCAAGCGTTGGCGATTCGCTGTATAGTAATTTCAGAAATTTCTGAAAAGACGATAACTTCTACGTGTCGGCCTGGGCCGCTGGGCTACGCAGGGTCAACCGAAGGTCTGGACGCGTGGTCCGGAACGCGGCAGGGTCAGCCCCTACCCCACGATCGGGACGCTGCCGGCACGGCGCCGCATCGGGCCAAAGGGCTGCGATGCGCCCCGCGTCGCCCGCGCCCGGACACCACGAGAGCCCCCGCGCCCCATGGCCGATTCCCCTGTTGAAGCCGCTCCGGTCGATCTCGCCGCGCTCCTGTCGGACCGCATCCGCGGTATCGGGACGAGCCAGATCGGCCTCGTGGCGGATCGCGGGCGCGACGACCCGGAGGTGGTGAAGCTCTGGATCGGCGAGGGCGACCTGCCGACGCCGCCCTTCATCATCGAGGCCGCGCACCGGGCGATGCTGGCCGGGCATACCCGCTACACGACCTCGCTCGGCCTGCCGGCCCTGCGCGAGGCGCTCGGCGCCTATCACGCCCGCCATTGGGGCGTTGAGATCCCGCCCGACCGGTTCGCCGTCACGGCCGGCGGCATGAACGCGATCATGCAGGCCGCCCAGGTGCTGCTGGAGCCGGGCGACGAGATCATCATCCCCTCCCCGGCCTGGCCGAACCTGCGCGAGGCCGTGCGCATCGCCGGCGGCGTGCCGGTGGCGGTGCCCTACCGGCGGCAGGCGGACGGGCGCTTCGCCCTGCCGCTCGCCGATATCGAGGCGGCGCTGACGCCCCGCACGCGGGTGATCATGATCAACTCGCCCTCGAACCCGACGGGCTGGACCATGCCGCTCGCCGAGATGACGGCCCTGCGCGACCTCGCCCGCGCCCGGGGCCTCTGGATCCTGTCGGACGAGGTCTACGCGCACTTCACCTACGGCAACCGGATCGCCCCATCGTTCCTGCAGATCTGCGAGCCGGACGATCGGCTGATCGTGACCAACACCTTCTCGAAGAACTGGGCCATGACCGGCTGGCGGGCCGGTTGGGTCATCTATCCGCGCGGGTTGGCGCCGACCTTCGCCAAACTCGGGCAGTATAGCACCACCTCGATCTCGACCTTCGTGCAGCACGCCTGCATCGCGGCGCTGAACGAGGGCGACGGCTTCATCCGCACCATGGTCGACCGCTGCGCCGAGGCCCGGGCGATCCTGGTGGACGGCCTGTCCCGGCTGCCCGGCGTCACCGTGGCGCCGCCCGACGGGGCCTTCTACCTGATGGCCCGGATGGGCGGCGACGAGCCGAGCCTCGACCTCGCACTCCGCCTGCTGCGGGAGGCCAAGGTCGGGGTCGCCCCCGGCACCGCCTTCGGGCCGGAGGGCGAAGGGCTGGTGCGGATCTGCTTCGCCATCAGCCCGGCTTTGGCCCGGGAGGCGGTGGAGCGCCTGTCGGCCGTGTTGGGTTGAAAAGGGCGAACCGACCGGAGCTCAGGCACGGCGTGAGAGCAGGGCTCCCCTCGCCCCGCTTGTAGGGCTTGTAGATCCACACATCTCCATCGTGAACGGGCACGAAGGGCTCCGTATCTCCCCCTCCCTCTGAGCTACGGATGCACACATCTCCAGCGAACATCGACGCTGGCGACAGCGCGCAACAGGCCCCCTCTCCCGAGCGGGAGAGGGTTGGGGTGAGGGACGAGAACGCTCAGGATGGAGCGCGCCATCGATGCGCCGACAGGGCGAGCTTAATCCTGAAAGACCTGATCCCTCACCCTGTCCCTCTCCCGCACGGGAGAGGGGACCCGCGCTCCGTCCTGCGGCCGAGTTGCAGCGCACGATCTGTGAAACCGCAAGCTTCTCCGGGGGAGATTGGCCCCTGCGTCAGCAGGGGTCGGGAGAGGGGACGCGGCTTTCGAATGTGGCGCGACCTTCATGGAGGGTAGAGCTTGGTTCTGCACCGTCGCTCCCCTCTCCCGCCCCCCTTTCGGGGGCCACCCTCCCCCGCAGAGGGGGAGGGAGCGCCGCATCCAGCAATGTTGCGGGATGATAGTGAGGAGAAAGCGGCGCGCCTGTCAGGCCGCTGCGCGTCCGCCATCAATGAATCTCACCGCCCCCAGCGCAGCACCAGCGCGTCGTTCCGCCGGGCGAGCTCGATCAAGCCGGCGCGGGTCGCCGGGTGGAGCGGCTGGAGCGGCAGGCGCGCCGTCTCGTGGGCGATCACGCCGCCCTCCTGCATCAGCGCCTTGCAGGCGAGCAGCCCGCATTGCCGGTTCTCGTAGTTGATCAGAGGCAGCCAGCGCGCGTAGGCGTCCAGCGCCTCCTCCCGGCGGCCGGCCGCGTAGGCGTCGGTGATCTGGCGTATCCCGTCCGGATAGGCACCGCCGGTCATCGCCCCGGTGGCGCCGGCATCGAGATCGGCCATCAGCGTGATCGCCTCCTCGCCGTCCCAGGGGCCGACCACGGCATCGCCGCCGAGCGCGATCAGCTCGCGCAGCTTCGCGGCTGCCTGGGCGGTCTCGATCTTGAAATACGAGACGTTGGCGATCTCCCGCGCCATCCGCGCCAGGAACGCGGCCGAGAGCGGCGTGCCCGAAACCGGCGCGTCCTGGATCATGATCGGGATCGAGATCGCGTCCGAGACGGCGCGGAAGAAGTCGTAGATGCCGATCTCCGGCACGCGGATCGTGGCGCCGTGATAGGGCGGCATGATCATGACCATGCTGGCCCCGGCTGCCTCCGCCCGGCGCGAGCGCTCGGCGCAGACCTGCGTGGCGAAGTGCGTGGTGGTGACGATCACCGCCACGCGACCGGCCACGTGGTCCAGCACGGCGTGCATGACGCGCTCGCGCTCGTCGTCGGTGAGCACGAACTGCTCGGAGAAGTTCGCGAGGATGCAGATGCCGGTGCTGCCCGCATCGATCATGAAGTCGATCGCCCGGCGCTGACCGTCGAGGTCGAGGGCGCCGGAGGCGTCGAACACCGTGGGGGCGACCGGGAAGACACCGCGGTAGGGTTGGGCGAACGAGGTCATGGGCGGTCCTTCTGCCGGGAAGCCAGGGGCTCCGCCCCGCGAATCATCAGACAATCGGAGCGGGCCGCCTCCTATCACGACCGCCGCGCGACATCGTCGTGGGGCGGAGCCGCCGATGTAACAGGATGACCCGCTTAGTTTCAGCCTATGACCCAGAACAATGCCGTCACGACCGGAGGAGACGGACGCAACGGAACGTGGATTCGTGGCGATTGATCCGTTCCCTTGCCTTGACGCCCCGACTCGATTCATTGACGAAATGCGCATGCGGAGCCGGGATCGACTTCGGCGACCGCATGAGAACATTGTTATCGGCGTGAGGTAGTTTCGGATGCGACTTTTCTCGACCGGTCTGGCCGCGGTGCTGGCGGTCTCGGCTCTCCTTCTGGGCGCCCCCGCCCGGGCCGACGATCTCGACACGATCCGGGCCGCCAAGACCCTGCGCATCGGCACCGAGGGCACCTACGCGCCCTTCACCTTCCACGATGCCTCCGGGGCGCTGACTGGCTTCGACGTGGAAATCGGCCGCAAGGTCGCCGAGAAGCTCGGCGTCACGCCGCAATTCCTCGAAGGCAAGTGGGACGGGCTGATCGCGGGGCTCGATGGCGGGCGCTACGACGTGGTGATCAACCAAGTCGGCATCACCAAGGAGCGGCAGGCGAAGTTCGACTTCTCGGAGCCCTATATCCGCTCCCGCGCCGTGCTGATCACGAAGGCCGACCGGACCGACATCAAATCCTTCGCCGACCTGAAGGGCAAGAAGGCCGCCCAGAGCCTGACCAGCAACTTCGCCCGCTTGGCCGAGCAGTCCGGGGCGCAGCTCATCGGCACGGACGGGTTCGACCAGTCGGTGCAGCTGGTGATCACCGGGCGGGCCGACGCCACGGTCAACGACAGCCTGTCGTTCCTCGACTTCCGCAAGCAGAAGCCGAACGCCCCGGTGAAGATCGCCGCCGAGCAGGCCGATGCGGACGCCTCCGGGATCATCCTGCGCAAGAACAACCCCGCGCTAAAGGCCGCCCTCGACAAGGCCCTCGCGGAGATCAAGGCCGACGGCAGCTACGCGACAATCGCGCAGAAGTATTTCGGGGCGGACGTGTCGAAATAGACTTTCCGAGAGGGAGGGCCGCCCGCATCGGGTCACGCCGCCTCGGGCCGCCGATAATAAGGCGGAAGCATCAGTGCTTCTCCCTCTCCCGCAAAAGGTACCGGGTTCACGCCTCGTGCGGGGGCAACGGCGGCAGGATAAGGCGCGGGACCCCTCTCCTGAGCGGGAGAGGGACAGGGTGAGGGATCAGGTCTTTGAGGATCAGGCGCGCCCTGTTGGTGCGTCGATGGCGGGCTCAATCCTGAACCTTCTCGTCCCTCACCCCAACCCTCTCCCGCTCGGGAGAGGGGGCCGGTCGCGCTCGGTCATCAATCGCGTGCCTCGAACCTGTGTCGCCCCGATGCGGAGGGGGGTGACACGCGGTTCCGGCCCTTTCTCCGATACACCTGTGTAAAGAACCCCGTTCCCCCGAAAGGAGACGCCGACCCGTGCCGCATTGGCTCGACCTCATGCTCCAGTCGCTCGAGCCGCTGCTCGTCGCGGGCTTGCGCTTCACCGTTCCGCTGACGCTGATCGCCTTCGCGCTGGGGCTGGCCCTCGGGCTCGGGACCGCCCTTGTGCGCCTGTTCGCCCCCCGCCCCCTGGCGGCGCTGGCGTGGCTCTACGTGTGGATTTTTCGCGGGACCCCGCTCCTCGTCCAGCTCTTCGTGATCTTCTACGGCCTGCCGAGCGCCGGCATCCTGATCGACGCCTTCCCGGCCGCGGTAATCGGGTTCACGCTCAACGTCGGCGCCTACACGTCCGAGATCATCCGCGCCGCCATCGCCTCCATCCCGAAGGGCCAGTGGGAGGCCTCCTACGCGATCGGCATGGACCCGACCCAGACCCTGCGCCGCACGATCCTGCCGCAGGCGGCGCGGGTGGCGGTGCCGTCGCTGGCCAACACCTTCATCGCCCTCGTGAAGGATACCTCCCTCGCCGCCGCCATCACGGTGCCCGAGCTGTTCCAGGCGGCCCAGCGCATCGTCGCGGTCACCTACGAGCCGCTGATCCTCTACACCGAGGCCGCCCTGATCTATCTCGTCCTGTCCACGCTCCTGTCCGGTCTCCAGACGCTTCTGGAACGGCGCCTCGGGCGCTACGGCGGCTATCTGGAGGCGCGCGCGTGATCGCCCTGTCGGCCATCGAGAAAAGTTTTGGCGCCAACCCGGTGCTGCGGGCCATCGACCTCGACATTCCGGAAGGGCAGGTGACGGCGCTGATCGGCCCGTCGGGCTCGGGCAAGTCCACGCTCCTGCGCTGCGCGAACCTGCTGGAGGTCCCGCAGGCCGGCACGCTCACCCTGGGCGAGACCCACCTCGCCTTCCGACCGGGACATCCGCCCGCCCGGCGGGACGTGCTCGCCGTGCGGCGCCAGACCGGCATGGTGTTCCAGAACTTCCAGCTCTTTCCCCACCGCACCGTGGTCGAGAACGTCATGGAGGGGCTCGTCACCGTGGCGAAATGGCCGCCGGCCAAGGCACGCACCCGGGCGCTGGACCTGCTGGAGCGCGTCGGCCTCGCCCACAAGGCGGCGGACTGGCCCGCCAGCCTGTCGGGCGGCCAGCAGCAGCGGGTCGCCATCGCCCGGGCGCTCGCGCCCTCCCCGCGCCTGCTGCTCTGCGACGAGCCGACCTCGGCCCTCGATCCGGAACTCGCCGCCGAGGTGGTGGACGTGCTGGCCGGGCTGGCGGGCGAGGGCATGACCATGCTGATGGCCACCCACGATTTACGCCTCGCGCGCCGCGTCGCCGATACCGTGGTGTTCCTGGAGGCCGGCACGATCGTGGAGCGGGGATCGCCCGCCGATCTCTTCGGCCGGCCGGAGGATCCGCGGACCCGGCGCTTCACCCGGACGCTGCTCGGTGAGGGCGAGGACGCGGTCCGCGCCTGACAGCGCTGCGCCGGGATCCGCGGACGTTGTCGCACGGGCATTCGTCTGATGTCTGACTTAAGCGGCCTTATTATCAGTTCAGTAAGCGGCGGGAGCAAATATAGGGGAAATCGCCCGAACGAAATTTCACCGGTCATATCCCGTAACTACCGCGACATTACGCCCTATGCGCTTTCGAACGTCTCTTGACTGCCTTCGACGCTGTCGATCGGGTGCGCTCGGATCGGGAGGCGCCGCATGTCGATTCCGGCGCTGAACGCCGACGAGGAAGCCCGACTTCAGGCGCTGGCCGAGCTCGACATGCTCGATGCCGAGCCCGACGCGACGATCTCCTACATGGTCGAGATCACCGCCCGCGTGCTCGGAACGCCCACAGCGTTCGCCTCCTTCCTCGATCGCGATCGCCAAGTTTTCCACGCCCGGTTCGGGCTGGACCTCGACGAGACCGCCCGCTCGATCGCCCTCTGCGATTGGACGATCAGGCAGGACGCCCCCTTCGTCGTCTGCGACACGCAGCGCGACGTGCGTTTCTGCGACAACCCCCTGGTCCTCGGGCCGCCCTTCATCCGTTTCTACGCCGGCGTCGCGCTCCGCACCCGCGCGGGTCATGCCGTAGGCACGCTCTGTGTCACGGCGCCCGAGCCACGGGCGGCCTTCACCGATCAGGACCAGCAGATCCTCAGCGATTTCGCGCGCTTCATGAGCGGCCAAATCGAGTTGCGCCGCGCCGAGGCCGGGCGCCGGGCCTTCCAGGCCCGGTTCGAGCGCATCGCCGATACCTCCCCCGACGCCATCGTCTGCGCGGACGCGCAGGGCCTGGTGCGCTTCTGGAGCGCGGGGGCCGAGCGGATGTTCGGGCATACCGGGCCGCAGATCCTGGGGCAGCCCATCGCCACCCTGATCCCGGACCGCATGGCCGGCGGCAGCGAAGGTCTGCTGCGCCGGCTCGCGCACGGGTCGGCAGAGCGCCTGACCGGGCGCACCGTGGAGCTGACCGCGGAGCATCGCGACGGCCGGGAATTCCCGGTGGAGCTGTCTCTGTCCACGTGGCACGAGAACGGCCAGCCGGCCTACGGCGCGATCATGCGCGACGTCAGCCAGCGCTGGGCCATCGAGGAGCGGCTGTTCCGCCTCGCCCATCTCGATCCGCTGACCGAGTTGCCCAACCGGCTGGTGCTGCGCGGCCGGATCGAGGCGGCCCTGACGCAGGCCGAGCCGGCGGCCGTGCTGATGTTCGATCTCGACGGCTTCAAGGAGGTCAACGACGCGCACGGCCACGCCGTGGGCGACGCGGTGCTCAAGATGACGGCGGAGCGCCTGCGGGCCTGTGCCGGTCTGGACGGCACCGCGGCCCGGTTCGGAGGCGACGAGTTCGCCATCGTGCTGCCCGGCCTCGGCGACCCGCTCATGGCGGTCGCAGCGGCCGAGGCGGCGTTGCGCGTCCTGGCCGAGCCCTACCGGATCGACGGGCTGGTGATGCATCTCGGCGCCAGCGCCGGTATCGCGCTCAGCCCCTCGCACGCGACCGAGGAGGGCGAACTCCTGGCCTGCGCGGACGCCGCCCTTTATGACGCAAAGGCCCGTGGGCGGGGGCAGCACCGCCTGTTCACCCCGGAGCTGCGCGAAGCCCTCCAGCGCGAGCGCGCCTGCCGCGAGGGACTGCGCCGTGCGGTCCTGCGGGAGGAGTTCGTCCTTCACTACCAGCCGCAGGTGCGCCTCTCCGACGGCGCGCTCGTGGGGGCCGAGGCGCTGATCCGCTGGCAGCATCCCGAGCACGGGCTGATGCCGCCGGCCGCGTTCCTGGACGTGCTCGACAACAGCCCCGACGCGGCCGGAATCGGCGACTGGGTGCTGCGCACGGCCTGCGCCCAGGCCCAGGCCTGGCGGGCCCGCGGCCTGCACCCGTTCCGGATCGGCGTGAACCTGTTTGCGGCGCAGTTCCGCGGCGGGGATCTCGCCGCCCGGGTCGCGACGGTTCTCGCCCAGACCGGTCTGCCGCCGGAGGCCCTGGAGCTTGAGATCACCGAGACCATCATCCTGCGCCATGATCCGCAGGTGGACACCGCCCTCCAGGCGCTGCGGACCATGGGGGTGGGCATCGCCTTCGACGATTACGGCACGGGCTACGCCTCCCTCAGCCTGCTCAAGAACTTCCCCCTGACGCGGCTGAAGATCGACCGGGGTTTCGTGAACGGCCTGTGCGAGGATCCGCGGGACGCGGCGATCGTGCGGGCGGTGATCGCCCTCGGCCGCAGCTTCGGCCTGACGGTGATCGCCGAGGGCGTTGAGACCCAGGAGCAGCAGCGCCGGCTGCTCGCCAAGGGCTGCCAGGAGGCGCAGGGCTACCTGTTCGGCCGGCCGATGGCCGCCGAAGACTTCGCAGCACGCTACGGTCTCGCCGGTCAGGCGGCCTCGCCCGTCACCAGGGCCGGCAGCGCAGGCTGAGGAGATCGTCGAGCGTCAGGGCGGTGCCGAAGATCAGCGGCCCCCAGGCCGGCAGGGTGGCGCAGATCAGGCCGGCCGCCAGGACCAGCCAGGGCAGGACCGGCCGAAGACCCGTGCCCGACCTCACGCCAGGATCCGGGCGGCCTGTTCCGCCCGGCCAGCCCGGACCAGCAGCCAGCCGACGGCCAGCATGGCGGCGCCCCACAGCAGGAAGCCGAGATCCCAGTAGATCCACTGATCCCGCGGCATCGGCTCGTTGACGTGGTGGACGCCCAGGATCTCGTGGTCGATCAGACCCTCGACCGTATTGAACAGGCCCCAGCCGATCAGCAGAGATCCGGCGAGCAGCTTGCTCGACCAGAACAGATGCCCGCGATGGGCCGCGCGCCACAGGATGAACAGCCCGAGCACGACGAACACGTAGGTCGTGCTGTGGAAGATCCCGTCCCACAGGGTGTTGAGCTCGAGATTCGCCATCGAGTCGATCGGGTACCAGCTGCTTACCATGTGGTGCCATTGCAGGATCTGATGCAGCACGATCCCGTCGAAGAAGCCGCCGAGGCCGAGCCCGAACAGGATTCCGGCGCTCAGGGGAAATCGTCGGTCCTGGGGCGCGTCCATGCTCACGTCTCTGGCCGAGGACGGCCGGGGGTCGAGACCAGCCGCAGGTAGACCGCGAGGGCGCCCAAGAAGACCGCGAGGCCGAGTCCGGTCGCGTAGGGGGCGAAACCCTTGCCGGCGATGGCGAGCGCCGCGCTGTGCCCGGCCAGGAGATCGGCGCCGGCGAGCAGCACGCCGACGCAGCTCTCTCCCACGAGGAAGCCCGAGGCCAGCAGGACGCCGCGGCGCCGGGCGGCGCCGACCGCTCGATCGACATCCCGGCCGCCCACCCGGGCACGCAGCCGGCGCTCGGCCACCCAGCCGAGGATGCCGCCGATGGCGATCGTCATCTCGACGGAGAGCGGCAAGTACATGCCGATCCCGACGGTCAGCGCCGGGAAGGTGAAGTCGCGCCGCTTCAGCCATGTCTCGGCGGCGACCAGCACCACGCCGAGCCCGGCCCCGATCAGCACCATGCGCCAGGGCAACGCGCTGTGGACGATGCCGCTGGCGATCTGGGTCATCAGGGCAGCCTGGGGCGCCGGCATGGCGCTCGCGGCATCCTGCCCCTCGCGCAAAGGCGCCCCGACGAAGCCGTAGGCCTCGTAGAGCAGCGACAGGATCGGGGCGATCACCACGGCCCCGATCCCGACGCCGAGGATCAGCGCGACCTGCTGGTGCCAGGGCGTGGCCCCGAGCACCTGCCCGGTCTTCAGATCCTGCAGGTTGTCGTTGGCGATCGAGGAGGTGGTTACGATGACGGAGGTCAGCAGCAGGGTCATGCCGGTGACGAACCGGTCGCCCTCCGGCCCGGCGGAATGGTCGAGGATCAGCGGCAGCAGCAAAGCGGTCGCCATCGTGGTCAGGATCCCGATCCCGGAGATCGGGCTCGACGACGAGCCGAGGAGACCCGCGAGGTAACCGCAGGCCGCTGCCATCAGGAAGCCGAACAGCACCGTGAACAGCGTCGCGGCCAGAGCCAGCACGATCAGCAGGCCGCCGAGATCGGCCGGCTTGGCAAAGAACCAGAACAAGCCCGCCAGCGGCACGCCGAGCGCCAGCGTGGCGGCGGCGACCCAGGTGATCGGCAGGTCGCGTTCCTCGCGGGGATGATCCTTGCCGAGGCCGCCGGCGCCGGAGAGGGCCGCACGGATGCTGCCCAGGATCGGCTTCGCGAGCGATCCCACCGTCCACAGGCCGCCCACCGCGATGATGCCGGCCCCCATCAGCCGGACCTGATCGGACCAGACCGCCTCGGCGGCCGCCCCGGCCGACTTGGCAGGGTCGGGCGACAGCGCCGTCAGCACCGGCACCGCGATCCCCCAGGCGATCACGACGCCCGTGAGCAGCGCGAGGCAGGCGCCGATGCCCACGAGGTAGCCGACGCCGACCAGCGCCAGCGAGAAGCCTGTGCCGGTGCGAAACGCGGCCCCGCCGAGGCTGATCGCGCCGTTCAGGCCGTCGCCCAAAACCTTCAGCCCCGTGGTGGCGAATCCGATCGCACCGGCGACGCCTGCAGACGCCAGCAAGTCGCGCAGGCCGTGGCCGCCCTCCTCCTCCTGGCCGGTCCGAAGCACCTCGGCCGCCGCGATCCCCTCCGGATAGGGAAGGTCGCTGCCAGCCACGAGGGCGCGGCGCAGGGGGATCGAGAAGGCGACGCCGAGCAGGCCGCCAAGCAGGCACACGGCGGTGGTCTGCCAGAATGGGAAGCCGTGCCAGTGCCCGACGAGGACGAGGCCCGGAAGCGCCAGGATGACGTTGCACAGCGTGCCCGCGGCCGAGGCCTGCGTCTGCACGATGTTGTTCTCGAGGATGCCGGCGCCGCCCATCAGCCGGAACGCGCCCATCGAGATCATCGCAGCCGGGATCGACGACGAGAACGTCATCCCGGTCTTCAACCCCATGTAGAGGTTGGCCGCCATGAAGACGATCGTGATCGCCGCACCGAGGGCGATGCCACGCAGCGTCAGCTCCGCCGGATGATCCTGCGATCTCAGCGACGTTGTCGGGCTGCGAGCGTCCATCCGGTCCCCTGGCTGTCATACGCAAACACCATGAGGGCGCAAAACTTTCCCGAGACGACTATTCGCGTTCTACATCAGACATCACTGACGGCCTGAGGCGATCTGTCCCGGGTCATGCGGCGGATGTGATGCAGTCATCCGCCAACCCGGCGGGTTTGGCAGCAGACCGTCCGCGCCGGCGGCTCCTCTCCGCGACAACCCGGACGCCGCCATGTGGTATCTCTACGGCCTTGCCTTGCTGGCCGGCGTCGCGAACGCCATCGAGCCCGGCCAGAACGCAACGCTGGCCAAGGCCACGGGGCAGCCGATGCTGGCCGGGATCTTCTGCTTCGTCCTCGCGATCGTCTGCCTCTTCGGCGTCATGGTGGTCGTTCGGCTGCGGAGCCAGTCGACCAGCGAACAGGCCACCCCCGTCCCCTGGTGGGCTTGGCCCGGGGGCATCCTCGGCGCCGCCGTCGTGTTGGCGCAGCTCTACGTATCGGAACAGATCGGCGCCGCGCCCTTCCTGGGCTGCGTGATCACGGCGGGCGTGGTCGGCTCGATCGCCCTCGATCACTACGGACTCGTCGGCTTCGAGCGCCATCCGGTCGGTCGCTGGCGCATCGCGGGCGGTGTCCTGATGCTCGTCGGCGTCGCCCTGGTGGCGGCGTTCTGACCGCCCGCACGCCCCTCCCCGTTCGATTCAGGATCGTCGCATGCTGTTCCTCTATGGTTTCGCGCTGCTCGCCGGCCTCGCCAGCGCGGTCGAGCCGGGCCAGAACGCGGGCCTCGCCAAGTCCTTCGGGCGGCCGCTCCTGGCCGGCGTGGTCAGCCTGCTGGTCAGCATCGTCACCATCGCGGTGATCATGGTGGTGAGCGGCACGTTCGGGCTTCCCGGGATGGACCGCCTCGCCGAGGTTCCCTGGTGGGCCTGGCTCGGCGGCCTGATGAGCGCGGGCCTGACGGCGGCGCAGCTCTACCTGTCCAAGCGGATCGGCGCCGCGGCCTTCCTCGGCCTGATCGTGACCGCGGGCGTGGTCACCTCGATCCTGCTCGACAACTTTGGCCTTGTCGGCTTCAAGGTCCACCCGGCGAGCCTGTGGCGCATCCTCGGCGGCGCCCTCATGATCGGCGGCGTCGGTCTCGTGGCCCGGTTCTGATGGCCGTCCCGGCAGCGGGATCCGTCTCGACCACTGCGGCGTTTTCCCGGATCGCCACCCCAGCCCGGAGGCCCGCCATGGGGCTCGCCGCTTTCGCCTTCTTCGTGATCCCGTGGATGGCCGTCGCTGTCTGGCTGTTCCTGAGGCCCGGTGGCTTCCGTCAGGGCGTCCCGGCGGCCCCCTGGCGCTCGCTTGCGGATTACCCGCCGCCGGCGCGGGATCAGCAGCACGCGGCCGAGACGCGGAGCCTCGAATCCGGGTCCGCGCACGACGGCAAGCACGCGCCGATCGAGATGGCCTGACGTCAGGATCAGGCCTCGGCCTGCAACAGATGCAGGTTGAAGCTCCCGCCCTCCGCCTGCCAGAGGGCGCGTGGTTGCCAGCCAGCCGCACGCGCGAGCGCCTGGAACGCCTCGGCCGTGTACTTGTGCGAGGTGTCGGTCCGGATGCTCTCGGAGGCCGCGACTTCGATGGTCTGCCCGCCCAGCCGGTAAGTACCGGGCTGGGTCGCCACCAGATGCGCCTCCACGCGGAACGGATCCGACAGCAGCCGGATCTCGTGCCGGAAGTTATCGCAGTCGAAATCCGCCCCGCATTCGCGGTTGAGCCGGATCAGAATGTTGCGGTGGAACGCCGCCATCAGCCCGTCGGCGGCACCGTAGGCGCGGTGTAGGCGCTCGGGATCGGTCGTCCCGTCGGCCCCCACGAGGAACAGGCTAGGCCCGAGCGTGGCCCGCGCCCGCTCCAGGAACAGGCCGGCTTCGGTGGGATCGAAATTGCCGATGCTCGTGCCCGGATAGAAGCCCAGGATCCCGCCTGGACCGGCCTGGACCGGCAACGCCACCGGCTTCGAATAATCGGCGCAGACCGGCACCATGGCGATGCCCGGATAATCCGGTGCGAGCCGCCGGATCGCCGCCTCCAGATACGCCCCCGAGATGTCGATGGCGACATAGGCGGCGGGCTCGGGCAGCGCGTCGAGGAGGGTTCGGATCTTGCGGCTCGCGCCGCTGCCGAACTCGACCACGGTGACGCCCGGCTCGACCGTGCGTGCCACCTCGGCGGCAGCCCGGGGCAGGAGCGCCGTCTCCTGCGCGGTCGGGTAGTAATCGGCGCTGTGGCAGATCTGGTCGAAGAGGTCCGAGCCGGTCTCGTCCCAGAGGTATTTTCCGGGCAGCGTCTTCGGGATCGCGGTCAGGCCCGCCAGGGCATCGTGCAGCAGCGCGTCGCTCATGGCCGCATCCCCGGGCGCGTGGCGGTGAGAACGACCAGGGCGAGGCGCTCCACCGCGTCGTAGGCCTCGGTCGCCAGTTCCTCGCCGTACTCGTCCGGATCGAACTCGCGGTAGGTCCAGTCGAGGCCCGTCCGGGCGCAGAGGTCGGCCACGGCATCGCGGAACGGATCCTCGCCCTCGACGATCGCCGCGCCGGTGAACAGGACGAGGCTGCCGCCCGGGGCGAGGCGTTCCACCGCCTGCTCGGCCACGGCGAGCGACAGGCCGGCCCCGAGCGGGCCGCCACCGTGGCGGTAGGCCCGGGCCGCGGTGTCGATCATGAAGGGCGGGTTCGACACGATGAGATCGAATAGGCCCTCGACGTCGCGCAGCATGTCGCTGCGGCGGACGGCGACGCCGTCGGTCCCGGCGAGCCGAGCGTTCACCCGGGCCGCCCGCATGGCGGCGGGGTTGATGTCGACGAGCACCACCTCGGCCCCTGGCGCCCGCTTGGCGATGCAGATCCCGGCAGCGCCCGAGCCGCAACCGAGGTCGACGGCCCGGCGCACCGGGCTCGTCCGGCCTTCGAGGTGGGCGATCACCGCGTTGGCGAAGCGCATCGTGTCGGGGCCGAAGAACACCGCATCGGCGGCGCTGGGCGGGTAGGCGGAGTGGGTGAAGAGTTCGCCGTCCAAGCTGGAGAAGCGGAGCTTGGGCCGCAGCAACGGACCGTCCTCCACGACGGCGCCGGCCTTTCGCATGAGGTGCAGGATCGGCTCGGGGAGCAATCCAGCCCGGAACGGCCGGCTCCAGCCGAACACGTCGCGCAGGCTCTTCGCCTCGGCGTTGGGCGGCCGCGCGTTGACATGGGCGTGGGTGGCCGGCGTCACCGTGGTGAAGCTGTAGCCGGTCTCGCGGACGGCGCGCGCGAGCGCCAGGACCGCCGCTTCGTCCTCCGGGAACACGGATTGGGGGAATGGTTCGGAGCGTGTCATCGGCCGATCCTCAGCAATCCATCTGCCGTGCCACGAAGGCGCCATAGGCGAGATCCTTCGACACCTGCTGCGCGTCCCAGGGGGCGTCCCCGGAACCGCGCCGGTACGCGTACGTCCAGCCGTCGGGCACCGCGCCCGCTGAACGGGCGGGCCGCCGACTGCTCGCCGTGCTGGGCAAGCATCGGGTCAAGCGAACCGGCCCAGGCGACGGCGCGATCGACGATCGAGGCACGCAGGCGCGCGAACTGATCGAGCAGGCTGAAGACGAGGGCCGGGGTTTCGAAGCGCCGGGCACGACGCCTCGCGGCGGGATGCAGCCCCACGACAAAGAAGGCGTCGCCGCCGGGGCTCAAGGAGAAGTGGGGATCTTCCGGATCCAGGGCGAACCGTGGGTCGTAGCCCTGACCGAGGCACCGGTCCTTGTCGGGGAACGATTGGACGCGCACCCAGAGCGCCGTTTCGAAGGCCTCTGCGAAGAGACTGCACGCCCCTTCGAACAGGACCACGAAGCTCTGGAACAGGTTCGGCCGCGCGCGGTAGCGGCAGATGAAGGCCAGCAGCGCCGGGAAGATACGGGTGTCGTCCCAACCGGAAGTAATGTCGTTAGCGACCATCATCCTCATCTGCCCGTGTGACGGGGCGGGTTTGGCGCCCGCACAGGGGAACGGCGCGTGCTGGATGACGTCCCGGAAGCGTTCCGCCACGGGAGGCGGGTCGTCGTTCGTCGGAAGCCGCATGAGGTGATCAGGTCACGCCACAGAATATCGGGTCCACACGCGCGCAGAACGGCCCGACCGACCGCGGCGGCGCCCGCTTGATGCCCCGAAAACCGGTCGCCACGGGCAATGTTCCCCGTATTCAACGCCGGTCTAGTCATTGATGTATGTTAATACATGAACAATTGGATGAAAACAGGAAGTACTTTCTGTCTTGTATGGTGTGATACCGGCGCGGGTCTGATGGTGCTCCACCGCGTCGCGACGGAGTGCCTGCTCATCGGATCGGGCAGGCGAAGGGCTCGCGCGCCGCCCGCTCTTACCCCGGCGAAATGGGGCCTGCACACAGCCGAGCTGCCTTCCCGTGGAACGCCCATCGGCAGGACGGCCACGGTGACACCCTCCTGTGCGGCATCCGCAACGCCGTTAACGATTTGATGACCATGCGAACCTAGCGCCTTCGACAGAAACGGCGCCCCCCGCGCCGGTCGAGCGCTGACGATGAACCCGGTCGAGTGTCTGTATTTCTGGTACGTTTCGGCCGCGGCGCATCTCGATCTGTTCGGATCGGCGGGCCTGTGCTTGGGCTTTACAGCTGGCATCATGCCGCGGCGGGACCGGATCCTGCTGGCCTCGGCCGCCTGTGCAACCTGTTTCGGCGCCCACTACGTGGTCCTTGGGGCGCTCACCGGCACGGCAATGTGCGCGATCTCGGTGATGCAAAGCCTTGTTTCGCTGACCTGCATCGGTCGTCCGGGCCGGAGCGGCTGGGTACTCCCGCTGTTCGCGGCGAGCACCTGCGCGGCCGCCTGCCTGACGGTGGCGACGTGGAACGGATGGCCCTCGGCCTGCGCCGCGCTCGGTACGCTGCTCGCGACCGGCGCCCGCCTTCACGCGGCACCGCAGCCCATGCGCCTGCTCTTCCTCGGCGCCTCCCTGTGCTGGGCCGGGCACAACCTGCTGGTCGGCTCGGTCTTCGGCCTGACCTGCGACCTGCTGACGATCTGCGGTCTGTTGATCGCCCTTCTGCGTGCCCTCCCGGCGGGCCCGGTCACGCCGGACGGCCTGCGGGCTTAGCGGGGGCGATACAGCCGGGAACTCGGCCCCTCGGACCCGGCTCCCAAGACTTGGCCCCTGGGATTTGGCCCCTGGCATTTGGCCCCTGGGACCCAACCCATGCGGCGATCCAACCGGGAAACCCTGCGGGGCCCCGGCGTTCCCGTAGCGCCAAATCCGGCGCGCGCGGGCGCCGGCCTGAGACCGGAGATCCCCGCCCTTGTCAGAGGCTACCTATCCCCCGCTCGACGTGCTCAAGCCCGTGGCCGACGGGGTCTGGATCGTGGATAGCGGGCCATTGCGCGCCCTCGGCATCCCCCTCCCGGTGCGGATGACAGTCATCCGCCTTCGGGACGGATCGATCTGGCTGCACTCGCCGACGCGCTACGAGCCGCGCTTGCACCGGGACATCGCAGCCCTGGGGCCGATCCGCCATCTGGTCGCGCCGAACATCGCCCACTGGACCTACCTGAAGGCGTGGCAGGACCGTTGCCCGGAGGCGCTGACCTGGGCGGCGCCGAACCTGCGCCAGCGCGGGCAAGTCCGCCGCTCCGGCCTGCGGATCGACCGCGTGCTGGAGGACAGGCCCCCCCCGGACTGGGCCGCGGATCTACGCCAGACCGTCGTGCCGGGCGGCCTCTCCTTCCGCGAGGTGGGATTCTTCCACGGGGCGAGCCGGACGTTGATCCTGACCGATCTCGTCCTCAACCTGGAGCCCGCGAAGATGCCGGTGCTGCTGCGCCCACTCCTGCGGCTTGCCCGCATGACCACCCCCCACGGGCAGCCGCCGCCCTATCTGCGCCTCGTGATCAAGCTGCGCCGGCGCATGGCCGCGGATGCGGCGGCGCAGCTCGTCGCGCTGAAGCCCGATCGAGTCATCTTCGCGCACGGCTTGTGGTTTGCGGGTGACGCCACCGCGCGCTTGCGCCACTCCCTGCGCTGGCTCGGCAATTTCAACTGATGGTTGCGAACAGCGTCTGACCCGCTCACGGATCAACCGTGAGCTGCCGCAGGATCCAGTTCCGTGCCGCGCCGAGATCCGGGAAAACCGGCGGGCAGACGGGTTCCACCGGGCCGAAGCCGGCTTCGAGGAACCACTTCCCCGCATCCAGGCCGTGCTGATCCGAGAGGCGGACGAGCACGGCCACGAGGAAACCATCCGCGAAGACGAGCTGGCTCTCGGCATCGTCGCTGTTCGTCGCGACCTGCACGGGCTGCAGGTTCAGGATCATAGAGGCGCTCGGGCTTCCAACGCTCTTGCGGTCAGAGGGTGAATCGCCGCCTTGCGGTGAGGCAGATTCGCGTCCGCACCTGTCTGCCCAATCAGCCCCCGTACGACGAAGTTCCGGGCCGGAACAGGAGTGGGACCGCCCGGTTGGCCCACTGTGGACCGGGGGTGCGGAGCAGGGTTTTCCATGGATGATCGCATGATGGCCCGCGGGCTGGCCTGGTTCGGGATCGGCCTCGGCCTCGCCGAGACCCTTGCCCCGCGCCGCGTCGCCTGGGCGACGGGGCTGCAGGGCCACGAGGGCACCCTCCAGCTCTACGGGCTGCGCGAGATCGCCACGGGCGTGGCCATCCTGGCCGCCGCGGAGCCGGAGCGACATCTCGGCCTGCGCGTGGCGGGCGACCTGCTCGACGCCGGTCTGCTGGGCCTGCGCGCCATGCCTGCGAACCCGCGGCGCGGCCGCACCCTTGCGGCAGCCCTGGCGGTCGCGCCGGTGGTCATCCTCGATACCGCCATCTGGCTGAAGGCCCGCGACCGCGCGCGCTTCGTCCCGCCGAACCCGGCCGACCTCCCCTATGTTCGCTACCGCGCCACCGTCGAGACGGTCGGGCCGGACGAGGAGGCGACGATCGACCGGATCATCGCCTCGCAGACGCGGCTGCACGCCCGCAACCTGGAGATCTTCGGCCGGCCGGTGCGGGCCTCGCACGGCAAGATGCACGGCGCCGCTATCGGCGAACTGGAGGTCCTGCCGAACCTGCCGCCCTGGCTGCGGCAGGGCCTGTTCGCGGAGCAGGCGCGCTATCCCGTGGTGGCCCGGCTCGCCAACGTGCCCGGCGAGATCGCCTCCGACGCGGTCGCCACCCAGCGCGGATTCGCGTTCAAGGTGATCGGCGTGCCCGGCACGATGCTGCCGGAGCATGCGAGGGAGCGGACCCAGGACTTCGTGCTCGACAGCGGCGACCGCTTCGCCGCCGGGACCGCCGCGCAGTTCCTGGCGAACCACCGCGCGCTCGAGCACGGCTCGCAGATCCCGGATGGGGTCAAGGCGGCGATCTCAAGCGTGTCGCGGGCCGGGAACGCGGCGCTCGACGCCGTGGGCGCGGGGAGCGCCCTGCTCGACTTCTTCGGCCACCCCCGGGTCCATCCCCTGGCGGAGGCCTACTTCTCGCAGGCGCCGCTCCGCTTCGGCGACTACATCGCCAAGCTCGCCGTGGTCCCTATGGGACCTGCCCAGCGCGCCCTCGCGGACGCTCCGGTGGAGATCGGCACGGATCCCGACGCGCTGCGCACGGCGACGGTGGGGTACCTTCGGGACCACGACGCGACGTTCGACGTGCGTGTCCAGCTTTGCACCGATCTCGACCGGATGCCGGTCGAGGATGCCAGCGCGGAATGGCGCGAGAACGAGAGCCCCTACCAGACGGTGGCCCGGCTGCGGTTCCCCCGGCAGGAGGCCTTCAGCCCGGAGCGCCGGGCCCATGTCGACGAGGCCCTGTCGTTCTGCGTCTCGCACAGCCTTGCGGCGCATCGCCCCCTCGGCTCGATCAACCGGGCGCGGCTGCGGGCCTATCCCGCGCTGGCACGCCTGCGCCGCCAGGCCGGCAATCGGCCCGTCCAGGAGCCGCGCTCCATCGCGGAGATCCCGGCCTAGACCGCCGACGTTCCCATCGCGCCGGGCGGCCCCACCACCACGGTGCCATCCGCCCGGTTGAAGGCGGTCACCCGGGGCCCGCGGATCTCCGGGCTGCGCTGCTCGAGGGCATCGAGAGCGGCGTTCGCCGCCGCGATGATCGCGCCGGGGGAGCCGCCCGGGATCTCCGGCCGGATCGCCTCGATCAGCCGGGCGAGCAAGGTCTGCTCGGTCTGCGGGTGGTCCGACCCTCGCGCCTGGCGCCAGTAGGCCGCGTAGACGTTCTCGGCGATCGTGCGGGCGGTTCGATCGACCGCCGGGGTGTCCTGCTCCATCGCGCTCTGCCTCGTCCCACCGCTGTTATAGACAAGCGTGGTTCTCGGCGCCGCGCCTTCAAGGGCCGACGCCCTGCGCGGCTGGATCAGGCCCGTCGAGGGACTTGGCCAGCTCGGTCAGCACCTCCTCGACCATGGGCGGCCACGGGGCGTTCTCCGCGTCCAGCAGGCGCGCGGCGCCGACGAGGGCGGCGATCTGCTCCTCGTAGACTGGCCGGCCGACGAGTTGCGCATAGCGGACCCGGGCCGCAAGCGCCGTCGCGAGGCGCTGGACCTCCGCGACCTTCGCATGCGGCGGGTGGGTACCGTCGCCGTTGCCCATCCCTGCGCCCCTTCTCCGATCCTCGCCCATCCTCATAGGCCATGGCCGCCGCGCCGTCAGGATGCGGTACGGGCTGCGATTCGGCGGGAACTTCAACCGTTCGCAGGCGTCGATTCCACAGACAAACGCTCGCCGTCCCAGGAGCTTCCCATGCGTATGCCGACGATCTTCGCGATGACCGCCGCCCTCGCCCTCGTGTCACTGCCGGCCTTTGCGGACCCGGTGAGCGAGACCGGCACGGGCGGCGGCCCGGCCTCGACCGCCAAGGCCCCCCATACCACCACGACGGGCCAGACGGTGCCGAACCCCGGTGCCCTCGGTCCCCGGGAGACCGGCAGCATCGATCGGCGCAGCACCAACGAGGAGCACAACGACGCAATCACCCGCGGCATCTGCATCGGCTGTTCGCGCTGAGGCCATCGGCCGGACCTGGATCGCGCGAGACGCTCCGGGTCCGGCCCTCTAGCAAGGCAGCGATCGCGCAAGGTGTCTTGAACGGCCGCGCAGTATCGGCCACATCAGCCATCCCCAACGCACCCACGAACAGGAGCGAACGCGTGGCGAACGAGGCTGTCGATCAGACGACAGAGAAGACGTACTTCGGCCTTACGCTTTCACAGCATGCGGAGCGGATCCGGAAACTCGCAGCCGAGCGGGGCCTGACCGGCGACGTCTTCGAGCGTGTGACCAAGAAGGCGGTCGAGATGATCCCGAGCATCCGGCTGAACGAGAACGCCCACCGGTAGCACCGGACAGGGTCGGCTCAGCGCTCGGCCCGCAGGCTCTTGATGATGCGGCTTGCGATCTTGCGCACGGCCGCATCGTCCCGCGCCTCGCCCTCAACCGTGTCCCAGAGGTGGTCGAGGCTGCCGTCGAGCTCATCCAGCAGCTCCGGGTGGCGCTGAGCGAGGAAGCGGATCGTCCCGAACAGCAGGTGCTCGGTCGCCATCTCGCGGCGGCGGGCCTCGACGAGCGGATCGATGTGCGGCGAAGTGTTGGTATCGGTCATGCGGGCCCAACGATCAGCCCGCCTTCCGGTTCGGCACGACCGACGCGGTGCGACGCCGCGGCGGGTGGCCCACCGGGTTCCGGCCGGAACAGCGCCAGACGGGGGTGGTTGTCGTCGGAAATCAGGGAGGGTCCCGATGACCGACGTTGCACAGATTCAGGAACACGCCGAAGTGGTCGGCTCGGACGGAGCCCATGTCGGCACCGTCGATCACGTCGACAAGGGCGAGATCAAGCTCACCAAGAGCGATGCCGCCTCGGGCGGCTTGCACCACTACATTCCCGTCGACTTCGTGCATGCGGTCAAGGACGGCAAGGTTCACCTCGACCGGCCGGCCGATGAGGTCAAGCGCGAGTGGTCGACCTCCTGACCGGGAGAGCCCGGCGTTCAGCGCCGCAGCGCGCCGATCCAGGCCGTCAACGGTTCCACGAAGGCAGCCCAGGTCCGCGACCAGACCGTCCCGGTCCGGTCGTCCTCGGCGTGGTGCCCCGCCATCAGCGCCGCCACCAGCGCATCCTCCCGGGTCTTACATTCGTCCAGGGCGTTGCGCTCGTCGCCAGCGCGGCTCTGCCCCGCCGGCTGGTGCGCGGAAGCGTCCCGCAGGCAGCGATGCCAGGCGCGTTCCAGCACGCGGGGATCGGCCGGATCGGCCGCCGGGCCCGCCTGCGCCGGGCCGGCGACCAGGGCAAGGGTCACACACAGGCCGAGCCCGAGTCCCGGGCGCCTCTCATGCCGCGCCGCCGCCCGCCGAACCGGGCTCGGCGCAGAGGGACAGGACTCGTGCAGCGGCATGCGCATCGCCGCTCTATGGCCCAAGACCATAACGGTTGGATAGAACGGATCGGCAACAGTACGGTGCCCTCGGCGCTCAGCTGCCACGGCGCGGGCGGATTGCCCGGCAGGCGTGATCCATCAGTTCCTCGGCGCTCGCCTCCGGCATCCTGTAGGCCAGGACGATCATGCCGGCCCGGGGATCATCCGGATCGGCCGCCACCGCGGCGAAGCTCGCATCGTGCAGCGTTCCGTTCCAACCCGGCACGCCGGCGAGCGCCGCGAACGGGTTGAAGCGCTCCACCGCCTCCGCCGGCACCCGCAGGGCGAGGTATTGCTCCTCCCCCAACGGAACCGGGAACGGGGCCCAGCGCTCGCCGACCGCCGCACCATGCGCCTTCAGGGCCGCCATGACGCCGCGATGCATGCAGTCGAGGTGGATGTGCAGCTGATCCTGGCTGCGCCCGCCAACGGAGTTCACCTCCAGCCCCACGGCGGCCACCGGCAGGCGGCCCTGAAGGGCGTCCGACACGAAATGCCGCGCCTCGAGGGCTGCCCGCCAATAGGCGGCGCCGGACGGCCCCTGAAGCACGGAGGCTTCGATCCCCGACACGTTGTCGGTGGGCATCACGACCGTGTGGGTCGGCTGGCCCGGCGCCCGCAGCACCGCTGTCCCCGGCCGCTCGCCGTCGCCGAGATCGACCGACAGGCAGGGGAAGCTCCGGCCGGCGGCCTTCTTAGCGAGGACGCAGCCCTGCAGCGCGACCCACAGCACGTCCCGCGCCGGATTGCCTGCGTCGGCGGGGGGTATCATCAGGACCGCGAACAGCGTCGTGGCGACCAGGAGACCGCGCATGATCAGGCTTTCCGATCCTCGGTAGCCGTTAAGCGACAGGCAACGGCCGGCAGACATTGTAGACCCGAGCCGTCAGCGCGAGGTTACGGAGGGGAGATGCTTCAATCGGACACGCGGCACGGCCTGGTACGCATCGCGGCCTGGCTCCTGGTGGCTCTCATCGTGGCCGTCACGCTCGTGCCGATCGGCCTTCGGCCGGTGGTCACCGCCAACCCGAGCATCGAGCGGATCGCGGCCTACGCGCTCGCCGGCCTCCTCATGATGGTGGGCTACCCGCGGTATCGGTTCCCGATTCTGATCGGCAGCGTCCTCCTCGCCGGGGGCCTGGAGGCGGCGCAGACCCTGACCAGCACGCGCCATGGCCGGTTCGACGATTTCCTCGTGAAGGCCGGCGCGGCGCTGGCCGGCGCGGTGGCGGGCCTGGCGGTCACGATCGTGGCGCGCCGACGCCCGGATGCACGGGCAAGCGCACGCCTCTAAGCCTTCGGGCCGGGTGCCCTCCTTCGCCGGCCCGATATCCCCCGGCGGAAAGCGCTCCGAGCACGGCGGAATGACCCACGTGGGGCGCAGCCGGATTTTTGGCGCGCCCCCCCGCGCCGTGCGGAAACCGCCCCGCTCCCTGCGCATTGTTTGAGCGGGGCATTTCGGGGGCATGCACGCGAGGGTTTCATGTTCGGCGCGACCAAGCTCACGGGACGGTTCTGGTTTCGCAAGACGTGGACGGGCAAGTTGGTCCTGCTCGTCGAGGAGGAGAGGCCGCGGTGGCTGCGCCGCGGCGGTCTGACCAAACTGCGCTGGCGCGACGCGCGCCTGCTCGATCTGGCCGAGGCGCCGATGCGCGCGCTGATGACCCTGGAGCGGACCTATCGGGCGGATTACAGCTCGAGCCCCGGCCGGGTGCTTCAGGCGATAGCCCCATCAGGGACGCGGGGCGCCATCGCGCAGCAGCAGGGAACGGCCGCCAGCGCCTGAAGCCGAGGCGCCCCCAGCGCGGCGACGCCGTCCCGTGCACGACACGCCATCCCGGCGTTCCACCATCGGTGTGACGCCGGCATCGGTGCTACGCGGCCGACCGCACCGCCAAACCCCACCACATTGTAACTGAAGTTATCCAGCAGCCGCGTGCCTCTTGATCTATGTTGGCATCTGCCGCGCAACCGGTAGATAACGACCATGATTGGTTATATTCAATCAGATTAGCCCTTGACTGCCGGCAAAGAACGCCACGTTCATGGCGCATCCCCGCGTGAGAGGCGCAGATGGACGACAGCACATCAATCCCGAACCAAGACCAGATCGATTTCGTCGAGCTGGCTGCGGATATCGTCTCGGCTTATGTAGCCAACAATTCCGTTCCGATGCCCGATCTGCCGTCGCTTCTGTCAGGCGTGCATGCTGCGCTGACGGGGCTTGGCCAGAGCTCGACACCGACCGAGCCGGATTTCAAGAAGGCAACGCCCGCTCAGATCAAGAAATCGATTACGCCGGACGCGCTGATCAGCTTCATCGACGGCAAGCCGTACAAGACGTTGAAGCGCCACCTGACCGGCAACGGCATGACGATCGAGCAGTACCGGCAGCGCTACGGCCTGCCGCCGGACTACCCGACGACCGCATCGACCTACTCGGCGATGCGGGCCGAATTCGCCCGCAATGCCGGCCTCGGCCACAAGCGCCGGAGCCCGGCGGCGAAGCAGGCCGAGGCGTCCGAGGCCGTCACGGCATCGTCGGAGCGGGGTGAGACTGCCAAGCCCGCCAAGGGCCGCAAGGCCAAGAAGGCCGACGCGTAGGCCTGACCCCGCCGATCCGCTGGTTCCGGACGGTGCGCCCGCCCGGAACCGGAACGACGCGGGCGACCGGCGGTTGCCCATGGTACACCCGGGAGCCGCCCTTGAACCGATCGATCCTCGCCTGTCTCGCCGCTACGACCCTCGCCGGCCTCCCGGCGACAGCCTGGGCACAGGAGCGGACCGGAGCAGCGCCGAAGACCGAGACTGCGCCCAAGCCCGCGGCCGACACCAAGGAGCCGGGCAAGACGGCGACGGAGGCCGTGACCGATCCGGCCGCCGTGCCGCCGACCGAGGGCTCCGTCGGCAGCGGCAAACCGCCCTCTGCCGGTGCGCCGCCCGCCTCGGGCCGATAACACGCCCGTTCACGGCTGCATCGTCCGCCGCCGAACCATTGCGGTTGCTGCGCGTCTGTCTCGTGCGGCCACGTATCGGCCGTGCCGAGCAGAACCGGATGATACCTCCCGCGCGGGTCGCTGAAGCCCAATCCCGGCCCACCGTCCTCTCCCGGCTGCGCGGCTTGCGCCGCATCACGCTGGGGATCGCCGCCCCCGATCCTCGGCTCTGGGCCTTGAGCCTGGCCATCATCGGGATCGATGCAGCCTGGATGCGGGCCGCCGATATGGCGGTGGTGCCGATGGGTTTCGCGGTTGCGGCCGCGATCGTGGTCGTCCTGCTGGTTGCCGCCGCCTGCCTCTCCACGGTGAAGTCGGATCCGCCGCTGCGCGGGATGGCCCTGGCGAGCGCGTACTTGATCGCCTTCACGGTGCCGGTCGCGGTGCTGCACGTCCTCGCGGCGGGCCTGAGGCTGCCCTTCGTCGATGGCGCGCTCGCCCGGTTCGAGGCGGGACTCGGCTTCGACTGGACCGCCTACGTCGCCTTCCTGGCGCGGCATCCGACCCTATCGTGGTGGCTGGCGCTGGCCTACCATTCCAGCGGACCGCAGGTCGGGATCGTGGTGATCGCGCTGAGCGCCACCCGCCGGCTCGGGCGGCTCTGGGCCTATGCGCGGCTGTTTTCCGTCACGCTCCTATGCGTGATCGTCGTCGCCGCCCTGTTCCCGGCGCTCGGACCCTACGCCACCTACGCGCCGCGCGTCGTCCCGTCCGAACCGATCGAGACGGTCGGCGCCCTCTGGCACCTGAAGCCGGTGGCGCGACTGCGGGCCGGCACGATGGACTCGCTGGCCCTTGGCGCGTTGCGGGGGCTGGCCACCTTCCCGTCCTTCCACGTGTGCCTCGCGATCCTGACGGGCTGGGCGCTGGCGCCGCTTCCGGTTCTCGGCCCGCTTGCGATCCTCCTGAACGCGGCCGTGATCGTGGCGACGCTCGGCGCGGGCGGCCATTATCTGCCGGACCTGCTGGCCGGGGCTGTCCTGGCGGTCGCGGCACTGGCCATCCGGGAGCGGACGCGGCGACGCGCGCCGGCCCTCGCCCCAACCTGTCCGGTCCCCGGTGCAGGGGCAATCAGCCCGGCCGATGCCTGAACGAACCGCCTCACCGCCGGAGGATTAGCCGGAGAGCGGAGATTCGACAGACCATGCCTGAAACCCGGTGGACGAAGCGCGCCATGCGGAGCCAGACCGGGCGGCTGGCGATCGTCACCGGCGCCACGAGCGGGATCGGCTACGAGGCCGCCCTCGCCCTGGCGGGGGCGGGGGCCGAGGTGATCCTGGCCGCCCGGGATGCCGCGAAGGCGGAGCGCGCGATGGCGTCGATCCGCCGCCAGCACCCGGATGCCACGCTCACCGCGCAGCCCCTCGATACCGCGCGCCTCGCCTCCGTCCGGGCCTTCGGCGAACGATGGCGCTCCGGGGGTCGGCCGATCGACATCCTCCTGCTCAATGCCGGCATCGCCACCGTCCCGCGCCGCGAGGAGACCGTGGACGGGTTCGAGCGCCAGCTCGGCACGAACTATCTCGGCCATTTCGCTCTGACCGGGCTGCTCCTACCCTTCGTTGCACGCGGGCCCGCATCCCGGATCGTCGCGGTGGCGAGCCTCGCCCACCGGTCCGGGCGGATCCGGTTCGACGACCTGCAAGCCCGGCATTCCTACGGTCCGCAGCGGGCCTACCGGCAGTCGAAGCTCGCGATGCTGATGTTCGGACTGGAGCTCGACCGGCGATTGCGGGCAGCGAACTCACCGATCCGGTCGATCCCGGTCCATCCCGGCGCGGCCCGGACCGACGTCTTCCGCCGCGGGGACCGGGCGGGACCGGTCCAGCGGCTCGCCGGGCACGCGATCTTCTCGGTGATCGGCCAGTCCGCCGCACAGGGGGCGCTGCCCCTCCTCTACGCGTCCACGGCGCCGGACGCCGAGGGCGGCACCTATTACGGGCCGGACGGGCTCTGGGAACTCCGCGGCCATCCGACCCGCGCCGCCATCGCCGCCCAGGCCCGCGACAGGGCCGCCGCCGAACGGCTCTGGTCGGTCTCGGAGGCACTCACCGGCATTGCCTGCTCCGTCTGACCCCGGCGCGGCTCCGCTTGCCCGTCCGATCCCTCATTCATAGATCGCTCCGATGACGGCACTTCCCTTCGACAACAGCTACGCCCGCCTGCCCGAGCGCTTCTACGCGCGCCGCTCGCCCACGCCCGTGGCAGCACCCCGCCTGATCCGGCTGAACCGGGTGCTCGCGGCGGATCTGGGCCTCGACCCGGACTGGCTCGCCGGTCCGGCGGGCTTGGCGGCGCTGGCGGGGAACGCGATCCCGGAGGGCGCCGACCCGATCGCCACGGCCTATGCCGGGCACCAGTTCGGCCAGTTCGTGCCGCAGCTCGGCGACGGCCGGGCGATCCTGCTCGGCGAGGTGATCGACCGGGACGGACGCCGCCGCGACATCCAGCTGAAGGGCGCGGGGCCGACGCCGTTCTCCCGGCGCGGCGACGGCCGGGCGGCTTTGGGGCCGGTGCTGCGCGAGTACCTCGTCAGCGAGGCCATGGCGGCGCTCGGCATCCCGACCACCCGGGCGCTCGCCGCCATCGCCACCGGCGAGCCGGTGGCGCGCGAGACCCTGCTGCCCGGCGCGGTGCTGACCCGGGTGGCGGCGAGCCATATCCGGGTCGGCACCTTCCAGTTCTTCGCCGCAAGGGGCGATGTCGAGGGGTTGCGGGCCCTCGCCGACCACGTCGTGGCCCGGCACTATCCGGAGGCCGCGCAGGCCGCCAATCCCTACCGGGCGCTGCTCGAATCCGTGATCACCGCCCAGGCCGAACTGGTGGCGCGCTGGCTGCTCGTCGGCTTCGTCCACGGGGTGATGAACACCGACAACATGTCGGTGGCCGGCGAGACGATCGATTACGGCCCCTGCGCCTTCCTCGACGCCTACGATCCCCGCACGGTCTACAGTTCCATCGACCGGGCCGGACGCTACGCCTACGGCGAGCAGCCGCGCATCGCGCTCTGGAACCTGACCCGGCTCGCCGAGACCCTGTTGCCGCTGCTCGCAGAGGACGAGACCGAGGCGGTCGCCTCGGCCGAGGCGGCGCTCGCCGGCTACGCGCCGCGTTTCGAGGCCGCCTATCACGGCGGCCTCAACCGCAAGCTTGGGCTTGGCCCGGTTCGTGAGGGTGACCCCGCGCTGGCGGGCGACCTCCTGAAGCGGATGGCCGAGAACCAGGCCGACTTCACCCTGACCTTCCGGGCGCTCTGCGGGGCAGCGGAGCATCCGGAGGGCGGCGGGGCGGTGCGCGACCTGTTCGTCGATCCCACCGCCTATGACGGTTGGGCCGCCGGCTGGCGGACGCGGCTGGCGCAGGAGACGCGCGATCCGGCCGACATCGCTGCCGGAATGCGGGCCACGAACCCGGCCTTCACCCCGCGCAACCATCAGGTTGAGGCGATGATCGCGGCGGCCGTGGAGCGCGACGACTTCGCGCCGTTCGAGACTCTGCTCGCCGTCCTGGCACGGCCCTACGCCGACCAGCCGGAGCACGCCCGCTACGCGGAGGCCCCGGAGGACGGTGGGGTGGGCTACCGGACCTTCTGCGGCACCTGACGCGGCGGTCCCGCCCTCAGGCCTGCGGCCAGGTGTAGATCTCGTGCACCGAGCCTTCAGCCCGGAACCAGTGCACCCGCGTGGCCGGATTGAACCCGTGATCCCGGTACGAGGTGGCGATCACCGATACCAGGGAGGCGGCCATCGACCGGTCGTGAATATCGTAGGCCAGGAGTTGCGGCGCGCGCCCATCGTCGTGGGTGAGATCGCGGACGAAGATCGAATACGACATGTGTCCGACTCGGCTCCATCAGAAACAACCTGAGCGTGTATATATCCCATGGATCGCGGAGGTTCAGCGCAAGTTCGCGTCAAGGTTAAGTAGCCTTAACCGGATTTCGAAGACTTGATTCAGTCTTTGAAATCCGCGGGTTTCGGACCGCGGACGCAGTCGGCGCACCTGGGACCGGGTGGCGCCGCGGCTTGCCGCCGACGACCGTTTCGCGCACTGGAAACCGCGCAGGCAGGAGATCTCGGATCGATGGGCAAGCGGATCCTCGCGGGGCTCGTCGTGCTGTTCCTCGCCGTGACGTCCGTGCAGGCGGGGGGCGTCGTGGTCGCCTCCAAGCTCGACACCGAGGGCGGGGTTCTGGGAGCCATCATCCTGCAGGCGCTCGCGGCCCGGGGCATCGCGACGATCGACCGGACGCAGCTCGGGGCGACGGCGATCCTGCGCCAGGCCCTGCGCGAAGGGCAGATCGATCTCTATCCCGAATATACCGGCAACGCGGCGTTCTTCTTCGGGCAGCAGGCGCTTCCGGTCTGGAAGGACGCGCAGGCCGCCTACGCGACCGCCCGGACCCTCGACCTGAAGGCCAACGATCTCATCTGGCTCGCCCCCGCCTCGGCCAACAACACCTGGGCGATCGCCGTGCGGGCGGAGGTCGCCCGGGCTCACAGCCTGCGGACCATGAGTGATTTCGGCCGCTACGTGGCCGGCGGCGGCGCCATCAAGCTCGCCGCCTCCTCGGAATTCGTGACCGCACCGGCGGCGCTTCCGGCCTTCGGCCGGACCTACGGATTCACATTGAAACCGGAGCAGCTGGTCATCCTGGCTGGCGGAGACACCGCGGCCACGATCGCGGCAGCGGCGCGGGGGACATCCGGGACCAACGCCGCCATGGTGTTCGGTACCGATGGCAGCCTCGCCGCCGCCGGCCTCGTCGTGATGACGGACGACCGCGGCGTCCAGCCGGTCTACCAGCCGGCGCCGGTGGTGCGCGGGGCCGTCCTCCGGGCCCATCCGGAGATCGCGACGGCCCTCGATCCGATCTTCCGCAGGCTCGACCTCGCCACGCTGCGGGATCTGAACGGCCGGGTGCAGATCGGCGGCGAGCCCGCCTCCGCGGTTGCGGCGGATTTCCTCCGGCGGAACGGGTTCGTCCCCTGAGGCTGGGCCTGCTCGCGCGGCATGGTCGCCACATCGGCGGATCACGCGCTAAGTGCAGACCACGCGCGGCCCCGATCCTGCGGCCGCGCACGGAGCCTCGGGATGGGCGAACCCTTTGCGACCCGGATGCGTCCCGGCCCAGACGCCCGCCCGGCCGGCCGGATCCTCGCGGGTCTCGACCCGATGGGCACGGTCTTCGCCGGCCTGCTGAGCCTGAGCCTTCTCGCGCTGCCTCTGATGATCGAGCGGCCGAACCGGATCGCGGCGGGAACGTCGCTGATGGCGTGGTCGGCGCTGCCGGCCGCCGCGGCTCTGGCCGTCCTGGGTATCGTGGGCTTCGCGGCGGCGCTGCTGACCCTGCGGGTCGCCCCGTCCGTGCGGCTCGCCGCGGGGGCGTCCGCGCTGCTGCTCCTCGGCCTCGCCGCGGGATGGGCGGCCGATCACCTCACACCCCCGGGCGACCGCTACAGCCGGGTCTCGCCGGATGCGGGCTGGTGGCTGGCGTTCGTGGTGGCCGGCCTCGCCGCCGGTGACGGGCTGGCACGCCTGCGCCCCGGCCCCGGAACGCGGATCGCCGCGCTCGCAGCCGTCACCGTCCTGGCGGGGCTCGCGCTGCGTTCCGGCTTTTGGGACAACCTCTCGATCATGCGGGAATATGCCGGCCATTCGGACACGTTCGGCCGTGAGGTCCGGATCCATATCGGCCTCGCTTTGTCGTCGGTGACGGTCGCCGCCCTGATCGGGATCCCGGCCGCCATCCTGGCGCGGCCGGTTCCGGCCCTGCGCCGGACGCTGCTCGGATTCCTCAACATTCTCCAGACCATCCCCTCCATGGCGCTGTTCGGGATGCTGATCGCCCCGCTGGCCTGGATCGGCCGGTCGGTCCCCGGAGCGGCGGAACTCGGGATCGCGGGGATCGGGCCGGCACCGGCCCTCGTGGCCCTGTCCGCCTACGCGCTCCTGCCCGTGGCGGCCGCGACCGTGGCGGGCCTCGACGCCGTCCCCGGGCCGGTGCGCGATGCGGCGCAGGGCGTCGGCATGACCGGCCGCCAGCGCCTGTTTCAGGTGGACCTGCCGCTGGCACTGCCGGCGCTGCTCACCGGCATCCGCATCGTCCTCGTCCAGAATATCGGGCTGGCCGTGATCGCGGGGCTTGTGGGCGGTGGCGGGCTCGGGGTCTTCGTCTTCCAGGGCATCAGCCAGAATGCGGGCGATCTCGTCCTCCTCGGGGCGCTGCCGACCGTTGCGCTGGCGAGCGGCAGTGCGGTGCTGCTCGACGCCGCCATCGCGGTGAGCCGCGGGCGCGGGGCGGAGCGCGCGCCGTGACGGCGGATCCGATGATCGCGCTCACCGGGGTCAGCCGCGTCTTCGGCGCCCGCGCGGTCGTGTCCAACGTCAGCCTGAAGGTCGAGGCCGGGACGATCCTGACGATCGTCGGCACCTCGGGATCCGGCAAGACGACTCTGCTGCGGATGATCAACCGCCTCGTCGAGCCGAGTGCCGGCACGGTCCGAATCGCGGGCCGGGACATCCGGGACGTGCCGCCCCACATCCTGCGCCGCGGGATCGGCTATGCGATCCAGGGGCACGGCCTGTTCCCCCACCGAACCGTGGCGGAGAATATCGCGGTGGTGCCGCGGTTGCTGGGGTGGGATCGCCGCCGCATCGCCGCCCGGGTCGATGCCCTGCTCGCCCTGTTCCACCTCGATCCGGGTGCCTACCGGGATCGTTTCCCGGCTGCGCTCTCCGGTGGCGAGCAGCAGCGGATCGGGGTCGCCCGGGCGCTGGCCGCCGAGCCGCCGGTCCTGCTGATGGACGAGCCCTTCGGCGCCCTCGATCCGATCATCCGCGGCCAGGCCCAGGCAGATCTGCTGGCGATCCAGCGGCGCACCGGCACCACGGTCGTCCTGGTGACCCATGACATGGACGAGGCCCTGCATCTTGGCGACCGGATCGCCGTCATGGACCGGGGTCGCCTCGTGCAGGAGGCCGCCCCGGCGGCGCTGATCGGCGCCCCGGCGACAGATTTCGTCCGCGCGCTCCTCGGGCGCGGGGACCGGGCTTTCCAGCTCATGGCGCTCAGCGTCGTGGACGACCTCGTCGAGCCGGGCCCGGCGCCGGGCGAACCGATCCCGGCCGGCACCTCGGTGCGCGCGGCGCTGGCCGAGAGCCTCTGGTCGCAGCGCCCGGCCCTGCCGGTCAGCCGCGACGGCGTGCTGCTGGGCCGGGTGACGCGCACCGCCCTCGAGGCGCAGGGCGCCCGCCCGTGAGCCGGGCCACGCGGCTGGCGAAGCTCGCGCTGCTCGCCCTGCTGAGTGCGTTCCTGTTGACGCCTCAGAGCTTCGCGGACCTGTTCCGTCCCTTCGCCCCCGGAGACACGCCGCCGATCTACACGCAGACCCCGCTGCTCACACTCACGATCAACCAACTCCTGCTGGTCGCCGCCGCGACCGTGGCGGCGAGTGCTCTGGCCGTCGGCTTCGCGGTTGCGGCGACCCGGCCGGCCGGGCGCGACATCCTGCCCTTCGCCCGGGCTCTGGCCAATCTCGGCCAGACCTTCCCGCCCGTGGCGGTCCTGGCGCTGGCCGTGCCGATCTTCGGATTCGGTTCGGTGCCGACCCTCATCGCCCTCGTCCTGTACGGTCTGCTGCCGGTCTTCGAGACGACGCTCACCGGCCTTTCCGGTCTCGATCCGGCGTTGATGGAAGCGGCGCGCGGCATGGGCCTCACGGAACGCCAGCGCCTCATCCAGGTGGAGCTGCCGCTCGCCCTGCCGATGATCCTCTCCGGGATCCGGCTGACGGCCGTCATCGGCCTCGCGACGGCGACCATCGGTTCGACGGTGGCGGCCAGCACGCTCGGCGAGGTGATCATCTCCGGCCTGCTCACGGGCAACACGGCCTATGTCCTCCAGGGCGGGCTCGTCGTCTCGGCGCTGGCGATCCTGATCGACACGGCCTTCCACGCCCTCGAGCGTGCTGCGACGCAACGATCTGGATTTGGTTCCTAGAATCGACTAAAGATCCGGCGGGGTCGTACGCGCGGCCCTGGGGCGTGGAACCCCCTGTCTGATGGGTTGGTGCCGACCAGAACGGCACCTGCACCTTGGCCACGCGGTCGGGGAGCCTGCGGCGCATGTCCAGGCGTTCCGGCGCTAAAGGTCGTAGGGACCGTTCAGACACGGTTTTCCAACTCCCCGACTCGGGATGGTCGAAGGCGCGTTTGCGG
Organism: Methylobacterium phyllostachyos; assembly: GCF_900103445.1. Taxonomy (GTDB): domain Bacteria; phylum Pseudomonadota; class Alphaproteobacteria; order Rhizobiales; family Beijerinckiaceae; genus Methylobacterium; species Methylobacterium phyllostachyos. Next base: position 59,221 of record NZ_FNHS01000009.1, on the reverse strand, counting down.
GGGCGTACCGCAGACCAGAGCCAGCCGGGAGATTGGGCCGTGGGTTCCAGCGATCCCGAACTGCGGATGCGCCGGCTCGCCGAGCTGCGCGCGGCCTACGATGCCTGCCCAGGGATCCCGGGCGACCGCCGTGAGAGCTGCACGGCACGGCATTCGCGGGTCTTGCTGGGGCGGATCCTGGTCGCTCTGAACCCGGCGCAGGGCTGTACCTCCGTGACGGCGATGCGGCCGGACGGGAAGTCTCGCGCCGACGCTTGAGGCTTCCACCGTCGCGCCAACCCGCCTCCTTCCCGGTGCGGCACCCTCGCTCCCGGATGGCGTGATGTATAACCGACGTTTTGCAATCATCCGGCAGCGAAAAGGGCTTTTCCGGCGCAGCCCCACAGACATGATCCGCATCCGAACAACAAGATCAGTTCATATATTTCTGTTTTTATTATTATATCCAAATCTTGTTCTGCGGCAAAACGCGGACTTGCAATCTCGGCGGAGCGCCGTGCGCCCGCCCCGCCGTTTCGCCAACGTAGATCGCGACACGATCTTATTATGCCCAATCTTTATGGGCAAACGCAATACACATGTCATGCTCTTGAATGTAAATCGACATGAGATCAATATTCACTTGGCGCCGACGGTTCGGCCGGCCTGATCTGAACAATCCGTCCGGGGCCGGTCCGTCTTGCAGGCGCCAGACTGGGAGGTCGTCATGATGGGCAGTCAAATCGCATTCACGACACGCGCGGGATGTGCGGCGGCACTCGGCCTGCAGCTCCTCGCCCCCGCCACGGCCGGCGCCGAGGACATGCCGCGGCAGGGAGATTTCCGGATCACCTACACTTCGACCGTGCTGGCCGCGCCGAAGCCCGTGACCATCGGCGAGAACCGCGTAGCCTCGGCGACGATCAACATGATGACCGCGGTCAATGAATCCGGCGGCAAGCTCCTGCACAACATGGCCGGGCGCTGCACCTCCGCGCCGACGATCGACAACGGCGCGAAGACCCTGGAGAACCACGGCTATTGCGACTACGTCGATGCCGATGGCGACCACGTGTTCGAGAAATGGGACTACCCGCTCCAGCCGCTCGCAGCGGTGAACGAGGGGACCGGCCAGTGGATCGGCGGCACCGGAAAGTTCGCGGGCCTGTCGGGCACGATGACGATCCGCTCACGCCGGCTGAACACCCTGACGGACGGCGCCGTGCAGGTGGTTGGCGAGAAGCTCGGCAGCTACAGCTTCACCGACACGGTGGCGAGCGCCAAGCCCGACTGAGCGAGCCGGACCGAGAGCCGCCGGGACGGCGGCCCGTCGAGGCGCTATACGCGGCCCATGACGCCCGCCGATCGAGACCGGTTCGAGAAGTGCCTTGCGCTCGCCGCGCAGGGCGCGACGACGGGCGAGCGCGCGGCCGCGCGGGCCGCCGCCACGCGCATCGCGGCCGGTGCCGGCCTGACCTTCGCCGAAGCGATGCGCGCCGTCCGGCCCGTCCGGCCGGATCCTGCGCCGCGGCCGCCGCCCCGGCGCTCCTACCCCTGGGCTCAGCCGAAGGAACCGGTAGAACCCATCACGGTCGAAGAGTTGCTGCGCCAGAAGGCGGAGACTGAGGCGTGGCGCAAGCGGGCGGCCGCCCGGGCCAAGCGCCGGAGCCAGAAGGAGCAGCCCGACCAGGAGGCCTACGCGGCGGAGCAGCGGGCCCGGCAGGCCGAGCGTGACCGTGCCTGGGCGCAGGCCCGTGACCCATCCGACGGCGTGTCGGGCCGTGTTCGATCGGATCGCTGAACCATCTGCGGCGCGAGACTGACACGCTCGAACCGACCCGACAACCCACGCCCCCATTGTGCGGTGCCGGAATGGAGCGGAGGCCTCGAAGGAGCCCTCCGGCCAGCGGCCCGATCCCTGAAGCCCTCTTTCCGGGTCCGCTGGCTCAAGCACCTCAGGATGTGGCGATCGGTTGGACGGCCCTTCTCAGGATCGGCCTCCTGACTCGCACGTAGCCACGGCCCTACGACGCAGGCGCTTCGCCGAAGAACGCCAGCAACGCCTCGTTGAAGCGCGCGACATCCTCGAGATTCGTCAGATGCGCGCCGCTCAGCTCGCGATACTGCGCGCCGGGGATGTGATCGGCCAGGAAGCGGCCTGCCGCGGCCGGCGTCGCGGCATCGTGCGTCCCGGCGATCACGAGCGTCGGCACGGCGATCCGCGCGAGGTCGGCGCGGAAGTCGGCGTCGCGCACCGCCAGGCACGCCGCCGCGTAGCCCTCCGACGCGGTAGCGGCCAGCATCCGGCGCAAGGTCGCGGCCAGCTCAGGCTTGGCCGCCGCATAATCCGCCGTCAGCCAGCGGGCGGCCACCGTGTCGGCAATGCTGCCGACGCCGTCGGCGCGGACCGCCTCGGCCCGGCTGGTCCAGTTCTCGGGGGGGCCGATAGTGGCGGCCGTGTTGCACAGGGCGAGGCGACGCAGCCGCTCCGGATGGTTCAGGGCGAGCCATTGCCCCGTCAGGCCCCCCATCGACACGCCGGCGAAATGCGCTTGGCCGATGCCGAGATGATCCAGCAGGCCGATCACGTCCCGGCCGAGCTGGGCGATCGTGTAGGGCCCCGGCGGGACCGCCGATTGCCCGTGCCCGCGGGCGTCATAGCGGATCAGGCGGAAGCGGCGCGCCACGGGCTCGACCTGCGGCGCCCACATGTCCAGCGACGCGCCCAGCGAATTGGACAGCACGAGCGCGGCGTTCGCCGGGTCACCATCCGCCCTGTAGTGCAACCGGACCCCGTCGCATTCCGCGAAAGCCATCAGCGCGCCTCCTGTTTTGAAGTTAGCTTTTGCCGTCGAGATCGGCCTTGCGCCAGCGCCGGATCTCGACGCGCTCGAACAGATACGCCTGAGAGAACGGATCGGCCGCCGCGCGGATCTCGACAGCCACGATGGAGAGGCCGTCGCCCGCGTCGCTCCCGTCGTCGTTCAGCTTGGCGCCGCAGGCCAGGAGGCAGTCCTTGATCCGGTCGAGACAGGCCGGATGCTCGGCGCGATGCGCCTTGCGGATCCCGATGCTGCCCGGCTTGTCGAAGGTCTCGATGATGGAGGGCGTGGTTCCGGCCTGTCAGTTGGCCGCGATGGCCGAGGGATGCTGTGCCAGCAGCGTGACGTGGATCGTCACGTCCGGGTTGGGGGACAACGCCGTCAGGATACCGTGCCGTTCGTCGTTCCCGGCCACATCGAAGACGCTGTCCTTGGCGTATTGCCCGGCGATCCGCCACAGGTGCCGCCACGGGCCGTCTCGCTGAAGCTTTTGCGAGACGGCCCTCCCCTCGGTCTTCGGGCAATCCGCCCCTGTTCTCGGAAGGCCCGCCGGGATGTTGACCTGCCTGTGGAGCATCGTGGCTGTCGTCTGCTGACCGGATGTCCGTGCGGGCCGCGATGCGTATCGTCCCGGGACAGGCTGTCGATGCCGTCGCCGGCCAGGCCGCGCGCCTTACGCGCTGGATCGGGAACGGTCGGACCTGGTTGTCCCCAATGCCGCCCCGTTATTGCGGCGATCCGGATGCAAGACTATCCAGCCGCCCCATAAATCGAAGCTCACAGGGGGATGCGTCCGACGATGACGGGACAATCGACAGACGAGGTCGTGTTCGAGGCGCGCGGCTCCCTCGGCCTCATCACGCTCAGCCGGCCCAAGGCCCTGAACGCGCTGACGCTGGGCATGATCCAGGCGATGCAGGCGCAGCTTCAGGCCTGGGAGACCGACGACCGCGTGACCCGCGTGGCGGTGCAAGGCAGCGGCGGACGGGCCTTCTGCGCGGGCGGCGACGTCCGGCGCATCTACGAGGCCGCCAAGGCCGGACAGACCGCCGCGATGTTCGCGATCTGGCGTGGCGAGTACGCGCTCGTCGCCGCGATGGCGCGCTACCCGAAACCGATCGTGGCGCTGATCGACGGCATCGTCATGGGCGGCGGCGTCGGCATCTCGGTGCACGGGCCGTACCGGGTGGCATCCGAGTCCTACGCCTGGGCGATGCCCGAGGTCGGCATCGGCTTCATCCCGGATGTCGGCACAACAGCGCTCCTGCCGCGCCTGCCGGGACACGCCGGCTCCTACCTGGCGCTGACCGGATCCAAGATCGGGGCGGGTGATGCCCTGGCCGTGGGGCTCGCGACCCATGCGGCGCGCGCCGCCGATTTCCCGGCGATCCTCGATGCTCTGGCGGCGGGCGGCCCGATCGACGAGGCACTGGCCGCCCATGCCGCGCCAGCGCCGCCGCCGGGACCGGTGATCCGGGAGGCGGGCCGCATCGACACGTGCTTTTCCGCCAACAGCGTCCAAGCCATCCTGGACAGGCTCGATGCGGTTCAGGATTCGGACTTCGCCGCCGAGACGGCACGCACCATCCGCCTCCGTTCGCCGACGAGCCTCAGCCTCACTTATGAGCAGATGCGGCGTGGGGCCGGCATGACCGTGCTGGAGGCGATCCGGACGGAGTACCGGCTGGTGACCCGCATCATGCGGGGGCACGATTTCTACGAGGGCGTGCGCGCCGTGCTCATCGACAAGGATAACCGCCCGGCCTGGCAACCGGCGACGCTCGATGCCGTCGATCCGGACGCCATCCGGGCCGCTTTCGAGCCGGCAGAGGAGCCGGAGCCGAGCTTCACCTGAGGGGTCGCGTTCTGACACGCACCCTCCCTTCCCCCTCCGGTGGGGAAAGGTGGCCCCGGCGTCGGCAGGGGTCGGCTCGGGGCGAAGTCCCGCGAAGGGGGAACCCGGCTTCAGGATTGGACGCGGGCTTCAGGGAGGGCACAGACCCATTCCGTGCCGTCGCTCCCCTCGGCGGGCCCTGAAGTCGGTGCGCGGCAGGGTGTCGGGCACCACAGCTCAGCCTTCGCGCAGGCCCAGTATCGTCTGGAGCCGGCGGGAGGGAAAGACGCGGGTCCGGTTGCTCTTCGGGCCAGGCGGGATCGTCGCATCTGCCCGCCCGTGACCGATGCCCCCTACCCCCGATCCATCGCCCCGGACCGCGCGGACGGGCTCACGATCGGGTCGCGTGTGCGTGCCGCCAAGTGCGATGAGGCCGGCGATGAGGCCGGCGATGCGCGCGGGGCGGCGGCGCGACCTGCGGCTGTGCCACCGGGGACGGTGGGGCGGCGACCCCGTCATGGGCCGCGATGACGCGCCGGGCTTCCTCGACGCTCATGTCGCAGGCGCTCGTCATCCCCTGCAGGGCTCCGAGCGCGCGATTGTACTCGGGCAGATTGGTGCATCCGGGGACGCCCCATGCCCAGGCCGGGGCAGGCGCAAGGCCCAACAACAGTGTGAAACCGGCCAACCCCTTGCTGAGCGACACGTCCAGTCTCCCGCGGCGGCGACCCGAACCGCAGGATCCCGCGACGGGGCAACGCGACGCCCCCCGCCCTCGGTTCGCCAGCCCCAACCGGCATGCGGCGAATTTAGGCGCCGCCGGACCCGGCGACTGCCCATTCAGGCGGCCTTGAGCAGGACTCCCGGCTGGGAGAAGATGAACTCGCGCTTGTAGAAGTAGACGCCGCGGTCCCGCGTGGCCCGTTGGGCATCATCGACATCAAAGCCGAACGGCTTGTCCCGCGACGTGTCGATGCAATCGACGTAGTGCCACTGCACGCCGTCGATCATCGCCGGGATCGGCTGATCCTGGCGAACCGCGCAGAATTGTTGGGCGTCAGAGGCCTTGGCGAAGAGATAGAAGGTCTTCCGTGCGCACATCGCAACCTCCAGGAGACGCGGGGGTGTATCTACGACGCAACGGTCAAGCTATAAACCGGATTTACTCAAATAGTCAAGCTTCTGCCATATTCTCGCCGCGCATGGGGCAAGAACCCGCCCCTTTCCGTCGCGGTGAACCGATGCCTTCCCGGACCTGCCGTCCGGCGCCCTGCCCGGCAGCCCGTCCTAGAGGCAGCCGACCCGCCGCAGGGCGCCAATCAGCTTACGGCCGACACGGTAGCCATTGAGCGATTCGGATCCGAGGATGTGAACCGTCTCGGTCCCGGCGGTCCGATTGTAGAGGAACAGGTGGAAGCTCTGCTCCCGCTGCTCCGGCGAGGTCGCGCTCACCTGACCGCAGAACGCGACCGCGTCGCCGGTTTCACGCGCGATCGGCCTGATCTTGCGGAACCGGACGAGCGGCGCGCTGGGGAACTCGGCGGCGACCCTGGCCCGCATCTCAGACTCGGGCGGTGCGCCGAACACGAGCGGGTCCGGAGCAAGCAGGCCGAGTGCGTCCTGCCCCTCAACGACCTGCGGAGCGAGCAGAAGCGCCATGAGGGGCACAGCCCGTAGGCCAACGCCCGCCTTCCTTCCGAAAGCGCTGGTCGCGACCCCGCCTCCGGCCTCTCGACGCAAGGTGAGCGAACCCATTCCCTGAAGAATTCCCCGAGATGTGGGACCGTATTGGACCACGAAGATAGAGCGGATGAAAGCGGCACGGGCTGAAGACTTGGCTCCCGCCGCCCCGACCTCCTTCGACACTGTCACGGCCCCGCATCGACGGCCCGAGGGCGCAGCCTGCGCTGACCGCGTCATACGGTTGCGGGGCCTCGGCCGAAGGCGCTCGACCTATCGGCTTCCCGGCGTTGACACATCCTTTTGTAGGAGTATCTCCAATTGTATGGGTTTTGGTGGGGGTCGGTATGGGATCGGTCAATGTGAACAAATCTGAGGACGCTCTACAGCAGACAATGCACACCCTCGCGGTCCGTCTCGTCAAGGCGTACCTGTCGAACAATTCCATTCCGCCGGCCAGCGTGCCGCCCCTCCTGGCCGGCACCCACGCGACGCTCCTCGCTCTCATGAAGCCGCCGGCGGCGGACTCCACCCCTGTCCCGTTGCCGTCGCCGAGCGAGATTCGCAGGTCGGTTCAGCCAGACCGCATCGTGAGCTTCATCGACGGGCGGTCCCTGAAGACGCTGAAGCGTCACCTCGCCGCTCATGGCCTGACGCCGGACCAGTATCGGCGGCGCTACGGCCTGCCGCCCGATTACCCGATGACGGCGCCCGCCTATGCCACGCAGCGCTCGCAGATCGCCAAGGGGGTACGCCTCGAACGCGAGTCGAGCTGAGCTTCACCGCGCACGACCGGGCATCCGGCCCCCGTCGTGTCGTGTGCGCTGCGCTCACACGGCGCGTGACAAACTCTGAATTGTCCGGTCCGCACGGCGGCGATACGTTGATGTCGCAACGCTCTCAGCCGCAAGGGACACCGACTCGACGCAGGAACGCGCGTTGAAACCGGGACCGAGAGCCGAAGACGAGGTCCGGACGACATGGACGCCGACACCAGGCTGCGCACCGGCCAGTGCCATTGCGGCGCGGTGCGTTTCGACGTCGTGCTGGCCGACGGCTTCCGGACGATCCGGCGCTGCACCTGCTCCTACTGCCGCATGCGGGGCGCGGTCGTCGCGATGGCGGAGGCGGGTGGAATCCGGATCCGGCAGGGCGCGGATCTGCTGAGCAGCTACCGCTTCCACACCGGCACGGCGCAGCATTTCTTCTGCTCCCGCTGCGGGATCTACACGCACCACCAGCGCCGCTCGGACAGCACGCTATACGCCGTCAACGTCGCCTGCCTCGAGGGCGTCAGCCCGTTCGATTTCCCCGCCGTGCCGGTGATGGACGGCGTCAATCACACGAACGACACCGGGCAGCCGACGCGCCGCGCCGGGACGCTGCACTTCACGCCCGCCGACTGAGGATCGCCGCCCGCTCAGCCGATCCCGAGGCCGCGGATGAGCAGGACCGCGATGGCCAGGAGCACGAGCAGCGAGGCGGTGACCGCCAGCGTCACCCGGCCGCCAACCTGCGCCAGCACGCGCACATCGACGCCGAGCCCCAGAGCGGCCATCGACACGATCGTGAGGAAGCCGGCGATCCGGGCCAGAGGCGCCACCGCACCGTCCGGGATCAGCCCCAGCGAGCGCAGCGAGGCCAGCGCCAGGAAGCCCAGGATGAACCAAGGCACCAGCTTGAAGAAGCCGAGCCGCCCGGGCACGGCCTTGCCCGTCGCCCCCGCCGCCGGCAGGCGCGGGGCGATCAGCGACAGCGCCACCACCACGGGGCCGAGCATCAGCACCCGCACGAGCTTGACCAGCGTGCCCACCTGCGTGGCCAGCGCGCTCACCGGCACGGTGGCGGCCAGAACCTGCGGCACCGCGTAGACCGTCATCCCCGCCAGCACCCCGTACTGGTGCTCGCTGAAGCCGGCCAGCGGCACGAACAGCGGCAGGCCCAGCACCATCAGCACACCGAGCACCGCCGTGAACGCGATGGCCGCCGCCACGTCCCGGCTGTCGGCGCCGATCACGGGGGCCACGGCGGCGATCGCCGAGTTGCCGCAGATGGCGTTGCCGCAGGCGATCAGCAGCGCCATGCGCACCGGCAGGCCCAGCGCGCGGCAGAGGGCGCAGCTCGCCAGGATGGTCAGCGCCACCGCGCCGACGATGCCAGTCAGCAGCGCCGGCCCCGAGGCGACGATCGCCCCGAGGCTCACCGAAGCGCCGAGCAGCGTGACGGCCACCTCCAGCACCTGCTTGGCCGAGAAGGCGATCCCGGCCTTGAACCGCGCCCCCGGCACCCAGGCGGTGCGCACCGCCGTGCCCAGCAGGATCGCCAGCACCAGCGCCTCGACATAGGGATGCCCGGTGAGGCTCTCCTCGCCGGCCTGGAGCACTTGCGCCACCCCGGTGATGACGCCGCACAGGAGCAGGCCCGGCAGCAGGCGGCCCGCCGCCCCGGCCCAGACGGATCCGCGGGCGCGGTCCGCGGTGTCGGATCCCGCAGCCATACGGCCGGCGATTCTGGCGGTCATTGGGGGTCTCCCTGCCCGACGCCGGGCCTCAGTAGGTCGCGCCGAGATAGGCGGCGATGGCCTCGGCCTGCTGCGCCTCGATCGGGGCGTGATAGACCTTGATCATCTTGGTGACCTCCGCGCCCCAGAAGGCAGAGCCCTTCCGGGGTGGCTGCATGGCGACATAATCCGCCGAATGGCACGTCATGCAATTCTCCTGCACGGCCTGGAAGCCAAGCGCCTGGCCCGGGTCGGACGGCGCCCGGAACTGTGCGGTCGGCTCCGGCAGCGCGTAGGTCTCGGGCGCGGCGCGGGCGGCTGTCCCGATGAGTGCGGCCAAGGCGGCGGCCAGCTGGATGGACCTGATCATGCCTGATCTCCCTCAGGCCGCCCGGATGCGGGTGGTCTCGACCACGTTGCGCATGTAGCCGGGCGGGTTCCAGAGCGGCTCCATCGGCTGCGTGCCGCCGTCGTTGCCGGTCGCGCGGACGCGCAGGGCATGCGGACCCGGCGGCAGGTCGGCCTCGGCATTCCACACCCGGAAGGCGTAGCGGCCGAGATCATGGCCGAGCCGGGCCGGGTTCCAGGTCTTGCCGTCGTCGGTGGAGGTCTCCACCGCCCGAATACCCGAGCCGCCGTCGAACGCGATGCCGCGCAACGGCACGCGGCCGGCCTTCACCTGCGCGCCGTCCGCGAGGTTGGTCACGAAGGAGCGGACGTTGAACCGCCCGATCGGCACGGTCCTGTCGGGTGCCTTGCCGGGCTCGGTGCAGGCGCACGCGTTGGCGGGGATGCGGTAGGCGCTCGTCATCCAGAAACCGTCGAACGGCTTGTCGAGCACGGTGACGGCGTTGAGGTGCTTGACCCAGTAGGTGCCGTAGTAGCCCGGCACGACGAGGCGCAGGGGGAAACCGTTGAGCCAGGGCAGGTCCTGCCCGTTCATGCCCCAGGCCAGCAGGACCTCGCCGTCATTGGCGTGATCGAGGGGGAGCGCCTTGGCGAAGTCGGGCGTCTCCGGCAGGACCGGCCCGTCGAGCCCCCCGAACGAGACCTGCACGGCCCCGGCCTTCACGCCCGCCCGGTCGAGGACGCTCTTGAGCGGCACGCCGGTCCAGCGGGCGCAGCCCATGGCGCCGTTGGCGAGCTGGCCGCCGGCGATGCGGGGCTCGAAGAAGCCCCGGGAATTGCCCGAGCACTGGTTGACGGCGACGATCTCGGTCTGCCCCGGCAGGGCCTTGAGGTCGGCCAGCGACAGCTCCAGCGACTGCTCGACATGGCCCGTGACCGCGACGCGATAGGCTTGACGGTCGATCTGAGTGGGGATGTCGGCGAGGTGGTAGCGGACGAAGAAGGCGTCGTTGGGGGTGATGGCATCCTCGTCGAACACCGCGAACGGCGTCTCCAGCTGCGGCGGGCGGGCGGTCATCTGCAGGAGCGGGCGCTTGCCCGGATAGGCCACCAACGGCCGCGCGCCGTTGCCGAAGGGCAGGGTTACGGTCTCGCCCGCCTCGGTGCGAAGCGGCGCGAGGGCCCGGCCGCCGGCACCGAGGGCCATCGCCGCGAGAAGACTGCGCCTGTCCATCATCCTCAGCCTCTCTTGCCGCGGCGAACGTCACGATGAACACCACCCCCGTGCGGGGTGCGGTGCCGGATGGCACTGAGTCCCGCGTTCCGGTTCGGCGCGCAGGCGGCGATAGGGCTGCCGATCAGAACGGGAATACGCCAGTCCCGGGCGCGCATCCACTCCGCGAGCAGAGGCCGCGCAGGCTCCAGCGAAGCCGAGAGCAGCAGATCATGGTGGCCGGCCGCATCTGGCTGCGCTGGCATCGTCCTGGACGATATGGACGCCGCTCGCGGCCCCTGAGCGTCGGGCGGCGCCCTCAAGGCGGCTCCGCCCCTCGGGGGGGCTGAGCCACGCCCTGGCCTGCTCCAGGCTGCTGAAGCGCCGAAGGATGATTTGTGCCCCGCGGAACAGCCGGTTCGCGCCCGCATCGACGGGTGGCCCGAGGGCCTGCGCTCCGTCATCGCGATCATGCGATGCGGATCCGATCGCGCGCCGTCCGGCTCTCCTCGAACAGGAAACTTGATACCGGTGCCTGCCATGACCTGGCCCGGGGCGACTGTCGCGGAGGCCACAGCTGGCCCAGCAAGCGTATCTGTCGACAAGCGCGTTGCAGGTTTTGCATACGCTGCGCGGCCGACAGCGCTCAAAGGCAACCGCTCGATAGCTGACGCTCGAAGAACTCTGGCGACCCCGGTAGGGCTCGAACCTACGACCTGCCGCTTAGAAGGCGGCTGCTCTATCCAGCTGAGCTACGGAGTCTGGTGCCGAGTCGGGTCGTAGCAGCCGCTCCACTGCCTGTCATCCACCCGCGGGACAGCCGCAATTCCTGCCGGGCAATCGGAATCCGAGGTTGCAGCGGCGATCAGGGCGTCGCAATGAGCTTGGTCAGGACTCGGACCAGTTCAGATTCCACGAACGGCTTCTCGATCCAAGGCCGGTGACCGTACACGGAGGCATCGGCCAGGTGCAAATCCCCGGTGGCGAACAGGTACGGCACGCCGAGGATACCGAGCTTGTCGGCGATCGGATAGGCCGTGTCCCGGTCGCCGAGGTTCACATCGAGTACCGCGGCGTCGGGGCGGTGATCCGCGATCAGATCCAGCGCCCCATCCACGCTCGGAACCGGCCCGACCACGATCGCGCCCGCGGTCAGCAACCAGCGCTTGACCTCGCTGGCGATCAGATACTCGTCCTCGACCACGAGGATGTGGCGGCCGGTCAGGGGGGTGTCGGGCATGGTGTCTCCCGATACGCGGAGATACGGTGTCGGACCTCAGCACATCAACCCCGCCAGCCCTACGCTGTTCGCCCCGTCGGGGGATCGCGGCATCGCGATCCGGCTGCGCACGCCGTCTCGAGCTTCCACAGGGGCAACCCCGCCACCGACGCGGCGCTGGCCAGCCGGACGCTCGGCACGGGTGGCGCGGCGCTCGATATCCGTTGGATCGCTCACCGGTCGTCGTGTCCTGTTGGTCGAGGACGAGTACCTGATCGCCAGGGAACTCGCGCGCTGGCTGCAGGAGGCCGGCGCCGTGGTGATCGACCCGGGCCGCAGGCGTCGAGCGGGCGCTCGACCTGATCGAGGATGACGGCGCCCCGACGCAGCCGTGCTCGACATCAATCTCGGGGGCGAGATGGTCTACCCGGTCGCGGATCGCCTCGCGGCCCTGGACGTGCCGTTCCTGTTCGCGACCGGCGATGTCCAGGGCCGGGACAATCCGCGCTACGGCGCGCAGCCACGCTTGGAGAAGCCCGTCATCGCGCCGGAATTGCTGCGAGCGCTGGACGATCTCTTCGCGGCGATGCCACACGGTGCCCCCCGCATCCCTGACGCAGGCTCCGCGCAGGTCCGCGCAGGGGGATGAGCGGCCTGTCTGCACGAAGACCCGAGGACGCGCCGCCTGGCACGACGGCGTGGGACAGGCGGCGCGGTTCAGAACTTGCTGATCAGCAGGCCCAGGCCGAAGCCGACGAGCCCGGCGACGACCAGGGAGGCGTGAGGCCAGGCGACGGACTTCTGGTGGCCCTCCCATGCGTAGCGACGACCCTGATCGTAGGCATCGGCGGCATGGTCCGAGACCTCGTCGGCCGCGTGCCGGACGGCATCCTTGGCTTGACCGTAGAGGTTCTGCGCGGTGCCCTCCGCCTCCCGGATACGGCCCGCGACCGCGTCGCGATCCGAGCCGACGACGTCGCCGACCATCCCCTGTACCGTGCCGCCGAGTTCCCGCGCGGCACCGGTGATCCTGTCCGTGTCGACCATCTCGCGTCCCTGTCATCGTCTTCCGGGCGGGCACGATCGGCGGCCGGGGCATCCGGTCGCTCGCCCCCTCGGGCGACTGGGGCAACGGCGGTTTCCCGCAGGCGTTCCGGCATTGGATCCCGCACCGGGCGCCCGGCTCAGTCTTCTCGGCCCTCACGCGAGGCCTCGATGGACCGTTCCGTCACGACGGGTGACCGCCGAGCCGCGGCCACGGCTTGCGCGAGGATCGCGCCGCGGACAGCACCGGGCCGTCGCTCAGGCGCCGGCCAGGGCGGGCCCTTCGCCGATGGCGGCTCGGCGCAGGGCCGGATCACGCCGGTCTCCGGCCGCACGCGTGTGGTCGCGGGGTGCAGCAGAACCGCGGCGTCGGCGAGTCCCATCCGCACATGTATCGTGGCGCGGATGACCGCGCCGGGCTCACCGGATCCCGTTCCGGGCGAGGGCACGGCCCAATTCGAGCAACAACAGATCGGCGGCGACCCGGACCTCCCCCGGCATACCGTCGGTGAGCGTACGCTTGATGGCGATAGCGAGGTCGGCCGCGCGCTCTAACGGATCGCCGGCTGTCGGAGGCTCGGCGAGGACGTAGCGATCACCGCCGTCGCGGATCTCGGTGATGTCCATCAGGATACCGTGCGAACGCCGGGGTGTCCCATCCGCGTCGCGATGCGTCCGTCCGCGACTGAGCAGCCATCGAATCGTCCCATCCGCTCTGCAAACGCGGTACTCGGCCAGCACCAGACCGCCGGATTGCACCGCGCGGAGCATATGGTCCATGAGCCACGTCAGATCCTGCGGATGCACCGCGGCGAGAGCGATCGGACCGCTGATCGGATGGTCGGCGAGTTCCGCGTCGCCGGTCAGGAGGATCGCCGCGCCCTCATCGTACACGACCACGCCACGCCCGTGATCCCACTCCCAGGCTCCCACGACGCACGACGCTTCGAGGGCTGCACGAAGGCGCTCGACATCCTTCGCGTAGCCATCGAGGACCTTGATGCGCATGGTACCGGCTCCCCCTGGCCCGGTGTATCCGAGTGTCAGGATGCGTACCAATATCCCAACAGAATGACAAAGATTTCACTCGCGGTTAAGCTTGCAGTGAGGCACCTTTCGTTAGCCTCTGAATATCAACATTCGCCGATCGGGAGGTTCGACGAGCCCTATGCGTAGGGTTGAACCGGAGAGATCCTGCGCCATGAGCACGACCCGACAAAAAACGGAACCTTCCGAATTGCTCGGCCAGATCGCTCGCGTTTTGGGCGTTCCGGCTGAAGTCTTCTTCCAGCACGCCGCGCCGGCATCCACGGATGGGGATACATCGAGCAATCGCACCGCAACGTTGCTGGCGTTGATCAGGAGCCACCTCGACGGCCTCGGCCAGGGCGAACGCAGGCGCTTCGGCGAAGCGGTCGCCGAGATGATAAACCCGGCGGACGTGGCAAGATAAGACGTCTCCTATCAGACGCATTGTCCGGACGGGAGGCCCCCGCGTTGGACGGCCGACCCGTGCGCCCCGCCCTCCGGCTCACCCGACAAAGACCCGATCAGGCACGGGCCAGCGCCGCCTCGAACTCTTGGTCCGGCAGATGCGCGCCGCCCGTGGTCCAGACCACGTGGCTGGCCTGCGCCATCTCCGACGGAGGGACCCCGGCGAGGAAGCTGCCGAGGGCGGCGAAGCCGGAGGCCGCGGAGGGTTCCAGGCGCATCCCCGCCCCGTTCCAGAGAGCCTTCAGCCAGCGGAACAGCTCCGCGTCGGTGACGGTCACGACCGCATCGACCAGTTCGCCGACGGTTCGGGCGACCAGCATGGAGGCGCTCGCGACCGCCAGTCCATCGGCCGCGGTCCGGTTGTCGAGCCCGGCCTCGTACACGCTGACCGGACGGTCGAGTCCGGAAGCGAGCTGCACGAGCATGCAGGGCGAGGCCACGGGCTCGACGAAGACCGGGCGCACCGCATCGCCGAAGAGCAACGTCAGGCCGAAGGCCACGCCTCCCGGTGCGCCACCGACCCCGCAGGGCAGGTAGACGTAGAGCGGGTGCGCCGCATCGACGGCGATCCCGGCCGTGGCGAGCTGGCGCTGAAGGTCGAGCGCCGCCGCCGCGTAGCCGAGGAACAGGTCGACCGAATTCTCGTCGTCGACGAAATGGGCGTCGGTGCGGTTGCTGAAGGCCGCGCGCGCCGCGGCCACCGCGAGCCCGTAATCCCCCGGATGCTCGACGACGTGCGCGCCGAGCGCACGCAGGCGCTGCTTCTTCCAGGCCTTGGCGTCGTGGGACATGTGCACCTCGACCTGGAAGCCGAGGGCACGCGCCATCACGCCGACGCTGAAGCCAAGATTGCCGGTGCTGCCGACCGCAACGACGTGTCGGGCAAAGAGATCGCGGAAGGGGCCGGACGCGAACGCTGCGTAGGACAGGCCGGGCCGCAGAAAGCCCGCCGCCCCGGCGAGCATCTCGGCATAGGCCAGCACCTCGTAGACGCCGCCGCGCGCCTTGATGCAGCCGGTGACCGGCAGGTCGTGATCGGCCTTGACCCAGACGGAGCCGGGCGCATCGCCGAGGATGCTCCCGGCAAGGTCGGATGGGACGGGCAACAGCGGCGAGTCGATCCGGCCATCCTGCGTCCCCTCGAACAGCTGCGCCAGCAGCGGATCGAAGCGGCGCCAGCGCGCTTCCGCACGCCGCATGTCGGCCGCCGAGAAGGCCGATGCGGCCAGCACGGACGCCGCATCCCTGCGGTGCGGATTACGCCAGACGATCGGCTCGGCCCGGCGAACCGGGGCGGGAATCGCCTGTTCACGGGAGGTCGCGTTCGGCCGGGCAGTGACGTCCATGGCATCCTCGTGGGCGCTCGTCGTTGGAACGCGGCCGGCCCATTCGCAATCCAGACGGCTGCGGCGGTTGCGACCGTCGAAGCTCACTCTGCATCGTCCTCGGCGTAGGATGCCAGTCCCTTGCCGAAGGACCACGCGTCGCGTGCATTCGGCAAGGGGACGATGGGCACGTCTTCCGGGCGCGCACCCGGGTTTCCGACCACGGTGTCGATGATTGCCCTGTCGAGGGCCTGCTTCCCCGGCATATCCCGCCGGTTCCCGACGACGATGATGTCGTCGGTCCGATGGATGCCCCGGAAATCCGCATCGTCGATCAGTTCGTCAGGCTGGTGTTGGTGCACGCGATGGACGGCACAGCTCGTTGCGATGACGCTCGAGGGTGATCGCGACATCGCTCGGGTCCGGGGCGACCGGTCGTGGCGCCCCGCACGCGAGACGCGCCGCCGCATTGCCGATCCGGCGATCGGGCAGCCCGACTGGCCAGGCTTGGCGAGCCTCGGCAAGGAGCCCGCCCCCTTCGCGGGTTTCGCGCCGGCCTGTCCGCTCCGGTCCGCGGCCGTCTCGACCCGGATGGGGGCGGTCTGCCGTGGCGGCCGGTCTCCAGGGTGTCATTCTCGGGATCGGAACTGGGACGATGCAGCAACGCCGTCGCCGGCTGCGATGTGACCTGTCGCCTTGACGGTCTGCCCGACGTTGCGCGGGGCATCCTTCATCCCGGTCTTCGGTCGAGAGCGCTCACGCTGTTGTAATATTGTTACATCGGCCAGCAACCCGGAAGCCTGGCGCGTCGGCGGCTTGTCGGGACCTGAGCGACCTGGGCATTTGCAACGCTATAACAATAGGCTCTGGTCATGAAATTTCCCTCTCTCCGGGTGGCCTTACTAACCGGCCCGATCGCGGCGGCAGCCCTCTACGGCCTCACGGTCAACCATGCCCTGGCGCAGGGCGCGGCGAATGTGAATCTGGGCGAGATCAGCGTGACCGCGCCGCGCGACACGGCCTCCGCGCCCGGACATGCGGCACAGGGCAATCCGACGCCTGTGACGGCTTCCGAAGCCGACAATCCCGCCGCGGTCGAGGAGCGTCGCTTCGGCGAGGCGCGCGACCGGATCTTCACCAGGGCCGGCGCGACCGTCACCACGCTGAACCGCAGCGCGATCGAGGCTCAGCCGCAGGGCGACAACCAGCCATTCAACCAGCTGCTGCTGCAGTTTCCGGGTGTGACTCAGGACAACGCCGCGAACGGCGGCTTTCACATTCGGAACGAGCACGGCAACATCCAGTACCGCATCAACGGCGTGCAGATCCCCGACGGCATCTCGGGGTTCAATCAGTTTCTCGATCCTGCCTTCATCGGCAGCGCCTCGCTGATCGTCGGTGCCCTGCCGGCCCAATACGGCCTGCGCACGGCGGGCGTCCTCGACATCGAGACCCGGACCGGTGCGTTCGCGGGCGGCAGCGTGAGCCTCTATGGCGGCGTGCGCGGCACGATCACGCCGACCTTCGTCTACGGCGGTCACGACGGTGCCACCGACTACTTCTTCACCGGCCGCTACTTCCGATCCAATCTGGGCATCGAGAACACGACGTCGAGCTATAACCCCGTCCACGACCATACGGCCCAGGGGCGCGAATTCTCTTACGTCTCGACCCAGATCGACCCGGATACCCGGCTGACCTATATCGGCGGCACGTTCATCGGACGTTACCAGATCCCGAACACGCCCGGCGTGGCGCCCTCGTTCACCGCCTTCGGTCAGAGCGACTTGGACTCGGCCCGCATCGACCAGCGGCAGAACGAGTTCACCAACTTCAACGTCGTGGCCGTCCAGCGGTCGGCCGGCGATGTCGACAGCCAGCTCTCATACTTCCAGCGCTACAGCACCGTGCACGCCAAACCCGATGGGCTCGGCAACCTGCTGTTCAACGGCGTTGCCTCGGACGTGTACCGCGCCTCGCTGGTGAACGGCGTCCAGAGCGACAATGCGTGGCGGATCAACCCGAGTCACACCCTGCGCTTCGGCTTCGCGGCCAGCGCCGAGCAGACGCTCAACAACAACAACAACATCGTCCTGCCGATCGACGGGTTCGGCAATCCGATCGACGCGCCGTTCAACCAGAATGACCGGGTGAGCAAGACGGGCGGCCTGGTCAGCCTCTACGCGCAGGATGCGTGGAAGATCACCGATCGGGTGATCGTCAACGCCGGACTGCGGTTCGACCAGATGTACCAGTTCATCAGCGCCAACCAAGTCAGCCCGCGGGCCAGCGTGACGTGGACCCCCTTCGACGGCACCGTATTCCACGCCGGCTACGCCCGCTACTTCACGCCGCCGCAGCAGGTGCTCTCAGCGCCGGTCAACCCCGGCCTGACGGTCGGTACCACCAACCAGGCCGAGATCCTGTCGGCCTCGCCCGTGCAGCCGGAACGTGCGGATTACTACGATATCGGCGTCACGCAGCGGGTCGCCCCGGGCTTCGATATCGGCGTGGATGCCTATTACAAGCGCGCCCGCAATCTGCTCGATGACGGCCAGTTCGGCCAAGCCTACGTGCTGACCGAGTTCAACTACGCCCGTGCCTACAACCAGGGCGTGGAGATCAAGGCCGCCTATACCGAGGGCAATTTCTCCGCCTACGGCAACCTCGCGCTGGCGCAGCAGAAGGCGCGACTCATCGATTCGGGCCAGTATCTCTTCGGCGCAGACGAACTCAACTACATCGCCACGCACTACATCTACACCGACCACGCGCAGAACACGACCGCCTCTGCCGGCTTCTCGTATCTGTGGCAGGGGACGCGCTTCAGCATGGACGGGATCTTCGGCAGCGGCCTGCGATCCGGCTTCGCCAACACGAGCCATCTGCCCGCCTATTACCAGATCAATCTCGGCGTGACGCGCGAGGTGCAACTGGTCGAAGGATGGAAGCCGGCGCAGCTGCGGCTGGATGTCGTCAACCTGACCGACAAGATCTACCAGATCCGCGACGGCACCGGGCTCGGCGTCTTCGCCGCGCAGTATGGCCCGCGCCGCGGGGTGTTCGCCGGGATCGCCCAGGCGTTCTGACCGGCCGAGCGCGAGCGGGTCACACCGGCTGCGCAGGCCCCGGGCGCGCGAGGCCGAGATGGTCCCGCAGGGTTTCGCCCGCATAGTCCGTCCGGAACAGGCCACGCTCCTGCAGCAGCGGCACGACCTCGCGCACGAAGTCGTCCAGCCCCTCCGGGAAGAAGGGCGGCATCACGTTGAAGCCGTCCGCCGCGCCGCCCTCGAACCAAGCCTGCATGCGGTCGGCCACGTCCGCGGCCGTGCCGATGATCATGTGGTGCCCGCGCCCCGCCGCCACCCGCAGGGCGAGCTGACGGATGGTCAGGCCCTCCCGGCGTGCCAGGGCGGTGAGGAGCTCGGCCCGGCTGCGGAGCTGGTCCGAGACCGGCAGGTCGGGCAGAGGCCCATCGAGGTCGTAGGATGCGAGCGAGTGGCCGAGGCGCTCCTCCAGGAGCGGCATCGCGCTGGCGATGGGGGTCCATTGGTCGAGCTCGATCAGCTTCGCGCTCGCCTCCGCCAGCGTGCGGCCGATCACCGGCAGGAAGCCCGGCATCACCGCCACCGAGTCCGGATCGCGCCCGAAGCCGGCGACCCGCTGCTTGAGGCTCGCGTAGAAGCCCTGCGCCTCCGCGATATCCTGCTGCGCGGTGAACACCACGTCGGCCCGGCGCGCCGCGAGGTCCTGCCCGGGGCCCGACGAGCCGGCCTGGATCAGGATCGGATGGCCCTGCGGCGCGCGCGGGATGTTGAGCGGCCCCTTCACGGTGAAGTAGCGGCCGGCATGGTCCAGGATCCGCACCTTGGCGGGGTCGGCGTAGACCCCGCGGGCCTTGTCCTTCACGAAGGCGTCGTCGTCCCAGCTGTCCCAGAGGCCGCAGACCACGTCCACGAACTCCTCGGCGACCGCGTAGCGCTCGTCGTGCGCCGGGTGCGCCTTGGAGAAGTTGTTGGCGGTGCGGGCGTAGGAGGTTGTGACGATGTTCCAGGCCGCCCGGCCGCCGCTCAGATGATCGAGCGACGCGAAGGCCCGGGCCACGTGGTAGGGCTCGCCGTAGGTGGTCGAGGCGGTCGCCGCGAGGCCGATCCGCTCCGTCACCATGGCGAGGGCGCTGAGCAGCGTCAGCGGCTCGAACCGGGCGATCATGGACGGGTGGGCGTCCACCGCGCTGGTGAGCCCATCCGCCAGGAAGACCATGTCGAACTTGGCGGCCTCGGCCATCTGGGTGACCCGGCGCAGGAGATCGAAATTCTCGCTGCCGGCCTCCGCGTTCGGATGGCGCCAGCCCGAGACGTGGTGACCGGCCCCCTGGAGGAACAGGCCGAGATGCATCTGGCGCGGCATGGCGGGCATGGTCCGATCGGTCGTCATAGGGCGGCTCACGGCTGGGCGAGGAGTTGGAGGAGGCGCGCGAGGTCGCCGGGATCGCGCATGCTGCGTACGAGATCCGGCACCGCCTGGAAGGCGCCGGAGCCCGCGGTGGCATCCCGGAACTTGGCATCGGCGTCGTCGAGCCCGGGCAGGCCGTCGATGCGCCGGCGCACGGTGCGGCCCTGCGCGTCGGCGAGCTCCACCACCACGAACCGCGTGCCCGGATCGGAGGACAGGCGCGGTGCGGCCGTGTCGTGCCGGCGCTCGACCCGTTCGGCGATCGCCGCGAGGTCGGGGCGGACCGGCCGTTCGTCGAAGTGATCGAGGCGCACCGCGCCGTCCACCAGGGAAGCGGCCAGGATGTATTCCGGGCTGAAGCGCGCCTCGATCCCGGTGCCCGGCGCGCGGACCACCAGGGCCGCGTCGCCACCCGGCGGGAACGTGATGGTCGCCCGCGCCAGATCCCGCCAGCCGTCGCGATGGAAGGCGAGGCCGGCGACCGCCACCGGATGGGCCGCCGTGCAACACGGGAACGCCTTGAGCGTCAGGCCGGGGCGGAGGATCTGCCAAGGGGCGCCCCACGCTTCCAGGACGCGCTCGGGCTTCGCTTCACCGAAGCCGTAAACCGCAAGAAGACCGTTCGCGCCGTCGAGGCTCTCGGGAGCGCCCGACAGGCCGGCCTCGGCGAGGCGGGCCGCGATCAGACCGTTGCGGGCGGCGAGCCCGGCATGGAGCGGCTTGGCATCGAACCCGAACTGCAGCCGCAGCCCGGCGGCCTGCGTGGCGCCGAGGCCGAGGGCGACCGCGGTGGCGGCGGCTGGAAGGCCGCGCAGATGCGCGATCGCGGCGGCGGCTCCGAGCGGACCCAGCGTCGCGGTGGCATGGAAGCCGCGCTCGTAATGGGCGGGGCCGATGGCGCGGCCGAGATGCGCCATCGTCTCCAGGCCGACCAGATAGGCGGCGAGGAACGCCTCGGCGGAGGGCGGCGCCGCCGGATCGAGGGCCGCCAGGAGCGCCGGCACGATCACCGTGGTGGGATGCCCGCGCACGCTCGCATGGACGTCGTCATAGTCGAGCACGTGCCCGGCATAGCCGTTGATCAGGGCAGCGAGTTGCGGCTCCGCGGGCCGTCCGGAGCCGATCACCGTGGCGCGGCCGGGCATGTCGCCCAGCGCGGTCCGCACGGTCGCCACCGTGCGGTCGCGGCTGCCCGCGAGGGCGCAGGCGAGAAAGTCGACCAGGGCGAGGCGCGCCGCCGCCATTGCGGCAGCATCCGCTTCGGGATGGGCCGACACGATGGCCTCGGCCAGGGCGGCGGTGAGTGAAACCGGCATCAGATCCCCTCCCGATCCTGCACCGCGTCGCGAAACCCCTGGAAGCCGCCGATGAACTGGCGGATGCGCGGGTTTCCCGATTTGTAGAACAGCTCCGCGGGCGGCGCCTGCGCGACGATGCGACCGTTCTCGGTGAACGCGATCGTATCGCTGATCTCCTCGGCGAAGCGCATCTCGTGGGTGACCAGGATACTGGTAAGCCCCTCGCGGACGAGCGCGCGGATCACGGCCAGCACCTCGCCGACCATCTCGGGATCGAGGGCCGAGGTCACCTCGTCGAACAGCACGAGTTCCGGCCGCATGGCGAGCGCCCGGGCGATGGCGACCCGCTGCTGCTGGCCGCCCGAGAGCTCGCCCGGATAGGCTGAGACCTTGTCGGCGAGGCGAACCCGGGCGAGCAGGTCCCGCGCGTGGCCCTCCGCCTCGGCGCGCGGCACCTTGAGGATCCGGACCGGCGCCAGGGTGATGTTCTGCAGCACCGTGAGGTGCGGGAACAGGTTGTATTGCTGGAACACCACCCCGATGCGCTTGCGCAGGGCAATTCGCTCGGCCTCGCTGCGCAGGGCATCGACGCGCACGCCCGCCACGGTGATCCGGCCGGCCTGCGGCTGCGCCAGCCCGTTGATGCAGCGCAGGATGGTCGATTTGCCCGATCCGGACGGACCGATGATCGAGACCGCATCGCCCTTCGCCACGGTCAGATCGATGCCCTTGAGCACCTCGACCGCCCCGAAGGACAGGTGGACATCCTGGAGATTCACCAGGGTCGGCCGGTCTGCGGAATCTTGAGCCATAGGGTCCGGCTGTCAGCGGCGTCCGAGGCGGCGTTCGAGCCGCCGCGTCAGGCGCGAGATCGGGTAGCAGAACAGGAAGAACGCCAGCAGCACCGTCAGGTAGATCGCGACGGTGAAGTCGTCGCGCCGCACGGCGGTGCTGGCATCCGTCGCGGCGTGGAGCAGCTCGTGGACGCCGACCAGCGAGGCCAGCGCCGTGCTCATGGTGATCGAGGCGGAGAGGTTCATCCAGGGCGGCAGCGCCCGGCGCAGGCACTGGGGCAGGATGATCCAGCGCAGGGTCTGGCTGCGCGACAGGCCGATGCCCTTGGCCGCGTCCCACTGCGTCGTCGGGACCGACAAAATCGCGCCCCGGGCGATCTCAGCCACGTAGGCGGCGGCGGGGATGGCGAGGCCGAGCACCGCCTTCAGCCAGTCGGGGAACGGCAGGTAGTTGCCGGCCACCACAATCTCGAAGGGGAAGATGTAGGTGGTGGCGAAGATCAGCACGAGGTGCGGCGCGTTGCGGAACACCTGCACGTAGGCCACGGCCGGGGCGCGCACGAGCCGCGCGGCCGAGAGCTCCATCGCGCCGAGCACGATTCCGCCGAGCGTGCCCAGCGTCATGGCGAGCACGCTGATCAGGACGTTCATGGCGAAGCCCGAGGCCAGATAGGGCAGCCAATCCAGCAGGTCGTGCGTCAGCCGCGCATCGAGGAGCCACCACAGCAGGATGGCGCCGCAGGCGGCGGCGAGCCACGGCCAAGCCGCGCGCATGGCCCCGCGGGCGGGAAGCGCGGCGGCGCTCACACGCCGTATCCCGGCACCGCGAGGCGGCGCTCGATCAGGCGGCCGATCCGCGACACGGTGAGGTTGATGAGCCCGAAGAACAGCAGGATCCCGATCATCAGCTCGAGGACGTTGTCGCGCTGGGTCCAGATCATGATCGACGCGTAGGTCACCTCGCTCACGGCGATTGCCGAGCCGATGGTGGTGAGCTTCACGAGGTTGACAAGGTTGTTTACCAGCGCCGGCAGGGCCGTGCGCAGCGCCAGCGGGAGCGTCACGAAGCGCAGGATCTCCAGGTCCGAGAATCCGGTCGCCTGCGCGGCTTCGACCAGGGGCGCCGGAACCGCCTCGATCCCGCCGCGCAGGGCCTCCGCGTGGAAGGCCGCGACGTGCAGGCCCGTCACCGCCACCACCCAGAAGAGCGGCGAGAACGGGTTGTTGGCCGCGCCGCCCAGGGCCCGGGACAGGAGCATGTTGAGGGCGAAGAACGCGAACATGAGCTGCACCAGCGTTGGTGTGTTGCGCGTCAGCTCGACATAGGCCCGCACCGGCCCGGCGAGCCACGGCCGGCCGGAGGTCAGGGCCGCCGCGAAGGCGATCCCGGCCGCGAGGCTCAGCGGGATCGCCAGGACGACGAGCAGCAGCGTCGTACCCATCCCGGCGAGCCACGACCGGACCTCGGTGCCGCTCAGCAGGAAGTCGTAGTGCAGGCCAAGCGCGGCCGCGCCGGCGATGAAGTGCTGCAGGGCGGCGTCGATCATGCGGTCCGCGACTGGCTCACGGCATGCGTCTCGGCTTGCGTCACGGCTTGGCCTGGGCGGCGAACTTGCGCCGCTCCTCCTCCAGGAAGGTCGGGTCGACCAACCGGTTGGCCTTGGCCATGTCCAGCATGGCCCCGGAGCCGTGCAGGTCGCGCACGGCCGCGTCGAGGGCCGCCGCGGTGTCGCGCTCGCCCTTGCGCAGCCAGATCACGGAATCGGCCGGGTCCAGCTCGGTAGGGATGACGATGGCGTAGTCCTTCCAGTCGTCCGGGCGGTCGGCGAGCAGGAGCTTGAGCGTCGGCGCGACGTGTACCGCCACCACGCAGTTGCCGCCCTGAAGCGCCAGCATCGATTCGGGCTGGCTCGGGATCCCCTTCACCACGGCCCCGTAGGTGTCGGCGAGCGGCTGCGCGTAGTTCGAGCCCTGCGAGATGCAGACCGGCTTACCCTTGAGATCGGTCCAGTCGTGGATGCCGCTGTCCTTGCGGCCGAGCGCAGCGCCCCCGGCGCGGTCGTAAGGGGTCGGCACGTGGTCGAGAATCTTCGCGCGGTCCTCCGTGTACTGCATGTTTGCGATCAGGATATCGACCTTGCCCTGCTGCAGGAACTGCACGCGGTTGGGCGGCGTGACGGTGACGAGTTCGACCTTGACGCCGAGCTTGTCCGCCAGCGCCCGGGCGAGGTCGATGTTGAAGCCCTTCTCGGCACGAGTCTGCGGATCGATGTAGCCGAACGGCGCCCCCGACAGGATGATGCCGACCGTGAGCTTCTGCCGGCCCTTGATCCGGTCGAGGGTCGCGTCCGCCCGGGCCGCCGTGCCCGCGACCAGGGTCAGGAGCGCCAGCGCGGCGCGGATGGGGAACGTGAGCGATGTGGTGCGCGCCATGGGGGCTCCGGTGCGATGCGCGGGGCGAGCGCTCTCCTTAAGCGGCGGCGCGGCACGCGGGAAGCCGGCCCGGGGCGTGGCGGTCGGGACCGCCCCCGCCGGCGCGTCCAGCGCGCGGAGTCACAACAGCGACGGGATGGGCTACCGGAACGGATTGTCGTTCGGCGCCGGCTTGGCGCCCTGGAGCATCCGGTACAGCGTCCAGGCCTCGACGATCTTCCTGCCCGGAAGATCGCAGAGCCCGACCTCGCCCCCGTCGGGCAGCTTTGCTTGGACGGACCGTCCGCCCATCGTTGCGCAGAAGACTGAGGCCGGGTTTCCGATCGCGTGGGCGGCATTGGGGAGCGCGAGACCGGCGCCAACCGCAAGCAGGACGAGAGGCTTCACCACGTGGGCCGTCCCCGGTTCACAGCTGCCGCAGCGCTGGCAGGCAAGCTCTGCGACGGAGCCGCCGCGGCCTCGGCGATCTGCGCCAGATCCACCGGGCGCCCGGCGACGCCGAGCCGGCCTGCGCACCGAACCATGGATGAAGACTTCAGCTCGCGCTTGCGCGAAACCGGCAAGATCATCATCGTCGTTACCTGCTGTTACTTGCTGATACATTTGCCCCAAAAGCGTCAATTTTAGTTCAGCCAGCGCTCATCCGCAGGGGCGCAGCTTGGTCATTGCCCGGCCGGTCTTCGCACCGTCCGATAGCGATGGAGTCTTGTCATGACGCACATTCGAGCGTTCGCAGTGGCTGCTGTAATGGCCAGCGGCCTTGGACTTGCCACCGCGGCGACCGCCGCTCCGCTGGCCCCCGCACCCCTGGTCGGGAATGCGACCGTGCAACAGGTCGCGTTCGGGTGTGGGCCCGGCTTTTACCCCAATCCGTGGGGCATCTGCCGCCCGAACTGGGGCTGGGGTCGCCCGCGCGTCTACGGTCCCCGCTGGGGCTACTACCGGCCGCGCCCCTATTACCGGCCATACGGGTTCTATGGCCCACGCCGCTACTGGTGAGCGCCACCGCATGAACGGCCGGTGCCGGGTCGCTCACCGAAGCGTGTCCGGCCCGGGCCCGGTCTGCAACCATCGCTTTACCACCCCGGGTGCCATCTTCGCGCAGTCCTACAGCCCTGGAGGCTTCCATGCGTGTCCCACCGTTGCGCTCCGGCACGGCGCTGGTTGGCCTTGCCGCGCTCGCCCTCTGTTCGAGCGTCCCCACCGCGCAAGCGCGCGATGGGGTCAACGCCGCGATCATCGGCGGCGCGGCGGCCGGTGTGATCGGCGGTGTCGTGGCCGGTGCCCTGCTCAACGAAGCCCGCCCGGCGCCAAGTTACGCGCCGCCTCCGCCCCCTCCGCCCCCGGTGTATGTGCAGGCGCATCCCGTCGTGCGGGAGGTGATCGAGGAGCGTCCGTCGGTCCGGGAGGTCGTGGTCCATGACGAGGCCGGCGAGCGCGCCTTCCACCTGCACGAGGGCTGCGACGCGGGGGACCGGCGGGCCTGCGTGAAGCTCGGCATCCTGATCGGACAGCATCAGGAGCAGCGGGCCGCGTGGCAGCACGCGCATCCCGAGATGTTCTCGTGGGATCGCTGACCGGACACGGCACCGGCCGGGTTGCCCCGCGGCCGGGCCTTTGCCGGCCGCGGGGGGCCACGGCTTCAGGTCCGTTGGTCGGCGACGTGTGACGCCAGCGCCATGTCGCTCCTCGCGCGCCTGCTGTTGATCGTGGTCTTCGCCAGTCTGGCCGTGCACGCGGTCCGCGCGGCGGCGCCCCCAGGCCCCGTGACGACCTCGCAGCATCGCCAACCGCGCTCGGTTCCCCATGCCGGTGACACGTAGATCCCTCCTGCTCGCCACGGCGGCGCTCGCCGCTCCCCGCGTCCAGGCGGCTGCGGGCGACCGGCCGACCCTTCCCCTCTGGCCCGGCGATCCACCAGGTGGGGGCGGCCCCGGGGGACCCGTGACGATCGACGGCCACGGCGCGATCAGCACCATCGCCACGCCGAGCTTGGAGGTGTTCGTCCCCGCCCGGCCGAACGGTGCGGCGATGGTCGTGGCCGGCGGCGGGGGATACAGACGCATCGAGGTCGAGCGGGAGGCCCGTCCGGCCGCCCGATGGCTCGCCGCCCGCGGCATCACCGCCTTCGTGCTCGCCTATCGACTCCCGGGCGAGGGCTGGGGCGCCGGCCCGCTGGCCCCGCTCCAGGATGCCCAGCGGGCCCTGCGCGTGATCCGGGCGGTGGCCGGGCGCTACGGCTTGAACCCGGACCGCGTGGGCGCGCTCGGCTTCTCAGCCGGCGGCCATCTGATGGGTCTGGCTGCCACGCGCTCCGCCTTCGCGTCCTATGCGCCGGTCGATGCGGCGGACACGCTGTCCGTCCGTCCCGCCGAGGCGGCCCTGATCTACCCGGTGATCACGCTGGAGCCGCCCTACAACCGCACCTCGACCCGCGTGCAACTCGTCGGGCATCACCCGGATCCGGCGGCGAGCGCGGAATGGTCGGTCGAGGATCATGTCCGATCGCGCTGCCCGCCGATCTTCCTCGTTCAGGCGGAAGACGACCGGATCGCCGACGTGGCGAACAGCCGGATCATGGCGGCGGCGTGCGAACGTGCCGGCGTACCGGTGGATCTGCACATCGTCGCCGATGGCGGCCACGGCTTCGCCATGGGTCGCCCCGATACGGCCAGTGCCGCCTGGCCGAAATGGTACGCGGCATGGCTGAAAGCCAACGGCGCTCTGACATGAGGCCGTCACCCGGACGACGCTCCGCGTGACCGCCCGGAGCCGGTGGCCCCCGGCCCGGGAACAACCGAGCCGCGCTTCGTTTCCGCTGTGAGGAGCCTCGGCCGCTCGGAGTGGCGGGTGCGATCCTGCGGCGTCTGCGGCGTCGCTTGGGAGGAACACCAGCTTCGTCGCGCTGACCGCCTTCGCGGGCCGGGAGAACCGGATCGAGACCCGGCGGCCCGGCTGCGACGCCTTCATGCCGAAGCCGATCGCCTTCGACCTGCTGGTGGCCGTTCTGCGCAACGTGCTGCAGCGAAGCGGCGCGGCTGCCTCCGACCGGGCCGAAGGCTCTCTGCCCACAGAGCGCGCGACGGAGATCGTCACCTGGATCGCCCGGGGCAAACCCTCGGCCGGCATCGTGGCCATTGGCGAGCGGGCCGTGACCTTTCACATCGACCGGGTGATGCGCAAGCTGCAGGTGGCGCCCCGGATGCAGGCACCATCGCCTGCGTCAGGCTCGGCCTGATCGAGCCGCAAGGAGGACAGGCGCAACGCGTCGCTCATGGTGTAGCTCCGGCAGAGCCGACCACGAGAGACGGTAAACCGGCGCTTCAGGCGGCAAGGTTCGTCGCGTCGAAGCCGCGGCCGATGAGGCGGCTCCAGACACGGGCCGCAGCTGCCCGGGCACGAAGCGGGCCGCGCGGCCGGGAGAGGACCGTCCATCGCTCGCGCATAGCCGCGTGGAACAGCGAGGCCGACCGGTCCTCGACTTCATTGCGGTCGAGCAGGCTGTAGCGGAGCGCCATATCGTTGAGGCGTGGACCCCGTGGGTTCCCGGCACTCGGCAGGTGCATCCGAGCCATGAATTCGACCCGGGTCTTGCACTGGTAGTGATTGAGCTGGATGCCGTCATAGGCGATCCGATCCGCCATCCCGGTCGCATCGGCTGCGACATCCGTAAAGTCCGAGAGCGTGCGTCGTCCGGCGGTGAGAATAACCTCGTGGACTTGCACGGCATGGACATGCTCGGAACGGGCGAGAGTCTTGTAGTGGGTCTGATAGGCCCAGTCGGGCGGGGCGCAGCGCGTGAACGCCTCGGTCACGAAGGCGTAGCCGGGAGTGGCCAGGCCGGACGATCCGAAGGAGCGCCAGTTGATGTGCACGGCCGAGACATCCTCGGGCACCCGGGCGAGGTAGTTCGACAGCGAACCGTCCCGCCAGGGCACCAGGAACTCGTCGACGTCGAGGAAGGCCACCCAAGGCGTGCGCACCAGGGCCATGCCAGCGGTGTAGGCGGCGATCTGCGGCGACGCTTCGAGCAGGATCGGTATGGCGTGCAAGGAAATGGCCGGATCGGCTGCGGCCGCCCGGGCGACCAGCACGGGCGTGTCATCGGTGCTCCCGTGATCGAAGACGAGGATCCGGCTGAACCCCACCGCGCGGTGAAAGGCCAACCATTCGATAATATAGGGCGCCTCATCGCGTGCAATTACAATGAGCGTGCAGTCGAAACGACTCGATTCCGTGCGTCTGTAAAACATACCATGCGTACTCGATCGCTAGATCCAATCCCGACAGCCAAGTATTTTATGGGTATCGGCAGAACTTTGAATTTTTTGATGTCATTTCAAACCGCCACATCGAGCGATCCGGCTAGATCTTGGAAGATTCCATGGTGAACGCCGAACGTGAAACGTTAGTTAAACCGTTTACCAAGCTGCACCATCGTGAGCAATGCTGTCGGATCCTGCGCCAATCCGAACAGGAGCGGACGTCATACGCAGTTCTTCGAGGCCTGAACTCGGCTCGAACGCGGTTGCGCGGCGTGCTTGGATTGATAGTGGCCGTTCGGCCGGTCCAGATCCGCCATCGATTGCGGACTAATAGGTGTCGATCAGATTGCGCATCCTGCGCCGGTGGGTGGAGGCATGGGCGCGTTGCTTGGCCAGGAACGCGTCGCAGTCCGGCCCCAGCACGCCTATGCGGTCGGCACGCTGCACAAGGAGGACATCCGGCGTCCCGTTCATCTCCACGATGACCGCGCCTTCGGCCGTGCAGGCGATGTCCCAGCCGATGAGCGGAGCATGCCGCATCGGGCGTGCGCCTTCGCGCGCCCGCGCGCAGGTCGAGACCATGCACCCAGGCATCCCGTCGCGGTCGATCTGACCGAGCAGGTTCCCGCCGCGCCAGTCATTGGCGGCGGCGTTGATGCCCACCGGAAGCTACCAGGCAGCCCGGACGACAAGCGGGCCATGGCGGTTCGCCAGCGTCAGGATGCGGTTGGCCCTGCGACCTCGGCCCCGACCTGTCCCGCGGCTTCCGGGCGCTGAAGGTCTGGGTGACGCTGAAGGTCCACGGCACCGAGGCTCTGGGCCGGCGGCATGATCGGCGCTCGTCCGCCTTGTGTCCGGACCGGGCATCAGTGTCTTCACCGGGACCTGACGGCGTGCAGACGGATGTCGGAGGCCGCAAGAGCACGGAAACGGGGCGGCCCTCTGCCGTCACCACGGACCCTGCCCGTCAGTCGCGCTTTCCGGCGCTCTCCGTACCAAAGGCATCCGGGCTCGGTAGCACGAGGATCTGTCCGGGGTAGATGAGGTCCGGGTCGCGGATCTGATCGTGGTTGGCGTCGTAGATCAGCGTATAGCGCTCGCCTTCGCCGTATGTGCGCCGGCTGATCGTCCACAGGTTGTCACCCCGCACGATGCGCGCCGTCGCGATCCCGGGAACAGAGACCTCGGGTGAGCCCGCCTCGGCCTGAGGCAGAACGTTCCCGGCCAAGCTGCCGGTGCTGGAGGAATCCGACGGGGCCGCAGGAGGTTCGCGACGCACCTCTGTGTCCCCGGACGCGGACGGCCCCGAAGCGTCCGGCCGGGCGGCCTCGCGCGGCTGCTTCTGCCGCAGGTTGGAGGTTCGGACCTCGCGATCGGGAAGGGAGAACGGGACCTCCGCGCGCGCTTGAACCGTGCCGGTCGCAGGATCGACCAAGTCGAGCCGGACCCTGTAGGCTCCCGGCCTCACACCTCGGCCGATGGCGAACGTCACGGTCCCGTCGCGGCCCACGGTGGCCGGGGCGATCAGCGTGTCGTTCAGATAAAGTCGGAGACTGGCCCCGGAGCCCGCCCGCGCCGTGACGAACAGCCCTCCACCGTCCCGTGCGTCGATGCTGACGACTCGGGGCGGCGTGGCGGGGCTGGCTGCCGCGCCCCCCGGTCCGCTCCCGCCAGCCCGGGCGTCCGTCGCCGGGTTGCCGCCCTCGGAGCCACCCGGGAGATTTCCCGGCTTCGGCACATCGAGGCCCGGAGCCCGCGCGGCCCCCCGCACCGGCCCCGCTCCGAGGGGCGCCGGCTTGACCGGCTCGATGACGGAACGGGGGCGGCGCGCGGCCGGTCGATCCGGCTGCGACAGGACCACGGTCGGCGTATTGGGCGCCGTAAGGGCGACGAGCGGCCTCGTATCCCGGGAAGGCGCGACCACGACGGCGACCTTGGCCGCGGACTCATGCGCCGTGCCCGCCGCATTCGCGGCTCGAAGCCCGATCTCGCTGGCCCCGGCCGGAACGGGCGGCGGCGTGACGGCGAACTGGCCATCGGCGCCGGCCCTGACGCTGGCCACGGGTCTGCCATCGACGAGCACCGCAACTGTGGAGCCGGGCGCCGCCCGCCCCGCGATGACGGCATCCCCACTGGGCTCGATACGCACGATGTCGAAGCTCGGCACGGTCGAGCCGGAACGGTCCGAAGGAGCGGGACCCTCCGGCCCGGTCACCGGATCGGACCCGGTCGGCGTTTCCCGGTGCGGCGCCAGGGCGCGGCCTGTATCGGTGATGGGGGAGGACAGGGCAGCCAACGGGTTCCGGTCGCCGTCGGTCGGGGGCGGCTTGGGCGCGCGGGGCCGATCGGTCGGCCCGACGACGATTCCGGTCAGCCCGATCAGGAGCAGCAGGATTGCGAGGCCCCATCCGCGCGTCGCCTTGCCGGCTGCGGGCGACGGATCGGCTATCGGAACAAGCTCTTCGACAGATCCGGCCCCCTGTTTCCGCGGCCGTCGGCCGAGCAGTGCCAGGATCACGCCGATGCCGACGAAGGCGCTGAGCAGCGCCGTGACGAGAATGCGCCGCAAGCCGGTCAACATGCCGTGCCGATCCCCTTGAGGCGCGTAAAGGGATCGGCGGCGCCGGCCCTCGGTGTTGTGCGGCCGCTGCGCTTGAGGCGCTTTCCGGCGAAGTGGAGACCGGTTCGGCGCATGAGAGCGCGTCAGGACGAGGTCTAGGAGCAATGCGCGCTTGCGACGCGATCGGGACCTGCCCTGAGCAGGCTTCGTGGACACGGCGGCCGGCCCTTCGACACAACCGCGATACAGCCGAGGCTGGACCCGAAGGTCCGTTGCCTTGCCCACGATGCGCGACAGGGATGCCCTCTGCCTCGCACGGGTCGCGGGCCCCTCCCCTCAGCGGAAGCGCGCGCGCTGCGGTTCTCGGGAACAGCGTTTCCTCACTGTCGCGTCCCGTCTGGCCTGCCAACGCAAGTCCGTGCAAGCGCTGGCGAGGGTGCGGGCCGCCTGCCGTCAGGCGAAGCGGCGTCCGTCGATCGCGTAGCGGTCGATGGCCGAGGGCAGGTCGCGCGACAGGCGCGCGAGAACCTCCGAACGGCTGAGGCCGGTCTGCTGGGTGAGATGGTCGAGGGTCTCGGGTCCGATGGCGCGCTCCAAGTCCCCCTCGGTGATGGCCTTATTGTCACCCTGATTGACCCAGGATTTCGCGGTTTCGCCGTGGCCGCCCGTGGTGAAGTGCTCGACGAGTTCGGCAAGCCCGCTCGCGAGCAGGCTGCCGACCCCGGCCGAGCCGACGCCGCCGAGCACGCGCTCCAGGTTGGACGGTAACGCCGACCCGCCCACCGGGGGCGTCCGCGCCTCGGGCGGCACGACCGCCCCATGGGCATCCCGGGCGGGGGTGCCGAGCCACTCGGCGATCTTGTCCCTGTGCTGGTAGCCCGCCACCGCGAGCAGACCCAGCAGGGCCGTCATCGAGGGATATCCCTTGCTCATGTCGCGTCCTTCTTCGGGTGGATCGGCGGAAGCCGTCAGAATCGTGGGGCGGGCTTGAGGGTCGCCTCGGGCAGGCCGGCGCGTCCCGATCCGGTCAGTGTCCCCGGCGCGGCGCGGCTGCGCGGCCATTGAACCGGCGCGCGAGGAAGGCGATCACCCTCGGCAGCAGGAAGGCGGTGAGAAGCTTGCGGATCATCGGGTTCTCCTGAATCTTTGCGCTCAGCGCGCGGAACGGGCGAGCCAGCCCAGAGCGAACGCGACGCCGGCGAAGGCCAGCAGCGTCGTGGTGCGGTTGGCATCCGCATAACGGATCGCCCGGCGACCTTGCGTTTGGGCCCGGCGGCGGGCCTCTTCGGCGTAGTGCCGCCCGTCCTCGATGAGGTCGTCGGCCCGCTCCCGTGCCTCATGGGCCAAGTGTCGGCCCTCCTCGACGAGATCCTCCGCCCGGTCGCGGGCGTGGCCGTAGGCGTACTGGGCACCGCCCGCCACTTGGTCCACGGCGCCGCGCACCTGGCGGGCCGGATCGCCGGTCAGGCCGCCGAGGGCGGTCTCGGCGCGACCCTTGAGGTGACGGGACGCGCCACGGATCTGGTCGCGGTTCATGGGATCGTCTCCTGTTCTGTGGGCAAGGAGCCCCGTTCGGGGCAGGAGGCGGCGGCGGCCGGGTGAGCCGACGCCGCCTGGGCGATCAGTGCTTGCCGGTGATCTTGTCGGCGAGATTCTTGGCGCCGTCCTTGACGTCGCCGACGGTCTTCTGCGCCTCGCCCTTCAGTTCCTGCGCCTTGCCTTCGGCGACGAGCTTGTCGTTGCCGGTGGCCTTGCCAGCCGCCTGCTTGACATTGCCGACGGCCTCGTTGGCCAGACCCTTGAGCTTGTCGGTGGTGCTGCTCATCGTATGCGCTCCTGCTTCGTGTGGTGGGGCCGGTCATCCCGGCTGGTGAGACCCCCGCCGGTGCGGCGGGGGTCGGTGAAGGGGTTCAGACGCGCCGGGACTCGTAGGTACCGAGCAGCGTGGTCGGCTTCGGGGCGCCGAGGCGACCACCGAAGAAGGCGGCGAGTGCACCGAGGACGAGGGCGATGGCGGCATAGAACGCACCCTGCGTGGCCGCCGACTTGGCCGTCACGGCCGCAGCCTCGGCCTTCTGCTTGGCGGTGGCGACCGCCTGGTCGTACTGCTTCTCGTAGTCCTGGACCTGCTGGCGAGCCTGATCGACCGGGATGTTCTGTGCCTTGGCCAGCGCATCGGCCGCGCGGCTCTCGGCCTGCTGCTTCTGCGAGGCGTCACCCGTGAATAGGGCGCGGATGGCCGCGACCGCCGCATCCTTGGCCGCCTGCGGGTCCTGCCCGGCTGACTGCTGCCGGACCTTGTCCTCGATGCCGTCGAGGGGGTTCGAGACCTTCGCGAGCGACGGCGCCGCAGCCTGCGCGGCCGTCTGGATGGTGCCGCCCACGAGGTTGCCCGCGCCGCCGAGCGCGCCCGAGACGGTGCTCAGCGTTCCGCCGACGAGACCGCTCGCTGCCGACGTCAGCAGGTAGAGCACGACGAGCGTCGTGACCGCCCAGGAGACGAGACCGTGCAGGGCCGCAACGCCCGGCAGCGGCTTGCCCGAGAGCCGGCCGGCGATCAGGCCGCCAGCCAGCGAGGCGACGATGCCCGAGGCCACGAACCAGATGCCGGCGCCCATCGACATGCTCGAGGCGGAGGGGTTGTCGGCGGCGGTGGTGCCCACCGAGGCCAGGCCGACCCCGACGCCCACGAGGTTCACGATGACCTGGGTCACGAGGGCCGTGACGGCGCCGGCGAAGATGGCCCCCCAGGACACCTCGTTGAGCAGCACGGTGCGGCCATCGGCCGGCGCCGCCGTGGTGGCGAGGGGGGATGTGGTGGTCTGGATCGTGGTCACGCTTTCACTCCGGGTCGTTGGTCGTTCGGTGTCGTGTGTCGGTTCAGTCGCGGGTGGCGCTGACGAGCAGGCCGAGGCCGAAGCCGACGGCGCCGGCGATGAGGAGCGAGGCGAGCGGGTATTCGGCCACCTGGTGGCTCACCTCACGCGTGCCCCGGCGCAGGGAATGGCCGCTGCGCTCGTAGGCGTCCTCGGCGTAATCTGAGGCGTCGTCGGCGACGCGACGCACGGAGCGCTGTGCGCGGTCGAAGTGCTCTCCGGCGGCGCCCTGGGCACGGCGTGCGCGATCCTCGATGTCGTCCGACCCGACGATGCCGCCGACCGTGTCGCGGATCCGGCCACCGATGTCGCGGGCGGCGTCGGCGACATGGTCGGCCGCGTCGCGGACCGTGTCCTTGGCTTGGCCGTACAGGCTCTCGGCCTGCCCGGCCGCCTCGCGGGCGCGGCCCTCGACCGAGTCCCGCCGCGAGCCGGCGAGGTCGCCCACGGCGCCCTGCACCTTGCCGCCGAGCTCCTTGGCGGCGCCCGTGATCCGATCCGTATCGACCATATCGTTCTTCCTGTGTTGTGGGTTGGGGATTGCGCCTCGCGTCCAGGCGCTTCTTGACGTCGCGTCAGTCCCGGACGGGACCGTCGGACTTCGCTCCAGCGGCCGTTGCGGCGCTGGCCTCACGCTTCTGCAGCCGACCCTCGGCCTCGACCCGGGTGTCGCCGGTGAGCTTGCCGAGGGCTTCCTTGACGGAAGCCTTGAGGTGCTTGGCAGAAGTGGAATTCTTGTCTTCGGTCATGGGCACTCCATCCTGTCGAGAAAACCCTGGACCGCCTGGGAGATGATGGGCCACCTCTCATCTTCAATGAGCAATTTATACCGGTAGAGTAGTTATTTCGCTCCGGTCGATGACAACGGAAATCCGTTCTCTCGACCCCAAACGACTGCCTCGCTGCGCTTGTGAATACCGAGCTTGCGATAGAGGGCGGCGCCGTGATTGCGCACGGTGTTGCGCGACAGGTCGAGCTTGCGCGCGATGGCCTCGTCGTCGAGGCCCGAGCAGATCAAGTTGAGGATCTGCCGCTCACGCACCGTCAGGTTGAGGGCGGCGGCATCCACGCTCCCGATCTCCGGCCTGCGCAGGTTGGCGAGCTTCTCGATGAGGCCGCGGCTGAACCAAGAGGTGTCGGCCATTACCGTCTCGATGGCGTCGAACAACTCGCGCTCCGTGTGCTTGCGATCCGTGATGTCCTGCATCACCAGCAGCACGAAGGGATCATCCTCGATCTCGATGCGCTCGGCCGAGACGAGGCAATCGAGATTGGCCCCACTCTCGTGGCGCAGGCATACTTCGGCACCCAGCACGCAGCCATGGCGCTCCAGGGCCGCCTCGACATCCGTGCGCTGCTTGTCGTTCACCCACAAACCGGCCGCGCCGAGGCTGCGCCCGACGACCCGATCCTCGCCGAGGCCGAAGACGCGGGTGAAGGCCTCGTTGATGCCCGTCACGCGGAAGTCATGGCCCCGGGCCAGCACGGTCGGCACCGGGGTCAGCCGGAACGCCTTGGCGAAGCGCGCCTCGCTCTGGCGCAGAGCCGCCTCGGCCTTCCGGCGCAGTTCGAGATCGGCGAAGGTGAACAGCATGCAGGGCTCGTCGCCCACCTCGATCGGCTGACCGGCCACGATGACGAAGCGGCTGCCGCCATCCGGGAGGCGCAGACACGCCTCCATCTGCGGGATCGTGCCGCCCGCCTTGAGGCGGGAGATCGCGAGGTCGCGGTTGCGTGCCTCGGCCAGCACGTCGAGTTCGTAGACGCTGCGTCCGAGCACGCCGTCGCGGGTGAAGCCGGTCATCTCCAGGAAGCCGTGATTGACCTTGACGTGGCGCAGGTCGGACAGGCGGGTGATGACGGCGGGCGCGGGATTGGCGTTGAAGGTCGTCTCGAACCGGTTCTCGGCCTCGAATTGATCGGTCACGTCCTTGAGGATCAGCGCGAGGCAGCTCGGCTTGCCCTGGTGGTCCGTGGCCACGAGGCTGCGCAGCGAGTGCACGAAATCCTGTTCCGGCCTGTCGGTACGCCGGACCTCGACGATGACGTCGTGGAAGCGCTCGCCAGCCACGACGCGCTCAATCGGGTAGTGGTTCGGGGTGACATGGTTACGGTAGCGCAGGCAGAAGCGCTCGCGATAGGCATCGACCGTGGGGCCTAGCTCATCCAGGCTGCCGGCGCCGTGCATGGCGAGCGCAGCTTCGTTGGCGTAGGCGATGGTCTGATCGGGCTCGACCAGGATCACGCCCTCGCTCAGGCCGGCGATGATCTGCCGGAGCTCATGCCTGTCGACGCCCGCAGTCAAAGCTCGCCCCGCCCCTTCGTGCCGCCGCCGCCCGTTCGGCAGCGAGGCACAAACCGGTTGCGCGCAAGCTGGTTCCCACGATCAAGTTATTTTCCTGGTATACCCGCATCATTGACGCGGCTCGTAGAGACCAGAGATTAATGCTCGCCGCGCTTGGCAAGCCGCTCGACAAGAAACGCGGCGATCCCGACCACCCATGAGCATTCCGCGCCGTGCCTCACATTGACGAACTGCTGGAACCTGCCCCGGAACCCGATCCCGTGCTCTCGCCAACGCAGCGCGCCCTGGGAGATGGGCTGCGCATATATTATTCAGAAGTTGTGGAGTTAAATGACGGATCACCCCTCAGGCGTGTGCTTGAGCGGCTCTCGGCGGCCCTCGACGCCGCCGAACGCGACCGGCAGGTGGCGGCCGGCTTCAAGACCGACCTGATCGCCGCGGTGCCGCACCTGCGCCGTTACGCGCTGTCGCTGACGCGCGATACGGTCGAGAGCGATGACCTCGTACAGTTCACCTTGTTGAGGGCCTGGGAGCACCGGGCGAGGTTCGAGCCCGGAACACGGCTGAAGGCTTGGCTCTTCACAATCCTGCGCAACGGCTACCTCAACGGTCGGATCAAGCGCCGCTGGGAGGTTCCCGACCCGGACGGCGCGCATGCGGCCCGCCTCTCCAGGCCGGCCGAGCAGGACGGCAAGATGGACGTGCGGGATCTGCAGGTCGCCCTCGACCGGCTCGACGCCGCTCAGCGCGAGGCGCTGCTGCTCATCGCGGTCGACGACCTGTCCTACGAGGAGGCCGCGGCCGTCCTCGGCTGCCCGCCCGGCACGGTGAAGAGCCGGGTTTGCCGCGCGCGCGACCGGCTCGCCCGCGCGCTCAATGAGGTCTGACGCGCTAGACGAGCGGGGCGTCCGCGGCACTCCGCCTCCGGGTACCGGCGGCGGCGTGAACGACTGCCCGGGGCGCGAGGGAATGGCCGCGTCCGGCCCAGGCTGACAACCAAGCTCAGCCGCCCCGATACAGGTGCGACGCCCGCCCCCGTTGCGATTCGTTGAGCTCGGGGTCTGGGCAGACTATGCATGGATCCCATGGAAATCCGAGATTCCGCCGAACGACCCCCGGCTCCCCGCGCCTGCAAGCCCCTGCAGCCCAGACAGGCGGCGCCGTTCCTGCCCATGAGCCGCGCCGAGATGGCGGCCCTCGGGTGGGATTCCTGCGACGTCGTTCTGGTGACGGGCGATGCCTACGTGGATCATCCGAGCTTCGGCATGGCCATCATAGGGCGGCTGCTCGAGGCGCAGGGCTTCCGAGTCGGCATCATCGCCCAGCCCGACTGGCACTCGGCGGAGCCGTTCACGGCGCTCGGCAAGCCGAACCTGTTCTTCGGCGTCACAGGCGGCAACCTCGATTCGATGGTGAACCGCTACACGGCGGACCGACGGTTGCGCCACGACGACGCCTATACGGCTGGCGGTGAGGGTGGCCGGCGGCCGGACCGCTGCACCATCGTCTATACGCAGCGCTGCCGCGAGGCCTTCAAGGACGTGCCCATCGTGCTCGGCGGCATCGAGGCGTCGTTGCGGCGCATCGCGCATTACGATTACTGGTCGGACAAGGTGCGCCGCTCGATCCTGGCGGACGCCAAGGCGGATCTGCTTCTCTACGGCAACGCCGAGCGCGCCGTGGTCGAGGTGGCGAACCGCCTCGCGGCCGGCGAGGCACCGCACCAGCTCGATTCGATCCGGGGCGTCGCCCTGTTCCGCCGCGTGCCCGGCCACTACACCGAGCTGCCCGCCGACGATCTCGACTCGGCCGATGAGGCCGCCACCCGCCGGCCTGGCGAGACCGTGATCCGGCTGCCCGCCTACGAGCAGGTCAAGGACGACAAGGAGGCCTATGCTCGCGCCTCGCGCGTGCTGCACCGGGAAGCCAATCCCGGCAACGCGCGCCCGCTCGTCCAGCGCCACGGCGACCGCGACCTGTGGCTCAACCCGCCGCCGATCCCGCTGACCAGCGACGAGATGGATGCGGTCTACGACCTGCCCTACGCCCGGGCGCCCCACCCGTTCTATGGCGACGCGAAGATTCCCGCCTGGGACATGATCAAGTTCTCGGTGACGATCATGCGCGGCTGCTTCGGCGGCTGCACCTTCTGCTCGATCACGGAGCACGAGGGCCGCGTCATCCAGAACCGCTCGGAGGGCTCGATCCTGCGCGAGATCGAGCGGATCCGCGACAAGACCCCGGGCTTCACGGGCGTGATCTCGGATGTCGGCGGCCCGACCGCCAACATGTACCGGATGGCCTGCAAGGACCCGAAGATCGAGGCGGCCTGCCGGCTGCCGTCCTGCGTCTTCCCAGACATTTGCCCGAACCTGAACACCTCGCACGACGACCTGATCCGGCTCTATCGGAAGGTCCGCGAGGTGAAGGGCGTCAAGAAGGTGATGGTCGCCTCCGGCGTGCGCTACGACCTCGCGGTCAGGAGCCCGGAATACGTCAAGGAGCTCGTCACCCATCACGTGGGCGGCCGCCTGAAGATCGCGCCCGAGCACACCGAGCGCGGCCCCCTCGACAAGATGATGAAGCCGGGGATCGGCACCTACGACCGGTTCAAGGAGATGTTCGACGCCGCCGCCAAGGAGGCGGGCAAGAAGTACTACCTGATCCCGTATTTCATCGCGGCGCATCCGGGCACGACCGACGAGGACATGATGCACCTTGCGCTCTGGCTCAAGAAGAACAACTATCGCGCCGACCAGGTCCAGACGTTCCTGCCCTCTCCGATGGCGACCGCCACGGCCATGTATCACACTGAGGTCAACACCCTGCGGGGCGTGCGCCGCGGCGGGAGCGAGCCGGTCGAGGCGATCAAGGGCCTCCGGCAGAGGCGGCTGCACAAGGCGTTCCTGCGCTACCACGACCCCGAGAACTGGCCCCTGCTGCGCGAGGCGCTACGGGAAATGGGCCGCGCGGATCTCATCGGGCCGCGACCGGACCAGCTCGTGCCATTCTCGCAGCCGCCGGGAACCGGCGTGGGGGCGGCCCGGGCGGGCGGCCAGCCGCGACCCGTCTACCGTCCGGGCGGCCAGCGCTTCACCACGAAGGGCGTGCCGCTGCGCAAGTGACGCTCCCGCGCGCCCGATCGACGGATGTTCCAACCTGGAATCGTGGGGCGCGGCCCGGAATAACCGGCCGAGACGATAGGTATCGGCCTATCGGTGCATCAGCCGTTCCCCGGCGCTGACGTCCTGCGTCCAACCGAATGCGATCCCCGCGCCGCAGCCCGGGCGGCTCGTCGGCGCCTGGATGTGGCCAAATCGAGAGGCCCGGCAGCCGCTACGTCATAGATATTCCCACGCGGGAGGCCAAAGTTCGTACGACGCGGGAATAACGTTCGCTATGTCGCTGACAGGCGGCACAAAAAACACATCAGCAGACAAACATAAGTGCAAAGGACGCGAATACACTTATCGAGCATTAACCACGGACACAGGAGGCCGCAACCGACGATTGCATATGCAGTTACGCATTAAAATCGGAGGTTTTCATGTCGTCATCCCCACTCGCCGCGCTCAGCCCAGCCTCGCGGTCGCTCGAATGGATTGTCGGTTCGGGGGCGTTACTCTCGTCCACTGCGCTCTCGACGGGCCAGCTCGCGAGCCTCGGCCCGATCGCCTCGCTCATAGAGGGGGCTGTCGGTACCGATTCCGCCAGCAACAGCGGCTCGCTCCTTCCCGAATCCCTGGCCGATACGGCCAACACGACCGTTCTCGATACGCATGCGCAGCTCGAAACGGTCGGCCACGAAGTGGCGCCGCTGAACGGACCGCTGCATGGCCTGACGAACCTCGGCGAGACGATTGGGCTGGGCCATATCGGCGAATCCGGCAACCTGATCACCGACCTGTCGGGCACCATCGCGAATCCCGATGGCATTGGCGCCGCCGCGCCGCTCCTGACCGATGCCGGCCATGTCACCGACGCGGCCGGGACCCTGCTGGATACGGTGGCGGCCGTGCCGGCGACCGGCAACGGCCTCGTCGGATCCGGCAGCATCCTCACGCCGGTGACCGACATTCTCAATCAGGCGATCCTCGATCTCCATACGACGCTGGAGGATGTCGGCCATTCGGTCCCGGTGCTCAACGCGCCGATCCACGCGCTGACGGGCCTCGGCGAGACCACCGGCCTCGGCTATCTGGGCGAGCCCGGCAATCTGTTGACCGACACCCTCGCGGTTCCCGGATCCCTCCTGAACGGTGGCGGCCTCGCTTCGGCGGATCCCGTCCTGTCCGACCTCGGCCATGTCCTCGGCGCGACCGGCACATTGCTCACCACCACCACCGGTGTCGCGAATGCCGGCGGCCTGCTCGGGTCGGGGGGGCTGCTCGCCCCGGTCACGAACCTCGCCAACACGGGCGTCCTCGACCTCCACATGACCCTCGAGAATCTCGGCCATGAGATTCCCCTGCTGAACGATACCCTTCACGGCCTGACCAACCTCGGTGAGACCGTCGGCCTCGGTCATATCGGAGAGAGCGGGAATCTCCTGACCGATGTCGCGGCCCTGCCCGGCGACATTCTGGGCGGCCAGGGACTCGGGGCGGTGTCACCGATCCTGGGCGATCTCGGCGCCGTGACGAATGCCGCCGGCGGCCTCGTCGATGGCGCGACCGGCATCGTCGGTGGGCTCGGTCATGGCGAGTCCGGAATTCCGGTCGTCGGGAGCCTCCTCACCCCGGTCACCGCCCCGGTGGATGGCCTGCTCGGCGACGCGACCGGCGGGGGCCAGAATGGAACCGGCGCCCTCCTCGGAGCCGGAGCCCCGCCGGTGGGCGATGCCGCCAACGGCCTGCTCGACACGGTCCATTCCGTCGTCACCCTCGGAAACACGGCGGGCCTAGGCCAGCTCGGTGATGGGAGCAACCTCGTCACCGACACCGTCAACCTGCCCGGCGCCGTGCTGGCCGGGAACGGGACGCCGGCCCTGGGTCAGATCGTGACCGATCCCGGCCATGTCGTGGATGCGGTGAGCGGCGTCCTGGGCTCTACAACCGGCGCCCTGCCCACGGGCGGAGACGGCGGCCAGGGATCCGCTACGGGGCTCGACGGCGTGCTGACCCCCGTGACCACGGCGCTGGGCTCGGTCGTGTCCGGGGCGGCAGGAGACGCGACCGGTACACTGCTTGGCAGCCTCACCGGCGGCACGCCCGGCGAGGCCGGCGCCGGCACGCACCCGCTGGTCGAGGTGGGGGCGGGCCCGACGACTGCGACGCCGGTGGCCGACGCCGCGATCCTGACGCCCACCCCCGATTCGGCCCATACCGTCCAGGTGAGCGCGGTCTCGGTGCCCGCCGATCAGCCGAGCCTCGCCACGGCGAATCTGCTGACCGGCGACAGCATCCAGCTCCCGCAGACCAGCGGCGGCGCGGATTCCCTGGTCGGCCACCTGGCCGACGCCATCCCGGTGACGTCGGCAGCCCCGGCCGATGCCGGGGCATCGCAAGGCACCAGCGTCGATCTCGGGATCGCTACGATCGATCTCGGCGGCCACGCCGATGTCCAGCATGTCGATCCGACCCCGCACACGGCCACGAGCGGGCTGCACCTGCTCGGGCTGTGAGGCCGAGAGCCCCCGCCGCACCCGCGGCGGGGGCCGCCTTCGACGTCGCCGCGCCACACCGAGTAACCGGGGAAGAACCTGTGACCGACGAGCGCGTGTTGCGTGTTGCGAGGCGTCGCGAATTCTGGGCCGCCGCCCGCGCCGGGCGCGCCTGCCTGATCACGGTGATGCTCGTGAGCGGCCTCATCAACCTGCTGATGCTGACCGCCCCGATCTTCATGCTGCAGGTCTACGACCGGGTGCTGCCGAGCCGCAGCATCGCGACGCTGGTGGGTTTGGCCGGCATCACGCTGATGCTGCTCGTCATCCAGGGCATCCTCGAGATCTTCCGCGCGCGGATCCTGTCGCGGTTCGGCCGGCTCATCGACGAGCGCCTCGGGCATCGGATCTTCCGCACCCTGCTCGCCCGCGGCTCTGAGATGCCGCGCAGCGACGAGGGACCCCAGGCCCTGCGCGACCTCGATACCGTACGCGGCTTCGTGTCGAGCATGGCGGTGAGCGCCTTCTTCGATCTGCCCTGGGTGCCGCTCTACGTCGCGGTCTGCTTCCTGTTCCATCCCTGGCTCGGGGCGGCGATCGCCGGGGGCGCCCTGTTCCTCTGCGTGCTGACGATCCTGACTGATTGGGCCTCGGCCGCCACGACGCGGGAGGCCGTCCGGGCCGCCGGGGATCGTCGCTCCCTCACCGACATGGCGCACCGGACCGCGCCCTTGCTTTCGGCGCTCGGGATGCGCTCCCGTATCGCCGCCCTCTGGCAGGTCCGGGCCCGTCGGAACCTGGACGTGGCGACCTACGGCAACGACCTCGCCATCGGTTTCGGCACGACCGCGCGTCTCCTGCGCACGATGTTGCAATCCGGTATCCTCGGCCTGGGGGCCTTCCTCGTCGTGCGCGAGGAGGCGACCGCCGGCGTCATGCTCGCCGCCACGATCCTGTCGGCCCGGGCGCTGGCGCCGGTCGATCTCGCCATCGCCAACTGGAAATCGTTCACGGCCGCCCGGCAGGCCTGGGGCCGCCTCGTCGCCTTCCTGCCCCTGCGCGAGCCGGCCGCCCCGACCCCGCTGCCGGCCCCGCGCGAGAGCCTGCGCGTGACCGCCCTGTCGGTCGCCATACCGGGCACCGACACGCTCGTGCTGCACGACGTGAACGTCGCCCTCGCCCCCGGCAGCGCGCTCGGCGTGATCGGCGCCAGCGGCTCGGGCAAGTCCACCTTCGCCCGCGCCCTGGTGGGGCTGGCGCGGGCGAGCCGCGGCGTGATCCGTCTCGACGGGGCCGCCCTGGACCAGTGGGAGCCCGATGCCCTCGGGCGCGCCGTCGGTTACCTGCCGCAGGATACCGAGATGTTCGACGGCACGATCAGTGAAAACATCACCCGCTTCGATCCCGCGCCCGATCCCAAGGCCCTGCTGGCGGCCGCCAAAGCCGCCGGTGTCCACGAGGTCGTGCTCCGGTTGCCCGGCGGATACGATGCGCGGATCGGTGCGGGCGGGCTCGGGCTCTCGGGCGGCCAGCGTCAGCGGATCGCCCTGGCGCGGGCGCTGTACGGCGACCCCTTCCTGGTCGTCCTCGATGAGCCGAACTCCAACCTCGACGTCGATGGCGACCGGGCCCTGTCGGCGGCCGTCCAGGGCGTGCGCGCCCGCGGCGGCATCGTGGTGGTGATCGCACACCGCCCCAGCGCCCTGGCGGCGGTCGACCGGATCCTGGTGCTCGGCGACGGGCGCGTGCAGCTGCACGGGCCGCGCGACGAGGTCCTGGCGAAGCTTGGCGCCCTGACCCGGCAGACACCCACGAGGGTCGCATGACCGAGGGACACGATCCCGCCGTGCCGGACGCCGACCCGACCGCGGGGACGCGCCGCTCCCTGCAGCGGCACATCGCCGGCGTCGCCGCCGTGATCGCCGTAGCCCTCGGCGTGGGCGCCTGGACGGCGGCGACGGAACTGTCGGGTGCCATCATCGCGAGCGGCTCGCTCGTCGTCGAAAGCAACATCAAGAAGGTCCAGCATCCCACCGGCGGCGTCGTGGCCGAATTGCCGATCCAGGAGGGTGACCGCGTCCGGGCCGGCGATCTGCTGGTGCGCCTGGATGCGACGGCGGCGCGCGCCACCTACGACAGCGTCACCAAGAGCCTGTGGGAGATCGCCGCCCGCAACGCCCGCCTGGAGGCGGAGCGCGACGGCCGCCCGGATCTCGCGATTCCGGCTGACCTCAACGCGGCCGGGCCGGAGGTCGGGCGGATCCTCGACGGGGAGCGCAAGCTGTTCCGCTTCCGCCGCGAGGCGCTCCAAGGCCAGAAGGCGCAGCTGCGCGAGCGGATCGGCCAGCTCAACGAGGAGATCAAGGGCTTGGTC
Source organism: Methylobacterium phyllostachyos (assembly GCF_900103445.1). Classification (GTDB taxonomy): domain Bacteria; phylum Pseudomonadota; class Alphaproteobacteria; order Rhizobiales; family Beijerinckiaceae; genus Methylobacterium; species Methylobacterium phyllostachyos. Next base: position 14,801 of record NZ_FNHS01000009.1, on the reverse strand, counting down.
GAGCAGGCCGCCGCGAAGGAGCAGGAGACCGCGATCATCGGCCGGGAATATGCCGGCGTCGAGGAACTCTGGAAGAAGAACCTGATCCAGCTGACGCGGCTCACCAGCCTCCAGCGCGACATGTCCCGACTCAAGGGCGAGCGCGGCGTCCTCGTGGCCAGCATCGCCCAGACACGGGGCAAGGTCTCCGAGACCGAATTGCAGATCATCCAGCTCGAACAGAACCTGCGCAGCGAGGTCGGGAAGGAATTGGCCGAGAACCGCGCCAAAACCGCGACCCTGATGGAGCAGAAGATCACCGCCTTCGACCAGCTCCAGCGCATCGAGATCCACGCGCCGCAGACCGGCTACGTGCACGAGCTCGCAGTTCACACCCGGGGCGGCGTGATCGCCCCGGGCGAGCCGATCATGCTCATCGTGCCGACCGCGGATTCCCTCGTGGTCGAGGTGCGCGTCGCCCCCCAGGACATCGACCGGCTCCAGACCGGCCAAGCCGCGGGCCTGCGCTTCCCGAGTTTCGACCAGCGGACGACGCCGGAACTGAACGGCCGCGTCACGCGCATCGCCGCCGACGTCAGCGAGGACAAGCGGACCGGCAGCTTCTACTATCTCGTCCGACTCGGGGTCTCGAAGGACGAACTCGCCAAGCTCGACGGGGCCAAGCTGATGCCCGGTATGCCCGTGGAGGCGTTCATCCGGACGGCAGACCGGACGGTCCTGTCGTATCTCACGAAGCCCCTCGTCGATCAGGCGCGACGGGCGTTCCGCGAGAAGTAGCCTGCATCGATGGGGCTGGTTGCGCCGCCTCGACTGGTGGAAAAGGCTTTCCTCAACACCCGGACGCCTGCGCTGTCGCCCCTGAGGTATCGTCACGCTCGCACAGCTGGGTCTAAAGCGGCACCCGGGTGGGCGCCCAGCAGAAGGCATCACGGAGTTTGCGGGGAGCTATCTTGGCCGACGACGCCACGCTGCGCCGGCTGGTGGCTGGAATTGCCCGCGGAGAGGCGGACCGGCGTGCCGAATTGTACGATCTCACCAGCCCGAAACTTTACGGGCTGATTGTGCGTATCCGGCGCGACCGGGCCTTGGCCGAGGACGTGCTCCAAGACGTCTTCCTGCGAATCTGGCAGGCGGCAGCACCTATCGGCCGGAAGCCGGGCCGCCCCGGCCCTGGCTGATCACCATCGCACGCCATCGCGCGATCGACAGCGGGCACCGGAAGACCGAGGTGCAGGGGCGCTCGCCAGCAGGATCAAAATCGGCCCCCCCCATCCCGGTTTTCCAGGGGGCCGGCAGCAGGCCATGCCTTCTCTCACGGTTGGGCCCTGAGAGGGCTGATTGTACAGATAGTCGGGCTATAATCGAAGCTCACATCGCCTACGATTCGGGCAATATTCAAATATAAAATTAGATAAACAGAATATAATTCACATACAATATTGCAGTCTATGTGACTAATTACTATTATTATTTGGCCTTGATTCGGAAAAAAGCTTGAATTATAGGTAGATCTACCACGTCTAGATTGCCGGTCGTCGTTTCTGGCTGTCAAATTTCAGATATACAATCCATGAAGTCTCGCATTAAGTACTGGACGAAGGACGAAAACGTCAGAAACTTCGGAGATTCTCTTTCAGAATTTTTAGCGTCGGAATTGTTTTTGGACATCGAAGACAACGGTCCTGACGTTCACTTGATCGGGAGCGTCATATCAGACGGGTTCGTGCCACCCCCACGCCTTGACCAGGACGGACGCGAGATCGAGGGCCCCCGTGTTACATTCTGGGGCTGCGGGATCCGCCAACCAGAGAGCCTCACGCTTCAGAACTACGAAAACGTCGAGCTGTTGGCCGTGCGTGGTCCTGTCTCCGCGTCCGACCTCCGGCTCGGCGCCTCAGTCCCAACCGGTGATCCGGCACTATTGCTGCCGGCGCTTTACGAGCCCCGTATGGTGCAGCGGTTCGCCGGCCGCCGCATCTGTATACCGCACTTTCACGAGAAACGATCCGACCGTGAGCTGCTCGACCTGTGTGGGTGCGAACTCGTCTTACGTCCAAACATTGCGCCCGGGAACGACGCGATCAAGTCCTTTATCGACGCTTTATGTTCGGCGTCGTTTGTCCTGACGGCATCCCTCCACGGCGCCATCACCGCCGCCGCCTACGGGCGCCCGTTCGCATTTTGGAACATCGGATGGCTCGATCTACCAACAAAATGGCAGGACACCGCGGCGCTACTCAACATCCCCTTTCAATTGTGCACGACAGTCGAAGAGGCTGAAACCTTTTTCAGGGAAGAGGTGGTGCAGAACTACCGGCGACCGCCGACGTGGCAGCTCTTGAGCCGCGCGCCGTTCCCACTAAAACCAGTCGCGCTTCTCAAAGTGCTAGACTACGAGCTGCGCGCCGAGGCGTGCGGCTCTGAGAAGGTCGGCGAGTTTCTGAGCCTCTTCACCGAGCTGAGCAGCCATTTCGATCGCCTCGCGGTTGGCATCAATGAGCGCCGCGCGCGTCGCTGGGCGTCTCTCGGCCGTGATGTCGATCGAGCTCGAGGTGAAGCCGAGCATGCCCGCGACGAGTCGGTCGCGCTTCGCTCGCAAGTGGATAATTTGTCCGCTGAACTCGAGGCAGCGCGAACGGAGGCGGCCGCCCTCCACGAGCGGCTGAGGGCTCATGTGGCGCAGTCCGAGCAGGCGGCGGCTGAGGCCGCGTCTCGGACCG
>NZ_FNHS01000009.1:0-11841 GCF_900103445.1 Methylobacterium phyllostachyos | reverse complement strand
AGCAGGCGGCGGCTGAGGCCGCGTCTCGGACCGCGGAGGTGTCCGCTGAGCTCGGGGCAGCGCGAACGGAGGCGGCCGTCCTCCACGAGCGGCTGAGGGCTCACGTGGCGCAATCCGAGCAAGCGGCGGCTGAGGCCGCTGAAGCGCGACACCGCCTGTTCGCAACCAATCTTTCCGTGGCTCGCGAGGTATCCTTGTGCCACGCTCAGCTGCAAACCCTCGAAAGGGAGAAGGCCGAACTCCTGATACGGGTCGGTGGCCTGTTCCGGAACGCTGCTGCCCGCCGTGCTCAGTCGGTGAGCCTGCGCCTTGCCAAGAGGCTCCATATCCGCAAGCGGCACACCGATGATCGCATGCTGAGGGAGGCTAAGGCCGTCGATGCTTTCCTCGCACGCATAGAGTGGTCACGCATTGGTGCACCTTCTCCCGAGGGGCGGCTTGACCGGGTGATCGCTCACTTGGCCAACCCAAGTATCTCCTTACCGGACCTGCCATTTTTTCAAGCCAGCCTCTACTTGGCACAGTATCCGGACATCGCCGACGCCGATATTCGGCCTCTGGTCCACTATGTCGTGCATGGCCAAGCAGAAGCTCGCGACATTCATCCTTTGGTCGACGCCAGGCATTATCAAAGCCGCTATCCAGACGTGACTGCACTGGGGCTATCGCCGATTGAGCACTTCGTCATGATCGGCGCCGAGAAGGGTTACGACCCTCACCCGCTATTTGACACCCGCTGGTACAAGCAGACCTATCCAGATGTCGCGCAAAGCAAGTTCAACCCGCTGGCCGACCATCTCCGCTCGCCGTTCCGCCAGCCACACCCGTTATTCGACCCCGAGTATTACACGACGATGTACCCCGACGTCGTAGCGAATGGGATGAACCCGCTGACGCATTTTCTACTGCTCGGGTCTCGAGAGGGGCGCAACCCCAACATGTATTTCGATACGACTTACTATCTCGCGCAGAATCCAGACGTCGCTTCCGCAGGCGTCAACCCGCTGGTTCACTACATCGAGAAAGGGGCATCCGAGGGCCGCGATCCGCATCCTGGCTTCAACACGAACCACTACCTCTCGACCTATCCGGAGGTCGCCGCGAGTGGCCTCAATCCGCTCGCGCACTATCTGACGGTGGGTCGGGCCGAGAACCGCCATCCGCTGCCGCCAGTCGCGTTGCCGCAATGTCACGCACAACGCGACGCGATCGTGATGATTGATGGTTTATACCCGCGACCAGATGAAGATTCCGGGTCGCTCGACCAAATCTCCTTCATCAAGATATTCCGAACGCTCGGCTATAGGGTCTACTTCGCATCTGCGGTCGAATTTGGCGCGGATAGTGGCCCCGAGGTCGCCGTCGAGGAAGCAGGGGCTATCTGCATCCGTCCACCCACCTACTCTTCTATCAATGAATTCCTGCAGCGATGCGGTGCCGAACTCGCCCTCTGCTTCCTCTCGCGGGTGCATTTTGGCGGCCAATTCAAGGACGCTGTCCGCATGTACGCACCGCAGTCCCGGATCGTGTTCAACACTGTCGACCTGCACCACGTGCGCGAGAAGCGACAGGCCGAGGCAACCGGTGACGCCGACTTGATTCGCCGCGCCGACGAAACCCGCCGCCTGGAGCTAAGCCTCGTCAACTGCGTCGATGCCACGATCGTGGTGTCGCGGCAGGAGGAGGAAATTCTGACCCGTGAGCTCCCTGGCACCCACGTTAAGTTGATCCCGCTGGTACGAGACTACGGTGGGGGTCCGATCGCGCCCTTCTCGTCGCGTGCGGGGGTCGCTTTCATCGGCAGCTTTCAACACAAGCCCAACGTCGACGCAGTGGATTATCTCCTCGCCGAGATTTGGCCGGCCGTACTGAACAAGAACCCGGACCTAAAATTATACATCATCGGCTCTCACATGCCCGCCGATATGATCGAGCGAGTCGTGCGAAACGTCAGCTTCGTCGGGTACGTGCCTGAGCTCGATTTCTGGCTGTCCAACCTCAAACTGACCGTCGCTCCGCTGCGCTACGGGGCCGGGGCAAAGGGCAAGGTCGTGACCAGTCTGTCACACGGCGTGCCCTGCGTCGCGACGCCGATCGCAAGTGAGGGTATGGGCCTCGTGGAGGATCGAGACATTCTGATTGGTCGAACGGCGGAAGCGCTTGCGGACCAGATTGTGCGGTTGCACGCGTCGAACGAACTTTGGGACAAGTTGTCCACCAATGGGCTCGCGCTGATGCGCGCCGAGTATTCCCTCGCCAGCGGCATCGAGAAGGTCAGGGAACTTCTCGATGCCATCGACCTCGTTCCACCGAAATGAAAGCGGCTTGGCCGCCACACCACAAGTATTTTTCTCCGTCAGGACAGACCTAGATTAACATGGATCTCAGCATCGCGGTTGTCATTCCGCTTTATAACCACGAAGGCTATATTGAGCCCGCAATCGAAAGCGTGCTGTCGCAGACCCGACCGGCGGATGAGATCGTAATTATCGACGATGGCTCCCAGGATGGCGGCTACGACGTCGCCGTCGCGCTCCTCCGGGGCTATCCCGGCTCACGGGTGCTGCGACAGGCTAATGCCGGCGCCCACGTGACGCTTAACCGGGCGATCCAACTCGCGACGACAACGCACATTGCTGTCCTCAACTCGGACGATCTTTTCCTGCCGAACAAGCTGGAACGCTGCGCCGAACTGTTTGGCCGGTACGCCGAAGCGGATCTGCTGTTTGGAGGCGTTGACCTCGTCGACGGCAGTGGCGCCAACGTCGAGAATGGCGTGACAGCAGACTGGCTCGCCCGCTGCCGTGTGCTGCTTGAGCGCACCGGGAACCTGACCTTAGCACTTTATCAGGAGAATCTTGCTGTCACGACCTCTAATTTCGTCTTCAACAAGCGCTTTTGGGCACGTCAGGGCGGTTTTCAAGCCCTACGCTATTGCCATGACCTTGACTTCATTTTAGCGGCCCTGAACCGCGGGCACGTGATCTTTGATCGTGAGCGCACCCACATCCGCTATCGGGTGCACGAGTCTAATACAATCAAGGAGTCTCTGGATGCCATCAATGCCGAGATCGCGGCAGTTCTAGCCTGTAATCTGCGCGAACTGCCCGTCACCCCGGCCTGCATCAGTCAAGCCGAGTTGAAGGAGGCGATCGCCTATCGTGGCATTGCGGACCAGATTCTATCGCTGATGCCGCTGCATCGACAGGCACCCGATCGACCGGCATTTTATCGTCTCGCCCTCACACCCGGCTATAGCCAACGAGGGACGTCCAGAACCATTGTTAATGAGGCGACTTCGGAAGCGGCGAAAGGCCTGCCGCTCCCTGCGATCATCGTCACTGGGGCGAAGGCCGAACCGACTAGTCGTCCGCCCCATATCCTAGCTCATTCTTGTGTTAACCCCGTGGTGGCGATCGAAGTCGGCTCCTTCGACAAGGGTGGGTTGGAGAAAGTCGTTCTTGATTTGGCGATCTCGCTCAGGCGGCGAGGATTCTGCCCCCTAGTCGTCAGCGTTGGCAAAGTTGGGTTCCTGGGTGATCAGGCGATCGCGGCCGGAATTGAGGTCGTCCAGCTCCCGTCAACTGCACCGTTGCCGTTCTATGAGGCCCTGTTGCGTGCGCGTCAGGCCCAACTCTCGATCTCACACTTCTCGCGAGTCGGCTATCCCGCCTTTGCTGCGCTCGGAATCCCCAACATCACATTTATTCACAACGTCTACGCCATGCTGACCGGCGAGGCGGTGGCGAACTTCATCGCCGATGCCCGGTACGTCGATCGCTTTATCTCTGTCTCGGATAAAGCCACAGAATACGCGATTGGCCGCCTCGGCATCGATGCCGGCAAGATCGTGACGATCCCCAACGGGATCATCGTGCCCGAGTTGGCTCGGCGCGAGCGGATCGCGCCACAGCTGAACCGTTCCGAATTCGGCCTAGCCGAGGACGACTACGTCTTCATCAACGTCGCTTCGTATAATCTACATAAGGCGCATTATCTGATGGCAGAAGCCCTCAAGATTGCGCGCCGCCAGAGACCAGAGATCAAGATCCTCTGCATTGGTAATGAGATATATCCGCCTCACGTCGGCGAGTTGCGCGCCTTCCTTGAGAGGGAGGGTTTATCCCAGCACATGCTGATGCCGGGCTTCCAGAAAGAAGTCGCCTCAGCGTTTAGAATTGCCGACGCTTTCTTGCTGCCCTCCTTCATTGAGGGTTGGAGCATCGCGATGAACGAGGCGATGTACTTTGGTAAACCCATGATTCTTTCCGACACCGGCGGCTCGTCAGCGGTCATCGAAGAGTCCGACACCGGGATCCTGGTGCCGAACGAGTACGGCCGCAGCATCGACTTAGATTCCCAGCTGCTTGACGAGCTTGCCTACAGCCCGCGCGCATACAAAACGGCCCCGATCCTGGCCAGCGCCATGGTCCGGTTTGCCTCAGAGCCAGATCATTGGCGCGACGCCGGCGCTCGCGGACGGGAAAAGGTACTCACGCGGTACAATTTCGAGGATGTTATGGATCGCTACGAGGAGGTCATACGCCACTGCTTTCGAAGCGGCATCACGACCTCCAGCCAAATCGGCGGCCCGACATGTTAGGGTTGCTCAACTACATCGGCCGGTTCCGCCGCGCTCTCGGCTTCTACATCGCCAACTCGGTGATGATGCATTTCGCACCCTACGTAGTACGTCACTATTATCTGCGTACCGTCTGCGGAATCACGATCGGCCACAAGAGTAGCATCGCTCAGCGCTGCTTCATCACCGGCAGCAAGATCGTGATCGGGTCCAACAGCGTCATCAATCGCTACGTCTATCTCGATGGCCGGGTACAGCTCTATATCGGCAACAACGTCAACGTATCTCATTACACTCTGATTCACACACTGACTCACGATCCGCAGAATCGCGATTTTATCTGTCTCGAGAAGCCGGTCGCGATTATGGACCACGCTTGGATCGGCGCTCGGGCGATCATCCTTCCCGGAGTGACGATCGGGGAGGGTGCGGTTGTCGGGGCCGGAGCGGTTGTGTCGCGCGACGTCGCACCTTACACGATCGTCGCTGGGAACCCCGCAGTAGTCGTGGGGAAACGTTCGCGGGATATCGCTTATCGCAGCTCATACTTTCCCTTTTTCGACACCGACATCCAGTGAGCGAAATCAGCTAGCTCCCAGGTATCTACTGATTTTCTATCAAGTCACTACTCTTGTGATGGTTCTGAGCCTAGAGCGTGCCTGATCCACGGGCGGCCCATTCATAGGCGGATCCGCAGGCTTCCTATCGCTGCAAGTACGGGCGCGGAAAAGCTTTGGTGGCGTGGGCGCGTGCATCTCCGAGCGGGCACAGCCGTCAAGCGCGCTCAGCATTTATTGGCAGCCCTGTTAACGCGGACGCGTGGGAAGTCGTTGTAGACGCTGTCACGGTTGACGCCGAGCCACTTGGCGATCTGGGCTACGCTGATCGAACCTGCCGCTAACAACGCCCGACCGGCCTCAAGATCAACCGTCTTGAGTTTTTCGCCGCTGTCCGCCGTCAGCAGTCCTGAGACAGGTTGAGGGTCTTCACGAACGGAGGATGCCTGGTTCAGCGTAGCCCTGAGGCACGATCATGAAACAGACGTCCGGGCAGGCGTGGAAGCCGGCAGAAGCCGTGATCAAGGACATCCGCCCCGCCACGCGCCGGCAGTTTTGCGCCGACAGATGGCCCTCCTACGCGCGCGGCAGGAACGCGCGGAGACCGGGGACAACGGACAGGTCTGACTGATCGTCCCGGACGCCCGCTCAAGGGCAACGAGCGGGCGCGGCACCGGCATCGTCGGCTACAATGTCCAGATCGCCGTCGACCCCCATCATCATCGTCTCGTTGTCGCCCATGAGATCGTCAACGAGGGCTACGACCGAACCCAGCTCGTGCCGATGGTGGTCGGGCTAGACAGGCTGTCAGCGCGCAGGAGATCACAGTCCGGGCTGATCGTGGCTACGACAGCGGCGACAAGGTTCTGGCCCGCGAAGGTCCAGGCATCCTGCCGGCCGTGCCGGCAACCGCGCCCAACACGGCCGGCTTCAAGGCCGTCGAAAAAATTTCGTCGCGACGCTGTCACTTTCTCCGCGCGGTCCGACAGACGGGGTGAACCTCCTTCGGATAGCGATAGAGAGCGCGGTCTGATGATCGAACAGTTCCATTCCGCCGAAATGCGCCCGCGCAGACGGCGCCGGATTGCGCGCTTGGTCGTGCTGATGGTTGGCCTGAGCCTCTCGCCTGCTCACGCTCAGCAGGCCGTCCCGGAGCCTCCCGCGTCCACTGAGCAGGAAGCGCCTGCCCAGGCGCCGGTTCCGCGGAGCGATGTGTCGGGACAGCCCCCTGCGAGCGAGACGCGGGCGCCGGCTGCCGGCGTGGAGGCCCCTTCGAAACCCCGTCACGATCTCTCGCCGATCGGCATGTTCCTCGGAGCGGATCCGGTGGTGCAGGGCGTGATGACCTTGCTCGCCATCGCCTCGGTGGCGACCTGGACGATTCTGCTCGTGCGGTCGATCGCCCTGTCCGTCGCGAAGCGCCGGATGCGTCAGGCGCTCGCGGAGATCCGGGCGGCGACCAGTCTTTCGGCTGCGAGCGTCGCGGTACCGCGCGGTGCGGCCGGTGCGCTCCTCGCCGCCGCCGAAGCGGAGATCGCGCGGTCTCCAGGCCTGCCGGCCGATGGGATCCGGGAGCGCGCCCAGGCAGCGCTCAGCCGCATCGAGGCCGCCGAGGCCAAGCGGGCCGCCGCCCAGACCGGGGTCCTCGCGACGATCGGCTCGACCGGGCCCTTCGTCGGCCTGTTCGGCACCGTCTGGGGCATCATGCACAGCTTCATCGGCATCGCCGAATCCCACACCACGAACCTCGCCGTGGTCGCCCCCGGCATCGCCGAGGCCCTGCTCGCCACCGGCATCGGCCTCGTGGCGGCGATCCCGGCCGTGGTGATCTACAATGCGCTCACCCGCGCGGTGGCCAGCTACCGGGCGCTGCTCGCCGACGCCGCGACCCTGGTGCTCTGCCACCTCTCGCGCGACCTCGATGTCCGAGCCGTCGGCGCGCACAGGCCGCGGCAGGCCAGCCTGCACGTCGCGGCGGAGTGAACCGATGGCGGTCCGCATCGGGCGCGACGACGCCGACGAACTCACCGAGAACGCTGAGATCAACATCACGCCGTTCATCGACGTGATCCTGGTCCTGCTGATCATCTTCATGGTGGCCGCCCCGCTCTCGACCGTCGATGTCGCCGTGGAGTTGCCGACCTCCGCCGCGCCGGTGCAGCCCCGGCCCGACAAGCCGATCTTCGTGAGCGTGAAGTCCGATCTCTCGATCGCTCTCGGGGAAGAGACCGTGGCGCGCCCTGCGCTCGGCCAAGCCCTCGATCAGGCTGCCAAGGGCAACAAGGACGAGCGCATCTTCCTGCGCGCCGACAAGGGGGTGCCCTACGGCGAACTCATGCAGGTGCTGAATCTGCTGCGTAGCGCGGGCTACCTGAAGGTCGGCCTGGTCGGGCTGGAAGATACGGGGGCTGGCGGCCAGCCATGATCCACCCGCCGCCCGCCTCCTTCGCGGCGGTGATGGCCGCGCCCCGATCCCCACGGAGGGAGATGCCCGCGGCACCGGTCCGGGCCCTGGCCTGGGGGCTGGCCGCCGCAATCGTCACCGGCGCTCATCTCGGGATCTACGCGATTCTGGTTCGTGCTCCCGCGGCGGACATGCCTCCGCCGCTGGCGAGTCCGGCGGCGGTCATGATCGACCTCGCACCCATTCCGACAGTGGCCCGGTCCGAGGTCGACAACCAGGCCAAGGGGCCGGCCTCGACCGCCCAGGATGAGGCGACGCCGCCCGAGGAGCAGGCGCCCCCGCCAGAGGCAACGATCACGGCTCCACCCCCGCCGCCGGATCTGAAGCCGGAGGCGGTGCTCGCTCCGGCGCCGCCCAAACCCGAGGTCAAGAAGACGGAGGCCCGGAAGCCCGAGACGCCGGCGCCGCAGGCCAAGCCACACAAGACGGTGGAACCCGTCAAGAAGCCGAAGAAGCCGCGCGAGGAGCGGGTGGTCGCTTCGCGCAACGGGGGCGGCCCGCGTTCCGATCAGCGGACCGCCGACCGGACTGCCGCGCCCACGGCCGGCGACACGAGCAGCGCGGACGCTCGGGCGGCCTGGCAGAGCGAGGTGCGCAGCCGCATCGTGCGGAGCAAGCGCTTCCCGTTCGAAGCGCACGGCACCACCGGCGTCGCACTGGTGAGCGTGACCTTCACGGCGGGCGGCGGTGCCAGCAACGTGCGGCTCGTCGCATCCTCGGGCAACGCCGCCCTGGACGCGGAAGCCGTGGCGGTCATGTCCCGCGCAGCACCGTACCCACCGCCGCCTGGGGGGCGCTCCATCGCGCTCACCATTCCCCTGAACTTCAGGCGCTGACGGCGGCCCCCCTCGGGTCGGAGGGCCAGCCCGACGTTTATGCGGGCCAAGCCGCACAGGAGACCGACCCGGAAGGGACCAACGGCCGCTGTGCCGATCGTAGCGGGACTGATGCGGCGTGGAGGCGACGTTCTCGGACGTCGCGGTCCCGATGCCGTCGGCAACCATGATTATATTCCTGAATTTTGCCTTTCGTGGCGGAACTTTGCGATGAGACCAGTGATCAGGACGCGCTCGGCTGGATTGGATGCGGGTTCGGCGCGGAAACGCGCATCGGACACTGCGCTTGGAGGTGCACTCCGTCGCCTGGGGATCGAGAGGCTGATCGCTTCCCTGCACCGGCGCGTACACCCGCGAGAGAGCCTTCTGGTTGGCTGCTCGCTGGCTGTCATGGCGGCCGCGTCTACATCTGCACCCGCGCAGGGAGTCCCGACAAGCGCGTCGCCGAGCGCAGTGGATTTCGACACGCCGGAATATCGCGCCGACTGGGGCCTCGCGCAGATCAATGCCGCTCCCGCCTACGCGCGCGGCTTCACCGGACTGGGTGTTCTCGTTGCAGTCTACGATACCGGCATAGACCGGAACCATCCGGAATTCAGCGGCCGGATCTCGCCCGACTCCCGGAATTTCTTCTACGCATCCGATCGAAAATTCTACCCCAGCTTCATCCGGGATGAGCAGGGTCACGGCACGCACGTGTCCGGAACGATCGCCGCGGCGCGCGACGGCACCGGGACGATGGGCGTCGCCTACGGCAGCACGATCCTGACCCTCTACGGGCTACCGGCAGATGGCATAACGGAGGGAGGACGTGTTGCAGACTTTACCGTCGACTATACGGGCGCCCTCGCCTATGCGGCGAAGGAAGGTGCGCGCGTTTACAACGGCAGCTACGGACTCAATTTTACCGGGATGAACTATCCCATATTCCAAAAATACATATTCTCTTACGAAAGCATGCTCGCAGAATACAATGCGATGAAGCGGGCCGTCGATGGTGGAACGTTGTTCGTCTTCGCGGCCATGAACAATTACGAAGCCCAGCCGGTTCTTTCTAGGAACCCGGCCAGCGCCGCGCTCCTGCCCTACATCAAGCCGAGCAATGCCAACAGCGGCGTCTACCAATTCTATGATATCTACCGGTTCATCGGTGATCCGATCGGCCATCCCATCGATCAGAGCGCGATCGACTTCTCCGGGGTCGCAGGCTCGGTGGTGGCGGTCGTGGCGACGGACCGCGACAACAAGATTGCCTCGTTCAGCAACCGCTGCGGTGTCACGGCCTCCTGGTGCATCGCCGCGCCGGGAGTCGGGATCCTGTCGACCACACCCACCGACATGGGCCAACCCTACAATTACATGAGCGGCACCTCGATGGCCACGCCGCACGTCTCCGGTGCGGCCGCGGTGCTGATGCAGGCGTTCCCATTCCTGACGGTCCCGCAGATCGCCCAGACGATGTTCACCACCGCCACGCATCTCGGCGATGGGCCGGCCGACACCCCGAACGACATCTACGGCTGGGGTCTGTTGAACCTCGGCAAGGCGATCGACGGCCCGGGGCAATTCACCTCCACCTGGACGGTGAACACCACCTACAAGGGCCAAGCCTATGACGGTCGCTTTGCGAACGACATCTCCGGTTCCGGCGGCCTGATCAAGATCGGGCTTGGGACGTTGGAACTCGCCGGCACCAACACCTATGCCGGTGGCACCAGCGTCTATGGCGGATCCCTGGCCGTGTCGCGCGACGCTAACCTGGGGGCGTCCGGCACAGGGCTGGTTCTCGGCGGCGGCACGCTGCGGATCCTGGCCGACGGCTTCTCCACCCCACGCCCGATCACCCTCGACGGGGCGGGAGCCCTGCGTATCGAGGGCGGAACCGCAACCTTCGCGGGCACAATCACCGACGGCGCACAGGCAGGCTCACTCGTGAAGACCGGGGCTGGCGCGGCGATCCTGTCGGCAGCCAACAGCTTTACCGGCCGCACCATCGTGGCGGACGGTGCGCTGGGTCTGACATCAACCGGCCGTCTCGCCTCCCCAGTCTTCGTCGGACAGGGGGCACGCTTCACTAACGCGGGCTTCGCTTCCGGCGGGGTGGGGAACCTGGGCACGCTGGTCAATAGCGGCACGATCGCGGGTGGCGTGATCAACGCCGGGCTTCTGACGAGCCGCGGCACAATCACGGGCGACGTCGTCAGCAGCGGCATCCTGATGACGAGTGGAACCATCGCCGGCCAGTTCGTCAATGCCGGCTCTGCGCAGAACACCGGCACCATCGCGGGCAGCGTGTGGAACGCTCCACATGCCGCCCTGTACAATCGTGGCGGCATCGCCGGCGCGGTGACCAATGCGGGCCTCTTGCTCAATACCGGCACGATCTCTGGAGCGGCGACCAATTCCGGCCTGCTGACCACCAATGGCACCATCGCAGGCGGCCTGATCAACAGCGGCACAATCCAGAACGGCGGCGTTATCGCGGGCGGCGCGGGCAACACCGGCAGCTTGGTCAGCAGCGGCACGATCGCCGGCGGCGTGACCAATACCGGCTTCCTGGGCAATACCGGTACGGTCACCGGCGCCGTCTCGAATGCCGGCACCGGCCTCCTCGGCAATGCCGGGACGCTGGCGGGCGGCGTCGCAAACGCCGGCACCTTGGCCAACACGGGTACGATCAACGGCGGCCTGAGCAACACCGGCCGGACCCAGAACGCCGGTGCCATCGCGGGCGGCGTGAGCAACACCGGGCTGGTCCAGAACACCGGCGCGATCGCGGGCGGCGTGTCGAACAGCGGCACGCTGGCCACCACCGGCGCGATTGCGGGCGACGTCACCAATGCGGGCCTGTGGCTCAGCAGCGGCACGATCGCCGGCACCGTGGCCAATGCCGGCTTCCTGGGCAATACCGGTACGGTCACCGGCGCCGTCTCGAATGCCCGCACCGGCCTCCTCGGCAATGCCGGGACGCTGGTGGGCGGCGTCGCAAATGCCGGCACCTTGGCCAACACGGGCACGATCAACGGCGGCCTGAGCAACACCGGCCGGACCCAGAACGCCGGTGCCATCACGGGCGGCGTATCGAACAGCGGCATCCTGGCCACCAGCGGCACCATCTCCGGCGGCCTGAGCAACGCCGGGCTGGTCCAGAACACCGGCGCGATCGCGGGCGGCGTGTCGAACAGCGGCACACTGGCCACCTCCGGCACGATCGCGGGCGGGCTCACCAACACCGGCACGATGCTCGCCAGCGCCGGCCGCATCGACGGTGCCATCGCCAACAAGGCCGGCACCGTCACGGTCGCCGGGGCGGTGGCCAGCGACGGCACCTTCGCCAACGCCGCCGGTGCGACCCTCGCGGTCTCCGGCACGGGCGCCTACAGCCTCGCAGGCCCCCTCACC
>NZ_FNHS01000027.1 GCF_900103445.1 Methylobacterium phyllostachyos | reverse complement strand
GCCGGCACAATCAAGGCGCGCTGGGTGTGCGAGCAGGGCCACCAGCAGTTGAAGGAGGAACTGGGCCTCGACCACTTCGAGGGCCGCTCCTGGACCGGCCTGCACCGGCACGCGCTGATGACGTGCATCGCCTGCGCCTACCTGCAGCACCTGCGCCTGGCTGGGCCCGACCGGACGGATGGGGAAAAAAAAGGTGGCCGGCCTACCGGGACCGCCACCGTCTCCGACCCTGCCCGCCGTGCGGCAGGCCATCATCGGCCGCCTGTTCGTCGGTCTCATCCCACCGGTGCGATGCCCGCACTGTCGCCGCCGCTTCCGGCTACCGTCTGACCTCAAAGTGCCCAGGTAGTGCTAGAGGCTGTTATGAATCTGTGGCGAGTTGAGCGGCCTGTCTGAGCATAAGGCAGACGAAAGCGACGAGGTGGAGGTCTGCCAGGGTGCTTGCATAGCGCTCGTAATCTTTGACGAGCCTGCGGAAGCGGGTCGCCCAGGCAAAGGAGCGTTCGACGACCCAGCGGCGGGGCAGGAGCACGAAGCCGCGCTTGGCCTCAGGCAACTTCACCACCTCCAGTTCGATGCCGTGCTCGTGGGCTGCCGCGGCCGGCTTCTCACCTGTGTAGCCCTGATCGACGAAAGCGACCTCGACGCTCTCGCCCGTGGCCGCCTGCACGGCCTTGGCCAGCCGGCCGACCTGAGCCCGATCATCGGCATCGGCGGGCGTGACGTGCAGCGCCAGGAGATGGCCGAGGGTATCCACCGCCATGTGCAGCTTCGAGCCCCTCTTGCGCTTGGCTCCATCGTAGCCGGCCCGCTCGCCACTCTCGGGTGAGGAGCGCAAGGTCCGGCTGTCGAGCACGGCCGCGCTCGGCTCCGGTGAACGACCGGCCGCCATGCGCAGTACCGCACGCAGATCCTCGGCCAGTTGCTCGAAACAGCCGGCCGCCAGCCAGCGCTGGGCCTGCTGATACACGGCAAACCAGGGCGGCAGGTCGTGGGGCATCAGCCGCCACGGGCAGCCGCTCCTGACCACGTAGCGCAGCCCGTTGAACACCTCGCGCAACGCGTGCTCACGCTGACCGGCATCTTCACGCAGCAGCGTCAGGTAGGGCGCAACCAGCGCCCACTCCTCATCGGAAACATCGGACGGATACGGCTTGCGGGTCGGGCTCATCCCCGCTCATCTGAGCATCAGCCCGACCCAGGTCCATAACAGCCTCTAGGTGTTCGGATTGTTCGGTTTGCCGCCTCTTTTTCAGGTGTACGGGTTGTACTGCTTTGTCCATTTTGGACACCCTGCATGCTATCGGCCGGGAGGAACCAAGCGACTGCCGCGCGCACCCGCGATGCGGCTTCCAAAACCCCAAGGGGGTGGCGGATTAACACCCCCTCTGCCGGAGTTTCATCACGGCAGCCGCATTGTCGGGACGCCGGTATCCGGGTCCACCGACTCGACGCGCGGTCCGCCGGGGTCCATGGCGCCGAGAGCATCTTCTAGAGCGAAGTTGCAGACCGTCGCCAGCAACATGCCGTCATCTGTCGGCAGGACGCGCAGCAGCGTCCGCATCAGCTCGGCCATGGCGATATCCCGCACCGTAGCTCCGATCGTGTCGAGGCCAGGGCGCTCCCGCGCGTAGGCTGAAACGACGTTCCCGGCGATGACATGCGCCGCAGCTTGAGCATCGTACCCCGACATCTGTTCGACCTCCTATCCGAGACCCGCGCGGATCGCGGCATTGGATATGCGGACCATGCGGCTGACCTCGCGGCGCAGCTCGACCATCTCGGCCGTGTGCAGCCCGGTCCGATAGGAGCCGTTCCGCTCACCCTTCGGAGCCCCGATCCCATTGGCCCCGCCGTGCATCCGGCATCGCTTCTTCCCCCTCACGGCCGGTGACATACACGGGGTCCCGGCCCGCGTCTTGGCGCAGCATCGAGGGATCAGCCTGAAGGGCAAGGGCTGCCGGTCCAGTGAGGGCGGGTGCATGGGGTTGGCCGGCATTTTCGAGGCGGCCCCCTCCGGTCCCTCCCGGTCCCCCGGTGACGTTGCCAACGATGGCTTGGCCGCTCGAGTAGACATGGACATGCTCAACTGTAACCTTCTGTGCGCCGCCGCGGCGGATCTTGGCGAGAGCTTCAAGCTGCGTCGTGTAGGTTCGCAGCATCTTGGTCGCGAGGGTGCCGAACCGCTCAAGGTGCTCGGGAGTAGTCGCGCACTTGGCCTTGGACAGCATGTCCATCGCGAGCGAGTGGGTGCCGAGCATCTGCACGGCCAGCATGGTCTCCGCCTCGTTCTCCGGGGCGATACCGGCAACGGCCGCGATGCCAGCGTTGATCTGTTCCTGGCCCGGCATCTTCTCACCGGGGTTGCGCATGACTTCCCCGACCTGTCCGCCCATCCGGTTGGCGAACTCAGACGAGACGGTGCCGAAGGTGGCGCGGTGCACGACCTCGTACCCGCCCCAATCGTTGTGCGGCACGTCTATCGTGATGTCGCCGCCCTCGATCTTCTTGACCTCATAGGTGAGGGGTTGGGTCCGGCCGCGGCAGTAGATTTTCGCCCGTTCGATCGCGACGCGCTCCTGCGCATTGGGCTCGCGCTTCGGCTCAGGCACCTTCGCCTTTGGCTTGCACTTGGTCATCGGCAACCCTTCAAGTCACGGAGACGGGCTGGGGGTGGGGCGGTAGGGGCATGCGAAGGCAGACGACGACCTAAGGCGCAGTGCGATAATGTGAGACCATCCTCAATATAATGGATTGCGTTTTACCGCGCGACGACAGATTGTGCTGTTCTATCAAAAATCAGGTGGGCCGTGGATAACAACGCAGAAACAATCGAGGGTCAAGTGCTCGATTTCCTTGATCTGACGACGGCCATCGTCTCAGCCTACGTGTCGAAAAACTCTGTCAGACCGGGTGATATGCCGGACCTACTCGCTAGCGTGCACGCTGCGCTCACAGGGCTCGGCCGGGGTGCTCCGGCTGAAGCACCAACGCCCCAGAAACTGACCCCTGCTCAGATCCGCAAGTCCATCACCCCAGATGCGCTGATCAGCTTCATCGACGGCAAGCCGTACAAGACGCTAAAGCGCCACCTCACCGGCGCCGGTCTGACGATAGAGCAGTACCGAGAGCGCTTCGGTTTGCCGCGGGATTATCCTTCAACCGCTGCCAGTTATTCCGAAGCACGCTCAGCACTCGCCAAAAGCTTTGGCTTGGGACAGCAGCGCAAGAAGGCTGCTCCGAAGCCCGCTCAGCCGGTCGACACGGTCTCCGACAAGCCGAAGCGTGCTGCTGGTCGTCCGCGTAAGGCCAAGGAGGCTGCTGAGGGATAGTAGCAAGGCGCTACGGATCTTTCCGGCTCCGATCCCCCTTCCCCCTGTATCGCAGCGGTTGAGCGCCCTCGCGCTCCTGCCTGCGAGCGCGCCGGTTGCCGTGTTCTCCCCGTTCACGCGCGGCCGGCGCGTTCCGCACGTTCATAAGTAAGACCTGTCTCTAGGCTTAGATCGTCGGGCCAAAATGGTTGACTCAGTCTACTGAGGGAAACGTTTCTGCTCACGTGTGCGTTACTGGCGTTCTTCGACACGGAGAGCCCGATGCGTCAGCGCACTGTCATCACAGCCATTCCATTCATGCTGCTCTTCGCAGGCCCAGCCTTCGCACAAGCTCCAGCGGCAACACCGCCGACAGCGACTGCCCCTGGTGCGTCTGGCGTCGCTGCACCGCAGCCCGGTTCAACGGGTGCCCCGGCCACTGTGACGGGAACTCCGACCGGCCAGCCCGCTGACACCGTGACGAACAACTCTGCGGCTGGTGGGAACGCCGGCCAGCCGGAGCGGCCCCTGCCCCAGGGTGGCGGTGGCGGTAAGTGAGCCGATCGCGGCGCTGACAAAGGTTGAGACGATCGTCATCTCTCGGCCCTGATTGCCAAATGCGTAGGATCTGCGACCCTTAAGCCTTCGGGCGGGTCGCTGGTCCGCGCGACGGCTCAGCATCACGGGGAGCGGCAAGGCCATGGCTGAGACGGAAAAGCCATCAGGTGTAAGCGTAGTGCCGCCGACGGTGCCGATCCGGAACGTCAACGTGCCGAACCCGACGACCGGCAGCGAACCCGAAAGCAAGGACCCAGTCAAAGAGGCAGAGAGCAAGCCCGACGATCCGAACGAGGCGGCCAAGGATGGACTGGCTTGACCATGCGCCGCTCGCTCGCGCTCGTCGCTGCTCTGGTCAGCGTCGCCTACCTTCCTGCCGCAGGACACGCGCAGAGCACAGCTGAGCGGCCTCGGCAGCCTGCGTCGGGCACGACAGCGACCGGCGAGGGGGCAGCATCAGCCATCGATCCGGCGGTACTCGATCGATGCCGACAGCAGGCCGACACTCAAAAGCTCAAGAATGGGCCCGAACGGAAAGCGTTCATGGGGACCTGCGTCACGCCCGAGGATTGAGGCTTAGCACTCTCGGTGATTGGTGGCAGTGAGTTGGCCCTGCTCACCAATCCTCACACTGGCACCCTCGCGGCCTTGCGCTACACCGTGTGCGTCGCTCCGGCCCCAGGCCGAACGGCACAGGGCCGAACCACGTCGTCACGGGATCCGGCCCGCATCAGCGCCTGCGCACACGCTCCATCCATACGGGCATACGCCAATGGCCGCTGATGTCGGCTGGGCCGCCAATTTCTCAATCGGCGACTGAACCAACCCGCATGGGCACGGTTGCCCAGGGATCGGATCAGATGCTCCACCGGAGTACCTGCCAAGCTCGCCACCTCGGCGCAGCACCGATCTAGGAGCATCCTCATGTTCTACTTCGACAAGCGCCTGCAGTACCCGGTCAAAGTCGAGAACCCCGACCCGATCTTCGCCCGCATGCTCCAGCAGGCGATCGGTGGCATCGAGGGCGAGATCCGCGTCTGCATGCAGTACTTCTTCCAGGCCTGGGGCGCCCGCGGCCCGACGACGAAGTACCGTGACATGCTCCTGCACACCGCCACTGAGGAGATGGGCCACGTCGAAATGCTGGCCACCGCCGTCGCGCTGAACCTGGAAAAGGCCCCGACCAGCCTTCAAGAAGAGGGTGCTGCTGATGGTGTCGTCGGCGCCGTGATGGGCGGTGGCAGCGCGCGCCACACCATCGAGGGCATGCTCCACCGGCACCTGCTGTCGACCGGCATGGCCGCCTTCCCAGCCAACTGCGAGGGCGTGCCCTTCGACATGAGCCACATCTACGCCAGCGGCAACCTCGCTGCTGACATGTACTGCAACGTCGCTGCTGAAAGCACAGGGCGTGTCCTGGCTGTGCGCCTCTACAACGCTGCGCATGATGCCGGCATGAAGGACATGCTGCACTTCATGATCGCTCGCGACACGATGCACCAGCAGCAGTGGTTGGCTGTGCTTGAGGAGATGGGTGGCCACGAGGGCACGCTGCCGATCCCGAACTCCTTCCCGCAGGAGAAGGAGGACCAGAAGAACAACTACAACTTCTACGCAACGGCGCACGATGGCTCGGCGCCCGCCGAAGGCCGTTGGACCAGTGGCCCGTCGATCGATGGCAAGGGCCAGTTCAGCGTGTTCCAGAACAAGCCGATGGGCGAGGAGCCGGTGCTCGGTCCGGCACGGCCGGACAGTGCGGCTGAGACCCAGCAGATCGGCTGAGGTACGAACTTCCCGCCCCATCTGCAGTATGCAACCTATATTAGGCTTGAGCGTGAGATGGGGCGGGTTTGCAGTGAGTGATGTTGAGGGTGAGATCGTCGGCGACAGGATCCAGCTCAGGCGCAGCGACCAGGCGAAGCGACCTCTGGTGCAGCGCCTAAACCGGATCGAAGGTCAGATCCGCGGACTTCGCGGGATGATCGAAGATGACCGCTACTGCCTGGACGAAATCCAGCAGATCACAGCCCTCACCGCGGCCCTGCGGGAGGTGGCTGTGTTAATTATCGGCGAGCATGTATCAGCAGGTCTACGGGTCGCGGCCAAGCCTGGTGCTGACCGGGAGACGGCCCTCGCAGACATGATCCGCGTGCTGCGTGTCGGTATGCAGTATAAGCTGTGAGCGAAGGCTGCGCGCGTCAGCAGTCGCCGCATCCACACCCTTACGATCCTGCGCTACACCGCACCCGTCGTTCCGGCTGAACGGCATAGGGCCAAGCCACGTCATCACGGGATCCGACCCACACCCCTACTCCGTTCGCATCGTCACCGATCCGTCGTCGGGATCGACGGCATTAACGAGCGGCCCAAGCGCGCCGATGATCGCCAGCTCGCCAAGACCCCGATTGCAGGCGTCCGCGAGCTGGTTGCTGTCGTCGGTCGGCATGATCCGGAGCAGCGCGACCATGATTGCGGTGATGGCGGCGTCACGGGCCATCGGCGTATCTCGAAGGGGTGACGCCGGATCGCGAACGACCGCTGAGACGACGTTCTCGGCAATGACCTGCGCGGCTTGTTCGAGGTTGGGCCCGACCATCACGACCTCCTACAAGAACCCCAAGTCGCTGTGCCCTTCGAAAGCGTTGGCTCGGCGAATGTACCCGACCACCGCCCTCGGATCCCGGTGGCTAGACGATCATCTTTCCTTTGTGGCCGCGACCTGGCCCAGGCTTTCGCTTATGCTCCTTCGGAGGGTTCTCGCCCACGCGTACTGGCGTTTCACCTTCGCCCAGCACCGACATGACCACGGCACGAAAGTCGTTGCACAACCGCGGCTCTACGGCCTCGCAAGCGCGCGGGCAGACCCCACGCCAAGCGTCCCGGTCGACGCGCGCAGAGCGGTGTCGGTCGGACACGACGACGCTGAACGACAACCCGCAGTGCGGGCAACATACCGGCACGAAACGCATGACCAGCCCCGGATGGACCGAAAGAAACGCCCCGGAGGTGGCATCCGTCTATCAGGTCGTATTCAAAATGCGATCGATCACACGACCTGCGGCCGGGCGTCGGCAGTGATCGGGCCTACCGGGCGCCAGACGTTGCGGCGTAGGCCGAGCTGCTCAAGTCGGTCGAGCAGCCACCACTCGATCCGGGTGCGCCAGCGGGCGAGGCCGGTCAGCGACCATATGTCGAAGCCGGCGAGCGGCAGGAACGGGTTGTGCCGATCGTAGGCCCAGACCTCGATGCGGACCGCTGGCCGCAGGGACGGCCCCCGGGCGTGGAAGCCCACCGTGTCGCCCACCACCAACGTATTGCCCGGAACCGCGAAGGCCACTGGGTCGGCGTAGCCCATCCGCTTCAGCTCGGCAGGGCTCGCCCGGAACGAGCCGCGGCCACTTAGGCGGTCGAGGCCGCTGGCCGCGTTGATCGCGGTGCGCCGCTCCCAAGCGAGTCGACGCTTGGTCAGCCGGTGCGAGCCCGGCACGTAGGTGATCTGTGCCAGCCAAAGCGGCGACATGAGAGTGCTGCGAATGGTTCGAGCGATCGACATTGTTGCTGGCCCTTAGATCTCGCAAACCAGCCCTTCCAATGCCGGCCGTCTCCAAGACAGCAATCAAGCAAGGCAAAATCTGGACGCGGCTAACGAGACCGATGCCGAAAGTGTTCGCGCGGAAGTTATGAGTAGGTCGTTTCTCCGGTCCTGTTGCCGCGGTGTGACGAGCCTCGCGGCGCGGGGTTAGTCACTCGGATCGGTACGGGGTGTTCACAAGAACTCGCTCCCCGAGTGTCCCTTGAAGGCGTTGGCCCGGCGGATGTAGCCGAGCACCGTCCGGGGATCCCGGTGGCCCGACTGGTTCATGCTGGCGAGCGCCATGTTAAACCCCCAGGAACTTCGCTGAGCTCTCAGACGGTCGCGCGTGCAGATACCGCCCCGTCGTCGCCACCGAGGCGTGCCCCAACGTGGCCTGCACGAGATGGATCGGCGCCCCGCGATCGAGGCTATGCGAGGCGTGCGCGTGCCGGAGCCAGTGCGCCGAGACCTCGCCCGGCAGCCCTGCCCTGGCGGCCGCGGCCTTCACCACCCGATGGACTGCGCTCGGGTCGAGCGCCCCGCCCTTCCGCGATAGGAACACCGGCGCCTCGACCGACCAGTTGGTAGACTTTGCCGCTTGATCGTCGCGGAGCGCCATCAGCACCTTCCACGTCGCGGCCGACAGCAGCACCGCCCGCGTCTTGCCGCCCTTGCCGAACACTGTCGTTTGCCCGGCCGAGTCGCGAGCTGCGAGATCCCGCCAGCGCAGGCCGCACACCTCCGAGATGCGCAGGCCGCCGCCGTACAGCACCGTCAGCAGCACGCGGTTTCGCAGGACCGGCTCTTGCCGGATCATCAACAGCGCGTCGGCTTCCGCCATGATGCGCTCGGCCAGGGTGTTCTTGATCGGCGGCACCTTCACAGCCGCGCCGATGTTGAAGCGCAGGAACCCGATCTCCTGCGCGAAGGCAAACAGGCTCTTGAGCGCCGCGGCCGTCAGCGCCACCGTCGCGGAGGATCCCGGCCGGGCCGCGATGTACTCCTGCAGCTCGCCCATCCGCACGGCGCCGAGCGGCTTGTCGATAGACGCCATGAATTGACGAGCCTCGCGCTCATAGTTCCGGCGCGTGTTCGGGCTTGATGATCTGGCGAGCCACAGCCGGACCATCTGCGCGTCGTCGTCGGCCTGCGCGGGTGGCAGCGCCTCGACGGGATCGGCGATTGGGACGAGGGCGGTGCTCATGGCAGAGGCTCGCCATAACCCTCCAGAACACGGCCAGCCAGAAGGCAGGCGTCGATCCAGAATTGAGCAGCCTCACGGGTGGGGAACCGCCGCTCGACCCCTGACACGCTGACAACCCACGGCGCGCCGGGCTGCGATTGGGTTGGTCCTATGATCACCACGCCCGCCTCCTTCGGCCCGATCAAAACTCCGACGCAAGATAAGCGTTCTTGTCTTGCGTTCGGGGGTGTGCAGGATCGAGGCTGTCTCCGCAAGCCTGCACCCACGTCAGTCAGCAGTTGCGTGCTTACGTAATGACGTAGCCACGCACCCAAGCGGATGCGTCACGGCGTTAGCCGCCCTCGCGATCGAGGTACGCGATCAAGGCCGCTTCGATCACTTCCTGATGGCTGGCGTCCCGGTCGAAGGCGAACCGACGGAGCCGCTGATACCGAGGTTCGGACAGGCGCAGCGTGAGCGACTTTGTGCGCGGCTCCGCGTCGGTTCCCGACCGAGACGACGAGGCGGGCGGCGGCGGGGCAGGCGCGGGAGCCAAAGCGGGTGTAGCTGGTGGAGCGGCGGCCGGGCTCGACGCCTCGCCCCGCTGCGGCACGTCTGACGGCCGGGGCGCACCCTTCGCCTGGATCAGCCCGTCGAGGGACGGCGGTTGCTTGCCTGCCATGTTCAGCGCCCAACCTTTACCTTGCCTGCGTCCTTACGCAGTTGCGTCATTACGTACTCAAGCACTTCCTTAACCTCGCGCGCCGCGGCCGTTTCAGGCTCGAACTCCGTCACGGCCTTGCCTGTGATCGCGGCCGTCGGGAAGTCGGTGCGATCGTGGACGACGGTCGGGGCGAGCTTCCCATGCTTTGCCAGCGCCATCACGGCTTGCATCTGCAGCCGAGTCCGCGGCTTGGCCTGCGTGAGCACGA
Organism: Methylobacterium phyllostachyos; assembly: GCF_900103445.1. Classification (GTDB taxonomy): domain Bacteria; phylum Pseudomonadota; class Alphaproteobacteria; order Rhizobiales; family Beijerinckiaceae; genus Methylobacterium; species Methylobacterium phyllostachyos. The sequence continues at coordinate 27,322 of NZ_FNHS01000027.1, read as the reverse complement.
ACACGAATGGGCAGCCGGCATCCTCAATCAGCGCCAGGGTGTCGCCCACCGCGTCGAGATCGTCAGGAGAGGGGCGCACCGGCACCACCGCAAGGCTGGCGTGTCCGAGCAGGGTCCGCAACTCCGGCCGGACCGACGGTGGGGTGTCCACGAACAGGTACTCTATGCCGGCCGCGGCGAGCTGATCGGCGCCGGCCCGGAAGTCCGCCACATCGAACCGGACCAACGCCGGCTGCTGATCCTCCCGCCGGTTCCACCAGCTCGTGAGCGAGCCTTGTGGATCCGTGTCGAGGAGCGCCGTCGCGTGCCCGGCCTGATGGGTTGCCACCGCGAGGCTGCGCATGAGCGAAGTTTTTCCGGCGCCACCCTTTTGGCTCGCGACCACTACAACGTACATCCGTACCTCATTGCGTGCTTACGTAATGACGTAGACACGTCAGTCCGTAGTTCCTTGCGTCAAGCTCTGGCTGACCGGTTAACGGCCAATTACCATGTCCATACGTCTATGCCATCAACCGCGGTGCGGTCGGGATGTGCAGAGCCGGGCGAGCCGTGACAATATAGCCGCCCGGCCAGCCTCGCGCGATGTCACTTCGGAACGCGCCGCCAGGTAGGCCCACGGCGGTTCGGGTCAGGTTTTCGCGCCTCTGCTCCCTGCACTCCATGCTCCTGCAGCCATCGGTCCATGGCGTCCTCATCGAGATCGCCTGCTCCCGGGCCTGGGAGTCCGCTCAACCGATCCAAGGCGAAGTCGATAGCCCTCCGGTCCCATCGGTGCGTACCCGGGAGCGAAGGTGGCAACCTGCCGATGCTGACCCATTGCCGGAAGCCGCCTGGCGTTAGCCCACAGTAGGCCGCGGCGTCCGCGATAGTCAGGCAGCGCGGCTCGAGCGCTATGGGCTCCCGCGGCTGTCTCGGTCGCTTCGGCATGCCCCTCTCCGGCGATGGTCTTCGGCGCCGATACGCCTCAAGATGGCCGGCGAGGCTATCGAGGATCGGCCGGTATCGCTCACCGTAGCGCTCCACGACATAGGCCATGTGGACGACCTCGCGCTCAATCTCGGCGATCGTCGGCTCTGGCATCGGCAGGCATCCTCTGCGAACTCGCGTTTGATGGCGTGCTCTGGGAGCATCCTATGCCCGAACCCGATCTCCTCACAGCCGATGAGGCAGCCGAGCTGCTGCGGATCAGCCGGCGGACCCTCGACGGTCACGTAGCCCGCGGCGACATCGCCTACATCTCTGTAGGTCTCGGCGAGAAGCGCACCCGAAAGCGGTTCGACCCTGCCGACATTGACCGGTTCCGGGAGCGCCAACGGCGCGTCGAAGCTCCGCCACCAGCCACGCCAAGCTGTAGACGGCGCAAGGAGGTGCCCGCGGTCGAGATCGTCGACTTCAAGGCTTTGCTGGAGGAGCGACGTGCCGCGAGACGGACCGCTCGGGAAGCTGCTCAGAAGGCGACGCGGAGGAGCCGGTAACCGCCCCGCCGCGCAGTCGGTATTTCAGTGGGGCCGGGCAAGCCGTGATGGTATGGCCCCCCGGCTGCACCCTAACCGCTGCCAGAGCTTAGCCCGATCCGTGGCGTCAGGTCTCGCTCAGTCGCCGTCACGCTGCGGAAGGCGCTCTTCAAGGTGGGTTGCTGCGTCCGCATAAAGTTTGAAGCGACGCTGGAGGACCGCGCGCTTCTCGGGCTTCCGCGCCTCCCCCATTTTCCCCTTCGCCTTGTCGGCCCGCTCGCGCATCTTCTTGGCCAGCTTGCCGAACGCCTCGTCGATCTTAGTGCCGACCTTCTCAGCCTCGGCCTTTACCGCGTCTTGGTGGTCCCTCAAGGCGCCGGGGAACGTGCTCTTCTCGTCCTTGGCCATCTTCAGCCTCCATCGATCTGCGCGCCATCCCTAAGCCATGCACTACGACGATGCGATCACGGTTGCCCAGCGCTTCCCGGATGTGGTGATGGCTCTGTCGGCAATGCCAGTCCGGAATGTCTGCCGGTGCTTGCCGGACTCGTAGACGGCTGGTTGTGCCGCGGGAGACGCTGGTGGACAGGGCAGGAGGACTCACCATAGCTCAGCGCCATGGCCAAAAAATCCCCAGCGTCGCCGACCTGCGCCGCAAGTCCGAGGTGAGCCTTCGAGATATCTGCGGCCCGCTGCTAGGTGTTCGCGGTTGAGGCAGCGGCTTTCGCGGACTGACCCAGACCCAATGGGTTTCCTCAATCCGGCCAATCTCCAAAAGTACACGCAACCGCCCGGTCGGCAATGGCCCTGATCAAACGAACTCGCGAGGCGACAATGCCGGGCCTGCGCCGCACGATGGCGAAGACCGCCGTCATCATGGGCTTTTCGGTTCAGAAATAAGCGGTTCCGTTTCCTGCCTGCCGTTACTCAGATCGGCCATTCGGACACGGCCCACGATGCTGGCAGCTGCCTTGGTTGCATAGGGGTAGGCTGACTGCTCGGAAAAGAAGCCATCCGCGGATGACACGACCCAGCGGAAGCATCCCGGGTAGAGCGGACAGGGTACCGTCGTGAGCCTGTAAGAGCAGGACAAGGCGTCAGCCTCGTTGGTTGGGAAGAGCAATAAGGCGATGGAGGGGCCCAGGTAGGAACCCCTCCAGTGGGCCATTACATGCGGTTCATCATGCGCTTCTTCATCATGTGCCGACGCATCATCTTCTTCCGCATCATCCGCTTCTTCAACATCATGCGCTCGCTACTGCTCATGCGGACTTGGGTGATGCCTGGCTGGCCAGCCTGAAGACCGCTAATGGCCATTGGGGCAGCGGACGCTGAACCGGCACCAAGGGCTAGGCCGCCAAGCAGGGTTACGGCAGCAAGCGCGGACGTGATCTTCTTCATGTGAGATCTCCTTCAGGGCGCGGACTGATCGCCCGCTCGGTTCGTGGAAGTCAACGATCACCGCCTAAGTTCCTAAATGACAATGACTTTTGCGCGTTAGACATCAAATGATTGATAGGCAAAACCTGCTTGTACGAACTGCTCGAACATAAAGTTTCGCCTAGTGGTCGCTTTTTTTACGGGAATGAAATAAATTCCGAAACCGGCATGATTTCACGACAACTTTCTAACTTACGTTATTGGTGAGCTTGGCCAGAGCATCGCAGCTTCTTTGATGGCGCCACGATGTCGCCGAAATTGGGAGGTGCTCGTGATCCGCTCAGCTCAAACAAAATGCGATAAAGAGGCTGAAGCCACCGCGCGCTCGCGCCGTGGGCTTCTCAAGACGGCCGGCATCCTCGCTGCATCGACCGCCTTCCTGGAGCTGAACCTCAGCAAAGCCTTCGCTCAGCGTGGTGCCACGCTCGCCGGCGGTACGGTCGACCTCGGCCAGGGCGATTTCGCCGTCCTGAACTACGCCTACGCCCTGGAGCAGTTGGAGGCCGCTTTCTACACCCAGGTGCTGCAGCAGCCCTATCGCGGCTTCAACCCCTCCGATGAGCAGAGCCTCACGGGTATTCAGAGCCACGAGGTCGCCCACCGTGAGTTCTTCCGCTCCGCGCTCGGCGGCAACGCCATTCCGGATCTGCAGGTCGATTTCGGCCGGGTCAACTTCGCCAGCCGCCAGAGCGTGCTCGGCACCGCTCGCACCTTCGAGGACCTCGGGGTGGCCGCCTACAACGGCGCCGGTCAGCTCCTGCGCAACCCGGACTTCCTGGCCAAGGCTGGCTCGATCGTCTCGGTCGAGGCGCGCCATGCCGCCACGATCCGCGACATGCTCAACCCCTACAGTGCGGCGTTCGCCGGCAACGACATCGTCGATGGCAACGGCCTGGACCGCGCGCTCGTGCCCTCGCAGGTGCTGCCCAAGGTGGTGCCGTTCGTCCTCACCCCGGTCAGCGCGAGCCAGTTGCCGTGATCGCCCGGCCGACGCTCATCCCTGCTAGTGAGGACACCGCCATGACCGCTTTTATGCCTGCCGCTCCCACGCTGATCGACGCCCTCGACCCTGATCTCACCGCCCGTATGACCTCGCGCCGAGGCCTGTTTACCCGCGCCGCCGGTACGCTCGGGGCGCTCGCCAGCGCACCGACCTTGCTGGCGGTAGCCTCCACTGAGGTTTTCGCGCAGGGCCTACCGGGGCAGGTGGTGGACGTGCTCCGGTTCGCCCTGACCCTGGAGTACCTGGAGGCGGAGTTCTACCGCACGGCGCTGGCCACGCCCCGCCTGATCCCGGCGCGCTATCGGGCCGTGTTCACGCAGCTCGCCCGCCATGAGGCCGAGCACGTGCGCCTGCTGCAGGGCGCACTCGGCGGTGCCGCTATCCCGCCGCCGGCCTTCGACTTTACCGGCAAGGGCAAGTACCCGGACGTGTTCGCCAATTTCGACACGTTCACCACGCTGTCGAGCACGTTCGAGGATCTCGGGGTGGCGGCGTACAAGGGGCAGGCCGGCAACCTGCAGGGTACGCCGGTGCTGACGACGGCTTTGCAGATCCACTCGGTCGAGGCGCGGCACGCCGCCGAGGTACGGCGAGTGCGGGGCTTCGTCGGCTGGGACGGTGCCTTCGACGCGCCCCTGACCAAGGCGGCGGTGTTGGCTGCGGCCGCGCCTTTCCTAGCCGGAGGTGCCTGAGGGCGCTACGCGTTTGTGGCGTTCGGACCTCGCGATGGCGATGCTGCGACCAATCTCATCTTCGGCACACTGACATCTTCATCGGGACAGTGGCGCGGCATCAACCGCGTCACGCGGCTTCTCAAACTATCAAGCCGATGCTCCGGTCTACGCAGGCATGGGCAGTCTCGGCGGCGCAACGGTCGGAGCTATCTGTGGAACGCACCTTTCTCTTGATCCTCGCGGCTGGTTTGGCGGCGAGCGCTCTGAGCCCGGCCAATGCCGGGACGAAGAAGGTACAGGTGCCGAACCAGTTCGACGGTTCCTGGACCATCGTCGCAACCACGGCGCAGGGACCCTGCTCGGCCAGCACGAGCTATCAGGTGCAGATAAAGGACGGCGACGCCTCGATCCCCGGGGAAGAGGTGGACATCGACGGCGGTGTGTTGGCTGGTGGGGCCGTGCAGGCCACGATCACCCAGGGCTCAAACAAGGTGCCGATCGCCGGGAGCCTTACGGTTAAGGGCAGCGGCAATGGCACGTGGCGCACGTCTGGCGGACTGGTTGAGTGCAGCGGCAGCTGGAGTGCCAAGCGGGCAAGCTGAACTGCCCCGTCGCCCGATCTGATCATGGGCTGATGGGCCTCAGTGCTTTACCTCAGAATGAGGATGCTACTTACCACCACCACCCTGGTATGCCTTGATCGCGCGCCGGCAGTTCTCCGAGATCTTGTCCATGTTTTTCTTGAAGCAGGCGTCCATCTCCGGGCTGTCCGGATCATTGCCACTGCAGAACGTGACCGCATCGCCGGAGCAGTAGGTCTTCAGATCTTTGTTGCCACGCTTGGAGGCAGGCGCATCGGGAGCCGCGAGGGCGGGAGCCGCTACGGCGATGAGGCCGAGAGCGAGGATGCTGCTGCGCATATGGGATACCTAGCTGAAGGAGTTCGTCGATGCGCTAACGGCTCGACTCGGTGATCTATCCCTGCCGCTGACGGAGCTAAAGCTCGCCCCCTTCGCGGCTTTCGGGCTGTGACCGAGCGTCGAATGGCTACTTACCGCCGGCCTTCTCGTAGGCATCGATGGCGCGGCGGCAATTTGGAGACATCTGGCTTAAGTTTTTCTTGAAGCAGGCGTCCATTTGCGGGCTGTTGGGATCAATACCGGCGCAGAATTGAAGGGCGTCCCCCGCACAATAGGTCTGCAGGTCCGCGTTGCCGCGTTCGGGCGTTTGCGCTGAGACGGGGGCTGTGATCGCGATGAGGCTGAAGGCGAGGATGAGACTGCGCATACTTGGTCCCTGACCGGAGCAATTTGTCCAGGCCTAACGAACCTAGCGCCAGTTTTATCCCTTCCGCTCCCGGAACCGGATCTCAGCCCCGCCACTGTTCTGGGGGTAAACTCTGGGCCAGCAATCGCTTCACCAGCCCCGTCAGCCCGCAGGCCGCCAACGCCGTCACCAGCACCGTGAAGCCGACTAGCGATCCCGTGCTGCCGATCCTAGCCTGAACCCGGCGCCTCACCGGCCTACGACCTTCCTGGCGTACTCCCATACCGGAATGCCCCAGACCTGGCCGGGCTTCGTCCGGTAGCCTGAGCCCCCTGCGAACACGACCCGGGTTGGCTCCACTGCCACGGCCTTGCTGCCGGAGACCATTAGCACCCCGCAGACCTCGACCCGCAGGGTTCCATGCTCCGGGTGAAGCGCGAACAGCTCGGCCGCCGTCCAGCCAAGCCCATGCGCTTCGGCGCCGAGGTGGTCGCAGAAATCCATCGCGGCTTCCCGCATCGGAGCCCAACGAGCCGACGTCAGGTATCGGCAGGGCGAAGCGTGAGGCGATAGGTTCTCCAATGCGCTGCGCCAGCCGGCGACGACATCAGGGAGCGGGGCAGGGGCGGGACTGGCTGACATGCGGCCGAGCTACGGCAGGACGCGTCATTCGGCCATGTGGCGAGACGCGCCAGACCTTCAACCTATGTTGGTCACGCCAGTTCGCGGATGCCCGGCAGACCCCTCCCTAACCTACGAGCACCATGCCCGCCGCACGCCCGACCCTCGCCGATCTCCGGAAGGACGGCACGATCAGCAGCAGCGAGATCGTTGCGGCCGTCGACATCTACATGAGGGATCCCGAGACCGGCCCCTACCGCTTCGCCAGCGGGCACAGCATCGACATCGCGGCAGCGGTCGCGGCCTCCCCCGAGATCGCGGAGGCGAAAGCTAAGCCCGGCCCACAAGAGAAGGCGCTACGGACAGCCGTGACAGCCGCAGTGATGGCCGCGCACGCGACGAAGCCGTGATCCGAGGGCCTGACCATCTGCGGCGGCTGAGCGGGTAGCGTCGGTCCCGCCTAACGGCGGACGGCTTCGCCGTCGCGATGATGGGAGAGGAATTCAGGCAGCAAGCCACGTCAGCAGATTGGCAGCGGCACTCCGGCTCAGACCGAAGCGGCCTTGCAACGCGTTGGCGAGCTGCGGACGGCTGATCCCGATCTGACGGGCGACCGCCTCTTGCGTCATCTGCCGGACCCGCTGCGCAGCGCGGACCGCACGCACGAGGTCGTCAGGCAAGAACCCGCCTTCATAGGCCGTCACCACCTCGTTGAGGTGCCTCCACTCACCCCCGCCAAGCATGTCGGGATGCTCAAGAACCCTTTCCTTCGGCAGAGGCAGCGCGACGGCCTGACCGGGCCTGATAGCCCTCGTCTTAGCTCCGGGCGCATGCCCGACAGCGCCGACGCTGCGGCTCGGGCGGGCGGCTCTCGCTGGACCCAGAACGGTCTGTCCTGAGATCGTGACCCGATCCCGTAGGGGGTTGTAAGTGCTACGCACTATTGCTGACGAAATCGGGTCAGCCATCGCCGGGGCCTCGACTGCAGGGGCCTGCTTCAGCCGGCGCTTGTAGGTGCTCAGCGAGATCCCAAGGGCCTTGGCCTTGGCGACGTTGGACTCGGATCGGGGCGTCGTCCCAGCCTTCAATCGCTTGGCGGCTTGGTGTTCGGCATTCTTCCGTCGCCGGTCCGCGAGCCGCTGCCTATGGCTGAAGTCGACGGCCCCGATGGTCCTGAACCGAAGCGACTCCCGTTCCTCGCGCGTGACCCTGAGCATGCGGGCGATGTCGTCTGCCTTGAGGAGCGCCGTGCTCTCGTGGCCGTCCGGATCTGCCTCGTTGACAACATCCTTAACCGGCACCTTTGGCAACCAAGTCTGAGCCCAGCCCAGAACCTTACCGAGGAGCGCTGGCCCAGCGTGCAGCCGCATGAGATGGGGCAGGGCGGCTTTCAGGTAGAGCAGGCCGTCGTCTGTATCGCAGGGACCGTCGTGGCGCGCGTGGATCAGCTTCTGCACCTCGGACACTCGCCCTCTATCGATCGTCCAGGGTGTCGGGCGCTTGGCTCCGCGGCCTGCCTGCCTCTCGTGCTCAAGCGCCGCGTTCTGCGCGACGACGCGCGCTTCTTTCCGATCCAGCCAATCGAATAGGGACGGGTGCCCTGGACGCTGCCGAACCCTCATGCCGCTTCCAGATCGAAGCTGAGCTGAACGGGCTTCTGATACGGCGCCCGTGCGGGGAGGGGCGGGCGCCGCTCATCAAGAAGCCGCCGGGTGTGGTTGATGAGTGAGACTAATTCGTCGTGGTCCCTGAACCCGCGTTCGAACCAGAGATGGGCGCCGATCGCCTCATCCGAGACGTAGGCCCCGCCGTGCGCATCGCTGCGCCGACCGAGAGCATCGGCGGCAGTCTGAGCGATGGAACGGGCTAGAGCGTCCTGCACGCGGGCCTCTCGGCGGCTATGACTGATCTGGGCTCCGGCTAGCGAAGCTCAAGGCACAGGGTGTCAGTGTTCCTCGCAGGTCCCGTCGCGGCGCATGCGGAGCCGAACCCCCACGCCTCCGCCGTTCTCGGGGATGAACTCAAGGCCGGCGGCCTCAAAGGCTTTTTGAATAGCGATTAGATTGTCCGAAATGGATTTGGGAACGCCATCGCCTTCCTCCATCCGTTTGATCGTGGTGCCCGACACGCCGGAAGCCTCAGCCAACTCTTTCACGGACCATCGCAGATAGCCCCGAGCCATCCGCATCTGAGAGCCGGTAAGCATCCTTAGCCTTCCTACGGTCCATTTTATACCGCTTTCGGGCCTTTGTGGCTTGACAGCGGATACCAATGGGCCAATATAGCCCATGCGCAGACGAATTGTAGTCGCGCACGGGCTAGGAGGCAACCATGTCCCGCCGCACCGTCTCCTGGAACCGGATCTCCCGCTCGCTGCACGACAGCCGTCCGACGATCCCCGCAGGCCTGCTCTCGGCCGCCGCCCGCATCGACTTCACAGTGCGCGCCACCCGCCGCCCGCTCTACGTCGCCGGCAAGTTCGATCGCGCCGCCATCATGTCGGCCGCCGCCAAGGCCGCCCATGCCCATCAGGAGCGCTTCGGCGGCACCTGGGCCGAGGCGATGTCCGTCTGTCTCACCGCCGCGTGGCGGTCCGCCAAGCTCGCCCGCCACATGGCCGCGAACTGAGGAGCCGCCGCGATGACCACCCGCATCGACCGCCGCGCCCTCGCCGCCGGCATCCTCGCCGCCACAGCCGCCCCTGCGGTCGCCATGGATACCCGCACTGTGGGTATCCTCCGCGGCGACGACACCGCCCGCCTGCCTGACCACGCCGCGCTCTGGGCTCGCATGCCCCTGCCGTTCACGCCCGCCGATGCGTGGCACCTACTCTCGCCCGCCACGCAGGCCGAGATCGGCGCGGCCGTCATCGGCATGGTGCTCGCCGAGTACGTGTCCGGCGATATGCACGGCGAGGCGGATCGCTTCCACGACGAAGCCCTACGCGGCGACGCGATGGACGTGGGCGGCGACCTGCTGACCCGCATCGAGCAGCGGCTGTGGGTGCTGTTTCCCGACCTCTACGGCCCCGAGGGCGACCACCCCGCTTGGGCCCTGAATTCTGGCATGGCGCCGCCCGCCGCCTGATCTGACGCGCTCGCCGGATCGGGCGAGCGCCCCCCTCACCGCCGACCCACCGCCACGAGCCCCACCAGGAGCGCGAACGATGTCCTATGCCCGCATCCCAAATTTCAGCCAGCCCGTCCCGGTTCGCAGCACGAGCGCCCGCACCGGCCGCCGCAACCCGCCGCTGGATCGCCGCTACCGCACCCTGCCGGACGAGACGCAGCCTGGGACGATCGAGCCCTGGCAGGCCGTGACGCCCGTCCGGCCCGACACCGCGCACAGCCGGTCCCTGCGCTTCCTCGACGCCGCGGGCGATCTGCTGGCCGCCGTCGCGATCATCGGCGGGGGCATGGTGCTCACCGGCCTCGCCACCCTGCTCTGTTCGAGGCGATCCGGGCGCATCTCACGGCGTGGGACGCCTTCGGGCTCACCATCAACCCGACCGACAAGGCATGGCGCCGGCAGCAGGGTCTGGACACGTCCGACGAGGCGATGGTCGCGCCAGAGGCGGCGTGGAAGGTCGCGCACGAGGCCGAAATCGCCGCCTGGAATGCGGTGTTCGAGACCCGCCCGACCACACTGCCGGGCTTCGTAGCCGTGGTCCGGCATGCCCAGCAGTGGGCGAGCGACTACTACGGCATCGATGAGTGTCTCGACGCCGACGACATCATGGCCAAGATCGCGGCCGACGCCGAACGCGTGATGTGGGCGGCTCTCGATAAGCGTGGCGATGATCGCCCCAACCTGTCGAAGGTGCCGGCTGCTGAACTGGCGGCCATGTCGTTCGAGCCCGTGAACCGCTCGACCACACCTTGCCCGGTCCCGTCTCGCGAAGACTGGGTCAGGGATGCCGATACGGCGCTACCGTGGCTGCGCCTGGGCTGGCTGTACCTGAGCCTCAACCGGGACGAGCTAGCCGACGCGCTGCTCGCGGAAGACGATCAGCAGGCCGACGATTTCGGGCGCAACCTGAACATCGCCGCTCGCAACTTCGATCAGCTCGCCCGGTTCGCTCGCGCCGTGCTCGACCGCCGCATGGTTGGCATCGCCGCCCTGGCCGTCCGCGAGGGCGCCCCCGACGACATCGGAGGGGCCTAGCCTCTCATCCCCTCTGTCGCCGTGCGTACCGCCCCGGCCGGACCTCGCTGGGGGACTACAGGTCCAACCACACCGAGACCAAGCCCATGAGCAAGATCGTAGCCTTCCCGGGCCGCCCGAGCCTGCCCGCCGCCAAGCCGATCCCGCGGGAGGAGTTCGAGAGGCTGGCCGAACTCGCCCTCGACATCGTGGACCGCATCGTCGCCATCTTGGATGAGGGCGACGGGGATCCCGACCGCGAGGATGGGGGAGACGCGGAACCCAGCCTCGGCGCTCCCGAGAACCATCACGAGAGCTAGGTCGTTTGGTTGCGCGGCACGGACCAAGACTTCGAAGCTGATGATCAGGAGCCAAATGCGTGCGTCTGATCCAACTCTTCATCCTCGCGGCGGCTTGGTGGCAGGTGCGCCGGATCCGCCGTGCTACTCAGGACATGAGGCAAGCGAACTACTACGGCATCCGCGCGCTGCAGACACTGGTAGCGGTCGGCAGTGGGCCGATCCCAAGAACAACCAGCGGCGTGCCGGCGGTCCCATTAATGCCGGTGTTACGACTTGCAGGGATGGTCAGGCTATCGAGAGCATTCACGCCCTCTCGTCGGCTTTGAGGGGGATAAAAGCTTCCGAGAGGGCGTGAGCATCGACCTAAAGCCGACAGGATCAGGCTAGCGAAGGCGGCTAATCCTGTCAGGGTAAATTTCGTCGCATCCACGCCTGCCGAAGCTGCCCCCCCTCGACAACCCCAGCAGACGCGGAGATCGGCAAATCAGCCGACGCGCGACACTAGAGATAAATAGCTCGGCTGCCGCACTTATTCGTTCCGCCCGGGTGGATGTAGGTCTATGCCGGCAATTATTCTGGGCATCCACGCCCACCCTCCAGCTTTCCGGGGGGCGTGAAGCTTCGGGGCGAGCGTGGAGGTCGACGGGGCGGCAGCCGACGTCGACACAGGAATGATACGCCGAAGCTCTCGGAACAGAAACGCCTATCGACCTGTCACGTTCACATCCACGCCCGCCCTTCTGATGGACCTTGGGAGGAGGCATCGCAGGGCGAGCGTGGTGGTCGAGAGGAGACCCGACCTTGTAGGCGTAGCAAACCTTGTGCGAGGTACAAATGTCTCGCGCATCCGGTACAGCAGACGCGACGAGAGCCTATGGCCGCCCTGCCAGCCACTCGTCCTCAATCGTAAGGGTGGCTCGGTAGACCGGGACACCGTGGTCGTCCCGCATCGTGACGCTGACCTTCTCACCGACCTGCATCAGCAACTGATCCTTCGCCATGTCGGGGAGCGATCGAAGCGCTTCCTGCGAGGCGGAGTGGGCATCATCGAACTCGATGCCCTCATCGTCGCTGACGACACTGCCGTTGGTCACATCGAAGAAGTAGCGGGCCATAAGGACCTCTGAGCGTCGATACGTTGCCAACCACAGGCATGTGCAAACGGTTCTACGCGGGGCGGATATCATCAGCGTCGTCGTAGCTGAGTACGTGAGGAGGATATCGCCGAGAGGCTAATTTCCGAGGTGCAGATATTGTGGGTTGAACTCGGCGGCTGAGGCGAGAGCAGCCCAGTCCCGGATCTTCAATCTACGAGATCGTAGGTCAAACAGGCCTTCTGTCCGCATATTTCTTAGTACCCGGTTCATGTGAACGGACGTCAGCCCCAACGCATCGGCGAGGTCATTCTGCCGAAGCGGCATCGGCATGATGTGGTCACCTGCGAGGCTGGCTGCTTCGAGGCGCAGATACAGCTCGCAGAAGAGGTGGGCCACCTTCTGACGGGCATCGCGTCGACCCAAGCTGGTGATCCAGGCCCGGTGGGTTGCTGCGGTCACGACAACTTCCCGCCAGAAAGCTTGGGCCATAGCAGGAGATTGTTGGGCCAGCCTCCGTAGATGAGTATGCGGCACAAAGGCGACAGAGGCGCGGGTCACTGTAGCCATGCCGAAATCGGGCGATGGCAGGTACAGACTCTGCAGATCCGGCAGATCGCCGGGCACGTGGAACGATAGGATCTGGCGTCGACCATTTGCGAGGAGCTGATAGCAACAGGTCCAGCCATCGAGAATTACGCAGCAATGCGCGGACGAATTATCCTCATAGATGATATCCCGGGAGGCTTCGAGGATCCGGGTAACGACGGGCAGTCGCTCGATCGCGCCTTGGTCCACGGCCGTGAACGATACCGCACGGGCCAGTCGACGGGCCACGATGCCTAAAGGGTTCCCCGAGGGTGCCATCGTATCACGCTGCGCTGAGCAAGGACGCGCTCATGAAGCGATGCGCGAACTGCCGATCCTCCCAATCCCGTAACCAACCTGAAATATTGTATTCAGTTGCATGCCTGATCCGTCAGGCGACCGAGGCTGCGGCATCGGAGCCGTTTTAGAACAACCACCGTTCCGACTGTTGACGGTGTAGCAATACAGGAGGAGTTTCAGCGGGGGACGGCTACGGAGTTGGCCACCATGAGCGAATTCAGTCACATCCTGCACTGGAAGCTTCTCCGCGGCTCGCACGATTTCCCTGGTCCGACGGGCGGCACCTGCATCAACGAGGCCGCGGTCGTGGCATGCGGTTTCCCGTACCGACGTGTCGGGTCGGTTAGATCGATGCCGGATTGCTTCTCGCGTCCGATCTGTCAGCTCGCTATGCGGTTGAACGATGAAGCCGCGGATGTGCAGCGGCAGCGGCTGATGCCTTTCGTGACCCGATTGGCCTGTGCGGACACGCCCGAGATTGAACGGGAGCGAGCGCGCTACATCGATGCTTGCCTCGAAGTCGATCGATTTTTCCCAACCATGCCATTTCAGTTCGACTTCGAGGACGGGCTTGCCGTCTTGGAAGGCGCACTCAAAATCGGACGGCAGGCGGATGCCCTGGGCTTGGACGAAGCGGCGAGCCGACTGGATGCGGTGCGCGGCTCTGCTGTTCCCAAGAGACGACGCGCCAGCCTGTTACCTTCGAAGATGAAGGGGTGGTTCGGCCTGCAGCAGGCGCCTGAGAACGCCGACTGATTACCCGGGTGCAAGCGACGCCCCAGAGGCGCAAGAGCAAGGGCGAGATCATGAGGCTCGTGACAGGCGTTCCACCTCATGCTCAGGATCGACCCGATCAAGATTGAGCCGCGCCCGCAAGGCCTTCCCCGGCCTGAACCGGACATCCCGCTTGGCCGCCACGGCGACGCTCTGGCCCGTGCGCGGGTTGCGGCCGGTGCGAGCCTCACGGTCCCGGGTCTCGAAGGTGCCGAAGTCGCGCAGCTCGACACGGTCGCCGTCCGCCAGCGCGGTGGCGATGCGATCGAGGATGGCGTCGACCACCGCTTGCGCGTCCCTAGCGTACAGGTAGGGGTTCTGCTCCGCGATGCGGGCGACGAGCTCGGACCGGATCATGCGGCGGGAATGCCGCGGTGTTCACTGGACCGCAAGCGTATGGCGGAGTGCTAGCGTTTCGTTAACCATCCGACGTGAGGAATGTCTTCGACGTCCAGAAGCCATTCGGGACGCCTCCCTACCTCGCCCGCCCGGTTAACCCGCGGCGGGTTTTTTCGTGCGCAAGGCCGACTTTGCCGCTTTTGCCCGTTGACGAGCTGTGAGATCTGTAAGCTGCTACGAACTCCAATCATCGTCGCGACATGCATTCATTCATGAACTTGCCTCTTTCTGGCATGTTGAACCTATTCGACGCAGCAGACCCCTTGCCTGAATTTCTTGAATATAATCCCTTAGCCTCAGCCTCTTGTAGGCATTTTTCACGCTTTTCATTTACCTGTGCCGTGCTGGAGCTAACCATTGCTACAAAAGCTATACACGCGATCGATATTATTTTCATCGTCCAACCTAATTCTACGGAAGAAAGGAGATAACTATTCAATCAACCAGCATTAAGCGCTGATAAGGCTCGCAAAGCAAGTATAGGCAATTCGCCACTGAACCACTTCGCGTATCGGCTCGGCTCACATGCTAGTGAGATCGGACGCATTCCCGCCCCGTGAGCAGATCACGGCGGGGTCGGACGCGCCGCCATGATGGCCGCCGCCAGCACGGTCCGAAATGTGGTTTCGCGCTGGCCGGACTGCTCCACCATCACGAAGGCTGGCGATGCCCTGACGAGTGCCGCGACGTCGAGGTTGTGGCCGCTAGCGAAGTGGTAGGAGCCGGCTGTTGGATCTCGAAGGTAGGCGTCGATCGCCGCAACAACCTCTAGGCTCGTGATGGCACCGGCCCTGCGCAGGTCGGCGACGGTTGGTAGTCCGGCAGGCATAGGCGTGCTGATCACCCCCTGACGTTGACTTAACGGCATGCCCCGGCCGACATGGGCGGTCACGGCCATGCTCGCCTCGGCGAGTCGCGGCCGCCATTCAGGAGACCATCGCCGCGAGATAGACCCTGAAAAGCCAACAGGCCCCCGTCGCCAAACGGGAGCCTGCTGAAAATCCTGGGGCCTTGTGGGCCGGACTCGATACCCCCCACAAGCCATGACCTCCCCCGCGGAGTCAAGCGAGAACGCCAATTCTCGCACAGGAGAGGCTTTGCCTGGACCTTAACCGCGGCCCGTGAGGGACCGGGTACGATGTTTCACGCCACCATGCGGTCGGCGATCGAGGGCGCGCGGACACTCGCGCAGCTCGACGACCTGTCGCGCACTATCTGGCAGGCTCACGCCGCCGAGACCGTCACCGACTCAGAGGCCCAGGGGCTGGCCGAGCTGCTGCATGCCCGCAGGAGCGCCGTGCGCGAGACCGTGGTGCCCATGGGCATCCCGCTTGGCCGTGTGACGCTGTTCCCGCCGAAGCGCCTCCAGCGGGCTCCTGAGCGATCCGTGGCGATCGAGCGCCGCCGTCGGCTGGCCTGCTCCGGTCCGATGCCGCCCGCGCTCGCCAGCAGGTTCACCACCGGGCAGCTCGCGGTCCTTCGGATCGTTGGCGACGAGATGGCCCGCAACGGCGCCTGCGGGCTGTGCATCGACGCCATCGCCGCGCGGGCGGGCGTCTGTCGGCGGCTGGCACAGGCCGCGATCCGCCTTGCCGAGGGCGACGGCCTGTTGACCATCCAGGAGCGCCGTCACCAAGGGCGGAAGTCCGACCCGAACGTGGTGCGGATCATCAGCCGGGAGTGGCTGCAATGGCTCCGGCGGGGAGGGCGATCCGCGGCCCCGGCGCTCTTGGGCAGCATAGGGTGCAAAACGATGCACCCCACGGATAAGGGAGATCCACAAGGGCAAGTTGTGGACGCAGAACCGAAGGAAGAAGGCTGCCGAGGGGCAGCGGTTCGGGCTCGCGGCGTGCCAAGGAAGAATTCTGCTGCGGGTCCGTTACGGGGGTCTCGTGCTATGTCGTGAGTGCATGCAACCGGACGGTCTGACGAACGATGCGGGATTATCGATTTTGTGTGGCCCTGCGGGCGCCCGATGGGTTGCTGAGTGCCCCGGTCTACGAAGAGGTCATCACGGCTAAAGACGCGGCCGATGCCGTCGTTCTGGCCAAGGCCGTCGAACTGAACATGTCCAACCTGAAGGCGAACGCGCTCTACCTCGTTGACGCGAACGGACATGTCGCGTGGTCGTTGCGGATCGCAGATGCCCCTGACGTGGACCCCTGAACGCTGATCCTGTAGCTTAGGCGGATGTCAGAGGATCATTTCCAGGCTGATCAAAGGCTCGTCCGGGTCAACCGTAGGCTCGATGCGGCCCGGTCCCTGGATGAGGTCGTAACGATCCTGCGCGATACAGCGCGGCAGATCGCCGGCTCTGACGGCATTGCCGTTGTGTTGCGAGAGGGCGACCGCTGCCACTACGTCGCCGAGGATGCGATTGGCTACTTGTGGCGCGGGAACCGCTTCCCGCTCGATGCCTGTATCTCGGGCTGGGCGATGCTCAACAACGAGACCGCGGTCGTGCCGGACATCGAGGTCGATCCGCGGTTGCCGGCTGCTGCCTACCGTCATACCTCGATGCGCAGCCTCGTGATGGTGCCAATCGGATCGCCCGAGCCGGTCGCCGCGCTGGGGGCGTACTGGTGCTCCTTCGTCAGCGTGGACGAGGGTACGGTCTATCGTCTGGAGGCATTGGCAGAAGCCACAGGGGCTGCCTTGGCTCGTATACAAGGCAACGCCCTAGCCTAACCAAGCGCCCGGAGAGCAGCACCGAGGTCGTCTTGAGACGGCGGGCCTCGGTGCGGCCTCACTGGCGCAGTCGCGCTGATGCCGGGAGCTGCTGTCAGGCCGACGCGGCGACATCGCTCCGCACAGCTGCCACAGCGTCCATCCTTCCCGCATACGTGCCCGAGGTGTTCGCGACACCAAACGGCCCGGCGCGGGCAAGCACGCGACGACAGGCGCATCCGGTCCAGTTCACCGGAGCTCGCCCGTGATGCCTTGGCCAGGCGGTCTCGTGAGGGTCGGCGCCATACGGCGGGACTGGAGACCGCGAGCGCCGGCTCACGGCCCATTATTGCAGGCGGTACGAGGCGGTGTTGGCTCGGATCCAGCCCGGCGCGAGAATGTCACCGCTCTCGGTGATGATCCAGGGCTTCGCGTCCTCCGCATCGATCGCCTCGGCTGCTGCAGCCAGAGCCGCGCGCAGCGTCGAGAAGCTGCGAGCATCGGCGACATGGGCCGGCGTATGACCGGGCCACACGGTGAGTTCGGCGGGCTTGTCGAGGTCGGACAGGGTCATGGCTCTGGTCGCGCGTGAAGGGCGGTTGTTGATCAGGCGGTCGTTGGCCCCGGCCGGGGAACACGCACCTCGACCATCTGTCCGGTCAGCGGATTGAGGATCAGCATGGCTGCGTATCTCCGGTGGGTGTGCCGGTAGAACGTCGCCACATCGCGAGAGGATCGAGGCGATCCAAGCAATTGCGCTGAGTTGGTGAACCGTTCGTTTACTCTGCCGCCACAGCGGTGAGGAGGCGGCCAATGCCTTTAATCTTGTAGGGGCCGCCGAACAGGCCTCTTGCTACATTATCACGCCACGCGCGCCGTCCCGCCCTGGAGGGACGACAGAAACTGCACGTTGACGCTGGCGTCGGAGCGATGTCGGACCTCGCAGCTGAACCGACGTCCGTCTCCATCGAGGATCAAGTCGAACCGTTCCGGGACCTGAGCGTGCCTGCGCACATGCAGCCGCGCCCCGCCATCCGATAGGTCACGGACGGAGCACGCGATGGAGCCGCTGCCGGACGTGGTGATGGTGGCCGGCAACAACACGCGCGTCCTACGCTCGTTGCGCCGTTCCTCCATGCCGACAGTCCAGTCATCCAAGCTGGTGCTGATACTTGATACACCGCCAGCCGCCTGTCGCATGCTGGTCAGGATTTCGCCCGTCGCGCGCGCCTGCTCGTCCATCGAGCCACTTACGCCGTCGACGTGCCCGCTGATCGTGTCGATCGCCGCGGTGATGGTCGCCAGGGTCGTGGCCACCTCACCCGACACATCCTGCATTGCGGCGACCTCACCGCTGATCTGATGAGTCGCCTTAGCGGCTTGACCCGCCAACTCCTTTACCTCTGTCGCGACGACCGCGAAGCCCTTGCCGGCCGCGCCAGCCCGTGCGGCCTCGATCGTGGCGTTCAGGGCCAGTAGATTGATCTGCTGGGCTATACCCGCGATCACCGCGCCGACGCCGCCCATGGCGCTGGCGGCAGCCTGCAGGCGTTCTGTGGCGGCATTCGCTTCGCCGGCACGCCCATGGATGTCGTCGACGACGGTCTTCGACTGCGCCATGCTGCGCGAGATCTCCTGGGCCGCCGCGTTCATCGTCTCGGCGGCGTCCGTCACCGCCTGGACGTGGTCGAGGGTCTTCTCGGCCGCCTCGATCGCTACGGACCGCGCCGCCATGTTGGCGGTGACGTCGGTGGCGTACTTCACGATCTTGGTCAGACGGCCATTGGGGTCGAAGATCGGGTTGTAGCTCGCCTGGATCCAGACCGAGCGACCGCCCTTGCCGAAGCGCTGGAACATGCCGGAGAAGAACTCGCCGTTGCGTAGGCGATCCCAAAAGGCGGCATACTCTGGCGTCTGCGCGTAGCCGGGCTCGACGAACATGGCGTGGTGCTGTCCGCGGATGTCCTCGATCCGGTAACCAACCGCTTGAAGGAAGTTCGGGTTGGCGTCGAGCACCGTGCCGTCAGAGGCGAACTGTATCACGGCCTGCGATCGGTTGACGGCCGCGAGCTGGCCCGCCGCATCGGTGGTCTGGAGCTTGTGTGCGGTGATGTCGGTGGCGAACTTCACCACCTTCACCGGCACGCCGTCCCGATTACGGATCGGGTTGTAGGTCGCCTGGATCCAAATTTCGCGCCCACCCTTGGCGATGCGGCGGAACTCGCCTGAGGCGAACTCACCCCGGCCGAGCGTCGCCCAGAACTCCCGATAGGCTGTGCCGGCCTGCTCGCCAGCATCCACGAACAGGCTGTGGTGACGGCCTTGGACCTCGTCGAGGCGGTAGCCGACGGCATCGAGGAAGTTCTGGTTGGCGGTCAGGATGGTGCCGTCGAGGGCGAACTCGATCACCGCCTGCGAGCGATGCAAGGCATCGAGCTGTCCATCGTGATCGATGTTGCGCAACACCTGCGCGGTGATGTCGGTGGCGAACTTGACGACCCGCGTGACCCGTCCGGCACGGTCGAGCACGGGATTGTACGTCGCCTGGATCCAGACGGCGCGACCGCCCTTGGCGACGCGCTTGAACTCGCAGGTCTGTGCCTCCCCACTACGCAGAGCCGTCCAGAACGCGCGGTACGCATCGCCGTCACGCTCGGCGGCGGAGACGAACAGGGTGTGATGCTGCCCTTTCACCTCCGCGAGGGTGTAGCCCATCAGATTGAGGAACAGGGTGTTGGCGGCCAGCACCGTCCCGTCAGGGGCGAACTCGATCCGCGCTCGGGATCTGTCGATGGCCGTCATTAGGGCACGGAGATCGGCGTCGAACAACGGCACCGGTAGAATTCCTATCTCGACGGATTGGCGCTCAGATCATGTAGGAAACTCTGGTTAATCGAGCGTCACCGGCAGTGCTGCTACTCTACGTGGAGGGTGAGTTTCATCTTCGGGTGGATGCCGCACTGGATAATGAAATCGCCAGGCTCCTTAAGGGTCAGCGTGGCCTGTTTGCCGGGCTCCTGATCGCCAGCGTCAAATGCAAACCGGTCGGCCTCAATGAACGCATGATGGACCGCGTTGTCGTCACCGTTGACTAGGGTGACCGTATCGCCTCGGTGCAGGAACAGATCGGTCGGATCGTAGTGCCGACCCTTCTGCAGAACGATGCGGATGGCGCTAGAGAGACCGGCTTGGGCCGGGCCCAGCACAACCACCCCCACGACGAGCGCAAGGGCACCGCAGCGGAGAAGCGGAACGCGTAGATTGCAAATCGACACGGCTACAACCAGAAAGAGAACTATATCAGAAACAGTATCTACCGCAACTAAAGCCCACACCACTTAACGTAAGTCGGTATAGGCATTTAAATCTGCTTGTACTTCGCGAGCCATTGGTGTGATAATCGGTATTTACTTCATGTGCACAATAAATTCGAAACCATAGGCAGCATTGAGCGCACGTGTTAGGCGTAGGGCCCACCGAACAAGTCGCCGACCGCCTTCCGCCGGAACAGCGTGCGCCATCGTCTCCGCTGGTGCTCCGGCCGATCGTGGATCATGTGGCAGCGCTGGCAGAAGGCCGCGAGGTTGGCGTCCGCGTTGTTCGATGTGTCGTGGTCCCGATGGGCCGCGGCCAGTACCACCCGGGTCCGGCGCGCTCGCCTGAGGATATCGGCCTCTACCGCGATCCGGATCCGCCTGCCCCAGCCATCTCGCCACCGGCCGGCGTCGCCGTCCCACCAGCGGCCGTCGCCGAGGTGATAGACCATCCGCCCATGCGGTCGTCCGCATCCCTCGCAGCAGCCTCTCGCTCGGCCGAACCGGATCACGGCCGAGAGCTGCGCCCAGTCGATGGGGTAGAAGTAGCGGTGCTCTGGCCGGATCGGCATGGTGGCGCAATGTGCCATCGGGTATGAAGAAAGCGTAGCGGCAGAAGGCTGCTACGAATGGCGGATGGACCTATCCGACCTTCAATTCTGGGCCTTCCTCGCGGTGGCGATCCCGGGCTTATTCCTGCCCGTCATCATCGTCTGGTGGAAGGGGCGTCCCATCATCCCGATCACCCTGCTCAGCCTCGTGTTCTGGCCTGGCGCGCTGATCCTGGCTCTGAGGCTGCGACGTCGGTAGGGCCCATCACTATTCTCAAGGTTAGAGCCTGAACAATATCAGGATGGTGGTGTTTGGCTCTCGACTGATCGAGCTGATCCGTCTGGAGGAAAACGCCATGATGAAGACCCTTGCCCTCGCTGCCGCGATGACGCTCGCTGTCACGGGGGCTGCCCTCGCACAGATGCCGGCCGGCAGCGGGAGTGGCAGCGCTCAGAGCAACATGAACAATCCTGGCAGCGTGAAGAGCCCGTCAGAGAAGCGCATGGGCGGGCAGCGGGGCATGATGGGCATGCGGCACATGAAGCGCCATCGGCGTCATCACATGCGTCGTTCGCGGATGTAATTTTCTCCAGATTGGTCCCGCAGCCACGGAACTGCGGGACCACTTCCAATCAGGCAGGTCGGCCGGCGACCTTCGCAGATGACCCATCCGCGATCTGTGCCTCAAGCTGCGCCTTGAAATCGGCGATCCCGAGCACCTGGGTCGCGTTCCCGTCCTTGTCGAGGAACTCATAGAGCGCGTCGTCGATGTTGCGGTTGCTGAAGAAGACGATCGCGTCCTGATCTCCGCCGCCCTCCTCGTGAGGTTCGCCATGAGCAGGGCCGGAGACGAAGCTCCCGGTCGGGCGGATTTCTTTCAACTCGCCGTTCGGGCGGTAGAACCGTAGCTCACCCTGCATCACCAGGGTGACGTAGGGGCAATGGTGCCGGTGCAACATCACCCGCTGGTTGGCGGCGAACTTGAAGAGGACATCGACGATGCGGTTCTCTTCATCGACTTTGTAGACAAAGAAGGCGATGTGATCGAGCCAATCGAGCGTGCGCCACGTGATGTTGCTCTGGTCGAAGCTATGCGCTGCCATTCGGGTTCCTCCGGCTTGTTTTTGGGCGAGCGGCGAGCGGCATACGACCGTCTGCCGTCGCTCGTCCGGGAAGGAAGCTGGGGCTCCGCTCCGTAGGATCAAACCCGCGGAAGGCAGACCAGCTGCTTGAGCAGTGCACCACTGATCAAAGGATTTCCCACGCCCGTGCAGCCCGATATGCCGAACGCCCGCAGGAGGCTTCAGAACGGGTCTTCTAGGCCGCCCCGAGGGTAGAGGTAACGCCGTTCTCGATCAGCGGCTGACCCCTGACCCCGGTACTCCCCCGTTACTCCCTATCAGCGGCTGACAGGAACGCTCGGGCAGCCTTCTCTTCCCGCCTTTTCGATCAGGGCTTGTGCCTTGCACTGTGCGCCTAATTCGGACCGACGTCGTGCGCAGAGAGGCTGACGTCGGCCCGACGGAAGGCCATCGATAGCGCAGCCGAGCGCTTAGCTGTGGATTATACCGACGGCGATTGCGTTTGTTGCGTTTATTTCGAATAGCAGTTAGCGTTCGCAGCCATCGGAGCGACCACCATGACTATGCCAGCCTTGGCCGAAGGCCTCGGCAGCCGCTTGCCATCGGCGGATGAGCGGGCAGCCGCTAATCAGCTTCGTGAGATCATCGCCGCTCAGGCAGCTGGAGATGCGAAGCTGCGCGTCTTAGGCGAGGATCGAAAGCCTGCGGAGATCACCCTTACACCAGCGTTGTCGGACCTGCTGTTGAAGGTGCTACGCCACATTGGCAGCGGCGATGCCGTCACCCTCGTGCCGGTCAGCCAGATGCTCACCACGCAGCAGGCGGCCGACATCCTCAACGTGTCACGCCCCTTCCTCATCAAGCTTTTGGATCGGGAGGAGATCAAGCACACGATGGTTGGCCGTCATAGGCGCATCAGGGCCGAGGATCTGTTCGCTTACCGTGAGCAACGAGCAGTGGCACGGGACGAGGCGCTGTCCGAACTTGCCGCCTTGGACGCGGAAAGCCTCTGAGCCGTGTTCGCCAATCGGTTCACCGCGCTCGTTGATGCCTGTTCGTTAGTGGGTGCGCTGAACCGGAACCTGCTTCTGACGCTGGCCGACGCAGCGTTCTACCGAGTGCGTTGGTCCGCCCCGATCCTCGACGAAACGGAGCGGGCGATCGGGCGCATCCTCACGCACAAAGGCACCCCTGATGCGAGCGAGCGGGCGACCCGTGCGCGGCAGGGAATGGAAAAAGCCTTTGAAGAGGCGATGGTTGAGGACTTCGACACGTTCTTGTGCGTCTGCAGCGGCCTGCCGGATCAAGGGGATGCCCACGTACTGGCGGCAGCCCTTAAGACCCGGGCTCAGACCATCGTGACCGAGAACATGCGGCACTTTCCGGCTACGGTTCTGGAACCGTTCGACCTAGAAGCGCGCTCTTCCGACGCGTTCCTGGCTGATACGATAGAGCTAGATCCCGGCCGGGCTGTTGCCGCGATCCGGCGAATGCGTGAGCGGATGCGCAAGCCTGAGAAGACGCCTGCGGTGCTGCTGCGCGACATGGAGGCAGTTGGCTTGGTGGAGACCGTAGGTGTGCTGCGATCCTATGAGGCTTCGCTATAAAGGCGCACTGAACCATCTCACCCCATCCACGCGTGCGGTGTGATGGCCCTACGCCTGCTGTATAGCCCGGCCGCAGCCCGCTCGTAGGCTCAGAGACTGGAGAGCGAAGATGACACAGGACGATCCGTTCTCCCGCCTCGAAGCCGGCTTGGCGCAGCCCGCCACGAAAATGTCGGAGCCGCCAAACGATCAAGAAATCATCCAGCGAGAAGAAGAGCATTTCGCTCAGCTATTCGATGCGATCAGGAAATTCGACACCATCCTGCAGCGTCACGGTGATTGGAATGCTCGGTTCTCATGGCTTAACGCCGACAGCAACCAAATGGCGCATGGTCTGCTCAGCATCTTCAAGAACGCACATGTCGTTAAAGAGTTGCCGCTGACTTTTCAGGGTAAGGGCGTTTGGTTTGAGGATACAGAATTTATAAAGATAGCTCGCCGCGAGAAGGAGCGAGGTAATTGGAATACGGGCGAGGTGGATGAACTAACGGGCTCTCTGTCCAGCTATATTCAGCATATCGTTCAGAAACACGGCTGAATGATAACAGCAAAGGTATCATGCCTTCAGTGATGCCTTGCGCACGCTTTTAGTCTCTTCACCCGCCACTGCTTCAACCGCGGCGATAACGTTCTCAAGCTCGGCGACCTGTCACAGTGCGTTCCCGGCCGGCAACCCATCGTGCTCTGCCATTGCCAGGATGAGCATGCGCTCGTGCGTTTTCAGGCGTTCGAGGAGAACGTCGAGCTTGTCGGACATGCGCCGGCTGTAGCCGCGAAGGTAAGGAGCGGCCACGTGGCAAAAGCTATTCACCTGCTCTGCCGTCATGAAAGCGGTCAGTACAAAAACATGGTCCGCCTTGAAGGCCAGACGTACCGCTCGGGCTGGTGGAAAATCTCGGAAGCCGACGCCCAGGCGCTCATCGGCGGCTGGATCTACTTGCACGAAGCCAAAGCCAAGCCTTCCGGGTTCGGCGGCTGTGTGACTGGGATCGTACCGGCGGGCTCGGACGATGAGGGCGAGGGTGAACGGTACGGCCTCATCTTCGAGGCACGTCGCGAGGCTCGAGGGCAACCCTGGCGTGGAGCAGATCACGGCATGGCTTGGACGGGCGGCCTGGTCGAGGCGACCGCCAGCCACGAGGCCGGCAGCTAAGCTCCTGCGTCCGCTACTGCTCCAGCCGGTAGATCACACCATCGACCATCTCGACTCGGTATCCCATGCTTATGAGCGTGTCGTGCGCCATCTCCGCGGCCGTCGCGTGCCCAGTTGCTTCGGCTTCCATCTTCGCCCGGATGTCGCGCATCTCCAGCACCGTTGGGATGCCATGATCGACGTGATGATCCTCGATCAGGGCGAGGGCTTTGGCGATGGTGGGGTCCATGGCTGGCTCTAGCCCAGCGCCGCCGCGAGGGACAGCCTGGGCACCTCGACAGCCGGGCCGTCTACAGCCATCCTCATCAGATGCACGCGACAGTTGAGATCCGTGTGCGATCTGCCTCGACAAGGTGCGCCGCATGTCGAACCTGCTGTTCTCGGTCCGATCGAGCTCTAGCGATGAGGTTTACACGCTGGAGGCCTACCGAACTGGGAAGGGCATGCGGTTCTCGTGCACCTGCCCAGCCGGCCAAGTCGGTTCGAGCTGCAAGCACCGGATGGCCCTACTCGTCGGCGACGTGTCCTCCGCGATCGACGTGGACGAGGCCGCCGTCGCGGATCTCCGCACCATGGCTGAGGGCTCACCGATCCTCACGGCAATTGAGGAGATCGCAGCCGCCGAACACGAGGTCGAGCGCGCCAAGAAGGCGCTCAACGGCGCGAAGAAGCGCCTGGGCAAGGCCATGATGGGCTGATGACGATGCGCTACGCCGTTGCCCTCCTGCTTGTCGTCATGACCGGCCCGGCTACGGCACAGCCCGTCGGAGACGCACTGAAGCTGTGTCGATCTGATCCAGTATATGGCGATAGCCTCAGGATGTCTGTCGCGGACGCGCTCAGGAAGGAGCAGGACTCAGAACCGGACGAGGCCGACGTCGATGCCATGGTCGATCTTGCTCGAAGCCAAGAGGTCGCGAAATGCCTCACGAGGCTTTCAGAAGACCCGAGCATCTTCCGTGCGCTCAATGGTCTATCGGGGTTCGCGGTCGAGGCTGGCTGGGCGGCGTGGCGAAGCCAGTGTGACAACGTCGTCGCACCGAAAGGAGCGTGCATCGAGGAGGAAGGGCGGGCGGGTGAGGAGCTTCGTAGCCTCAACGCCGATCCCACCACGCAACGGATCTCCGGGATCTGCCAGAACCTGCTGTCGGAGCAGAAATTCGAGGCTGCGGCGGAAGCCGAGAACCGAACCTGGCTGGCGTGCCTCAAGGCTGGCGTGAAGGCGCGCCCCACGAAGCACGCCCTCGACGAATGCCGGTTCGTCTCCGCCTCTACCGATACCTCTGTGATCGCAGCGATGGCGCGGTGCTTCCGCGAGAATGCAGAGTAACTGATCCCTACCTACGGTAGACGGACACCTTGACCGTTCGGATCTTATTGCGCAGCTTCGGGGCAACCGAGGGTCCAATCCATGCCAATCCTGCTGATTTATGTCTTTTTCGTCGTGATGGTCGGTTATGCCGCCAACTCGAAGGGGCGATCAGCAATAGGTTGGGCGCTGTTCGCTCTCATCCTTAGTCCCTTGGTGGCCGGATGTTTCCTACTGCTGATGAGCGATGCGCGAAACTACAATTCGACAAACTTGGAAATGGAAATGCGTAACGAGATCATCCGACAGAAGTACGGATCTCACATACGCGCGTATAAGCCGGCGTTCTCGAACAGTGTCATCTACGAGACCTCGGTCAGCGGAGAGAGGATGCGCTTCAAAGACAAGGGCAAGGCCCTGGTCTATGTCGCCGCGATCCTTGATCAGCAGACCGCCCGTCCAGGCCCGAGCGGGCAATCCCTGCCGTCCCCTATGCCTCGTTCCGACTATCGGAGTTGAACCGGATCTCGTCAGCCGCCACACGCCGGTCTATCTTGCCGGGATGCGCTACGCCCTCGCCCTGTCTTTCGTGCTTGTCGTCGCTCCGGCATCGGCTCGCGTCGGCGGCGTCGAGGGCCTTTGGCTGGTAGCGCATCCGCTCGAAGGTGATGCACGGACAAGTCGCGAAATTATCGTCAACGATCCGGTACGCTTTGCAGCACGTTGCGGCATCAAGGTGGATAGCTACCCGGCCGAGCAATTCGACGGTATTGCGCCTGGGACCGTCCTCGTCGGCGCCGGTCCCTACGCAAGCGACAGGGCCGCCAAATCCGATCTCCGGAAGATCAGACGTTGCGTTCCTGCCGCCAACCTTCGCCGACTTATGTACTACGGCGAGTAATTAATCAGGCGATTGCGCTCTGCGCGTTCTCCAACGCCAGTCCGTGCATCCGACCGAACGTGCCTTCCATCATGCGCCCAGCCTCACGCGTGTCATGTACGCCGTGAATGTTCGTGGTCGAGTGGAAGGTCTGGCTGACGCTGCGGTTGTCGTTGGCTGTGCTGTTCATTGAACTCGCCCCCATCGGGGCGGCAGGCTTCATAGCTGCTTGCGGATCGATCCTGTTCACGTCGAACCCGCCCGGGGTCATGTTCGGAGTGGGCACGGTGGGCTTTGCAGCCGGCGCGTCGGCCCGCTCCGCGACTGCACGCTTCCGATCCTCTAGCACTACCTGGGCACTTTGAGGTCAGACGGTAGCCGGAAGCGGCGGCGACAGTGCGGGCATCGCACCGGTGGGATGAGACCGACGAACAGGCGGCCGATGATGGCCTGCCGCACGGCGGGCAGGGTCGGAGACGGTGGCGGTCCCGGTAGGCCGGCCACCTTTTTTTTCCCCATCCGTCCGGTCGGGCCCAGCCAGGCGCAGGTGCTGCAGGTAGGCGCAGGCGATGCACGTCATCAGCGCGTGCCGGTGCAGGCCGGTCCAGGAGCGGCCCTCGAAGTGGTCGAGGCCCAGTTCCTCCTTCAACTGCTGGTGGCCCTGCTCGCACACCCAGCGCGCCTTGATTGTGCCGGC